>NZ_JAVDUT010000006.1:0-258166 GCF_031456475.1 Rhodococcus sp. 3258
CTCACGCCGTTGCTGCGCGATCGGGTGCAGGCGCTGCTCGAGTTGGACTACTCGCCCGAGCAGATCTCGGCGACACTGAGGAAGGAATTTCCTCACTCGCCGGAGATGCATGTGTCGCACGAAACGATCTATCAGACCCTCTACGTTCAGAGCAAAGGTGGCCTGACCAAGGAGCTGACCAGGCATCTTCGGACGGGCCGGCCGGTGCGTCTCGCGCATCGCCGTACCACCGAACGGCGATCGAAAATCCGCGGGATGATCAACATCTCCGAACGCCCCGCCGAGGTCGCCGACCGCAACGTTCCCGGCCATTGGGAGGGTGATCTGATCATCGGCACCAAGGGCGGGTCGGCGATCGGGACACTGGTCGAGCGGACCTCGCGGTTGGTGATGCTGCTGCATCTGCCCATCGATCATTCGGCGGCGTCGGTGGCCGAGGCGATGACGGCGAAGATCGCGGAACTGCCTGCGGCACTGATGCGTTCGATCACCTGGGATCAAGGTGGCGAGATGGCCAAGCATGCCGAGATCACCGTCGCCACAGGGGTGCAGATCTACTTCTGTGATCCGCACTCCCCGTGGCAGCGGGGCACCAACGAGAACACCAACGGTCTGCTCCGTCAGTACTTCAAGAAGGGCACCGACTTGTCGGTGCACGGTCCCGAACGGCTCGACGAGGTCGCCGCTCTACTGAACAACCGCCCCAGAAAAACCCTGGGATGGGATACTCCACTCGAGGAGTACAACAAACGACTGCTCGTTGCGACGACCACGTGAACCCGTCACGAAGTTCCGCTCACATGCGGCGCAGCCGCTCAGATTGTCAGGTTCGCACCCGACGCCTGGTCGAACACCGAGATCTTGCCCGGGTCGAACCACAATTCCACCTGACCACCCTCGGCGGCCTTGGATTCGGCTGCCAGACGCGCAACCACCTGTGCGCCACCGAGATCGCCGATGCCGGCATCGGCGGCCAGCTCCTGGAGTTCGCTGGACTCGACCTTGGCACCCTTCAGCGTGAAGTAGACGTACTTGTCGCTGCCCATGGACTCGAGCACGTCGACGGTTGCGGTGAAGGTGGCACCGCTCATCTTCTGGTAGCCGTCGATCAGTGCCGCGTCCTCGAAGTGCTCGGGACGGATACCGACGACCACCTCGCGGCCCGGGTTCTTGGCCTTGATCGCGTCCATTCGCTCGAGCGGGATCTCGATGTCGCCGAGGGCCGTGGACACTCCGTTCGAGGTGAGCTGTCCCGGAACGAAATTCATCGAGGGCGATCCTATGAAGCCGCCCACGAACAGGTTTCGCGGCTTGTCGTAGAGCTCCTGCGGAGAACCGATCTGCTGCACCAGCCCGCCGCGCAACACCACGACGCGGTCGCCGAGGGTCATGGCCTCGGTCTGATCGTGCGTGACGTAGACGGTGGTGGTGCCCAGACGCTTCTGCAGCCGCGAGATCTCGGCGCGCGTCTGGACTCGCAGCTTGGCGTCGAGGTTGGACAGCGGCTCGTCCATCAGGAAGGCCTTGGGGGTGCGAACGATGGCGCGTCCCATCGCAACTCGCTGTCGCTGACCACCGGAGAGGTTGGCGGGCTTCCGGTCGAGGTGCTGACTGAGATCTAGGATCTTGGCAGCCTCTTCGACCTTGTCGTTGATCTCGGTCTTGGAGAGCTTGGCGAGCGTCAGCGGGAAGGCGATGTTCTGCCGGACCGTCATGTGCGGGTACAGCGCGTAGGACTGGAACACCATCGCGATGTCGCGATCCTTCGGCGCCTTCTCGTTGACGCGCTCCCCCGCGATCCGCAGCTCACCGGACGAGATGTCCTCCAGCCCGGCGATCATGTTGAGCGTGGTGGACTTTCCGCAGCCGGACGGTCCGACGAGGATGATGAATTCGCCGTCGGCGATGGTGATGTCGACGTCGCTGACGGCAGCGGCGCCGTCCGGGTAGAGCTTGGTGACTTTGTCGAGAACGATTTCGGCCATGACGGTTATCCCTTCACTGCGCCGGACGTCAAGCCCGCCACGATACGTCGTTGGAAGAAGAGCACAAAAATGATGATCGGGATCGTGATGACGACGGCGGCTGCCGCGATCGATCCCGTGGGCTCCTCGAACTGAGAGCTACCGGTGAACTGCGAGATGGCCGCCGGGACGGTGACCGAACGTTCCGTCGCCGTCAGCGAGATGGCGAGCAGGAGGTCGTTCCAGGCGAAGATGAACACCAGGATCGACGCGGTGACGATGCCGGGTGCTGCCAGCGGGGCGATGACCTTGCGGAAAGCCTGTGCGGGCGTCGCTCCGTCCATCTTCGCTGCCTTCTCCAGCTCCCACGGGATCTCGCGGAAGAACGCGGAGAGGGTGTAGATCGCCAATGGCAACGCGAAGGTGATGTACGGGATGATCAGACCCGGCCAGGTGTCGAACAGCCCGAGCGAGCGCGAGATGTCGAACAGCGGTGTCACCAACGAGATCTGGGGGAACATCGCGATCAGCAGAGCCGCACCGACCAGGAGCTTCTTGCCCGGAAAGTCCAGCCGGGCAACGGCATACGCGGCCATGGTGCCGATCACGACGGCGATCACAGTGGTGATCAACCCGATTCCGATGGAGTTCACCAGCGCCGAGGTGAACTGGTTGGTGGAGAAGATGCCCTTGTAGTTCTCCAGAGTGAACGACTGCGGGATGAACTTTCCGTCGGCGATCGTGGCCGTCGATTTGAACGACAGGCTGATGATCCACGCCAACGGAACGAGCGCGTAGAGGAGGACGAGGACGTTGACGACCGTCCAACCGACCTTCTTGCGAGGCGTAACAGTGGTCATTACTTGCGGCCTCCGTCGTCGGATCCCGGTGCCGAGGCACCGAACAACTTGATGAACACGAACGCGATGATCGCGACGCAGAAGAAGATCAGGATGCTGATCGCCGACCCGAGTCCGAGGTTGAACGCGCCGAACAGGTTGTTGTAACCGAGAATCGACACCGATCCTGTCTCGTTGCTCCCTCGGGTGAGGACGTAGATGTTGTCGAAGATGCGGAACGCGTCGAGCGTGCGGAAGAGCACCGCGACGAGAATTGCCGGCTTCATCAACGGAATGGTGATCCGCATCAGCCGCGTCCAACCACCCGCTCCGTCCACCTCGGCGGCCTTGAGCAGATCGTCGGGCACCAGAGCCAGGCCTGCCAGCAGCAGCAGAGCCATGAACGGGGTCGTCTTCCACACCTCGGCCAGAACCACGATCGCGAGCGACGGGAACTGCTCGGTGAGCGGCGCGCTGCCGTCGGGCAACAGGTTGGCGAGATAGCCGGTGCCCGGGGTCCAGGCGTAGTACCAGCTGTACGCGGCAGCGACGGTCACGATGCCGTACGGAATGAGCACCACGGTGCGGACGAGTCCGCGGCCGAAGATGGTGCGGTGCATGACCAGAGCCACTGCCAGACCGAGGATGAACTCGATGATCACCGAGATGATCGTGATGCCGGCGGTGACGCCGAATGCCGTCCACCAGTAGCCGTCGGACAGCACGGTCACGTAGTTGGAGATGCCGACGAATTGGCGATCCTCGGGGAACGCGAGGTTGTACTTCTGCAGACTGAGCCAGAAGGCGTACACGATCGGGTAGCCGGTGACCGCGAGCATCAGGATCGCCGCGGGTGCGACGAGGAGCAATCCCAGGCGTCGTTCGGCTTTCTTACCGTCGGAGATGTTCTTCAGAGCCGCCTGCCGATCGGCGGGCTGCGGCTGCGATTCGGTGGGATCGCTCATGGAATCAACCCTTCGGAATTGACGGCCTTGCTGACCAGTTCTGCGAGCTTGTCCACGTCGGCAACCGGATCGATGTTCTGCGGCGGGTTGAGGGCATCGGTCAACAGAATCGAAATGCTCTGGTAGGCAGGCGAAACGGGCCGCACTGCCGCGGACTCGATGGAACCGAGCACCCCTTCCCATGCGGGATAGACGGCCTGGAACTCCGGATCGGAGTACAGCGACTTCAGCACCGGGGGCACGCCGCCGTTGACGGCGTTGTTGCGCTGATTCTCCTGGTTGGTGAGGCACTCGACGGCTTCCCAGGCGAGGTCCTCGTGCTGAGTGGTCTTCGCGACGCCGATGTTGAAGCCGCCGATGGTGACCTTGGCGGGCTCCCCCGCGTTCACCTCGGGGTACGGAGCACTGCGGAAGACCTCGGCGATGCGTGCATCCTGCTGATCGGCAGGCACATTCGCCAGATCGAGGAACGACACTGCCCCGGCGACGGCGTTCTCCTTCAGGCCGGGAAGCACGAACGGGTAGTTGACCTGGAAGGCCATCCGCCCCGACTCCATCCCGAGTCGAGCTGTCGCCTCGTCGCTCTGCGAGACCGATGGATCGCGGCCGTCGGCCGTGGCCACCCGCTTGATGATCTCGAGGGCCTTCTCGGTGGCGGCGCGGTGCTCGGGAGTGTCGTTGAGGGTCACCGTCGTTCCGTCTTCGGCGACCACCGACCCACCCGCGCTCTCGAGCAGCGAGTTGAACCAGACCATGAAGCCCTCGTACTGCTTGGCCTGCACACCGATCTGAGCGGGCTTACCGGCGGCCGCGTTGGCCTCGGCCACGTCGATCAGCTGATCCCACGTCTGCGGCGGGGTGCCGCCCGGCACCTCGTCGGGCCGGTACCAGAGCAACTGGGTGTTGGAGTTGAGCGGAACGGCGTAGAGCTGGTCCTGCCATTCCGCAGTGGCGAGCGGACCTTCCAGGGTCGACCCGTCGCGCAGCTTCGCCGACAGGTCGTCCGGGACGGGCAATGCCCATCCCGCCTCGGCGAATTCGGCGGTCCAGACGACGTCGAGCGTCATCAGATCCAACGTCTTGTCGTTTCCGGCGAGACGCCTCGCGAGCTGCAGGCGCTGATCGTTGGCACTCTTGGGCAGTGTTCGCTGCTCCACTCGATACCGGCCGTTGGAGGCGTCCGAACACACCTGTGCCGCAGCGGCGTACTGCTCTGCGCCGTCTGCGGCAGTGTAGAAACTCAGAACCGGAACCGAACTGTCCGACGAACCACACGCTGCGAGCAACGGACTCGTCACCAGAGCCGCTGCCGCCAACACCCCTATCCTCGTTGCTTTCCCACGCCTACGACCACGATGTCTCGGCACTGTCCCGCCTCCGTACGTTCGGTTACTCGCGCAGCCCTTGTGTCGGCACTGCCGTGCACGAGAGAAACGTAACCGAACTCACTGGCCTCGAGGGCGATTTGGGGCTATTCCGTTACCTGTCGGTTGCCTGGTCGTCCAACCGGTGTGATCAAATCGACAGTTTGGCGAGCAGGTCCCGTGCTTTCTCCGCCGTCCGAGGCTCGCAGATGACGTCGTAACGTCCGGCGACCAACTGCATGCTCGACGCGAAATCACGCTGCCCCTTGGTGGCCGCGTACGGAATGGACGCCGAGATCAAACCGAAGATGATGCCGCCGCCGACGCCGATGAGCAGAGCGCCGAAGATGTTCTCGCTGAAGATGCCGAGGACCAGGCCGAGGAAAACCCCGAGCCACGCTCCCGAAACAATGCCTCCACCAATGACTTTAGGCCAGGTGAGGCGGCCGAGGACGCGTTCGACCTGCATCAGATCGACGCCGACGATGGTGACGTCCTGTACCGAGAATTCCTCGTCGGAGAGGAAGTCGACGGCGCGCTGCGCCTCGGCGTAGGTGGGGTAGGAACCGATGGGCCAACCGGACGGCGGCGTCGGCAGTCCTTGCCCTGGGCGGCCCGGCTGTGAGAGGGGATTGGTCATGACTCCATTGTGCCCCGAAACGGACTTTTCCGGTCGCTTCTGCAGGCTCCGCTCCGGCACCGTCACACCCATTGTTCTGTCGCGAACACGGGTTGGATCAGGAGGTGGGCGGCTCGAACGTCGTCGTGCGTGTCAGACCGGCCGCGCGGCCTTTCGCCGAGACGACCAGCGCCATCTTGCGGCTCGCCTCGTCGATCATCTCGTCGCCGAGCATCACCGCACCGCGAGCGCCGCCCGCCGCCGAGGTATGGAACTCGTAGGCGTCGAGAATCATCTCGGCCTTGTCGTAATCGTCCTGTCGTGGCGCGAAGATCTCGTTGGCCGCCTCGATCTGCGTCGGGTGCAGCACCCACTTGCCGTCGAACCCGAGGCCGGCCGTCCGTCCCGCGGCCCGGCGAAACGCGTCGAGATCGCGAATCTGCAGGTACGGGCCATCGATCGCCTGCAATCCGTGCGTCCGAGCCGCAAGCAGGATCGTCATCAGAATGTGGTGATAGGCGTCGCCGGTGTCGTATCCCACCGGCTGTTCTCCGACGACGAGGGTGCGCATGTTGACGCTCGCCATCAGGTCGGCCGGCCCGAACACCAACGTCTGCACCCGGGGGCTCGCGGTTGCGATCTCGTCGATGTTGCGCAGGCTGCGTGCGCTCTCGATCTGCGGTTCGATGCCGATGGCCCCGACGTCGAGACCGTGCTCCTTCTCGAGTTGAGTGAGAAGAAGATCCAATGCCTGCACGTGCGCCGCGCACTCGACCTTCGGCAACAGGATGGCGTCGAGATTTCCACCCGCCCCGGAAACGACGTCGATGACGTCGCCGTACGTCCACTGCGTCGTCCAGTCGTTCACGCGCACGACCTTGAGCTGATCGCCCCACCCGTCGGAGTTCAACGCGTCGACGATGCGTGCGCGGGCCTCGACCTTGGCGATCGGCGCGACGGCATCCTCGAGATCGAGGAAGATCGCGTCGGCAGGCAGGCCCTTGGCCTTGGCGATCATCTTGTCCGAACTGCCCGGAACGGCCAGTACCGATCGACGCAATCCCGAAGCACCCATCGAAAGCACTACCCCTGTCTGATTCACCCGCTGTATTGCCCTGCCTCTAACCTTGCCATCATGGCAGCACTGAGCAAGGTATTCGCGGCCAGGCTCGCCGGCCTCGGCGTCCTGGGCCCCGACGGCGAATCGATCGGGCGAGTGCGCGACGTGGTGGTCTCCATGCGCGTGGGCAGGGCACAGCCGCGAGTCCTCGGACTCGTGGTCGAATTGGCAACGCGCCGAAGAATTTTCGTCCCGATGCTGCGAGTGACCAGCATCGAGCCCAACTCCGTTCAGCTCACCACCGGAAACGTCAGTCTGCGCCGATTCACTCAGCGCGCGAACGAGATTCTGGTGTTCGCGCAGATACTCGACTCCAAGGTGCGCGTCGACGATCCCGAGCTCGACGAGTTGCACGACACCGATTCCGTCGTCGTCGATCTCGGCATCGAGCTCACCCGAACTCGAGACTGGAAGGTCGCACGCGTGGCGGTGCGTAAGCAGCGCCAACGCCTTGCGCGACGCGGTGCCATCCACGTCGTCGACTGGCAGCACGTGCAGGGGCTCACGCAGAACGAACTGTCGATGCCCGACCAGGGTGTGGCGCAGCTGTTGATGCAGTTCGAGGACCTGCGCGCCGCCGACGTGGCGAATGCGATGCGCGAGCTGCCCGTCAAGCGCCGCATGGAGGTGGCGCGGGCCCTCGACGACGAGCGCCTCGCCGACGTCGTCCAGGAATTGCCCGACGACGATCAGGTGGAGCTGATGCACTACCTCGGAGTCGACCGTGGTGCCGACGTGCTCGAGGCCATGGACCCCGACGACGCCGCCGACCTCCTCGGCGAGCTACCCGAGACCGAAGCGGAATCGCTTCTGCGACTGATGGATCCAGAGGACTCCGCGCCGGTCCGCCGCCTGCTCGAGCACTCCCCCGACACCGCCGGCGGTCTGATGACGCCCGAGCCCGTGATCCTCACCGCGTCGACGACGGTGGCCGAGGCCCTCGCTCGGGTACGCAACCCCGACCTGACGCCTGCGCTGGCCTCACTGGTGTTCGTGGTGCGGCCGCCGACCGCAACACCGACCGGCCCATATCTGGGCTGTGTTCACCTGCAGCAACTGTTGCGAGAACCCCCGGCGAGTCTGGTGGGCGGAGTCGTGGACAGCGCACTCCCGCGGCTGTCCCCCGAGGACAGCCTGACCGCGGTGACGCGGTACTTCGCGACGTACAACCTCGTCTGCGGCCCGGTGGTCGACGACGAGGACCACCTGGTCGGGGCCGTGACCGTGGACGACGTCCTCGATCACCTGCTGCCCGAGGACTGGCGAGATCAGGAAGTGGCCGGACAGTGAAAGAAACAGCACGCCAAAGAATGGACACGCCGCGCGGTTCGCGGCTGTTCAACGTCAACTTCGACTTCGATCTCGGCAAGTCGGGTGAGAAAGCCGCCAGGTTCTTGGGCACCGGACGCTATCTGGCGATTCAGACCGGCATCGTCATCGTCTGGATCTTCCTCAACGTCGTGGCCGTCAATCTGCAGTGGGACCCGTATCCCTTCATCCTTCTCAACCTCGCCTTCTCGACGCAGGCCGCGTACGCCGCGCCGTTGATCCTGCTCGCCCAGAATCGGCAGGACGATCGCGACCGCGTCTCTCTCGAAGAGGATCGGTCGCGGGCTCAGCAGACCAAGGCCGACACCGAGTTCCTCGCGCGGGAGCTCGCAGCTCTGCGTATCGCCGTCGGTGAAGTCGCCACCCGTGACTATCTGCGCCGCGAACTCGACGACATCAGGGCGTTGCTGGAACAAGCGACGGGTCAACCCGCCAACGCACCGAAGAAGGCGCGCAAGAAAGCGGCCGCACGCCTGGCCGACGACGCGTCGGGCGAGACCGACCCGCAATAAACCGCGCACCCCTCCGCGCCTGGTAACGGCCCGATAACGGAACAGTCTCGAATCAGGTACCCTCGATCCCGGTCATCAGGTCGGGCCCCGGAGATCATCCGGGGAAATCAGGAGGTAGAGCGCGCGTGGGTCGTCACAGAAAAGCATCGAATTCCAAGGTTCGACGGAACTCGGTGATTGCTCTGGCAGGCCTCGTCCCCGCAGGACTCGTCACGGCCGCGACCAGCGCCGGAGCCACCGAATACATCCCGTTCGTCACCGCCAAGACGGCCCCGGCCGCACAGGAATCGAACTCCGTGGTCGAGACCCCGCAGGCGATCGCCCAGGACCAGCAGGCGCAGCCGGTGGCTCAGGCCGAGCTGCCGACACCCGCCCCGGTCCCCGCGCCCGCCCCGGCTCCCGAGATCCCGCCCACACCCGAGCTGCCCACCAACCTTGCGGTCAGCCCGATCGCGATCCCGGTCGTCAACGTCTCTGCATACAAGAACGCCGAACGCATCCTGGCCCAGCAGCAGCCCGGCTGCGGCATCAGCTGGACCGTCATCGCCGGCATCGGCCGCGTCGAATCCACCCACGCCAACAACGGCAAGGTCGACGACTCGGGCGAACTGCACGAGCCCATTCTCGGACCGGTTCTCAACGGCACCCTCGCCGGCAATCAGGTGATTCGCGACACCGACGGCGGCGCGCTCGACGGCGACACCCAGTACGACCGCGCAGTCGGCCCGATGCAGTTCCTGCCCTCTACGTGGAACCTCTACCACGCCGACGGCAACGGCGACGGAGTCTCCGACCCACAGAACCTGTACGACGCGGCCCTGGCCACCGGCATGTACCTGTGCGACGACGGCACCAACGCCCGCGACCTGGCCTCGACCACCCGGGCAATCCTGCGCTACAACAATTCGATGGCCTACGTGGCGAACGTGCTCGCATGGTCGGCCGGTTACGCCACCGGCATCGTGCCCTCCTCGGACCAGCTGCCGCGGATTCACTGAATTCAACGCAGCACTAGATCGAGCTGCCCTGCTGTTCATCGGGACTCGGTGCACCGCATAGCATGAAGCAATGGCTGTACTGACCGAATCCGACGTTCGGACCGCGCTGACGAAGGTCATCGACCCCGAGATCCGTAAACCCATCACCGACCTCGGCATGGTCAAGAGCATCGACATCGCCCCCGACGGAGCCGTCGGCGTCGGCATCTACTTGACGACCTCCGGTTGCCCGATGAAGACCGAGATCAGCGATCGCGTGAAGAACGCCGTCGCCGACGTCGCCGGAGTCGGCACCGTGACGGTCGAACTCGACGTGATGAACGACGAGCAACGCACCGCACTGCGCAAGTCCCTGCGCGGCGATTCCGCCGAGCCGGTCATTCCCTTTGCGCAACCCGGATCGCTGACGCGCGTGTACGCGGTGGCGTCGGGCAAGGGCGGCGTGGGCAAGTCCAGCGTGACGGTCAACCTTGCCGCGTCCCTTTCCGCCCGCGGCCTGTCGGTGGGTGTGCTCGACGCCGACATCTACGGCCATTCCGTTCCCCGCATGCTCGGCAACGACGCGCGACCCACGCAGGTGGAGAAGATGATCATGCCGCCGCAGGCGCACGGCGTGAAGTTCATCTCGATCGCTCAGTTCACCGAGGGCAACACCCCGGTCGTCTGGCGCGGACCCATGCTGCACCGGGCCTTGCAGCAATTCCTCGCCGACGTGTTCTGGGGCGACCTGGACGTGCTGCTCCTCGACCTTCCGCCCGGCACCGGCGACGTGGCAATCTCTGTCGCACAACTGATTCCGAACGCAGAGATCCTCGTGGTCACCACCCCGCAGCAAGCCGCTGCCGAGGTCGCCGAGCGCGCCGGAGCGATCGCACTGCAGACGCGTCAGCGCGTCGCGGGCGTCGTGGAGAACATGTCATGGCTCGAGCTGCCCGACGGTACCCGGATGGATATCTTCGGATCCGGTGGCGGACAGGACGTATCGGATCGCCTCACCAAGGCCGTGGGTGCCAAGGTGCCTCTGCTGGGCCAGATTCCGCTCGACACCGCCGTCCGTGAAGGCGGCGACGCCGGCACTCCGATCGTGTTGGGCCACCCGGATTCGCCTGCGGCACAAGCGCTCGAGGCCGTCGCCGGAAAACTTGCGGTGCGCGAGCGCGGACTGGTGGGAATGTCGCTGGGAATCGACACCACTCGGAAACTGTAAGCAGGCGCTTATACCCGACAAACGACGCGGGGAACAGGGTTGGAGCCTTATGATTTGCCTTCAATCCTACTGTCGATAGAGAGTGGCCTTCATGAAGAAGCCGCATCGGGTCAGGCCGGTCGTCGTTCCGGTACTGATCGCACTGCTGATGACCCTGCTGGGATCCGTACTCGGTCCCGCGCTGGCGTCGGCACAACCTGCCCCGCCTGCCCAGAATTATTCGATCGCGACAGACACCACGTTCGCGCCCTTCGAATTCCAGGACGAGACAGGCAAACTCGTCGGAATCGACATGGACCTGCTCGCGGCCATCGCCGTCGACCAGGGCTTCGACTACACCGTCGAGCAGGTCGGATTCGACACCGCACTCCAGGGCGTCACGAGCGGCCAGTTCAACGGAATGATCGCCGGCATGTCGATCACCGACGAGCGCAAGGCCACCTTCGACTTCTCCGATCCGTACTTCGATTCCGGTGTCCAGATGGCAATTCTGGATTCGAACGACGAGATCAAGGGCTACGAAGACCTGCGCGGTAAGTCCGTCGCGGTCAAGAACGGCACCGAGGGTGCAACGTTCGCGACGTCGATCGCCGATCAGTACGGCTTCACCATCCGCAGCTTCGACGACTCCGCGACCATGTTCGAGGAAGTGCGTACCGGAAACTCCGCAGCGGCCTTCGAGGACTACCCGGTGCTCGCCTACGGCATCACCCAGGGCAACGGCTTCAAAACGGTCACCGAGAAAGAAGCCGGTGCCAGTTACGGATTCGCCGTCGCCAAGGGCACCAACGCCCAGTTGCTCGACCAGTTCAACACCGGCCTCGAAAACCTGCGCGCCAACGGCCAGTACGACGAAATTCTCGACACCTACCTCAACGCCGACGCGTCCACCGCCGACACCTCGATCCCCGGCCTGATCGCCAGCAGCTGGCAGTTGCTGCTCAAGGGTCTGTGGCTCACGATCGTGCTGACCGTCATCTCCATCGCCATCGCGTTGGTACTCGGCGGAATCTTCGGCCTGTTCCGCGTCTCGACCAACATCGTGCTCCGCGGCATCGGAACCACCTACGTCGACATCTTCCGTGGCACACCACTTCTGGTGCAGGCATTCTTCATCTACTTCGGCGTACCCGCGGCACTGAACTTTCAGATGTCGGCGTTCACCGCAGGCATCATCACACTCTCGCTCAACGCCGGTGCTTACATGGCCGAGATCGTCCGCGGCGGCATCCTCGCCGTCGACAAGGGCCAGATGGAGGCGTCGCGCAGCCTCGGCATCAGCTACCTCAAGTCGATGCGAAAAGTGGTGATGCCACAGGCAATTCGCACGATGATCCCGTCGTACATCAATCAGTTCGTCATCACGCTCAAGGACACGTCGCTGCTCTCGGTCATCGGCCTCGCCGAGCTGACGCAGACCGGTCGTCTGATCATCGCCCGCAACTTCGAGTCGTTCAACATGTGGCTGATCGTCGGCGTCCTGTACTTCATCATCATCATGGCTCTCACCAAGCTGTCGAACCGGCTCGAGAAGAGGATCAACAAATGAGCACCGAACTGACCAAGGACCTGCCGGTCGACAAAGGTCCGGGAACGAAGATCTCGATCAAGGCCCTGCAGAAGGCGTTCGGCGACAACACGGTTCTCAAGGGCATCGACGCCGAGATCGCCAACGGTGAAGTGGTCTGCGTGATCGGACCGTCCGGCTCCGGCAAGAGCACGTTCCTGCGCTGCTTGAACAAGCTGGAAGACATCACCGCCGGGTCGGTCGTCGTCGACGGAACCGACCTGACGGCGAAGAACGTGGACCTGGACAAGGTGCGCCAGAACATCGGCATGGTGTTCCAGCACTTCAACCTCTTCCCGCACATGACAGCCCTCGAGAACGTCATGCTTGCACCCGTCGAAACCAAGAAGATGACGAAGTCGCAGGCCAAGGACGCGGCCCTGCAGCTGCTCGAACAGGTAGGACTGTCCGAGCGGGCCGACTACAAGCCCGCCAACCTATCCGGTGGACAGAAGCAGCGCGTCGCCATCGCGCGAGCACTGGCCATGAACCCGTCGATCATGCTGTTCGACGAAGCCACCAGCGCCCTGGACCCCGAAATGGTCGGCGAAGTTCTGCAGGTACTGCGCGACCTCGCCAAGGGCGGCATGACGATGGTGGTCGTCACCCACGAAATGGGCTTCGCGCGTGAAGTCGCGGATCGAGTGATCTTCATGGCCGAGGGCGTCATCGTCGAAGAGGGAACACCCGACGAGTTGTTCGGGAACCCGCAGAACCCACGCACCCAGGACTTCTTGAACAAGGTGCTCTAGCCCCTGGCCCGCCCGCTCCTGCCGCCCGCCCCGCCGCGGATCAATGCGCCTTTGTTGCACTCAGAGCGACTGAATCCCACATTCATCCGACGGGGGGCGCAGCGGTCGGGCGGGCGCAGCCTGCAGACTGGGTGGTTCGTCGGGCCGGTTGGGGCTATGCCTACGTGGCGTCCGCGTCGATGGGCGGGGTATCGCCCGCCGCGAGTTTCGGTTCGTTCTTGCTCATCGACACGGCTCCCCCGGATGTACTGCCCGAGGACACGCCGTTCTGCGGCGTCGGTCCGCCCATGTTCTTGGGCTTGGTGTCGAAGGGCTTGCCCTTGAAGGTGTCGTCCAGCGGGTTCTTGAAGACCGAGTCGTCGCCGTCGAGCAGGTGTTTGGTGATCACGGCTCGGGGTGTCATGCCGCGGAGTTGGTTGAGGTCGGCGAGGGGCTTACGCAGGTCCTCGAAGTCGGTGCCGAGCTCGTCCTTGAGTTGTTGGCTCGCGCCGTTGGCGTAGTCCTTGACCTGGCGGAGCGATTTCGACACCCAGCTGATGGCACCGGGGAGACGATCCGGGCCGAGGATGACCAGAGCTGCTACGAGGAGAATGACGAGCTCTCCCCAACCGATGTTGCCGAACACGGGTGCCAGCCTACGTCGTCAGTCGGAAACCGGCGTGACGGACAGGTCCACCAGCCGTCCGGAGCGGACGAGTTGCACCGGCACCGCCTGGCCGATCGTGGTTTCCTGCACCGCGACGACGAGCTCGTCCGCGTCCCCCACCGAGCGGTCGCCGACCTTGGTGATGACGTCCCCTTCGACGATTCCGGCTTGCTGGGCCGGCCCACCGGCCCGGACGTTGGCAACTTCTGCGCCGGCCGAGGTTTCGTTGATCACCGAACGCGCGTTGATCCCGAAATCCGGGTGCCGCATGACGCCGTCCCGAATCAGGGCCTGCGCTACTTCGGTGACCTCGTCGACGGGTATCGCGAAGCCCAGTCCCACCGATCCGCCGCTCTCGCTTCGGATGGCGGAGTTGATGCCGATGACGCGACCTTCGAAGTCGATGAGGGGGCCACCGGAGTTACCCGGGTTGATGGCTGCGTCGGTCTGTACCGCGTCGATGACGGCGTTGGTGTCGGTGCCCTCCCCCGACAGCGCGACGGGGCGGTCGAGCGCACTGACGATGCCCGAGGTGACCGTCTTGTTCAGGCCGAGCGGCGACCCGACGGCGATGACGTCCTGGCCGACGCGGACGTCGTCGGAGCGTCCGAGCTGAGCCTCGGTGAGGTTGCCGACGTCGGTCTTGAGCACGGCGAGGTCGGTCTTGGTGTCGCGGCCGACGATGCGTCCGGGCACTTTGGTGCCGTCGGAGAAGGTGACTTCGAGGGTCGACTTGTCCTCGTCGGATGCGGCGAGCGAGATCACGTGGTTGTTCGTCACGATGTAGCCCTCGTCGGCGTCGATCACGACGCCCGAGCCGGTGCCTCCGGTCTCGCCGAGGGTCACCTGAATGGAGACGACCGACGGCAGGACCGCGTCGGCCACCTTGCTGATCTGGCCGCGTGGGACGTCGTCGCCACTGGACTGAGTCAGTGTCACTTTCTGACTGGTCAGAGCGCCGGTCACTTCGGCGGTCAGCCGGCCGAACAGACCACCGACCAAGCCGATGACGAGGGCCAGGATACCGAGTACGACGAGCGCCCGCACGGATACCGATCGCCCGAACAAGACGTCGCGCACGCCGAGCTTGGTTCCAGGAGGGAGTACAGGAGGTGGTGGGGTGTCGAGGGCCGCGCCGCCCAGCGACACTCGGGACGCGGGATCACGCCACGGATCGGCCGGAACCTGGGGGCCGGCGTCGGACTCGTCGACGGCGTCGGGGTCGCGCTGTAATGACTCGGTGGCGTCGTCGGGACGTCCGAAGGCCTCGGCCAAGACGGGGTCCGGCGGCCGGACCGACAGCCGGGAAGGCAGTTGTTCGTCGGGGCGACGTGGGGAGAACGAACCGCCGACGTCATCGGGACGTCCGAACACCGAGGCCGACACCGGATCGACGGTGGGTCGATGGACCGGACGCGGCGGCAACCGTGGACCTTCGTCTGCTGTGCCTGTGGTCTCGGTGCTGGTCGAATTCGATGTCACGCGTCCGGTTACCCCTCGCATACGTCGGTGTGAGAGTTCAGTATCACTCGAGCGGTCGGGGCAGCTCGATGCAGGTGAGGACTCGTCGGGCAGAAAACGCGGCGGTCAGCGTCGACGACGGCGCACGGCCTCGACGGACGCCATGAACGACCGCTTGGATCGAGCGGGCCCGTCTTCGCCTGCACAGGACGGAATCTGGCTCAGCAAACCGAGGAGCGAATGTGGCATCGACATCTCGCCTGCTCCGCGGAGCGCTCGACGCGCCTGCTGCTGCGCCTCGACCTCGGCCGAGCATTCCGGGCATTCGGAGAGGTGGTGAGCGGCGCGGAGGTGAGCGGGCATTCGTAGTTCACCATCGACGTAGGCTGCGACGGCTTCACTGGCCAGATGTTCGGTGGAGCTGAATTGCCGAGGCTTGCGTGCCTGCGTCATCCAACCCTCCTCGTAGCTAGTGGACACTTGCGTGACCCGAGTCGACCTTCCCGTGCACTCGAAGGTACTCCCGTAGCGCGTGACGGCCACGGTGAATGCGACTACGAACCGTTCCGAGCTTGACGCCCAGTGTCGCACCGATCTCTTCGTACGACAGTCCTTCGATGTCGCACAACACGATTGCGGCGCGAAACTCGGGTGCCAGCGAATCGAGCGCAGACTGCAGATCCGGGTCGAGGCGAGCGTCGTGGTAGATCTGCTCGGGGTTGGGCCGGTCCGACGGAACGCGGTCGTAGTCCTCGGGCAGTGCTTCCATGCGGATACGGCTGCGGCGACGAACCATGTCGAGGAACAGGTTGGTCGTGATGCGGTGCAGCCAGCCCTCGAACGTTCCCGGCTGGTAGTTCGACAGGGAGCGGAACACGCGGATGAAGGTGTCCTGAGTCAGATCCTCTGCGTCCTGGGCATTACCGGAGAGACGGTACGCGAGTCGGTAGACGCGGTCGCCGTGTTCGCGAACGAGCTCGTCCCAGGACGGCATGGTGGAGTTCTCGCCGGTCGCATCGAACACTGCGGTGCCGCTGAGGTCGTCGGGGGTGGGCACGGACTCGGGTAGACGAGCGATGTCGCGATCGCCGTTGATCTTGTAAATAGTTGGATCCTCCTGCTCAGGACTGCGTACGTCCTTCTGATGCAACCGACGACTACCCTCGGATGTTCCAGCTCACACTTCGCAATCGAGACGGACCTGCGATTCCTCCATAGCCTGACCGACCCGCGTGTGGGTCCGGTATGAATCACCTGAGGCCCACCTGAGAATGTGTGCGTGAGATCGAGCCCCGGGCACGATAACCTCGGGACGTGCCGACCAACGCCGAGAAGATGCTCGCTTATGCCGAAGACTCCGCTCAGGAGGACGAGGTTCTGATCGCAGCCAGAGAGCGAGCCGTCGACCTCGGTGCCGCTCCGGTGCCACCGTCCGTCGGTGCCATCCTGAGCATCTTCACTCAGATGCTCGGCGCGAAGACGGTCGTCGAAATCGGAACGGGCGCGGGAATCAGCGGCCTGTGGTTGCTCGACGGGATGCGAGCGGACGGTGTGCTGACCACCATCGACACCGAGCCCGAACACCAGCGGGCAGCGCGAGAAGCATTCCGGGCAGGGGGAATCGCGCCGTCCCGCACTCGGCTGATCAACGGCTGGGCGTTGGACGTACTCCCCCGATTGGCCGACGACACCTACGATCTGGTGTTCATCGACGCCAGCCCTGCGGACCATCCGCACTTCGTCGCCGAGAGTGTGCGGTTGCTACGCCCCGGCGGAGTTCTGGTGCTGCACAACGCATTGCTCGGTGGACGGGTTGCAGATCCGACTCAACGAGACGCAACTGCGGTGGCCGTTCGATCGGCCGCGCGAGCCATCGCCGAGGACGAGCGCCTGACGACGGTGCTGCTCCCTCTGGGCGACGGGTTGATCTGCGCGTCGCGGGCGTGACCATGTGAGTGGAAATCCGTAGCACGCTACGAACTTCCACTCACATGCCGCAGGCTCTGCTCTAGATCCAGACGCCCTTACCGACGGAGACGACTCCCCCGGCACTGACGTTGAAGCGTTCCCGATCGCGTTCGAGATCGACTCCGACGATTTCGCCGTCACCGACGACGACGTTCTTGTCCAGGATCGCGTGCCGAACGACGGCACCCTTGCCGATCCGGACTCCGGGCATCAGGACGCTGCCTTCGACGGTCGCGCCGCTGTCGATCATGACGTTCGAGCTCAGTACCGAGTTGCGGACGGTGGCGGCGCTGAGAATGCAGCCGGCACCGACGACGGATTCCTGAGCGAGGCCGCCTTGCACGAACTTGGCGGGCGGCAGATTCTCGGCCGATCCGCGGATGGGCCAGCGGCGGTTGTAGAGATTGAAGATGGGATGCACCGACACGAGGTCCATGTGGGCGTCGTAGAAGGCGTCGATGGTGCCGACGTCTCGCCAGTAGCCGCGATCGCGTTCGGTGGCACCGGGAACGACGTTGTCGTTGAAGTCGTAGACCGAGGCCACGCCTGCTTCGACGAGCGCCGGGATGATGTCGCCGCCCATGTCGTGGTCGGAGTCGGAGTTCTCGGAGTCCGCCTTGATGGCATCGACGAGCACCTTGGTGGTGAACACGTAGTTGCCCATCGACGCATACGTGACG
The DNA here is from genome assembly GCF_031456475.1 of Rhodococcus sp. 3258. Taxonomy (NCBI): domain Bacteria; kingdom Bacillati; phylum Actinomycetota; class Actinomycetes; order Mycobacteriales; family Nocardiaceae; genus Rhodococcus; species Rhodococcus sp. 3258. Next base: position 17,992 of record NZ_JAVDUT010000006.1, read on the forward strand.
TCCGGGTCGTCGGGGGTCCCGGGCGGCTGCGCCGGCTTCTCCAGGAACTGGGTGATCTTGCCGTTCTCGTCCGAGTCGATGCAGCCGAACGCGAATGCCTCGCTACGCGGAACCCGGATACCTGCGACGGTGACGCCCGCGCCGGAGTCGATGTGCTGCTGCACCATCTGCTCCGGATCCATTCGGTACACGTGGTCGGCACCGAAGACCACGATGTACTCGGGGTCCTCGTCGTACACCAGGTTCAGCGACTGGAAGATGGCGTCGGCGCTGCCGGTGTACCACCGGGGGCCGAGACGCTGCTGTGCCGGGACCGGAGTGATGTACTCCCCGGCGAAACCCGACAGTCGCCACGTCTGCGAGATGTGGCGGTCCAGGGAATGGGACTTGTACTGAGTCAGCACGCAGAGCCGGAGGTAACCGGCATTCACGAGATTGCTCAGCACGAAGTCGATGAGTCGGTAGGCGCCCCCGAAGGGAACGGCTGGCTTGGCTCGGTCCGCGGTCATCGGGTAAAGGCGCTTACCCTCTCCGCCGGCAAGCACAATCCCTAGTACGTGCGGTTGTGTCCTCACCCACCCAACCTATCCGCACCGAGAGAACCTTGCTACCAGTACACGCACAACTGCCGGGGAATGTAGGTTCGTTCACGTGCGAGTAGCGATGATGACCAAGGAATACCCGCCGGAGATCTACGGTGGCGCAGGAGTTCATGTCACGGAGTTGACTGCGCAGCTGAAGTCGCTGTGCGAGGTGGACATCCACTGCATGGGAGCTCCGCGCGACACCGCACAGGTGCACGATCCCGATCCGGCACTCGCCGGAGCCAACGCAGCACTGACGACGTTGTCGGCGGAACTGCGCATGGCCAACGCGGCAGCGGGAGCGGACGTGGTGCATTCGCACACCTGGTACACCGGCCTCGCCGGTCACCTCGCCGCCGAGCTGTACGGCGTACCGCACATCCTCACCGCGCACTCTCTCGAGCCCCGGCGGCCGTGGAAGGCCGAACAGCTGGGCGGCGGTTACCGCATCTCGTCGTGGTCGGAAAAGAACGCGGTGGAATACGCCGACGCCGTCATCGCCGTCAGCGAGGGCATGGCCAAGGACGTGCTCGACGCTTATCCGCGCCTCGACCCGAGTCGAGTCCACGTGGTGCGCAACGGGATCGACACCGAGCGGTGGTACGCCGATCACGGCACGTCGACTCTCGACGAGATCGGGGTGGATCCCAGCAAGCCGATCGTCGCGTTCGTCGGCCGCATCACTCGGCAGAAGGGCGTGGGTCACCTCATCGCCGCGGCACACTATTTCGATCCGTCGATTCAGCTCGTCCTATGCGCGGGCGCGCCCGACACTCCGGCGATCGCCGCAGAAACCGAACGCGCAGTGGCGTTATTGGCCGAGCAACGCAGCGGGGTCTTCTGGGTCAAGGACATGCTCCCCACCGACAAGATTCGCCAAATCCTTTCGGCCGCAGCAGTATTCGTCTGCCCATCGGTGTACGAGCCGCTCGGCATCGTCAACCTCGAGGCGATGGCCTGCGAAACCGCCGTCGTGGCGTCGGACGTCGGCGGCATCCCCGAGGTCGTCGACGACGGCCGCACCGGACGGCTGGTGCACTACAACTCGTACGAGCCCGACGTCTTCGAGCGAACCCTCGCCGACACAGTCAACGAGGTCGCTCTCGACCCCGCACTGGCGACGGCGATGGGCAAGGACGGCCGCGAGCGGGCCGTTGCCGAATTCTCGTGGGCGTCGATCGCGAAGCAGACCCTCGCCGTCTACAACGACGCGCTGGCGCGTCGGGGCTGAGACACCTTTCGGTAAGTCGACACCGTCACCGACGCCGTGACCGGGACGGTGTCGGGCAAATTCTTCAGCGCCGCGGACCGCGCGTCGGGGTCACCGTGCCGAATCGACGGCCCCATACAGATGAGTTCCTCGATGTCGTTGTGCGAGAGCATCATCGAGTACTCGAGCGGGGTCTCGGCCACCGACTCGAACAGACCCGACAGCGACTCACCGAGCCGACGGGTCTTGTCCTCTTCGACGCCGATCAGCCCCAGCGGCCCGCGCAGTTCTCGCTGATGCCGCGACGTCGGCGTGACGACCACCAACGTGCCGTCGTCGCCGAGAACCCGATGCAGTTCACCGGCATTGCGCGGCGAGAACACACACGTCACCGCAGACACGGCACCCGCCCGAATCGGTAGCCCGCTCCAGATGTCCGCGACGACGCACCCGAGCCGCGGATGCGACCGCGCGGCTCGGCGCGCCGCGAACTTGGACACGTCCACCCCGACCCCCAGCGCGGCCGGACGCGCGTCCAGGACACCCGCGAGGTAATACCCGGTGCCGACCCCGACATCGAGGACCACGTCCGACTCGGACGGAACAGCCGCCGACACCGCCGCCGCGATGTGCTCGAAATGACCGCCACCGAGGAACTTCTCACGGGCTGTGACCATCTCGGCCGAATCACCGGTGAACTTGCCGCCGTCGCCGGTCAACAGGCTGACGTACCCCTGCCGGGCCACGTCGAACGAATGACCACGATCGCACCACAAACTTCGATCGGTCTCCCCGAGGCCCAGGCCCGACTCGACCTCACGGACGCGGCACTGTGGGCAGACCAGCAGATCGACGACGTCGGTCAGCATCGAGCACCTCTTTCGTATCGAGACAGATTCTTCGGCACTCCCCCGGAAACGACCTGCCGATCACAACATCGCTGAAAACAACACCGCTGATGACAACACAAAGCCCCGCTGGCCGGTGCGGCGAGCGGGGCTGAGCGATGATCGATCGACGTGGCGATCAGCCGGTGACGCCCTTCAGTTCGTCACCGAGTGCCGCGGCCTCGTCGGGGGTCAATTCGACGACCAAACGGCCGCCCCCCTCGAGCGGGACACGCATGACGATTCCTCGTCCCTCTTTGGTTGCTTCGAGGGGACCGTCCCCGGTCCGGGGCTTCATCGCCGCCATCCTCTGCTCCCTCCAGATCTGCGCCCACCTGCTCGGCGCCTCGGCCTAAAAGATAAATTCGTCGCGGGGCGACGGAGTGTCCTGTGCCATTCTTCCCTATCGCCGTCGATGGGGGGAACCTGAGTCGGTATTCGTGACCTGCACCCAACACCTCGACAGGTGATCGTCGACCATTCCGGTGGCCTGCATCAATGCGTAGGCGGTAGTCGGACCGACGAACCGTAGCCCGCGGCGTTTGAGCTCTTTGGCCAACGCCGTCGATTCGGGTGTCGACGCGGGCACGTCGGTGGACTCCGTGGGCCGCTGTGACCTGGGCTCCGGCGCGAAAGACCACAGCAGAGTGTCGAGATCGGTGTCGTCGAGGTCGACGATCGCGCGAGCGTTGCTCACCGCCGCCTCGATCTTGAGCCGATTCCGCACGATCGACGCGTCGCTCATCAATCGCTCCACATCGGCGTCGTCGAAGCGGGCCACTGCGTCGGGATCGAATCCGGCGAAAGCAGTGCGGAAGCTTTCCCGCTTGCGCAGGATCGTGATCCACGCCAGGCCCGACTGAAACGCTTCCAGACACAGGCGCTCGTAGAGCTCATTGCGGCCGTGCAGCGGCTGCCCCCACTCCGTGTCGTGATAGGTGCGATACAGCTCGTCGTCGGTGGCACCCCACGGGCAGCGCAGCTTGCCGTCCGGCCCCGCGACTGCGCTCACCGTTCGTCCGACTCGACCGTGCCTGTGACGCCCGAACTATCCGTGAGGCCGGCACTGTCGGTGAGGCCAGAACTATCCGTGAAGCCCGCACTGCCGGGCTGCCCCGACAGCGGGGATCGAGAACCTGACTCCTGCGCCGCGGACAGCCGTGACCGCAGCATGTCTATCTCGCCGCCCAGGCGCTCGAGAGCCCAGTCGACTTCGCTGGGCTTGTAACCCCGCAACGTCTGCTGGAACTTCAACGCGCGCACATCGGCACCAGTGACTCCTTCGGCCGGCAGCACTGTTGCGGTGGTTCCCTCGGGCAACGGCCCCAGCTCTTCACCGCGACCGAACACCGCTGCGGCGATGAAGAACAACGCCGCAGCGACGACTGCAATGACGATGATGTAGATCAACAGCGTCAACATGCCACGATCTTGTCACGGCTGTCCGACACGTCGGCCGGACGCACCTGGTGGTCGGTCAGATCAGCGAGTTCATCGCCGGTCGATCGGCCAACGACACTTCGGTCGAGAACGGCTCGAACGAATCCCCTGCCACGCGGAACTGCATCAGTCCGGCACCGGAATCGACCATGCCGCACCGGTTCAGCATCGTTCCGACGATCTGCCGACTCATTGCCCCGAGTTCGACCAGCGGCCGATTGCGATGCTTTCGCACTCCCAGGTTCACCTGTCCGATGGCCTGCAGACCGAGCCGGTCGTACGTGTCGAGAAGCAGGCCGATCTCGACGCCGTAACCGGGCGCGAAGGGCACCGCGGACAACAACTCACGAGTGCCCGCGTACTCCCCGCCCAGCGGCTGAATCACGCCGGTCAACTCCGGGCGCAGCGCCGCGAGCAAGGGTCGAGCCACCAACTCGGTGACGCGTCCACCGCCGTTGGCGTCCTCGGTGCCACTGACTCGAAGTGGACGTCGGTAGTAGCCCTTGACGAGATGGATACCGTCGCCCATCAGTAGTGGTCCGAGCAGTTTCGGCACGAACGCGGGGTCGGGATTGATCAGATCGGAATCGACGAAGGCGATGAGATCACCCGTCGACGCCGCGACCGATCGCCACAGCACCTCGCCCTTGCCCGGTACCGGATCGAGCCCTGGTACTGCCTCCTCGCGACTGATGACACGGGCACCGGCCGCTCTCGCGCGCACTGCCGTCTCGTCCGTCGAGCCCGAGTCGAGCACGATCAGTTCGTCGACGAGGCCACCGAGCAACGGGTGGATGGTGTCGATGACGGCGGCCACCGTCTGTTCCTCGTTCAGCGCCGGAAGCACCACCGACACCGTGCGGCCCGCCTTGGCGGCCTCGAGCTCGGCGATGGTCCATTCGGGGGTGTCCCAGCTGTTGGTCTCGGACCACATTCGGGTCACGTCCGTTCGATCGGCCAGTGTCATGCCAGCCCCCTGACCGTCCGCGCCGGGGTTCGTCGTCCCTGGATCGCTGCCACCATGTCGACGACTCTTCTGGTCGACGCAACCTCGTGCACCCGGAACATCCGGGCTCCGCCTGCTGCGGCCAATGCTGTCGCTGCCAATGTTCCCTCCAACCGGTCGGCGAGCTCTACCCCTAGAGTCTCGCCTACGAAGTCCTTGTTGCTCAGCGCCATGAGCACAGGCCACCCGGTGTTTACAAGAACGTCCACGCGACGCAACAACTCGAGCCCGTGATAGGTGTTTTTCCCGAAATCGTGGGTCGGATCGATCAGAATCGAATCCTTCTTCACCCCCTCCGCGACGGCATTGTCGGCAGCTGCGGTGACTTCCGCGACCACATCGGCCACGACGTCGGTGTACCGAACCCGGTGCGGACGGGTCCGCGGAACGGCACCGCCGGTGTGCGAGCAGACGATCCCGACTCCCTCGGCAGCGGCGACGCGCACCAACTCGGGATCGGCTCCGGCCCAGGTGTCGTTGATCAGATCGGCTCCCACACCGCAGGCCAGGCGAGCAACCTCGCTACGCCAGGTATCGACACTGATCAGCAGATCCGGATACGCACCCCGGATCGCTTCGACGAACGGCACGACGCGGCGGATCTCCTCCGCCGCGTCGACGAGATCACCGGGGCCTGCTTTGACGCCGCCGATATCGACCATGTCGGCACCCTCGGCAACAGCCCTGTGCACGGACGCCATCGCTGCATCGTCGGAGAAATTCGCGCCCCCGTCGTAGAACGAGTCGGGGGTGCGATTGACGATCGCCATGACCAGAGCTCGATCGTCGGCGACCGGCTTACCGCACAGAGTGCTCATTCATCCATAGTGGCATTTCGGCGGAGGTGCCCGAGCGCGATGGTGTCGGCACCCACATTCGCCCAGTGCCGGGCACCACGTCCGTCGGCGTCGAGCTCGATGACGTGGAACTGTTCGAGCGCAACGGGCAGCCCCGAGGATGGCACGCCGAACAGAGGCGAGCCCGTGTGGGTTCCCTCCATCTCGACCCGCGCGGCGATTCGGTCTCCTTCCCCGAAAAGATCACCGATCGTCACGCGCAGGTCCGGCATCGCAGAACGGAACATCGCGATCGCACCTTTGAGGTGTGCCGCCATATCCGGTTCGTCCTGTCCGAAAGCGTGCCGGTCGACAGCGCTCGCTGCGAGTGCTGCATCCACCGTCGAGAGATCACCCCGCCCGAATCCGTCCTCGAAGACCCGTCCCACTCGATCTTTCGCCTGTTGGATATCCATGACGCCCCGATTCGTTCAAGTGGCACTCGGATCAATATGCATATACTCGACCCGATGACCGAAAACGTCAAGAGGACCTACAACTCCGCCGTGCGGCAACAGCAGGCCGAAGGCACCCGACTCCGCATCATCGAGGCCGCGCGCGGACTCTTCCTCGCCCACGGATACGGCACAACCTCGGTCCCGTCGATCGCCGCCGCGGCAGGTGTCTCGGCGGACACCGTCTTCCACGTCTTCAAGAACAAGCGCACGCTGCTCAGAGAAATGGTGGATCTGGACATCGGCGGAGACACCGACCCGACGCCGATCATGCAGCGCTCATCAGCATCGGCCGTGCGCGACGAACTCGATCAACGCACGCAGCTCCGCATGTTCGCGTCAGGAATCGCCGAACAGGTCGCGCGAATCAGAGCGGTCGACGACATCTTGCTCAGCGCGGCTGCCGTCGACGAGGACATCGCAGCACTACGACGCGATATCCAGGACCGACAACGCAGATCGGCGATGATGCAGATCGCCGAGTGGATCGGGGCACGTGGAGATCTGGCCGTTGACCTCGAAACGGCAGGAACCACCATCTGGGCCCTGACCAGCCCCGAAATGCACCGAATGTTGTGCGAGCGGTCGGGTTGGACGACCGACCGCTACGCACGATGGCTCGAGGCCACCCTCGCCTCGAGCTTGCTGGTTACCCCTTAGGGGCCTTGCCGGCGGCAACCTCGTCGACGTAGCCGTCGTAGAACTTCTCGTAGCCACCGGACTTGCCGCGCAGCACGTGGAGTTCGCTGTCACCGTCTTCCTGGAACCCCAGCTTGCGTAGAGCGACCTTCTGGCTCTTGAACGTCGAGGTTTGCTCGAGGCTGTCGACGATGCGTACGAACAGCGGCACCGCGTAGGTCGGCAGCTTGTCGTAGAGGTGCTCGGCGAACGACTTGCCGTCGAAGGACTCACCGTCGCGCAGGGTCACCGCAGCCATACCGGCCTTGCCGTCGGCACCCTCGATATCGACGCCGTAGACGACGGCACCGTCCACTGCCGGGTGGCTACCGAGTGCACCCTCGACCTGGGTCGTGGCGACGTTCTCGCCCTTCCAGCGGAAAGTGTCTCCCAGTCGGTCGACGAATGCGACGTGCATCCAGCCCTGCTTGCGAACGAGGTCGCCGGTGTCGAACCACGCGTCACCGTCCTTGAACCCGTCGCGCACCATCTTCTTCTCGGTGGCCTTGTCGTCGGAATACCCGTCGAACGGAGCCCGGTCGGTGATCTTGGACAGCAGCAGGCCCACTTCACCGTTACCGACCTTGCGGAGCTTGCCGTCGTGGCCGCGCTTGGCCTTGCCCGACTCTTCGTCGTACTGCACCACGGCATACGGCAACGGGCAGATTCCGGCAGTCTTCTTCATGTTCAGTGCGTTGATGAAGGCGATGTTGCATTCGCTGGCACCGTAGAACTCCGCGACGCGGGAGATACCGAATCGCTCGGTGAACTCCTCCCAGATCTCCGGTCGCAGTCCGTTGCCGACGATCAGCTTGACCGAGTTGTCCCGGTCGGAATCCTTCTTCGGCTGCGTGAGCAGGTACCGGCAGAGCTCACCGATGTAGGTGAACGCCGTGGCCTTGTTGACGCGAATGTCTTCCCAGAAGTTGCTCACCGAGAACTGCTTACCGATGGCCATCGTCGCGCCGCCGGCGAGCACCGAGGACAGCGTCACCGTCAGCGCGTTGTTGTGATAAAGCGGAAGGCAGCAGTAGATGACGTCGTCGCCGCGCAGTCGCACGCCCATGTTGCCCAGGCCCGACATCGACTTGAGCCAACGGAAGTGGCTCATCAGGCTGGCCTTGGGCATGCCCGTCGTTCCCGAGGTGAAGATGTAGAACGCCTTCTCCTTGGCCTGGATCTCCGCGGTGACCGACGGGTTGGCCGTCGACGCCTTCGCGGCTAGCTCGCCGAGCTCCTTCAGCGGCAACACCGACCCGACCTTGGGCTCGCCGTCCAGAGAATCCAGCGCTTCCTGCGCGTTCTCGTCTAGGACCAGCACCTTCGCTTCGAGAATTCCGAGGCTGTGCTCGAGCACGTCGCCGCGCTGGTTGTAGTTGAGCATGCCTGCGGTGGCACCGAGCTTCACGGCAGCCAGCGCCGCGAACAGCGCCTCGGGGCGGTTCTTGCTCAGCACACCGACGACGTCGCCGCGTACGACACCCCGGTCGGTGAACACTGCGGCGTACTGATTGACCAGCGCGTTCGCATCCTTGTAGGAGATCGACTCACCCTCGAAACGGACGAACGGTCGAGTGCTGTTCTTGGCTGCCGCGTCCTGGAAAATCAGTCCGATGGAGACCTTGTGGTCGGGCTTGCGGGTGAAGCCCGCCAGCCCCTTGAGCAGGCTCGGCACCTCCGTCACCATTTTCGGCAACGCGACCGCGAGGTCGGTCACTCCGATTTTCTGACGGGCATCGACAGCCATGAGCTCCCCTTTGAGACGATGTGAGATAACTAACCCTACTAGAGAGTAACAACTTCCAGCACTTCGTCAGGCGGGCTCGGTTGGTGAACTTTCACAACGCGCCGCACACGTCCAGGGCCTCGTCGACAGAAGTGGTGCGCACGAGCGCGTCGAGGGCTCGTTGCTGCACGAACCCGGTGGAGCTCAGACCGTCGATCCACTGCATCAGGCCGTCGAAGTGCCCGAACGGATCGAGCATCACCATCGGCTTGCTGTGCATGCCCAGATAGCCGGCCGTCCACGTCTCGAACAGTTCTTCGAGCGTTCCGATGCCGCCGGGCAACGTGATGAACGCGTCGGCTCGGTCCTCCATGATCTTCTTCCGCTCACGCATCGTGTCGGTGACGATCAACTCGTCGGCATCGACGTCGGCGACCTCGCGGTGCACGAGCGCTTTCGGGATGACACCGACGGTGTTGCCTCCGGCTGCGCGTGTCGCCGCGGCCACCGCGCCCATCATCGAGACGTTGCCGCCGCCCGACACCAGCTGCCAACCACGTCGACCGATCTCGGTACCGACCTCACGCGCCAGATCGATGAACGACGCGTCGACCGGTCCCGATGCGCAGTAGACACACACGCTGATCCCCGAAACGCCGACCGGCTGCACGCTCACTGCTGGGCCTCCCGGACGATGCGGACGGCCTCGTCGACGCTGTCGGTGCAATGGATGAGGTCGAGGTCCTTCTCGGACACCTTGCCTTCTTTCACGAGAGTGGTCTTGATCCAGTCGAGCAATCCCGACCAGAAGTCCTTGCCCAGCAACACGATCGGGAATCGTGTGACCTTCGCGGTCTGCACGAGTGTGAGCGCCTCGAAGAGTTCGTCGAGAGTACCGAAGCCTCCGGGCAGGCACACGAACGCTTGGGAGTACTTGACGAACATGGTCTTGCGCACGAAGAAGTATCGAAAATTGACACCGAGATCGACCCAGTCGTTGAGGCCCTGCTCGAACGGCAGCTCGATGCCCAGTCCGATGGAGTACCCGTCGGCCTCGCTCGCGCCGCGGTTCGCGCCCTCCATCACACCGGGACCGCCGCCGGTGATCACGGCGAAGCCTTCACGCGCCAGAGCAGCTCCGAGTTCACGCGCCCGCTCGTATTCGGGATGGTCGACGGGTGTGCGCGCCGAACCGAACACCGTCACCGCTCGCGGCACCTCGGCCAGAGCACCGAAGCCTTCGACGAATTCGCTCTGAATACGCAGCACGCGCCAGGTATCCGAATGAATCCAGTTTCCGGATCCGCGTTCGTCGAGCAGGCGCTGATCCGAGGTGGACGTCTCGGTGTTTCGACTGCGGCGCAGTACGACGGATCCCTTGTGTTTGGCCGGCTTTTCGCTGCCGATCTGTTCGTAACTACCTGGGTCGTCGACACTGTTCATGGCGTTCAGGCTATCCGGCGGAGAGGTAGCTCCGTAGAACCTGTGTGACGTGGGTGATCTGTTCGACCGGGACGCGCTCGTCGCGCTTGTGGGCGAGGTTGGGATCGCCCGGTCCGTAGTTGACTGCGGGTATGCCGAGGGCGGAGAACCGGGAGACGTCGGTCCAGCCGTACTTGGCCCGGAACTGTCCTCCCGCTGCCTCGATGAGGGCAGCGGCAGCAGGCTGGTTCAGACCGGGCAGCGCACCCGGTGACGAGTCGGTCACCTCGAACCCGAGATCGAGTCCGTCGACCACCTCACGGACATGCTCGACGGCCTCGTCGACACTGCGGTCCGGTGCGAAACGGAAATTGACGTCGAGCTCGGCGGCATCGGGGACAACATTGCCCGCCACCCCGCCTGCGATCCGAACTGCTTGCAGCCCTTCGCGATATACACATCCATCGATATCGACGCTGCGAGCGTGGTAGGCCGCCAGCCGATTGAGCACCGCACCGAACTTGTGAATGGCGTTGTCGCCCAGCCAGGATCGGGCACTGTGCGCTCGGGTTCCCGACGCCGTCAGCCGAACACGCAGTGTCCCTTGGCAACCGGCTTCGATGAACCCGCCGGACGGTTCGCCCAGAATCGCGACATCGGCGTTCAGCCATTCGGGTAGCTCACGTTCGATGCGACCGAGACCGTTGCGTGAGGCAGCAATCTCCTCGCAGTCGTAGAACACCAGAGTCAGGTCGTGTGCCGGGTTGTCGATCGTCGCGGCGAGGTGAAGAAACACCGCATCGCCCGACTTCATGTCGACGGTCCCGCAGCCGTGCAGGATGTCCCCCTCGGCGCTCTCGTGCTCGCGCCTCGACGGGACGTTGTCGGCTATCGGCACGGTGTCGAGATGACCGGCAAGCATCACCCGTGAACCCAGCCCGCGGTTGGTTCTGGCCAGGACGGCGTTGCCGCTCCGAATTATCTCGAAGCCCGTGGTCTGCTCGCGAAGTGCCTGCTCCACCTCGTCGGCGATACGCGCCTCGTCCTCACTGACACTGGGGATGTCCACCAGCGCTGCGGTGAGGTCTATCGGGTCGGCATGCAAATCGAGCGTCACGGCGACAACCCTAGGCTTTGGGCCCCGGAATCTCGCGGACCACGCCGTCGAAGCCTGCGCCGAACAATCTTCCGCTCGAAAACCCCTGCTCGGAGCGACCGTAGGAGACGACACTGGTCAACCGAGTGCCGGTACCGATCACGCAGGTGACCCCCGGAGCATCGATGCGGACGACGGAACCGCCTGCATTGAGCGGTACCACCGGACGGCCGGCGGCGTCGAGAGTGAGACCGTCCGGGGCAGCCAACGAATCGAGCCCCTTCAGATCGAGCAGGTCTTCCGGTGCCGACGGATTCGCAATCGGGATTCGACTGACGCCCGCGTTCACGAACGTCCGAGAGACGTAGAGATATTTCCCAGCGGCATCGAGCACCGCGCCGTTGGCGCTCGGCAAGCGCGCCCAGCTCGGGTCGACAGAACCGTCGGGGCTGATGCGACCGATGAGCGAACCGAAGTCGTTGGTGGCGTAGACGGTTCTGTCGGCCGCGACCGCGAGTCCGTTGGCAGCACTGAGTCCCTTCGCAAAGGGAGTGACGGCAAGGGTGTCGATGTCGAGTCGAACGATGCCGGCGGCCTTGACGACGTCTCCGACGAATACACGGGGATCGGCACCGTAACCGACCAGGAGCGTCCCGTCGGGCATCCACGCCAGAGCTCCGCCGCCGCCGCTGGGAACCTTCGCAATGGGGTACGCGGGCTGTCCAGGTGCGTCGATGCGGTACACCCGGCCCGAGACGATATCGGTGACATACGCGCGGCCCGACCCATCGACGGCAAGCCCCTCCAGCGCAGCCCCCGGAATTTTCGCGACCTCTGCCGACTTCCCGCCGACTCCGGCGCAGTTGGGTGCGGCAGCTGCGGTGCCGGAACCGGCAACTACGCCGGTCACCGCCAGGAGTGATGCAGCGACCACCGAGATTATCGAACGCATAGCTATTGACCTGCTCGAACTCACGGAATCCCCCGCCTACGGCGACCCCCTGTCAGCCGATGGGCATTTCTACCACGCCTCGGCGACAACCAAGCCGAAAGCGACTCCGAGAATGATGGTCGAAGCGAAGGTTGCCACCAACCCGGTGAACGACATCCCGTCGGCCATCATCGACACTGCTCCTCTTCCGTGCGAAATCCTGCGGGTGGTCATTGTCGTCACTCTGTCAGCCCACCGGCCCCGGGCCGGTCTCCGCGAATCCCGATGTGGTCACGCTCGTCAGTCGAACGGATAACGAACCGCCGTCGTGACCGAACCGGCGACTACCGCCGGTCGGTATGCCCGGAAATCACCTGGGAACCTGCGGCGCCCAGTCACCGAACCACGCACGACGCACCACCGCGTATTCTTCGAGCCGTGAGTGCACAGGGAGCAACAGCAGTAGGTATTGCCAACATCACGACGTCGGGCGTAGTTCTCGACACCTGGTTTCCGAGCCCGGAGTTCGGGTCGGGACTCGAGGCCGGCACGACTCGACTCGAAGGATCCGACATCCCCGCGGAGCTGGCCGCGCTGGTCGGTGCGGACGAGGCGCGCGGCGTCGAGGTCGTCGCAGTGCGCACCAACATCGCATCTCTGGACGATGCTCCGATCGACGCCCACGACGCGTACCTACGACTGCATCTGCTGTCGCATCGCCTGGTCGAGCCGCACGGTCAGAATCTCGACGGGCTGTTCGGACTGCTCTCCAACGTCGTCTGGACCAACTTCGGACCCGCAGCGGTCGAGGGCTTCGAGACTGTGCGTGCGAAGCTGCGTGCCCGCGGCCAGGTGACGGTGTACGGCGTGGACAAGTTCCCGCGTCTGGTCGATTACGTCGTTCCCACCGGCGTCCGCATCGCCGACGCCGACCGTGTGCGTCTCGGCGCGCACCTCGCGAGTGGAACGACGGTCATGCACGAGGGCTTCGTCAACTTCAATGCAGGCACGCTCGGTAACTCGATGGTCGAGGGACGCATCTCCGCGGGCGTCGTGGTGGGTGACGGTTCCGACGTGGGCGGCGGTGCGTCGATCATGGGCACGCTGTCCGGTGGCGGCAAGAACGTCATCTCCGTCGGCAAGAGCTGCCTGCTCGGTGCCAACTCCGGACTCGGCATTTCACTCGGTGACGACTGCGTCGTCGAGGCGGGGCTGTACATCACCGCCGGAACGAAGGTCAGTGGACCGGATGGAACTGTGGTGAAGGCGGCGACGCTGAGCGGCAAGTCCAACCTCCTGTTCCGTCGTAACTCGCTCTCGGGTGCGGTCGAGGTTGTGCCGTGGAAGGGCACCGGCGTCGAGCTGAACGCTGCGCTGCACGCCAACGACTGAGAGCCTGATCGACTCCAATCGATCAGACGGACAATCTCTCCAGCCCCGCACCGTGTTCTCGGTGCGGGGCTGGTGTATTTGTGTGGGGCTGGTGCGTGTTAGCGCGGACTTATGCGATGTGGGGGCCGGCTCGGGCGTGGGATGGCCTGGGTTGTCGGTAGGGGTCGACGGTGGCCGGGGGTACGAACCAGGGGTGTTGATCGCTGCCGATGAACACTTCCCAATCGGAGTGGTGGATGAGTCGGTGATGAAATCCGCACAGGAGGACGAGGTTGTTCATGTCGGTGGGGCCACCATCGGCCCAGTGCCAGATGTGGTGACCTTCGGTCCAGGCGGCGGGTTTGCCGCAGCCGGGGAACGCACAGCCGTGATCGCGGGCCGTCAAGGCGTGTTTCTGTTTCGCGGTGACGGTACGAGCGGTGCGGGCGAGGTTGAGTGGGTTGCCGTTCTCGTCCATGACGATGGCGGTGAGAAGGCAATCGCAGGCCAGTTGGCGAGAGGTGTTGCGGGAGAGCGGGCCCATCCACGGCAGCCAGCCGACGGTGGTGCCGTCGCCGAACAGGTCCCGATATGCGCCACGATCCGCAGTCACTGAACCGGCCTCGTTGTTGGTTTCTGCTGTGGTGTCGATGTCGACCGGGTCGACCAGGTCCGAGTCGAATTCTGTTGTAGCGCGGGTGGTTTCGTCGTCGGTGATGTCGTCACTGCTCTGGCCGCTCAGGCTCTGGAGGTCCTGCAACCGGATGTGGAGGTTGACGTGGGGTCTCTCTCCGCCTTCGGTGGGGCGATCCTTCGAGGCGAGGAAGTGGTCGAGGATCTGCTCGAATGCGTCGGCGCGTCGCCTCGCAGGACTGCGTTCGTCGGGGGTGCCGTCGGCTGCGGGCCGAGGTTCGGTCAGCGGTGAGAGTGCGGTGAAGAGCTTTTCCGCGGTGACGGCATCGAAGTCGGCCTTGAGGCACAGGCGTTGATTGAGCATCTTCGATGCGAACAGTTCGTTGCGGTCGGTGTCCTCAGGGGGCGGCTTGTCGCTGCCGTAGGTGTCTTCGAGTTTGGTGATCGCTTCTCGGATGTTGTCGGTGCGTGCCCCAGGCCCGGTTGCTGCGGTGATCATGGCTTTGCGGGCGATGTCGCGGCCCTCTTGCGGGAGGTTCTTCGGTGGTGTTTCAGCGAAGGTGAGGATCAGGGCGGCGTTGTCGACGGACATGACGCCGGTGTCCACTGCGTCGGCGATGTCGGGGAAGTTCTTCAGTCCGCGGGCGAGGGCAACGATCTTGGTGGCTTTGCTGGGGGTGAGGAGGGTGGTGGAGGTCAGCCACCCGGCGGGCCCGGGGAAGCCGAGTTTCTCCCGGCTGACGCGGGTGTCGATGTCGGCGACGAGGGCGATCCGCCGGGCCTCCAACAGTTGGATCTTGTGGGAGACATCAGCAGCGTCGGCGAGGAGTTCTGCCTCGCTCAGTTGCCAAATCTCCGTCGTCATGGACCAAGTGTATCGAACAAGTGTTCGACTGGCAACCATAGTGCAATCGAAAACTATTGCTGTGCATAAGGATTCGCGAGCCGGAACCTGTCGGTGGTACATGCTAAGAGGATGACCTACTGCACGAGGGACCCCTGGTGATACAGAATCGTCCACTCCCCTGCCTGTCGCTGCCAGAGTGTCGCTCGCCGGGTGCGTCTGTCCATCTGCAGCAGCGAGTACGTCAACAGGTACGTGTCCGAGGCGATCTCACGGACCTCGAAATCGCTGGTTTCCCAGTCGACGTCGTGGTCTCCTGACGGGTCCTGTCGATAGCGCTTCTCGAGAACGGCCCACACCTCGTCACGGTCGTATCGGGTACCGGACGCACCGACCTCCCAGAAATCGACATCGGTCAGACGATCGAAATCGTCACGCGTGATGCCGTACTCACGGCGGTGAAAGATCGGTTCCCGCCGTTCGAGCTCCGCGAGCACGGATCGCACGTCGACCACCGATCTGCCTGCGGCAGCGTCAGCCGATGGTTCCGAGCGAAGCCAGTGTCTTCACCACGGCGCGCGCGGCCTCGGCACCCTTGGTTTCGAGGTGCGCGGTGAAGAAGGCGTTGTGATCGGCGTGTTCGTGGAAGTGATGAGGAGTCAGAACCACCGAGAACACGGGGACGTCGGTGTCGAGCTGCACCCGCATCAGCCCGTCGATCACCGCCGTTTCGACGAAGTCGTGTCGGTAGATTCCGCCGTCCACGACGAGCGCTGCGGCGACGATCGCCGCATACTTTCCGGTTCTGGCGAGCCGCTGCGCGTGCAGCGGGATCTCGAATGCTCCGGGCACCTCGAAGACGTCGACCGCGGTGTCGGCATGGCCCAACTGCTCGAGTTCGGCGGAGAAACCCACCCGCGCACGATCGACGATGTCCAGGTGCCAGGTGGCATGGACGAAGGCAATGGATCCGGCGAGTGGAGTGGTCATGGATGCGATGCTAGCGGTATCGCTCGTCGAGCAAGTCGAGTGTTGCGCCATCGAATTCGCCGGAGAAATACTTCTGCAACACTTCGACGAAAACGGACTGCCCCTTGGTAGCTTCGGCGAAAAGCGTCATGGAGGACTGCAGCTTCTGATTGTCCGGGTAACCGAAGATCTCGTCGACCGTGCTGCCCTCGACCGCAAGAGTGAGCTGCGCGGCTTTCTTCAGGCGTGGCCCGAGAACTTCGTGGGACAGGTACAGTTCGGCCTCGGTCAGGTCTGCGATGCCGAAGTGCTGAGCGGTGGCACTACGGCCCAGGCCGGCCAACTGCGGAAACACGAACCACATCCAGTGCGTCTGCTTCCGACCTGCCTTCAACTCCTTGACCACGACGTTCCAGACGGGATCCTGGGCGTCGACGAAGCGTTGCAGGTCGTATTCGGTCATACCGACAACTTAGCGACACAGGAGTGGAGCCCGCGGAATGACCCGATGGTGGGAGTGGAGCCCGCGGAATGCCCCGATGGCAGGAGTGGAGCCTGCGGAACGACTCGGACGGGTGGGAGTGGAGCCTGCGGAACGACCCGATGGCAAGAGTGGAGCCTGCGGAACGACCCGGTCAGGTGAATCCGCGGAGCAGGGTGTCGACCGTGGCGTCGAGTAGGTCATCGGCAGGCATGCCGTCGAGGAGGTCGCCGGCGGCGAGCACGGCGAGTCCGTGGACGCTCGCGAACGCGACGCGGGCGAGGACGGCAGGCGATGCTTCGGTGATGACTCCCGCGTCCATCGCAGCGTGCAGCAAGGATTCCGTCGCCGCCATGCTTTCGTGCGCAACGTCTTTGAGTTGTTCGCTGGCCTCGGGGTGATGCTTGGTGCTGTACATGACGTCCAGTAGCTGTGGATGTTCGACGGCAAAACCCAGGTAGGCGCGGGCGACACCACGAAACTTGGCCAGCAGCTCTCCCGGACCGGTGGCCGCGTCGACCATTCGCCGATTCATTTCCTGAAAGCCGTGCAGCGCCAACGCATCCAGCAGTGCTTGCTTGTCGCGAAAGTGGCGCGCAGGGGCTGCGTGACTGACACCCACGTCTCGGGCCAACTGCCGCAGCGACAGCGCATCCACGCCGTCGCGGGCGATGCTCTGCTCGGCCTCCTCCAGGAGCACCGCGCGCAGATCACCGTGGTGGTAGCGCTCCGTTGCCATGGACTCACCCTAGGCGATGTTGGCGTTGACAACAATGCTGACAGTGCCTACATTTGCTCGCATGACATCCACAGCACTCATCACCGGGGCGAGCTCCGGCCTCGGCGAGGAATTCGCACATCGCTTTGCCGCACGCGGCGAGAACGTCGTCCTCGTGGCACGACGGGCGGACCGACTCGAGACACTTGCCCGCCGCATCGAAGCAGACCATGGCGTCACCGCGACCGCCGTCGCCATGGACCTGGGCGTACCGGGCATCGGCGAGTCACTACGAAAGAACTTGGCCGACAAAGGGATAACACCCACTACGCTGGTCAACAATGCAGGATTCGGGACCCACGGGCGCTTTCGCGACGAGGATCCGGCGCGGGTGGCGTCGGAAATCGCATTGAACGTCAGCGCGCTGGTGGATCTGACACATGCGTTTCTGCCGAATCTGACCGGCGCGTTGATCAACATCGCGAGTACCGCTGCGTATCAGCCCACTCCGAACATGGCGGTATACGGGGCGACGAAGGCGTTCGTACTGAACTTCACCGAGGCGCTCGCCTACGAGTACCGCACGTCACCGCTGAAGATCCTCGCTCTCTCCCCCGGCCCGACGCGCACCGAGTTCTTCGACGTCGTCGGATCCGAGGATGCCGCAGTGGGCAACTTCCAGACCTCCGAGCAGGTGGTCTCGACGGCCATGCGCGCCTTGGACTCTCGCCGTACCCCTGCCAGCGTCGTGTCCGGTCTTTCCAACAAGATCAGCGCCGGCAGTGTGCGTCTCGCGCCACGATCGTTGGCCGCGATAATCAGCGGTCGCCTACTGAAGGCCTGACCCCTAACCCCGCGGTCGACGCGAATCGATCACTCCCGTGTCGAATCCGGCCAAGTGCAGCCCGCCGTGGAAGCGGGCGTGTTCGATCTTGAGGCACCGGTCCATGACGACGTTCAGTCCCGCCGCCTCGGCGTCGTGGGCAACCTGCTCGTGCCACAACCCGAGCTGCAACCAGATCGTCTTCGCCTGCGCAGCAATGGTTTCGCTCAACACATCCGGGAGATCGTCGTACTTGCGAAAGACGTCGACCAGGTCCGGACTTTTCGGTAGATCCGCGAGAGTCGAATAGACGGTCGTTCCTTCGATGTCCGAGACCGTCGGATTGACGAGAAATATTTCGTAGTTGCTTGTCGAGGACAGATACCGATTGACGAAATAGCTTGCTCGCGACGGGTTCTTGGACGCACCGACGATCGCGACGGTTTTCGTCTCACGCAGGATCCGCTGACGGTCCTGAGCGGAGGGTCCCTGCCAGGTTCGTTCGCTCATGACCGCGCCTTCCCGGTTGCCAGCGTCAAGGCCTGATCGAGATCCCACAGCAGGTCCTCGCCGTCTTCGAGGCCGACACTGATCCGAATGAGTTCGGGCCCCACCCCCGCGCCGGCCAGTTGATCATCGCTGAGCTGTCGGTGGGTGGTGCTGGCCGGGTGGATGACCAGGGTGCGTACGTCGCCGATGTTCGCGACGTGACTGGCCACCTGGACGCTCTCGACGAACGTTCGGCCGGCGTCGCGACCACCTTCGATGCCGAATGCGAACACCGCGCCCGGACCCGAGGGCAGATATTTCGCGGCGCGATCGTGGTGCGAATGACTCTGCAATCCAGCCCATCTCACGTACTCGATGCGTGGGTCCGACTCGAGCCACTCGGCGACGACGCGCGCATTGGCCACGTGCGCGTCCATGCGCTGCGGCAACGTCTCGACGCCCTGGATCAGCGTGAAGGCAGAGTGCGGAGCCAGTGCTGCACCGATGTCGCGCAGTTGCTCACTGCGCAATTTGGTGAGAAATCCGTACTCCCCGAAGTTGCCCCACCACGACAGGCCCCCGTACGAGGCCACCGGCTCGGTCATCTGCGGGAACTTGCCCCGGCCCCAATCGAATCGACCGGACTCCACCACGACGCCGCCGAGCGTGGAGCCGTGACCGCCGAGAAACTTCGTTGCCGAGTGAATGACGATGTCGGCTCCGAACTCGATCGGCCGGCTCAACCACGGTGTCGCCATCGTCGCGTCGACCACCAGCGGGATCCCATGATCGTGCGCGACCGCGGCGAGACCCTCGAGATCGGCGATCTCACCGGAGGGGTTACCGATGACCTCCGCGTAGATCAACTTGGTCGAATCTGTTACCGCCGCCGCATAATCGGCCGGGTCCGTGCCGGGAACGAAGGTGGTCTCGACGCCGAAGCGCCGCAGTGTGACGTCGAGTTGCGTCACGGTTCCGCCGTAGAGTCCGGCTGCCGCGACGATGTGATCACCGGTGCCGGCCAGCGCGGCGAACACCGCGAACTCGGCCGCGAGCCCGCTGGCGAACGCGACCGCCCCGATGCCGCCTTCGAGGCTCGCGATGCGCTCCTCGAAGGCGGCGACCGTCGGGTTACCGATGCGGCTGTAGACGTTGCCGTACTTCTGCAGAGCGAACAGATCCCCTGCGTCAGCAGAATCCTCGAACACGTAGCTCGCCGTTTGATAGATCGGCACCGCACGCGAACCGGTTGCCGAGTCGGGCCGCGCGCCGGCGTGAATTGCTCTGGTACGCAGGCCGAATGTTCGCTCGCTCATGACGTCAGGCCGTTTCGAGGACGGTGTGGATCGGCGTGGGGTTACGCGTGAGATCCAGTACCGGGCAGTGATCGTCCACGGCCTGCTGCAATTCCTCGTACCGCTCACGGGTCTCGGGCCCGGTGACCGTCACGACGACGCGCACCTCACCGAATCCCGGCCGCACGTCGTCGTCGAACCCGAAGAAGCCACGTACGTCGAGGTCGCCCTCGGCCTTCGCCTTGATGTCGTCGACGACGATACCGAGCTTCTCGGCCCAGACGCGGTAGGTGACCACCTGGCAGGACAGCAGCGACGCGAGGTAGTACTCCACGGGATTGGCGGCCGTGTTCTCTCCGCCGAGGGCCGGCGGCTCGTCGACCTCGACGCTGAACTTGCCGAGTGTGACGGTGCTGGCGACGGCATCGTGCGCGGTGGCGGAGGCACGGAATACAGCGTGAGCGTTCTTCGCGTCCGCGCGTACTGCGTCGTCGGTGGCAGCGATGACGCCGCCGAGATGGGAGACAGATGTGGTCATGAGTGATCCTGTTCGTAGAAAGAGGTTGCCGGAACGACCCGAGGAGCGTGTGGAACTCGTCGGGGCTGGGTTCGATCGACAGTTACGAACAGGAAGAAGTGCAGACCAGGCACAGATCGATGGTGCGACGACGCACGAGCCTTCTGCCCGCGTCGGTCACATGTGTCTCGGTCACGGTGCCGACAATAGCCTAAGAGAACTGGTCTGCGCCGACGTCGGTTTCGTCGTCGGTGATCGCGGCAACGATCCGTGAGGCCACTGCCTCCGGCGTCAGGCCCTGCGGTAGTTTCGGTGCCTGCCCGGCGATCGGCCGCGTCGCCAGCCCCGTCTCGGTGTGCGGAGGCCGCACGTCGACGATACGGATCTTCGACTTCCGTGCCTCTGTGCGAACACTTTTCAGCAGCGCACTCGCCGCGGCCTTGCTCGCCGAGTAGGCACCCATGTTGGGCATCGGCTTGTCTGCGACCACCGCACTGATGTTGAGCACGAATCCACCCTGATCCAGAGTGGTCAGCGCTTCACGCATGATGCGCAGCGGTGCCAGGTAGTTGAGCAACAGCAGCTCGTCGACGGTGTCGTCGTCCACCTCGGCGACCGAACCGAAGGCCACCACACCCGCGGCGATCACGATCCCGTCGAGACCGCCGTGGTGTTCGACGGCCTCCGCGACTACCGAGCGAGCCGAATCCGGCAGCGTCAGATCGGCATTCACCGTGTGATGCTCCGCGGACTCGAGGCTGCGTCCGCTGATGGTAAGCCGCGCGCCGGCCTGGGCGAGTTGCTCGACGATCGGGCCGCCGAGTCCGCCACTGGCACCGAATACGAGAATGCGTGCGCCGTCGAGGTTCATGACTCGAAGCTAGCGCGTTGCACCCGACCCGCGCTCACAACGCGGAGTCAGCCGAGGAGCTTCTTCTGCACCTTGCCCATCGCATTGCGCGGCAGCGAGTCGACGACGCGAATCTCCCGGGGCCGCTTGTGGATCGACAATTCGGTGGCCACCAGGTCGATGAGCACTCGATCCTCGACCTCGGTACCGACGACGAACGCCACGATGCGTTGACCCAGATCGTCGTCGGGCAGGCCGACGACAGCTACTTCGTCCACGCTCGGGTGGCCCAGCAACACCGTCTCGATCTCCCCCGCGCCGACGCGATAGCCGCCGGACTTGATCAGGTCGGTCGAGGCTCGCCCGACGATGCGATGGAACCCGTCGGGCTCGATGAGGGCGACGTCTCCGGTGTCGAACCACCCGTCCTCGGTGTAGGTCTTCGCCGTCGCCTCGGGGTTGTTCAGGTAACCGTCGAACAGCATGGGGCAGCGGATCTGCAAGGCACCGATGGATTCGCCGTCGTGGGGCAGAATTTCGCCCTTCTCGCCCAGCAGTCGGGTTTCGACGCCTGCGACGGGCAGTCCTACCGATCCTGGTCGACGTTCACCGTCGGCGCGAGTGCTGATGGTGATGAGGGTTTCGCTCATGCCGTACCGCTCGATGGGAGCCTGACCGGTGAACTCACGCAGCTTCTCGAACACCGGAACCGGGAGCGGCGCACTGCCGGACACCAATAGTCGGGCGTGGGCCAGGGCGCGGGCGGACGTCTCATCCGCGGCGACGCGCGACCATACGGTCGGCACCCCGAAATACAGAGAACCCCGCGCTGCCGCATAGAGCTCGGGAGTCGGTTTGCCGGTGTGGATCAACGGGCTTCCGACTCGCAGTGGGCCGAGCAACCCGAGAATAAGTCCGTGCACGTGAAACAGCGGAAGACCGTGCACCAGAGTGTCTTTCCACGTCCAGCTCCAGGCCTGCGCCAACGCGTCGAGCCCGGCCGCGATGGCGCTGCGAGAAATCAGCACACCTTTCGGTGGGCCTGTGGTGCCGGAGGTGTAGAGCACGAACGCGATCGACGACGGCTGCGGCTCGGGGTAGCTGTGCCACGACCGTGCGTGCTGACGCACCGGCAGAACCGTCAGACCCGCGGTGTCCGGCGGCGCTTCGCCGAGCCACGCCTGCGCACCCGAATCGCGGAGGATGTGCTCACGTTCGGCCGAGCCTGCATCCGGTGGGACGGGAACAACGGTGACACCGGCAATCATCGCACCGACGACGGCGAGCACCGTTTTCACCGATGGCGTCGCGTGGATGGCGAGCCGATCTGCCCGGCCGATGCGCTCGGCTACGGAAGTCGCCGCTCCCAGGATGTCGGCACGAGAGAGCGAGATGCCGTCGATGGTGACGGCGTCGGGAATATCGTCTCCCCGCGCAACGGCGAGTGGGTTCAGTGAACGAAGCAGCACATGGCTACCGTACAGACATGGACGTGGACGGAATCGACACCGGCGACTACGCCGAGTACATGACGGTCGCCGCCGGTGACCTGCAGGCGGGTGTCTATCTGATCGGAACCGACGCCGAACAGGACGTCGATTCCGAAGACGACCTCGACCTGGACCTCGAGGACGAGGACTCCGACGACGAGGACATCGACCTCGCGCACGTCAGTGACGGAGCGCCGCGACTGGTCTACTCGGTGCAGTCCGACGATTTCTGGACGCGAGTGGAGTTGGCCGACCTCCGAGCGACTCAGCTCTACGAGGAGGCGCACGCGCGCAACCCCGAGGTCAACGCCGAACCGAAGCGGTTCACCACCGTCGAAGCCTTCGGCAGCAACGAATTGGTCTACATCCTCCGCATCAGGCGCGGCGGATGGGACGTCGGCGAGCCGGACCTCGACTGACGGTCCACCGCAACTAGGCCGAAGACGCCACCGTTCCGATTCCGAGGGCGACGAGGAATCCAGCGCTGATGCGGTCCAGCCAGTCGGTCACGGCCGGTTTACGCAGCAGCGTCACAGCGCGTGAGGCGAGAACGGAGAACACTCCCATCACCACGGCCGCGACAACCACCTCGACCAGCCCGAGCGTCATGGCACCGGTGAACGTGACCACAGTGAGGAACTGCGGCACCACCGCTAGGTAGAACAGTCCGACCTTCGGGTTGAGCGCGCACGAGAGAACTCCGGCACCGAACGCCGACCATGCGGATGCCGCCACCGGGACCAACGGCTCGCCTGCCACCTTGTTCTTCCGGCGGGCTCGAAAAGCCCTCACTCCTAGGTACAGCAGGTACAACCCACCGAGAACTTTGACGACGCGGTACGCCGTCGCGGATTGCTCGACGATCGCCGCCAACCCGACGGCCACCAGCACGGCCCAGAACAGTCCGCCGATCGCGACACCCATCGCCGCAGCGACGCCTGGCTTGAGGCCGCCGATGCTGTAGCGGAGCACCAGAAACGAATCCGGCCCGGGCAGAATCGCCAGCAGAAAGCACACACCGGCGAAGCTGAGCAGCAGGCTGAGGGTCATGGGTACATGAGAACACTCACGATGCGAGCCGTTCAAGTCAGCGTGGTAAGGCTCCATCGGCCCTGAACCTTATCCGCGGTAGACCCCATCGGAGTCGAGATGGTCCGCAAAATCGGCAAAGTCCAAGTTGGCGATGGACAAGTTGTTCTCCACGGAAGGCAACCTTTCCGGAGTCACGCGGAAACTTCGCACCCTTTCGGCCACATGCTCATCGGCCACATCCTCATCGTCGACGTCCTCATCGTGAGATTCCTCGTCGTCGACCATGTCCAACACGAGAATTGGATATTCCGGATTGTGGATGGTCACCGAGTCCGCAACGAACAAGTAGTGACTGTCGACGTCTAGGGCGAGCAGTTCCTCTGTGGTCCGATTTTCGAATCTGCGGTCGTCGACTGGGGTGAGTACCGCCTGCATATCGAACCCGCCGGGGTGACGATGAATGGCTTGCGCGTCGCGCACGACCGTGTGCCAGGCATCATCATCACTGAAGTCGGTGCGGACCAGAATGGACTGTCCGTGAGGGAGATCGAGAGCCATACCCGAACTCTAGCGACGCTGGCCTCCCTGCGGTGAGACTGCGAACAACGGACCGTCTTTCGCGGCGCAGCGTCGCCTCCGAGACAGAAATCGTCTTCGAGGGCGACCGGCTGAGTTCATCCTCGAAGTTGTCGAACATTTATGGACCGGATCGCGGGCGAACGTGTGGTGTGCGCCCAGGCGAGATTTGGCGCAGCGGTTGGTTCGTCCCTGGAACGGATGCTTCCGATGCCTCGTCACGGCGGGTAGTGTCCAGGGCACGGTGACCTGACGCCCGCAACGCCTCGTCGTGCGGACTCCCCTATTGCGTCGGGAATGTCATGACAGTGTCGACCCCCCGCTCCATTCGTGTTTTCGTTGCCGCTTGGGTTATCGAGGACGGCTCGTTTCCCAGAGCTTCCGTGGGCGACATCGCAGACGTCGTCCTCGAATACCATTCATCGGATGTTCGCTCGGTCTGCGACGAAAGCGTCACGGCCATAGCAAGACCCGCGTACGGGAGAGCCCCCGTCCAGTATCGAAACGGCCTGCGGTGGCTTCACCTCGTCTACGGCGACGGCTGGAGCAGCAGATGGTGGTCGACAGAATCCACCAACGGTCCGGTCACACTGACCGGGTTGTTCAGCGCCTGCCTCGACGACAGGGGGATCGACGATCCGCCTCATGCCCGCGGACGCATTCTCCGAATGCATCTGGTACACAAGCAAGTCCGACCGACCGACAACGGCTGGGACGGTGTCGACGGCACCGATCGACTCACCGAGACAGACAGAGTGCCGATCTCGATCGATTGGTGGCCGACCCAGGCCACGAAAGCGGGTGACCTCCTCGTATCGGGCATCTTGGTCGAACTCGATCTCGACGACGCACCGATACTGCCGACGCGGTTCGTCGCCGGAGCCGTGACGACCGACGGCGACACCGTCTGGGTGATGCACTCGTCGGACCCGGTCCTACTGCGCGTCGATACCGCCGGATCACCAACAATCACCAGGTACGTGCTGCCACTGACGATCGAGCCCCCGATCGACAGATGGGGTCGACGCGTCCATGCTGTGAATGATGGCTGCTGGATCACCTCCGAGCACGACATTTACCGGTGCATTCTGGATCCGAACGGCGTTCTGAGTATCGACCGGTTGTCCACCGAGGGCGGCGGAATCACCGCAGTCCACAAAGGTCGGCTGTACCTCCTGGGATCGACTCGGTCGTTCATGCGGGGCGACCGTCGACACGGGACCATCCGCACCTACCCCGATTCGCAACGACTGCGGGTGTTGAACGAGACGGACCGGCGCATCGAGCCGGTGGATGGGCCCGCGGACGTCAAAGCCACGCGCGCTGATCGAGCAACCGGAGCCGATGGCAATCGATGGTGCGTCGATGGAACGAACATCCTGCGTCGCATCGACGTCGACGGCTCGACGACAACTGTCGACCTGTCGGACGTAAGCGACACCGGCGTGGTCCGACAGACGACACCGGATGTGTTCACCGACCCCGCCAACGCGGACGTGGTAGGCCCGATCACGGTCGACGTCTCGCGACTTGTCCGGAAAGCGGACTAGAGGCAACAGTGGGGCCGAAGCCAACTGAGGTGAGTGTCCACAATTCGCATCGAGAAGCGGGATCCCGTCAGCGGAGGGAAATAGCGGACGCTCAGCGCACTACAACACTCAGCGCACTGAAACACTCAGCGCACCACGAAGCTCGGCTAACCGCGCAGGCGAGCCGCCGCAGCCTCGATTCGCTCGTCCGTGGCGGTCAGTGCGATGCGGACGTGTTTGCCACCGTTCGGTCCGTAGAACTCTCCCGGTGCGGCGAGGATCCCGCGTTCGGCGAGCCAGTCGACGGTGTCGCGGCATGGCTCGTCGCGCGTGGCCCACAGGTAGAGCCCGGCCTCCGAGTGGTCGACGCGGAATCCGGCTGCCTCGACGGCCCCCTTCAGTACCGTTCGGCGAGCGCGGTATCGCTCTCGCTGGATGTTTTCGTGCTCGTCGTCGGCCAGAGCCGCGGTCATCGCGGCCTGAATGGGGAGCGGCACCATCATGCCTGCGTGCTTGCGAACCTCGAGCAACTCGGCGATCAGGGCCACGTCGCCGGTGACGAAACCGGCGCGGTAGCTGGCCAGATTCGAGGTCTTCGAGAGTGAGTGCACTGCAAGGAGATTGGTGTGATCGCCGTCGCAGACGCGCGGGTCGAGCACCGAGACCGCGTCGGCTTCCCAGGTCAGCCCCAGGTAGCACTCGTCGGAGACGACGATGGCGTCGCGCTCGCGGGCCCACTCGACGACCTTGCGCAGGTGCTCGACTCCGAGCACCTTGCCGGTCGGGTTCGACGGCGAGTTGACGAAGATCAGCGAGGCGCGTTCGGGGCCGAGACGATTCAGTCCGTCTGCACGAAGAATTCGTGCACCGGCGAGCAGCGCACCCACTTCGTATGTGGGATACGCCAATTCGGGGATGACGACAAGATCATCGGCACCCAGACCCAGCAGACTCGGCAACCAGGCGATCATTTCCTTGGTACCGATGGCCGGAAGCACTGCGTCGGTCGAGATACCGGTGATCGAGTAGCGACGTTCGAGCGACGCCACCGCGGCCTCCCGCAGCGCGGCGGTACCGACGGTCGTCGGGTAACCGGGCTCGTCGGCCACCGAGTTCAACGCGACCCGAATCACCTCGGCGACCGAATCGACGGGCGTGCCGACCGACAGATTCACGATGCCGTCCGGGTGCGCCGACGCCTTCTCCTTGGCAGCGGTCAGCGAGTCCCACGGAAAGTCGGGCAGCGTCGCTGCCACCGCTCTGCGTGCCAAGGCGTCAGTTCTCGCCCATGGGAGGCAGAGCCTTGATGAACGGCGGGTCGTAGTCGGTCTTGCCGAGTTTCGCTGCGCCACCCGGAGATCCGAGATCGTCGAAGAAATCGACGTTGGCGCTGACGTATGCACTCCACTGCTCGGGCACGTCGTCTTCGTAGAAGATGGCCTCGACGGGGCACACGGGTTCGCAGGCTCCGCAGTCGACGCATTCGTCGGGGTGGATGTACAGCATTCGGTTACCCTCGTAGATGCAATCCACCGGGCACTCTTCGATGCACGCTTTGTCCAGTACATCTACGCACGGTTCTGCAATCGAGTAGGTCACTGCTGCTCTCCCCTCCTTGTATAGATCGTGGGCGCTCTCGCGCCCTCAGCATCCTAGTATCGCGGTCCGAACCTGGGGCAATCCGACCAGGGTGACCTCACCTGCTCCGGCCTGCTATCGCCGGAGCTGCTTCGCGGGCGGGGCCACCGAAGCCGACGCCGTCTTGTGGGCGGCGAGCCACTTGCGTCCCTGCTTGGCAGCGCGCGACAGTGCGCCCCGCTCACCGAGATATCCGGCGACGCCACCGACGAGCGGGATGGCTCCGAGTACCCGATAGAACCCGCGTGGATGCGGGCGCTTCTCCAACTCGCCTGCCACGTCGCGCAGCACGTTGGCGATCTGCCACATTCCGCGCAGCAGTGCGAACGGTCCGGATTTCGGCGATTCTTCCTTCTTCGCAGGAGCACTGTCGGCCAAGGACGTCAGATCACGCTTGCACAGCACCGACCCGAGCAGCGCCACATGCGTCTCGCGGTCGGTCACTCCGGATTCGCGAGCCACGGCGACGAGCACCATCGCCTGGTTGGCGAACCCGAGCAGATCCTGGATCGGCAGACGGTTGACCAGGATGCCGAAGACGCCGGGGAAGGCCACCGCGACAGTGTTGAGAGCTCCGATGCGATTGACCCACCACTGCGAACGAGCATCGCTGTCGAGCTTCTCCCAGCCGGCGGTGCCCGGGAAGTCGGTGGTGTCGAACGCCTTGGCCAGGAAGTCGATGACGTTGTCGAGGGTCGAATCGTCCGCGGAGGACTCGCGGAACGTCCGTCCCTTCAGTCCGATCGGGTCACGCGTAGCCAGGATGTCGAGCACGGGATGAATGATGGCGACGGCACTGCTCAGTACCGCGGCGACTCGACGGTCGTCCATGTCGGGCAAACTCCGTTTCGGGTAAAGACCTGAAGGTCAGATCAGGCCGGCGACCGACACCGCCGGTGCCGGGCCGTACGTGGTGGTGCGCTGACGAACCGGTCGTCCGATGCCGTCGGCGATCTCGTGCAGTTCCGCGACGGTCTTCTCCGAACCGTTCTGCGAACCCGCCATCCGCGAGATCGTCTCTTCCATCAGGGTCCCGCCCAGATCGTTCGCGCCCCCGTTCAGCATCGCCTGTGTACCCGTGATTCCCAATTTCACCCATGACGTCTGAATGTTGTCGATACGGCCGTGCAGCATGATCCTGGCCAGAGCATGCACCGCGCGGTTGTCCCGATTGGTCGGGCCGGGCCGCGAGGCACCCGCCAGATACAGCGGCGACGACTGGTGCACGAACGGCAGCGGCACGAACTCGGTGAACCCGCCGGTCTTGTCCTGGATCTTCTTGAGTACGTTCAGGTGCCCGACCCAGTGCGAGGGATTGTCGACGTGCCCGTACATCATCGTCGAGCTCGATCGCAGCCCCACCTCGTGCGCGGTGGTGATCACTTCGATCCATTCGGCTGCGGGGAGCTTGCCCTTGGTGAGCACCCACCGCACCTCGTCGTCGAGGATCTCTGCAGCAGTACCCGGAATCGAGTCCAGGCCGGCGGCCCGCAGCTCGGTGAGCCACTCGCGGATCGACTGGCCGCCGCGTGAGGCCCCGTTGACGATCTCCATCGGCGAGAACGCGTGCACGTGCATCGACGGCACTTTCGCCTTGACCGCACGGACCAGATCGGCGTATCCCGTCACCGGCAGTTCGGGGTCGATGCCGCCCTGCATGCACACCTCGGTGGCCCCGACGACGTGCGCTTCCCACGCACGGTCGGCGACTTCGGCGGTGGACAGCGTGAACGCGTCGGCGTCGCCCTTGCGCTGCGCGAACGCGCAGAAACGGCATCCGGTGTAGCAGATGTTGGTGAAGTTGATATTCCGGTTCACCACGTAGGTGACGGTGTCCCCGTTGACCTGCTTACGCAGATCGTCGGCGAGCGCGGCAACGGCGTCCATGCCGGGGCCCTCGGCCGTCGCCAGCGCGAGGTACTGCTCGTCCGACAGACCGGCCGGGTCCTTCTCAGCCGCCGTCAACGCCGACACGAGGTCGCGATCCACCCGCTCCAGCCCGGCGAGATCACGCACCTGCTCACGAATGGAATCCCAGTCGCCGAACGCATTCGCCAGATCCGAGCGCGTCTCGGTGTTGCGGCCCTCGGTGTCGATCTCGGTGTTCAGATCCACCCGTCCCGAGGACTCCCATTCCTCGTCCGGCTCCTGCCACGGCAGACCGGTCGGGTTGACGCCCTCGCGTGCCATCCCGGTCTCCGGGTCGGCCACTGCCCGCACGTGTGCCGAGATTCGCGGGTCGATCCACGGTGCACCGGCCAACACGTACTGCGGCTGCGCGGCAGTACGTTCCACGAGCGTGTAACCGGCGGCCGCCGACAACTCGGCGAGAGTGTCGAGGTTCGGCCAGGGCCGCTCGGGATTGACGTGGTCAGGAGTCAGCGGCGAGACACCGCCCCAATCGTCGACGCCTGCGCCGAGCAACGCGGCGGTCTCCTCCGCTGCGACGAGGTTCGGCGGGGCCTGAATTCGCATCGACGGACCGACCACCATGCGCGTCACCGCGATGGTCGCCAGGAATTCTTCGAGACCGGCGTCGGGCACCGACCGCATCGCGGTATCGGACTTGGCCAGGAAGTTCTGCACGATGATCTCTTGCACATGACCGAAAGACTTGTGCACCTTACGAATTGCCATGATGGACTCGGCCCTGTCCCGCAACGTCTCACCGATACCGACGAGGATGCCCGTCGTGAAGGGAATGTTGAGCCGGCCCGCGTCGGTCAGCGTGCGCAGCCGAACCTCGGGATCCTTGTCGGGACTGCCGTAATGCGCCTGCCCCTTCTCCTCGAACAGCCGACGCGAGGTGGTCTCGAGCATCATGCCCATCGAGGGGGCCACCGGCTTGAGGCGCGAGAGTTCCTGCCATGACATCACTCCGGGATTGAGATGCGGCAGCAGGCCGGTCTCCTCGAGCACCCGGATCGACATCGCGCGCACGTAGTCCAGAGTCGAGTCGTAGCCGCGTGAATCGAGCCACGCCTTGGCCTCGGGCCACCGCTCCTCCGGCCTGTCGCCGAGCGTGAACAGCGCCTCCTTGCAGCCCAACTCGGCACCCTTGCGGGCGACGTCGATTATTTCGTCGGGATCCATGAACATCCCGCGCCCGGCCGCATTGAGCTTGCCCGGCACCGTGACGAACGTGCAGTAGTGGCACTTGTCGCGGCACAACCGAGTGATGGGCACGAACACCTTGCGCGAATACGACACGGTCTTCGGCCGGCCCGCCGACTCCAACCCGGCATCGCGAACCCGGGACGCCGACGTCATCAGATCCACCAGGTCGTCACCGCGAGCGTGCAGCAACACCGTGGCTTCGTCGACGTTGAGCGACACCCCGTCGCGGGCGCGACGCAGGACGCGGCGCATGGCGGAGGCGGCTGGAGCGGTATCAGGCTGCGAAGTCACCAGTCGATCATGCGCCTTCTTGGTACGCACGTGCCACCCGCGGGTGGGCCTGCGGCCCTTGTGCGCGTTTTGCGTACCCGGAAGGGCGCACAACGCGCACGACGGGGCAGCGCTAGGTTTGTACCGTGACAACGATGACAGACCCACAGTGGCAGCCTTCTCCCCGTGCGCGTCTGCTCTGGACCCTGAGCGCCGGACTGCTGTGGCTACCGGTCTTCATCGCTCAGATCGTCTGGTTTTTCGTCGACTCGAACCGGACGTCGTGGCTGCACGTCACCGTCCTCGTCGTATCGGTCGCGCTGACCGCACTGCACCTCGCGATCGTGCCGCAGTGGCGCTACCGGGTGCACCGCTGGGAGATCAGCGATACCGCCGTGTACACCCGCACCGGTTGGCTCAGCCAAGAACGACGCATCGCCCCCATCTCGCGGGTGCAAACCGTCGACACCGAGCGCGGACCACTCGATCGTCTGCTCGGGTTGGCGACGGTCACCGTGACGACGGCATCGTCGGCGGGCGCGGTGAAGATCACCGCACTCGATCAGGCCGTTGCGGACGAGACCGTCACGCGACTGACCGATATCGCCGGCCGCACCGTCGGAGATGCCACATGACCGATCAGGCGGAGTTGCTGGCAGTCGAAGAGGAGCAGCCGTGGTTGCGCCTGGACAAGCGAATGTTGTTGGTGCATCCGGTGAACGAGGGCATCAAGATCCTGCCGGTACTGCTGATCTCGTTCTTCGTCGGCAGTCAGAGCGGTAATCACTACTGGAGTCTGGGCATCCTCGCGGTCGTCGTCGTGTTCGCGATTGCGCGCTGGTTCACCACCAGCTACCGGATCGGGCCGGTGCACGTACAACTGCGCACCGGCGTACTGCAGAAGAAAGTACTGTCCATTCCGCGCAACAGGATTCGGTCGGTCGACGTGGAAGCGAATGTACTGCACCGGGTGCTCGGCCTGTCCATTCTCCGCATCGGGACCGGACAGCAGGCGGGCAAAGGCGAGGCTTTCGAGCTCAACGCCCTCGACACGTCACTGGTGCCGGAGCTTCGCGGCGAACTGCTGCAGCGAGTGTCGGGCCGAACAACGCCGAGCGACGGAATGCCCGTTGCCGCAGCCGATCCCGGGGTCGAGATTGCACACTGGCAATTCTCGTGGGTGCGGTTCGCGCCGTTCTCCATCACCGGCATCGTCACCATCGCCGCGGCAGTGGGCGTGCTGTTCCAGTACGGCATCGGACAAACGTTGGCGGAGACGTCGGTGGTCTCGAACAGCGTCGAATCGGCGCAACGGTTCGGCATCGCCCTGTTCGTCGTCCTCGCACTGATTGTGCTCCTCGTGGTGTCCAGCATCTTCGCCTGCGTTCGATACCTGATCACCTACGGCAACCTGACCGTCACCGACCAGGGTCGCACGTTGCACGTCAGCCACGGGCTGCTCCGCACCCGTCAGTCGACCCTCGACCGCAAGAGACTGCGCGGCACTTCTCTGTCGCAACCACTACTACTGAGGTCGGTCGGCGGGGCGCGACTCGACGCCATCATGACCGGAGTGAGCGCTGAGAAGAAGGAATCTTCGCTACTGCTCCCCCAGGCTCCGCAGGCCGAGGCCCTGCGCATGATGACCACGGTGCTCGGCGACGCAGGCATGCACGGCAATGCCGACCGCCCGCTGCTGCGGCACGGCTCCGCCGCGCGCCGACGCCGCTACACCCGAGCTGCCGTACCGGTGCTGGTTCTCGCCGCGGGCATGGCGATCGCCACATATCTCGGAGCACCCGTTCCGATCCTCGCGTGGATCGCCGTGGCCGTGCTGTTCGTGGCCGCCGTCGGACTCGCTCACGACCGCTACCGCGGCCTCGGGCACGCCGTCCTGCCCGGCTGGCTGATCACCCAGCACGGATCGCTCGACCGCACCCGGCACAGCCTCGAAGCCGGCGGCATCATCGGTTGGACGGTGCGGCAGACGTTCTTCCAACGTCGCGCCGGCGTGGCCACCGTCGTGGCAGCGACACCGGCGGGCGTCGGGCACTACGAGGTGGTCGACATACCCATCGAGAACGCGTGGACCATGATCGACGCCGTCACACCGGGTGCCGGAGACATCTGGCTTCGACGCAGCACGTGAAGACGTAGCACGTGAAAACGTAGCCGATAAGGAAGGAGCCGATGAAGAAGGAGCGCCCGCAGACCATCGCGCAGCTCGACCTGGCGGTGTCGCAGTGTCGCGCCTGCCCACGGCTGGTGCGGTGGCGCGAACAGGTCGCTGCCGAGAAGCGCGCCGCGTTCGCCAACGAAACGTATTGGGGGCGAGCCGTTCCCAGTTTCGGCCCGGCCGATGCGTCGATGTTGATCGTCGGGCTCGCCCCGGCCGCCCACGGCGGCAATCGCACCGGACGGATGTTCACCGGGGACCGCAGCGGAGACGTGCTGTACCGAGCCATGCATGCCGTCGGGCTCGCCAGCCAACCGACCGCGACGCACATCGGCGACGGGCTGACGCTCAACGGAGTTCGTATTGCAGCCCCCGTGCACTGCGCTCCGCCGCAGAACAAGCCGACTCCCGCCGAGCGCGATCGGTGTCGCCCCTGGCTCGACGACGAATTGCGCTTGCTGCGTCCGCGACTGAAGTCGATTCTCGTGCTCGGGGCGTTCGGTTGGCAGTCGCTGCTACCGATTCTCGCCGCGAACGGGTGGGAAATACCCAGGCCTGCACCGAAATTCGGTCACGGCGCGCAGCTCGATCTGGGCTCGATCACCGTGTTCGCCAGCTACCACGTAAGTCAGCGAAACACGTTCACCGGACTGCTGACTCCGACGATGATCGAGGACGTGCTCCGGAATGCGGGTCGGCACGCACGCTTGCTGTGATGGCTTTCATTCGGAACATGAACAGCAGCACACCGGCCGGCCCGGCACCGGCCACGATGAGCAGCATCGTGCGCCAGTCGGCCAGCAGCAGAACATCGTTGCCGGGGCCGCCGAACATGCACAGCACTACTGCGACGAACCATCCGAGCAGCGGCGACGCCACCCAGATCGGCCGTTCGGCGACCTTACGCGCGGCCAGAACCAGAGCGACGTTCGCGATGCCCCCGAGCAACGCGCTGATGGGAAACTGCACCGACCCCACGTAGGTCGGGAGAAAGAAGACCGACAGGATTCCGGACAGGAAGCCGTCGAACACCAGTACTGCGACCGTCGCCCACGACACCAGGGCGACAGTATTGGATGCGGCCTTCGAGATCATGCGCCCAATACTGCCTTGGCCCGGGTCGTTTCAGTGCACCGCATTCGAAAACCGGGCATCGCATTCGAAAAACCGGGCACCGGCACTCAGGAAACCGGCGGATAGCCCAGCGAGGTGAGCAAGTTGCTCGCACCCATGGCGATCTGACCCAGAACGTACTGGTACAGATCTGCCTGTGCGCCGAACTGCGGCTTGAGAGAATCGACGAACGCGACGATTGCGTCCTGCACTACCCAGTTGTACATGTGTGTTCCGCCCCTGTTGTCATGAGATCAGTGATTCGGAACACAGCCTAGTACGCCCGCGAACAAGTCGTTCTCCCTGCCCGCCCCGTCGGAGCCGAGCACGCCCCGCACGAGTACGTACTGCTCGTCGAGCAGGATCGGCTGAACGATGTCGTTGGAGAGTGCGTACTCGGCACCCGAGGGCGCAACCGTCACCTGAGTTGCGTGCGCACGCAACGCGTCGGTCTTCGCGTCGAGCACACCGCGGACATCGATGCTGGTGGTGATCATGTCCTCGGCCACACTCGGCAACTCGCCGTCGAGGGGCATGCGCCACCCCTCGGGGATATCGGCGATCGCCCGGAGTCCCGCGTCCAGTTGATCGCGGCCGGTGACGGTCCAGTAGAACTTCGCCACCTCCCACGGAGCTCCGGCCGCGGGATGGGCGTCCGTTCCACAGACCTCGACCGCCTCGGTCACCAGGGAGTGGACCTGCTGATGATCGGGGTGTCCGTAGCCACCCTCGGGGTCGTAACCGACGACGACCTGAGGCCTGAGTTCGCGGATCACCGACACGAGCGCCCCGAGCGCCTCCTGCCGGTCTGCGTTGACGAATGCGCGCGG
This sequence comes from Rhodococcus sp. 3258, assembly GCF_031456475.1. Taxonomy (NCBI): domain Bacteria; kingdom Bacillati; phylum Actinomycetota; class Actinomycetes; order Mycobacteriales; family Nocardiaceae; genus Rhodococcus; species Rhodococcus sp. 3258. The sequence goes on from NZ_JAVDUT010000006.1 coordinate 53,024, forward strand.
TTTGAGAGCAGCCGGGGTTCCGGCCATTCCAGAATCTCGCCAGCGGCCGGCACCACCGAGGAAGCGGGGCGGGTTGCAGCCCAACGCCGCGAGTGCGCGATGTAGCTCCAGAATTCGGTAGCCACCGAGCTGATCGGCTCGGTCGACCACGAGATCGGCCCACGTATCGCCGATCACTTCACCCTCTTCACCGAGCGAGCACGTGAGCACGGTGACGTCCACGCCCGCGCGCACGTAATGGGCGATGGTCCCGCCGGTGGTGATGCTCTCGTCGTCCGGGTGCGCATGGACCAGCAGCAACCGCTGCGGCTGCGTCATCGCTTGTTCTGTCACAACCTGCTCTGTCACAACCTGTTCCGTCATGCCTCGTCGCTCGCTACTCGCTGTGTCATCGTTTGTCTCGGTCTCTGGGTCGGGCAGCCGTTCATTGCTCGCCGCGTCGCACGCCGAGCATTCGCGCCACATCCGGTAACGACTGCGCTGTCACATCGGCAGGCACGAAATGGTCGGGATAGGGACGGTTCTCGCGATCGAGCCACGCCGTCGACAGGCCTGCCCGGTGCGCACCGTCGATATCCCAGGGGTGCACGGCCACCAGCATCGCGTCGCCGGGTTCGACACCGCACTGCTCCAACGCGTAGCGGTAGGCATCGGCGTGCGGCTTCCACCGTCCGGCGTCCTCGACCGACAGCAGCAACTCGAAAGCACTCCGCACGCCGGCTCGTTCGAGCAGAGACTGCGCGAGCGACGCGGACCCGTTACTGAGGGTGATCATCCGAATACCAAGCGCTGCAAGCGCATTCACTCCGGCGACCACATCGGGATGCACCTCGAGCTCGGCGAAACCGGCCATGATGTGGTCCACTGCATCGTCCAACCGGCGATCGATCGCGGCATCGGACAGCAACGCCTCGAGCACACCGGAACCGACCTCGGCGAACGGCCGAGCGGTACCTGCGACCGCGAGCGCGAACCCGTCCCGCAGCACTCCTGCGAACCACGTCGGGAACAGGTGCTCGGGCGCTCCGACGTCAGCGAATCGCGCCGCCATGGGAGCCATGTCGGACAGGGTCTCGTTCACGTCGAAGATGATCACCCGAGGCAAGCGCACGGTGTTCACCGGACCGTCCGGATCCACTTCGCGGCATCGGCGAAGATGCCGACCTCCACCGGCCCGGTCAACGAGACGCCGGTGATACCCGGCACCGCAGCCACCACGGACTGGTCCTGCATGATCGGCAGCGTCGACGCCAGAGACCACAGCTTGGGCTCGATCTCCTCGGCAATGATCGTCGCGTCGACGCCGGTTATCAGGGCGCGGTCGATCGTCGGCTGCAATTCCGGAACACACAGACCGGACAGATTGCGCGGGGCGTCCACGCTGCCGCTGCTCCCCGGAGCCGGCTCGACAACACAGCCGAAGCGCGAGGCCAGGGCCGTTGCCGGGTCCACGCCCGCACTGGTCCACCCGACCACGGCGTCGACGCCGCCGTCGGTCAGCGCCGTCGAGTACAACTCGTCCGCGGGCAGCGGAGTGACGGTCGCGTCGATACCCGCACTGACGAGCTCGTCCGCGGCGGTGCCGGCCACGGCCAGTGCGATGTCGTCGTTCTCGACGGCACCGATGACGAATCGCAGCGCGGTACCGCCGGCGTCTGCGAGTCGGGGCACTCCGGGAGCCGGCGCGCTCGTGGTCGGCGCGCTGGTGGTCGGCGGCGCAGCAGAGGTCGTGGATGCGCTCGCGCTCGGCGTCGAGGTCACGATCGCGTCGGGTGTCGGAACGAAGCCGGCGCGGCGAAGCAGGTCGAGGGCCGCGGTTCTGCCGATCGGGGCGGGTGCGGTCGCGGTGTAACCGGGGTCCGACGGCGACGACAACTGCGCTGCGGCTCGGCGATCCGTCGCCCCTCCTCCGGCCCCGACCGTGGCCAGCAGGTTCGGGTCCAGCAGACCCATGATCCCCTGCCGCACAAGCGACTCCGACATGTTCGGTGCCCGGCCGTTCACGGTCATCGACAACACTCGCGACTGGTGGATCGTGTCGGTGCGGACCCCGGGAATTGCCGACAGTTGAGCGCGCGTCGCAGACCCACCCCGAACCTGTGCGATCTGCGCATCACTCGACCGCAACGAATCGGCCAACTGTGCGGGGGTGCCTCCGCGCCGAATCAGGATCTGGTCGGGCGATGCGGGTTGGTCCCAGAAGCGATCGTTGCGTTCCAGCAGAATCTCGTCCCGGCCCTGGTCGACGGTCTTGATGTTGAACCGTGAACCGGAGACCGGCACGTTGTCGGTGAGGCCACCCTCGAAGCCGCCGGGCGAATCCTTGAGCAGGTGGGAGGGCACGAGGTCGGCGAACAATCGCTGCCACGCCGGATACGGCGACTCGAGGGTGACGTCGACGGTCTTGCCGCCGCCCGAAGAGGCAACATCGCTGATCAGTGCGTAGCCGGCCGGATCGACGACGCCCGGCTGCGTGATCATCTGCTGCCAGAGGTACCGAAAGTCCTCGGCCGCGATCGGTGCGCTGTCGGACCACTGGGCCTCGTTGCGTAGCTGGTACCGGATGGTGAACGGAGACTGAGACGTCACTTCGGCGGAGATCAACAGCGACAGGTCCGGCTCCCACGTGGTCACGCCGGTGTCGGGGTTCAGGGTGGGGCGGAACGGGCTGGGCAGCACGAGCGAACTGACCGCGGCGGTGGCGGGCGACTGGTCGGCCAGCAGGTGTGGGTTGAACCCGATGCCCACGTCGTCGATCGCCACGACTACGGGGTCGCCGGTCTTCGACGGCACGGTCGTCGTGGTGACCGGAGTTTCGACGCTCTCGATCGGTGGCGGTGGATCCGCGGTGCATGCGGTGAGTACCAGGGCAGTGGCGGAGGCCAGAACCACCGGCATCAGTACGTTACGCAACGAGGATCTCCTTCGTGATCGGCTACAGGTACGGCAGAAGCGACGTCCCACGATGGTGACACGTCGCTTCTGCCGTACAGGATCTGTCTTACAGAGCAGCCTTGTCGCGCGTCTTGCTGCGCGAACGCTCACGGGCGCGCTCGTTGGAATCGAGGTGCACCTTGCGGACGCGGACGACCTCCGGGGTCACCTCGACGCACTCGTCGCCTGCACAGAACTCCATGGCCATTTCCAGGTCCAGCTTCTTCGGCTTGGCCAGGGTCTCCATGACGTCGGCGGAGGACTGACGCATGTTGGTCAGCTTCTTCTCGCGAGTGACGTTGATGTCGAGGTCTTCCTGACGCGGGTTGATGCCCACGACCATGCCCTCGTACGTGTCTGCGCCCGGCTCGACGAAGAACGTGCCGCGGTCGGCCAGCTGGATCATCGCGAACGGGGTCACGGTGCCGTGACGGTCCGAGACGAGCGAGCCGGTGTGGCGGGCGCGGATCTCGCCGGCCCACGGCGCGTAACCGTGGAAGACGGCGTTGGCGATGCCGGTGCCGCGAGTGTCCGTGAGGAACTCGGTGCGGAAACCGATCAGGCCACGCGAGGGAACGATGAATTCCATGCGAACCCAGCCTGCGCCGTGGTTCGTCATCTGGACCATCTTGCCCTTGCGTGCGGCGAGCAGCTGAGTCACTGCACCGAGGTATTCCTCCGGTGTGTCGACCATCAGCTCTTCGAAGGGCTCGTGCAGCTTGCCGTCGACCTGCTGGGTGACCACCTGGGGCTTGCCGACGGTGAGCTCGAAGCCTTCACGACGCATCTGCTCGACGAGGATGGCGAGCGCGAGCTCTCCACGACCTTGGACCTCCCAGGCATCGGGGCGACCGATGTCGAGGACCTTGAGCGAGACGTTACCGATGAGCTCCTGGTCGAGGCGGCTCTTGACCATGCGCGAGGTGAGCTTGTGGCCGCTGACGCGTCCGACGAGCGGGCTCGTGTTGGTGCCGATGGTGACCGAGATGGCCGGCTGGTCGACGGTGATGCGAGGCAGCGCGACCGGGTTCTCCAGATCGGCGAGGGTGTCGCCGATCATGATGTCCGGGAAGCCCGCGACGGCGACGATGTCTCCTGCGACACCCTTCTCGCCGGGAACGCGCTCGACGCCGATGGTGTTGAGCAGCTCGGTGATCTTTGCCTTCTGGACGACGGGCTCGCCGTCGACCTCACGCATCCAGCTGACGGTCTGGCCCTTGGAGAGCTGGCCGTTGTGGATACGAACCAGGGCGAGGCGGCCGAGGAAGGCCGACGCGTCGAGGTTGGTGACGTGTGCCTGCAGCGGCGCGTCGACGTTGCCCTTGGGCGCGGGGACGTAGCTGAGCAGAACCTCGAACAGCTCGTCGAGGTTCTCGGCGTCGGGAGCGTGTCCGTTCTGGGGCTGGACCTTCGAGGCCTTGCCCTCACGGCCGGAGGCGTAGAGAACGGGGAGGTCGAGGGCGAGCTCGGCTGCCTCGGACGCTTCGTCGTCGAGATCGGACGCGAGGTCGAGCAGCAGATCGTGGCTCTCCGAGACGACCTCTTCGATACGCGCGTCGGGACGGTCGGTCTTGTTGACGACCAGGATCACCGGCAACGACGCGGCGAGCGCCTTGCGCAGCACGAAACGGGTCTGCGGCAGCGGGCCCTCGGAAGCGTCGACGAGGAGCACGACGCCGTCGACCATGGACAGGCCGCGCTCGACCTCTCCGCCGAAGTCGGCGTGGCCGGGGGTGTCGATCACGTTGATGACGGTGATGGTGCCGTCGGCATTGCGCTTGTGAACGGCCGTGTTCTTGGCCAGGATCGTGATGCCTTTTTCTTTTTCGAGGTCACCCGAGTCCATGACGCGGTCGATCGCTTCGGCACGTTCCTCGAACGCGCCGGACTGCCGAAGCATGGCGTCGACCAGGGTGGTCTTGCCATGGTCGACGTGTGCAACGATGGCGACGTTGCGAAAAGTAGTGGTGCTGTCGATGTTGTCTGCACTGCTTGGGGCGCTCACGCGAAAAATTCTCCTGGAGTCGAATGCGGGCTCTTGTTCGCTAGCGGGCTTATGTCGCTAGAGAAGCGCGCTGCACCGCGAGGTTCTCGCGACTGATCGAGTTTACCCGTAGTCCGGCAGTGCCCCGCGCCACCCTCAGGTCTGTGACCTGCGCCACCCATTAGTCTTGGTGCCCATGGGCAAGATAAAGGCCGCAGATGTCTCGGGGATGAAGCCCAAGAAAAAATGCTGCCGCAAGAAAGTTCGTTGCATCAAATGCCCCGTCGTGATCATGCGAATGAAGAAGTTGGAATCCGCGGGCGCGACCAAGAAAGACCTCAAGAAAGGTCTGAAGACCGCTCGGGCGAAGTGAGCAGAATTTCCTGTAGGTCCGGCAGCCAGAGTCGGTCCGCATCAACCAGATCCACCGTCGGCAGCGTCGCGGCATCGACCCACCGTAGAGCCGAATGCTCCAGCGGCGCAGGGGTTCCCGAGACGATCGAGGCTCGGTAGGCCCGCAACACCATGCCACCGGAAAGCTCGACGTCTCCACTGAGCGCGGCACCGATCGAACACTCGACCCCCAGTTCCTCGCGCAGTTCGCGAGCCAGTGCGGCGTCCTCGGACTCCCCCGGCTCGACCTTGCCGCCGGGCAGCTCCCACCGACCGGCCAACTCCGGCGGACGAGTTCGTTGCGCGAGCAGCAGACGACCGTCGTCGATCAACGCGGCCGCGACAACCACAGCGGTAGGGGTACCGGACATGCCACCATCTTTCTATGACCGAATTGCTGACCGACCGCGATATCGAGGACGCACAGCTCACCCACTGGACGGTGACGGAGAAATCTCTGACCCGCACCGTCGAGCTGACGTCGTTTCCCGCCGCGATCGAGGTGGTGAACCGCGTGGCCGACGCCGCGGAGGCGGCGGACCATCACCCCGACATCGACATCAGGTGGCGGACGCTCACGTTCACGCTGTCCACGCACAGCGCCGGCGGTCTCACGCAGAAGGACGTGGATCTGGCGCGTCGGATCGATGCACTGATCGCGCCTTCCTGACACGTCCTGCGTAGACGACCCAGCCGAGGAACAGAGCCGATCCGATCACGTCGACGGCACCGGCCCAGGCCTCGAGGCCGGGACGGGGAATGGTCCAGATCGATTCCTGGAAGAAGCTCAGCAACCAGGGCACCCCCACCGTGACCGTCACCAGCCAGTAGCCGGCGACGATCTTGGCTCCGGCGATATCGCGCAACGGCCCGTGCAGCAGCCAGATCACAATCGGAATCACCCAGATCCAGTGGTGCGACCACGAGATAGGCGACACCAACAGGCCCAGGAGTTGGACGATGACCAGGGTTCCCAGGTGGTCGCGGCGATCGAGTGCTCGCCATGCCAGCACAGCGAGGACCACGGCGATCACTGCGGCGGCGATCCACAGCGGTCCCTGGCCGACGTCCTCGCCCACGATCCGGCTCAGAGCTCCGCGCAGAGACTGATTCCAGACCGAGCCGACGGGTCCGATGCGGTCGGCATCGCCGAGCAACGTGGTGAAGTACGTGGCCGCCTGACGCCCCAAGACCGCGTAGCTGACCGCGACACTGAGCGCGAATGCCACCGCCGAGAATGCTGCAGCTTTCCACCGCCGAGTGGCGAGGAAGTACAGGCCCGTGATGGCCGGGGTCAGCTTGATGCCCGCGGCGAAGCCCACGAGTCCGCCCGCCACCCACCAGCGCGAGCTGCGTACTGCGAGTAGCGCGAGCAGCACCAGGAACACGTTGACCTGGCCGTAATCGAGGGTGGTGCGTACGGGTTCTGACCACAGCCCCAGCGCGGTCCACAGCATGGCGATTCTCACCCAGTGGTTCTCGGCGGCCCGGTCGTCGCCGAGAACGATCGACAGGGCGAGCCGGACCACTGCGAACAGCGCGATCATCGTCGCGGCCTGCCAGACGACGCCGACCACCGTGAACGGCAGATAGTGCAGCGGGAAGAACACCAGGGCGGCGAACGGTGGGTACGTGAACGGCAGTGGGAAGTCCGGGGTCTGCACCGAGTACGTGTAGTCGTACAGGTTGTCGCCGAGCAGCGCAGCGGAGCCTTCGACGTAGACGTGCAGGTCGACGAGGTTCATACCGTTGGGGGTGACGAACGCCCAGACGAATCGGCTGATCACCGAAACTGCCAGCAGAACGGGGGCCAGCCGAACAAGTCGGTTCACGGTGCGTGTGGTTCCGTTCGGTATCGATGCCGTTTATCGACAGCCGAGCTTATAGGGCGATCGATACCCACCCTAACCGTGCCGATCCGCTCGTAACATTTACATCACCTTTCACACTGGTCACTCGTGTAACACGCTATTGTTCGATTCTGCGGAGAATTCGCAGCGCGTGGCCCATAGAATCCTCGATAGAGTTCAGCCGGGGAGGACTGGACCTACTACGGCTGTACATCCGGGATCGCTCTACATAGAGTGACCCCTCGGGCACCGGCTGTCGCCGTGGACCTGCGTCATGATCAGAATGGGGAATATCACCGTGCTTCGTACTCGCGGAACGCGTCGCGTCGTCACAGCTCTGGCTGTGGCCGCAGCCGCCGCACTCGTTGTGCCGACCAGCGCATCCGCTCAGCCTCTGGTGCCCATGGCTCCGGCAGATCTGCCGGCTGCTCCGGCCGATCCCGCAGCGCTGATCGCCCAGTTCCTGCCCGCTCCCGGTGAACCCCTGCCCAACCTCTCCGACATCGAGGCACTCGCGTCCTTCGCGCCTGCCATCGTCGGTGCAGCTGCAGGACCGGCCGATGTGGGTGCCGCTCCCGCAGCAGATCTCCTCGGCCAGGCTCGCGCCCTTCTCGAAACCGCGCAGCTTCCGGACCAGGTCAAGTCGCTGCTGGAATCGGTCATCACCTTCCTGGACGGATCCGGCGGCGGCGGGCCCGAACTGCCCGCCGACGGCCCCGTCATCGCACAGTTCCTGTACCCGACCCTGGGCAAGGGCTGCATCTCCGACACCGCAGATTCCGTCGGAACCGCCTTGGCCGTTCCCGGACCGGCCACGTTGCCGCCCCCCGGACCGGCTGCAGGCCAGGCCGGTTTCGTGTTCACCGCCCTCGGCACCGCGCCTCTCGCCGCGCAGCAGTCTGCTCCGCTCACCGTGACGTGGCTCAACATCGACAACCGCCGATCGGGAACCCAGGACTTGACCGGCGCAGCCAAGATCAACGCCGACGGCCCCGCGACGTTGTCGGCAATCGCCGACACCGGCCCCGGTCGCGTGCTGTCCGTGGTGTCCGGATCGATCACCACTCAGTCCAAGGAAGACGCCGCAGCGCCGCCGCGCAGCTGCAACTTCCTGCCGACGATCGGCACGGTCTACGTTCCGTAGCTCACGAGACCACAGCAATTCGCCCCCGGCTTCCTCGAAGCCGGGGGCGAATTGTTTTCGTGCTTATTGGCCGGAGAAAAGACCACCGAATTACACGGATGGTATTCAGACGATGTCGGCACCGGATTTCGACCACTGGCCGTAATCGGACTTCAAGACATTGTTGATATCCACTTTCACTCCACCCACCGTGTCCTTGTCGATACGAATCTGGTGAATGTGCGCTTCGGGATGTACGAACCCCTTCGGGGTCCCCCAATTGTGCTGCCAATACCACTGGCCCAGTCCTGCGACGGACGCCAATTCGATGGTCGGAGAATTTGCGTAGATACCGGTGTTCTCCGCTCCGATCACCGACTGCCAGCCCAAGATGTACGGCGCGATGAGGGTGGCGAACTCGACGGCTGTCGGGTTGTCGTCGATCGATGCGTAGATCGGCCGATCGGACGGGCCACCGGCCGCCAGATGGAGCTCGAGTCCACGTTTCGCATGCTTGACGCCCGCAACGTACCCGCCTCGCCAATCCGCGGTGGCACCCTTACCGAACTGGTAGTTCGAGACCACCTCCAGGCCGGCATCGGTGAGGGACTGCGCCTCCGACGCGGTCATCGGCTTGCCGACCATCCAGGTCGCGTCGGGACGCCGATCCGACACGTAGCGGACAGCTCCGAGATGGCCTGCGCTCTTGATGGCCGACGCCGACGGCACGCCTCCCGCGTAGTCGACGAGCGTTCCCAGCCCCGCGTCGGCATGAGCGGTGGCCGAACCCCACGCAGCCAGGCCGACGGCGGCTGCGGAGCCGGCCGCGGCGTACTTGAACAGTTCACGTCGCGAAACCTGCACAAAATCTCCCATGCCGTTCGATTGCCACGGCGCGCCTACGTAACGAAACGCGCCGTCACTGCTACTTTTCGATGTTTTGTCGTATCCCATCACAAACACATGTGCACCGCCAGCCCCACTGCTCACACCCCACCCGCGTGGCTCGTCGTTCACACATGCAACTCGAGCACCGCGCCCGCAGTCATGAATAGGGTGGGGAGGACGAAGCACGAACGACGCGTGAAGGAGTGGTTGGATATGGGCGTAACACTCGCCAAGGGCGGAAATGTCTCGCTGACGAAGGAAGCACCGAACTTGACCGCGGTCACCGTCGGTCTGGGCTGGGACGTTCGCTCCACCACCGGCGGAGACTTCGACCTCGACGCGAGCGCGATCGGCCTCGGTACCGACAAGAAGGCGCTCAGTGACAACTACTTCGTCTTCTACAACAACCTGCGCTCCCCCGACGGCGCGATCGAGCACACCGGAGACAACCGCACCGGCGAGGGCGAAGGAGACGACGAGAGCATCGACGTGGACCTTGCAGCACTGACACCCGAGGTGGATTCCATTGCATTTCCGGTATCGATTCACAACGCGGACGCGCTGGGGCAGAACTTCGGTCAGGTCGTCAACGCCTTCATTCGTGTGGTCGACAAGTCCGACGGCCGCGAACTCGCGCGCTTCGATCTGAGCGAGGACGCGTCGACCGAGACTGCGATGGTCTTCGGCGAGTTGTACCGCCGCGGTGCCGAATGGAAGTTTCGCGCAATCGGTCAGGGCTACGCGTCCGGCCTGGAGGGCATCGTGCGCGATTTCGGCATCGACGTCGGCTGACGCAGGGTGCGCGAGTCCGTCTCGATTGCACAACGGTCTACAGCTGAGCTTGTGACGCCAAGATGATGTGTGGTGATATCAGCGCACACGCAACATCAGCCACATAAGTCACAGGAGTCACACATGTCTCGTCGCCTCAGCCGTCTGGCGGGCGCGCTCGCGCTCTCCTGCGCGGCATTGCTCGCCGTTCCCGCCACTGCGGCAGCGGATCCGGCTCCCGCCGATCCGCTCGCCCGGGCGATCGCCGCATTGCAGGGGCAAGACGGTGCTTCGCTCGCCGCAGCGAATGCCATCGCCGACTCACGCACCCCGGTCGCCGAGAACACCTCCGCAGACCCCTTCGCGGCCCTCGACGCGGCCAACAAGGCTCTCACCGACTTCGGCATCACGCCGTTCTTCTACCCGACCGCTGCGATCAACTGCGCCGCCACACCGGGCGCGCCGCTCGGAATCGTGCCGGGCGTCGCCGGTGGTGCCGGCGGACCGTGGCCGCAACTGAAGGCACCCGCCATCCCCACAATCCCAGGTGTGCCGTCCTTGCAGATTCCCGATCTCAATGCCGTCGACAAGGGCGAGACGATGTTCGCATTCGTTCCGGCCGGCATCGTCAACGACTCGGCCGACAAGTCCGGCATGCAGGTGGCGTGGTTCAACGTCAACACCCTGCAGGGCGGCTTCGCCGACTTCGGCGGCCTGGTCACCACCATGGCCCAGTCGATCCTCGACAACTCCGGAATTCCGGCGGAGTTCAAGGACTTGGCCCGGCCCCTCGTGGTCAACGCACTCAATGCGTTGCCCGCTGCCGGTGCGCGCGCTGTCCCCGTGCAGACCGGATCGGGAACCGTTCTGGCCGCGGTGTTCGGCACCGTGAACCACAAGGCAGTCGACGGCTCGGACAAGAGTTGCTTCTTCTTCCCGACGGTCGGCCTGGTGAACGTCGCCTGACTCAGGTCCAATCGAACGATCGAAAAGCCGTGTAGCTCTGCGCTGCACGGCTTTTCGCTGCATCAGGAGCGATCGATGCGGCCGAGCCGACCCAGAACCGCCTGCATCTCGGTGCGCCGCGCGCGTGCGGCCCAGGGACGCAAGCGGTTCCGCCCGCGCATCTGCATGACCGCTCCGGTCACGAGATCTCCGTTGGGCGCGAACCGGACCCGCACCATCTCGTCGAGAGATCGCCTGAAAACGGAGCCGGGGAAACCTCGACGGAACCCGTACGGAAACAGCGGAGCATCGGGTTCGTTGTACTTTCCACCGACGAAAACCGGTCCTGCAGTGCGGAAGTCGCGACTCTGCGCGATGAACCCGTGGAACGCGCGGCCGGCCTCACGCCCGTAATACGAAATTCCGACGCGCCCCGATCCGGTGGCGGTGATCGCACCGAACCGCGCACCTCGCACTCCAGGAGCGGACACCACGACGGGTCTCGACCAGCTGTTCGCGCCGTCGGAAGACCACGAAGCGTGCAGCAATCCGTCCCGGTCCGGCCACAGGGCGTACAGGGCGCCGTCGCAGTCGACAGCGACCGACTCCGGCAGTAGGTATCGGGAAGCGAGCAGCAGAAGGTGCAACGGGTTGTGATATTTGGCGAGCGCCGATCCGGGGACTATGCGGACATCCCAGGTCAAACCCTCGTCGCGGCTGACCGCGACCGCGAAACGACGGCCGTATCGGCCGCCGATATAGACCGTGCCGTCCGGGCCGACGACACCGGTGCCGAATGCGACGTAGTCCGTACCGGGAAGTCCCGGAATGTTTTTCGGGTCGATGTCGAACCCGCCGGCTACCTCCCATTTGGTCCCGCCGTCGTACGAACGCCAGATCACCTGGCGAGTGGCGTTGATCAAAGGTCGCACGCGGAGGGCGAACGGCGTGGGAGCGGACAGGTACGTCACGCGAGCAGAAGACGGAGACGACGCGTCCGGTGCGGACACCCGCGGTCCGGCGAATACCTTGGCACCTGTCCTCGCCTTGGATGCCACCCTCCGGAAGCGCCACGTTCGACCTCGGTCGTCGCTGATTCCGAGGTCGAAACCCGATCGAAACATACGCGTCGGTGTCGAGTCGACGCGACCGGCGGTGAGAAACAGCCGGTCGTCGGCATCGTCGAAATACATGTGCGCTCGGCGGCCGGTGTTCACCGTGCCGTCCGGCACCGATGCTCGCCAGGATTGTCCGAAATCGGAGGACTGCAGAACTCCGACGCCGTCGACGGTGTATGCCGGGGCGAGAAAGACGGTGTTGTCCGCGGCTGTTCCGAGGGTGCACGCGGACGACCCGTATTCGGTGTAGGAGATATCGGTGGCGTAGTCGGCCGATGCTGCCGCGTTGGTCGAAAAGCGAAGCCCTGCTCGATATCCCGACGCGACCCGCGGTGTCACGACACCCGCCCGCGGCGGCGCGGGCGTCGTGTTATCGGGGCGCGGTGGTGCATTGGATCAGGCTAGCGTCGATTCACGCCGAAAACGCCGAGGCCGATGCAGAAGTCCTGGGCCGAACGTCGTGACAGCTCACAGAACGAAACCGGTCTGTTTCGAGACCGTCGACCGGCGATGCACGCCCTAAGCTTCTGGTGTGCCCTCTGCGATCGCCGAAACTCTGTTGTCGGGCTCTGCGCGTCTCCACCCGGTCGATGCGCAGGCGTACTGGATGGCGTCGAAGGTCCCCAGTGACCAGTTTCTGCTGTACTGCTTCGAGGGAGCGTGCGAACCTCTGGAGTCCACGGTGCGGCGGCTGCGCGTTCGCAGTGCAGCCATCGAGGTGCTGAGTCTGCGAATCACAGAGGTTCCGTTCGGTCTCGAGCGTCCGCACTGGACTGCGATGGACCCCGCCACGGACACGATCAGCGTTCACCCCGAACCCCGGACGTGGCAGGAGTGTCTCGACGCCGTCGCGTCGTCGTTCGAGCGTCAGGTCGACCCGCGACACACGGTATGGCATCTGCACCTGTATCCGAACGTATCGGGTGCTCCTGCGTGTGACGGGCCGAGTCTTGTTGCTGTTCTGCAACTGTCGCACGCAGCCGCGGACGGAACACTGGCCGCCCGAACTGCTCGCGAGCTGTTCGGTACACATTCCGTGCCCTCTCGGCCCGTTACACCGACTGCGGCACCCGCACCCCTGACCGCCGCCGTCGCCGCTCTGACTCTGCCTGTGCGAGTAGTGCGCATGGCTCGCGCCGGCATTCGGGCGCGACGCGACGCACTGCGATTGGAGGAACACACCGCGTCCGGTTCGGTCCCTCCTCCTGCACGTTCTCGCGCGTTGACGACTCTCGACGTTGCGCCTACGGACCGGACGGATCTGCGAACGATCGTGCTGCCCAAGTCGGCTCTCCAGTTCGCCGACACCTCGATCACCGTCACTGCTCTGACCGCCATTTCCGTTGCACTCCAACGGTTCCTCGGCGATTCGGACGATGCTTCGGCCGATCTCGCAGCCGAGGTCACCGTCGCACGGACGGCTGCAGTGGGCGCACGCAACAACTTCGGCAACGTCGGCGTCGGCTTGTTTTCGGCCGAACCGGACCTGCGGACTCGCAGCCGACTCGTGGCCGCAGACCTGGCCGAGCGCAGAGCGCGAGCAGGTCACCCGGTGACGTTGACAGCCCGCGCATCTCAGAACGAGACAGAACGCCATGTCCCGGCATTCCTGGCGGCGTGGGGAGTCGCACAGTTCGATCCGACTGCGGTGCCACCGACCGTCACGGGCAACACGGTCGTATCCAGTGTCTCGCGCGGTACAGCAGACCTCACGCTCGGCGGCGGGCCCGTTCGGTTCACGGCAGGGTTCCCTGCCCTCTCCCCTGCCATGAGCCTCACGCACGGCGTGCACGGTATCGGCGACACCGTCGCGATCAGCGTGACGTCCAACCGAGCGGCCGTACCGGATCCGGATCGCTACGAGACACTTCTGCGCGATGGCCTCGACGACGTACGTGCCGCGCTGAGTTGAACGCGTCAATGCCAGACAGTTCTCAGCATTTGTCGGGCGTTCGGCTCAGGTTCGTCGGCCACACTCGGTAACCATGAACCAGGAGCAGGTAACCGTACTCGCGGTCGGCGGCACCGGCGAATCGCGTCCGGCCGACCATCGGACCCGCGTCACCGGTCTCCTGTCGTGTGTCGTCGGCGCACTCGACGATCGCTTCGTCGGCCGCTGGGTGGGCTACCCGGCGTCGTACGGGCCCGTTGCATTCGGCGGGCTGAGCTACCGGCACAGCACCGAACTCGGAGTTCGTCGCCTGCGTCGCGCGATCGAGAACACCACTGGGCCTCTCGCTCTGATCGGATATTCGCAGGGAGCAACGGTCGTTCGCGAAGTACTGGGCCTCGTTCACGACGGAATCGTCGACGGCAGCCGCATCGTCGCGGCCGGTCTGGTCTCGGACCCACAGCAGCCGGCCGGTGCGGTGCCCGGCTGCACCGGCCGCGGGGTCGCCGGCATCGGGCCGGCTCTGCCGGAGTCGATTCCGACCCACTGGATAGCTCTCGCGTCGGACATGATCTGCAATGCCAGCGACGACAGCCTCGTTCGCGACATCGCCGACCTGACGCGCTGGATGTCGTTTCGCACGCCCAAGACCTGGTTGCGCGAGCTCTGGCTACTCGTGCGCAGCAACAGCTTTCAGAACGCGACTCGCACTCGCCTACGACCGGCCCAGTGGGCGAAGGATGTTCGACGCCTCCGCACCGCGGCCACCGAGGTGGCCGGGTACCTGCCCACGTCGCTCGGCTGGAGACGATGGGTGTGGACCAACTCGGGTGGCGGTCGGCACATCGCCTACGCGTCGGAGCCGTACGCAGACGGCCTCACCGGATGCCAGGTTCTCGCCCGCTGGCTCGGCGAGCAAGAGGATCATCGGCTCGGCCGAACATTGCCGGCCGCGCAGGTCGCGTAACGCAGATCAGTCTCGCTTGCAGAGACAGAAGATGTGGCCGACCGGGTCTCGGTACACCCAGAACGACTCGTGCGCGTCGTCGATCAACGTCGCTCCGGCATCGACGACGAAGTCGCGGGCCTGTTCCATCTCGTCGACGACAAAGTCGAGGTGAATCTTGATGCCGTCGTTCGGCCAGTCCACCGGGGTGAAGTCGGGGGCCTTCTGGAAGGCCAACCGCAGTTCGCCCGGACCGTGGACGACCACCCAATCTCCGTCGTCGCGCACCGGTTCCCAGCCGAGGATCGTGCTGTAGAACCGGGCGAGCGCTGCCGGATCGGGACAGTCGAGAACCGTGTAGTCCACGGCGATGACGGGTGCATTCATGTCGGAATCGTAGCGAGAATCACCCGGGTCGGACTATCGATTACTCGCTGTCGATCAACCGCCGACTGCCGGGGCAATGGTCTCGAACCACGCCTCGTGCAGATGCTGCTGCCAGTGGTTCCACCAGTGCACGCCGGTGCCGGTGATCTTGACGTTGGGTCGACCGCCTGCGGCCTGCAACAACGGAACGAATGCCCGACTGCTCATGCCTGCGGCGGTTTCGAGCGGCACCATCTGCGCGAACTTGACGGGGTCGAAGCGGCTGCTGGCCGGGTTGAACACCGGGTCCGTCGCCGGTGAGCCGCTACCCGAAGAGACGAAGACTGCCGTGTTGCGCAACGCGCCGACATTGAGCGACGGATCGTTGCGGATCCAGTCTGCCGACGGCCAGGTGCCCCACATGTTGCGCGCGTTGCCGCCCATCTCGCCGACGGCGACCGAGATGCCCTGAGCGAATCCGGGGCTGCTGGCCGTCGGGTAGCCACTGAACGACGCCACCGCCTTGTAGAAGTCCGGCCGGTGAGCCGCCAGGTTCAGTGCCGAGGTGCCGCTCATCGACAGGCCGGCCACGGCGTTGTTGACGTTGTCGCTACCGAAACGATCGGCCATGAAGGGCGGCAATTCCTGGGTGAGGAACGTTTCCCACTTCACCCGTCCGAGCTTGGGGTCGTCGCGCTGCCAGTCCGAGTAGAAGGTGCCGCCGCCGCCGAACGGAATGACCACGTTGACGTGCTTGTCGGCGAAGAAGCTCTCGACGTCGGTTTCGATGAGCCAACCGCTGTTGTCCTCGGGTGCACGCAGCCCGTCGAGCAGATACAGCGTGGGTGCAGGGCCGCCACCAGCAGCTCGGAGCACCTTGATCGGGATGTTCTTGTCCATCGACGGCGAGTAGACGTGGACCAGCTCGGAGTCGGCTTTCGCCACGCCGGTCCCCATCAGCACCGTTGCCATCGTGGCGACCATGACCGCTACCAGAGCGAGCACCGTACTTCGTAACCGACCGCGCATCGAGATTGTCCCCTTGTTCGTATCCAGCCCCACCGTCCCGGGGAGGGTAACAGCTCGGTCACGGTAATGCGTCCTCTAGCGCGACGGGCTGTCGACGATCCACCAGGCCGCGTACGGCGGCAGCCATACCGATCCGTTGTCGTCGACCGCCAGGTCGTGCTGCGATAGCACCTCGGTGGGGGCCGGGATGCCGAGCTCGATCAACTGCGCATGGGGGAACGGGCGGTGCTCAGAAGTGACGTTGTAGAGCCCCACCAGGGTGCCGCTGGGATGACGTCTGCGCACCACGAGCAGGCCGTCGTCGGATTCGGTCTGGACGTCGACCGGCGCCTCGGCGTGCAACATCGGTAGACCGGAGCGCACCTTCGCGATGCGAGCGATGCCGTCGAACACTCGTTGGGCGTCGCTCCCCTGCTGGAATCGGCCGGCGCGGTCGGCGTCGGTGACGCGGGGTCGATGCACCCACCTGTTGTCCTCGGCATGAGCCGGTTCGTCTGCCCAGTTCGGGTCTCCCGGGGAGCCGAGCTCGTCACCGCTCCACACGACGGGAATGCCGCCCCATCCGGCAATGATGGCGTGCGACAGAAAGATTCGCCCGAACGCGCCGTCGGGATCCAGGCGGGCCGGGCCCAGACCGGTGAGCGCTGCTGCGGTTCCACTGATCCGGCGATCCCCGGTGTCCGGATTGTACTGGAACACAAGCCCTTCGGCCCAGGAACCGTCGAATTCGCCGGAGTACCAGTCGGCCAGAAAATGCCGATGGCCTGCACCCGACAGTCCGAGCGACGCCGCGTCGCCGTCGTCGATGGCCCAGCCGATGTCGTCGTGGCATCGCACGTAGGTCACCCAGGTGCCACTCGGTGGCGTGGGCGGTAACGACGCCAAGGCATGACGCGCCAAAGCCGTACTGCCCGTGGCCAACATCGACCAGACCTGCACCATCAGCGAGTTGTGGTAGGCGATGTCCGATACTCGCCCGGTGTGCCTGCCCTGCCCCAGATACGGCAACAGATCGCGTGGGCCGACGATTGCTTCGGCCTTGAAGAGCGTTGCCGGAGCGGCAAGGCGAGCGGTCGCTCGGAGAGCCTGGGTGATCGCATGCACTTCGGGCTGGTTCTGGCAGTTGGTGCCGAGCCGCTTCCACAGAAATGCGATCGCATCGAGGCGGAGCACTTCCACCCCGAGATTGGCCAGGTGCAGCACGATGCTCGCGAACTCTTGCAGCACAGCCGGATTGGCCCAGTTCAGATCCCACTGCCACTCGTTGAACGTGGTCCACACCCACTCGCCGAGTTCGTCGTCGAACGTGAAGCTGCCCGGCGCGAAGTCCGGAAATACCTCGGGGAGGGTGCGCTCGTAGGAATTCGGGGTCGTCCGATCGGGGTAGATCAAGAAATAGTCGCGGTACACGGGATCGCCGGCTCGCGCCTTGACAGCCCATTCATGTTCGCGAGCAACGTGATTGAGGACCAGGTCGACCACCATGCTGATACCACGTCCGCGCAAAGTCTCGGCGAGAGTACGCAGATCCTCGTTGGTGCCCAGATCTTCTCGCACCGCGCGATAGTCCATCACTGCGTAGCCGCCGTCGTTGTCGCCCGGCCGCGGTCGAAGCAACGGCATCAGATGCAGGTAGGTGACACCCAGATCGGTCAGATGATCCAGTCGTTCACCGACTCCGCGCAGCGTCTCGCCGTAACGGTCCACATAGCAGGCGTAGCCGAACATGTCCGGCTGCTGAAACCAATCGGGTTCGAGCAGTCGACGCTGATCGAGTCTGTGCAGATCCTCGGACCGTTCCGCGTACGCACGGGTGGCGATCTCCACGAGCGTGGCAGCCACTGCATCAGGGTCGGGGTAGACAGCCGTGACGGCGTCGTGCAGATCGGGAAACCACTGTTCGAGGCGGAGCTCGAACGTCTCGCGTCGATGGGCGGGCAGTTCGGCGAGGATGTCGCGGGTGACGTCTGAGACCGTGGTGTGCGCCATGGACTCATCATGGCATCGAGCAGTCGCTGCCGACGCGCATACATCCCGACTCCCTGGGGTACTGCCGCAGCATGTCATTGCTGAGCCGCACGGTGGACACGATTCTCGACAGAGCCGTCGTTCCCGGCTACTCCCGAATCGGTGCCAGGGTGCGTCGGCGATTCTGGGCCGCCGATCCGTTACCGTTCGCCTCCCCCATCGACATGGTGGTGACCGGCGCATCCTCGGGGTTGGGAGCAGCTACCGCGAAGCAGCTCGCCCGCCTCGGAGCGCGGGTGCACCTGGTCGGACGATCGGCCGAGCGACTCGACGCCGCCGCTGCTGCCATCCGAACCGAAGTGCCCGACGCCTCTCTCGTGGTGCGTGAGTGCGATATCAGCGATCTCGATTCGGTGGCGGCCCTGATCGCGGCATTGGCGTCCGAACTGACATCGGTGCATGCACTCGTGCACTGCGCCGGGGTGATGCCGGACGAGCGGCGGTTGTCGGCACAGGGACACGAATCCGCTTTCGCCACCCATGTTCTCGGACCGGTAGCACTGACGGTGGGACTGAGAGAATTGTTCGACGCCGGATCGCGGGTGGTGTTCGTATCGAGCGGCGGCATGTATGCGGTGCCGCTGCAGAACCCGGACTTCGAGTACGAGAACGGCAAGTACTCCGGCATGACGGCGTACGCCAGAACGAAACGAATGCAGGTGGTGGTGGCCGAGCAACTGGCCGAACGCTTTTCACTCGAGGACGATCCGGTGGTGCACAGCATGCACCCGGGCTGGGCGTCCACGCCGGGCGTCACCGGCTCCATGCCACTGTTCGATTCGGTGATGAAGCCCATTCTGCGCAGCGCCGACGACGGTGCCGACACCATCGTCTGGCTCGTGGCCGCCGATCCCGCGTTGACCAGCACCGGCACATTCTGGCACGACCGAGCGCCGCGGCCGACGCACTATCCCTCCTGGCGCGGAGATTCCGCGCGGGTGCGAGATGCATTGTGGGCGAATGTGGTCGAGGCAACGGGAATCGAGATCTGACGTCAGTTACGGCTCGACTGCCGGCCGCTTTCGCCCACCGACCACGTTCCGAACGAGTATCAGCAGTGTCAAGCTGGTACCCCAGCCCAGCATGCACAGGATGACGCCCACACCTGACTGCCCGGTGACGTCGGTGCTCGCGTCGATGCAGAACGCCGTCGAGAACCCAGCGGTCGTACCCAGCGCAGCGACGTGTCCGCCGGTATTCGCCCATCGCGACAGATGCGCGGCAAGCAGGCACAGCAACACCACCGTCGCCCCGCACGCGGCCACTTGCCAGGACGGGAACGCGTTCGGGGCCGGGAGACCCGGTCCACGGAACTCGCCCCGGTAGTCGGCAGACCAGCTCAGCCACCCTGCACACGCGACGAAACCCGCTGCGACAGCAATCGATCCGGTGGCCCACAGCCCCATAGATCCCTTCCCCGGCCCCTCTCTCAGTCTCGAGAACAGAGCCCACAGAAGGAGCGCCCAGAAGGTCGACGGCACGCCGACGAAAACGAAGACTATCCACAGAAACTGAGACCACGAAAAGTCGACTGCCATGACCCGACGCTATCCGACTCACCGCGAGCCTGGCCCCGATCCGAAGAGCCCGATCGACGTCACAGACCCAGCAGGTCGGCCGATCTGCGCAGCCGCATAAGGACCTGAAGATCGAGAGCATTGTCCGGGTCGCGCCAGTGCGTTCCGATCAGACGGTCGATGGCGTCGAGTCGTTGATAGAGCGTGTTGACATGCACCCCGAGAGCCGACGCGGTTGCCGAATGATGGCGTCCACGCGCCAGATAGGTCGAGAGTGTCTCCATCAGCGGAACCCCGCGCTTGTTCTGCTCGGCCAACAGCGGACCCAACTTTTCCTGCGTGAGTTCGTCGAGATGTTCACGCGCCAAGTGGCTGAGCAGAATTCGATAGATTCCCAGCCCCCGCGCCGAACATGCTTCCCCCTCGCGGCCGAGGGTGAACAACACGTCGACGGTCTGCCGAGCTTCCCGATAGCCCTTTGCCAGCGCCTCGGGTCCGGTGCTCGGCTCAGAGATTCCGACGGTGGTGCCGGCGAGGAACATCGGTGTGACCGTCGCCGAATCGCGCGCGGGCACCACCACGATCAGGCTCGAACCTTGCTCCGCGACAACAGATCCTGTCGGGAATCGGCCGAGCTTGGTTCTCGACGCACCCTGCGCGACGGCTACACAGTAGGACATGTCGGGGGCAAGTCCGGCCAAATGGAGTTGTCGCCGTTCGGCATCCGGAGTGGACGCCGGGTGCGAGAGCAGGTCCACCAGGAACGCATCCTGGGCGCGCCGCGCGGAATCGGCGGCGGCTCGCTCCTCGGCAAGTGACAGGGCAACTGCAGGCGCGGCTCGGTCGAGCAGCAGACGCGTCCTGGCATCGTCCGGTCCGATCGAGATCAGCGCGCCGAGGAATTGACCGGCTGCGGCCACCCGATGAGCCGTCATCGACGGCGTCGACACGGTGTCCTTGCCGTCGCCACACATGCGTAGCAGTTCGTCGACCTCCGCCGAGTGGACCGCCAGTGCCGCGGGAACCGCAGCGGCATCCGGAACGAAGTACGCCGGACGCTCGGTCAATACAGCAATCTCGCGCACCAGTGTTCGTACGCCGCCGCCGCGCAGGACCACCTGGGTCAACGTTCGGTCCCACTGCAGTGTCTGTTCGAGTTCGGCTGTGCGTTCGGATAATTCGGCATTCAGCGTCTCGAGCCGGTCGATGGTCCGAACGTTCTCGATGGCGATGGCCGCGTGCGCGGCCAGCGCCGAGAGCAGGGCGATCTCACTGTCTGCGAAGTCGCGTTCCTGGCGCTTGCATGCAAACAGTGCGCCGATCACTCGATCGCCCACCCGCAACGGCACGCCGAGCAGACCGCGCATGTTCTCCGAGCGGGCCGCGCTGTCCGCACCAGTAATGTGCTGGAACGCCGGCTCGCTCTGGTAGTCGGGGGTCCACGACGGCGACGCACTGCGCACGATGAGTCCGACGAGCCCTGCATCCTGTTCGAGCCGAAGACCGACGAGCCTAGGAGTCAGGGCTCCGCTGGTGACGTCGATGACGAACTCGTCTCCCTGTACGGACCCCATGTAGGCGAGGTCGACACCGAGAAGCCTGCGTGCCTGATCGACGACCTCTTGGAGAAGAGCACGGTTGTCGCGCACCGTCGTCAGTCGCACCGCGATGTCGTTGAGTGCCGCCAACTCCGTGCTGCGTTGACGTCGCTGATCCAGCAGGGCGCGTAGCCGGAGAGCTGCGTGCGCTTCGGCACCTGGAAATGCCTTCCGGTGCTCCTCGAGACGATCGATCGACGCGTCGTCGAGCAGAAGTTCCATCCATGACTTCTCCGCGGACATAGAGAGAACCTACATTGGCCGAGACCCAGCTCACAGCTAGAGTCGAGAACATGACCCTCGTCGAACAACTGTCCGAGGCCTTGCCCACCGATCGCATCGTGGTCGACCCGGACGTCATCGCCTCCTACCAGCACGACGAGGCGGAGTGGGCCCCGTATTCGCTGCCCGTTGCCGTCGTGCGTCCTCGTACCGCCGAGGAGGTGCAGACCGTCGTACGAGCCTGTCTCGCCCACGGAACGCCGATCGTCACTCGCGGGGCGGGCACCGGCTTGTCCGGCGGAGCCAACGCCACCGAAGGCTGCGTCGTGCTCGCGCTCGACGGGATGGACACCATCAAGGAGATCGACGTACTCGAGCGTTATGCCGTCGTCGAACCCGGAGTCGTCAACGATCACCTCAGAGCAGCCGTCGCAGAGCAGGGCCTGTGGTATCCGCCGGATCCAGCCAGTGCGCCGTGGTCGACGATCGGCGGCAACGTGGCCACCAACGCCGGTGGGCTGTGCTGCGTCAAGTACGGCGTCACCCGCGACTACGTCATGGGAATGCAGATCGTCACCGGTACCGGAGAATTGGTACGACTCGGGCGTAAGACCGCGAAAGGCGTTGCTGGATACGATCTTGCGGGTCTGATGGTCGGATCCGAAGGAACTCTCGGAATCATCACCGAGATCACGGTCAAGTTGCGCCCGCTGCAGGATCCACAACGCACCGTCGCCGGCTACTTCGACAGCATCGTCGATGCCGGACGTGCCGTGGCCGCAGTGGCCGCCGCCGGATTGACGCCGTCCGCGCTCGAGCTGATCGACAAGCAGTGCCTCATCGCCGTCGACGCCTGGAAGAACATGGGCCTGTCGGTCGAGGCCAATGTGGTGTTGCTCGGTCGGATCGACGATCCAGGGCTCATCGGAGACCAGCAGGCCGAGAAGATGCTGACGTGCTTCGACGAGGCCGGAGCCACCTGGTCTGCGGTATCGACCGATCAGGAGGAGGCCGACGCCCTGTTCTCTGCTCGGCGGTTGGCGTATCCCGCGATGGAGCGACTCGGACCGGTGTTGACCGAGGACGTCTGTGTGCCGAAGAAGCATGTGCCCGAGATGCTGTCGCGTATCGAACAGATCGGCCTGCGATACGAGACGACGATCGCCAACATCGCCCATGCGGGCGACGGAAACCTGCATCCGCTGCTCATCACGCCGCACGACGACATCCCGGCCCGCGAGCGCGCTCAGGCCGCCTTCGCCGAGATCATCGACGCTGCACTGGAACTCGGAGGCACTGTCACCGGCGAACACGGCGTGGGGTTGCTCAAGATGGACGGATTGGCACAGGAGCTGGACCCAGTTGTGCTGGACATGCACCGCGCAGTGAAAAAAGCACTCGATCCGCACGGAATCCTGAACCCGGGCAAGGTATTCGCGTCCTGAAAGCGCAGGCGACTGCTTCGCGCTCCGAGTTGCCTTCCCGGACGGTCGATGTCCGGCGGCTATGCTGCGGGAATGGTGCGATCGGTGTGGTGGGCCATGGCCGTCGCCGCGTTGGCTTTGACCGCGTGGAACGGGTTGTCGCTGACAATGCTCGACGTGTCCATGTCGTGCGCCAAGACCGCCGCGGGTGTTTCCTACCAGTGCAGTGACCGAGCCGTCGACGTGCTCGGAGTGTGGCCTTTGGTTGTCGTGGGCCTGTTGCTCGCGTCGCCACCTGCGATAGCAGCAATTGCAATGCGCAAGCTGGTCTCGTGGATCGCCGTCGGTGCCCTCGTCGTTTTGTTCATAGCCGGGGTCATGCTCGTGACGTACGACTCCTACTCGGACTTGCTAATTCTGGCTCTTCCTATGACGGTCGTCGGATCCGTGACCGCAATGTTGCAGCGAACTCGCTCGGACGGTGGACCGTGAGACGGCCCCGCTGCCCCCGAACCGGATCCACGCGGTCGTCAGTGCGAGACCGGCGCCCCCATATCACTGCTCGTGCTGTTTCCCACCGTGCGACGGTGCAGCGCCAATACCAACCCGACGGCCAACATCATGACCCCGCCGACGACCCACAAACCCGCCTTCGCGTTCCCGGTGGCGTCGAGCAGCCAGCCTGTCACGTACGGCGCGCCGAAGCCGGACAGGTTGCCCACCGAGTTGATGATCGCGATGCCAGCGGCCGCGCCTGCCCCGGTGAGGAATGCACTGGGCAGGTACCAGAACACCGGCAGCGCGCAGAACACTCCGACTGCGTTGACCGTCACGGCGATCATCGTGGTGAACGGCGAATCCATGTACAGCGCAAATGGTATGGAGACCGCGCCGATCAACGTGGGGATCGCGACATGCCAGGTGCGCTCACCCGTCCGGTCCGAATGCCTGCTCCACAACACCATGGCGAGGGCACCCACCGCGAACGGAACCGCGACGATCAGCCCAGTTGTCACGAGGGAGAAGTTGGTATCGAACGTCTTCTTGAAACCGGCGACGATGCTGGGTAGGAAGAAGCTCAGCGAATACAGGCCGTAGGTGATCCCGAAGTACACCAGTCCGAGCATCCATACCCGTGCGTCGGTGAGAGCCCGCTTGACCGAGCCGGTGACGTGCGCGCTCTTCGACGACCCCTCGGACTCCAATTCCGCTGTCAGCCAATTCTTCTCGTCGTCGTCCAGCCATGTGGCCTGTGACGGCCGATCGGTCAGGTAGAACCAGGTGATCACACCGAGAACGATTGCGGGCAGGCCCTCGAACAAGAACATCACGCGCCAACCGGAGAGTCCGAACAGTCCGTCCCAGTACTGAATGATGGCACTCGACAGAGGCGCACCCAGTGCCGAGGAGACCGGCAGTGCCAGCATGAACAGGCCCATCAGTCGAACTCGGTACGCGCGAGGGAACCACATCGTCATGTACAGCAGAACACCGGGGAAGAAGCCCGCTTCGGCGATGCCGAGAACGATGCGGAGTCCGTACAGCCAGCCCGCTGTGGGTACGAATGCCATGGCGGCGGCCACGATTCCCCACGAGACCATGATGCGTGCAATCCAGCGGCGCGCGCCGAACTTGTGCAGGGCCAGGTTGCTCGGCACCTCGAACAGCAAATAGCCGATGAAGAACAGCCCGGACGCCAATCCGAACATCGTCTCGGTCAGCCCCAGCTCGTCGCTCATGGTCAGCTTGGCGAGACCGATGTTGGTGCGATCGAGATAGTTGACGAAGTAGGCCACCCCGAGGAACGGAATGATGCGTCGAGCGACCTTCTTGACCACCCTGGTTTCGATCTCGGGCTTCGTCGTGACTGCAGGCATGGGCTCGGCTTTCCATCGAACGGAAGTGACTTGGACCACACTAGGGACCCATCAGGCAGGGGTCTATGGAGAAATCACCCATCGGAGACGGAGATCCGAGGGCGAAGTCTCCAACGCTCGACGAGGGTTGCCGTGTTGCAGTCGAATGCCCACGCTGCGATCCTGTGCTTGTGCGAGTAGCTCTCATTGCCGATATTCACGGCAACATCGCGGCGCTCGACGCCGTCCTCGAAGACATCGAACGGCAATGCGTCGACTCCGTGGTGAACCTCGGCGATCTGCTCTCCGGCGGACTGCATCCGCGCCGAACTGCGGATCGATTGATGGCACTGGGTTTCCCCACCATCGCCGGCAATCATGATCGCTACCTCCTCGAGCAGGAGCCCGATTCCATGGGCAGTTGGGATCGGCATGCCCACGATCGACTCGACGACGAGCATCGACGTTGGCTGGGTTCGCTCCCGTTCTCGCTGGAGCTGGGCAACGGAATCCTCGCAGTACACGGAACACCCACCGATGATCAGCAGTACTTCCTGCACTCGGTGTACCCTCACGGCTCTCGCGAGGCAACCGAGGTCGAAATCATCGAAAGGGCAGCAGGTTTCACGGACCGATCTGTCATCGCCTGCGGCCACACCCACCTGCAACGCCACTGGACTCTCCCCAGCGGCACGCTCGTAGTCAATCCGGGCAGCGTCGGCGCGCCCGCATACGACGACGATCAGCCCTACCCCCACGTCATGGAATCGGGGTCTCCACACGCCCGATACGCAGTGCTCGACGATCACGGCACAGGCAGCTGGACGGTGTCGTTCGAGCGCGTCGAGTACGACCACGTCGGAGCCGCCGACGATGCCCGCGCGCACGGAATGGCCGATATCGCCGACGCGCTTCTCACCGGTTTCGTCGGTCCTGCTCCCCGCGAGCAGTCACACTGAGCCCGTGAAGATCACCGACGCCCAGCGGCGACAGCGGCTCGTCGCGCAGCACTTGTCCGACGCCCCGAGCGCCGAATCCGTGGTGTCGTCGTTGCTCGCGCTGCATGCCACCGATCCGGCTACGGTGTATCTTTCCGTGCTGGCACGCGCCCGCTCGCTGGGATTGTCGGACGTTCGTGACGCGATGTACGAACGCCGTAGCTTGGTTCGCTTGATGGCGATGCGTCGCACGATGTTCGTCGTCGCGCACGACGACGTTCCGATGATCCACGCTGCCGCCAGCCTCGGAGTTGCCCGCACGATGCGAACCCGGTTGATCAAGCAGGTGTCGACGCTGCCGACCGAACCGGTGATCGACGACGTCGAATCCTGGCTCGCAGCAACCGAAGCCGAGACCGATTCCGTCTTGCGCTCGATGGGTACGGCGACCGGGGCGGAGCTGTCCGCAGCAGTACCCGGACTCAAGACCGCTCTGCTGCCGACCACGGACAAGGTGTACGACGTCAAACGCTATGTGACCTCCGAAGTGTTGGTGATGATGGCCGCGGAGGGAAAGCTGGTGCGGGTCGAGCCGCGCGGCGCGTGGACGTCGCGCCGACATGCCTGGGCACCGATCGATCAGTGGTGGCCCAACGGGATTCCCGAGTTGGACGAGACTTCCGCCCGAGCCAACATGGCCCGGCGCTGGCTCGACCTGTTCGGACCGGCGACCTTGGACGACCTGCAATGGTGGACGGGATGGAACAAGACGCAGACCCGTGGGGCGGTCGCCGAACTCGACACCGTGGCCGTCGAACTGGCCGAGGGTGACGGAATCATGTTGACCGACACAGTGTTCCAGGATCCCCCGCCTCGGGCGATGCTGCTTCCCGCCCTGGACCCCACGCCGATGGGGTGGAAGCACCGACACTGGTATCTCGGCGAACACAAGGCCCCGCTGTTCGATACCTTCGGAAATATCGGTCCGACCATCTGGTGGGAGGGGCGCATCGTCGGCGGATGGGCCGTGGATTCCAATGGTTCGGTGGTCACGGAAGTACTCGAGGACGTCGGGCCTGCGGCGTCGAAAGAGGTTGCAGCAGAGGCTGACCGGATCACCGCCCTGCTCGACGGTACCGCGGTGGTCCCGTCGTTTCCGACGCCGTTGGAGAAGAGACTGCGCGGAAAGTCGTAGCCATATCGGTCCGAGGTGACAGTCGAACTGTGTGTGTAAATGGCGGTGCCACACAACCCTTCGAGCTATGTGATCCCCACTCCTACGGTTGGGATGCCTAACCAAACAGCACCCGGATTTCGTTGTAGGGTCACAACGTGCCTATCAGTCTGGTTTCCATCGTCCTCCCCGTGTACAACGGTTTGCCCGAACTGAACGAGCAGCTCCACGCGCTTGCTGCGCAGGACTACACAGGCGATGTCGAGCTCATCGTCAGCGACAACGGCTCGACCGACGGCCTCCGCTCACATCTCGAAGAACTGTCTCTACCTCTGACGATGCGCATCGTCGACGCCTCCGCCAAGCGTGGCGTCTCCTACGCCCGCAACCTTGGCGTGGAAGCCGCGCGGGGCGACATCATCGCCTTCGTCGACCACGACGACGTCGCTTCTCCGACGTGGCTGACTTCCATGGTGCGCGCACTCGACAGCTACGACGCCGTGGGCGGCGCAATCGAACACGATTCCCTCAATCCGCCCGAGGTGACGGCGTGGCGAGACAACCCGCCGAACGGCACCCTGTTTCCCACCGCCTACCTGCCGTATGCCCCGGGAAGCAATTTCGCGCTCAGGAGGCGCGTCTTCGACGAGGTCGGAGGCTTCGACGAAGACCTCGTGGGCGGTGCCGAAGACGTCGACTACTCGTGGAGGCTTCAGCAAGCAGGATTCACTCTCGGACATGCCGCGGATGCGTCGGTCGCCTACCGCATCAGAACTACGGTTCGTCGATCGTTCTTGCAAGGCCGCGCGTACGGACGCACGTCGTACCAACTGTCGACCAAGCACCGTGCTGCGGGCTGCCCTCATCCGTCGTCCCTTGCCCGGATTCCCGCGCACACTGCGGCGATCTTGTATCTCGCGACAATTCGCAATCCGTGGTTGCCGAAGGTACTACGACCGATGCCCAGCGGTCTGTGGGCCCACTACATCGGAATCCACTACGGCGCTCTGCGGATTCGAGTGGCTGCGCTCGGCCGCGGCCTGCGACGGAGTCCCCGATGACATACGAGATAGTCGACGCGATACGCGAAGAGACCATGGCCGTCCTGCGGCAACATGCGTCACCCGGAGATCGGGTGGCTCACTTGGACTTTCCGAATCACTTCAATGCCGGTGACTCGCTCATCTACGCCGGTGAGGTCGAGTACCTGAAGCAGTTGAACGTGCACGTCGGCTACGTGTCCGATCCGTTCACCCACAACCACGATCTGCTCGAACAACGAGTCGGTGATGGGACCCTGTTTCTGCAGGGCGGAGGAAATTTCGGTGACCGCTGGCCGATGGACCAGAAATTTCGTGAAGCAATCGTTGCGGGGTTTCCTCGCAACAAGATCGTGTGCCTCCCCCAAAGCATCGACTACTCCGACGCCGACGCCATGCACAGGACCGCGGCCCTCTACGCACAGCACCCGGACCTCACCCTCATGCTGCGTGAACAGCGTTCGTACGAGCTGGCGCTCGCCCATTTCCCGAACAACCGCGTCGAATACTGTCCGGACATGGCTTTCGGTGCCGAGATCGCACACAGCGCCGAAGGCTCTGCAGTGGACGTCGTGAAACTCGTGCGCGACGATTCCGAAAGCCTCGGTCATGCTTCGGTGAACGTCGACGCGTCGTCCGTCCAGTACGACTGGGGTCTGCACGGAAGGGATCTGGCGATCTCGACGGTGGTGACGCTGCCGACCCGAATCGCATACAACTTCCCCAAAGCGAATCGCCTGCTGTACCCCGCTCTCGTTCGCTCGTACGAGCAGACAGCGAAGCTCAACCTCCGTGTGGCGCAGCGCATTCTGAATCTCGCACCCGTCGTGCTCACCGATCGGCTGCATGCGGCCGTATTGGCCGCGATGATGGGAAAGCGCGTCGTGGCGATGGACAACGCGAACAGGAAAGTATCCGGCATCTACGACGCCTACCTGCACCGGTTCGACAACGTTCAGTTCGCAGCGACACCCGACGCGGCCGCCGACATGGTTCGGCAGGCCGTGTCCGACAGTCGACGATGAACAGTGGTCGACACCCCGTCCGTTTTCAGAAGGGGTAACGACCCTCGGCCCAGGCACGCGCGGCGGGAGGAGTCACCGCGTCGACGGGTTCGCCGTCGCGAAAGTAGTTGGTGTGCAGGATCCGACCCGCGTCGACGGCCTCTTGCCAGGCCTGCGTCGGACCTTCGCCGAACCAGAGCCACGGCGTGATGTCGTCCATGATGACAACCGATTCCGGGGTGGCGAGCGCACGAAGATCGTCGAGGTCTGCGCGGGCACCTTCCACAGAATGGTCACCGTCGATGAAGATGACATCGAAGCGCGCGTCCGGGTGTTGCTCGGCATAAGCCTTGAT
Source organism: Rhodococcus sp. 3258 (assembly GCF_031456475.1). Lineage (NCBI taxonomy): Bacteria > Bacillati > Actinomycetota > Actinomycetes > Mycobacteriales > Nocardiaceae > Rhodococcus > Rhodococcus sp. 3258. The sequence continues at coordinate 82,418 of NZ_JAVDUT010000006.1, forward strand.
GGTGGTGTGGGAATCTCCCTGGATCAAAGTGTGTCGGCCCGGGAAGTGTTTGTCGACATGGGCTTTCGCGGCGTCGCTGTAGGCATACGCGGCCAGATCGAAGGATACGACGGTCACGTCGGGAGAGGCTTCGAGGAACGCCCAGCTCGAGAAGCCGGCATTGAACCCGACCTCGCAGATCGACTTCGTGCCGGGCCTCGCGGCCAGTGCGGACAGGTATCCGAGTTCCGACTCGTCGGCTCCACGCTCGAAAGGCTCCCCCGCTGTGGCAGTTCGATGCACCAACGACTCGAGGTATTCCAGGCCCATCCATGTCCTCCTGTTCGACTGCTTCGGAGCGTAGCCGACGGTCGATCGTGCGCGCAGACGACAACTGCCACCTGGCCGACACCGATGCCTGTAGCGTTCGCACCGAATGACCTTCCGCACCCTCTTTTTCACACCGTGAACGGGGAACGAGTCGATGACCGTAGATCTCACCAAAGGTGACAACCGCGCAACCGAACCGGTCAACCCGTACGCTGTGATCTCACTGGTTGCAGCTCTCCTGGGACTGTTTCCCGTCGCGATAGTGTTCGGAATCCTGGCTTTCTGGCGACCTGCCGGTCGTGGAATTGCCGTCGCGGGCTTGGCAATCGGAGTGATCGAACTGCTCGTGGTCGCAACTGTCGTATACGGCTTCGGTTCCCTCACGCCGAGAACGTCGGCATCCGTCGAAACACTTGTCCCGTACTCCTTACCGGCTACCGCACTGTTCACAGTTCCTTCCACTACGGAGCCACCGGCTCCGGTCGAGACCACTGTGGACGCGACCGAGGCCCCCTCGGCCTCACTGCCCGAGGTGGACGGACCATGCGATCCGGGCGTCGACAATCACGGAACCTCCGCCGATGGCACGTTCCTGAAGTGCACCTATGCAGGGTCGACTCGCGCGCATTGGGTGCAGTCGGTACCGATCATCGACGGCAATGCGGAGCCAGGGTCGGAATGCGACCCCGCAGCGAGAGGGATTGCGGTCTCGCCGGACGGATTCGACATGTTCTGCGTCTCCGACGGCGCGAACGGTGGCGGCTATTGGTCACCCGGACCGTAGGCGATCTGCGGATCGACGGCCGTCAGACGTTGAAGCGGAACTCCACCACGTCGCCGTCGGACATCACGTAGTCCTTGCCCTCGATGCGCACCTTGCCCGCAGCTTTGGCCGAGGCCATCGAACCTGCGGCGACGAGGTCGTCGAAGGACACGATTTCGGCCTTGATGAAGCCGCGCTCGAAGTCGGTGTGAATGACGCCTGCGGCCTGGGGTGCGGTGTCACCCTGGTGAATTGTCCACGCGCGGGCCTCTTTCGGGCCTGCGGTGAGGTAGGTCTGCAAGCCCAGAGTGTGGAAGCCGGCGCGGGCGAGCGCGTCGAGACCGGGCTCGGTCTGACCGACGGATTCGAGCAGCTCGGCCGCCGACTCCTTGTCCAGTTCGAGCAACTCCGACTCGATTTTCGCGTCGAGGAACACCGCATCGGCGGGTGCGACCAGGCGAGCCAGTTCGCCGATCTTCGCGTCGTCGGTCAGCACCGACTCGTCAGCGTTGAAGACGTATAGGAACGGCTTGGTGGTGAGCAGCTGGAATTCACTGAGCAGCTCGAAATCGAGCTTCGCCTTCGCCGAGAACAGCGTCTTGCCGTCGTTCAGAACGGCCTGCGCAGCCAGAGCCGCGTCGAGCGCCGGCTTGCGGTCCTTCTTGATCCGCACCTCTTTCTCGAGGCGCGGGATCGCCTTCTCGAGAGTCTGCAGATCGGCGATCGCGAGTTCGGTCTCGATGACCTCGATGTCTGCGGTCGGGTCGACGCGACCGTCGACGTGCACCACGTCGTCGTCGGCGAAGACGCGCACGACCTGACAGATGGCGTCGGCCTCACGGATGTTGGCGAGGAACTTGTTGCCCAGGCCTGCGCCCTCGGACGCACCCTTGACGATGCCGGCGATGTCGACGAACGACACCAGCGCGGGCACGAGCTTCTCCGAACCGAACACCTCGGCCAGCTTCTCGAGCCGGGGATCTGGCAGCGCGACCACGCCGACATTGGGCTCGATGGTCGCGAACGGATAGTTCGCGGCCAGCACATCGTTGTTGGTCAGTGCATTGAAGAGGGTGGACTTGCCGACGTTGGGCAGTCCGACGATTCCGAGGGTGAGGCTCACGGTCTATGGAGTCTACTTTGACGACACGGCCAGCTCGGACAGTGCCCGGCCAGCCTCGATACTCGATGCGCCGAGTGGCGCCAGAACTACGTGATCCGCGCCGGCAGCGTGGTGAGCGGCCACCCGCTCGGCGATGTCCTCGACACTCCCCCACACCACCAGGTCGTCGACCAGACGGTTGCTGAGATCCTCGACATCCGCGTCGGTGAACCCCATGCGGAGGAAATTCTGCCGATAACCGGGAACGGTTGCGAGGAAGCTCAGCGGCTCCCGAGCTGCAGCGCGTGCTCGATCCGGATCGGACTCGACCACGACGAACTGGTCGACCACCAACGTCGACACACCGAGCGCACCGCGCGCCTGCGACGTCCACTCGGGCGTCACGAGCAACCCGATCGCGCCGGCCGCGCGGTCGCGAGCCATCTCCAACTTCTTCGGCCCGAGCGCCGCGAGCAGCGTCTGATCCACTGGTACGGCGAGTTCGTCGAGGTACCTATGCAACTCAGCGAGAGGTCGAGCACTCTGCGGCCCACCGAGACCGAGGACGAATCGACCGGTGTCCGAGAGCTCGTCGAACAGTGTTCCGGTCTGTGCAGGTGAGTACACATCGACCGGCACGATCCCCGGAACGACGGTGGCGGTCTCGGTCGCGTGGATCAGATCGGCCAGCCTGCCGAGCCGATCGAGCTGCCCGCCCGGCAGCCAGAACGAGGTGAAACCGAGTGTCTCCAACTCCCGCGCGTCGTCGAGGTAGGACGGTGCCACGTCGATGGAAATGCCGATTGAGCCGAGCCCCAGTGTGTCCATGGCTGCGACGCTAAGACCTCTAGCAAGGTTCAGGTCAAGTGGTGATCGCCGAATTCGGGTCCCAGCTGGCCAGGATCGGCAGGACGTGTGCCGTACTGGAATTCTCCTCGACCGTGTAGACGATCAGACTTTGATCCTGCGCGCTCGGCGAGGTCAGAAACTCGATTCCGAATTGCAGGGTGCCCGCCGCCGGGTGCTGGATGATCTTGGTTGCACCTGCGAATTCGGCGACCTCGTGATCTCTCCACCATTGCTCGAAACAAGGCTCGGTCGAACGCAATTCGTCGATCAGCGCAGTCAGGGACGGATCGCCCGGTCGACGAGCAAGATCGCGGCGCAGCGCCGCGACCGAGGCCGCCGCGAACTGCGACCAATTGACGATTCGCTCGCGCGCGATGGGATTGCGGAACAGATAGTGGAACAGCGAATCCTCTGCGGACGACTGCAGACTCAACACCGCACGAACCAGCGCATTGCTGGCCAGGATGGTTCCCGAGCGCCCGAGCAGTAACACCGGCACGTGATCGAGCGCCCGCATCACCTGGAGTAATCCCGGATCCGGTCGCTCCGGGGCGCTGCCGACCGGCACAGCCGGAGATGCGAGATCGAGCAGGTGCGCAGACTCCACCTGGTCGAGTTTCAACGCCCGAGCAATTGCCCGCAGCACCTCGGGTGAGACGTTGGCCTGGCGACCCTGTTCGAGCTTGCTGTAGTAATCCGGGCTCACTCCGGCCAGCGCTGCGAGCTCTTCGCGCCGCAGGCCCGGGACCCGTCGCGCACCGGGATAGATCGATACTCCCGCCTCGGCTGGAGTGATGCGGTCGCGTCGATCACGCAGAAATGCGCTCAGCGCCGACCTGTCGTTGTTCACGAAATCCACAGTAGCCACGCGAGCGATGGCCAACCTGGTCATGACAGACCTAGGTCGAACGACGCCTGGTCCGCTCGATTCCGCGACCGTAGACATGGCGTCATGACATCTTCCAGTTCCACACAACTCCATGGACGCACCGCCGTCGTCACCGGATCGACCAGTGGGATCGGTGCGGCCATCGCGCTCACCCTCGCCGACCACGGGGCAAAGGTGGTCGTCAGCGGCCGCGACGCCGAGCGCGGCAAAGCCCTGGCGGCCCGCATCTCGGAAGCCGGCGGCACAGCGGCATTCGTCGACGTCGATCTCGCCGGCAGCTACGAAGAACTTCGCGAGTTCGCCGCCCGCACTACCGACACCCTCGGCGGCCGCGTCGACATTCTCGTCAACAACGCCGGTATCTATCCGGCCACCGCGACAGCCGATCTTCCCGACGACCAGCTCGATGCCATGCTCGCCGTCAACGTCCGAGCGCCGCACGTGCTCGTCGGTGAGCTCGCACCGGCCATGGCCGAGCGCGGCAGCGGAGTCATCGTGAACATCGGGTCGTGGATGGCCACGATGGGCAGTCCGTTCGCTGCGATGTATTCCGCCACCAAAGCCGCCGACGAGCAGCTCACTCGCAGCTGGGCCGCCGAGTTCGGCCCACGCGGTGTGCGAGTGAACGCCCTCGCGCCCGGAGCGACTCTGACTCCGGGCAACAAGGATGCACGCCAGGTACTCGACGCCATGACGGCCGGAACCCCGGCAGGCACGGTGCTGTCGCCGCAGAACATCGCCGACGGTGTGCTGTTCCTGGTCTCGGACGATGCCGCGATGGTGCACGGAACCACGCTCTACGTCGACGGCGGTATTTCGGTCACCCGCGGGTGATCAGCACACCGCCGTCGACCCGTCACATGTTCGAGACGACCAAGCCGATGAACGCCAGGTAGAGAACGATGAAGACGCCGAAGATGATGAGGGACAGCTTGCCGAAGAACGCCGCGCGCTGCGACGAGTACTGCGCGCCTTGGACATCGCCCATCGACCACAGTGGATGGACTTTCAACGCATGATTGAACGCGGGGATGGCCAGTGGCCAGAAGAAGATGACTGCCACCACTGCCCACCCTGCGTTCGACGCCGGCAGCACCGGCGCGAAGGGCTGCGCCGCGGGAAAGTTCTGCTGATGAGTTTGCTCGTACGGTCCCGACATGTGGTGTTCCCCCCGAATGAATGAAGTGATGACACCCGCTACGACGCAGCCCAGCACCATCCGGTTCCAGGCCGCCGCCACTCGGCGCACACGAGTGACCGCCGGGCGCATCGCGAAGTGTCGATTCGAGGACGTGCAAGTGCGTCACGCATAGGGTGATCGCAGTCACACCTGCGACCATGGAGACCCCACACATGTCACTGAAAGCGGCCGACGATCCACACGTCGAATTGCTGAAGACAGACCCCGACCTACCACCTGTCGGAGTCGTCGATTCCCATCCCATGACGCCGATCAAGCGTCTGATGCTCGTCGTTATCGGCCTGCTCGGCGGCGTCGCCTGGACGATCATCGCCATCGTCCGCGGCGAGAATCCCAACGCAGTCTGGTTCGTCATCGCCGCGGTGTGTACCTACATCTTCGCGTTTCGCTTCTACGCCAGACTGATCGAACGCAAGATCGTCTTTCCTCGCGACGACCGAGCCACGCCCGCCGAGATCTTGGAGAACGGCAAGGACTACATGCCGACGGACCGTCGGGTGCTGTTCGGCCATCACTTCGCCGCAATCGCGGGAGCGGGCCCCCTCGTCGGACCGGTTCTGGCTGCCCAGATGGGCTACCTGCCCGGCACCATGTGGATCATCATCGGCGTCGTGTTCGCCGGGGCCGTCCAGGATTTCCTGGTGCTGTGGATCTCGACGCGCCGCAACGGCCGCAGCCTTGGCCAGATGGCCCGTGACGAACTCGGAGTAGTCGGCGGAACCGCCGCGCTGATCGCGGTGTTCGTCATCATGATCATCCTGATCGCGGTTCTTGCTCTCGTCGTCGTCAACGCGCTCGCCGAAAGTCCGTGGGGCGTGTTCTCCATCGCGCTGACCATCCCCATCGCCCTGTTCATGGGTGTGTACCTGCGCTACCTGCGGCCGGGCAACGTCACCGAGGTCTCGCTCATCGGTGTCGTCCTACTTCTGCTCGCCATCGTCGCCGGCGGCTGGGTCGCCGAAACCGAATGGGGCACAGACTGGTTCACCCTCTCCAAGGTGACGGTCGCCTGGCTGCTCATCGGCTACGGTCTGCTCGCCTGCATCCTGCCGGTGTGGCTGCTGCTCGCCCCGCGCGACTACCTGTCGACATTCATGAAGGTCGGCACCATCGCGCTGCTGGCCGTCGGCATTCTGATCGCGCGCCCCGAGATTCAGATGCCCGCCATGACGAGCTTCGCCACCGAGGGCAATGGACCGGCATTCGCTGGATCGCTGTTCCCGTTCTTGTTCATCACCATCGCCTGCGGCGCGCTTTCGGGTTTCCACGCTCTGATCTCCTCCGGCACCACGCCGAAGTTGCTCGAGAAGGAAAAGCAGATGCGCATGATCGGCTACGGCGGCATGCTCACCGAGTCGTTCGTCGCCATCATGGCGCTCATCACCGCCTGCGTTCTCGATCAGCACATCTACTTCGCGCTGAACGCACCGGCGACGCTGACCGGCGGTACTCCCGAGACCGCGGCGGAGTACGTCAACGGATTACCGCTGAGCGGCGGCGACATCACCCCGGCCGAATTGAGCCAGGCCGCAGCCGATGTGGGCGAGGAGTCGATCATCTCCCGTACCGGCGGCGCTCCGACGCTGGCGTTCGGTATGTCCGAGGTTCTGCATCAGGTGTTCGGCGGAGAATCGCTCAAGTCGTTCTGGTACCACTTCGCGATCATGTTCGAGGCACTGTTCATCCTCACCACGGTCGATGCAGGCACCCGCGTCGCCCGCTTCATGCTCTCCGACAGCATCGGCAACCTGCCCGGAGCCTCGGCCAAGAAGTTCAAGGACCCGTCGTGGCGTCCCGGTGCATGGATCTGCTCGCTCATCGTCGTCGCAGCCTGGGGCGCAATCCTTCTCATGGGAGTCACCGACCCGCTCGGCGGCATCAATACCCTGTTCCCGCTGTTCGGTATCGCCAATCAGTTGCTCGCCGCCATCGCCCTGACGGTGGTCATGGTGATCGTCGTCAAACGAGGGCTCTACAAATGGGCGTGGATCCCCGGCATTCCGCTCGCCTGGGACCTCATCGTCACGATGACGGCCTCGTACCAGAAGATCTTCTCCTCCACCCCGGCCATCGGTTACTGGACGCAGCATTCTCAGTTCCGTGACGCGAAGGAGCAGGGCCTGAGCAGCTTCGGCAGCGCGAAGACCCCCGAGGCCATCGATGCCGTCATCCGCAACACGTTCATCCAGGGCACCCTCTCGATCATCTTCGCGGTGCTCGTCCTGGTCGTCGTCATCGCCGGAGTCATCGTGTGCGTCAGGGCCGTTCGCGGAGCAGACCTCCCGGACAACGAGGAGCCGGAGGTGCCGTCGAAGATCTTCGGTCCCGCCGGATTCGTCCTCACCCCCGCCGAGAAGCAGATTCAGGCCGAGTGGGACGAACTGATCGATGCGGGCACCGTTCGACGCCCCGGGTCGGCGCACTAGATGCGCGGGCTGTGGTGGTGGATTACCTCGGTGATGGGTGATCACGATTACGACCGCTACGTCGCGCATCTGGCCCGGCACCACCCGGGCCAGGAGCCACCGACCGTGCGGCAGTACTGGAAGGACCGGCACGCGGAAGCGGACCGAAACCCAGGGGCTCGATGCTGTTAGGGCCTCGCCCTCGTGCGCGTTTTGCGCCCCTCCCGGTACGCAAAACGCGCACGACCGCAGCCGCGTCCGATTTCCGCTAGCACTGGCGGGATCGCGCTGACACAGTAGGAGCATGAGCAGCGAACGGCAGGTGCAAGAACTGGACTTCGATCGGTGTTATCGCGCGGTCTCCTCGCGTGACGCACGGTTCGACGGCCAGTTCTTCACCGCCGTCTCCACCACCGGCATCTACTGCCGACCCTCCTGCCCGGCGCGCACCCCCAAGCCCGGCAACGTCTCGTTTTTGGCCACGGCAGCAGCGGCCCAACAATCCGGCTACCGCGCCTGCCGCCGTTGCCAGCCCGACGCCACCCCCGGTTCCCCACGATGGAACATCCACTCGGATCTCAGTTCTCGTGCGATGCGGCTGATCTCCGACGGAGCCGTCGAGCGCGGGGGCGTCGACGGCCTCGCCAGCACCCTCGGCTACTCGAGCCGGCAATTGACCCGCGTTCTGACGGCAGAAGTGGGTGCCGGCCCCCTCGCGTTGGCTCGCGCCCATCGCGCGCATACCGCCCGCACGTTGATCCAGACCACCGATATGTCGATGGCCGACATCGCCTTCGCCGCCGGCTTCTCGAGCGTTCGCCAATTCAACGACACCATCAAAGAGGTCTTTTCCGTCGATCCGACGACCCTGCGACGAGAAGCGCACCGCTCGGCCGTAGCGACTGCGGGTGGCACCGTCACGTTGCGACTGCCCTACCGCCCGCCGCTGGACCGCGGCTGGGTCGAGTGGTTCCTGCGAGGACATGTGGTCGAGGGAATCGAATCGTTTTCCGACGACGGCGAATACGTGCGTTCACTGCAGTTACCGCACGCTGCCGGACTGGTGGCACTGCGCATCCTGGACGGATTCGTCAGCGCCGCACTGACTCTGCAGGACATGCGCGACCTCGCTCCGGCCGTGGCCAGGATTCGACACCTGCTCGATCTCGACGCCGATCCGCTTGCCGTCGACGAAGCCCTACGCGCCGACCCCCAACTCGCGCCGAGCGTCGACGCCCATCCGGGTATCAGGGCCCTCGGGGTCGTCGACGGGGCGGAGATGTTGCTGCGCACCGTCATCGGGCAACAGATCTCGCTGAAGGCAGCGGCCACCCACACCGCCAGGCTCGTCGACGCGCTCGGGGCACCACTGGATTTCGGCGACGGACGCGTCGGACGGCTGTTCCCCGACGCTGCCGTCATCGCCGAACGCGGCCACGAGGTCCTCACCGGCCCGGCGGCTCGGGTCCAGACCGTCATCCGCGTCGCCGACGCCATCGCGTCGGGAACGGTGACATTGCACCCCGCGCGGGAGGGCCCGGATCTGGAACGAGAACTGCTCGAGCTCAAGGGAATCGGGCCGTGGACGGCCCGCTATGTCGTCATGCGACTGCTGGGCGACCCCGACGTTCTGCTCGACACCGACCTCGTCGTCCGGCAAGGCGCGCAGGCGCTGGACATCTCGCTGAAGAAATCCCAACGCTGGGCACCGTGGCGCTCCTACGTCTCGATGCACCTGTGGATCACCGCACTGGAAAGAAGACAGGCATGATGGCCACCTCCGCAACACAGGACACCCCTATCGGCCCGTTCACCACCATCGTCGACGCCGATCAGCGCGTGCTGGCGTCGGGCTGGACCGCCGATGTCGAGGAACTCCGAGTGTTGATCCATCCGACGTTGCGACCCACCGACGTCCGCTCGGCCACCGACCTCGGTGCCGTCACCGCAGCTGTCGACTCCTATCACCGCGGCGACGTCGACCGCATCGACGACATCGACGTCGCACAACGATCGGGCGAATTCCTGATGCACGCCTGGGACGTGCTGCGCACTGTCGAACCTGGAGCGCCGGTGACGTACTCCGCGTTCGCGGAATTGTCCGGACGGCCGACGGCGATTCGCGGTGCCGCGTCGGCGTGCGCGCGCAATGCCGCCGCCCTGTTCGTACCGTGCCACCGAGTGGTTCGGATCGGCGGTGCGCTCGGTGGATTCCGTTGGGGACTGCCGACGAAGAAGTGGCTGTTGGCCCACGAGGCGCTCTGACCGACACCGCGTCGGAGTGGGACGTTAAGGTTCTTCACGAACCGCCACCCGCCGAATGTGAGGACCCACCGTGACCGAATCGGCAGTTCCCGGCAGTACTGCGAAGCCCGCGAAGTCCGGACGAGATCGCGGGGACCTCATCGGAACCGGTGGCCTCTGGCTGGCGAAATGGTCGCTCATCCTGATCTCCATCGCGGCCGGCGCGTGGGTGTTCGGTTGGCTGATCGGTCATCTCTGGGTGATTCTGCTACCGGTTCTACTCGCAGTGATCGTGGCCACGGTTCTGTGGCCACCTGCGAAATTGATGATGCGCCTTGGTTTTCCGCCTGCGTTGGCATCGTCCGTGTCGCTCGTGGTGTTCTTCGTCGTGATCGGCGGGGTCATCACTCTGATCATTCCGTCGGTGGCCGAGCAGGCTCCCGAGTTGGTCGATCAGGCGTCGGGTGGCATCGGTCAGGTGCAGGACTGGCTCAAGGGACCTCCGCTCAACATCGGCGACGACCAGATCGACAATGCGGTATCGGCAATCGTCTCGCGGCTGCAAGACAGCGGCGACGTCATCGCGACCGGCGTGTTCAGCGGCGTCTCGGCAGCCGGTTCCATCCTCGTGACCCTTGCCCTGGTGCTCGTGCTGTCGTTCTTCTTCGTCAAGGACGGCCCGAAGTTCCTGCCGTGGCTGCACGGATTCTCCGGCGGCCGCGCGGGACGCCATCTCGGCGAAGTCCTCTCCCGCATGTGGGTGACGCTGGGCGGTTTCATCCGGACCCAGGCCATCGTCAGCTTCATCGACGCGTTCTTCATCGGGCTCGGATTGGTGATCCTCGGTGTCCCGCTGGCATTGGTGCTCGCCACCCTGACGTTCCTCGGTGGCTTCATCCCCATCGTCGGTGCGTTCGTCGCGGGCGCTCTCGCTGTGCTCGTCGCATTGGTGGCCAACGGCTTGACGACCGCGTTGATCGTGCTCGCGATCATCCTCGCAGTGCAGCAGCTCGAAGGCAACGTGCTGCAGCCGATCCTGCAGAGCCGCAGCATGAATCTGCATCCAGCGATCGTGCTGCTGGCCGTCACCGGAGGCAGCTCGCTGTTCGGGATCATCGGCGCGTTCCTCGCCGTGCCCGCTGCCGCGGTGGCTGCTGTGCTGATTCGCTACGTCTCCGAACAGATCGACGAGCGATCGAACGAGCCCGATCAGGACGAGCTCGAGGATCAGATCCCCGCACCCGAGGGACTGACCGACGAACAGGCCGGCCTCGAGGACGAGGAAGAGGACGACAGGGCTGCGCCGGGGAAGAAGTAGCCCCGATCAGGACGCAACGACCTGCAATGTCGAGCCCGCGCGTCCACGCTTGACGTAGAGGCGGCTCGGAATGCGCTGACGCATTTCGTCGACGTGACTGACGACTCCGACGACGCGGCCGCCCGCACGTAATTCGTCGAGCACGGCCATCACCGATTCCAGCGTGTCCGCATCCAGCGTGCCGAACCCCTCGTCGATGAACATGGTGTCGAGAACGACCCCGCCGGATTCGGCGGCCACGACATCGGCGAGACCCAGCGCGAGCGAGAGCGACGCCAGAAACGCCTCACCGCCCGACAACGTCTTGGCCGAACGCACCACACCGGTGTAGTCGTCGCGGATGTCGAGACCGAGTCCACCCCGCTTTCCGCGAACGCCGGCCTCGTCGGAGTGCACGAATTCGTATCGACCCGAGGACATCCGACGCAAGCGTGCCGATGCCGACTCTGCGACGTCCTCGAGACGGGACGCAAGCACGTAGGACCGCAGCGACATCTTGCGTGCATTCTGCCCACGCCCGGCGACCACATCCGCCAAGTTGGCGAGCTCGTCGAACTCGGCGCGTTGCGGCGCGATGGCCGCAGCCGCCACGAACAGTTCGGCGACTAACCGCTCGAGCTCGTCCGCGCGTCGGCGACACTCGGCCACCTCCCCCGCGGCAATCTTCGCCTCGCCGTCCAGTTCGGCGAACCGGGCACGCAGCGGATCCAGGTCGATCGGCGGTTGCCCGCTCTGGGCGACAATGCCGGGTTCGAGCAGCACGTGTTCGGCGTGTGCCCGACGCTCCTCCGCGAGACGAAGTTCGGTCTCGATCTGCTCGACGCGGTCTTCGGTGAGAACGGCATCTGCTGCTGCATCGGCGGAATCGAAGTTCGATGCCGATACCCGTCGATCCAGTTCGCCGCGCAGCGCGGCGTGCTGCTCGCTGGCGTCGAGCCAGGCGATTCGCGCTTCCTGCAGTCGGCGGGCACCGTCGATCAGCTTCTCGCACTGGGCAATTCGCTCGGTCAACGATGCGCCTTCGGCAATTTCCTCGGCTACCGACGCTCGCATCTGCGCCACCGATCGCTCGGTGGCTGCGATGCGTTCGTCCAGCGCGCTGCGCCTGGCGACGAGATCCTGCAGCGTGACCGCCAGCGCATCCGACTCGGCGCGCAGCCGGCGCAGCTCGGTCGTCGCCGGGTCGAGGTCGGCGGCCCTCGCTCGGGCGTCTCGGACGGCAGTCGTCGCCGCATCGAGGGTGTGAGCAAGCTCCGCGGCGGAGGCTCCGCCCGTCCGGTCGTGCAGCAGATCGACCGCACGACTGGCGTCGGCGACGGCCGCGATCGACCGTTCCAGCTCGGCAGCGCACTTTCGCTCCGCGGCAGCGGCCTTGTCCTCCTGCGCTTTCGTGACCGTCGACGTCGCGGCAGCCGCCGGATTCGGGTGTTCGGCCGACCCGCATACGACACACGGCGCACCGGGCTCGAGGCGGGCAGCCAGCTCTGCGGCCATGCCGTCGATGCGGCGTTCGCGCAGCTCGAGCAAGTGTTCCCAGGCGCTGTTGCGCGCGGTTGCAGCACGGTCCCTGACGCGTTCTGCCTCGACGAGAACAGCTCGGGTCCGCACCAATTCGAGGGCCGACTCAGCGGCCGCCTGAGCGCGGGCGCACCGCTCGTCCAGTCCCGGAAGCTCGGCAGCGGCCGCGGCTGCGCGGGCCACCCGCGCTTCCACAGCGGCGAGGGTCTCGGGAAGTGTCGCCTGTTTCGTCGTCGTGCGTTCGATGGCAGCAACGGTCTCGGCACGCTGTCTGCGCTGTTCTGCGAGCTCGGCGTCCAGCCGGTCGGCCTCACGGGCTGTTCCGAGCAGCGACTGCAGCCGTGCGACATCGGTGGTCCATGCTCGTACGAACTCGGCAACCACTGCTCGCTCGTCGGCCGGATCGGTTCGTAGCGGCGGCCACTGCAGTGCGTCGTGGAAGCGCCTGCCCTCTGCGGACGTCGGCAGTGCCTGTTCCGCGGCGGTCAGCGCTGTGGTGGCCGCATCTGCGGTGGTGGCGGCAAGGCGCAGATCGGCGACAGCGTCGGCGATGGGACCCGCAGCAGCAGAGTCGGCCAGTTCCGCGCGTCGCGCTGCTCGGGCGGCTTCGCCGTCCCGGTACTGCGCGAGTTGCTCTTCGGCGATGGCGCGTCGGCGCTGCAGGTCCAGGGCGCTGGTGGCCTCGGCCAGCGCGGCGGACGCACGCCCGGCCGCCGCGTCGACCAGCACCGCACGACCCTGGGCGAGAGTTCTGTTCTGCCGTGCACCGTCCAGAACCCGTGCCGCCCATTCGAGGGGATCCTGGGCCTGCTCACCGGGCGCGGCGTCGTCGGTGGACGGCTCGGGTACGCCCGCGGCCTGGGACACTCTGCCCAGCATGATGTCGATGGCCTGGTCGGCGTCGGCAAGACCGGCGGCCAATTCTCGACGCCGCTCGGCGAACCACTCCTCCACGTCGCCGAATCTGCCTGTGTCGAAGAGTCTTTCGAGTAGGTTTCCGCGCTCGTCGCTGTCTGCTCGCAGAAACTTCGCGAACTCGCCCTGCGGCAACAACACCACTTGAAAGAACTGATCGGCACTCATTCCGAGCAACCCGTTGACCGCGTCGCCGATCTCGTTGAGCCGCGTCAGGTTCTGCCCACGCCCATCGAGCCACGTGAGACTCGCCTTGGCATGCTGCTTGGTGGTGCCGGCAGTCCTGAGCTTGGGGCGCAGAAACTCCGGACTGCGCACGATCCTGATTCGTCGCCCACCGAGCGTTGCTTCGAGGGTCACCTGCGGGACGGCACCTCTCGCGGCGTGGTCGGACAGCAGCCTCTTGCCCTCCCGCCGCGCTCCGGGAACGGTGCCGTAGAGCGCAAAGGCAACGGCGTCGAGCACTGTCGTCTTCCCGGCTCCGGTCTGACCGTGCAACAGAAACAACCCGTCGGCCCCCAGCGCGTCGAAATCGACCGTCTCCGTTCCCGCGAAGGGACCGAAGGCGGTGATCTCGAGTGAGTGCAGCCTCATGCAGCGCCGCGGTCGACGGTGCTCGCCGGTGTGCGCGTGGATTCGGCCTCGCGCTGCACGGAAGCAAGTGCGCGCTCGAAGAGTGCGGACTCGGCTGCGGTGGGCGCGCTACGCATGTCCGTCAGGAACGACGTCGCGATCTCGAGGTCGCTGCGGCCGCGGACACGATCGCGATACCGAAGCCCCCCGTCGTCTTCGGGTCGACGCCACTCGAGATGGATCGCGTGCCGAAAACGCTGTTGCAGCAACCGCATTGCATCGACGGGACGTACCTCGTCGGTCAGCACCGCCGAGACGTAGTGGTCCTCGTATTCGGAAAAGGCTGCGTGAGTGGTCAATTCCTCGACCGTGCCCTCGATGCGGGCGAGACCGCGAACCACCGGTAAGTCCACTCGATCGACGCTGCCGAGCCCGTCGGCGTCGAGTTCGAGAATCCACACGGCCTTACGGTGCGAGCGTTCGCCGAACGAGTAGGGCAACGGGGAGCCGGAGTAGCGGACCCGCTCGGTGAGTGTCTGCGGAGAATGCAGATGACCCAGGGCCACGTAGTCGACGCCGTCGAATGCCGATGCCGGTGCGGTTTCGATTCCCCCGGACGAAATCGATCGCTCCGAACCTGTCGCTTCGCCGCCGACGATGAACGCATGCGCGAGGACGACGGACCGAACATGTTGCCCTGCTTCGTCTCTCGCTGCGAGGTCGGCGCGCACCAGGTCCATGGCAGCATCGAGCACCTCGGCGTGCGTCCGTGCCGCCGGAACGTCGAGTTCGACTCGGGTGGTCTCGGGCTCGAGGTACGGAATGCCGTAGAACGCAACCGATCCGTGCTCGTCGTCGACGACCACCGGGGTCGCGACGTTGCCGACCTTGGTCATCAGATGCAGTCCACCGGCCGAGGCGAACGCAGCTCCGGCACCCAACCGAGCGGGTGAATCGTGGTTACCCGACGTCGCGACGATGACGGCTCCGGCGGCTCTGATCGCTTCGAGTCCGCGATTGCACACCACTACGGCATCCGCGCTCGGCACGGCGCGGTCGTAGATGTCACCCGGGACGACGACCACGTCGATCGACTGTGCGGCAACCAGTTCCGCGATGGACTCGAGCACTGCGCCCTGATCGGCCAACAGGTCGACACCGTGAAAGGTGCGACCTACGTGCCAGTCCGAGGTGTGCAGGATTCTCATGTCCACGACGCTATCGGCAACCACCGACAAACTATTCGAGGCTCGTCGGCCTGTCGGGCGTGAGCATCGACCCACAGCTCGTCTCGCCCGAACTTGTCGGTGGCGTGCTGCATCATCGGCACCATGAACATTCTCACCGCGCTCGGCCTGCTCGTCGCCCTCGCCATCGGCGGCGTGGTGGGGTGGCTGTTGCATGCCTCTCGGGTGGGTGATCGGGCCGTACGAGCGGAGGCACAGCTGGCGGCTCTACGCCAGAACGAGGCGCTGCTACGCCAGTCGCTGAGCGCGGTGAACGAGGATTCCGCGCGGCGCAATTCGACGGTCATCGGCCAACAGGTGTCCCATCTGGTGGAGCCACTGCACGACGCCGTCGACGCCCTGGCCGAGCACGTGCGAGAAGTCGAGCACCACCGCATCAGGGCGTACGCGGGGCTGTCGGAACAGGTCACCGGAATGCATCGCGCGTCGATGCAGCTCTCCATGCAGACCGGACAACTGGTCACCGCGCTGCGCGCACCGCAGATCCGAGGTCGGTGGGGCGAGATCCAGCTCGAACGGGTCGTCGAACTCGCCGGAATGGTCAAGCACTGCGACTTCGACACTCAGGTGAGCAAGGACGGCTTTCGACCCGACATGATCGTTCGCCTCGCCGGCGATCGGCAGATCGTCGTCGACGCCAAGGTGCCGTTCGCGGCCTACCTCGACGCCGCGCAGGACGAAGAACCCGGTGCTCGCGACAAGCATCTGCGCCGCCACGCCAAGCAGTTGCGCACCCACATCGATCAACTGGCAGACAAGGCCTACTGGGAGGCATTCGAGCCGACGCCGGAGTTCGTCGTCCTGTTCGTTCCCGGCGACCCGTTTCTCGACGCCGCGCTGACGTCGGATACGAGCCTGCTGGAGTACGCCTTCGGCCGGAACGTGATTCTTGCCACCCCGACCACTCTGGTCGCTCTGCTGCGCACCGTCGCGTACACCTGGAAGCAGGAGTCGATCGCCGAGGACGCTGCGCGGATCCACCAGCTGGGCCGCGAACTGTACGGCCGCATCGGAATCGTCTCGACACATCTCGACAAGCTCGGAGCCCACCTCGGCAAGGCCGTGGAGTCCTTCAACTCCACCGTCGGGTCGGTCGACAGCAGGGTGGGTGTCACCGCACGCAAGCTGCACGAGCTCGAGCTGTTCGATGCCGAACCGGTGGAGATTTCACGCGTGGACGAGCGTCCCAAGCTGTCCGATTCGTCCCGCTACCGGCACGACTTCGGTCATGTCAGCGATGCAGTGGGCTGAACTACGGCTAACCTCGAGGGGTGTCTACCTCCCAACGTGCCCGATCCGGGGTACCGCTGGATCACCGATCCATCCTCGCGACCCTGCCCGGCGTACCAGCGTGGGGTGCCGTTGCGATCGCCGCAGGGCTGGCCTTTCTCGGGTTTCTCATCGACGCCGCGCGTGGAACCGAGCTGACCGGTGCGTTCGCGTTCCTCTACATCCTCGGCTGCATCGCGGCGGTATTGCTGGTCCGCTACCGCGGCCTGTTCACCGCGATGGTCCAAGCCCCGTTGATTCTGTTCGTGGCAGTGCCGCTGTCGTACCAGTACTTCACCGACAACGCGGGCACCAGCCTCAAGGACATCATCCTGAACGTGGCGATTCCGCTGGTCAACCGATTTCCGCTGATGCTGCTCGGCACCCTCGTGGCCGTCGGCCTCGGTGCCGTACGCATCGTGCTGAAGCGGCAGAACACGCACGCGCCCGCAGTTCGACGCAGCACGAAGACCGCCGACACCGCTCGGCGTCGCACGAAACCGGAAGACGCCCCTCGTCGAAGCACCAAGGCCGGAGACTCCGCTCGCCGGAGCCCGACCTCCGAGGACGACACACTCACCCGGGCACAGCGGCGAGCACAGGAAGATCGTCCGTCACGCGCACGTAGCCGTCGAGCTGCGGCGGACCGTGACGACGTGTCCGCGGTCGAGGCCACCGACATCGTGCCCGAGCCGTACGTGGGCCGCCGAGGAACCTCTCGCGCCGCAACCGACTCCGGTGCCGCGCCACGACGGTCGGCAACAACCCCCGGGGCGACGCCCGGATACGCACGTCAGGCGAGTCCGCAGCCCGAGTACCAGCGGCCCTCCCGCTCCCACGCCCAGTACCCGCAGGATCGCACGCCCCCACCCGGCGTAGCGCGCCCATCGCGGCCGCAGCCGTCCGAGGCACCGTATTCGACGGAACCTCGCCGGGAGCGTTCACCTCGGGTTCAGCCGCCGCGGGACGCCGTCGATCCGTACTCCAGCAGCGCTCGGCACACAGTCGAACCGGTTGTGAACGACGCGCCGCCGAACGTGCGCCGTGACGACATTCCTCCGCATCCGGTGCCGCAGGTTCGGTACCGCGACCGCCACGCCGACGACTGACCCCACCGATACCGGCCGGTCATGGACCGGTCAGCGTGCGGGGCGCAGCTCGCGGGGCAAGGAGAAGACCAGGGTCTCGTTCGCGGTGGTGACGGGCTGCACGTCCGCGTATCCGTGCTCGGCGAACAGGTCGATGACGCCCTGAACCAGGATCTCCGGCACGGACGCTCCCGACGTGATGCCGATGGTCTCGACGCCGTCGAGCCACGCCAGGTCGATCTCTTTCGCGTAGTCCACCAGGTAGCTGGCCCGTGCGCCGGCACCGAGGGCGACCTCGACCAGACGCACCGAGTTCGACGAGTTCTTCGAGCCGACGACGATCACCAGATCGCACTCCGGTGCCATCGCCTTCACCGCGACCTGACGGTTCTGCGTGGCGTAGCAGATGTCGTCGCTCGGCGGATCCTGCAAGGTCGGAAAGCGCTCCCGCAGCTTCGCGACCGTCATCATGGTCTCGTCGACGCTCAGCGTCGTCTGCGAAAGCCAGATGACTTTGTTCTCGTCGCGCACCGTGACGCTGTCCACCGACTCCGGGCCGTCCACGAGCTGGATGTGCTCGGGTGCCTCACCCGCGGTGCCCTCGACCTCCTCGTGGCCCTCGTGGCCGATGAGCAGAATGTCGTAGTCGTCTCGGGCGAACCGCTTGGCTTCCTGGTGCACCTTGGTCACCAGCGGGCAGGTCGCGTCGATCGTCCGCAGGTTCCGCTCGGCGGCAGAAGTGTGCACCGCAGGCGAGACACCGTGCGCCGAGAACACCAGCAGCGAACCCTCGGGCACCTCGTCGGTCTCCTCGACGAACACCGCACCGCGATCGGACAGCGTCTCGACCACGTGCTTGTTGTGCACGATCTCCTTGCGCACGTACACCGGCGCACCGTGCTGTTCGAGTGCCTTCTCGACGGTCTCGACGGCGCGATCCACGCCCGCGCAGTAGCCGCGCGGCTCGGCGAGAAGCACTCGCTTACCCCCGGCATGCGCGGTCGTGTGCGAGCCGGCGGAGTGTGCGATACCAAGATTCAAAGGAACGGCCGAAGACATACCTCCCAGGATACGTGTATCGCAGCAACCGGGTCATTCCGCAGGCCCTGGCCTGTCGGCTACCCAAAGACGACGACTTCGGGCAGTCTGGTGTGCATGACTCGACTCCCCTTTGCGGCGCGGGTGGCTGCAGGCGTCGCCGTGACCGTCGTGGAAGAGGCCCGCAAGCTTCCCGGTTCCGCGTTGATGTTGCCGATGACCGTCGTCAGCGAGGCGTTGGCGCGCGGCATGCGGCTGCAGCAGCAGGTGACAGCCCTCGCCATCAAGGGCGATCTGGTCATTTCGGCTCTGCCGGTGATCGGAACTCCGCGCGAGGAGCAGCCGTCGTGGGCGAGTTTCGACGAGGACGACGACGACGCGTTCCCGGCCACGTCGAGGTTCGACTCCGCAGCAGTCACCGATGATGTCGATGTTCCCGACGCACCGGTGGCCGAGCCCATCGCCGCGAACGGACGATTCGCCCTGTACTCGACGCCTCCGCTGGACGAACCGGTGCAGGACACGTCGGCGAAGCCCGCAGCGTCTGCGACGAAGCCCGAGATCGTCGAGATGATCGACTTCGACACTCTTGCCCTGGCTCAGTTGCGCGCACGGCTGCGCACGCTGTCCATCGAGGATCTGGAGACCCTGCTCGAGTACGAGAACGCGACGTCGGCTCGCGCACCGTTCCAGACCATGCTCGCCAACCGAATCACCACCGCCAAGGCGAAGTGAGCACTCCCCCCACTCAGTCCGGCCCCGCCCCATCCGGTGCGAGCACCGCCGAACAACCATGGCCGGTGCGCACCGTTGCAATGAAGGTCGCCGGGTGGATCGACAAACTCGGCAGCATCTGGGTCGAGGGGCAGCTGACGCAGATCAGCGCCCGCCCCGGCACGCGCACGGCATTTCTGACTCTGCGTGATCCGTCGGCGGACATGTCGTTGTCGGTGACCTGCTCGCCGCAGCTGCTGGATCGTTCGCCCGTTCCGCTGACCGAAGGCGCGCGCGTCATCCTCTACGGCAAGCTGTCGTTCTTCACCGGCCGCGGCACCATTTCGCTGCGCGCCACCGATATTCGCGCTGTGGGTGTCGGCGAACTACTGGCCCGCATCGAACGGCTCCGGGCTCTGCTGGCGGCCGAAGGACTGTTCGACCCGCGGCTCAAGCGTCCGCTGCCGTTCCTGCCCGGCACCATCGGGCTCATCACCGCTCGCGCCAGCGCAGCCGAGAAGGACGTCCTCACCGTCGCGCAGAGGCGTTGGCCCGCAGTGCGATTCGAGGTACGGAACACTCCGGTCCAGGGTCCACAAGCGGTGCCGGCAATCCTGGACGCGTTGAAGGATCTGAACGACGACCCGCGCGTCGACGTCATCGTTCTCGCCCGCGGCGGCGGTAGCGTCGAGGACCTGTTGCCGTTCTCCGACGAGGCACTGTGCCGAGCCATCTCACGGGCGACGACGCCGACCGTCAGCGCCATCGGACACGAACCCGACAGTCCCCTCAGCGATCACGTCGCCGATCTGCGCGCCGCCACCCCCACCGATGCCGCCAAGCTCGTGGTGCCCGACGCCGTCGCCGAACAAGCGTTGGTCGCGGAGCTGAAGGCCAGAAGCGCTGCAGCGCTCCGCAATTGGGTGGAACGGGAGGCACGCGGGCTGGAGATGCTGCGGCATCGACCCGTGTTGGCCGATCCATTGGCGGCCCTCGAACAGCGTCGCGAGGAAGTTCGGCGACTCGCCGATGCTGCTCGACGCGACGTGCAGCGCGAGCTGACCACCCAGGACACGCTCGTCGAACATCTGCGGGCGAGGCTGTCGACGCTGGGGCCTGCTGCCACACTTGCCCGGGGCTATGCCGTCGTACAGCGGGTGGTGCCGGGTGCAGATCCCGAGGTACTACGTTCGGTCGAGGACGCGCCGCCGGGTACACAGATCAGGGTGCGGGTGGCCGACGGTGCCGTCACCGCAGCAGTAATGGGCCGAGTGAAATGACGCCGAGTGAAAAGACAGAGGGAGATTCGATGAGCGAGAACGAAGACAAGCCGGTGTCCGAACTGGGCTACGAGGAAGCCCGCGACGAGCTGGTCGGCGTGGTGAAGATCCTCGAGCAGGGCGGGCTCGATCTCGACGCATCCCTCGCTCTGTGGGAGCGCGGCGAACAACTGGCGACGCGCTGCGAAGAACAACTGGCGGGCGCACGCAAGCGCATCGAGACCGCGCTGGCGAGCACCGAGAACGACAGCTAGGGCGCGAGCGGTTCGGTGGCCTCGACCGCAGCCGCGAGAGTGGTGAATTCCTCGGTGTTCGCCGTGCCGCCCAATAGGATTCGCACGTCACCGAAGTCCGAGACCCAGTAGGTGCGCGAGCCTTCCTCGCCGTACACGACCCAGTCTCG
This sequence comes from Rhodococcus sp. 3258, assembly GCF_031456475.1. Taxonomy (NCBI): domain Bacteria; kingdom Bacillati; phylum Actinomycetota; class Actinomycetes; order Mycobacteriales; family Nocardiaceae; genus Rhodococcus; species Rhodococcus sp. 3258. The sequence continues at coordinate 103,543 of NZ_JAVDUT010000006.1, forward strand.
ACCCGAGACGTTCTGCGCGCCCGACGCGTACACCGTCTCCCCGGCCACGAACGGCACCACCAGTTCCTCGGACGCGGCTGTCTGAGTCAGTTGCAGGTACGCACCCGATCCGGTGATGTATCCGACAGTCGACGCCGCTCCACCGCTGTCACCGGAAATGGTCGCGCGGCTGCCCGAATTGGGCGTCCATTCCTCGGGAACGACCGGATTGCGCACCGGGAACCCTATTTCGGCCGCGTCGTACTGCAGTGCCGAGTTCACGTCGAAGTTGGGAATGGGTCCCTGCTTGGGTCCACCCGGGCTCAACGAGCACTGACTGGCCACGCCTGCGATCAACAAACACGCAATGACCAGCGGAATCAGCGACCAGACCATGTCGCGGTTGTTGTTGAGAATCCGAGGTTTGCTGTTTGCCACATCTCCAGTATCCCCTCTGTGCGGCAGTGCTCGGTCGGCGCGTACCTCACAGTCGACCCGACCCCACCGCGGGCATCACAGAAGTGAGATAATCCTGCCTGGGTAACACCCCACCAACCAGGAGGCTACAAACCGATGACGGCCAGCACCGAGTCCACTCGCGCCATGGCGCCAGATCGCAACCTCGCACTCGAACTCGTCCGCGTCACCGAGGCCGGTGCGCTCGCCTCGGGTCGCTGGGTCGGTCGGGGCGACAAGGAAGGTGGCGACGGAGCAGCCGTCGACGCGATGCGTCAGTTGGTCAGCTCGGTCTCCATGCGCGGCGTCGTCGTCATCGGCGAAGGCGAGAAGGACGAAGCGCCGATGCTCTACAACGGCGAGCAGGTCGGCAACGGAAACGGACCCGAGGTGGACTTCGCCGTCGACCCCGTCGACGGAACCACCCTGATGGCCAAGGGCATGCCCAACGCCATCTCGGTACTGGCCGTCGCCGAACGCGGCGCGATGTTCGATCCCTCGGCCGTGTTCTACATGGAGAAGATCGCCGTCGGACCCGATTACGCCGACGTCATCGACATCACCGTCCCCGTCGCCGAGAACATCGCCCGCATCGCCAAGATCAAGAAGGGTTCCGCCTCCGACGTGACGGTGTGCATCCTCGACCGCCCCAGGCATGCCGAACTGATCCAGCAGGTGCGCGACGCCGGATCACGCATCCGGTTGATCTCCGACGGTGACGTCGCCGGTGCCATCGCCGCCGCTCGTCCCGACTCCGGCACCGACATGCTCATCGGCACCGGCGGAACGCCCGAGGGCATCATCGCGGCCGCCGCGATGCGCTGCATGGACGGCGCGATCCTGGGCCGTCTGGCACCCACGGACGACACCGAGAAGCAGAAGGCCATCGACGCGGGCCACGACCTCGATCGCGTCCTCGACACCAAGGACCTCGTCTCGGGTGAGAACGTCTTCTTCACCGCCACCGGCGTCACCGACGGCGACCTGCTGCGCGGCGTCCGCTACGCGGGCGGCGGAGCCCACACCCAGTCCATCGTCATGCGTTCGAAGTCCGGCACCGTGCGCATGATCGACGCCTACCACCGCCTCGAGAAGCTGCGCGAGTACTCCTCGGTGGACTTCGACGCCGACGAATCCGGCCAGGCACCGTCCTTCTGATCCCCGAAACCACGACTGGCAAAGTAAGGCTCATGACGCAGACAGACGAACAGCAGTTCCGGATCGAACACGACACCATGGGAGAGGTTCGCGTCCCCATCGACGCGCTCTGGCGCGCCCAGACGCAGCGTGCGGTGGAGAATTTCCCCATCTCGGGCCGCCCGCTCGAGCGCACCCAGATCCGCGCGATGGGCCTGCTCAAAGCAGCCTGCGCGCAGGTCAACAAGGATCTCGGTCTGCTCGACGGCGCATTGGCCGACGCGATCATCGCGGCAGCCAACGAGATCGCCGAGGGCAAGCACGACGATCAGTTCCCGATCGACGTCTTCCAGACCGGCTCGGGCACCAGCTCCAACATGAACGCCAACGAGGTCATCGCTTCGATCGCCAAGGCCAACGGCGTCGAGGTGCACCCCAACGACCACGTGAACATGTCGCAGTCCTCCAACGACACGTTCCCGACGGCAACGCACGTCGCCGCCACCGAAGCAGCCGTCACCTCACTGGTGCCCGCGCTGCGGCACCTGCACGAGGCTCTGGTGACCAAGGCCACCGAGTGGAAGCACGTCGTCAAGTCCGGACGCACCCACCTGATGGATGCCGTCCCCGTCACTCTCGGTCAGGAATTCGGCGGCTACGCCCGGCAGATCGAGGCCGGCATCGAGCGCGTCGAAGCCACCCTGCCGCGTCTGGGTGAACTGCCCATCGGCGGCACCGCCGTCGGCACCGGCCTCAATGCACCCGACGGCTTCGGCCCGAAAGTTGTTGCTGCTCTGGTGAAGTCGACGGGCATCGACGCCCTCACCGCTGCCAAGGATTCGTTCGAGGCGCAGGCCGCTCGCGACGGACTGGTCGAGGCATCCGGCGCACTGCGCACCATCGCAGTGTCACTGACCAAGATCGCCAACGACATTCGCTGGATGGGATCGGGACCGCTCACCGGACTCGGCGAGATCGCACTCCCCGACCTGCAGCCCGGCAGCTCGATCATGCCCGGCAAGGTCAATCCCGTTCTCCCCGAGGCTGTTACCCAGGTCGCCGCACAGGTCATCGGTAACGACGCGGCAGTGGCCTTCGGCGGCGCATCGGGTGCCTTCGAGCTCAACGTGTACATCCCGATGATGGCCCGCAACGTACTCGAATCCTTCAAGTTGCTCGCCAACGTCTCGGTGCTCTTCGCCGACAAGTGCGTCGTCGGTCTCGAAGCCAACGTCGAGCACCTCAAGACCCTCGCCGAGTCCTCGCCGTCCATCGTGACGCCGCTGAACTCCGCAATCGGCTACGAGGAAGCGGCCGCAGTCGCCAAGCAGGCACTGAAAGAAAAGAAGACCATCCGCCAGACCGTCATCGACCGCGGACTGATCGGCGACAAGCTCAGCGAAGCAGAACTGGACAAGCGCCTCGACGTCCTCGCCATGGCGAAGGTCAAGGACTAGTTTCGCTGCTCTACCCGCCGGACCCGCAGGACCCGCTGCACCCTTGAACGCGCCCGCCCCCGGTTGGATCAATGTGGGTTTCAGTCACTCTGACTGCAACAAAGTCGCATTGATCCGACCGGGGGCGGGTCGCTTTCGAAAGGGGCCGAAACCTCAGGCCAGGTGCGCGAGTTCTTCGCGTGCCTTCAGGCCGTCCTCACCCAGATCGGTGCGGTCGAAGATCTTCCAGCCTGCGAGCAACGGCTTGAACACCTTGTCGCGTTCCTGGTCGGCGTCGTAGATGCCGGCTTCGGCGAGGGCGGCGATGCTGCTGCCGCGGTCCGGAAGCTCGATCTCGGGGATCTTGAAGCCGTTGATACGGTCGGCCACTGCGCGCGCAGCCTGATCGGGTACGACAGCGAATGCCTCGTCGAGGATGCTGGCGAAGAATGCCGACTGCAGCTCGTCGTCGTCGGCAATTTTGCCGAGGATGGTGGCCAGCACCGGATCCTTGCCCAAAGCGATGGTGTTGCGGTTACGCAGGGCGGCGGCAGCTTCTTCGATGGCGAAGTGCGCCAGGATGTCGAGCAGCCGCTGGCTGGGCGCGTCGAATCCGAGTGTCATGTGTTCCATCCGGACTCGCTCGAGGGCGACCGGATCGACAGCGCGGGTGAGCACCAGGAAGTTGCGCAGCACGATCGACTGTCGGTTCTCTTCCGACGTCCAGCGGCCCGTCCACTTCCACCAGGCACCGAGGCCGGTGAGGGCGTGGGCCAGTTCCCGGTGGTAGGCGGGGAGGTTGTCGGCCACCAACACGCCCACCGTGGCGGACAGAATTTCGACGTCGCTCAGGTGCGACTGCTCGGGCGACCAATCCTCGCCGCCGAGGAACGCGAAGTTCTTGCCGTCGTCGAACGGCGCGAGCTCATGGGGGTGCCAATCACTCGCTGCCTCGATATGGCGTCGTAGATTCTCTTCGACCGCGGGCTCCAAACGGACCAGCAGATCACCGTCGGACAGGTTCGTAGACATGCGGTAACCGTAGCGCCTGCCGCCGAGCGTCCGACGTCGCGCCCCTGACCTCTGTGAATTCTCCTAACGCCAGGTCGTTGCGGGTCTATCCTCAGGTGCATCCAATCATCGACGTGAGGACTCCTCATGATGCGGTCGGGTCGAAATTTTCTGTGTCTTTCTGTCGTGTGCTCTCTGGTTCTGTTGGCCGGGTGCTCCGAAGACGCACCCACCGCAGACAGTCCACCGGCGTCCGAGCCGGTGCCGACCGAGGATCTGTCGCCCGGCCAGGTTGCCGGCGTCGACGTTCCGGCCGGTCGCGTCGACGATGCGGTCGGCAAGCTCGACGGTATCGCCGACGAGCTGATGGCGTCGTCGAACATTCCGGGTATGGCCATTGCCGTCGTGCACGGTTCGGACGTCGTCTACTCGAAAGGCTTCGGCGTTCGCGAAATGGTCAAGGACGACCCGATCGACGGCGACACCGTGTTCCAGCTGGCCTCGCTGTCCAAGTCGGTGGGTGCGACGGTGGTCGCGTCACAGGTGGGAGCGGGTGTCATCGACTGGTCGACGCCGGTGGTCTCCGAGCTGCCGTGGTTCGCGCTGGACGACCCGTGGGTGACCCAGAACATCACGGTCGGCGACTTCTACGCGCATCGAAGCGGACTCCCCGAGCACGAAGGCGATCTACTCGAAGACCTCGGCTACGACCGCAGACAGATCCTCGAGCGCCTTCGGGAGGTGCCCCTCGATCCGTTCCGTTCCACGTATCACTACACCAACTTCGGGATCACAGCCGCGGCCGAGGCCGTCGCTGCCGCCTCGGGCAAGGACTGGGACACCCTCAGCGAGGACACGATCTACGGTCCGCTCGGCATGACCTCGACAAGCTCGTCGTTCTCCGACTACATCGGCCGCGCCGACCGAGCGGTACCTCACGTCCTCGTGGACGGCGAGTATCAGGCCCGATACCAACGCGAACCCGATCCGCAGACGCCGGCCGGTGGCGTCAGCTCCTCGGTGAACGATCTCGCCAGGTGGCTGGCGATGCTCATCGCCGACGGCGCCCACGACGGGAAGCAGATCGTCGATCCCGACGCCCTCCTTCCTGCCATCAGCGCGCAGATCGTCTCGAGCCCGTCGACGACGGCGGATTCGCGCGCGGGCTACTACGGGTACGGATTCAACGTCTCCACCAGTGCAGCCGGCCGCACGACCGTCAGCCATTCCGGAGCGTTCGCGCTCGGGGCGGGCACGAACTTTCTCTGGATCCCGTCGCTCGACGTCGCCATCGTCGTACTGACCAACGCCGCGCCACTCGGCATCGCAGAAACGGTCACGGCCGAGTTCGCCGACCTCGTGCAGTTCGGCGAGGTACGCGAGGACTGGCGAACGCTGTACAAGAATGCCTTCGCCGGTATGAGCGAGCCGGAGGGCGAGCTCGCGGGAAAGACCGCTCCGACGAATGCCGCTGCGCCACAACCGCTCACGTCGTACACCGGGGTGTACCAGAACGCCTACTGGGGGCCGGCGACCGTCGCGGAGGTCGACGGGAGGCTGGTGTTGACCCTCGGACCGAACTCGACTTCCTACGAGTTGTCGCACTGGGACGGTGATACCTTCGCGTTCGAGCCGACCGGTGAGAACGCACCGGACGGAACGATTTCTCAGGCGACATTCGAGGGGAACACGGTCACACTCGAGTTCTTCGACGGCGATGGATTAGGACGGTTCACCAAGTGACTGATACCCGACAAGCAACCGATATCGTGCAAAACCTGTTCGACGCGTTGAGGCTTCGCGAGACCGATCGCGCGCTGGCCCTTCTCGACGAGAAGATCGTGTGGCACAACGTCGGGCTTCCGAAGGTACGCGGAATCTCGAACGTCGGCAGATTTCTGACGCTGCTGGCCAAGCCGGGTTACGGCTTCGACGTCGTCGTGCACAACATCGCGGCCGACGGAGATGTCGTGCTCACCGAGCGCACCGACGTCCTGATCTGGCGTCGGCTTCGTGTCGAGTTCTGGGTGTGCGGAACATTCGAGCTGCGCGACGGCAAAGTAGCTGTGTGGCGCGACTATTTCGACAACGTCGATTTCGTCAAAGGCGTTGTGCGAGGAGTGCTACGGGCTGCACTCGGCCGGTGACCCATGTGAGTGGGACTTCGTAGCAGGCTACGAAGTTCCACTCACGAGGGGCGTCAGGCCCCTGACGGACCGAATTCCTCGAGCATTTCGGTCACCAGTGCAGCGATCGGTGAACGCTCACTGCGAGTGAGGGTGATGTGCGCGAAAAGCGGGTGCCCCTTGAGCTTTTCGATGACGGCAGCGACGCCGTCGTGTCGTCCGACCCGCAGGTTGTCTCGTTGCGCGACGTCGTGGGTGAGCACGACGCGTGAGCCCGACCCCAGTCGTGACAGGACCGTGAGCAGCACATTGCGCTCGAGTGACTGCGCCTCGTCGACGATCACGAACGAATCGTGGAGCGATCGGCCACGAATGTGCGTCAGCGGCAACACTTCCAGCATTCCGCGGGCGATGACTTCTTCCATCACCTCGGGGCTCGCGAGTCCTTCGAGGGTGTCGAAGACAGCCTGGCCCCACGGGCCCATCTTCTCACTCTCACTGCCGGGGAGGTAGCCGAGTTCCTGCCCACCGACGGCGTATAGAGGCCGGAAGACAACAACTTTCCGATGTGAGCGACGTTCGAGGACGGCCTCGAGTCCGGCAGTGAGAGCCAGTGCGGACTTACCGGTGCCGGCCTTGCCGCCGAGCGAGACGATGCCGATGCTCTCGTCGAGCAGAAGATCGAGCGCCACACGCTGTTCCGCCGAACGACCGTGCAGGCCGAACGCCTCACGCTCGCCGCGCACGAGCTGAAGCTGCTTGTCGGGCGTGACGCGCCCCAGCGCACTCTGCCGTCCGGCAAGCAGTCGAACTCCGGTGTGACACGGCAGGTCTCGGGCCTCGACGAGATCGATGACACCGTCGTTGAACAGGGTGTCCACGGCATCGGAGGGCACCTCGAGCTCCGTCATACCGGTCCATCCGGACGGCACGACGTCGTGAGCGTGGTACTCGTCGGCGGGGAGCCCGACTGCACCGGCCTTGACGCGCAGCGGGATATCCTTGCTGACCAACACCACATCTTTACCCTCGGCCGCCAGATTCAGGGCGCAGGCGAGGATTCGAGAATCGTTGGAGTCGGTACGGAATCCGACGGGAAGCACCGACGGATCGGTGTGATTGAGCTCGACTTGCAGTGTGCCGCCGGATGTTCCGATGGGGACCGGCTGATCGAGTCGGCCGAATTCTACGCGAAGGTCATCGAGCATGCGCAAGGATTCCCGCGCGAACCATCCCAGTTCGTGATGGTGGCGTTTGCCCTCCAACTCGCTGATCACGATCAACGGAAGTACCACATTGTGCTCGGCGAACCGGATGACTGCCCACGGATCCGACAGCAGGACCGAGGTATCGAGCACGAATGTCCGAAGAGGGGCGGAAACGGAGCGTGAAGTGGTCACGTGGGGCTCCTACGTTTGCGCGGCACCGCGCAAACTCTGTCGCTCGGCCGGTCGGGTCCGATGTGTCAGGTGACACGAGGACCGGGTACCGGCCCTCTCGCGCTCACTAGCTCAGTCACGTATCAGAACCTCCCGCACAGGCAGCTTCCCCGCTGCCTGTTACTGCCGACGGTACCGCCGAAACTACTTGGGGGCGCGCTGGAAGTCTGGCGTGTCGGTGAACAACGCGTTACGGCCGATTCGCCCCAGGTCGGCGGGACGTTCGGTGCCGAGACCGCCCTCCCCCGTCGGATCAATGTGGCTTTGTTGCACTCAGATCGACTGATAGCCACATTGATCCGACCGGGGGCCAGCGTGAATGAACCACTGCAGACGTCCGAACGCTGCAATGGTCCATTGACGCGACCGGGGTGGGCAGGAAAGCCAGGGTCAGCCCAGCAATCCCCAGTCTTCGAGGCCCTCGTACAGCGGCTTGCTCTGTGCCAGTTTCACGACGCGTTCTTTCAGGGCGTCGGTGGCCTGCCCGGTGGCCAGGGCAGTTGCGATGATGTCGGCGACCTCGGTGAACTCGGCTTCGCCGAATCCGCGGGTGGCGAGTGCCCCGGTGCCGATGCGCAGGCCGGAGGTGACCATGGGCGGGCGTGGGTCGAATGGCACGGCGTTGCGGTTCACGGTGATGCCGACCTCGTGCAAGAGGTCTTCTGCCTGCTGGCCGTCGAGCTCGGAGTTGCGGAGGTCGACGAGGACGAGGTGCACGTCGGTACCGCCGGTGAGGACGGAGACGCCCTTGTCGGCGACGTCGGCACCGGTGAGGCGCTCGGCGAGCAGCGACGCGCCGAGGAGGGTGCGTTCCTGACGTTCCTTGAACTCCGGCGTCGCAGCGATCTTGAAGGCGACGGCCTTCGCGGCGATGGCGTGCATCAGCGGCCCACCCTGCTGGCCGGGGAACACGGCGGAGTTGAGCTTCTTGGCCCATTCCTTCTTGGCGAGGATGATGCCGGAGCGGGGTCCGCCGAGGGTCTTGTGCACCGTGGAGGACACGACGTCTGCGTAGGGCACGGGTGAGGGGTGCACGCCTGCGGCGACCAGTCCGGCGAAGTGTGCCATGTCGACCCAGAGCAGTGCGCCCACTTCGTCGGCGATGGAACGGAACGCAGCGAAGTCCTGGTGGCGCGGGTAGGCCGACCAGCCGGCGATCAGCACCTGGGGCTTGGCGGCGATGGCCTGCTTGCGCACCTCGTCCATGTCGATGCGGTGATCTTCTTTCGACACCCCGTAGGACTCGACCTCGTAGAGCTTGCCCGAGAAGTTGAGCTTCATGCCGTGGGTGAGGTGGCCGCCGTGGGCCAGGTCGAGGCCCATGATCTTGTCGCCCGGGTTGATCAGTGCCATCAGTACCGCGGCGTTGGCCTGCGCACCGGCGTGCGGCTGCACGTTGGCGAACTCGGCACCGAAGAGTTCCTTGGCCCGATTGCGGGCGAGGTCCTCGACGATGTCGACGTGCTCGCAGCCGCCGTAGTAGCGGCGTCCGGGGTAGCCCTCGGCGTACTTGTTGGTCAGGACGCTGCCCTGGGCCTGCAGAACCGCGCGGGGCACGAAGTTCTCCGAGGCGATCATCTCGAGGGTGTCGCGCTGACGTCCCAGTTCACCTGCCATCGCCGCGGCGACCTCGGGATCGAGCTCGGCCAGTGACAGGTTGTTGACGTCAGTCATAACAGGAGTCTCCAAGGGACAGCAGAGTAAGGGGGCATCAATAAACAACGGACCTGGGCCAGTTTACGAGACGCGTACTGCGCCCGGTGTCAGTGGCTCGTCGAGCAGTCTGCCGAACAGCTGTGCCCGCTCACTGGCGGTCTCACCCTGGTCCAACCAGCCGGCGAGAAGCTTGTAGCCCTCGACGTAGGTACTGATGTACGCCCGCCACAGCGGCGAGGACAGAAAGCGCAGACTGTGCCGTGCGCGCTGCGGCGAGGCAAGTGACCATCGCTCCAGGTAGGCGGCCACATCGTCCTCGCTCCTGTGCTGATCGTGCAGCAACAGAGCGGCGTCCTGGCGAACCCCCAGCAGTTGGCTCGACGCCGCCGAGAGTCGCTCGGCCTTGTCGCCGTCGAATCGCAGTCCGAGGTCGGCGTAGATTTCCTGCGCCCATGCGCCCCAGCCTTCGCCGACGATCGCCCCGAGAGCGTGGTCGGCGAGCCCCTCGGCCATCAGGCACTGCGGGGTGTTGACCACGAACAATGTCTGCTCGAGTTGTCCTGCACCGACGAGCCCCGTCTCCTTGCGGCAGTGCTCGGTGTGGTGGCCGGGGTAGGACTCGTGCGCGATCAGGTGGGGCAGGTTGGCCATCTGCTGTTCGATGTCTGAGTTGATCGCGACGGTGGACTGAAAGTTGCCGAGGTAGTAGTTGAAGCCGGACCACGGCTTGTCGCCGACTACCTCGTACGTCACCTTCTCGTTCTCGGGCAACGAGTATTCGGCGCGGACACGGTCGCGCAGCGCGGACGAGAACGCCTCGACGCAGTCCTGCAGTCGATCCGCTGGAATGACGTCGGCGCGGCGGTGGGCGATCAACCGTTCGCTCAGCGAGCCGGGTCCGGGGAGCACCTCGTCCATCTTGCGATGCGCCTGCAGGTACTGGTCCTGATCCCCCGGTGCGATTCGAACGTCGAAGTAGGCGTGGACCTCGTCGACGAAGCCGATGTTCTCGCCTGCGAACTTGCGCGCGGAGCATTCCAACGCCCGCAGGTGGACGTCGAGAAACGTCCGGCGTTCCGCTGTCAGTTCGACGTTGCCGAGCTCGGCGCGCAGTGTCTGCGCTCGACGGACGAGCTCACGCGGCTCCGGCACCGGGGCGTTCTCGGTGATTCGACGCAGTTCGGGATCACCGGTGTACGCGTCGACGAAACCGTCTTCGAGTCGGTCGAAACTCAGGCCCAGCAACAGGTATTCGCGAACCAGGGAAGCAGCATCCATATCCGAACCCTAGTACGGCGAACGACCCCGCCCGTGCGCGGTGGACAGGCACCGAGCACAATCTGGAACCATGCGACTCGCGCCCGACAGGAGCACCGCCGAATCCTCAGCAGCTCCGATGCTCAGGTGGCGTGCGTGAGCGAGTCCAGTCCGTACGTCGAGTTCGACCGTGTGCAGTGGCGCACGCTGCGTCAATCCACACCGCTGGTACTCACCGAGGAAGAACTGGTCGGCCTGCGCGGCCTCGGTGAGCAGATCGATCTGGACGAGGTGGCCGAGGTCTATCTGCCGCTGGCCCGGCTGATTCATCTCCAGGTGGCCGCGCGCCAGCGGTTGTTCGCGGCAACGGCCACGTTCCTCGGTGAGAAACATCCCGATCGACAGGTTCCGTTCGTCATCGGCGTAGCGGGCAGCGTCGCGGTCGGTAAATCCACCACTGCCCGTGTGCTGCAAGCACTCCTGGCCCGGTGGGATCACCATCCCCGCGTGGACCTCGTCACCACGGACGGTTTCCTGTATCCGACGGCCGAGCTCATGCGCCGAGGGATCTTGCACCGCAAGGGCTTTCCCGAAAGTTACGACCGACGCAAGCTGCTCAGGTTCGTCACCGAGGTCAAGTCCGGAACCGAAGAGGTGGGCGCGCCGGTCTATTCGCACGTGTCGTACGACATCGTCAAAGGCCAGTACCACATGGTTCGCCAGCCCGACATCCTGATCGTGGAGGGGCTCAACGTACTCCAGACCGGACCTAGGCTGATGGTCTCGGATCTGTTCGACTTCTCGATCTACGTCGACGCTCGGATCGAGGACATCGAGAGCTGGTACGTCAAACGATTTCTGGCGCTACGCAAGACCTCGTTCACCGACCCGTCCTCCCATTTCCATCACTATGCAGGATTGTCCGACGATCACGCGCAGATCGCGGCCGAGGATCTGTGGCATTCGATCAACCTGCCGAACCTGGTGGAGAACATTCTGCCGACGCGTCCGCGAGCAACCATGGTGCTGCGCAAGGACAACGACCACGCGATCAACCGGCTGCGCCTGCGAAAGTTGTAGGTCCAGGTCGTGAGTGGAAGTTCGTAGCAGGCTACGAAGTACCGTGCACGTCAGATACCGAACCGGCGGTGCCGTGCGGCGAAGTCGCGGAGTGCGCGCAAGAAGTCGACGCGGCGAAATTCCGGCCAATAGGCCTCGGTGAACCAGATCTCCGAATATGCGCTCTGCCACAGTAGGAAACCGGACAGGCGTTGCTCTCCCGAGGTGCGGATGACGAGATCCGGATCGGGCTGCCCCGAGGTGTACAGGTGACTGTCGATACCGTCGACGTTGATCGAGGCCACCAACTCGTCCCCGGTGATGCCCTCGGCGATCTTCTCGGTGACCAGCGACTGCACAGCGTCGGCGATTTCCTGACGACCGCCGTATCCGACGGCGACGTTGACGTGCGTTCCGGTTCGGCCCTCGGTGCGCGCAGCCGCCTCCTTGAGCCGGCGTGAGGTCGAAGCAGGCAGCAGATCGAGAGTGCCGACGAGTTTGACACCCCAGTTCATCTCGGGTCCGCAGATCTCCTCGACGACGTCGGTGATGATGTCGAGCAGCGAATCGAGTTCGTCGGCATCCCGTCGGAGGTTCTCGGTCGAGAGCAGATAGATGGTGGCCATCTCGATTCCGGCAGCGTCGCACCAGCCGAGCATCTCGGCGATCTTGAGCGCCCCCATTCGGTGGCCGTGCGCGACGTCGGTGAACCCGTTCTCCCGTGCCCACCGCCGGTTGCCGTCACACATCACCGCGACGTGCCGCGGGTGCTGCACACCCTCGAGCTGACTCAACAAACGCCGCTCGTACACGTTGTAGAGAACGCCGCGCACCTTCTGCGGAATGATCACCACTACTTCGTCACCGCTGCTCTCATCACCACGGAGGATCACCTTACGCCGACGTCTTCGAGCGGGCGGCCGGTACAGTAGCGTCCGAACCTACGGTTGCGTAGGTTCACTACGGCGGAACGGGAGGTCATCTTTCATGACGATGTTTGGACTGGACGAGATACCCGTCAAACCACGCATGCGTGGCTGGATTCACCTGTACGCCTTCGGCGTCGCGGTGGTGTGCGCGATCACCCTCGTCACCATGGCGTTCAGCCTGGTGTCGGTCAGCGCAGGCATCGCGACGGGTATCTATTCGATCACCGTGTGCGGGGTGTTCGGCGTCAGCGCCACCTATCACCGCGTGCACTGGAAGACCACCGCGTCGCAGATCTGGATGAAACGCGCCGACCACTCCATGATCTTCCTGTTCATCGCCGGTAGCTACACCCCGTTCGCCGTACTGGGTCTGCCGGCCGCGACGGGACGAACCCTGTTGATCGTCGTCTGGATCGGAGCGATCTGCGGGGTGGCTCTGAAGATGCTGTGGCCCACCGCTCCCCGCTGGGTCGGGGTACCGCTGTATCTCGTGCTCGGCTGGGCGATCGTGCCGGTCGCTCCCACCCTGATCGAGCACGTCGGCTTCGCACCGTTCGTGTTGCTCTTGGTGGGCGGCATCTTCTACAGCGTCGGGGCGATCCTCTACGCCACCAAGTGGCCGAATCCGTGGCCCACGACATTCGGCCATCACGAATTCTTCCACGCGGCAACGGTGTTGGCAGCAATTTGCCACCTCGTGGCAGTGTGGCTCGTCCTGTTCTGACGACGCGTCGGACCGCTCGGAACACCGCGTCGGCGACGTCACTTCCGCAGGGCGGCCGCCAGATCCTCGACCGACGTCACAGGCCGGTCGCAGACGAATCCGCGACACACGTACGCCGTTTCCTGCCCGTCGACGGGCGGTCGGCCCGTCAGCAGCGCAGACGAGTCGGCCGATCCTGCGACCACCACGGAACCTCCGGGTGCCAGCGATCGCGCGGCGGCGAGCAACTCACCGTCCGGTGCGAGCGATACGGCGATCTGAATCGGGCCGCGCACTGCTGCCTCGGCCACGGCCAGCCAGTGACCACCCGACCTCGGGGCGCGTTCGAGGATGGCCGCCGCTCGTGCGAGCGAGGCAGCGGCCAGTTCGGCGTACCGTGCGGACGATTCGTGATCGACGAGGGCGGCCGCGGTGAGCAGCGCCTCGGCCATCGTCGACGCTCCCGACGGAGTCGCACCGTCGATCGGATCCCGCGGCCGGGTTACCAGGGTCTCGGCATCGTCGGCCGTGTCGAACCAGCTGCCGGCGTCGTCGGGATCGGCGAAGTGCTCGATCGCAGCGTCGAGGATCGTCGTCATCCGCCGGGTCCAGACCGCGTCGCCGGTGGCCTGGAACAGCGTGGCCGCGGCCACGGCGAGGCAGGCGTAGTCCTCGAGCACTCCGGTGGCCTCACCCACTGCGCTACCGAGGGACGCCCGCCGGACACGTCCCGATTCGACGTGAGTGGCGAACAGTTGCTCGCCGCATTCGACGGCGGCGTCGACCCAGGTCGGTTCGCTCGCGCCGGTTCCGGCCTCGGCCAACGCGGTGATGGCCAGTGCGTTCCACGCGGTGACCACCTTGTCGTCTCGACCGGGTTGCGGCCGCGACGCTCGAGCCGCCGACAACGCGTTCCGGATGCGGGCGAACCGGTCGTAGTCCTCGGGCTCGGCGGGTAGTTGCAGCACCGACATACCGGCCTCGAACGTGCCGGCGGAATTCACCGCGAACAGACCCGCAGCCCATACACCGTCCTCGAAACCGAGGGTGTCGACCAGCTGCTCGGGGGTCCACACGTAGGTCAGACCCTCGACTCCTTCGGTGTCGGCATCGAGCGCCGACGCGAAACAGCCGTTGGCCGTGCGCAATTCACCGAGCATGAATCGTGCGGTATCCGACGCCACCCGACGCACCAGCGGATCATCGTCGACCCGGGCGGCGTGCGCGTAGAACCGCAGCAGCAGCGCATTGTCGTAGAGCATCTTCTCGAAGTGCGGAACGATCCATTCGGCGTCGACCGAATACCGTGCGAAGCCGCCGGCGAGTTGGTCGTACATGCCTCCACGCGCCATTGCCGACGCGGTACGTCGAACGACGTCGAGAACCTCACCGTTGCCGGTGCGCTCGTAGTGCCGGAGCAGACCCTCGAGCAGTGCACCCGGTGGAAACTTCGGTGCCCGGCCGAAGCCGCCGTAGGTGGTGTCCTCGTCGGCGCAGACCGCCGCGACGGACGCGGCCAGAAAATCGGCGTCCAGCGATCGTCCGCCGGCCGGAATTCCGGAGCTCTGTTTGCGCAGTTCGGTGACGATGGCCGCGGACGCGTCGAACACCTCCTGTCGCCGGGTGGACCAGGTATCGGCGATTGCGGTCAGTAATTGTTCGAAGGAGGGCATCCCCTGGCGCGGGGCCGGTGGGTAGTACGTCCCGCAGTAGAAAGGTTCGGTCTCGGGTGTGAGGAAACAGGTCATCGGCCAACCGCCCTGACCGGTCATCGCGACAGTGGCGTTCATGTACACCGCATCGAGGTCGGGGCGTTCTTCCCGATCGACCTTGATGCACACGAAGTGCTCGTTCATCAGGGCCGCGATGGCCTCGTCCTCGAACGATTCGTGTGCCATGACATGACACCAGTGGCACGCCGAGTACCCGATGGACAACAGGATCGGGACGTCGCGATCACGCGCGGACTGCAGTGCCTGCGGTCCCCACTGCTGCCAGTGCACCGGATTGTCGGCGTGCTGACGCAGATACGGACTGGTGGATTCGCCCAGCGTGTTCGCGTCGAGCATCAGGGTTCGTCGGAGACAGCTGGTTTGTCGGAGACAGCGGGTTTGTCGGATACAGCGGGTTTCGGACGGCTGGTGTCCGGTTGTGGGCTCGGCGTGATGCCCCCACGATCGGTGCCCTCGTCGAGCGCCTGATCCAGCGTGGGATCTTCTTTCTCGAACGTCGCGGGCAGACGCTTGATCTTCTTGTTCATGGACCAGATCAGCAGCGCCGTTCCGACCAGCAACGCCACGAGGATCACCAGACCGATCGGCGACGACTTGCCGAACTCGGGCCCCGTGGGCTGCTGGGCGAGGATCGACACGATCATTGTTCGGTCTCTTCTATTCCCGCGAACAGGTCGGTCTCGGGCAGTGACGTGGTCACGCGGGTGCGGGCGAGCTCGAACTCCTCGGTGGGCCACAACTTGCGTTGGACGTCCACCGGCACCGCGAAGAACGCTCCGTTGGGATCGATCTGCGTCGCATGGGCTCGCAGTGCGTCGTCGCGCTGCTCGAACCAGGTGCCCACGTCGACCTGCGTGGTGATGCGCTCCATGATCTCGTCGCGCTGACCGTCCCACCGCTTCAGCCAGTCGACGAACGGGCTTTCCTCGCCGCGGTCGATAAACCAGTCGTGGAAGAGCTGCATGCGCTTACGCAGGAAACCGTGCGAGTAGTAGAGCTTGAGCGGAGTCCACGGCTCACCCGCATCGGGGAAACGCTCGGGATCGCCCGCGGCTTCCCACGCGGCCATCGAGACCTCGTGGCAGCGGATGTGATCGGGATGCGGGTAGCCACCGCGTTCGTCGTAGGTGGTGATGACGTGGGGCTTGAAGTCCCGAACCACCTTCACCAACGCCTCGGTGGACACCTCCAACGGCACCAGCGCGAAGCAGCCCTCGGGCAGCGGCGGCAGCGGATCGCCCTCGGGGAGTCCCGAGTCCTCGAATCCGAGCCACGTCTGCTGTACCCCGAGGATGCGCGCGGCCTCGGCCATCTCCTCGCGTCGAACCTCCCTGATCCGTTGGTGGACGCCCGGAATGTCCATCGCCGGATTGAGGATGTCCCCTCGCTCGCCGCCGGTGAGCGTGACGACCAGAACGTCGTGCCCTTCGGCCGCATAGCGGGCCGTGGTCGCAGCACCTTTGCTGGACTCGTCGTCGGGATGGGCATGCACTGCCATGAGCCGCAGTCCGGACACGTTCTTCCTCACCTCGGATTCGCCTTGTTCTTGCCTGCCCTATAGTTCCACCTGACGCCGACATGCCCCCAGCGGCACCCCCGATTTCACTCCGAGAGCTGACATGACCAACGCACTTCCCGCAGGTAGATACCCGTCGGGTTCCGGTCCGAGCGGCATTCGGCGAGCTCCGAAACGTGCGACGAAGATCGCACTGGTGGCACTGGTCCTGCTGGTCGGGCTCGGCGTGGCCTACTACGCGTACACGAAATTCTCGGTCAAGCCCGTCGAAGGCAGCCAGCTTTCGTTCGACATCGTCGACGAGAGCACGATGTCGATCCGATTCAGCGTCACCCGAGAGAACCCGGAGCAGCCGGCGGTGTGCATCGTCCGCGCTCGTTCTCGCGACGGTTCCGAGACGGGACGGCGCGAGGTGTACATCCCACCGGAGTCCTCCTCGACCACGGTGGAGCTCACCACCGACGTGACGACGTCGTCCCCACCCGCCGTCGGAGACGTGTACGGCTGCAGCCTCGATGTTCCCGAGTATTTACGAGCCCGATAGGCGAAGAGCCTGTTCGTGGTAAGCTCGGGTCGTACACGGCTGCCGCACAGGTGCCGTGTATTGCTGCATTGCGGGCAGGGTTACCTGCGTCAACGATGTCGACGGCTCCAGGATGCGGGCCGACCAAGGGGATCCATCCATTGGAGTCCCCTCTTCGTTGCGTGCCCTACCGCCTAGAAACCGGAATCGAACTCGAGATTCCGACTACGAGGGAGTGATCGAGATGACCGAGACCCAGGTGACCTGGCTTACCCAGGAATCACACGACAGGCTCAAGAGCGAACTCGACCAGCTCATTTCCAATCGCCCCGTCATCGCCGCCGAGATCAACGAGCGTCGCGAAGAGGGCGATCTGAAGGAGAACGGCGGCTACCACGCTGCGCGCGAGGAGCAGGGCCAGCAGGAAGCACGCATTCGTCAGCTGCAGGAACTGCTCAACAACGCGAAGGTCGGCGAGGCGCCCACCCAGTCGGGCGTGGCTCTGCCCGGATCCGTCGTCAAGGTCTACTACGACGGCGACGAGTCCGACACCGAGACCTTCCTGATCGCCACCCGCGAAGAGGGTGCCCGCGACAGCAAGCTCGAGGTGTACTCCCCCGCGTCCCCGCTGGGTGGATCGCTCATCGACGCGAAGGTCGGCGACACCCGCGAGTACACCCTGCCCAACGGCAAGACCATGAAGGTCACGCTGGTCAGCGCAGAGCCGTACCACACCTGATTCGAGCCTTTTCTCGAGCAACACCCCCGGTCGCTCAGCGGCCGGGGGTGTTGTCGTTTCGGACGATCTCAGGCAGTCATCGTCTTCTGGTACTTGCGGACCGACAGCGGCACGAACACCACGAGCATCACCACGACCCAGATCAACGTGTAAAGAACCGGGTTCTGCAACGGCCACACCTCGGGCGGTGGGGCCATCGGATTGGTGTTGCCGAACTGCTCACGCACGGCCAGGGTCACCGACGAGATGGGGTTCCATTCCGCGATGGTCTTGAGCACGCTCGGGAAGTTGTCGATCGGCACGAAGGTGTTCGCGATGAACGTGAGCGGGAAGATCACGATGAACGACGCGTTGTTGAAGATCTCCGGGGAGCGCACGATCAGTCCTACCAGCGCCATCACCCACGAAATCGAGTACGCGAACAACAGCAACAGCACGTAACCGAGCAGAGCGTCGAAGAACGACGACGTGATGCGCCAGCCCACGATGAGTCCGGTGATGGACATGATCGTGATGGTGACGACGTTGTTGCCGACGTCGGCGGCCGTCCGCCCGATGACGACGGCAGATCGCGCCATCGGCAGCGACCGGAAGCGATCCATGACGCCCTTCTGCAGATCCTCGGCCAGTGAGGATCCGGTGATGGACGCACCGAAGATCATCGTCTGAACGAAGATGCCGCCCATCAGGAAGCTCTTGTAGTCGATACCGGGTACGTCGATGGCACTGCCGAAGACATAGGCGAACAACAGCACGAACATGATCGGTGACAGCGTTGCGAAGAACAGCAGATCGGGAACTCGCTTGAGCTTGATCAGGTTTCGCTTGGTGATGATCGCCGAATCCAGGAGAACGTTGCTCATTTCTCTTCCTCCGCAGCCTCGGGCTCGCCGGTGGTCTGACCGGTCAGAGACAGGAACACATCGTCGAGGTTCGGCCGTCGCAGACCGACGTCGACCACCCCGATCCCTGCAGCTTCCAGACGGCTCAACGCCGTGGACAGATCCTTCGATCCACCGTTGACCGGCATGACGATCCGTCCCACCTGTTCGTCCAGGGTGGGCGGCTCGACGCCGATCGGGGTCAGGATCTCCTTGGCGCGATCGGCCTGAGATCGGTCCGTGAGTACGAATTCGATTCGCTCGCCGCCCGTTTGGGCCTTCAGCTCGTCGGCGGTGCCGCGCGCGATGATCTTGCCCTTGTTGAGCACGATGATCGAATCGGCGAGCCGGTCCGCCTCCTCGAGGTACTGCGTCGTCAACAGGATCGTCGTTCCGTCACGGACGAGATCTGCGATGAACTCCCACATCGTGATTCGGCTGCGCGGGTCGAGACCGGTGGTGGGTTCGTCGAGGAACACCACCCGTGGCCTGCCGATCAGACTGGCCGCGATGTCGAGTCGGCGACGCATACCTCCCGAGTACTGCTTGGCGGTGCGGTCGCGTGCATATTCGAGGTCGAATCTGCTCAGCAGCTCGTCGGCGCGTTTCCTCGCTTCGGCCTTGCGCAGCCCGAACAGTCTGCCGACCATCTCCAGATTCTCGTACCCGGTCAGATACTCGTCCACGGCTGCGAACTGGCCCGTCAGGCCGATCGTCCCCCGAACCTCGTTGGCTTGCTTCGCTACATCGAGCCCGAACACCCGCGCCGAACCGGACGTTGCCTGCAGCAGAGTGGCCAGGATCCGCACCGCCGTCGTCTTGCCCGCACCGTTGGGGCCGAGCACACCGAGCACCGTGCCCTCGGGAACCGTGAAATCGATCCCGTCGAGCGCGACGTTCTTCCCGTACCGAAGTACCAGGTTCTCTACTTCTATAGCGTTCGCCATGGCCCTCTCCCCGTTTCTTCCACTGTCGGTATAAGGACTTCCGAACGCGTAGAGATTAACCGGTTTTGATGGGACCGGGCGTCCACAGGCCGGAACGCTGGATCTCGGTGGCTGTGATCTTCGCCGGCTCAGCCGATCGGTCGTACGGTGTGTACTGCTCGATCGATCCCCAGTCGCGATCCCAGTCCCCGTCCAGGTACGACGGGATGGTGCGGGCCGAGGCAACGACATCGATCCATCCGAGCGGGCCGCCGCCGAAATGGTCCTGCCATGCGTTGGTGATGACGGCACCGCTGCGGTCCGGCAACACCCGGTACTGCGGAACTTCGGCAACCCCGAGTCGGTGATCGAACGGATGCTGACACGGAAAGTTGAAGCCCACCTCCCAGTCTAGCAGCACCGGATTCTCCCGCCCGACGACCTCGTTCAACGTCTGGGTACGCGGTACCCGCGGCGGGGTGACCGCGAGCCACTGGTCGGGGTCGCGGTCGGTGTCACTCAGTACCAAACGAATCATGTTGCTGCCGGCGGGAATCAGGTCCATCGGCACCCGCAGGTTGCGCCACGACGGCGTCGGGCCGATGTCGATGGGCGTCACCCGCCCCTGCGCCCGGCCGTCCACTCCGTACTCGAGTTCGAGGTCCTGGCCGTAGGTGACGACTCCGTCGGAGTTCACCGAGCGGATGCGTCCGGCCGCGGCGATCGAGACGAGCTGACCGGGATCGGCGGGCAGCGCGTACCAACCGGTGGTCAGGGTGGCGGGAGTGTCCGATCCGAACGACCCCAGTACCGGCACGGTCGCAGGGTCGAGGCCGTACGGCAGTGCACTGCCCCCGGTTCCGGCTCCGGTGGTCGACGTCGGCTGTTGCTGATCCTCGGTGTCGACGGTGTTCGAGGTGCCCGACGCCGAGGATTCCTTGTCTGCGGTGAGGTCCCGCGCAACCCCGTCCGGGGTGAAACCGTCGTTCTCGGCCCCGAGAGCAGCGAAGGCGTCGCCGCTGACCGGTTGCAGCACATCGGCATTGGGGTTCGTCTCGAGCAGCACGTCGTTCGCAAGTCCACACGTGTTGCCGGCCAGCGCCGACAGGTTCGATTTCGCGACCGAGTACGACGGCCACTGCGCCACCGCGCCCTTGGCCATCGATGCCACGGCCAGCAGCACCATCAGACCTGCGGCCACGGCGATCGGCGGCACCGACCACCATCGCGCCATCGGCTTGTCGGCGCGGACGTACGGCGCACGCAGATGGAACCACACAGCGGCGAGCAACAGCAGTACCGTCAGGCCGAGGAACATCGTCGAGATGCCGAGACCGGCCACCAGAATCGGCTTGTCCCAGAACGGAACTCCCCACGCCGAGACGTACCAGTAGCCGTTGGTTCCGGTGAAGGCGACCGCCGTCAGGAACGACACGGCCGACGCGAACAGCAACCGGTTGCGCCGCGAACGGAGCACCGCTGCGCCGGTTGCCACGGCCGCGAGCACCGCAACCGAGGCCGCGAGCCCGGCGAACACACCGAAGTGATGCGTCCACTTGGTGGGGGTGATCATCATCAATGCCATGGCCCCGACGGTGATGCCGACGATGCGTCGAGCGGGCCCGGTGGCGGTGCCGGGAATCTTGCCGCCCTTGCGCAGCATCGCAATCACCACCGCGATCAGCGAGACGACCATGACGAACACCCCGAAGCGGCGCGCCAGCGAGCCGTCGATGTCCATGTTCATCAGCCACTGATAGCGCAGGTACTCCTCGAACCACGCCTGGCTCGGCCCGGCCGCAGTGTGCACCCGCTGCATCTCGAGCATGCCGGCCACGGTCTGATTCCCGAACGCGAAGACCAGTACCACCGTGCCCGACGCCACCAGCGGGGCGAGCAGTGTTGCCGCGCCGAGTGTAGTGGTGCCGAACGCGCGGGCGCGGGCGCGGGCGACGACGATCTGAATCACCGGCCGGGCACCGGCAATCAGTGGCGCGAAACAGATGAAGCCCGACGGTGCGCACGTGACCGTCAACGCGGCGATCAGAATCGCCGCCGCCGCAGGCAGCAGTCGCCGTGTCGCGATGGACCGCTCCACCGAACACCACGTCAGCAACACGCCCAGAGCCACGAACGGCTCCGGGCGCAGACCGTTGTTGTACGGCAACCAGAACGCCAGCATCACCAGGCCGCCGGTCCACAACGCAGTTTTCGACGCGCGGGCAGCGGCACCGAACCGCGGGATCACCTCACGACTGAGGACGAGCCAGACGACGACGCCGCAGATCAACGTCGGGATCCGCATCCACACACTGGCCGTCGACACGTGCGAGAGGAGGGTGAACATGTCGTACAACGGTGTGCCGAACGGTGTTTCGGGCACCCCGAAGTAACGGAAGTAGTTGGCCATGTATCCGGCGTGGTCGGCCGTGCGTGCCATGCCCAGTTGATAGCCGTCGTCGGAGGTGTTCGCGCCGATGACGTGCCACACCAGCAGCGTCCCGATCACCACCGCGTCGGCCGGCCCGAAGCTCCACCAGCGACGCGGCAGGAACCGTCGGGCGCGACGCCCGTCGGACAGATCGAGGTGGTGCAGGGCCACCAGCGAGATTCCCGTGGCGAGCACTCCGACGATCATCGCGAACCACTTGAGCGCGCTGGGCGTGGACGAGAACCTACTGTCCAGCTCGGCCTGCAGCTGCAGACCGGGAACGTTGCCCTGCAGATCGCTGAACACTCCGACCAGCTGGGGTCGCACGTCGCCCTCGCGGGAGACGGTGTCGTCACCGGTCAGTCCGACCGTTGTCGCGGCGGCGTCGGAGGTGATCGTCAACGAGCAGTCGCCCGCAGTCGATGGGCTCAGTTCCGCGACCGGCTTCTCGAGCAGGACCGAATCGCGCAACGTCACCTTCAGTTGCGACGCCTCGCCGCCGGTCACCTCGGCGACGAGACCGTAGCGATAGGCGTCGGGCGATCCCTTGGGCGAGGTGGACAGCAACAAGCCGCCGTCGGAAAGACCGGCCGCGGCTGCACACGGGACGGTCGCGTCGATGCTGATCGGGGTGTAGCCGACGAGCGGAGCCTCGACATTGCCGACGGTCCCGCTCTGCGGCCAGGTCAACGACGACTGTTGTTGTTCGATCGGCAACAGCGGTATCGAGATCGTCAGCAGGATTCCCACCAGTGCGGAAACGATCGCGACGAGCCGTGCCATGCAAACTTCTCCCACCGATGTCCTGGTCCAGGTCGCTGATCAAGGTACCAGTGCGACCTGTGTGAACCCGGCCGTCAGTTCTCGACCTGCACCGCATATCCCGCTGCGCCCAGGGCGTCGAGAACCGTGCCGCGGTGATCGGGTCCGCGTGTCTCGACGGTCAACATGACGTCGACTTCCTCGAGACCCAGACGTCCCCCGGTGCGGGAATGCACGACGTCGACGACACTCGCACCGGCGTCGCGCACGACGCCCAGGACGCCGGTGAGTCCGCCGGGCTTGTCCGAAATCGTCACCCGCACGGCCAGATAACGTCCACCGGCCCGAAGCCCGTGGGTGATGACATGAGTGAGCAGCAGCGGATCGATGTTTCCGCCCGACAGCACCGCGCACACCGACCCCGTCAGCCCCAATTCCTCGGCCGAGTGCGTCATCAGTGCTGCCACCGCAGCGGCACCGGCCGGTTCGACGATGAGCTTCGCTCGCTCGATGCACAGCACCAAGGCGCGGGACAGCGCGTCCTCACTGACGGTGACGACGTCGTCGACCCAGCCCTGCACATGATCGAACGGCACCGACCCGGGGAGACCGACAGCGATGCCGTCGGCCATCGTCGACATCGACGTCAGCGCGATCGGGTGGCCCGCCTCCAACGACGCCGGCCACGCGGCCGCGCCCTCGGCCTGCACGCCGATGACTCTGACGTCCGGTTTCGTCAGCTTCACCGCAGCAGCGACCCCCGCCAACAGTCCCCCGCCGCCGGTGGGGATCACGATGGTGCCGACGTCCGGCATCTGCTGCAGCAGTTCGGTTCCGAGCGTCGCCTGCCCGGCCACGATATCGAGATGATCGAACGGGTGAATGAGCGTGGCACCGGTACGGTCGGCGAATTCCCGTGCCGACGTCAGAGCCTCGTCGACGGTATTGCCCACCAGATGAACCGTCGCGCCGTACGCCTTGGTGGCGACGAGTTTGGGCAGCGACACTCCGACCGGCATGAACACCGTCGAGGTAATCCCCACCTGCGACGCGGCCCACGCGACACCTTGAGCGTGGTTGCCTGCGCTGGCCGCCACCACACCTCGGGCTCGCTGGTCGGCGTCGAGTCGGGCGATGCGGTTGTACGCCCCACGCGGCTTGAACGATCCGGTGCGCTGCAGGTTCTCGCATTTGAGGCGCACCTCGTGACCGGTCAGGTCGGACAGAATCCGTGACGCGACCACCGGCGTCCGGCGCATGACCGGCTCCAGCAACGCCTCGGCCGAGGCAATATCCGACGTGGTCACCCGAACGATTTCCGACACAACCGCAGTATGCCAGGAAGAATTGCGCCGCCGATCCGGCCGAGGTGCACCGCGTCACTACAGTTGTGGAGTGCAACACCACAGTGCCCACGACGAGTCGCGCGGAAGTCTGGAGATCAAACACCGTGCGCTGTCGAGAACGGCCATCGCGGCGGCATCGAAGGACCCTCGGGTCACCCGCACCACCGGCGGCATGTCGCGTTTGACCGGCCGCGAACTTCCCCGAGCCGACGTCACCCTCGGAGAAGACACCGTCTCGGTCAACCTCTACATCGGAGTGCGCTGGCCGTCGCAGATCACCGACGTGACCGAGTCGGTTCACCGCACCGTCGAGGCCGCACTGGCGACGATGACCGGCGTGCACGTGCATCGGGTGAACGTGCTGGTGTCGGATACCGCGCTGGACCGTTCGGCGCGCGGGCCCGACGTTGCCACCGATGATGTTGCTGCTGCGGTGGTTTCACCTCGACCACCCACGGCCGGTCCCGCGGCGATGCCGGTGGCGCTGGTGTTCGGCTTCGCCCTCCTCGCCGTGGCGTTCGTAGCCGGCCGCGAATTCTTCATCGCTCAGGGACACATCGTCGGCAGTCCATGGATTGCCGATGCCGTGCACTGGGTTTCGCAACTGCACTGGCAGGGGTGGTTGATCGCGCCCGCCGTCGGATCGATCGTCGTCGGTGCACTCTTCGTCTTTGCGGGCGTCAAACCTCGGACGAGAACTCATTCGGGATTGGGCGGCCCGACACCCACCGTCTGGGCCACGCCGACCGACATCGCTCGATTGTGCAGTGCTGCAGCGCAGTCCACCCGCGGAGTCGTGGACGCGCATACCGTCGTCACACGCAGGAAGATCGAGGTCCGGGTGCAGCGAGATCGAGCTGTTTCTCCGGACACTGCCGACGCTGCCGTGCGCGCTGCCCTCGGTCCGGTACTGTCCGTCGCCGCGGGTGGGCGGCGTCTGACGGTGCAGCACTCGGTGTCGCAACCGACACGGGTGTCGTAGTGAAAACCTTTGTCGCCGGACTGGATCGAGTCGTTGCCGTCATCGCGGGAGCCGCTCTCCTCGCCGGTGGAGGCTTCGCACTTGCGTGGCACTACGACGTTCCGTGGGCACGGGAGACGCTCTCTCGCTTCGAGCGTGCTCGTATTGCCGGACTGCCGCAGCAGGGTTGGTGGGTACCGACTCTGGCAATCGTCGTCGCGGTGGCCGTCGTCGCGGCGCTGGTGTTGTTGATCGGCAACTTCTCACCACGCACGACCGGAACGGCGAGCGTCATCGAGGAGCCACACTTCTCGGCGCATGTGGACCTGAGTGCGATCGCGTCGGGCGTGGCCGCGGAGTTGGCGCAGTTCCCTGGTGTCAGACGGGCCAGGGGAACTGCCATCGACGACCGAGGTATGCCCACCATCACCGTATCGGTCCATGCTGCAGCCGATTTCGACGTCGTCGGCTTCATCGCCGAAGCCGAGTCCCGCGCTGCGTTCGTGGCGCGGTCGCTGGGCGGCGCGGATGTGGCGACACGCGTCCAACTGCACATCGACAAACGGACCTGACGTCACGTTACGGTGGATCCATGACGGCATCGACGCTTAGCAGATTCGAGCGATGGTCCGGCGGAATGCCCCTCTCTGTCCCGGTGGCATTCGGAGCAGTACTGGTGATTGCCGCGTTCGCCTCGAAACTCGGTGACAGTTCCCTCTACTTCTATGTCCCCCTGGTGTTCGCGACGACCGGGACGATGATCTGGCTCAACGCCCGTCGTGCCCCCGATCGAACCGGCCTGCTCCACGCCGCGGTCGGATCAGCACTGCTGACCGGATGCGGCATCGTGGTCGCGGTCTGCGGACTTGCCGGCGGTCTGATGCTGGACTCGACCACCTTCTGGGCATCCATAGCGGTGACCGCCGCAATTGCAGCACCCATCGGTGCCGGAATCACTCCGTTTTCATCGCCGCGGGCCTGAGTGCGGCTTCGCCGCAGTGGTGTGGATATGTGCCCCAGATGGCGCATAGCCACACCACTGCCGCAGGCACTTACAACCGCGGGTCCACCGGCTCCGATTCCAGTGCGAGTACCGCGAACACTGCCTGGTGGATGCGATACAACGGTTCACCACGCACCGATCGGTCCAACGCCTCCATGCCGAGCGCGTATTCGCGTAGCGCCATCGACTGCTTGTGTCCCACGTTTCGGTTACGCAGTGCAGTGAGTCGATTAGGGTCGGTGTAATCCGCACCGTAGATCAGCCGCAGGTACTCCCGGCCACGAACCTTCATGCCGGGCTGCATCTTTCCGCGCGGCATGTTGGCCGCCGGTTTGACGACCATTCCCTCACCGCCCTGTGCCGTCAACTCCTCCCACCATGTCACCCCTGCCGCAACCGAATCCGACGACGACAGATCGACCTCGATCCGACGCGTCGTCGTGAACAGCTTCGGCGCAGTGGCCACCAGTCGATCGGCCAGTGCAAGGTGCCATTCGTGCGGGCGGTCCGCATACGTGCCGGCGTCGGAGGCCAACAGCTGGAACGGGGCGAGACTGACGCCTGCCAGTCCATCCGTCGGCCAGCTGTACCGCCGATACGCAGCAGTGAACTCGGCGAGGTTGCGCTGCCGAATCACGTTCCGTTCCTGCAGTTCGGACACGGCCAGGCCGCGCGAGGCCGCCCGAGCGAGCACCGACTCCTCGGCCTCGAGATTCGCCCGGGACACGGCCGCAGGTGCCGCATACTCGGACTTGATCAGGCCCTCCGCCTTGGCGGACCACGGCATCAGTTCGCAGTCGAGAACCAGCCAGTGCGAGGACAATTCGTCCCACACGCCGGCCCCCTCCAGAGCGTCGGCCACCCCAGCGATCAGCACCCCGGTCACGGTCTCGTCGAACACCGGCCGACCGGTCCGCGTGTACGCGGTGCCGAGGACACCGTCGGGAGCGTCGAACTTCGCCCGAGCGGTGTCGGCATCGCGACACACCACGACGACCACCCGCGAGCCCATGTGCTTCTCCTCGCAGATCACCGTCGACGCACCGAGCGCCCGATACGCGTCGAATGCCTCCGTCGGGTACTCGAGATAACCCTCTCGTTCCGAGGTACGACTCGGTGCCATCGTCGGCGGAAGGTAGTGCAGCCACTGCGGAGCCAAGGCGAACCGGCTCATCACTTCCAATGCGCCCGCGGCATTCTCCGGCCGAATCGACACACGCCCACGCAGCGCAGTCTCCACTCCGGTCGGTCCGATGACGTCCGACAGATCCAGCGACGACGACTCCCGAACGAACCCGCCCAGCGGCCGGGTCGGCTCGTACCAGACCTGCTCCGCCGGCACCGAGACGACCTCACGCTCCGGATACCGCAGCGCCGTCAACTTGCCGCCGAAGACACACCCCGTGTCCAGACACGCAGTGTTGTTCTCCCACTGCACCTCCGGCACGGGAGTGTGTCCGTACAGCACAGTCGCCGACCCGCGATAGTCCTGAGCCCACGGATACCTCACCGGCAGCCCGAATTCGTCGGTCTCGCCGGTGGTGTCGCCGTACAGGGCGAAGCTGCGCACTCGGCCCGACGCGCGGTTGTGGTACTTCTCGATCAACCCCGCGTGCGAAACGACGAGTCTTCCGCCGTCGAGCACCAGGTGTGCGACGAGACCATCACAGAATTCGAGCACCTCGCGGCGGAACTCGTCGGTCTCGCCGTCGAGCTGCTCGAGTGTCTCGGCCAAACCGTGTGAGGCAGTGACTTTCCGACCTCGCAGCGCCTTGACGAGCTTGTTCTCGTGATTGCCCGGAACTGCCAGTGCTGCGCCGTTTGCCACCATCCCCATCACGAGCCGCAGCACACCGACCGAATCCGGCCCACGGTCGACGTAGTCCCCGACGAACACCGCCGTTCGACCCTCCGGCGGCGTTGCACCGACTGCCCTACCGTCTGCGTCGCGCTCGAGCGTGTAACCCAAAGTCGTGAGCAGGCTTTCGAGCTCCGACAGACATCCGTGAATGTCGCCGATGACATCGAAAGGCCCGGAAAGCTCCCGGCGGTCGCTACGCAGCGGGGTACGAACGAACGTCGCCGACGCCACCGCGTCGACACCGTCGAGGACATGAACCGAGCGAAAGCCTTCTTCGGACAGCCCTCGCATCGAGCGCTGCAACTGGGACTGCTGGCGGCGCAGCACGTCTCGGCCGAACGTCCTGTCGCTGCGGTCCGCGTTGCGCTGTGCGCAGACCGGTTCCGGCACGTCGAGCACCACGGCAATCGGCAGGACATCGTGCTCACGAGCCAAGGCGATCAGGGCCTTGCGAGCCGCCGGTTGCACGTTGGTGGCGTCGACGACGGTGAGCAGACCGGCCCGCAGCCTGGTTGCGACGAGAAATTCCAGGAGCGCGAACGCGTCCTTCGTGGCGCTCTGCAGGTTGGGGTCGTTGCTGACCATCCCTCGACAGGCATCACTCGACACGGTTTCGTACGGGCCGAACCGGTCTGCAGCGAAGGAGGACTTCCCCGATCCACTGATGCCGACGAGGACGACGAGGGACAGGTCCGGAATCTCGTAGGTACTCACTGGGACTGCTCCTCTCTGGTGAATAGCGCGATCTGGGTAGGGCTGCCGAGCACGTCGTCGACGGGTCCGATGCGGTCGAAGCGAACGGTGTAGGCGTGTGCGTCCGCCACCGACGTTGCCCACTGCTCGAATTGGGCACGGGTGAACTCGAATCGGTGATCGACGTGCCGAAAGGCCCCGGCGTCGAGGCCCGGGTACAGCACGTTGTATTCCGAGTTGGGCGTGGTGACGAGCACCGTCCTCGGACGGGCCTCCCGAAAGACCGAGCGCACCAACGCCGGAAGGCGTTCGAGGTCGATGTGCTCGATGACCTCCATGAGCACCATCGCGTCGAATCCCTGCAACCGCACGTCGCGATAGGTCGCCGACGACTGGACCAGTTCGATGCGTCCACGCTGCCGATCCGACATCTCGTCGAGCCGGAGCCTGCGCTGCGCCTTCGCCAGCGCACGATCACTCACGTCGGCACCGAGTATCCGCTCGATTGTGTTGTGCGCAAGCAACTCACGCAACAGGCGACCCTCGCCGCACCCCATGTCGACGACCGACTTCACACCGGCATCACCGAGTGCAGCCAGCACCGCATGTACTCGCTGCTCGGCCAACGTCGGATCCCGTGGGATGACAACCTCTTCGGGGGCAACCGGGACCAGACGATCCAGTGCGGACTCGACGAGCTCCCGACGGTGCGCCAGATATCGGGAGGCGATCAGCGCCGACTCCGGATGATCACCGAGCCAATCCCCTGCTGCCCGAACGAGTTTGTCCGCCTCGTCCTCACCGACCCAGTAGTGCTTGGTGTCGTCGAGCACTGGCAGCAGTACGTACAGGTGCCGCAGCGCAGCCGACAGAGTGAAGGTGCCGGTGAGTACCAGATCCACGTATTCGGAGTCGCCCCAGTTCGGCTGCGTCGAATCCAGTGGGATCGGGGTGGTCTCTACATTCCATCCGAGGGGTCCGAACAGCCGAGGCGCAAGATCAGTCGCACCGCGCGACGGCGCGGCCGGCATCGTGACGATCAAATCGATTGCTGCAGAGACCAATTCGGGTCTTGTGGTACAGACGCCTGCCAGCGTCTGCTTGAACAGGCGAGACAACGCCACAGCAAGCCCTGATGCAGCCGGACTCTTGCCGTCTGTGGCGTCGAGCAGTACTGCAAGGGTTGTCCGCTCTGCCGAGACCTCGGGATACAACACCGTGGTCTGACCCATGGGCAGGTTGCGAGTCTGTACGCGATCGGGGTGCTTGTGCAACAAATACCCGATATCGGAGGCGTCCGGGAAATCGGTTGTGGCGTTTGCAGTCACGGTCAGTAGCACCGCAGCGACGTTACGGGACAGCCGCGTCCGATGCGTCCCATTTTCCGGTCGTGTATTCCCCTCTACCCGCCGGATCAATGCGACTTTGTTGCAGTCTGAGCGACTGAAACCCACATTGATCCCGACGGGAGGGCCGTCCAACGGGAGGGCCACACAAGGGAGGCCGCACATTGAGGAGGTCGCGTGCACACGCAAAAGCGGCACCCACCAGAAGGTGGGTGCCGCTTTCGTAGAGCTGGGTGAAGCTAGATCACTTGATGATCTTCGTGACGCGACCGGCTCCGACGGTACGACCGCCCTCACGGATTGCGAAACGCAGGCCGACGTCCATGGCGACCGGCTGGATCAGCGTGACGGACATCTCGGTGTTGTCACCGGGCATGACCATCTCGGTGCCCTCGGGAAGGGTCACGACGCCCGTAACGTCCGTGGTACGGAAGTAGAACTGCGGGCGGTAGTTGTTGAAGAACGGCGTGTGGCGGCCGCCCTCGTCCTTCGAGAGGATGTAGGCGTTGCCCTCGAACTCCGTGTGGGGAGTCGTGGTGCCGGGCTTGATGATGACCTGTCCACGCTCGACGTCTTCGCGCTTGATGCCACGAACGAGGAGGCCGACGTTGTCGCCTGCCTGACCCGAGTCGAGCAGCTTGCGGAACATTTCGATGCCGGTGACGGTGGTCTTGGTCGAGCCGGGGCGGATGCCGACGATCTCGACCTCTTCGTTGACGTTGACCGAGCCGCGCTCGATACGTCCGGTGACCACGGTGCCACGACCGGTGATGGTGAAGACGTCCTCGACGGGCATGAGGAACGGCTTGTCGGTCTCACGGACGGGGTCCGGAACCGAGTCGTCGACGGCCTGCATGAGCTCCAGAACCGACTCGCCCCACTTCTCGTCACCCTCGAGTGCCTTGAGTGCGGAGACCTTGATGACCGGTGCGTCCTCGTCGAACTCCTGCGAAGCGAGGAGCTCGCGGACCTCCATCTCGACGAGCTCGATGATCTCGTCGTCGTCGACCATGTCGGCCTTGTTCAGTGCGACCAGGATGTACGGCACGCCGACCTGGCGGGCCAGGAGCACGTGCTCGCGGGTCTGCGGCATCGGGCCATCGGTAGCTGCCACGACCAGGATTGCGCCGTCCATCTGTGCCGCGCCGGTGATCATGTTCTTGATGTAGTCGGCGTGACCCGGTGCATCGACGTGCGCGTAGTGGCGCTTGTCGGTCTGGTACTCGACGTGGGAGATGTTGATCGTGATACCACGAGCCTTCTCCTCCGGAGCCTTGTCGATCTGATCGAAAGCCGAGGCCTCGTTCAGGTCCGGGAACTTGTCGTGCAGAACCTTGGTGATTGCAGCCGTCAGCGTCGTCTTACCGTGGTCAACGTGACCGATGGTGCCGATGTTGACGTGCGGCTTCGTCCGATCGAACTTCGCCTTCGCCACTGTGTGTCCTCCTGGACTGATCTGTGCGGGCCCCGACGGGGCACGCACGCGTATGTGTTGTTACTTATTACAGGTCGAGCGTGGTCCAGCAAACGAAGAGAATTACTCTCCGTTGACCTTCGCGATGATTTCCTTCGCTACGTTCGCGGGAACTTCTGCGTACGAATCGAAGACCATGGAGTAGTTAGCGCGGCCCTGCGTCTTCGACCGAAGGTCTCCGATGTAGCCGAACATCTCCGACAGCGGAACCAGTGCCTTGACGATACGGGCACCGCTGCGTTCCTCCATGGCCTGGATCTGACCACGGCGGGAGTTCAGGTCGCCGATGACCTCACCCATGTAATCCTCGGGCGTGATGACCTCGACGGCCATGACGGGTTCGAGGATGACGGGGCTGGCCTTACGGGCGGCTTCCTTGAACGCTTGTGAGCCGGCGACCTTGAAGGCCATCTCCGACGAGTCGACGTCGTGGTACGCACCGTCGAGCAGTGTGACCTTGACGTTGACCAGCGGGTATCCGGCGAGAACACCGTACTGCATGGCGTCCTGTGCACCGGCGTCGACCGAGGGGATGTACTCCCTGGGCACACGACCACCGCTGACCTTGTTCTCGAACTCGTACGTCGCGCCGTCTTCGCCCTCGAAAGGCTCGAGCTTGATGATGACCTTCGCGAACTGGCCGGAGCCACCGGTCTGCTTCTTGTGCGTGTAGTCGTGCTTCTCGACCGTCTTGCGGATGGTCTCGCGGTACGCAACCTGCGGCTTGCCGACGTTGGCCTCGACCTTGAACTCGCGACGCATACGGTCGACGAGGATGTCGAGGTGGAGCTCGCCCATGCCGCCGATGACGGTCTGGCCGGTGTCCTCGTCCAGCTTCACCGAGAACGTGGGGTCCTCTTCGGCGAGCTTCTGGATGGCTGTTCCCAGCTTCTCCTGGTCGGACTTGGTCTTGGGCTCGATCGAGACCTGGATGACCGGGTCCGGGAAGCTCATGGACTCGAGGATGATCTGGTTCTGCGGATCGCAGAGCGTGTCACCCGTCGTGGTGTCCTTGAGGCCGATGACGGCGTAGATGTGACCGGCAGACGCGGTCGCGATCGCGTTCTCCTTGTTGGAGTGCATCTGGAACAGCTTGCCCAGACGCTCCTTCTTGCCCTTGGTCGAGTTGATGACCTGAGCGCCGGAGTCGACCTTGCCCGAGTACACCCGGACGTAGGTCAGCTTGCCGAAGAAGGGGTGCGTCGCGATCTTGAACGCGAGAGCCGCGAACGGCTCGTCTGCGGACGGCTTGCGAGTGATCTCCTTCTCCTCGTCGCCGACGGCGTGTCCGATGGTCTCGGCAACGTCGAGGGGAGACGGGAGGTAGTCGATGACCGCGTCGAGCATGGGCTGAACGCCCTTGTTCTTGAACGCGGATCCACACAGGATCGGGTACAGCTCGCTGTTGACCGTCATCTTGCGGATGGCGCCCTTGATCTCGTCGATCGTGAGCTCTTCGCCGCCGAAGTGCTTCTCCAGAAGCGCTTCGTCGGACTCGGCCACGGTCTCGAGCAGCTGCGTGCGGTACTCGTCTGCGCGCTCCTTGAGGTTTTCCGGGATCTCCTGGATCTCGTACTTCTCGCCGAGCTTGGTCTCGCCACTCCACACGAGAGCCTTCATCTGCACGAGGTCGATGACGCCCTCGAACTCGTTCTCTGCACCGATGGGCAGCTGGATGACCAGCGGCTTGGCACCGAGACGATCGATGATGGTCTGCACGGTGTAGTAGAAGTCCGCGCCGAGCTTGTCCATCTTGTTGACGAAGCAGATACGCGGCACGTCGTACTTGTCGGCCTGACGCCACACCTGCTCGGACTGCGGCTCGACACCTTCTTTGCCGTCGAACACTGCGACAGCGCCGTCGAGGACGCGGAGCGAGCGCTCCACCTCGACGGTGAAGTCGACGTGACCGGGGGTGTCGATGATGTTGATCTGGTTGTCGTTCCAGAAGCACGTCGTGGCAGCAGAGGTGATCGTGATGCCACGCTCCTGCTCCTGCTCCATCCAGTCCATGGTGGCTGCGCCATCGTGAACTTCACCGATCTTGTAGGAGATACCGGTGTAGAAGAGGATGCGTTCGGTAGTGGTGGTCTTGCCGGCATCGATGTGGGCCATGATGCCGATGTTGCGGACCTTGTTGAGGTCGGTCAGCACGTCCTGTGCCACGAGTTAACCCGCCTTGGTGTTGGAAGAGGTATTGCCTGAGCTGATCAACGCTCCGGCGGCATCGGAAAGTTCCGAATACCGCCCGAGCGAGGAGATCACCAGCGGTAGTGGGCGAACGCCTTGTTGGCTTCGGCCATCTTGTGAGTGTCTTCGCGGCGCTTCACAGCGGCACCGAGGCCGTTGCTGGCGTCGAGCAACTCGTTCGCCAGACGCTCGACCATGGTCTTCTCGCGACGAGCGCGCGAGAACGTGACCAGCCAGCGCAGTGCCAGCGTGGTGGAGCGGCCGGGACGAACCTCGACGGGCACCTGGTAGGTGGCACCGCCGACGCGTCGGCTGCGAACCTCGAGGGCCGGCTTGACGTTGTCGAGTGCACGCTTGAGCGTGACGACGGGGTCGGTGCCGGTCTTCTCGCGAGCCTGCTCGAGCGCCTGGTAGACGATGCGCTCTGCGGTCGACTTCTTGCCGTCGAGAAGGATCTTGTTGACGAGCTGCGTGACCAACGGCGATCCGTAGACCGGGTCGTTGATCAGCGGCCGCTTGGGTGCTGGGCCCTTGCGTGGCATATCAGCTCTTCTCCTTCTTGGCTCCGTAGCGGCTGCGAGCCTGCTTGCGGTTCTTGACACCCTGGGTGTCGAGCGAGCCGCGGATGATCTTGTAACGCACACCCGGGAGGTCCTTCACACGACCGCCGCGAACGAGCACCATCGAGTGCTCCTGCAGGTTGTGGCCCTCACCGGGGATGTATGCGGTGACCTCTACCGAGGTGGTCAGGCGAACACGCGCGACCTTACGGAGAGCGGAGTTCGGCTTCTTGGGGGTGGTGGTGTACACGCGAGTGCACACACCACGGCGCTGGGGACTGCCCTTGAGGGCAGCGGTCTTCAGTTTCGCGACCTTGTCGGTGCGACCCTTACGGACCAGCTGGTTGATCGTTGGCATAAACCGGCTTTCTTCGTGTCGATAAACAGGGATCTAGCAGTTGGAGCAAGAGAACACTGCTCCTCACCCATGACGTCTCCGCGGGTCTCTTGCACCCCGCGGTCGGGTGTGTCGCATACCCCCACACGTCCAGCCGGTTGCGCGCTCTCGAGACGAACGTGCGCACGGCTGTACCTCGCATAGGCACACAAACGGTCCGGCCAGGCCGGACACGACCCATAACGATACCCGGCGGCGCGGCCTCGGGTCAAAACACCCTTCGCTCTGATACGCAACCTATCTGCTCAGGTTGAGTGTGAGGTCTGCCAGCTTCGCTGCGGCCTGGCAGGGATCGGGGTGTGCGACGCCCGGACGGTACTGCACCCACCACCCGAAGATGCCCGCCTGGTCCGCTCCGGCCGACACTCCGCACGAGTCCGGGTCGTTCGGGCGTTGAGCCTGTATTGCCTTGCGGCCCTGCACTGTTGTGTCGCTGACGGTGTACGTCATCTTCTCGTCGGCCGCCCGCTCGGCGGCCAGGGTGCCGGACTCGAACCAGTTGAACGTCACCTTCACAATGCCCGCGGAACCGATCAGATCCCATCGGCAGATCGCTCCGAAGAAGCCACGAGCGATGTCGTCGGCTCCGGTGGCATCGGCGATCTGGTCGTCGGAGACGGCATCGCACTCGGTCAACAACTTGGTGAATTCTTGGTTGCCCGAGCCTGCATAGGACTGGGGCTTGGCCGTGCCCTCGACCGTCAGAGAGCAACCGGCCGCGAGCAGCAGGGTCGCTGCGGCGGCGAAAACCCGTCTCGAAGTACTTGCTCGAGATTTCATTGCTTACGCTCCACGGTCAGCTTCGCCAGTTCGTTCCCGACGTCGCACGGCGGGCGCGCCGGGATCTGTTCGGAGTAGGTGACCGACCAATGGAAGAAGTCGTCGCCGAATTGCACACCGATCTCGCACAACGGGCCCTGCTCGGCTTCGAATCCGGGGTTGCCGTCGATGGCGATGTCCTTGGCCGGACGGCCGATCAGTTCGGACCCGGCGCGTTCGCGGCCGATCGGACTGCCGCGATACCAGGAGAAGCTGACACTCGGTCCGCTGATGGCCACGGTTTCCCATTGACAGCCGACGGAGTTGCGGGTGACTTGGGCAAACGGTCCGGCACCGAACGCGGCCTGCACCTCGGCGTCGCTGATCGATCCGCATTCGCCGAAGAACGGGCCGGGCTCGTACGCGGCCTTGCTCGTCGACGGCTCGGGCGCGGTATCGGCGGCGTCGGTATCCGAGCCACCGCAACCTGCGATCAGCGCGGCGACCGCGGTGATCACCAGTGTCACTCGCTTCATGCCGTCCTTCGCGTGCTGGTCCGATGCTGCAGTTCGCGTCGCACCGAACCTACCAATCGAACAGGGCAGCGGTCATGTGCCGTGCACAGCGCGTCCTTGGACGTACACACCCACGATGGCCGGCTCTCGCATGGCCATCAGCAGGGCGAACAGGGTCTGGTCGCGGGCCAGCTCGGGGTCCTCGGCCCGCACGCCGTGGTCGACGGCCGCGGCCAGCTGCGGCCACGCGTCGGGATCGACGACGACGAAGTCCGCCTCTTTCCCCACGTCGAAGTTGCCGATGCGCTCCTCCATGTCGAGTGCACGTGCCCCGGCGAGCGTCCCGGTGAACAACAGTTCGGCCGGATGCAGCGACAGGCCTGCGTCTCCCGGTTCGGAGATGTGCACCTTGAACGCGTCGGCCAGTACCTGCGGGAGCAGCCACTCGTCACCGCCTCCGAAGTCGGACCCGATGGCGATGTTCACCCCGGCGGCGACGGTTCTCTTCCACGGCATCGTGCCCGAGCCCAGGAACTGCTGCGAGGTGGGACAGTGCGCGATGGACGTACCCGTCTCGGCCAACCTCGTCAGTTCCGCGTCTTCGCAGTGCACCGCGTGCGCCAGAATCGACCGTCGACCCAGCAGGCTCTTGCCGCCTACTTGCGAGCCCGGCAGGAACTTGCCGTCGTAGGTGTCCAGGTAACTCTCGACCTGGTACGCACCCTTGGTGGCGTCGATCTCGCCGGTGCCCGGTCGGTTGTTCTCGTTGAGGTGCGTGTGGAAGTAGACGCCTCTGCCGCGTACGGAGTCGTAGAGCTCGCCGAGGTTCCTCAGCGTTTCCGTCGTCACCGACAGAGAAAAACGCGGTACGACGGCGACGTGCAGCATCGCGGTGTCGACGTCGCCGGTATCGGCGGCGTGCCACTTCTCTATCTCCTCGGACACCAGGCGGATCGCCTCGTCCTCACCGGTGATCAGCGCGTGCGCCGACGCGGGGCCGGTGGTCTGGATCCCGCGGCCACTGACGATGCGCAGTCCGTGCTCGAGCGTCTCGGAGAACAAAGAATCCTGTGCGTGCGGGAATGCCGACCCGAACACCATGGCCTGCGTCGTCCCAGCGCGAATGCGTGCTGCGCAGAAGTCGCGCGCGGCCGCCGCCGCGAATTCCGGATCGGCGAATCGTGCTTCGGACGGAAAGATGCACGTGTTCAGCCATTCGAGCAATTGCCCGCCGCCGTAGGAATCGCCGGCATAGGTCTGTGGGAAGTGGATGTGCGTGTCGACGAATCCCGGCAGTAGGAAGCCGGGCCGATGATCGAACACATCCGAATGGGCGTAGTGCGTTGGTAGAGAATCGAACTCGCCGCAGTACTCGATCCTGCCGTCGCCGCCGACCACGAGGGCACCGTCGGGAATGGACACCAACGCGGTTGCGGCCTCGAGCACCGTGGGCGAGCCGGCGATGTGAAAGATATGGCCACGGTGGACGCGTGCGGAATCGGAAGTCACGAGCCGACTCAAGCACAGGTCGATCGGAACTGCAGATCGTGCGCTTCTAGTGCGCTACCGCTCCTACGGCGGACAGCCGCGCGTTCAGCGAGGCATCGAG
Organism: Rhodococcus sp. 3258; assembly: GCF_031456475.1. NCBI lineage: Bacteria > Bacillati > Actinomycetota > Actinomycetes > Mycobacteriales > Nocardiaceae > Rhodococcus > Rhodococcus sp. 3258. Next base: position 140,956 of record NZ_JAVDUT010000006.1, read on the forward strand.
CACATCGGCCCAGGCTCGCACGATTTCGACGCGGCGACGCGCGTCGTCGGTCAGGACGTCTGCGAGACCGAGCCCACGCGCCAGGTCGAGCGTCGCCTGAACGAGACGGTGGGTGACGGGATCGTTGTCGTCGACTCCGAGGTTCTCGACGGCCATCGAGTGCGCTCGACGACCGAATCGCTCTTCGAGTGGGACGATCCGATCACGCAGTTCCGGATCGGCCGACGCCGCCGTCCAGACCTGCAGCGCCGCTTTGAACATCGGACCCGTGTAGTACTCGACGAGCCTCTCCACCACCAGTTTCGTTCGGCCGGGTCCGGGCGGAATCTCCTGTGCCTCGCGGCGAGCATGGTCCATCCGAGTGTCGAACATGTACTCGAGTGCCCCGGTGATGAGGTCCTCACGCGTCGGGAAATGGTGTTGGGTGGCACCGCGAGAGACGCCGGCGCGCTCGGCGACGACCCCGACCGTCGTTGCGCTCCAGCCCTGCTCGGCGAGCGAGTCGATCGTCGCCTCGAGCAGTCGCTGACGCGTCACCCTGCTGCGATCCTGCTTGGGTTCGCGCGCCATCACCATCTCCCTAACCTTCGGCAGCCCAGGACGGCGGCCTCTTCTCCAGAAAGGACATCATCCCCTCTCGGGCCTCCTCCGATGCAAACAACCTGGCCGATTGCTCGGCGACGGCCGTTCCGCGCTCGTCGATCTCGCGTCGGATCGCGGCGGTGGTGAGCTGTTTGGACTCGGCCAAGCCCTGCGGCGAGCACTTCCTGAACATGATCATGTAGTCGGCCACCGCGGCCGCGGGAACGGCGTCGGCCACGGTGACCAGACCGATCTCCTGGGCGGTGGCACCGTCGAACGTCTCGCCGGTGAGGAAATATCGACTCGCCGCCCGGGACGACAGTCGCGGCAACACGGCGACGGAGATGACCGACGCCGCCAGTCCGAGGCGAACCTCGGTCAGCGCGAACGAGCTTTCCGGTCCGGCAATGGCGACGTCGCACGCCGCCACGAGCCCCATCCCGCCTGCCCGCACATGTCCATCGATCTGTACGACGACGGGTTTCGGGGTGTCGATGATCAGCCGCATCAGATCCAGCATCTGCCGAGTCCGAAGCTCCGGCGACGCCCCGGCTTCCCGGAGATCTGCACCGGCGCAGAACGTCGTACCGGTGTGACCGAGCACGATCGTTCTGATGTCGTCGTCGTGCGCCGCAGCGATGAGGCCCGCTGTCAGCTCCTCGACCAACACCGACGACAGCGCGTTTCGGTTCTGCGGCGAATCCAACGTCAAATACGCTGTGTCCTTGCCCGACTCGACGAGAACGGCCATCAGTAGCTTCTCGGCAGGCCGAGCGAGTGCTGGCTCACGAAGTTCAGGATCATCTCCCGGCTCACCGGAGCAACGCGGGCGATACGGGCGGCTCCGAGCATCGCAGCCAATCCGTATTCACTGCTCAACCCGGCACCACCGTGGGTTTGGATCGCCTGATCGAGTGCCTTGATACTGGCCTCGGCAGCAGCGTATTTCGCCATGTTCGCGGCCTCGGCGGCACCGAAATCGTCGCCGGAGTCGTAGAGCACCGCGGCCTTCTGCATCATCAATTTCGCCAACTCCAGCTCGATCTTGCACTGCGCCAACGGGTGCGCCAAGCCCTGGTGAGCGCCGATCGGCGTCTTCCAGACCGTCCGCTCGTTGGCGTATTTGACCGCCGCGTCCAGAGCGTATCGACCCATACCGACAGCCATCGCAGCACCGAGAATGCGCTCGGGGTTCAGTCCGGCGAACAACTGCATCAGGGCAGCGTCGGCCTCACCGACGAGTGCCTCGGCAGGCAACCGGACGTCGTCGAGGAACAGCACGAACTGATGATCGGGCTCGACGATGTCCATCTGCATCTGCGTCTTCTGCAGTCCCGGAGCGTCGGTGGGCACGATGAACAGGGCAGGCTTGAGCTTGCCGGTCTTGCTGTCTTCCGTTCTGGCAACGATCAATACGGCGTCGGCCTGATCCACGCCCGAGATATAGATCTTGTTGCCCTTCAAGATCCATTCGTCACCGTCGCGACGCGCCGTGGTGGTGATCTGGTGCGAGTTGGATCCGGCGTCGGGCTCGGTGATGCCGAACACCATGATCTTGGAACCGTCGGCAAGGGCGGTGAGCCACTCCTGCTTCTGGTCCGGCGTGCCGTACTTGCCGATGATGGTGCCGCAGATGGCCGGACTGACGACGACGAGCAGTAGACCGGCACCGTGCGCAGCCAACTCCTCCTGCACGAGCGCAAGTTCGTAGATGCCTGCGCCTCCGCCGCCGTATTCCTCGGGCAGATTGACCCCGAGGAAGCCGAGCTTGCCCGCCTCGTTCCACAGTTCGGTCAGTGGCTCACCTTTACGCGCCTTGGGCAGCACGTAATCGATGTAGTTGTAGCGCTTGCCCAGTGACGAGACTGCGTTGCGCAGACCCTTCTGCTCTTCGGTTTCGATGAAACTCATGGTTGCTCCACTCCGTTATCGGTGACGACTGGCGTGTCGGTGACTACTGCCAAGACCTGTCCTACCTCGACTTGCTGACCCTGCTGCACGTTCAGTTCGGTGAGCACACCATCGGCGGGTGCAGTCACGGTGTGCTCCATCTTCATCGCCTCCAGCCACAGAATGGGCTGGCCCGCGGTGACGGTATCTCCCTGCGCAGCAGCAATTCTGATGACGCTGCCCGGCATCGGCGCGAGCAGTGATCCGGCCGCCACCTCGTCGGTGGGGTCGGTGAACCTCGGTGCCCGAGCCAATCGAACGGGGCCCAGGGAAGAATCCACGAACACGTCGGACCCGTAGGTGCTCACTGCGAAGATACGACGAATACCGTTGTCGTCCAACGTCACCGAGGTCGGTGTGTGCTCCACCAGTTCGACACCCTCCACCGAGGAGGTGAGTCCGCTGCGTCCGATCGAGTATTCGACGGTGATGTCGTTGTACGTCTTGCGCTGCGGTTGCGACCGGAGATTGCGCCAGCCGCCGGGTAGACCCCGGTTCACCCGAGCTCGCGAGACGTTGCTCGCCGCGTCGGCCAAGGCAGCCGCGAGCGCCGACAGTTCCTCGGCCCGGCCCTGCGCAAACGGCTGAGCCAGGACATCGAGGCCGTGCGTGTCGAAGAAGGCTGTATCGGTGTCGCCCGCCAGGAACGCCGGATGGCGCAGAATGTTGACCAGCAGATCGCGATTGGTCTTCAGGCCGTGAATGGTGGCGTTCTGCAGTGCTTTCGCCAACAGAGTCGCCGCTCGGTCCCGCGTCGGGGCGAAGGAGATCACCTTGGCGAGCATGGGGTCGTACTGCGTTCCCACCACACTGCCCGTCTCGACGCCGGAATCGACTCTGATGTATCCAGCTTTGTCCGACACCTCGAACTGCGCACCAGGGATTTCGAATCGGTGCACGGCACCGCTCTGCGGCTGCCAGTCCTGAGCCGGATCCTCGGCGTACAGCCGAACCTCGATCGAGTGTCCCCGTGTCGTGGGCTGTTCGGCCGGTAGCCGCTCCCCCGCCGCAACCTGGATCTGCAGCGCAACGAGATCCAGACCCGTCGTGCATTCGGTGACCGGATGCTCCACCTGCAGGCGGGTGTTCATCTCGAGGAAGAAGAAATTTCCCTTTTCGTCGGCGAGGAATTCGACGGTCCCTGCACCCTCGTAGCCGATGGCCTCGGATGCCAGTGTGGCTGCTTCGAAAAGCTTCTCGCGCATGCCGTCGATGCGTTCGACGAGCGGCGACGGAGCTTCCTCGACGACCTTCTGGTGCCTGCGTTGGATCGAGCATTCACGCTCGCCCACCGTCCACACCGTGCCGAATCGATCGGCCATGACCTGAACTTCGATGTGCCGCCCGGTTTCGATGTACCGCTCGATGAACACCGTTCCATCGCCGAAGGCCGAGAGGGCTTCTCGTCCGGCTGCCTCGAGCTCCGACTGCAGTGCATCGAGACTGCGGACGATGCGCATCCCCCGACCGCCGCCGCCCGCGGAGGCCTTGATCAGTACCGGTAGCTCGTTCTCGGTGACCGACTCGGGATCGAGTCGAGTCAACACCGGCACTCCGGCGTCGGCCATCATCTTCTTGGACTCGACCTTCGAGCCCATCGATTCGATGGCCTTGACGGGCGGTCCGATCCAGGTCAACCCGGCGTCGAGAACTTGCCGGGCGAATTCGGCGTTCTCGGAGAGGAATCCGTATCCCGGATGGACCGCGTCGGCTCCGGCCTGCACCGCGGCGGCGATGATCAATTCTCCGCGCAAGTAGGTCTCGGACGGGCTCTGCCCAGGCAGACGCACAGCGGAGTCCGCCTCACGCACATGGGGAGATGCCGCGTCGGCGTCGGAGAAGACCGCGACGGTATCGATGCCCTCCGCGCGGCAGGTGGTGAAGACGCGTCGGGCGATTTCGCCGCGATTGGCCACGAGGACTTTGTTCAGCATGCGGGCATCACATCCGGAAGACACCGAAGTTCGCGGTGCCTTCGATCGGGGCAGAGGCGATGGCCGACAGGCACATTCCCACTACCGTGCGGGTGTCACGGGGATCGATGACGCCGTCGTCGTAGAGGCGTCCGGACAGGAACATCGGCAACGATTCGGCTTCGATCTGATTCTCGATCATCGCGCGCAGTCCGGCATCGGCCTCCGCGTCGAACGCTTGACCGCGAGCTTCTGCGGCGGCGCGTCCGACGATGGAGATGACGCCGGCCAGCTGTGCGCCACCCATGACGGCGGATTTGCTGGACGGCCAGGCGAAGAGGAAGCGAGGATCGAAGGCGCGGCCGCACATGCCGTAATGGCCGGCTCCGTAGGACGCCCCGAGCAGGATCGAGATGTGCGGCACCTTCGAGTTGGAGACGGCGTTGATCATCATCGATCCGTGCTTGATCATGCCGCCTTCCTCGTATTCCTTGCCGACCATGTAGCCGGTGGTGTTGTGCAGGAACAGCAGTGGCGTGTTCGACCGGTTGGCGAGCTGAATGAACTGCGTCGCCTTCTGCGATTCCTCGCTGAACAGCACGCCGCGTGCGTTGGCGAGGATGCCGATCGGGTAGCCGTGCAACTCTGCCCAACCGGTGACGAGCGAGCCGCCGTACATCGGCTTGAACTCGTCGAAGTCGGAACCGTCGACGATGCGGGCGATGACCTCGCGGGGATCGAATGGGATCTTCAGATCGGTGGGGACGATGCCGAGCAGATCCTCGGGATCGGCGAGTGGCTCGATGACCTCGGTGCGTGGCTCGGGCCCCTTCTTCTTCCAGTTCAACCGGGAGACGATGCTGCGTCCGATACGGATGGCGTCCTGCTCGTCGACGGCGAAGTAGTCTGCGAGACCCGACTTTCGAGCGTGCATCTCGGCTCCGCCGAGCGACTCGTCGTCCGAATCCTCACCGGTGGCCATCTTCACCAGGGGCGGTCCGGCCAGGAACACCTTGGATCGTTCCTTGATCATGACGACGTGATCGGACATGCCGGGAACGTAGGCACCGCCCGCAGTCGAGTTGCCGAACACCAGGGCGATGGTCGGAATACCGGCCGCCGAGAGCTGCGTCAGATCGCGGAACATGCGCCCACCGGGGATGAACACCTCTTTCTGCGTGGGCAGGTCGGCACCGCCCGACTCGACGAGAGAGATCACCGGCAGTCGGTTCTGGGTGGCGATGTCGTTGCCGCGGAACCCCTTCTTCAGGGTCCACGGGTTGCTGGACCCGCCGCGGACCGTGGGATCGTTGGCCACGATGAGACATTCGACCCCGCACACGACACCGATACCCATGACGGTGCTGGCACCGACGGGAAAGTCGCTGCCCCACGCCGCAAGTGGGCACAGTTCGAGGAACGCGGAATCCTCGTCGATCAACAATTCGATGCGCTCACGGGCGAGCAGCTTGCCACGCTTCTTGTGTCGATCGACGTACTTCTGACCGCCACCGAGCAACGCCTTGTCGTGTTCGGCGTCGATCTCGGCCAGTTTGGTGTGCATGGCTTCGGTGGCACCGGTGTACTGCTCCGATGCGGTGTCGAGAGTGGACTTCAGCACGCTCATGCCTGGTACCCCAATCGTTTTGCGGCAAGGCCGGTGAGAATCTCGGTGGTTCCGCCGCCGATACCGAGGATGCGCATGTCGCGGTATTGCCGTTCGACCTCGCTCTCGCGCATGTACCCGAGTCCGCCGAAGAGTTGGACGGCTTGATTGGCCACCCACTCCCCGGACTCGACGGCGGTGTTCTTGGCGAAGCAGACCTCGGCGATGAAGTCACCGTCCTCCTGCATGGACCGCTCGACGAGGGAGCGGGTGTACACGCGAGCGATGTCGATCTTGCGCGCCATCTCGGTGACGGTGTTCTGTACGGATTGCCGTGCGATGAGCGGCTTTCCGAAGGTCTCCCGGTCTCGAACCCACTGCAGCGTCAGATCGAGGCACCGCTGCGCGCTGGCGTAGGCCTGAGCGGCGAGAGCGATACGCTCGGTGAGAAATGCCTGCGCGATCTGGACGAAGCCACTGTTCTCGGCACCGACCAGGTTGGCCACCGGAACCCGTGCGTCGACGAAGGAGAGTTCGGCGGTATCGGAGGCGCGCCAGCCCATCTTGTCCAGCTTGCTGGTGACCTCGAAGCCCGGTGTGCCCCTTTCGACGACGAGGAGCGACACTCCGGCTGCACCCTCGCCTCCCGTCCGGACCGCGGTGACGACGAAGTCCGCACGGCACCCCGAGGTGATGTAGGTCTTCGACCCGTTGACGACGTAATGGTCGCCGTCTCTGACCGCCTTGGTCCGCAGATGACCCACGTCGGAGCCGCCACCCGGCTCGGTGATCGCGAGCGAGCCGATCTTCTCCCCCGCCAGCGTCGGCCGTACCCACTTGTCGATTTGCTCAGGATCTCTCGCGGCAACCAAGTGCGGCAACGCAATTCCACAGGTGAACAGAGAAGCGAACAGTCCGCCCGACGCGCCGGCCTGGTGCATCTCCTCACAGATCAGCACCGCGTCCGCGAGATCACCGCCGTCGCCGCCGACGTCCTCGGGAAACCCTGCGCCGAGCAAACCGAGAGCGGCCGCCTTCTTGTGCAGCTCACGCGGAATCTCGCCCTCGGTCTCCCACTGATTCATGTGCGGCGCAATGTCCTGTTCGACGAAACTGCGAACGGTCTTGCGAAGCTGCTGACGCTCCGGGGTAGTCCAGATGCTCATATGAGTGCTGCTTTCTTGTCGGGTCGTTCCGCAGGCTCCACTCCTGTGAACACGAGTGTTTCGGGGATGTCGATGTGCCGCGACCGCAGCCACTCACCGAGTCCCTTGGCCTGTGGATCGAATCTGGCCTGCGATGCAACGCCCTGGCCGAGAATGCCGTCGATGACGAAGTTCACCGCCCGCAGGTTGGGAAGTACATGCCGAGTGACAGTGAGTTTTTCGGCCTCGGGCAACATCTTCTTCAGGGTCTCGACCGTCAATGCGTGGACGAGCCAGGCGAATTCGTCGTCGGTGCGCACCCACACTCCGACGTTGGCGCTCCCACCTTTGTCTCCGCTGCGGGCGGCGGCGATGGTACCGAGTGGTAGTCGGATGGTGTCCTCGGCGGCTCGCGGTGCCGGCAGCTTCGGTTCGACCAGCGATTCCAGGACTCGCGTCTGCGCCGAGGGTGCAATCCTGCGTTCGGTGCCGTCGGCCAGGTGGGCCGTATGCGGTACGTCGTGTGCGTCGACGAAACCTGCGGTGAACACCCCGTACGGGGCTCCGTTTCCGGGCGGTGCGGTGACCGAGAAGCCCGGGTAGCTGGCAAGTGCGAGTTCGACCGCCACAGCCGAGAACTGGCGTCCCACCGCGTCGGGGTTACCGTCGCGGGCGACGCAGCGCAGCAACGCGCTTGCGGTTTCCTCGGTCTCGGCGTCGGGCTTGTCGGTACGCACCAGAGTCCAGTCCAACTCGGTCGGTCGGGCGGGCAACCACGACTCGAACTGCCGTTGCGCCAGTTCGGCTTTGGCCTCGATGTCCAGGCCGGTCAAGACCATCGTGAATTCGTTGCGGAAGCCGCCGAGTGCGTTGAGCGAGACCTTGTAGGTGGGCGGCGGCGCTTCTCCGGTGACCCCGCTGATCGATACTCGGTTACTGGACTCCTGCGCCAGGACCGCCGTGTCGATGCGCGCGGTGACGTCGGGGTTCGCGTATCGGCCCCCGGTGATCTCGTACAGCAGTTGCGCGGTGACGGTACCGACGCTGACGGCACCGCCGGTGCCCTCGTGCTTGGTGATGACGGAGGATCCGTCGGCTTCGATCTCGGCGATGGGGAACCCGGGACGGGACATGTCGGCGATCTCGGTGAAGAACGAGTAGTTACCGCCGGTCGCTTGAGTACCGCACTCGATGACGTGGCCCGCGATGACCGCGCCGGCCAATGCGTCGTAATCGGTTGTCGACCAGCCGAAGTGAGCGGCAGCCGGGCCGACGATGACACTGGCGTCGGTGACGCGACCGGTCACGACGACGTCGGCACCGGAGTTCAGGCATTCCACGATTCCCCACGCACCGAGGTAGGCGTTTGCCGTCAGCGGGCTGCCGAGGCCGAGTTCGCCTGCCCTGCCGAGGAGGTCGTCGCCGTCCACGTAGCCGATCTTCGCGCCGGAATCCAGCTTCTCCAACGCCTCGACCAGTCCACGCGGATTCAGTCCGCCGGCATTGGCGACGATCTTCACGCCCTTGTCGAGTGCCAGTCCGAGACAGTCCTCGGCCTGCCGCAGAAAGGTTTTGGCGTAGCCACGGGTCGCGTCCTTCATTCGGTCGCGTCCGAGGATGAGCATGGTCAGCTCGGCGAGGTAGTCACCGGTGAGGTAATCGAGGTCTCCTCCTTCGAGCATCTCCCGCATCGCGGACAGTCGATCTCCGTAGAAACCGGAGCAGTTGCCTATACGTACGGTCATGCTTTCTCGCGTCCTGCCTTGTCTCGTCCCTGTCCGGGAGGGCCTGCGAAGGCTTGGGCGATGGTGAGCCAGTGTGCGGCATCGGCCCCGTCGGCTCGAACGTCCAGGTCGTCGCGGTGTGCGCGCTGAGTGACGAGAAGGCAGAAGTCGAGTGCAGATCCGGTGACACGCTGTTCTGCGTCGTCGGGGCCCCACGTCCACACTGCGCCCGAGGGTGCGGTGAGCTCGATTCCGAACGGTTCCGTCGGCGGAGTCTGCTCGTTGACGGCGTAAGCGAAATCCCGTGTCCGGACGCCGATGTGTGCGACTCCGCGGATTCGGTCGGTCGGCACGCGGGTGACGCCCAGCGCGTCGGCGACGTCCTGTCCGTGGGCCCACGTCTCCATGAGACGGGCGGTGGCCATGGACGCGGCACTCATGGGCGGCCCGAACCACTGGATCTTGACGCCCGACGGGACCTGCTTCAGCGCGTCCGTCATGGCGTGGCGGCGGGTTCGCCAGGCGCTCAACAGTTCCGGGTTGCTCGCTTCCTCCTCGGCGGCGTCGTCGACGAACCCGGTGGGGTTCTCCCAGGCCTTTTTCAGCGTGCGGGCGAACTCCTCCTCGGCCGCGGCATCACCGGACGCTGCGGATGTGGTTCGCTCCGCGACGTGATCCGTCCACGACAGGTGCGCGATCTGATGTGCGATCGTCCAGCCCGCCGCCGGAGTAGGTGCCGCCCAGCGTTCGGGTGCCAGCTCGGCCACCAGCGCGTCGAGGTCGTTACCCTCGGCACGGAGATCGCCGACGAGTGAGTCGAGGTCTGCCATGGGACCAGCTTCACAAAGGCACGAGAAAAAAGCAAGCACGCTTGCTTGTTAATTCGTAACCTTACGTTCGCTTACCGTCTCTACGGTCAAAAACGTGAAAACGTCGAGACTTGTGGCCGTCGCCGTTACCCTCGCCGTCATGGCTGTCGGCTGCTCCACCACGGACCCGTCTGCTGCAGACCCGACCCCCGACGAACCGTCGAGCATCCGGGTGGCGACGTTCAACGCCAGTCTCAATCGGTCCGCGGCCGGACAGTTGGTCACCGACCTGAGCGCAGAGAACGCCCAGGCTCGCGCAGTGGCCGACGTGATCTCCGCGAACTCTCCGGATGTGTTGCTGGTCAACGAGTTCGACTATTCGGGGTCCGATGGCCCGACCCTCTTCAACGAGAACTACCTCGACGGGCAGTACCCGTTCTTCTTCACTGCTCCGGTGAACACCGGCGTCGACTCGGGACTCGACCTGGACGGGGACGGCGCACTCGGTGGCCCCGGTGACGCCTGGGGATTCGGACAGTTTCCCGGCCAGTACGGCATGGTGGTGTACTCGAAGTTCCCGATCGACACCGGTTCGGTACGCACGTTCCAGAACTTTCTGTGGAAGGACATGCCGGACTCGCTGTTACCGCGCGACTATTACGGAGAGAACGCGGACGCGCTTCGACTGTCCAGCAAGTCTCATTGGGACGTGCCCGTCGACGTGAACGGGAAGACGCTGCACGTGTTGGCCTCGCATCCCACTCCCCCATCCTTCGACGGACCCGAGGACCGTAACGGTAAGCGCAATCACGACGAGATCCGGTTGAGCGCCGATTACATTTCCGGTGCCGACTACCTCTACGACGACAACGGCGTGCGAGGCGGACTCGACGAGGGAGCGTCGTTCGTGATGATGGGCGACCAGAACAGCGATCCGGTCGACGGCGACTCCGTGGCCGGTGCCATCGCACAGGTTCTGGATCTTCCGCGGGTTCGAGATCCGGCACCCACGTCCGATGGACATGGAACGGACACAGCCGATTTCGCTGATCCGACGCCGGGTGACCTTCGGGTGGACTACGTGCTGCCGTCGGACGATCTGACCGTGCGCGACTCGCAGGTGTATTGGCCCGATCAGGCCGAGCACCCGTCGGACCACAGACTGGTGTGGGTAGACCTCGAAATATGATGCGTGAGTGACCGATCTGCCGATTGTCGAGTTCGCCTACCCGGGCCCACTACGGGACACGCTGGTTGCGGCCGTGCTGTCCGGAGCGAAGACCAGCACGGCAAGCCTGTTGGCTCAGTACACCGACGAGGAGCTGCCGAGGGTCGGTGAACGCGGTGCGGTGGTGAATTCGACGGGTGCCGTGGTCGGGGTCATCGAGACCACGGCCGTCGATGTCGTTGCGCTGAGCGATGTTCCGCTGCAGCATGCGCTCGACGAGGGTGAGGGTTACACCGATGTGGCGCAGTGGCGTGCCGGACACGAACGATTCTGGCAGTCCGTCGAAGTCCGCGAGGAGCTGGGCAATCCGAATTTCACGGTCAACGACGACACTCAGGTGGTGCTGGAGCGATTCGAGCTGGCATGAAGGTCTGCCTGTGCCGCTGTCACCACAGCCTGAAGACCGCGGGCCTGTGGACTCCGGTCATCCTTGCTGATGGCGTCGAATTCTGGGTCTCCAATGCCGGCACCACTGCCGTCACCGTGCCTGCAACAACGCAGCTCGCCGATTGCGGCCACCTACCGACCGTCTACCGCAGACCCCAAGGCGCGGAACAGCAGGCAGATTCATCGACCTCGAACTCGAGCCGGGCTAGGAACGTAGAGCGTCAGACCCGATCCGCGTAGACGACGATGTTGTCCTCGTAACTGGCGACATCCGAATCGAATTGGCCACCGCATGTGATCAGACGCAACCCTGGGTGGTCGAGATCGCCGTACACCTTCTGGGTGGGGAAGGCATCTTTCGGATACTGCTCCACAGCGCTGACGACGAACCGGACCGTACTTCCATCCTCGGCAGTGACGGACACATCGTCTCCCTGCTCCAGTTCGCGGAGTCGGTAGAAGACACCCGGGCTACCGGCCCAATCCACGTGGCCGGCAACGATCGACGGTCCCAGCTGACCCGGGATCGGCGATCCGGTGTACCAGCCTGCGGGAAAACCGCCCGGCGGGACCTCCATTTCTCCATCGGGATTCAACCCGAGGTCCATCACATCGGAATCGACACCGATCGCGTCGATCTCGATACGTTCGGGCGGAGATGCGACACCATCGGCCGAACCACCGCTCTGGGCAGGGATCGAATTGGGTTGAGCGACAACGTCAGCCGATGTCGCCGCTGACGTTCGAGTCGGAGCGGGTTCATCGACGGGTGTCGCACACCCCGACACGAGGGCCACCACCATCAGGCAGGCTGCCGCCGCAGCCCGCACTGCAACCCGGCGGCGGGTCACAGTGCGGGAAACTTCTGCAGCAGTATAGATCTCACTGTTCACGTGTTACTCAGCGACGACGACGGCTGAGCGCCAAGGCCGAAACCCCGCCTGCAGCAAGGACCGCAAGCACACTCAGCATCGATGTCATCGACGATGCATTCGGCCGCACGCTGGTGCTGCCATCGCCCGTTTCGACTCCACCGTTGGGAATCTGGGTGATCTGGCCACCGGGGTTGTACGTACCCGGCTGATCAGGGCCGCCCGGCTGATCGGGAGTGCGCGGCTGATCCGGAGTGCGCGGCTGGTCCGGGGTGTTGGGCTGGTCCGGAGTGCGCGGCTGGTCCGGGGTGTTCGGCTGGTCCGGAGTCCGAGGCTGGTCCGGGGTGTTCGGCTGATCGGGAGTGCGCGGCTGGTCCGGAGTGTTCGGCTGATCCGGCGTGTTCGGGTTGTCCGGCACGTTCGGGATACCCGGAATCGGCGGAAGCGTGATGCCGGGGATCGGCGGCAGACCCGGGATCGGGGGTACTTCGATGACGATCGGCGGCGTTCCGCCACCATCACCCGGCGTACCGCCGCCGCCACCCGGGGCGGTCGTCGTTGTCGTAGGTGCCGGTGTCGTTGTCGTAGGCGCCGGCGGTGTGGTCGTCGTGACCGGAGGCGTCGTGGTCGTGACCGGAGGGTTCGTGGTCGTGACCGGCGGTTCGGTGATCCCACACTCTGCGTTGCTGATCGTGTTCGAGTCGAGGGTGACTGCGCCGGTCAAAGCCAGGAGTCGTCCCCGCACATCGGCATCCGTCGTCGCGGTGATCGACGCCTGCGCCATGACCGTGCCGACGAAATCGGTGCCGGTGCCGAGAGTGGCCGAGCTTCCCACCTGCCAGAACACGTTGCACGGACTGGCCCCGTTGATCAGCGACACACTGCTGTTCGACCCCGTGATGAGAGTGGATCCGGCTTGGAAGATGAAGACCGCAGCGGAATTGCCTTGCGCATCGAGCGTCAGAGGCAGAGATCCGGTCAGTCCGAGCGTGTCGCCCTTGTACAGACCGGCATACCGTGTGGTGCCCCCGAGCTCGACTGGAACCAGTTCGGGACCAGACCTGTTGGCAGCGTTGGTATATGCAACCTGCAGAGCAGCTTTCGCATTCAAGGCCCGTTCGTTCTTGTCATCGATCACGCCGTTGGTAATTTGGCCTTGCAGCAGGCCGCTGACGCTCGAAGGGTTCCCGTCCCCTGGGCTCACACCCACGGAGCCGTTGATCACAGATCCACCCGCATCGGTCACGGTGGAGCCGGCAAGAATTGCGTACGGATCTGCGGCACCGAGACCGACGGTGGGGACGACGACAGCTGGTGATTGAGCGTCGGCCGAAGAGGCGTTGACCAGCATGAGCGCGCTGGTGGCCAGTGCGACGGTACCGACGAGGGGAATCAACGCCGAGCCCTTGCGTCTGGATGTGGACGGCGCAGGACGATGTTGCGGAGAGTACATGGTGTGTACCGATCTGCTCGAGGAGGTGCGTGCGAGGCTTGTTGCCGCACAACGCGTTATGAATATCGATTCCCCCGACGAGATTCGACAGAATTTAAGATGTCACGCGACGGTCGACGATGGTCACTGGAATTCACCAGGGGCGTCGAGGTCTCGCGGAATCCGTAGATCGGTGGCGTCGCCGGCTGGCTGTTCAACTGCGCGACATGAGTAGAGGGGGCGCGGAGGCTCGTGGCCCACTCCGCAACAGCGAGTTTCCCCGTATCTCTACGGTGTAGAACTACAGCACACCATGTGTAAGGTCTGGGGTCAAGCGAAAAGCGTTGGTGAACAATAAGATTGTTTGTCGACCGAAAGCCGATCGGCGTGCCGCTTACTCGAATACCGACATCGGCGGAGCAATGTGATGACCCCCTCGGATCGCAGTAGCCACAACTCTAGGGACAGAATCGACCACGAATTCGTCGTGTCGGCCGCCCTCGCCATCATCGACGACACCGGACTCGACAGCCTGACCATCCGCAGCCTGGCTGTCTCGATCGATCGCGACCCCATGACCGTGTACCGGTACGTCGCCACCAAGGAAGCACTACTCGACGCCGTTGCCGATTCGATTCTCGGAGACCTCGTGTCGGTGGACGGATCGGACACCGATTGGCGACGTCAGCTGACGATCTTCGGCCGGCACTATCGCGAACTCGCCTTGGCACACCCGCGCGCGGCCGTTTTGCTGGCGACTCGGCCCCGGTCCACTCCGCTGGGCCTGGGCACCACCAGGTCCCTGATGTCACTCGAAGGCATATTGAGCCTGTTTGCCACCGCGGGATTTACTGTCCCCGAGGCGCTCTCGGCCTACCGGTTGCTGATGTCGATGCTCCGCGGTCACGTGCTCAGTGAAACGCAGGAGACGACGGACAACCCGGACGAGACCGTCGACAGACTCAGCCTCGCGTTGCGCAGACTCCCGATCGAGGACTTCCCGATCATGTCCGTACTGCCGCCACTCATCACCGCATACGACGGTGCCCGCGAGCTCGATCGCGGATTGAAGGCCCTGTTCGACGGCCTGCGTCACACACCGTGACCACGGATCAGGCTCGGCGAATGGGCGCGAACGTCTGCACTGCATCCCGGGTGAAAAAGTCCAGCAATATCGCATTGGACAACGCGGGCTTCTCGACCAACACACCATGCGAGGTACCCGGGACAATTGCCAGCTCGGCGACCGGCATACTGCGGTAGAACTCGGCAGCATGCTCGATGCTCACCTCGTCGTCGTCACCGATCATCACCAGAGTGCGCACCGACAACGCGGCGAGATCGCTCGCAGTCAGTGCGGGATCTGCACTGTGCATATCGTCGAGCCGGCGTACGAAATCGCTACGGTCGGCGTCGCCGAGTCCGGACAGCCCGCCGCCCCAACCGTCGCGATGAAAGACACTCGCGACGCAGGCGAGACGATCCACCAGATCCGGGCGTTGCAGTGCGACCAGTAGCGCTACGACACCGCCGTCGCTGCACCCGGCCAACCGCGTCCGTCGCCCGACGACCTGCTCGATGAACGCAATGGTGTCGTCGACCATGTCCGAGAACGTCAACTCGGAGGAGAGACCAGGCCCGGAAACATCCGGGGTGCGGCCATGCCCTCGAAGTTCGGGGGTGAATACCCGAAACGCCGAGGACAACCCGGCGACGGTGACATCCAGCGCTCGCGCATCAGCGCCCCCAGGATGGAGAAGGACCAGCGGTTCCCCGTCGCCCACCTCGGCGTACCAGGTGTCCACCGAGCCGAGCCGAACCCAGTTCTCCGAATTCACGCCATCAATGTAGACCCGTGCCCACGTCGTTCGCTCGCTCTTCGTCGCGCTCCTGCTGAGCTGCCGCCAGACCCGACATCGTGCGCAGCGGCACCTCCTTGAGGAACAGCACCAGGACGAATCCGATGAGCATCAGGATCGACACGGCCAGGAACACGTAGTCCATCGCGTCGGAGAAGCCGATGCGGAACGGCTCGGCGAGCGCGGGATCGAGCTTCTGGATGAACGAACTGTCCTGCAAGGCACTACCGGCAACGGATGCATCACCCGAGGCGATGGCCTTCGCGAACCCGGACTCCAACGGATCGGCACTGGTGGCCGCGCTCTGTACGGCCTGCTGGAACGCGGGCGTCGAACCGGCGGCGACCAACGCATCGCCGGTCTTGGGCGTCAGCTGAGTGAACAGCATCGACAGGAACACCGCCACGCCGACCGTCGCACCGATCTGACGGAAGAACGTTGCCGCCGAGGTGGAGACACCCATATCCTTGGGCGGCATCGCATTCTGGATGGCCAACGTGAGCGGCTGCATCATCGAACCGAGACCGAGACCGAACACACCCATCACGACCATCGTCTGCCACAACGGAGTGTCGGCGTGCACGTAGTGGAACGTGAACATGGCGATCGCCATCAGCGCAGTGCCGACGATCGGAAAGATCTTGTACCGCCCCGTCTTCGAGATGATCGAACCCGACACGATGGACGCGATCATCAGTGCGCCGACGAGCGGCAAGGTCTGATAACCGGCGAGAGTCGGCGAGGAACCCTTGACCACCTGCAGGTACTGCGGCAGCAACGAGATACCGCCGAACATGGCTGCGCCTGCGATGACACTGACGGCAATACACAACGAGAACAACGGGTTTCGGAAGAACCGCATGGGGATCAGGGCGTCGTCGCCCATCTTGATCTCGGCGAGAACGAACGCGATGACGCCCACGATGCCGATCCCGAAGCACAGCAGTGCCCGCGGCGAACTCCATCCCCAGACGCGGCCCTGCTCGGCGATGATCAGCAGCGGCACGAGCCCGACGCTGAGAAGCACTGCGCCCCACCAGTCGACGCGGGCCTCGCGGCGGTAGACCGGCAGGTTCAGCACCCGCCAGACGACGACGAGCGCGATGATGCCGAGCGGAACGTTGATGTAGAAGACCCAGCGCCAGCCGGTGATGCCGAGAATGGACGACTGTCCGGCCAGCAGACCGCCGATGACCGGCCCGAGCACACTGGACGTACCGAACACCGCCAGGAAGTAGCCCTGATACTTGGCGCGCTCACGCGGGGGCACGATGTCGCCGATGATCGCCAACGCCATCGACATCAAGCCACCTGCACCCAACCCCTGGACGGCCCGGAAAGCTGCGAGCTCGTACATCGATGTCGCGATGCCGCACAGCATGGACCCGACGACGAAGATCGAGATGGCCGTCATGAAGAACGGCTTGCGCCCGTAGAGATCGGAGAGTTTGCCGTACAACGGAGTCGAGACAGTGGACGTGATCAAATATGCCGTTGTCACCCAGGCGAGAACGGAGAACCCGTTCAGGTCGTCGGCGATGGTACGTACCGACGTGGACACGATCGTCTGGTCGAGAGCCGCCAGGAACATACCCATCATCAGACCCGACAGAATCGTCATGATCTCGCGGTGCGAGTACTCGCCACTCACCGCACTCGCTTCACGCTCGGCGGTCGCTTCAGGCTCGCTTACCATCTCTTTGTTTCACCTTTACGTAACGTTTGCTTGTGTCCTACAACGATATTCGGACCACCAGCATGCTCGTACAAAGCCGACTAAGCAAAGGTTTATTTGCGGCGCATCCGGTCTCGGACCTCGCGCATCGTGTGCGGGTGGATGCCGTCGGCCGCGAGCACCTTGCGCGTCTTGCGCCGCGTCGCCAGCACCCCGATGATCGCGATGATCCACACGGGAAACTGCACCAGCATCGCGACCCGGAAACTGTCGAAGTCGTAACCACCCATCGCGTCGAGAATCCACCCGATCGCCGCGATGACCAACAGCGATGCCAGGAAGCCGCCGATGTTGACCATCCCCTGAGCCGTCCCCAGATTGGCACTCGGATTGAACGTGCGGGCGAGGTCGAATCCGATCACCGACCCGGGCCCACCCACGGAAATCACCACGACGAGAAGAACGAGCAGCCACAGCGGCGCAGGTCCGGGCAGCGACAGCACGATGGCCCACATCGTGGCGTTGCTGACCATGATCGCCAGCACCAGCCAGGACCGACGCATCGGGTAGCGCCCGGTGAGCAAACCGAGCACGATGCCCGACGCCACCGCCGACAGCACCGACAACGTCAGCAGCGCTCCGGCCGTCGACGCCGACAATCCCTGAGCGGTGGTCATGTACGGCACACCCCACAACAGGGCAAACGTGGTGATCGAGAACTGGGTCCCCATGTGCGAGAAGAATCCGAGCCGGGTCCCCGGTCGTCGCCACACCTCGCCGATGGAGTCCAGCGTCTGCCGCAACGACGTCGGCTCCGGTTCCGGAGCAGTGTTGTCGTCGGGACGATCTCGAATCAGAGCGAGTGAGAGGACGAGTGCGAGCAAACCCAGTGCCGCCGCGCTACCGAAAGCGAACGTCCACCCCGGCCCGTTCAACAGAATCAGAAACGGCACGGCCGAGAGCACCTGCCCGAGCTGACCCAGCAGGCCGGTCAACTGGGACACGATCGGCACCCGCCGCGGCGAGAACCAACGCGGCACCAGACGCAGGACCGAGATGAACGTCAGCGCGTCGCCGATGCCCACGAATGCACGTGCCGCCACCGCGACCGGCAGCGATTCGGTGAGCGCCAACGTGATCTGCGCCGACGCCATGACCAGCGCACCGGCAGCAATCATCTTGCGCGAACCGATCCGATCCAGCAGCACTCCGGCCGGAATCTGCATCGCCGCGTACACGACCACCTGCAGCACCACGAACGAGGACAACAGAGACGGGGAAATCGAGAACCGGTCCGCAGCGCTCAGCCCGGCGACCCCGAAGGCCGTCCGATGCAGCACCCCGATGACATAAGCGAAGACACCGATGCCCCACACCACCCAGACTGTCTTGCCAGTACTCACCGTCTTCCCAATGCTCACGGGGCAATTGTGTCAACCACGCTGTGGAATGATCGGACCCGGTAGTTCGTAGAGCAGGAAAGCGAGTGACGTCATGGCCAAGCAAGTGCTGGTGCTCAACGGTCCGAACCTGAACATGCTCGGCACCCGTCAGCCCGAGGTGTACGGCAGCGCCACCCTCGCCGACGTCGTCGCCCTGTGCGAGAAGACCGCCGCCACACACGGACTCGACGTGAAAGCAGAGCAGTCCAACCACGAGGGACAGTTGATCGATTGGATCCACGAGGCACGCGGGGTGGCGTCGGGCATCGTCATCAACCCCGGCGGACTGACCCACACGTCGGTGGCGCTGCGTGACGCACTCGTCATCCCCGAGGTCCCGATCATCGAGGTGCACATCTCCAACGTGCACGCCCGCGAGGAGTTCCGGCACCACTCCTACGTCTCTCCGATCGCCAGCGGAGTCATCGCCGGACTCGGCATCGATGGATACCGATTCGCAATCGAAAGACTCGCTGCTCTTATTTGATACTGCTCTTATCTGATACTGCACTTGTTCGACCTTGCTCTCATCTGACACTCAGGTTGTCCTGCATAAACTGGTCGCCGTGAACACCAGCAACAAGGCATCGAGAGACGGCAGAGCGTCCAAGGACATCCGGGCAATGCAGAACGGCGACAAGAATCGTCGAACGTTGATCCAGATCGTCGTCGCGGTAGTTCTCATCGCACTCGTTGCAGCCATTGCTCTGTTCATCGTCAACAAGGATTCGACGTCGGGTGAGGCATCTCCCGACGCGAGTTCCACATCGGGCCCGCAGCTGACGCCCACGTCGCTCACCGCGAACGGTGCCATTCGTTTCGGCAACCCCGATGCCACCACTGTCGTCAGCGTCGTCGAGGACTTCCAGTGCCCGGCCTGCAAGGCATTCGAGTCGGTCAGCGGATCGACTCTGCAGCAGCTGGCCGACGCAGGCAACGTCGCCGTCGATTACCGTCCCATCTCCATTCTCGATCGCTTCTCGAACGGCACGATGTACTCCACCCGTGCTGCGAGTGCGTCGATCTGCGTCGCCGAGAACGATCGGGACAGTTGGATGAACTGGCACAACTCGATGTTCGCCGAGCAGCCCGCCGAGAACGGCAACGGTCTGCCCGACGACAAGCTCGTCGAGATCGCCGCCGCAGCCGGTGCCGACTCCCCCGCCACCGCGTCGTGCATCACCGACGGCAGTTACACGGACTGGGTCACCACCCAGACGCAGACCGTCATCGGCGAGGGCATCAACGGAACGCCGAGCGTCCGCGTCAACGGCACCGACGTCGCCACCCCGACACCCGAGAACATCCTCGCTGCCGCCGCGGCAGCCGGAAACTGAGCAGCAACCGGTAACCGACCATGAGAACTCGCGCCGGCGCTGCAGTCTTCACACTCTTCACCGCACTGGGGCTCCTCGCCGCACTGACCCTGACGATCGAACGATTCAAGCTCCTCGAAGACGCGTCCTACGTTCCGTCGTGCAGCCTGAATCCGGTGCTCTCGTGCGGGTCGGTGATGGTCACGAAGCAAGCTGCGCTGTTCGGATTCCCCAATCCGATCCTCGGAATCGTGGCGTTCTCCGTCGCTCTCGTCGCCGGTATCCTGTGGCTCGGCCGCGTCGAACTCCCGCACTGGTTCTGGCTCGGACTCAGTGCCGGGCTGCTGCTCGGCGAAGTGTTCGTGCACTGGCTGATCTTCGAGAGTCTCTACGAGATCGGTGCCCTGTGCCCGTACTGCATGGTGGTGTGGGCGGTGACGATGCCACTGTTCGTACTGGCGCTGAGCCGGCTGATCAGTACCGGCTCCAGTAATCCGGACGAACGCCCGGGCACAGTCGGCCGTCTTTTCCTCGAATGGCGGTGGACGCTGCTCGCCGTGTGGTACGCAATCGTCGTCGCGCTCATCGGAATCCGGTTCTCGGACTACTGGGCCTCGTTGCTCTGACAGTTTCGCAAAACTCATGAGTCGATCGGCTGCACCGTGCATGATGGTTGCAGCACCCGGGTGAGTCTGATCACAGCTCCTGGCTCGGGGAAGAACGATCGAGTAACAGGAGTCGAAGCATGGCAGGCGATCCCTTCGCAGTCATCGTTGCCGTCATCGTGTCTGCCGCAGGCGCAGTCGCCGGAACGGACGCCCCAGCTCCACTGCAGAATCAGGCGGTGAAGGATCAGGCAGCCGCGGTCGCTGCCGCTGCCGAGGACCAGGGCAAAACGATGTCCGACCAATGGGCAGACCTGATGGGCACCATGCCCGAACCCGCCGCTGACGTCGCAGACCGGACCCTGAACGACGCCGCCGAGGGACTGCACACCGCCGTCGAACCGATGCTTCCGGACATGCCCACGGTTGCCGAGATCGAGACGCCGGAAGCGCCCACAGCAGTGACGCCCACAGCAGCCTCGCCCGCAGTGGGAATGGCTGCGGGTCTCACACCGGCGGCGATCACGCCGAGCGCCCCGCTACCCTTCAGTGTTTTTTCGTCGAATGCGGCATCCAGCGCCGTCGCCGGGCTCGCCACCGGCGCTCTGCAATTCGCCGGCCGCACGTACACCGCCGCCGACATCGCGACCCAGACGGCGTTCATGGCGTCGGCCGAAGCCATTCGGCGAGCACTCTTTCCCGGTCTACCCATCACGTTCACCGGCATCAATGTCGGTCCTATCGGTTTGGGTGCAGTGGGAGCGATCACCGCGTTCGTTCCGTGGTTGCAGAAGGCGGGCAACATCTGCGGCGGCGTCAAGGCCACAACGATCGCCGCGCTCTATGCCGCAGAGAACGGATTTCGATACGGTCCGACAGCTCCGGTATCGAGCACCGGTGCACAGGGACCCGGCCAGTTCATGCCGGGAACCTGGGCAACCTACGGCAAGGACTACGACGGCAACGGCGTGGTCGACGTCAACAGCATCGGCGACTCGGTCATGGCGTCGGGAACGATGCTGTGCGACATCTACGGACAGGTCGACGGCTGGAAGCGCGACGGCAAGGTCTCGGGCGACACGACGGACCTGACCCTCGCCGGATACAACGCCGGAGCGGGCGCAGTGTTGCGCTCGGGCGGAATGCCTTCGGGGTCGGTCGATTACGAGACTCAGACCAAGCCCTACGTAGCGCGCATCCGGGCCACCGAGGCCCAGTTCGCGGCCATCCTCACTCCGTTCGCCGGGCTCGATCTCACCGGAATGGGCGGGCGGGCAGTGCAATTGGCGATGGATTACCTGGGCCTGCCGTACGTGTGGGGCGGCGGAAACATCAACGGACCGTCCGGCGGCGGATTCGACTGCTCGGGCCTGACGTCCTACGCACTGTTCAAGGCCTCGGGCGGAAAGGTCACCCTGCCGCGTACGTCGGAGACGCAGTGGAACGTGGGCACCGAGGTGCCGATGGAGCTCGCCCAGCCGGGCGATCTACTGTTCGGCAACTGGGGCGCGGCGGGCCCGGGACACGTGGCGATCTACATGGGCAACGGGCAAATGGTGCATGCGCCCACCACCGGTGACGTGGTGCGGGTGGCACCGGTGTTCGACGGGATGCGAGCTCGCCACATCCTCTGACGGGTATCACGTGGGTCCACCCGCGTACAGTGCGGACGTGACCAATGCACGCGTGGAACCGGCCGGCTTCGACGACGAACTGGCACCCGAGCCGCCGCCCGGTGAAGGCTTCGAGACGAGCTGGCCAGTACGTACCGGCGACATCGACCCCAACAACCGACTGCGGTTCGACGGTGTCGCGCGCTACCTCCAGGACATCGGCACCGACAATCTCGACGCCACCCCTCTGGGTAAGACCGACCCGATGTGGATCGTGCGACGCACCGTCATCGACGTCTTCGAGCCCATCCACTTTCCCGACCGCGTGCACCTGCGGCGCTGGTGTTCCTCGATGTCGACGCGGTGGTCCAACATGCGGGTGGCGGTGACGACCCCCAAGGGTGGTCGCATCGAAACCGAGGGCTTCTGGATCAACATCAGCAAGGACACCGGCATGCCGACGCGCATCAGCGACGGGGCACTGGAGATGCTGGCCAAGACCACCGATCAGCACCGCTTGCGCTGGAAGGCGTGGCTGACCGAACCGGTACCGTCGCAGTCCCAGAGCGACATCGAATTCCCTTTGCGCGCAACCGATATCGATCCTTTCAACCACCTCAACAACGCGGCGTACTGGCACGCTGTCGAAGAACTGCTGGTGGACTTGCCGCACCTGGCCGCAGCGCCCCACCGCGCCGTCATCGAATACCTCACGCCCGTACTGGCGAACGAACGCGTGACGCTACGTCACCGCTACGAGGGCGGAGCGCTGACCGTCTGGTTCGTCGTCACCGGAGCCTCGGGCGAACCGACGGTCCGGACCGTCGCCAAGGTTGCACCCAAGGCCTGACGATCGAGCTTGCCGCGCGGGGTGCGCGGCAAACCGTCGACGATCGCGATGACGACGGGAAGACTCGGGTCGGGTAGCAACGAACGCAGGTGGCGCCGTATCTGCGCCACCGTCGGTGAATCATTCTGTGCTACAACCACTCCGGCGACCGGTATCTCCCCTGCTCGGTCATCGGGCAGGCCCAGAACTCCGGCATCGAGAACACCGGGGACCGACAACAGCGCCGCCTCGATCGGGGGCAACTCGACCGTGAGGCCGGCTCGAACGATCGTCTCGCTGCCGCGGCCGAGCAAGGTCAACCGGCCCTGGTCGACGCTGCCGCGATCACCGACCGTCATCCACCCGTCGACCGGTCCGTCCGTCAGGGTGGTGTGCTCACCCACCCGACTCAGATAGCCGTCGAACAGCATGTCGCTGCGCACGTGCAGCAGTTCTCCCCTGGTCTCCACCTCGACGCCGTCGAACAGCGCTCCCTCGATCCCCGCCCCCTCGGACGTTCGACGGTCGTAGGAGACGAAGCTCAATTCCGACGCGCCGTAGAAGTGGGTCATGGTCGCGTTCGGTAGCACCGTGGCAAGTGCCGCCCGACCCGACTGCGGCCATCGCGCCGCAGACGACAGCACCTCGCGGACGCTGGGGTACTGCACGTGCGACCGCGCGATGTCCCAGGCGATAGTCGGTACCGAATATAGATGTGTCGGAGCATTTTCGAGAGCGGCCGCCGCCGTGCGCAGGTCCACCGTCGCGCCGCGAGTAAGCCCGTGCAACGCACCGTAGAGAAAGTGCGTGTGATCGAGAGTTCCCGATGCAGACACTCTGTCGCCCGGACCGAGATCGAACAGAGAATCGGAACGGTCGAGCGTGGCCGCCCAGGACGCCTGATCACGAACGAACAATTTCGGTGGGCCGGTGGTTCCGGAGGTGATGCCCACGAGCAGTTCGGCGCTGCGTGCCGGCGGATCGACGCGCGCAACACGGTCGCCGGCGAGCTGCTCGGGTGCCAGCACCACGTCGGCACCCCACCTGTGCAATCGTGCGTGCTGACGCGGATGCGCCACGATGAGCGACGGTGCAGTGACCGACATCGCGTCGACGAATTCGCCGGGTAGCAGATGCCGATGCAGCAGAACGACACTCACGCCGGCATGCATCGCGGCCGCGACGACGACCAGCGAGTCGATGTCCGACGTCGGCAAGACCGCGATTCGATGCATCCCGGCGATCGAAGCGGCCGCACGTTCCACCCGACGCCACAGATCCCGGTACGTGATCCGACCGGTCGCGTCGACGATCGCGATGTCTGCCCGATCGCAGTGCTGCGCTATCCGCGCGGTGAGAAGATCACTCGTCATCTGCACCGTCGTCATCCACACCGTCGTCGTCCACACCGTCGTCGTCAACACCGCGCGCAACGAGGGCATCGCCCATCGCATCGGCAGTACGGAGCGCACGCACCAACACCGGTGTGGCCAGGGCCGTCATCGACCACTGCAGGCCGCGGGCCTTTCGGGCCTGCGACACTTCCTGCACGATCGACGCCAACAACGGTATGCAGCGAATGGCAAGGGCGAGAAGCAAACCGATTCGATCCGGGTCGACGCCGAAGCGGCGGACGGGACCGAGGGCTCGGGTGACGGTATCGAGCATGTCGGTGACCCGGGTGGTCAGCGTGACCAACGCGGCCAACGCGACGGAGACGATCAGCACTCCGCAGACCACCACTGCGCGTTGCCAGGTGGTGATGATCACCTGGAACACGCCAATGATCAGCAGCATCCACAGCACCGGACGTAGTTGCGCCAGAGCTACTTTCGCAGGGATGCGGGCGACCGCGAACAGTACTGCGACCATTACGGCAACCACGCCGACCTCGAGCGGTGTGCGTGCGAGAATCACCGTCGCCAGAATGGCAACGATCAGCGCCAGCAGTTTCGATCCCGGACTCATCCGATGCAGCAACGAATCACCGGGGCGGTAGAGACCGATCATCCGATCAACTCGCGGTAGGCCGGGACCGCGGCAGCCGGGGTGCCGTCGAATGCAATTCGCCCGTCGTCGATGACGATGACGCGCTCGAAGCCGTCCAGCAACGCCAGCTGATGAGTCACGACGATGACCTGCTGGTCCATCGAATTCAGGGCGTCTGCGACGACGCGGCCGTTACGCAGATCGAGCAACGTCGTCGGCTCGTCCGCGACGATCACCTCCGGCCGCCGGATGAGGACGGCCCCGATGGCGAGCAACTGCTTCTGTCCACCGGACAGCAGGTGAGCAGGGTGGTCGCGGTGCCGATCGAGTCGAAACCTGACAAGCATCTCGTCGACACGCTCGGCCACCTCGGTCTTGCTGAGCCCGGACCTCCGTAGCGAGAACGCGAGATCCTCTGCGACGGTGGGCATGACGATCTGAGAGTCGGGATCGGTGAAGACGAAGCCGACCTTCTTGCGGACCTGCGCGCCCTTCTTGGCCGCGTCGATTCCGTCGACCGTGACCCGGCCGGTATCGGGCTTGATCAACCCGTTGATCATGCGGGCCAGCGTGGATTTTCCCGATCCATTGGACCCGATGATGCCGATGCGGCGTTCGTCGAATTCGAGATCGATACCGCGCAACACTTGCCGCTCGCCGAATGCGTGAGAGATGTTCTCGAAGGCGACCGTACTCATGACACTCTCTCCACCAGCATTGCTATTCCCTGCCCGCCGCCGATAGCGCAGGCCGCCAGCCCCAGCGCAGGGCCTCCGGGCTGCAGCATACGAGAGAGCAACCGCACCAACAATATTGCGCCCGACGCTCCCCACGGATGCCCCATTGCGATGGCACCACCGTCCGGGCAGATGCGGTCCTCGTCGATGCCGAGCTCGTCTGCGACGGCAAGCACGACCGACGCGAAGGCCTCGGTGATCTCGACTGTTTCGATGTCGCTCAGCGCCACCCCGGTGCGGGCGAGCAGTTTGTCGATCGCGGGTACCGGTCCGAGCCCGGGAAGGGCAGGATCGGACCCGGCAACAGCGCTGCCGAGAATGCGCAGCGCCGGCATGCCTGCGGCTCGCTCGAGGCTGGTGACCGCCAGAACGGCTGCGCCGTCGGAGATTCCACACGAATTACCGGCGGTCACGGTCCCGTCCGTGCTGAACGTGGGGCGCAACCTGCTCAGGCGCTGCGCCGTCATGTTGGGCCGAATGCGCTCGTCGGTAGCCATGTTGTTCACAGCCACGATTTCCGCGGAGAAGTCGTACGCTGCCGCTCGGGCGAAAGACCGTGCGGCATAGGAATCCTGGCGTTCGCGACCGATCCCACGACGCCGCGCGAGATCATCCGCCGCAGCACCCATGTCCGGGTCGTCGAAACCGTCGGGCGCGAACGGCGCTCGAGTGTAGCGGACCGGCTCCGCGTCGCCGACGGGCGGCCAGAACCGCCACGGGCTGGTACTCGCAGATTCGACTCCCCCAGCCAGAATCATCGTCTCGTCGCCGCTCCGGATGCGCGACGCGGCCTGGGCCAACGCGTCCAACCCGGATCCACACTGGCGATCGACGGTGACCCCGGGGACGGCGAACCCGAGCCCGGCACCCAACGCCGCCACTCGGGCGACGTCACCGCCCGGGCCGAGGCAGTTGCCGAGAATCACGTCGTCGATCCGAACACCGAGCGGATCAATCTCTGCAGCAACAGCTTTCAGAACCGGTAAGGCCAAGTGAGGTGCCGTGACATCGGCGAACCCGTGCCCTGCAATACCGATCGCGGTGCGTTTACCCGCGACAACAACGGGTGTGGGCGTCACGCCAGTGCTCCTCTATCTAGCAGTGCCCGGCGTGCGATTTTTCCGCTGGCGGTGCGGGGCAACTGCTGTACCACCGTCCACCGCCTCGGTAGTGCCTCTTTGGTCATGATCGCTCGGGCATCGGCGCGCACCACGTCCAGATCGCGTGAACCGTCGAGTTCGATGACGGCAGAGACAGTTTCGCCGAGAATGGAGTGCGGGGTCCCGATCGCCGCGGCGGCGAGGACGCCGTCGAGCGAGACCAGAATCCGCTCGACGTCCTCGGCGATCACGGTGGTGCCGCCGACGTTGATCGCCGCATCTCCGCGCCCGTGGACGACGAGTTCCCGGCCACGCACGTCGGCCAGGTCTCCCACGGCGAACCAATCACGTGCACTCGAGGCGGCATAGGGGGACCGCACGAACAGGTATCCGTCGTCGGTGCGTACCTCGACGTCGCGAAGCAGTACCAATGACGGCTGCTCACCCACCACCCTCGCTGCGATCAAGGACAACTCGGCGGCCCCATAATATTCGACCAGTCTCACGCTGTCCGGAACAGACTGAGCTGCAACGGAGTCCAGCATCGTTCCAGCAACGACCGCAATCCGAAGGTGCGGCATCCGCGGAGCGACGTCCCGCAACACAGCGGGGACCGCATGTACCACCGTGGCCCGCGCACGGTCGTCGGTGATACAGGCACCGAGCCACAGCGCGTGCAAGGCCGCGAACAGATGCATCGTGGCGTGCAGGGGTCCGGTGATCGCTACCGAATCGGTGGGACGGATGCCGGTGATGTCGGTGAACTCGGCGAAGCTGTCGACCCACGACGCCGCGGTCCGCGCGAGCGGCTTGGGCCTGCCGGTGGAACCGGAGGTTGCAACAAGCAGGAAGGCGTCGGGATCGGGGTCGCCGCTGCGTTCGGGCCTGGCGGCCGGGTCCTCGACTCGCACCGCGCACCCCTGCCGAGCCGCCGCGACAACACAGACCAACGCGTCCGGCAGATCCAGTGCTGACGCGTCGTGTGATTGGGCGTGTGCCGGGAGGTGAGGCCACTGCTCGACGGCGGCGTCGAGTTCGGCGTAGGTGAGACTGCGACCGCGCCAGACGATGGCGGTGTCCTGGCCTCGACCTCCCAGCGTAAAGGTCACCTCTTGATCAGTCCCGGGTAAGCGCGGTGCACGCTCTTGGCGACGACCGTGGCGACGACGACCTTCGCGATGTCGCCGGGCAGGAACGGTCCGTTGGTGGTGATCGCGGCCCAGAGCCCGACGTCGGTGCGGAGCAGCAATCCGATGGTGCCGAAGATGTAGATGACGAGGATCCCGCCGACGGCGTTGATCAGCAGTCCGAGCACGATCGAGTACTTCGGCAGGATGCGGGCGGTGAGCCAACCGATGATCAGCGCTGCGGGAATCCAGCCGATCAGGTATCCGACGGTGGGGCCGGCCATCGCCGCGAGGCCGGTGCGTCCGCCCGCCAACAGCGGCAGGCCGATCATTGTCAGGGCGAGGAACACGAGTACTGCGGCCGTGCCCTTGCGTGGTCCCAGAACTGCGCCGGCCAGGATGATGCCGAGGGTCTGCAGGGTGATCGGGACTCCGGAGAAGCCCACCGTGATCGATCCCGGCAGTCCGAGCGCGGCGATGAGCGCCGCGAACACCGCGATCTGCGCCATGTCGCGGGCGGAGACGTTCATTCGACCGACCTTACGGCTCGGCGGGCGAGTACTGCTGTCGATACCTGACACGGTGGCTCCTCGAGGAAGGGGCGATCACCTGCCCCAGATACTTGAACGGCGTTCAAGGTAGCAGGTGCGTGGCCCTGACCACCTATCGGGCACCGGCAGCCCCGGCGTCAGAAGGGCGCGGGATCGTATCGACTCCAGTCCTGTCGTATGCGTGCGTGTACAACGCGGCAATGTTCGAGATAGGCCCGCCTCTTCTCGGCGAGCCGCTTCCTCGCCATGTCCGTCGAGGCAGCACGGAAGTCCGCGAGCGTTGGGGCTGCGGACCCGCTGTAGTCGAGTTCCCATCGGGTGGGTTCGGACAGGGACGTCTCCTTCCCTGAAGACCGCTTCGGACGTCGGCTGCGACCCGCGTGCGATCCGATCGAGAAGTCCGGCAACGTGATCGAGCGCAACCCGAGCGAGTTCGACCACAGAATCACCCCTCCGGCCACCATCGCCGCCGACCACGTTTTCGAGGTCTTCGCCTGATGATGGAACACGCACACCGGTTGAAGATTGGTCACGATGGTCCAACCTCCCCGCCGCGGATCGTCTTTGTCGAACGGCACCAGATGATCGATCTGGCACCGCGCCGACGGCACGTCGCAACGGGGGAACGTGCACGTGCGATACGCGGCCCGAACGACAGCAGCGACGCGGGCACTGGGTCGATAGGTCACCGCAGCCTGAGATGGACTGCGCTCCCCGCCGTGGCCGTCGGGAAAGATGCCCCGAGCACGCTCGGGCTTCTCGGCAATCCATGCGAGCCACCGCGCGACCAGCCCATCGCGGACAGACTCCTCCCCTAGCACAGGGACGGCGGGTGAATTCGCGCAGTCACCTGACCCGCGTATCGACGGAAGCTCGCCGGCAGCGCGCACGCGCCCGATGCCCACCACTCGACGTAGCAACAAACCGGTCGACAACCGCAAGCCTGGGTCGTGCCCGCTGTCCGGGTACTTACTGCTGCCCGGGTCTCGACCGCTGCACTCACCGCGCTGCGAGCCTCCAGCGCCGTCCGGGCCTCTTCCGCGACGGTCGTCCTGGTCGCCGGCGCCTGGACCCGCGTCGCCGTCGGAATCGCCGTCGGGACCGGAATCGCCGTCAGGGCCGGACTTGCCATCAGGATTCACGTCGTTCGGGTCACCGTCATCCGGCCCTCTGCCAGACGGTCCTCCACCTTTCGGGTTACCGCCCTCAGGGCCGTCGTCGCCCTCGTCGTCGTCGCCGCACTCACCGCCCTCAGGGCCGTCGCCGCCCTCACCGCCCTCGCCGTCGTCGCCGTCGTCGCCGTCGTCGTCGTCGGAACTGTTTCCGTCGGGTTTGAGCATGTCGACCAACTCGGTCAGCATGGCCTGCCATTTCGCGTCGGTGGCGACGATGCGCGCCACCTCCGGATCGATGGGCGTCCCGTCCGCCAAGGACGCGGGATCCGAGGACAGTCCCAGCAGCGTCTCCACCGCCACCACGATCTGAAGGAGATGCCCGCGCCGAGGAGGGAGATCATCGGTGCCACCCGCAACCGGGCAGTCGTCGCCCAGATCGCACTGACAGGCCAGCGAATGTTCGCCGTGTAGCAACGCCATCAGTCCCGCCGCCCGCAGCATCCCCGTCGACCGCGGATCGTCCTTGCAGACAGTCCCCACAATCTCGACGATGAGCGCATCCGCTTCGGCCGCCTCGAGATGCGTGATTTTCGCGATGAGCGACGAAATACCGCCGGGACCGGTGCGGTCGATCCGCACTCCGACTTCCTCCGACTTCGCGGTCTCGCGAGCCTGCGCAGCGCCGTCCGGATCGGCCCTCATCCACAACCGCCAGATTCGGTTCCGCAAGGCCTGCGGACGCATTCGGCCCCCTGCGGCGCAGACCTCGTATTCGATTGTCGAGATGGTCTCGTCACTGGCGCGATGCAACACCGAGGTGATGGTGACCACCGTCGACCAGTCGAAGCTGCCGGTCACGAAACGCAAGGCCGTCAACGGCATTCGATGTAAACGCTCGGCGACATCGTGCATCACCGACGCATCGCGACGCGTGCCGGTCATCGTCACGGCCAAGTCGCACAAAGCGCCGCGAACGGTCTCGCCAGGGTCCCCACCGTCGGATTCGGCAGCCTCCAACCGCATTTCGAGCACGTCGCAGTACGCCAGGACGGTCCCCGCCCGGGCAAGATTCTCCTGGACACGGCTGAGCGCGATGACATCGAGAAACCCCGCAATACAGTCATCGACCGACGGCGTCTCCACCGCTCCCCACCCCCCGGTATCGAACATGTATTCGATAGTACGAGAGGGGTCCGACAAGAAAATTCGATTCGGTCACCGAGTTCGGGCCGGTATAACGGCACCATGCGCAGCTACTCGATTCGTGACATCCGGCCCGGCGACGAGCAGCAGATCGGTACAGCACACGTTGCGATCTGGAAGGCAACGTATGCGGGAATGATCAACGGTGCGAAGTTGGATGCGATGAGGCCCGCGCAACGCATCGAACGGTGGCAGCAGATCATCGCCCATCGCGACGAGTCGTCGGCGCGTGGAGTTCGCACCCGATGTGCAGTCGACGTTGGCGACTCACGCATTGTCGGCTTCGCGACCGGAGGACCCCCGCGCGACGAAAATCCGCCTGCACACAGGGAATTGTGGTCGTTGAACGTTCTGCCCGAACACCACGGCACCGGCATTGCACTGGCGTTGATGAACGACGCACTAGGTGAGGACACTCCCGCTGCGTATCTGTGGGTGGCCGCCGCCAACGAGCGCGCGATCGCCTTCTATCGCAAGAACGGGTTCGAGCTGGACGGCGAAGCCCGCTTCGACCCGACGTGGGAATGCCACGAGGCGCGCATGGTCAGGGCTTGACGGGTGGTTCGTTTCTGGATCGGTCGGAGTTCGCGTTCTC
The DNA here is from genome assembly GCF_031456475.1 of Rhodococcus sp. 3258. Classification (NCBI taxonomy): domain Bacteria; kingdom Bacillati; phylum Actinomycetota; class Actinomycetes; order Mycobacteriales; family Nocardiaceae; genus Rhodococcus; species Rhodococcus sp. 3258. The sequence continues at coordinate 172,360 of NZ_JAVDUT010000006.1, forward strand.
GGGATTCAGCACGACGTCGGTCACCACAGGCGTCGTGTCGACAGCCCGATCGTTGGAACGGACAGCCACCGTGTTCGGCAGGAACGCATCGAGGGCGCGGGGCGTGATCCACCACAGCAGGGCCGCGAACAGGATCAAAATGTTGATCCACTGCAGCACCGTCGCCGAATTGTCGGACGGAATCACCCGGTCGAAGACCTGGATGTTCATCACGAATCCATGAATGAGGATCAGCACCCACAATCGCCGATATCGGTAATACACCCACACCGCCGCCGCGCCCCATATGGCTGCCCACAGGAATCCGCCGCCGCCGAAATACAGGTACAGGAAGCCCCGCAACGTTGCCGACAACCCCATGATCGCCCAGATCGGCATCCTGCCCACCAACAGCAGAACCGGCAGAGCCACCAGAATCGGCTCCTCCCTCAGACCGACAGCGAGCGCGGAAACGACTGCAAGCCAATCCGATTCGACAGAGGCAGGGATAGAGAACCCGAACCGGACGATATTCAGTCGCGACAATACGAGCACTATCGCCGACGCCGCGCCGATCGCAGCACACCAAGTCAACGCAGCCTCGCGCGCGGAGCCATGCCGCAGAGGCAGCACCGCCGGCAAAGTCCGTCGCCGCGCGAGATGCACCGCGCCGATCGCGATCGCCCCCACAACGACCTGCAGTGCGCCGACCGCGAGATCGGTCCACTGATCGTGCATCGTGAGGATCGGTGCCGGCGCATGCGGCTCACGAAAACGCCACAGCGCACCCACCAAGCCGATGAAATACACGACGACCCACCCGACCACCAGAGCCGCAACCATCACGGCGGTACCGGCAGCGGTCAGACCACGCCGAGGCGAGCGAGCACGAAGACCCGCGTCGACACCGGTCGTCACCAGACCACCACCATTCCGCTCGATACAGATCGCCGAACAGCTTGTTTATCACGCCTCGGCCGAGAAATCAGTATGGTCCCGGCGATACGAACCGGCGGTGCCACTCACGGCCGGGTGTCACGGTCGGACTCATCGCTCGAATCTTTCGTGCCGACGATGTCGTCTCGCAGTTCCGCGAGCAGCCCCTTCCTCGGGGTGCCGCGACGCGATTCCCATACGTCGACCATCGCGAGCACCACCAGAACACAGCCGATCGGGCCGCCCTGGAACCAGGAGAACTGCAGGTCCCAGAAGAACAGCGCCAGCACAGCTCCGACGACGATCACGACGATGCTGCCCGCCTCTCGTACCTTCATCGCTTCCCTTTCATCGATTCGGACCACAACCAGGTCAGACCAGATTCAGTTCGATCGCCGCATTCGCGGCCAGTAGCGCGCCCACCACGATCGACACCGTTGCCGCTACGTCGCCGGTCCAACGGTCCACGCGCCGCACCAGCGGTCGCGTGACCGACGAAATACGCTCCTGCGCAACCACTCCGACAGCCAGCAGGACGAGGGCAGGCGACAGCATCACAAGCACGTAGGCCGCCAGAATCGACACCGAGGACAACCGCCCCAGGTCCGCATCTCCCACGATGGCAACTGCCGAAAAGTAGGGCAGCATCGTCGCCACCTCCACCGCGCCCACAGCGACCGCGAGCAGAACAACCCCGCGAACACTTCCCGGGGGCCGCGTCCACCACGCACTGCTGGGGACTCGACGCCGACGGTCGCAGACCACCCCCACGAGCAGGACTACAACACCCACCGCCAACCGAATCCACGCGTCACCAGGAATCGCCACCCTCAGGCCGTCGGAGGCCGCCCAGACGGCGATACCGACCCCGAGGTACAGCAGCCCCAACACACACAGATGGAGCAGAACGACACCTGCCCGAAACGACGGCCGCAGCATCATCCACAACGGAACTGCAAGTGTCCCGACTCCGATGCTGTCCACCAGCGCAAGCCCGGCGAGCTTAAATAACACAGCTGTACCGTAACACGGTTTCAGCACAGTCGTGTCGAAAAAACGCTCTCGTGCTAGAACAGACCGATGCCGAAGATCGTCGACCACGACGCACGCCGAGCGGAGATCGTCGCCGCCGTGTGGCGCGTCATCGAACGAGCAGGAATGAACGGGGCGACGGTACGCAGCGTCGCTGCCGAAGCCGGCGTCTCCCCTGGATCACTGCGGTACTACTTCTCCGATCAAGGAGAACTTGTCCTCTTCGCGGCCGAGGCCATGACGCAACGCGTCGTACATCGGTTGGAGGAACATCCGGCCGGCGGTGACGGCCTGGTTCGCGCGATCCGAGTCCTCGAGGAATTACTGCCACTCGACGAGGACCGCCGCGCCGAGGCATCGGTGTGGCTGGAAGCGCTCGTGCGTGCCAGATTCGACGAGCGACTAGCCGCCCTCAAGACGGCCGGGTGGTTCGGCAGCCGTTACCTCTGTCGGCTCGCGTGGGCGCACCTGCACGATCTCGATCGACCGAACTCCCCCGCATTCACATTCGACAGCACCGTCGACGAATATGCCGCGGCCGAACTGCATACCTACATCGACGGACTGACATTGCAGGCGGTGACGTATCCCGAGCAACTCACGGCCGACGAGGTACGTCGGTTGTTGCGCACTTATCTGGAGCCGCAGTCCTGAACCGAGTCCACGGGAAATTTGCGGCCGTAGAGCCACCCGATCACGGCGACCACGACGCCCGCGGCAGCGATCGCGGCCAATACCGACCCGAAGCCCGATGCCTCGACGACCCGCCCGACCACCAACGGTGCCAGCAGAAATCCGGCACGCGAGATCAGCGAGACGGTCGAGATCGCCGCAGCCGACGAGACGCCGGGAAGCCGTCCGGCCAGGCTGAACACGATGGGAAACAGCGGACTCGACCCCAGGCCGGCGACCGCGAACGCGGCAATGACCAGAACAGGCACGTCGACGGCGAGCACCGACAGCCCCGCGATGCCCGCAAATGCGACCGCAACCAGCGCTGCGCCACCCGTCAGTACCGACGACGGTCCGAACCGATCTACGATCCGGTCACCCACCAGGCGTCCCACCAACATGGCCACCGAGAACGCGACGAACGCCAGACCGGCAGCGCCAGGACCGGCCCCCTGCTCGGTCGTCATGTACACCGCGCTCCAGGACTGCGGGAAATCCTCCATCAGGCCGGCCAGCAGAACTACCGCGCCGAGCATGGCCAGCGCCGCAATCGGACGGCCGACGGCCGGCTGAGGAGTTGGGCCGTCGGCGGACTCATCCGGCCGCGCATCCGGACCCAACAGACCCCGGCCGACCGCCGCGAGCGCAAGAACCAGCACCACGGCGACGCAGGCGAAGTGCACTGCGACCGGAAGGCGAGCACCCGCGGCCGCAGAACCCGCCACTCCGCCCACCACCGCCCCGACGCTCCACGCGGCATGAAAGCCACTGAGCAGAGATCGACCCGCACGCTCCTCGACCAGCACTCCCTGAGCATTCATGGAAATATCCATCACCGCGTCGGCCCCGCCGAGCAGGACCAGAGCTGCCAGCAGCGTCCACCACGACACCGCCACAGCGGGGAGCACGAACGCACCGCACAACAAGAGTCCCGACGCGAGAACAGCCCACCGACTGCCGAATCGGTGAACCAGCACGGCGGCAACGGGTGCTGCGGCAAGCCCGCCGACACCGACCCCTGCAAGTGCGAGACCTAGCGTGGCAACATCGATGGACAACGAGTTCTGGATCTCGGGAATGCGGGGTGCCCAGTTGGCGAACACCGCGCCGTTGACGAAGAAGACGATCAGAACGGACAAGCGAGCACTGGTTTTCGGGCGGCCCATAGTGCCGCGAGCCTATCGTTGATGGGACTACCCAACCCGTTACTCGAGGTAACGTCGATGGGATGCATGTGTCCGACCGCCTCACCGACCACGTTCCCGAGAGTTGGCTCGCGCCCCTCGTCAAGCACGCCGAGGCTCTGAAGTTCCTCATCGTCGGAGCAATCACCTTCGTCGTCACCGTCGTGCTGTTCTTCGGCTTGAAGTGGACGATCCTGCAGGACAAGCCGGTGACAGCCAATGTTCTGGCTGTGCTGATAGCGACGATCGTGTCGTACGTTCTCAACCGGGAATGGTCGTTCACTGCCCGCGGCGGACGACGTCGCCATCACGAAGCAGCGCTGTTCTTCGCCGTCGCCGGGACCGGTCTGGCCATCAACCAATTGCCGCTCTGGGTGTCGAGTTACGTGCTGGATCTGCGCGCTCCCAACGTGTCTTTCATCACCGAGAACATCGCGGACTTCGTCAGTGGCTCCATTGTCGGCACCCTGCTCGCCACCGCCTTCCGGTGGTGGGCAATGCGGAAGTTCGTTTTCCCCGAGCCGGTGAACGTCGTTCAAGACGAGGTTGCCCTGACCGTTTACGGTGGACGGCATGGCGACCACTAGGACCCTCGTGCTGATGCGGCACGGCAAATCCGGCTACCCCGACGGCGTGCCCGACCACGAGCGGCCACTGGCTCCACGCGGCCAACGGGAAGCAGGACTGGCAGGAGCCTGGATCACCGAGCACGTCGGCTCCGTCGACGCCGTGTTGTGCTCGACGGCTCTGCGGACTCGCGAGACCTTGGCCGCCACCGGCCTCGGCGATGCACCCACCCGCTTCGAGCGAGACATCTACGGTGGTTCGGCCGACGAAATCATCGACGAAATCAAACTGGCGGACACCTACTTCGACGACGTGACTGTCTCGACACTGTTGGTCGTCGGACACGAGCCCGGAATTCCGTGGACGGCACTCGAACTGGCCGTCGACGACGACACCGACGTGGCCCGCGAAGTGCGACACCGCTTTCCCACCTCGGCGATCGCTGTGCTGACCACCGAATGCAGCTGGGCCGAGCTGGCAGCAAGTACCGCCACGATCACCGAATTCTGCATCCCCCGCGCCGATTCCGACGGCGCGTAGACCCGACTAACGGTTCCGGAGATACAGGTAGCCGGCACCGCCTGCGGCGATCAGAAGAATCAGCGCGGCGGGAAACCCGAGAAGCCACCACACCACCGCGAGCACCACCAATGCAGGTGCGGCGGCAATCAATGCAATACCGGGATTCTCGCGAACCGTTTCCAGCGCGGACTGTGCATGGACTCTGTCGATCTTCTTGCCTGCCATCGTCGACTCCCTTTTCGTGTCCCGTATGCGTAATTTCCACACTAGCGCGGCCTACTACGACTTTCGGTGGACCGCCGCGTCGTACGTCGGTAGGAATCACCAGCTACGACGCCTCGGCAGGGTGTCGCATCAGAGTCGACTCGCGTGAGATCGGCCCATGGACAATCCAATTCTGCTCACCATCGCCGTCTGCGAAGTCGGGTTCTGGGTGCTGGTCCTCGGCGGCCTGTGCGTGCGCTACCTGGCTCGGATGCGGCGAGCCAGCACCGTCGTGCTGGCTCTGCTTCCGATCCTCGACCTCGTCCTCGTCGCTGCCGTCGCCGTCGACTTGCATCGCGGCGGGGAGGTCGAGTTCGCTCACCGTCTCGCCGGTATCTACCTCGGTTGGACCCTCGTGTTCGCACACTCCACTGTGGCCTGGCTGGACGTGCGCTTCGCCCACCGGTTTGCGGGAGGACCGGCACCGTCCACGCCACCCAAGACCGGACCGCAGGCCTACCGCAACGAGATCCGAGGATTCGTGAAATGGCTGTGCGCTGCGGCAATAGCACTGGCTATCACCTACGTGCTGGCGGCCACCGTGGCAGACTCGGATCAGGCAGCAGCGTTGAAAACAGTGGTGCAACCGCTCGGCGTCATCACGTTCTTCTGGTTCGTCACCGGACCGCTGTGGGTGCTGGGAACCAAGAGCCCTGGGCGCTCGAAAGATACTGCAGTAGTCTCGAAAGACACTGCAGGAGAACGGAGTCGACGCTGATGATGGGCAGGTCCCGGATACCGAACACGTTCCGCCCTTCCTGGCGGCCCCGTAATCCGGTGGTCCTGCCCGTCGAGATGCTGCTGGCCACCGTCGTCTACGCCGCATTCCAACTCTCGACGGGCATGGTCGGCGACACCAGAGACGAACTCGTCGAGAGCCCGGCCCTGATCACGGTAAGTGTCGTCGCAGTACTGGCGATGACAGCGGCGACCTGCGTCCGCCGGACCTACCCTGTCTTCTCGTACTCGGCTGTGGTCGCGATCAGCGTCGCACTCATCCTCGTATTACCCGAGCGCACTTTGGGTTTCACTCCCCTGTACTGGTTCGCCATCGCCGCGTTGGCAATTCGCGTGAGCGGCCCTCGACTATTCGTTCCCCTCGGCGCAGGATTGATACTGGAGATCCTGGTCAGCGTCGATACACGCCTGTCCTTTCCCGACGCCGCAGCCGGACCTGGCGGCACCGTCGGAGTGGTGGCCGAACAGATCGCCAACCTGGCCATCAACTACACGGTGCTCATCGCGCTGGGTAAATACATCGCACGTGGCCGGGCCCAGGAACTGGAGAGCGAGGCGGCACTGGGGCGGGCCGAATCGGCGCACCGGGAACGCCTGGAGACAGCTCTGGACAACGAGCGGCGCACCATGGCGCGCGAATTGCACGACGTCGCAGCCCATCACCTCACCGGCATGCTCATCCAGGCCAAGGCTTCGAGGACTCTCATCACGAGCGACCCCGAGCAGGCACGCGAACTACTCACCGGCGCAATCGGACACGGTCAACGCACCCTCGACAGTCTCCGCCAAATTGTCGGCATCCTGCGCCCGACCGACAATGACGGCGGCGCACCACAGCCCATGATCTCCGATATCACCGACCTCGTCGAACAGTCTCGAATGTCGTTCGCCTCCATCGACTTCGAGGTCACCGGCGACGCAGCCCGGATGGACAGCGCGGTGCAGTTGACGTGCTTTCGCATCGTGCAGGAGTCCTTGTCCAATGCTCGACGCCACGCGCCCGGTTGCGCCGCGCTGGTCCAGGTCAGCACTGGAGCCGCGAATGTCGAGGTGACCGTTTCCAACACGATTGCTTCCCCCACCTCCGGTCATGACGATTCCTCGGGTCAGGGATTCGGTATTCCCGGCATGCGGGAGCGAGCAGCCCTCTTCGGCGGGACGCTGGAGGCCGGGCCGAACGAGCTCGCCGAAGGCAGAGGCTGGGTGGTGCGCGCGCAACTACCGGTCGACGGCAAGATCTCTCGCCCCGACGGGGTACCGGCATGATCAGAGTACTGATCGTCGATGATCAACCCGTGGTTCGGCAGGGATTCGAGCTGTTCCTGGCCGGCAACTCCACCATCGAGGTCGTCGGACACGCCTCGTCGGGACGTCATGCCGTTCAACAGGTCTCGGCGCTGCAGCCCGACGTCGTACTGATGGACATTCGGATGCCGAACGGCGACGGACTCACCGCGACACGGGAAATCCTGGCGCGATTCGACGATGTTCGCGTCATCGTCGTCACCACCTTCGATCTCGACGAGTACGTGTTCGCCGCACTCGACAGCGGTGCATCCGGATTTCTGCTCAAAGACGCAGATCCGGACGAGCTCATCGACGCCGTGACGACCGTCGCCGCCGGCGGAGCGGCCCTGTCGCCGCGCGTCACCCCGCGGTTGATGGCGGAGTTCGCGCGACGCGGGGCACCACAGCGATCGGCGAGAAGCACTGCCCCACAACATGACCTGAGTCTCCGGGAGATGGAGGTGGTGCAATTGCTCGCGACAGGGCTGGGCAACAGCGAGATCGCCCGATCACTGCGACTCGAGCAGAGTACGGTCAAGACCCACATCGGGAACATCTGCCGCAAGCTCGAGGTCAGCACCCGAGTGCACGTGGTGATCTGGGCCTACCGCAACGGTCTGGTGAGCAGCTAGGCCTATCCGAACCCTAAGCCGCTGAACGTTCCTCGTCGTCAGATGTCTCGCTGTCCGATGTCTCGTCGGCAAGTTCCAGCATCGACCCGGATTTGTCGGTGTACTGAAAGTGCGGTCGCTTGTCGCCGATGTACGACGTCATCCACGACACCACTGCAACGTAACGATTGCGGAAGCCCACCAGGTACATCAGGTGCACCGCGAGCCACATCAACCAAGCGATCGGTCCGGACATGTCGACCTTGCCGAACAGTCGAGCCACCGCACTGAATCGGCCCACGATCGACATGCTGCCCTTGTCGACATACTTGAACGGCGTTCCCGCGTCGACCTTCCCGATGATCGTCTTGGCTACGTGGCGGCCCTGCTGCATCGCGACCGGCGACTGTCCCGGCAGCTTGTGCAGCGAGGTCACGTCGCCGATCGCGTAGATGTCCTTCGCGGTACCGACGGTGAGGTCGTCGTGCACGAGCAACCGACCGGCCCGATCGGTCTCGCACCCGGTGCGATCGGCGATCGTCGCCGCCAGCTCACTGGCCTGAACGCCGGCCGACCAGATCACGGTCTTGGCCGGGTAGGTGCGCGAGGTCTTCGAGTCGACGTCCTGCACAGTCACGACGTCGTCGGCGATATCGGTCACCATGGCGCCGGTGACGACGTCGACGCCCGACTTCTCCAGCTTGGTGCGGGCATAGGCACTGAGCTTGCCGCCGAAAGCGGGGAGTACTTCTTTCACACCGTCGACGAGGGTGACCGTGACGTCGTCGGGTCCGATATCGGGGAACGAGCCGGCGAAGTACCGGTGCGCGAGATCCCTGATCTGGCCGGCCAGTTCGACGCCGGTCGCGCCTGCACCGACGACCACGAAGCTGAGCAGCTCCTTGCGTACGTCGAGATCGGTGGTCTGGTGCGCCTTTTCGTAGCAGCTCAGAATCTGCTCACGCAGGGCGATTGCGTCGTCGACTGTCTTGAGCGCGAAGGTGCGGTCCTTGAACTCGTCGCGGCCGAAGTAGGCCTGAGTGGCTCCGGTGGCGACGATCAGGCGACCGAAACCGATGGTGTGGCGTTCGCCGCCACCGACGTAGGTGACCTGATGGCTTTCGGGATCGACGTCGACCACTCGGCCCAGACGCACGTCGGCGGAGTCGTACTGCGCGAGAATGCGCCGGATCGGCGGGGCGATCTCGCCCGTCGAGATCATCCCGGTTGCTGCCTGGTAGAGGAGCGGCTGGAACAGGTGCTCGGTGGTGCTGGAGATCAGAGAGAACGTCACACCGGCCTTGCCCAGAGCCTTGGCCGCGGCCAACGCTCCGAATCCCGAACCCACGATGACGACGTCGTACGTTTTCACAGCACTTCCCTTTCCGAGCACACATTTCTTGTAGATCGCAGAACTACCTCCATGAAACTCCGCCGTTCCTGCGCTATCAACGCGAAAGTTGAAATAGCATCCATGAGCAGAACTCATGAATGGAGGTCGCCGTGGAGCTGCGGCAACTGAAGTACTTCCTCGCGGTCGGGGAAGAACTCAACTTCTCCCGTGCCGCCGAGCGGTGCTACGTCTCGCAATCGGCGATCAGTCTGCAGATCTCCAAGCTCGAACGCGAGATCGGTGAGCCGCTGTTCGAGCGCACCTCACGCACAGTCCGATTGACCGTCGTCGGAGCACAATTGGTGTCCATCGCCCGCCACATGGTGGAGCTCGAACAGGCAGCGTTGGCGCTGACGACCAGGCGTCGAAACCAACTCCGCCTCACCGGAAACATGACGTTCGCCGCGAACGCCATCTCGGCAATCGTCGCGGTACGCGAACGCCATCCCGACGCCGAGATCGACTTCGTTCTCAAACGATTCGCAGAACAGATCGAAGCGGTGACGTCGGGTGACTGCCAGGTGGCACTGATCCGCGGCAGCGTCGAACGCTCCGGTCTGCACGTCACCGAACTGTGGACCGAGGACCTCGTCGTCGTCCTCGCAGAGGGCCATCCCCTGGCCGGGGAACCCAACCCGAGCCTGAGCCAACTCGCCGAATACCCACTGCTGCTACCCAAACGAAGCGAGCAGATTCTGTTGCACCGCGTCATCGAACGCGAGATGAAACGCAGTGGGCTTCCACTGACCTTCGGCCCGCCGGTGGCGTCCGATCACACCGCGAGCGCCGAACTGCTCAACCACCCGCAATGTTGGTCGATCCTCTACGCCAGCACGGCCGAGAGCACACCCAAAACCGGCCTCGTCTTTCGCACCGAGGCCGACCGTCGGCTGCGACTACCCGTCTCGGCAGTGGTCGACGCGACCGTGCCGGCCACCGACATTCAACGCGATCTGGTTGCCGCGCTGGCAGATACGGCACCGGCCCAGCCGACAGCTCCGGTTCAGCCCACAGCTCCGGTTCAAGAAACAGCGGCGGAGAGCTGAGCGAAAGCGGCGTCCGCGGCGAACAGTTCGGCCCGGTCGAACGTCGACGTGGAGGCCATGATCTCGTCCGCTCCGGTGCGCTCGATCAGCTCGTCGAGCCGGGGCCGAACCTGCTCGGCCGTGCCGAGGATGGTTGCGTCCAACGAGGATTTGATCCGATCTCGGGTGCGCGGCGTCCACCGCGTTTCGTCGATCGACGAGGCGGGTTCGAGCGCCGGAAATTCACCCTCGCGCCGCGATCGCGCCATCGCCCATGCCTCCGGGAGTGCGAGACGGCGCGCGTCTGCCGCGTCCGCGGCGATCGTCACATCGAGCGAGACGATCACGTACGGCTCCGACAGTTGCGAACTCGGCCGAAAGTGCTTGCGATACAGCGCCAATGGGTCGTCCCCGCGCAATACCGGACCACCGACGACCACCGGCAGCCCGGCGCGGGCAGCGACCTCGAGACCGGCACCGGTCGCGAGCACGAACATCGGCGGCGGCGCGGTTGCCGGCCGCGCAGTCACAGGACCGGACCCGTCCAGATACGACCGCAGTTCGGCGATGTCGGCCTCGAACGTATCCGGGGCGTCACGGTCTCGACGCAGGGCAGCGCGCACCGGCTCGGTGAACCCGAGCGACCGCCCGACGCCCAGGTCTACCCGACCCGGAAACAGCGACTCCAGCATCAGAAACTGCTCGGCCACGATCAGCGGTTGATGGTTGGGCAGCATCACCCCGCCGGATCCGACGCGAATGCGCGAAGTCTGCGACGCCACCGCCGCTGCGAGAACCGCGGGCGCGCCCGAGGCGATGCCGGGTACCGCATGATGCTCGGCCACCCAGAACCGGTGCAGCCCGAGCTTTTCGGCGTGCACGCCGCGTTCGACGGTGTGACGGAGCGCTGCGGCGTCGTCGACGCCTGCCCTCGTGCGGGATCGGTCGAGCAGTGAGAAGAACACATCTGCTGCAACCGGCGGGGCGTCGGGCATATTTCTCGGAACGACCTGCTCATCGCGGACTGAATGTGTCCGCAATGGGGCTCATCATTGCTTCATGACTCTCACCATGAAGATCGAACTCATCACCGTCCCTGTCACCGACGTCGACCGCGCCAAGGAGTTCTACACCTCGATCGGGTTCGATGCCGACCACGACGCACGCCCATGGGAAGGCATTCGGTACGTCCAACTCACTCCCCCGGGATCGGCGTGCTCCATCGCCATCGGCGAGGGCATCACCGACGCCGAACCCGGTGCCGGCGCAGGCATTCTGATGGTTGTCGACAGTGCCCAGGAGGCCTACGACCACCTCACCGCGGTGGGCCTGACCGTCGAGGAGCCGAAGGACGAGGGCTGGGGAACATTCGTGTATTTCGCGGACCCCGACGGCAACAAGTGGTCGCTGCAGCAGTTGCCGGCCCAGCCCTAGTTCGGAAAGCCCTGGTTCGGTAAGAAAGCCAATCGCGCCAGGATGCCGCGGTGGTCGGAGCCGGGGACGGTCACGGCCTCGACCGAACGAACCCCCATGTCTGCCACCAGAACATGGTCGATGGCAATGACCGGCGGGTGCCAGGTGTGCGCCGGATACGTCCTGAGCATGCCTGCTCCCGTGGCCACCGCGGCGTCGACGAATCGGCCGTCCTGCAGGTCGCGGTAGCGCCGGTGGTCCTGCGTGGCGTTGAAGTCCCCGGCCACCACGACGGGTCCGTCGTCGGCGGGGATCTTGGCCAGCAGCTGCCGAAGCAGCCCGAGCTCACGTACCCATTCGGACGGCTCCCGCGGCCACGGAGGAACAGGATGCACCGCGAACACCAGCGGCCGACCCGGCATCTGCACCCGAGCCGACAGCAGTTCGGTCACGAAGCCGTCGTGCCGCTGCTCGTCGGCGAGAGGAAATCGGCTGTAGATGCCGGTTCCGTTGCCTCCGGGTCCGGCGCTGACGTGGGCGTGCGGTAACAGCTCGGACAGCCTGGGTCGAAGACTCGCATCTGCCTCGGGCGTGAGCTCGACGAGAGTGAGCACATCCGGCCGATGGTGTTCGACGAGCGCGATCAACGCATCCGGATCGGCCTGGCCCAGCCAGATGTTGGCGTGCAACACCGTCAGGTCCGACTCGCTCGGCCTCCGGGCGACGCGGCGGTAGCCGAGCCGGAACTGGGTCGCGACCGCCGCGGCAGAGACCGCCGATCCTGCCGTCAGCCCCCACCCACCGAAGGCCACACCAGCCAACACAGTTCCGGGGACGGCCGCGAGCATGAGGACATGTGCCAAAGCCGCAGCGACCGCCATCGGCTGCGCACGTCCGTCGACCAGGTGCGCGACGACCCCGATAACCGCCACGACGAGCAGTAATACAGCCACCGATGCCGACACCATGAGCGGAGTCTGGCAGGCAAACCTGAGGCCGAGCTGGGAGCCGTCCCGAAATACGACCGGACCGTTGGCTTTCTTGTCGCAAACACGACAGAATCGGGAGCGCTGTCCGCGAGGTGTCCGAGGGGGAAGTACTGCCGTGAATAGAAGGCAACTGTTGCGGTTGGCCGCTGCCGGAATGCTCGGTGCCGCTGCAGCCCCGGTCCTGAGTTCGACCGGACTGGCCGGATCCCCCGTCGCCGGCGCTCTGCCGATCGGAGCAGACCGCATCCGGTCGCTGGTACCCGAACTCTTCGCCGACCCTCCCCGGCCACCGGACCACTCGCCCGTCATCGTCATCGGTTCCGGCTTCGGAGCGAGCGCCGCCGCCCTACGCATGGCCCAGGCCGGCACCGCGGTGACCGTCCTCGAGCGCGGACTGCGCTGGCCGCGCGACCCCTGGCGCGAAATCTTCACGGCGGACATGACGGCCGACGGCCGCGGACTGTGGCAGCAGAACTCGTTCACCAACATCACCGGTCTCCCCGTCGGACCGGTCGATCTCTTCGGCGGTGTCCTCGACACCACCCGCTACGAGAACCTCTCGGTCTGGCGCGGCGCGGCCGTCGGCGGCGGATCCGTTGTGTACACCGGCGTCACCATCGCACCGAACAAAAAATTCTTCGACCTCTCGTTCGGCGGACGCCTGAACTACGACGAGATGGCAGCCACCTGGTATCCCAAGGCCCGTTCCATGCTCCGGCCGTCGGCGATGCCCGAGGACGTCTACAACAGCCCCAACTTCGCTCACTCACGAACCTGGGACGATCACGCCCGCCGTGCAGGCTTCCGCCCCGAAGCAGTCGACGGCAACTGGAACTGGAACGTCGTGCGCGACGAGATCGCCGGCCGCTCCCGGCCGTCCGCGACCGTCGGGGAAAGCACTTTCGGTAACTCCAACGGTGCCAAGCACGACCTGACCCAGAACTACATCCCCCAAGCCGAAGCCACCGGTAACGCGACGGTGTGCCACAGCCACCGCGTCGCAGCGATCGGCAGCGAATCCGGCGGCCGCTACCGCGTCGACATCGAACGCCTCGACCCGTTCGGCAACATCGTCGAGACCCGGACACTCACGTGCGACACCCTCGTCCTCGGGGCCGGATCCATCGGTACCACCGAACTGTTGATGCGCGCACGCACCACCGGAGCATTGTCGAACCTCAACGAATTCGTCGGCACCGGCTGGGGCACCAACGGCGACGCCTCGATGACGAGATCCCTCGGACCGATGTCTGCCGGACCGCAGGCTGCGCCCTGCGCATCCCGCATCGTCGACGACTCCGGACTGCCCCTGACCGTCGAGAACTGGTACACCCCAGGCGTTCCCGTGAACATGGGCTTCCTCGGCTCACTCGGTATGACCATCGACCCGCTTCGGGGGAACTTCGGATTCGATTCCGCCGCAAACAGATTGACCCTCAACTGGCCCAAGGGTGGCAGCCGAGACACCGTCGAAGCCCTACGCGCCGTGCAGAATCGCATGGCGCAGGCCGGCGGCACCATCGTCGCCGCCGAACCGTTCACCCGCGATGTCGACGACACCTTCACCGCGCACCCCCTGGGCGGCGCAGTACTCGGCGACGCCACCGACGATTACGGTCGCGTCAAGGGCCACCCCGGGCTCTACGTCGTCGACGGTGCCCTGATCCCGGGCAGCACCGGTGCCGCCAACCCGTCACTGACCATTACCGCACTCGCCGAACGCAACGTCGCACAGATCATCGCCGACGGTCGCTGAGCCGTCTTTCCAGAGGTATACCCATGCACCATCCCGCCACCAGACTTGCCGAAAATCACGATCTGGCACCTGCGGCCGACACACTGCGCGACGCATTTGCCGACTACCCATGGACGCGATGGGTGATCCCGGCCGAGGACTACCTGGCCACGCTGCAGGAACTCCAGCAGCTGTACCTACAACATGCACATCGACACGGAATCGTATTGCTCACCGCCGACTACGCCGGGGTCGCTGCACTACTGCCCGTAGATGCCCCTCCACCCGGTGACGAATCCATCGCGCGGATCATCGAGCTACACGGAGATCGGATCGACCGACTGTCCTCCAGCGACGCAGCACCGGGGTCATGGACACTGGAAACGCTCGGCGTGCAACCGCATCGGCAAGGGCACGGGATCGGCGGCCTACTGCTCGAGAAGGCCGTCGAGGAAGCACAGCAACGTGGTGCCTCCGGGTTGGCTTTGGACACATCGGATCTGCGCAACGTGCGCCTGTACGAGCGGGCCGGGTTCCGTGTTTCGAGCCACGCCACACCGAGTGAGGGGCCCGAGGTGTGGTCCATGATCCGAACATTCGGCACGGGATGAGCCTGCGGCACCAGGCGCTACCCCAGCTGGATCTCCGGCCGCCCCTCGGGAACGGTGACCGTCATGGCCGTGCGAACCGGCTTACCCGGCGTCGACACGGCGTCGAGAACCCTTACCTCCGAACGCCATTCGGTGGGTGTCAGGGTGCTGCGCAGGTAGCCGCGACGGGCGTTTCCGTACTTGACGTGGGGTGAACCGTCGGCGATCGCAGCACCGGTCTTGTCGATGACGGCACCGTCCTTGCCCGACGCGATGGACGTGGTGGCGATCTCGACTCCCTGCAACGGCGAGACCTGATCCTGGTAGTCGCGTCGCAACTCCGAGACGATCGTCCGGTGGATGTCGCCGACGATCGACGCCACGTTCTTCGTGCCACGATCCCTGGCTCCGTCGAGAATTCGATGCCGGGACGCTTCGTAGCCGCTCCACGGATCCATGCCGACCTTCCGGTCGTTGCCCTGTCCCTGCGCGAGATCGGACATGACGGTCTGATGCGCCAGGAAGTTCCACCTCGACGGCGACGCGAATCCGTCGAGGATCCATTGTTCCTGTGCCGCACCGGTGATGGTGCGCGCCGGATCCGCCGTCTCGGCGTCCTGCGCGTGCTCACCGTCTCCATGAGCCTGATCGCTGCGGTACTGCCGGGTGTCGAGCACCGAGAAGTCCACCAGATCACCGAACGAGAACCGGCGATAGACCTTCATGTCCGGGCCGACGGGCCGCAGGTTCGCGCGCACCGGAGTGTTCTCCCACCACGCCTTGAACGCATCGGCCCTGCGTAGCAGGAACTCTCGTGGATCGTCGTTGTCCTGGCTGATCTGCGAGGCCCAGTTGTTGTCCACCTCGTGGTCGTCGAACGTCGAGACGAACGGTGCCGACGCATGTGCGGCAGCCAAGTTCTCGTCTGCCTTGTACAGGGCGTACCTATCGCGATAATCGGCCAGCACCATGGTTTCTCGGGCCGCCGACTCGGTGCGCGGCTCGCCCGCCCGCGCACCCTCGTTCTTGATCGCGTACTCGTAGATGTAGTCGCCCAGAAAGAACACCACATCGAGATTCGAGGCCGCCAGGTCCTGGTACGCGCCGAAAAACCCGTCCTCCCACTTCTGGCACGAAGCCCAGGCGAAATCGAGCGTGCTCAGCGGCTGCCCAAGTGCGGGTGCAGTTTTGGTGCGACCGACGGGACTCGCATGTGGGCCGACCAGGAAACGGTAGAAATACTCGCGCGCCGGCTCGAGCCCGCGCACATCGACGTGAACGGACCAACCGTCGAATTCGGTTGCCAGCTCGACCCCCTGCGCTGCGATACGCCCGAACTTTTCATCGGCAGCGATCTGCCACTGGACCGGCACCACACCGGGCGTCATGCCGCCCAGCGGGGCGAACGGATCGGTGGCGAGTCTGGTCCACAGCACCACCGAATCGGGCAACGGATCGCCGGAGGCAACACCGAGACGGAAGGGATAGTCGGGGGTGATCACCGACTGCGCACCTGCAGTCGCGGATGTCCTCGCAAGCTCGGGCGTGAAGGCCAGCGCCCCCACCAACGCACTCCACGTCAGAAACTGTCGACGTGTGGCCCCGGCCCGCAGAGAAATGTCGCGACCGATCCTGACGTCGCTACCTCGGTTCACCATTGCCCGAGACTCTCGTGCCCGGGCAAACTACATCCGTCATCGATTCGACGCAGAAATGAACACGGTAGATCCATTCGATTCAGGACCGTAACCGTCCGCGATCTCGGGAATCGTCAGGGCATGACGAACATCGACCGCACAGGATCCCAGATCGACCACCTCAATATCGGCGTCGCCGATCTCGCCGCCAGTGCCGAGTTCTACGGTGCCGCTCTGGCACCGCTCGGCATCACCGAGATCATGCGCGTGCCGCACACACCCGAAGCGAACCAGCTCGCCATGGTCGCATTCGGCTGGGCGCAGGTGAAGCCCTTCTTCTGGATCGTCGACGCGCCGGGGTCGGCGATCGGCCCCCACACCCATCTCGCGTTCAGCGCACCGGACCGCACCACAGTCGACGCATTCCACGCGGCAGCACTGTCGGCGGGCGCGACCGAACTCCGGCCTCCAGGACTACAGCCGGAATACCACGCGACCTACTTCGGATCCTTCGTGCGGGACCTCAACGGCATCGACCTCGAGGCCGTGTGTCACCACGGATGAACGCCCGGTCGTCATCCGAGGTGGAGGTGTCTCACTGCGGCCGCGGCAGTGTCCCGTTGGCTCGCACGTGGTCTCGCAGACGAGTGAGAAGCGGTTCGAGAGTGGCGACGTCCTCGGGTGCGAGCGCGTCGAAGAACAGGCGACGCACGACGTCGACGTGCCCCGCCGCCGATGCGTTCAGAGCGGCCCTGCCTGCCTCGGTGAGCACTGCATCCGTGGCCCGTCCGTCGGTAGTCGAGACAGCGCGATCGGTGAGCCCTCGCGTGGACATCCGCGCGAGGTGATGGGAGGCCCTGCTGCGCTCCCAGCCGATCTCGGCGGCCAGTTCGGTCACCCGGCGACGACCGTCGGGACTGTCCGCCAGTGCGACCAGCACCGAATAGTCGGCCAGGGACAGACCGTGCTCTTCGGTCAGCTGCCGGTTCATCTCGAACGTCATCTGCAGCGACAAACCCATGTAGGCGCGCCACGCCGATTCCTCGATGGGCGTCAACCACGGAGTGCTTTCGGGGTTACTGGGTGACATGTCACGTACTTTCTGCGATGCTGGGTCCGGGGGCACCGGCGCACCGAACCCCGACCACCAACCCTAGGGGCACACCATGAATCGCAGCACTCCCGCAGAGCTGGCACGCCGCAACGTCGTCGAAGTATTCAACACGAACGACGACGCGAAACGACGCGAACTCATCGAGTCCATGTATCACCCGGACGCGGTGTTCTACGACGCCGAGAACACCGCCACCGGGAGAGAGCCGGTCATCGAGGCTATTCGAGCGCTGGTCGGGCCCTCCGAGGGTCTGACATTCGCCGTCACTGCCGAGCCCACCGCCCTGGGTGACGTCGCCCGAATCTCCTGGGCACTGTCGCCGCCCGACGCCCCCGCCGTAGTCTCGGGCCAGGACTTCGTCGTCGTGAAGGACAACCTGATCACCGAGCTGTACACGTTCATCGACCAGCCATAGCCGGCCACCCACAAGACTCGACACCGCCGACGTACGCGTCAGATGAGCCGCGCCCCGGGGCCCGCCTTGCCCAGCTCGTCGCCTGGATTGAGCAGACTGCATTTGTTGAGGGAGAGACATCCGCAGCCGATGCAGCCGGTGAGTTGCTCCTGCATCCGCGCAATCGACTGCTTCCGATCCTCCAACCGCTGGTTCCATGCAACCGAAATCTTGGCCCAGTCGCGCTTGTTCGGGGTGCGCCCCGACGGTAGGGACGCAAAGACCTCGGCCACCTCGGCAAGCGGTATTCCGAACCGCACCGCGACCTGAATCAGGGAGATCCGCCGAATGGCATGACGGGGAAACTTTCGGACGTTGCCCGCCGTCCGCTCGGCGGGAACGAGCCCGAGAGTCTCGTAATACCGGACCGCGGACACTGCGGCCCCGGTTCTGGCCGCGACCTCCCCGATAGACAACAGTTCGTCACTGATACGGATCATGCTGCCTCCCAGCCGACACGACGAGTTGATCTCAAGTGCACTCGAGATCCTAGCCTTACACACCATGCACTCCCCCACCCAATCCACGACCGGAACCTGGCGACAGCTGCTCGGCGCTCGCTACCTCGGCACCGCTACCGTTCTCGCCGGCGGCGTCGCGCTGTACGCCACGAACGTCTACCTGACGACCAGCCTGCTCCCCACAGCCATCGACGAGATCGGCGGCCAGCGCTACTACGCCTGGACTGCAACGGTTTTCCTCGTTGCGTCCGTCATCTCCTCGATGCTGGTCAGCAAAGTTCTGGCCGCCCGCGGACCTCGCGGTGCCTACCTGATCGGCCTGACGGCCTTCGCTCTCGGCACCGTCGTGTGTGCCGTCAGCCCCACGATGGAACTCTTACTGGTGGGCCGCACAATTCAGGGCGCAGGAGGTGGCCTACTGGCCGGACTCGGCTACGCCGTCATCAATGCCGCACTGCCGCAACATCTCTGGACGCGAGGTGCGGCTCTGGTCTCGGCCATGTGGGGTGTGGGAACGTTCGCCGGACCGGCCGTCGGCGGCATCTTCGCGCAATTCGGAGCCTGGCGAATGGCCTTCGGTGTGCTCGTTCTCGCAGCTCTGGCCATGGCTGCCCTCGTCCCGCGAGCACTGCCCGCCCACACCGCTGAAGCCACCGAACCCAGCCCGGTACCGACACTGTCGCTGACCCTGCTCACCACAGCTGCCCTGCTGGTGAGTATCGCCGGCGTGGTCTCCAACCTCGCGATCACCGCGGCAATGGTCCTGGGAGGAGTACTCCTGCTGATCGCCTTCGTGGCCGCCGACCGTCGCGCAGCGCACGGCGTACTCCCCCCGTCGACCTTCGGCGCGTCCGCGCTGAAATGGATATACCTGACCATCGTCGTCCTCGCCGTCGCGTCCACGGTGGAGACCTTCATCCCACTGTTCGGCCAACGTCTCGCCGGATTGGCACCGCTGGCCGCCGGATTCCTCGGAGCCGCACTGGCGCTCGGGTGGACCCTCGGCGAGATACCGAGCGCATCGGCCACCGCTCCACGCGTCGTGCGACGCATCGTCATCGCAGGCCCGATCCTCGTCGCCGCCGGATTGTGCATCGTGGCAACGTGTCTCGCCGACCAAGCAGGTCCCGGTTCCATCACCACGTGGGTAGTGGGTCTGCTCGTCGCGGGCGTCGGAATCGGAATCGCGTGGCCACACTTGGCCGTCGGTGCCATGACCTCCGTTGCCGAACCCGGCGAAGGCGCACGAGCCTCAGCCGCCATCAACACTGTTCAGCTGATCGCCAACGCCTTCGGAGCAGCTCTGGCGGGTGTCCTGGTGAACCTCGGGGAACCGTCGACGCTGCGATCGGCGCAGTTGCTGCTGTTCACCTTTGCGGCGCTGGCATTCGTCAGTGTTGCAGCGGCGGCGCGATCGCAGCGCGCGTAGGTCGTCGGCTGCCCGGATCAGGTCTGGACGACCCAGATCGAATTGCCGTCGGGATCTCGCAAGGCGAACATCGGCGGCACGCCGTCCACCTCTTCCATGAAGTCGTCGAGATCGACGCCGCCGAGAGCGCTGAGCCGCTTGTGCTCGGCCGCGACGTCAGCTGTCTCGACACCGATGGACCCGCCACCGGGCGTACCTCCCATCGGCGGGTTGAGGGCGAGCCGCGCCGTCGAACCCGGCGGGGCCACTTCCAACCACCGGTATTCACTCTCGGGACCGAAGCGCAGATCACCGCGAATCTCGAACCCGAGAACGCGGGAGTAGAAATCGAGGGCTGCGTCCTGATCGGCGACGGTGAACATGGCCACGCCGATGTTCACGATGGTGCTGGGTGTTTGCTCGGTCATACCGGTACCGACCCGAGTGCCGCGGGAAACTCACCGCGCCCCCTCCACATAGAACAAAGCCCCGCACCGACCGAAGTCGATGCGGGGCTTTGTTGGTCACGCCCTGTCGTCGTGAGTGGAAACTCGTAGTGGGCTACGAAGTTCCGTGCACGTGCGACGGAGTCGCTCTAGCGGTATTCGTTGGAGAAACCGTAGTCGTCGAGCGGCACTGCAGCACCGGTTCCCTGGCCGAAGCCGTCCGGGCTGTAGTACTGATCGTCGTACGACGGCACCGCGTATGCCGCGGCACGTGCCTCTTCGGTCGGCTGCACCGTGATGTTCCGGTACCGGTTGATGCCGGTACCAGCCGGGATGAGCTTACCGATGATGACGTTCTCCTTGAGACCTATGAGCTTGTCGCTACGGCAGTTGATCGCCGCGTCGGTGAGCACACGAGTGGTCTCCTGGAAGGACGCTGCCGACAGCCACGAATCGGTGGCCAGCGACGCCTTGGTGATACCCATCAGGACCGGACGTCCGGCTGCGGGCTCGCCACCCTCGGAGACCACGCGACGGTTGCTCGACTCGAATTCGCTGCGCTCGGTGAGTGAACCGGGCAGGAATTCGGTGGAGCCGCTGTCGATGATCGTCACGCGACGGAGCATCTGGCGCACGATGGTCTCGATGTGCTTGTCGTGAATCGACACACCCTGCGACCTGTACACCTCCTGGACCTCGTTGACCAAGTGGATCTGAACCTGGCGAGGACCCATCACGCGCAGCACCTCGTGCGGATCGGCAGCACCTTCCATGAGCTGCTGGCCGACCTCGACGTGGTCACCGTCCGCCAGAAGGCGCTCGGTGCCGTCGTCATGCTTGAAGACGCGCAGACGCTGACGCTTGGAGAGCTTGTCGTAGACAACCTCTTCGCCGCCGTCGTCCGGGACGATGGTGATCTTGTAGAAACGATCGCCGTCCTCGAGCTGGATGCGTCCCGACACGTCCGCGATCGGAGCCTTGCCCTTCGGCACACGTGCCTCGAACAGCTCCTGCACGCGAGGCAGACCGCCGGTGATGTCATCTCCGGCGACACCACCCTGGTGGAAGGTACGCATGGTCAGCTGGGTACCGGGCTCACCGATGGACTGTGCGGCAACGATACCGACGGCCTCACCGATGTCGACCAGCTTGCCGGTGGCCATCGAGCGGCCGTAGCAGGTGGCGCAAACGCCGGTTCCGGTGGTGCAGGTGAGCACCGAGCGAACCTTGACCGAAGTGATGCCCGCAGCGAGCAGCGCGTCGATGGCCGGGTCACCGAGATCGTGTCCGCGAGCGACGATGACCGTGCCGTTCTCGTCGACAGCGTCGTTAGCCAACGTGCGGGCGTACGTGCTGGTCTCGACGTGAGCGTCGCGGATCATCTTGCCGTCGGCGGTCTTCTCGGCGATCGTCGTGACGATGCCGCGCTCGGTGCCACAGTCGGTTTCCCGAACGATGACGTCCTGCGAGACGTCGACCAGACGACGCGTCAGGTAGCCCGAGTCGGCGGTACGAAGCGCGGTATCGGCCAGACCCTTACGAGCGCCGTGCGTGTTGATGAAGTACTCGAGGACCGTCAGGCCTTCCTTGAAGGAAGACTTGATCGGACGCGGGATGAACTCACCCTTCGGGTTCGTCACCAAGCCCTTCATGCCGGCGAGCGAGCGAACCTGAGTCATGTTTCCGGCTGCGCCGGACTTCACGATCATCGGGATCGGGTTGTCGTCGGGGAAGTGAGCCTCCATGGCCTTACCGACCTGCTCGGTCGCGTCCTGCCAGATCTTGACCAGTGCGGAGTTGCGCTCGACCTTGTCGAGTGCGCCGCGCTGGTACTTCTTCTCGATCTGATCGGCCTGAGCCTCGAAGGTCTCCATGATCTGCGGCTTCTCCGGCGGCACGAGAACGTCGGAGATCGAGATCGTGACACCCGAACGCGTGGCCCAGTAGAAGCCTGCGTCCTTGAGCTTGTCGACGGTCTGAGCGACGACGATCATCGGGTAACGCTCGGCGAGATCGTTGATGATGGTCGACTGACGCTTCTTCGGCATCTGCTCGTTGACGAACGGGTAGTCCGCCGGAAGCAGCTCGTTGAAGAGCACGCGTCCCAGAGTGGTCTCCGCGGTCCATGCATCGCCGCGGTTCCAGCCCTCGGGGAACAGCTCGTTCTCGATGTCACGCGGCGGGCGCTGCGTGGTGAGACGAACCCGAATCTGCGACTGCACGGTCAGCGATCCACGATCGACGGCCATCTGAGCCTCGGCCGGGGAGGAGTACGCCCCGAACTCGGCCTGATCGGTCGATGCGTCGACGCGCTCGCCGACAGCACCGGCATCGAGCCGCGTCAGGTGGTACAGACCCGTCACCATGTCCAGACGCGGCATGGCGAGCGGACGGCCCGATGCCGGCGAGAGGATGTTGTTCGACGACAGCATCAGCACGCGTGCCTCGGCCTGAGCCTCGGCGGACAGCGGGAGGTGGACAGCCATCTGGTCACCGTCGAAGTCGGCGTTGAACGCCTCACAGACGAGCGGGTGCAGCTGGATGGCCTTGCCCTCGACGAGCTGCGGCTCGAACGCCTGGATGCCCAACCGGTGCAGGGTGGGTGCACGGTTCAGCAGCACGGGGTGCTCGGCGATGACCTCTTCGAGAACGTCCCACACCTGCGGACGCTGACGCTCGACCATGCGCTTGGCCGACTTGATGTTCTGCGCGTGGTTCAGATCCACCAGACGCTTCATCACGAACGGCTTGAACAGCTCGAGTGCCATCAGCTTCGGCAGACCACACTGGTGCAGCTTGAGCTGCGGGCCGACGACGATGACCGAACGGCCCGAGTAGTCGACGCGCTTGCCGAGGAGGTTCTGACGGAATCGTCCCTGCTTGCCCTTGAGCAAGTCGGACAGCGACTTCAGCGGGCGGTTACCCGGTCCGGTGACCGGACGTCCACGACGGCCGTTGTCGAACAGGGCGTCGACCGACTCCTGCAGCATCCGCTTCTCGTTGTTGACGATGATCTCGGGAGCACCGAGATCGATCAGACGCTTGAGGCGGTTGTTGCGGTTGATGACGCGGCGGTACAGGTCGTTGAGGTCGGACGTCGCGAAACGGCCACCGTCGAGCTGCACCATCGGACGAAGCTCCGGCGGGATGACCGGGACAGCGTCGAGAACCATGCCCATCGGCGAGTTACGGCCGGCCTGGAACGCAGCGACGACCTTCAGACGCTTGAGCGCGCGCAGCTTCTTCTGACCCTTGCCACTGCGGATGGTCTCGCGAAGAGACTCCGCCTCGGCATCGATGTCGAAGGTCTGCATGAGCTTCTGGATCGACTCGGCACCCATGGCACCGGTGAAGTACTCGCCGTACCGGTCGATGAGCTCGCGGTAGATGAGCTCGTCGACGATGAGCTGCTTGGGAGCGAGCTTGGTGAACGTGGTCCAGATCTCTTCGAGACGATCGAGCTCACGCTGCGCGCGGTCACGGAGCTGACGCATCTCGCGCTCGCCGCCGTCCTTGACCTTGCGGCGCACGTCGGACTTGGCACCCTCGGCTTCGAGCTCGGCGATGTCGGCTTCGAGCTTCTGCGCACGAGCCTCGAGATCGGCGTCGCGCTGATCTGCGACGGCCTTCTTCTCGACCTCCATCTCGGCCTCGAGCGTCGAGAGCTCGTTGTGACGGAGCTCGTCGTCGACCGTGGTGATGACGTATGCAGCGAAGTAGATGATCTTCTCGAGATCCTTCGGAGCCAGGTCGAGCAGGTAGCCCAGACGCGACGGCACACCCTTGAAGTACCAGATGTGCGTGACCGGAGCGGCCAGTTCGATGTGGCCCATGCGCTCACGACGAACCTTGGCGCGAGTGACCTCGACGCCACAGCGCTCACAGATGATGCCCTTGAAGCGGACGCGCTTGTACTTGCCGCAGTAGCACTCCCAGTCCCGAGTGGGGCCGAAGATCTTCTCGCAGAAGAGGCCGTCCTTCTCGGGCTTGAGCGTGCGGTAGTTGATGGTCTCCGGCTTCTTGACCTCGCCGTAGGACCACTGACGGATGTCGTCCGCAGTGGCAAGGCCAATGCGAAGTTCATCGAAGAAGTTGACGTCGAGCACGTAACTTCCTTTCCCCGTTATGGGTGTTGTGCTGGAAGAGCAAATGAGAGAAACGCCTGCCGGATCCGCTTGGGGCGGATCCGGCAGACCGTTGAACTACTGAGCTGGCTGCATGACCGCGTTCACTGCGTTCACTGCGCTAGGTCGTCGACCGTGGCAGCTTCGTTGCGGGAGAGGTTGATTCCCAGGTTGGCTGCGGCACGCTCGAGGTCTTCGTCGTCACCGTCGGCCATCGTGATGGCAGCGCCGTCCGAGGACAGCACCTCCACGTTGAGGCACAGCGACTGGAGCTCCTTGAGGAGCACCTTGAAGGACTCGGGGATACCGGGCTCGGGAATGTTCTCGCCCTTGACGATCGCCTCGTACACCTTCACGCGGCCGACAACGTCGTCCGACTTGATGGTGAGAAGCTCCTGCAGCGTGTACGCGGCACCGTAGGCCTGCATGGCCCAGCACTCCATCTCACCGAAGCGCTGTCCACCGAACTGAGCCTTACCACCGAGGGGCTGCTGCGTGATCATCGAGTACGGCCCGGTCGAACGAGCGTGGATCTTGTCGTCGACCAAGTGGTGCAGCTTGATGATGTACATGTAGCCCACCGACACCGGGTACGGGAACGGCTCGCCGGAGCGGCCGTCGAACAACGTGGCCTTTCCGTCGGATCCGACCATCTGCTCGCCGTCGCGGTTGGGGATCGTGCTCTCCAGCAGGCCGGCGAGCTGATTCTCCTTGGCACCGTCGAACACCGGGGTGGCGATGTTGCTGTCGGCCGGAGCCGCCAGCATCTCCTCGGGCAGGCGTTCGGCCCAATCGGGCTTGCTGCCGTCCGCGGCGATCTGCACGTTCCAACCGGTCTTGCCGATCCAACCCAGGTGGGTTTCGAGGACCTGACCGATGTTCATACGACGCGGAACACCGTGGGTGTTGAGGATGATGTCGATCGGGGTGCCGTCGGGCAGGAACGGCATGTCCTCCTGCGGGAGGATCTTGCCGATGACGCCCTTGTTGCCGTGACGGCCGGCGAGCTTGTCGCCGTCCTGGATCTTGCGCTTCTGAGCCACGTAGACGCGGACCAGCTCGTTGACGCCGGGAGGCAGATCGTCGTCGTCGTCGCGCGAGAAGACGCGGATGCCGATGACCTTTCCGTTCTCGCCGTGCGGAACCTTGAGCGAGGTGTCGCGAACTTCGCGAGCCTTCTCACCGAAGATGGCGCGCAGCAGGCGCTCTTCGGGGGTCAGCTCGGTCTCGCCCTTCGGCGTGACCTTTCCGACCAGCACGTCGCCGTCACGAACCTCGGCACCGATACGGATGATGCCGCGCTCGTCGAGGTCTGCGAGGACCTCGTCGGAGACGTTCGGGATGTCGCGAGTGATCTCTTCGGCACCGAGCTTGGTGTCGCGAGCATCGATCTCGTGCTCCTCGATGTGGATCGAGGTGAGAACGTCCTCTTCCACGAGGCGCTGCGACAGAATGATCGCGTCCTCGTAGTTGTGGCCCTCCCACGGCATGATCGCCAGCAGCAGGTTCTTGCCGAGAGCCATCTCACCGTTCTCGGTGCAGGGGCCGTCGGCGAGGACCTGGCCGGACTCGACGCGCTGTCCCTCGTCCACGATCGGACGCTGGTTGGCGCAGGTGCCCTGGTTGGAACGCGCGAACTTGCGCATCCGGTAGGTCTTGCGCGATCCGTCGTCGGCCATGACCGTGACGTAGTCGGCGGAGACCTCTTCGACGACACCGGTCTTCTCGGTGATGACGACGTCACCGGCGTCGACAGCGGCACGCAGCTCCATGCCGGTACCGACGATCGGAGCCTCGCTGCGGACCAGCGGGACAGCCTGACGCTGCATGTTCGCGCCCATCAGGGCACGGTTGGCATCGTCGTGCTCGAGGAACGGAATCATCGCGGTCGCGACGGACACCATCTGACGAGGCGAGACGTCCATGTAATCGATGTCGTCGGACGAGACGAACTCGACCTCTCCACCCTTACGACGAACGAGAATCTTGTCCTCGATGAAGTGACCCGAATCGTCGACCGGGGAGTTCGCCTGCGCGAGCGTGTGGCGATCCTCCTCGTCGGCGGTCAGGTAATCGACCTCGTCGGTGACCTTGCCGTCGACGACCTTGCGGTACGGGGTCTCGATGAAGCCGAACGGGTTGACGCGTGCGTACACCGAGAGCGAACCGATCAGGCCGATGTTCGGGCCTTCCGGGGTCTCGATGGGGCACATGCGGCCGTAGTGCGAGGGGTGCACGTCGCGGACCTCGAGGCCGGCGCGCTCACGAGAGAGACCGCCGGGTCCCAGTGCCGACAGGCGACGCTTGTGCGTCAGACCCGACAGCGGGTTGTTCTGGTCCATGAACTGCGAGAGCTGGGAGGTTCCGAAGAACTCCTTGATCGCAGCGACGACGGGACGGATGTTGATCAGGGTCTGCGGCGTGATCGCCTCGACGTCCTGAGTCGTCATACGCTCGCGCACGACGCGCTCCATGCGGGACAGACCCACGCGGATCTGGTTCTGGATGAGCTCGCCAACGGTGCGCAGACGACGGTTGCCGAAGTGGTCGATGTCGTCGACCTCGACCGGAACCTCGACGCCGTCGGGTGCGGTCATCGAGGTCTCACCTGCGTGCAGACGCACGAGGTACTCGATGGTCGCGACGATGTCTTCCTCGGTGAGGGTCGACGCCACGATGGGCTGACCCGAGTTGAGGCCGAGCTTCTTGTTGATCTTGTAGCGACCCACGCGAGCGAGGTCGTAGCGCTTGTCCTTGAAGAACAGGTTCTCCAGCAGGGTCTGCGCCGACTCCTTGGTCGGCGGCTCGCCCGGACGCAGCTTGCGGTAGATGTCGAGAAGAGCCTCGTCGGTACCGGCGGTGTTGTCCTTCTCCAGCGTGGCCATGAGGATCTCGGAGAAGCCGAAGCGCTCCGTGATCTGCTCGGTGGACCAGCCGAGAGCCTTCAGCAGCACCGTGACGGGCTGACGACGCTTGCGGTCGATACGGACACCGACGGTGTCGCGCTTGTCGACGTCGAACTCGAGCCAAGCACCGCGGCCGGGGATGACCTTGACGCTGTGCAGGTCCTTCTCGGTGGTCTTGTCGATCGAGTGATCGAAGTAGACGCCCGGAGAACGCACCAGCTGCGAGACGACGACGCGCTCGGTGCCGTTGATGATGAAGGTGCCCTTGTCGGTCATCATCGGGAAATCACCCATGAAGACCGTCTGGCTCTTGATCTCGCCGGTGTTGTTGTTGATGAACTCGGCGGTGACGAACAGCGGAGCCGCGTACGTCATGTCCTTGTCCTTGCACTCATCGGTCGAGGCCTTGACCTCGTCGAATCGTGGGTCGGAGAAGGAGAGCGACATCGAGCCCGAGAAGTCCTCGATCGGAGAGAGCTCGGTCAGGATGTCCTCGAGTCCGCCGGAGACACCACTGTCTCCACGGGCGGCGGCACGGTCGCGCCAACTCTGCGCACCTACCAGCCACTCGAACGAGTCCGTCTGTACATCGAGGAGACCGGGTACCTCCAACGGCTCGCGAATGTTCGCGAACGAAACCCTCCTCGGGGCTCCCGGTGTTCCGACAACTGCCTTGGTCTGGCTAGAGACTGCCAAGATGCGTCCTTCCAGCACCTCACGCGGGTCGCGCCGTTCTGTCAACCGAAACGACATGGCGACCGCCGCTGTATCTGTTTGCTATATGTGGGGCGA
This sequence comes from Rhodococcus sp. 3258, assembly GCF_031456475.1. Lineage (NCBI taxonomy): Bacteria > Bacillati > Actinomycetota > Actinomycetes > Mycobacteriales > Nocardiaceae > Rhodococcus > Rhodococcus sp. 3258. The sequence continues at coordinate 200,639 of NZ_JAVDUT010000006.1, forward strand.
ATTTCGGCTGGTCGCAACCAGACCGAATCCCCATCACAGCGGCCCGAAAACGTGCTTTCGGGTAACAGCGATCGAGAGGTGGACAGGAGGCAGCCAGCGCAACGTCCAAAGGTACCCCAAATGTGCGCGCAGCGCAACGGGGGCATCAAAAGTAACACCCGAGGTCCGTTCTCGCACCGAGTCGAGGAAAGCGTGTCGCCACGCCGCCTCGAACAGGTGTGCGCCCGATACCGCAAGGGGGTGCTCCTGACGACAAGAGTGAACCTTGCGCCTCCCTTCGTCAAGAGGTCCGCGAGAAACCGACGCATCGACCCGGCCCGAGGCGACCGATGTGACGACTGGCACAAACGCGATTCTGTCGGCCCTCCCAGACCGACACGGAAGCGGATCAGCCCTGCCGTTCACTCCAGCTGTTCGCTTCAGCCGTTCATCCCGCCGATCGCGGCGACCCGGACGAATCGCTACCGAGGGATCTGCCGATCGACATTCGTTGGATCGGGGCTCCGGTGACTACGGCCTGAGCCGGGTTGCGGACCGCGATTCCCGCGTGAGCTGTCAGATCCTTCGCGACAATCACGAAAGATATTGGTGGAACACGCATTTCATTTGCAACGACAACGGTCGAGCCGTGATCGACCATGCAGACCGACCCGATCGACGCAACCCCTCGGTTGCTATAGAAATCCGGCCCGCGGTCTGATTGTATTCACTTTGTCGCAACGGGGGTCGTCGACGAGGGGGTTCGATTGGTCGACGCGCGTCTTTTCTTTTGCGCAACAAACGCATTCGCACAACACAACTCTTTGTCTCTCGGGGGGACAGCATGGTCGCGGTGGCAGTGGTCGGAATCGGATGCAGATTCCCAGGCGGGGTACACGATGGCCCCAGCTTCTGGAAGTTCATGCTCGACAAGGGCGACGGCATCGTCGACATACCCGCGGATCGGTGGAACGCCGATCGCTTCTACGACCCCAATCCCGACGCGCCGGGACGCGCCTACACCCGACGCGGCGGATTCCTGACCCAGTCGCTGTGGGACTTCGACCCCGAATTCTTCGGAATGTCGCCTCGCGAGGCCTCGGTGACCGACCCTCAGCAACGTCTCCTACTCGAAGTCGCCTGGGAAGCGCTCGACGACGCCGGGCACGCAGGCCGGGTCAGCGGGCAACTGATCGGAGTGTTCGTCGGCGGATTCACCAACGATTCGGCCGGGCTGCGCGCATCCAGTTCCGCACGTGCCCAAATCAATTCGCACAGCGCCACCAGTTCCTCGCATACGTTGCTCTCCAACCGCATCTCGTTCGCGCTCGATCTCGTCGGACCGTCCATGACGATCGACACCGCATGCTCGTCGTCCCTCGTCGCCGTTCACCAGGCCGTCCGCGCACTCGAGCGCGGCGAATGCACCATGGCCCTGGTCGGCGGAGCCAATGCGATGTTCCGCCCCGAGACGTTCGTCTCGATGTGCAAGGGCAGGTTTCTCTCGTTCGACGGCCGATCGAAGTCCTTCGACGCCGCCGCCGACGGATACGGCCGCGGCGAAGGCGCGGGCATGGTGCTGCTCCGCCCCCTGGCGGATGCGATCGCGGACGGGGACCGGATCTATTCGGTGATTCGAGGTTCCGGCGTGAACCAGGACGGGCGCACCATCGCCATTCCCGTCCCCAATCCCGTCTCGCAACACGCACTCGCCACCCGAGTGTGCGCGGAAGCAGGAATCGAACCCGGACGGGTCGGCTACGTCGAAGCGCACGGCACGGGAACCGCAGTAGGAGACCCACTCGAACTCGAGGCGCTCGGCGGAGCCTACGGCGTGGTCGGCGGACGCGAGAGCCCGCTGGTGGTCGGTTCCATCAAAGCCGCGATCGGGCATACGGAAGCGGCCGCGGGCATCGCCGGCCTCATCAAATCGGCATTGACGCTGCACCATCGGACCATCGTGCCGCAGGCGTGGCTGCACACGCTCAATCCGGCAATCCCGTTCGACGAGCTGAACATTCGCATTCCGGTGGCCGTGGAACCCTTCGCCGATGCAGACCCGTACGTGGCCATCAACGGCTTCGGATACGGCGGTACCAACGCGCACGTCGTGATGTCTGCGGCACCGGCCCAGCCCGACGCGCCGGCCACCGGACCTGCGAACGACACCGTCGAACTTCGGCTGTTCCCCGTCTCCGGACGGACCGACACGGCCGCACGTGCGTCCGCCGCGGCATTCGGAACCACGGTGCAGGATCTGATCGATTCCGGCCGCGCGGACGAACTACCTGCGCTCACCTCGGCCGCGTGGTCGCGTCGAGCCCACCACCCTGTCCGGGCCGCACTCCCCTACACCGATGCAGACGACTTGCTCGGCGCCCTGGTCTCGTTCGCGGGCGGCAGTGGGTCGACCGCCCACACCGTCGTCGGCCACAGCGCGGCGCCGGTGTTCGTCTTCAGCGGCATGGGCCCGCAGTGGTGGGCCATGGCCCGCGAACTGCTGCTCGCGGACGGCGAATTCGCCCGTGTCGCACGGCTCGTCGATGCTGCGTTCGTCGACATCGCCGGTTGGTCGATCATCGAGGAACTGACCCGGGACGAGGACGTATCCCGGGTCACCGATACCTCGATCGCGCAACCGGCGAACTTCCTCGTCCAGGTCGCTCTCGTCGCCGAGCTCGGTTCCCTCGGGATAGCACCGACCACGGTCGTCGGACACAGCGTCGGCGAGGTCAGCGCCGCCTACATCAGCGGAGCACTGAGCCTGCACGACGCCCTGCTCGTCAGCTACCACCGCGCCCGATTGCAGGCCACCACCGCAGGCTCCGGCGGCATGCTGGCCGTCGGATTGTCCGAGAACGATGCCATGGCCCGGATCCAGGAGCACGGCGTGTCCGCGGAGATCTCGGTGGCCGCGATCAACAGCCCGACCGCGGTCACGTTGGCAGGCGACACGGCAACCTTGGCAGCATTCGCCGAGACACTCACCGGCAGCGGCGTTTTTGCCAAGATGCTGCACGTCGAGGTGCCGTACCACAGCCACCTCATGGATCCCATTCTGGCGCAGATCGATTCGGCCCTGCACACCATAGATGCACAGGTCCCTGGTCTCGCGCTGTACTCGACGGTCACGGCAGAGGGAGTCACCGGCGCAGAATGGAACTCGAGCTACTGGTGCGACAACGTTCGACGCCCAGTGCGTTTCGCCGACACGATGGCCGCTCTCATCGCCGACGGCCACCGCGTCTTCCTCGAAGTCGGCCCCCATCCGGTGCTCTCGGGCAACATCAGGGAAATCCTGATCCGAGCCGGCGAGACCGGAACATCGATCGGAACGTTGGTCCGTGGGGCGGACGACCGATCGAGCCTGACGTCCGCAATCCAGGGTCTCTACGCGAGCGGTTCCTTCGACGGACCGGCAGCCGTATCGCCGCACACAGAGCTGCCCGCATACCCGTGGCAACGCACACGCTGCTGGTCCGAGCCCGAATCCTCGATTCTCGACAGGTTCGGTGCCCCCGACACCTACCCCCTGCTCGGCGAACGTTCCGACGAGGCCGGTTCCCACTGGAGCGTCGAACTGGCCGTTGCCCAACTGCCGTGGCTGCACGACCACGTCGTCGACGGTCTCGTGCTGCTACCCGGTACCGCATACCTCGACGCCGCACTGAGCGCCGCGGCCGCGCGGACCGGACATCCAGAGGTCGCAGCCGAGAACGTGGAGTTCGTCGCCCCGTTGGTGATCGACGCCGACGACGTTCCCGTTCTGCAGATCTCGGTGGAGGACTCGACGAGAAGATTCGTGCTGCGCTCGCGGCCGGCGGCCGACACCCAATGGACCGTCAACGCCACGGGCCGCCTCGTGGAGGGGCGATTCGACGCCCCGTTCGTCGCCGCTGAGATCTCCGATGCCGCCGTCGAGATCACCGGAGACGCGCTGTATCCGCTGCTCGCCGCGGCCGGGTTGCACTACGGACCGGCCTTCCAGGGCATCGTCTCCGCCCGAATTGACACCGACACAGTCGTCGCCGTCATCGACGCCGGCCGTCACTCCGGCTCCCGTCACCTGGTGCATCCCGCGGTACTGGACACCGCGCTGCAATGCGTCGCTGCGCTGGCTGGAACTGCTGCACTGGCCGGCACAGCTGCACTGGCTGGAACAGCGCTGGGTTCGGCGGCTGCCGCCGGGGACCGCAGCGGCGCAGTGGTTCCGGCCACCATCGCGTCCGTCCGCAGGTACGGACCGATTCCCGACCATGCCGTCGTCGTGGTGCGGCGCACGGGAACCGACCCGATGCGAGCCGACATCACCGTGACCGACGACGAGGGCCGGGCCGCGGTCGCGTTGGGCGGCGTCGAGTTCAAACCGATTGCGCCGCCGCAGTCGCGGCACACCGAACTGGACCGGTTGTTCTACGAACCGGTGTGGGAATTGCGGGACAACCGCGATGCTCCGATGCCCGCAGCAGACACCGATCACGACTTCGCTCTGGTCGTCGTGCTGGGCGACGCCGCAGCCGACAGCCGAGCACACACGCGCGCCGAGGCCATCGCCCGCGCCCGCCGAACATCGGTGGTGTTGGCGCAGAACACCTTCGACGCCACCGACCTGACCAGAATCCTGCGTACCGGCCTCGAGGCCGACGGTGTCGACCGCGCCACCGTCGTCGCCGTCGCCGGCGAGTTCGCAGACCCGGCGTCGGCCGTGCACGCCCTGACCACCATCGCACGCACCGTGCAGAACGCGCTGTACGGCGACTCGATCGGGCCGGCCTCCGAGCCGGGGTCCGTCACCGCGGTGATCGTGACCGAGAAGGCCTTCTGCATGCCGGGCGATCCCGCCGGCGCGCACCTGACCCACTCCGGCCTCGTCGGTGCCCGACGGTCACTGCGCAACGAACAATCCCCTGCGGCGTGGCGTCTGGTGGACACCGAAGCCGACACCGACCTCGAGCAGGTGGTGACCGAGACGATCGCGTTCGGGCCCTATGCAGGCGACGATGCCGACGAGGTGGCTCTGCGCCAGGGTTCTCGATGGGCGGTGAGACTGCGCAGCAATTTGCGTGACCACCTGGCGCTACGCGATACACCCGCCCCGCTACTGGACCGGGAGGCATCCTTCGTGATCGAGGCTCCGGCATCGAAGATGTTGTCCGATATCGCTTTTCGCGCGACAGCGCGCATGGAGCCCGGCCCCGGCCAGATCGAGGTTCAGGTCCGCGCAATCGACATCAACTACAAGGATCCGCTCAAGGTCATGGGAGTGCTGACCGAGCGCGAACTCGCGGGTACCTACTTCGGCACGACACTCGGGCTCGGCGGACTCGGTGTCGTGACTCGCGTCGGACCGAATGTGGACGGCATCGCACCGGGCGATCACATCGGTTTGTGCTCACGAAACATCATGGCGCGCTTCGTCACCCTCGACGCCGACGAAGGGGGCTCGGCGAAGGTACCGTCCGACTGGGAGTTCGGGTGGTGCTCGTCGATCCTGCCGCTGATGTGCGCGCGATTCGGCCTACTCGATCTCGCCCGAGTTCGACCCGGCGAGACCGTCCTGATCCACGGTGCCGCGGGCGGACTGGGATTGGCCGCAATCCAGGTCGCCCGCGGGCTCGGAGCAGTGGTGATCGCGACCGCAGGAACCGAGGAGCGGCGGGCAGTCGCAACCGAGGCCGGTGCTCACCACGTGCTCGCGTCCAGATCACTGAACTTCGCCGACGACATTCGTGTGCTAACCGACGGACGAGGCGTCGACGTCGTCTACAACTCCTCGCCGGGTGAGATCATGGCCCAGAACCTGCATGTGGCAGCGGAATTCGGCCGCATCGTCGAGCTGGGGAAAGCCGACATCTACTTCGGCGGCGTGCTGGACCTCGCCCCGTTCGATCGCAATCTCACCTTCTTCGCCGTCGACATGGACCGAATGTTCGAGTTCAAGCCGGCTCTGGCGCGGCAGGTCACCGAGGCCGTCATCGCGGGGTTGGTGGACCGCACGTACACACCGCTGCCGTACACGACGTACCCGCTCGCTCGCGTCGCCGACGCGTTCGACGCTGTCGTGCGCTCCACTCACACCGGCCGCGTCGTACTGTCCTTCGACGACGACATGCCCTCGGTCCGCCCCGAGGTCCCGACCGTACGCATCGATCCCACGGCCGCCTACATCGTCACCGGCGGATTCGGCGCGTTCGGAATGGCGATCGCGCGCTGGCTCGTCGCAGAGGGCGCACGACACCTCGTACTCGTCGGGCGCAGCGGAGCAACCACCGAGACCGCCATCGCGGGAGTCGCCGCATTCGAGGCAGCCGGAGTACGAGTGGTCGCCGAACGCGTGGACATCTCGCACTACGACGCAGTGGCCGAACTGATCGGACGCACCGTCGCCGACGCCCCGCTCGGCGGGGTGTTCCACACCGCAGGGGTGGTGGACAACCTGCCGGTCGCAAACATCACCGAACAGTCCGTTCGAGAAGTGTTCGCGCCCAAAGTAACCGGCGCACTGAATCTCGATCGCGCACTCGACGTCGCCGGAATCGATCCTGCGATCTTCGTCCTGTTCTCCTCGATGAGCAGCCTCAGCGGTGGCACCCCGCAGGTGTCCTATTCCGCCGCCAACTCGGTACTCGATGCACTCGCCTGGTCCCGGCGTGCCCGCGGTAAGTCGGCATTGACGGTCAGTTGGGGCGCGATGAGCGGAGGGGGCATGGCCGAAACTGCGGAGGAGGTGGTGCGATACCTCGACATGCTCGGCTTCCGCAATGTCGACATGGACGCAGCAGCCCGCTATCTGGGCGAATGCCTGACGCTGGACCTTCCGCACGTGGCCGTCGTCGGAATCGACTGGGAACAATGGGGTATCGCCAACCCCGCGTCCGCGCACATCCCACGCTTCGCAGCGCACATCGCCGCAGCGAGTACCGGCGGGTCGGGCGTCACCGCACTGCACGCCGAAATACTTGCGCTGCCCGAGGACCAACGCGCGGACGTGTTGACGTTCGTTCTGGCCGAGCAGCTCGCAGCCGTCATGGGCATCGATCCGGATGCAGTCGACACCTCGACACCGTTACCGGAACTGGGCCTCGACTCACTGATGGCGGTCGAATTCGCCGCTCGGGTCGGCAAATCCGTGGGTCTCGAAATGTCGGTGCTCGAGTTCGGGCGTGGTCAAGGCCTTGCCGCGATCGGAGCGAAACTCGCTGCGAGCATCACCAGGAATGCCGCCGCGGGTAACGCCGCATCCACCGTGCCCCCGTCCGCCCCTCTGGAAGCGGTCGCACCATGAGCGTCGATTCACGAGAGATCGCTCGCAGGCTGCTCGCCCGCGGCGGGTACTCCACGGTGAACGTGGACACCGGCCCCGAGTCGATCGGCCGTGGACCCACAGCCGCCGCACCTGCCGCCGCCGGGCACGGTAAGGGGCAGCGAAGCGGGTCTCTGGCCGACCATCCCGACGTCGCGGCGACCACCGCGCAATTCGACGGAGTCGATCGAATGTTCGCGGAACTCGGTGTGCCCAACCCGCTCTACCTGCCGCACGACGGCACGGCCGGCGCGACCATCCGACAGCTCGACCGCGACATGATCAACTTCGGCAGCTTCAACTACCTGGGCCTGAGCTCGGACCGGCGCGTCATGGACGCAGCCAAGGACGCGATCGATCGTTACGGAACCTCGGTGTCCGGCAGCCGCATCGTGAGCGGCCAGATTCCGCTCTACGAGGAGTTCGAGTCGGCGCTCGCCCGCATCTACGACGTCGACGACACGGTGATCACCGCAAGCGGGTACCTCACCAACGCCGCCGCGGTCGGCTACCTGCTGGGCAAAGGTGACCTGGCAGTGTGCGACACCCTGGTCCACAGCAGCATCGTCTCGGGGACCGAATGGGCAGGGTGTCGACGAGTGTTGTTCCGTCACAACGACCCCGATGCACTCGAGGCGATACTGAAGATGTCGCGCGGTAGTTTCGCACGCGCGATGGTGATCCTCGAAAGCCACTACAGCATGGACGGCGACGTCGCCGTACTCCCCGAGTTGATCGCCGTGGCCCGGCGTTACGACTGCGCCGTGATGGTCGACGAAGCACACGCGTTCGGCGTACTGGGTCAGCGCGGCCTCGGCATCCGCGAACTCTACGACCTGCCCGGCGACGCCGTCGACCTGTGGATGGGAACCATGTCCAAGGCCCTCGGCAGCGTCGGCGGGTTCCTGGCCGGCTCCCGCGAGCTGATCCGCGGATTCAAGTACTCCGCACCGGGATTGAGCATGTTCACCGCCGGACCCGCGCCGTCCGCAGTGGCAGCGGCGAACATGGCGCTGAACGTGCTCACCGCCGAACCGGACCGTGTCGAACGCCTGCGCGAGAACGGCCGCTATGCGTTCACCCGCGCACGCTCTCACGGGTTCGACACCGGGACCGCCGAGGGCACGTCCATTCTGCCGATCGTCATCGGCGACACCCAAGGAACCGTACTGGCCTGCGTCGCACTGTTGCACCAGGGCATCAACGTCAACGCCATCACCTATCCCTCGGTACCGGTGGGCCAGGAACGGCTTCGGTTCTTCCTCTCGAGCGAACACACGCACGCACAGATCGACGCCGCGTTGACCGCACTGGCGTCCTTCGTCGACGGCGTCGGCGCCCCGGGTGCGTCGTGACCACCGGCACCGGACCGGTCGACTTCGTCGTCGAACGTGCGCGGTGGGTACTGGTCACCGTGGTCGCGCTCGTGTTGGCCGCGGGTGCGTGGGGCATCGGTGTCGTCGACGAACTGAGCCTGGGCGGGTACACCGACCCGGCCAGTGAATCGGCCGAAGTGGACGCGTTGGTCGAATCGCGTTTCGGCCGAAAGGTTCCCGACGTCGCGGTGGTCTACACCCCGACGGACGGACGCTCGATCGACGACATCGGCAACACCGTTCTCGGTCGCCTCGACGACATCGACGACGGACTGCTCGCCCGCGCTCCCATCACCTACTGGACCGTGCCGGACGCGTTCGCGTCGGGTCTGCGATCGTTCGACGGCCGGTCCGCACTCGCGGTCCTGACGCTGACCGGCGACGAGGACCGACGCGTCAAGACCTACCGGGACCTTCGCGCGGAGTTGACGATCGACGGCGCGACCGTGCAGTTCGGCGGCTTCTCGGCCATCGCCGACGCCTACAACGAGCAGGCGCGAGCGGATCTGGTGCGGGCCGAGACAATCACGTTCCCGATTCTGCTCGTCCTGCTGCTTTTGATATTCGGCGGACTCGTCGCTGCCGCAACGCCGTTGGTCATCGGCGGCATGAGCGTCGTGGCATCGCTCGCCGTACTGCGTGCACTGAACGAGGTCACCGAAGTATCGGTGTTCGCCACCAATATCGCCTCGCTCGTCGGACTCGGGATGGCCGTCGACTACAGCCTGTTCGTCATCACGCGTTTCCGCGAGGAACTACGCGACGGCCGAGACCCGGCAGATGCGGTGCGCCGCACGATGTTCACCGCAGGCCGCACCGTGGCGTTCTCGGCCCTGTTGCTCGTCTGTGGGTTCGTGGGCATGCTGATCTTCCCGCAGTCGATGATTCGATCTCTCGGCTTCGGCGGCATGGCCGCGGTGGCCGTTGCTGCCGTCATCTCACTGACCGCACTGCCCGCAGCGCTCGCGATCCTCGGACACCGTATCGACTCGTGGAGTTGGCGCAGAGGCGCTATCGACCGAGGCGACGCACGCGCCCAACGGTTCTGGGGCACGGTCGCAGACCGCGTCATGCGCAGGCCGGTGCTCGTCGTCGTAGCCATTTTCGCGATACTTGCACTGCTCAGTGCGCCGATTCTCGGTGCCCGGTTGGGCGATCTCGACCACACGGGCCTCCCTTCCGACGCGTCCGCGAAAATCGCCACCGAGAAGCTGTTCACCGAATTCCCGCTCGCGAACACCGGTGTCACCGTCCTCGTCGAATCCGACACCGACTCCCCACCGAGTCCCGCAGCGGTCGACGAAGTGACCAGAGCGGTCGACGCGTCACTCGGTGTCGTTGCAGCAGTCCCCGGCGGAACCGTGGACAACCTGACCGTCGTCGACGCCATCATGAGCTCACCCGATCGCACGTCAGGTGCCCTGGAGACACTGGACTCCATCCGGTCGATCCCGGCCCCGACCGGGACGACACTGCGCGTGGGCGGCGGCACCGCGCAGAGCCAGGACGGCATGGACGCCATCTACGCGACGCTTCCGTGGATGCTGACCATCATGGTTCTCGCCACGTTCGTGATGACGACGGTGGCGTTCCGGTCGATCGTGCTCAGCGTCAAGGCAATTGCGATGGCATCGATCAGCCTCGGTGCCACCTTCGGAGTGCTCACCTGGATCTTCGTCGACGGTCACGGTGCCGAGTGGATCGGCGTCACCCCGGGGCCGTTGCAGTCGACGATGAGCATCCTCATCATGGCCGTGGTGTTCGGCCTGTCCACCGACTACGAGATCTTCCTGCTCTCCCGCATCGTCGAAGCACACGATTCAGGAGCCACCACCCGGGACGCCGTCCGCATCGGTGCCGCCCACACCGGACGCGTCGTCACGGCCGCCGCGCTACTGCTCATCACCGTCACCGCATTCTTCTCGCTGTCCGAACTCGCCATGATGCGGCTCGTGGGTATCGGCATCATCGTCGGTCTCGTCATCGACGCCACCATCGTGCGCATGATGCTGGTGCCCGCGCTCGTCGCATCGATGGGCAACGCCAACTGGTGGCTGCGCCCCACCCCAAAGCGACCGCAGGCCACACCACGTCCGCACTCGCCCGCAGAGGAGACCAGCCGTGCCCATTGAGATCCGAACGGCCACCACAGCAGACATCACGGAGATGTCCACGATGATGGCACGCGCCTTCCAGGACGACGACCCGGTCAGTGAATACTTCTTCCCGGACGCGTCCAGCCGCCCGAGCAAACAGCGGCGCATGATGGCCGCACTGATCCGCCACCGCTACATTCCCGCAGGTGGGGCCGACCTCGCCGTCGAGAACGGCCGCATCGTCGGAGTGTCACTGTGGCATCCACACGACGCCCCCGCGACACCGCGGTGGCGGCAGCTGGTGTCCGGTCCACATCTGTTGTGGGCCATGGGTTCCGGCACCCGGGCCGGCATCGAGATGGATCGGCTCCTGACCGAGAACTCCCCCGCCCCCGACGCTGTGCTGTGGGTCTACCTCGGCGTCGAACCGTCCACACACCGATCCGGCGTCGGTGCTGCGCTGTCGGCCCACGTGCAGGCGCGCACCGATCGCGAGGGCCGACCTCTGTACGGAATCTGCAAGGAGGGCAACCTCGGATTCTGGACCGCGATGGGCTTTGTGCCATGGGGAACCGCCCGCATCGGCGCGGCGGGACCGGAGGTCCACCTGCTCTCGAGACCTCCGGCCCGGTCACCTAGTGAGCGTCCTGACGCCACCGGGTGGCCTCGGCGAGCGTGAAGCCGTGAACGTCGGCCAGCGCACCCAACCGTTCGACATTCTCACCGTCCAGAGTGGTGCCGATGCTGCGGAGGTCGAATTCGCCCGACAATGCGATCAGCATCGTCTCGGCCATGCACGCGTACGTCAACCCCGGAGCCAACCCGTACGTCAAACCGAAATCCGAGCCCGACGGCACCCGCACGATTCCTCCGTCGAACACCGTCACGTCCGGCCGTTCACCGCGGACGTCCCGGCCGATGTTCGGTGGCTGCGCCACGTCGCAGACGATGGCACCCTGCATCAGGTCCGTCGGATCGATCAACGACTGCGGAGCCGATGTCGCCGCGATGACGATCAACGAATCACGCACAGCAGCAACAGGATCGGTGAAGAATTCGATGTGTCGCGATCGGATCAGATCGTCGAGATCGCCGTCGACCTCGGCGGCAGCCACCGCCAGGTCACCCGAACCCCCACCGGCACTCGCCACCATCTCCTGCGCCGCAGCCCACAACTTCGGCGCGATCACCGAGTTCTCGCCGCGCCTGCCCACCAACGCGATACTGCCGACCTCACCGGCCAATTGCTTACCGATGGTCCGTCCGATCGCCCCACCCGCACCGAGAATCGTCACCCGCGCGCGAGCGACATCGATACCCCGTTCCTGGCATACACGTCGGACGGCCCGCAGACTCGCGGCCGCGGTGAAGGTGTTGCCCGTCGTGATCGGCCGAGATGTCGCACCGAGACCCAGCCCGTTTCCGGTGATCACCGACGAGTACCCGCCGAGTCCGACCACGGTTGCCCCGCGCGAGATCGCGAGTTCGACGGCTCCGCCCACCACTGCCAGCGCACGCTCGGTCGGCAGCTGCAGCAGCTGCTGGGAGGTGTACGGCAGCCCGATCAGGTCGCCGTGCGCAGTTGCGTCTCCGAATCCGGACACCCGCCCGCTGCCGATGACGAACGAGGCCGGATCGAGCTCGGACGTCGACGCGGCGAATCGCTCCAGCAAGTCCTGTCTCTCGGCATTGTCGAACACCTCGAGCGCAGGATCGAACGCAGCGAAGAAGCCGAGATCGAGAGGATGGGCGATGAAGGCGAAGCGTCGATCGCCCGGCCGTACCGCAATGTCGGGAGTACGGCCCGGACGCAATGCCGTGAGCGCCGCGGGAGTGGCGACAGTCGGACGCCCGAGCAGATGCCCGAACAATCCGTCCATGTCCCCTTCGGCCGCGTAGCCGAGCGCGCGATCGAGGGCCGCGACCAGACGCGAGCATGCCGACGAGGAAACCGTCAACGGTGGTTCGATACGAATCACTTTGTTGCCGAACAGAGTCGGAGCCACGCGAATGCCCTCGACGTTGAGCAGATACGAGCAGATCACCGCGGACAGGTTGTGCTGATCCGCGATCGAACCGAGCAGAGACTGCCGTCCGACGAAGTTCACATCCGCGGTGAGTTCGATTCCCAGCAGTAATCCGCGACCACGTACCTCGGTGACCACCGAGGGATACTTCTCGGCCAGGCCGGCCAGATCGTTCTTCAACTGTCGTCCGAGCGCGGCAGCTCCGGTGACCACCGCGCAGTCGTCTCGGGTCAACTCCTCGAGGACGGCCAGACCGACCCGTGCGGCCAAGGCGTTGCCCGCGAACGTCGACGTGTGGCGAAGAGCGAAACTCTCCCCCACCAACTCCGGGCGGCACAGCACCGCGCCCACCGGCACGATCCCGCCGCCGAGCGCCTTCGCGAGAGTCAGAATGTCGGGAATCACGCCCTCGTGCTCCGCCGCGAACATCCGGCCGGTCCGGCCCAGTCCCGTCTGCACCTCGTCGAGCGCGAGCAACACACCGTGGCGGTTGCAGATCTCCTGGACCTGCCGCAAGTAGCCGTCGGGCGGGCACACCACGCCGCCCTCACCCTGAATCGGCTCGACGAGGAACACCGCATAGTGATCCGGCGCAGCCGCCAGAGCTGCCTCGAGTGCCTCTGCATCGCCGAAAGCGATGTGGTCGAATCCCGATACCGGGGCCCCGAATCCACTCTGGTACTTGATATTTCCCGTCGCCGACAGCGCCCCCAACGTCTTGCCGTGAAAACTGTTCCCGGTCGTCAGCACCCCGAGGCGGCCGGTATGGGCCCGCGCGATCTTCAGCGCCACCTCGGTCGCTTCGGTGCCACTGTTGACGAACGTCGTACGCGTCAATCCCTCGGGTGCGATTCTCCCCAGACGATCGGCCAGTTCACCTGCGGCGGTGAGCACCGAGGGCTGCACGAAGATGGGCTCGCCGCTGCACCGAACATCGTTGATCGCCTGCCAGATCGGCGTCGGCCCGTGCCCGAACGGCAGCGCCCCGTAGGCACCCGCGAAGTCCAGATACCGACGGCCCGCAGAATCGAACAGCACGGTGCCGTCGCCGCGGACGTACTCGCGATCGAGATTCAGTGCAGTCAGCAGTCGGTACAACTCGGGATTGACGCTGCCCGCAAATCCCGAGCGACCCGACCGCTCGGGTACTACAGATACATCGATTGTCGTGTCAGTCATGACCAGCATGCTCCGTTTTCATCGGATCCATCCCTGGCCGTCGAGCATCGAATGGTTGTCCCGAACAACCAGGGCTCGCCCCAAGCCAGGACGCAAACGCGATGGTAGACCTGGCCAGGGACACCGACGGAGACCGTGAAAACAACGAAAAGCCCCGTCCGAGCAGCGCTGACGCTGCATCGGACGGGGCCGAAGTATCGACCAGCCGGGGTCTACTGGTCGTCGATCGCCGACAACTTCCAGGTGCCGTCGATCTTCTCCATGTTGACCGTCAGAGGGCCTTCCGCACTGCCGGAGGCAACGCCGTTCTGAGTAGCGCTGATGTTGACGTTCGCGATCAGTTCGGCCTTGTCGTCCTCGAGTCGCGAGACGCCGATATCGGTGACCATTGCCTCGGTGCCGGTATCGGTTTGCACCACAGCAGATTTGGTGGTGTCGGCGGTGGAGTTGAACTCGTCGAGCATCGACTGATTGAGCACCGCCCGCGCCGCATCGAAATCTGCATCGATGGTCTCGGCCTTGTACGTGTACAGGGTCTGCAGAGCGTCGGTAGCTGCCGACGTCACCTCTTGCGTCGCCGAAGAATCCACCCACGCCTTGTTGTCGATCGTCGCGAACGGCTTGAATGCAGCGACGGCTGCGAAAGCACCGAGAACCACGGCGATGACCGCGACCACGATCACGTGCTTGAACCCGATACCCGACGCCGACTTCGGCGATTCGGTCGTCTCGGTCGTCTCGGTCGAGGTCGAGGTGGGCGCGACCGGTTTCTTCAGCCCGGCCCTGGACGGGCGCGACTTGTCCTGCTGCGTGTCGACGGGCTGCGTCTCGGCCGGTTGTGTCGTGACCGTATCCGTCTCGACCGGATCTGTCTTGTCCAGTCTGGGCTTTTCCGACGCGGGTGTGGTGCCGACGGCTGTCTCGGCAGCCGTGGTGTCGGGTGCCGCTGTCTCGGGTCCCGTTGTGTCGGGTGCCGTTGTCTCAGGTGCCGGTGCGTCGGTCTCGGCCGACGTCGGCTTGGCGGTGCCGGCTACCTTTCGACGTACCTTGCTGGTGGTCGTGGGGGGAACGATCTTGCGACGCTGGGGAGGCACTGCAGAACTCCTTCGAGGCTTACTTCTGTACAGATGGACGACGGCGCTGCCGGCAAACTCAGTTGCCGCCGGTGTTCGGCTGGGGGGCCGGCGTCGCTTCCGTACTGGGGTCGACCGCGTTGGGGTCGGTGGGACCACCCGGTTCCGTCGGAATGACGGGATTGGTGTTCGGGTTGTCGAGAGAGATCCGCGAACCGATCGGATCGACCTTGTTGGTCTTCCACACCCCGTCTACGTCTTCCATGGCCATCCGCATGGTCAGCTTGCTGCGCTCCACCCGGTCGGGCCAGGTGGTGGTCGTGGCGATGACGACGAGCGCCGTTGCGGTGTTCTCGTCGGTGCTCAGCTCGGTGAGGGTGCCGTGCAGCACCTCGGCCTCGCTCTTGGCACCGGACTGACGAACCTGATCGGTGATTCCCGAACGGGTCTGCTCCAGATCGTTGAGCATCAGATCACCGGTGATCGAGGACTTCATGTTGTCGAACGACTGATCGATGTTGGCTGCATCCACAGTGTTCAGGTTGACCGCAGCCTGCTGAGCGCCGGTGAGCGCCGCATCGCGGGTGTCGGCGGTGGGCTTCTCACTCAACAGCGCCGTGCCCCAGCCGTATCCGAAGAACACGGCTGCTGCGAGCGCCGCCACGGCAATCACCGTGACGACGGCCAACAGAATCTTTGCTGTCTTGCTTGACCCTGGAGTCGCGGGCGACTCCAGGGTTTCGGTGCTCGAGTTCACACTGTCACCCTACTACTCGGTAATATCCGGCCGAACCGCTCTCGGCCCGATAGTAGTGCTGAGCAGCAGTTCCTTCGGTCCCGCTACTTCGGCGTGACGCCGAGGAGCGGTGCCAACTGGGTGGCGATGGGGTTGAGGTTGAGCTTCTCGGGATCGACCTTGGGCTTGAGGTCCCACGGCTGCGGCACGTCCGGATCGGCGAACACGATTCGGTTCGCGCTACGGACACCGGTGACGCTGCCCTGCGGCGTCGCGCAGTTCGCGTCGAGGTTCAGTGGGTAGTTCTCCCGAGTCTCGTCGAAGTTCGGATTCTTCCGCTTCTCCTCGTCCAGGATGGCCTGGCTGCCCTCGTAGCCGACGGTGCACGGCGGCGGGTTGTTGGTTTCGAGCAACAGACCCTGATGGATAGTGCCGTCGTTCGGGACGATGGTCGAGATACCGGCACCGAGTGCAGGCAGGAACGTCAGGAACGGACGGAGCGCGACCGTACGCGGCTCGGCCTGAGCCGCGACCAGGGCCAGATTGTTGATATCGGTCGTCAACGCCGGGCCTGCATCGGTGATGAGACCACCGACCTGGTCTCCGGCAGCAGTTCCGGTATCGATGAGACGACGGATATCGGGATCGCTCGACTTCAGCTGAGCCGTCACCTGATCCAGGCTCGTGCTGAATTCGCGGATGAGATCCGACTGCTCGGACTGTGTGTCGAGCACCGGCACCGCGTCACGCACCAGCGACAGAGTCTGCGGTAGAGCCTCGTTGGCCGACTCGGAGATGTTCCCGAGTGAATCGACCAGAGACTGCAGGTCGTTGCCCTTGCCGTCGAACGCGACACCGAGCTCGTTGACCACATTGGTCAACGTGTCCAGCGGCACCGACCTGACCAAGGTGTTCGTGTTCGCGAGCACGTCCTCCACCGGAACCGGCGTGGCGGTGTCGGCCTGTGCGATCTCCGAACCGTCCACCAGGAACGGACCCTGATCGGACTGCGGCTGCAGGTCGACGAACTGCTCGCCGATCGCGGAACGGTTCGCCACGACGGCCTTGGTGTCGGCCGGGATGTCGGGTCCACCGTTGTCGAGTTTGAGTGCCACCCGGACACCGTCCGACGTCAACTGCAGATCGCCGACGGTTCCGACCGGCACACCGCGGTACGTCACCTCGGCATTGGAGAAGATGCCGCCGGAGTCGGCCAGGTTGAGTGCGACCTCGTACTGCCCGAACCCGAGCATGTTGTCCAGGCGGACGTACTTGCCACCGACGTAGATCAGCCCGAGCAGGGCGACCACGACGAACGCGACCAACTGAAAGCGAACGAGCTTCGATCTCACTGTCCAACTCCGAATCGTTCGAGCAGATCGGTCACGGGAGCCAACGGGTCGAACGGTGCAGGCTCGGCAGCACCGGCGGCCTCACCCGCAGGCGCACCCGGTCCGGGAACCGGCGACGGAATGATGGGCGGCAACGGCAGCAGCGAGATCGTCGGCCAGCCCGGACGCGGGCCGTTTCCGTTGTAGTACGGATTCGACGGATCCACGACCGGCAGCGTGTTGCCGTACTTCGGCTGGATGTAGACCGGATCGCCCTCTCCCACACCGAAGTTCCGCAGCGCCGTACCGATCGAGAGATCCAGCGAGAGGAACAGGTTGGCCGAGTTGCCCTCGATGATCTTCTCGGTGCCGTCCGCGAACGGCAGTGTCGGGATCACCGCGAGGGAGGTGACGACGTCGTCCGCGGAATCGGCCAGGGCCTGCAGCGTCGGACGCAGTGCACGCAGATCTGCGATCAGGTCGTCCTTGGAGCGATCGATGACATCGGTGCCGACGGCCCCGAGTCGATCGAGTGCCCCGAGCATCTCGGTGAGCTGCGGGCGTTGCTTCTCGAGAACTTCCGTCGCGATCGGCAGGTCTTTGAGAACTGCGTCGATCTTGTCGGTCTGCGAGTTGACGCGACCACTGAGAGTGTCGAGACCGTCGATGGCGCGGGTGATGTCGTCGCGCTGCTGATTGAGACCGTCGATCAACGTATTGGCCTGCTGCAGAAGCTCTTTGGTCTTGCCTTCGCGACCGTCGAACGCCGTGCTCAGCTCTTTGACGATCGGCGAGAGCTGCCCGACGCCGCCGCCGTTGAGCAGCAGCGACAGGGCACCGAGTACCTGCTCGATGTCGGTTGCATGGCGGGTGCGATCGAGCGGGATCGTGGCACCGTCCTGCAGACGTGCAGCCTCTTCGTCACCGGGAGGTGCGGAGAGCTGCACGAACTTCTCACCGAGCAGGTTGGTCTGCTGCACCGACGCGATCGCGTTGGCCGGCAGATCCACGTCGGAGTTCAGGATGACGTTGACATCGGCGGTCCACCCGTCGTTCGGCACCGAGATGGAGTCGACGCGACCGACGGGAACACCGTCGACCTTGACGGTCGACTGCGGCACCAGGTCCAACACATCGTCGAACTGCACCGTCAGATTGAACGGGTTGTCGCCGACGTCGGCACCACCGGGCAGCGGGATGGCATAGATGCCGGCCGACGAGCACGCGCCGGCAGACAGCGCCACCACGCACAACCCGGCTCCGAGGGTCAACGAACGTTTCACGCGAGCTCGATTCCGATTCACAGAGGTCATCACTGTCCTCCCCCGATGAGCGACCTGTCGAGACCTGGCATGGTGGTGGACCCCAGTCTCGGCGAGACGTTGCCCGGCACGGTGCCCGGCACGGACACGTTCTGCTCGATGTCGTTGGTGAGAACCCCGAACGGCAACACAAGCCGATTCTGGTCGGCAAGAGGAGCCTGGATCATGGTGGTGATGTTGGCGCACTGATCGATGATCGGCTGAATCTGCGCACCGAGCGCCTCGAAACGCGGGTCACCGGGTACCAGCTTGCCGAGGTCGAGCAATCGGCAGACGGTTCCGAGCGGATCCTGGGTCTCGTTCTGCAGATTGGCACGCGAGGCCAGCGTGCCCGATTCTGCGTCGTAGGCGTTGACCAGGTTGCTGATGGCCAACGGCAGCAGCGTCAGAGTTTGCACGAGCTGCTCACGGTTGTCGGCGAGGGTCTGAGTGGGGACCACCAGACCGTTCGCTGCGGTGGTCAGCTCGGTCCGGTTGTCCGCCACGAACGTCGCCACGTCACCGAGGGACACCGAGAGCTGCTGCAGGGCGGCTCCCAGGTCCTCGCGCTGGCCCGACAGGAAGCCCGTCAGATCGGCGAGCTGACTGTTGAAGTTACGAACCTGCTGATCGTTGACGGCCAGCGCACTGACGAAGGTCTGCAGATTCTTGATCGTGTCGAAGACATCGGAGCGCGAGTCGCTCAACGTACGGCCGGCAGCCGAGAGCTGAGTGATGCTGTTGCCCAACGCTTCGCCGTTGCCGTCGAGGTTCGCCGCACCGGTGTTCACGAGGTCGGTGAGAGCGCCGTCCTTGTTCGCGCCGTCCGGACCGAGAGCAGTGGACAGATCGTTGATCGACTTGTACAGCTCGTCGACCTCGACGGGAGTGGCAGTGCGATCACGGCCGATGGTCGTGCCGCTGGCCATGGTGTCGCCGCCGGTGTAGACGGGCGAGAGCTGGACGTAACGGTCGGCGACGAGCGACGGGGTGACCTGAACGGCCTTCGCGTCGGCCGGAATGTCGATGCCGCGATCGACTCGCATGACGACCTCGACGTCCTCACCCAACGGCGTGACCGATTCGACGGTACCCACCTTGACGCCGAGAACTCTGACCTCGGATCCCGAGTAGATGCCGATCGACTTGTCGAAGTAGGCGGTGATCTTGGTCGAACCGGCCCTGGTGAACAGCCACCAGCCGGCGACGGCCAGAACCAGCGCCACGATCACGACGACCGCGATCAGTGCGAGCTTGTTCTTGTTCCTCGGTGCTGCCTGAGTCTCTGTCATCAGTTCCCCGCCAACGTATCGAGCGCGGGCTGGCGGTAACCAGGTATCAACGGAACTCCGGGTGGGGTGAGGTTGGCCAGAACGATGTCGAGCCATCGTCCGTTACCGGTCACGTTGGTGTAGAGCCGGATGAACGGCTCGTACAGCTTCAGCGCCCGGTCGAGATTGTCGTTGTTGCGTTGCAGGATGTCGATGACGCCGTTGAGCTGTTGCAACATCGGGTTGATGGTTGCCTCGTTGTCACGGACCAGACCGGTCAACTCCTGCGACACACGTTGTGTGCCGGTGAGCAGCTGGGAGATGGCCTGCTGCCGATTGTTGAGCTCCTCGAGCAGTGGACCCGCATCGGTGATCAGTTTGTTGAACTGCTCGTTGCGGTCGGCCAGCACCTTGGAGGTCTCGCCGGTGGCTGCGAACAACTTCTTGAGTTCCTCGTCGCGGCTGGCCACTGTCTGCGACAACCGAGTCACGCCGTCGAGCGAGGCTCTGATGTTGGCCGGGGTCTCGGAGAACGCGTCGGACAACGTCCGCATGCTGGTGGCGAGCTGGTCGGTGTCGATGTCGTTGATCGTCGACGCCGCCGCCGAGAACGCGTCGATGACGTCGTACGGAGAGGTGGTGCGCGCCAACGGAATCGGATCTTTCGGGCTCAGGGTGTCCGAGCCACTCGGATCCAGTGCCAGGTACTTCTGCCCCAGCAGAGTCTTGATGGCGATGGCCGCTCGCGACTCGTTGCCGACCCAGGCGTCCTGCACCGTGAAGTCCACGAGCACCCGGTCGCCGTCGAGCCGCACGTCGGTGACCTTGCCGACCTTGACCCCCGCGATACGGACTTCGTTGGACGGCTTCAGACCTGCGGCTTCACTGAACTCCGCGGTGTACACCGAACCTGCACCGATGATCGGGAGACGGTCGAGGAAGAAGACCGACATCGTGGCGAGCAGGATGATCGCGATTCCCAGTGCCCCGATGGTGGCCGGACTACGTCGAGATGTCATTGCTTGATCCCCCCAGCTTTGCAGCGCTCTGCCGAGTTCGTGTACAGGGGCTGATTGACGGTCGGAAGCCCGGTCGGCAAATTCAGGTTCGGCGAATACCCCGGTCCGGCGACGATGTCGATACCGCAGAGGTAGAACGTGAACCAGGATCCCTGCTGAGCCGTACGAATCAGCTTGTCGAGCTTGACCGGCAGATTTCCGAGGACCGCGTCCACGTCGGCGCTGCGTCGATTGATGGTCTCCGACAACGTGTTCAGCGCTGTGACCGAACCCTGGATCGACGGCCGTGTCGGCTCGAGCAGGTCCGCGGTGGCGTTGGTCAGTCCGGCCAGCGAGGTCACGGCCGAGCCGACGACGTCGCGGTCGGCCGACAGGCCCGACACGAGCTGCTGAGTGTTGACGATGAGGCTGTCGAGCTGCCCGTCGTTCTGGTTGACCGTGGCGAGCACGTTGTTGAGGTTGGTGATGACCTGACCGATGACCTGATCCTTGTCGGCCACGGTGTTGGTCAGACTCGCAGTGTTCTTGACCAGTTCGTTGATGGTGCCCGATTCCCCCTGGAACACCTGGATGATCTGGTACGAGAGCTTGTTGACGTCATCTGCGCTGAGCGTGGTGAACAGCGGGCGGAATCCGTCGAACAGAGTCGTCAGGTTCACCGCGGGCTTGGTGCGCTCGAGAGGAATGGTCGCTCCCCCGGTGATCTTCTTGCCCTGATCGCCCGAACCCTGCTCGATGGCGATGTAGCGCTGACCGACCAGGTTGCGGAAGCGAATGGTGGCAGTCGAACTCGCCGGCAGCCAGTCGCGACTGCTCAGCGTGAAGTCGACCTTCGCCTCTCGTTCGTTGGCGATCTCGATCTTGTCGACCTGCCCGACGCGAACGCCGGCGATTCGGATCTCGTCACCCTCGTTGAGCGAGGTGACATCGGTGAACAAGGCCGAGAACTTGGTGCCGCCACCACCGCTCGAGTTCGCGATGGTGAAGGCCAGGGTGGCCGTGGCGATGATCGTGATCACGGCGAACACGACCAACTTGATGATCGGCGCGAGAAGGCCTCTCATGGCACGGTCACCTCCACTCCTCTCAATGCCGGTGCGCCGAGTGCGGCGGCCCACGACGGAACAGTCTCTGGTGCAACACCACTCGCTTGTCCGTAGATGACGGCAAGAGTGTCACGCTCGAAGTCCGAGCCCTCGTAGCTCGCGGGCTGCGCAGACGCGGAGACAGCGGGAACGATGGAACTCTGAGCCGACTTCGGTGGGCCCTGCCCGGGGATCTCCTGCGGGCCGGGATTACGGGTCGGTACCTGGTAGGACCCGTCGTTGACCGAACCTCCCGGGTACTGCGGGAAGAACTCTCCCGGTGCTGCCGGCTCGAAGCAGGTGGCTCCGCGGTCGTCGAACAGCCGTGGCTCGTCCTGGTTCGGCAAGTAACGGCCCTTCGGGTTGACGAACGATGCGGACACGTTGATTCCGGGGTACTCGTCGCCCTCACCGAGGACGATCTTGCCGCGCCTGGCACCTTCGGCGAACTGACTGAAGGTGCAGCCGAACGTCGGCGAGAACTCGGCCAGCAAATCGAGGGCCTCTCGCGAGTTCGAGGCGAGACCGATCAGATTCTCGGAGTTGACCTGCAAGAAATCGGCGGTCGTGTTCGATGCCGACGTCAGCGAGCCGTAGAGCGTCTCGAGGCTCGACTGCCGCTCGACGACCGTATTACCCGTCGTACGCAGGTTGTCCAGCGCCGAGATCAGCTCCGGTGCCGCGTCTGCGTAGGTCTGGGAGAAGTCGGCGAGACCCACCAGCGTCTGCTGGATGTTCGGCAGTTCGGTGTTGAGACCGGAAACGACATCGGTGAGGTCGTCGATGGTCTGTCCGAGCTGCTCGCCGCGTCCGCTCAGGCCCTGCGCCAGTGACCCGAGGGTATTGGCGAGGTCCTGCGGCGGGATGGCTTGCAGCAACGGCAGCAACCCGTCGAGCAGCTGCCCGACCTCGATCGCGTTGCCGCTGGTGTCCTGTCGAAGAACGGTGCCGTCGGAGATCGGCGACGCCGAATCGTTCTCGGGCACGATCAGCGACACGTAGCGCTCGCCGAACAGGGTCTTCGGCAGCAGCCGCGCAGTGGCATTCGACGGGATCAGCGGAGCCTTGTCCGGATCGATGGCGAGCTGCGAGGTGACGACGCCGTCGACGGTCGACGCCGAGCGCACCTCGCCGACGATCATGCCGCGCACCTTCACATCTGCGTTCATCGGCAGAGCGTTGCCGACCGAGTCGGTTTCAAGGCTGACGTTGACGACCGATTTGAACGTCTTGTTGTAGGAGGTGATGCTCCACCCGAGAAACAGGATGAGTACCAAGAAGAACGCAAGTCCGAGCAGTACTCGCTTCAGTCGCGACGGCGAGTCGATCATCCGGCAACCCTCACTGTGGTGGTCGTGCCCCAGATGGCGAGGCTCAGGAAGAAGTCCAGTACCGCGATCGTGACGATCGCCGTACGTACTGCGCGACCCACCGCGACGCCGACGCCTGCCGGTCCGCCGGAGGCGTGGTAGCCGTAGTAGCAGTGGATCATGATCAGCACGAACGCGAAGATGAGCACCTTGAGGAAGGAATACAGCACATCTTCTGGAGGTAGGAACAAGTTGAAGTAGTGGTCGTACGAGCCGGACGACTGCCCGTTGAAGATCGTGCTGATTCCGCGGGAAGCGACGTACGAGGCAAGCAGACCGACGATGTAGAGCGGGATCACCGCGACGAATCCGGCGATCATGCGGGTGGTGACGAGGAACGGCACGCTGGGCACTGCCATGACTTCGAGTGCGTCGATCTCCTCCGAGATACGCATCGCGCCGAGCTGGGCGGTGAAACCACAACCGACGGTGGCGGACAGTGCAAGCCCGGCCACGATCGGTGCAATTTCACGGGTATTGACGTAGGCGGACAGGAAGCCGGTCAACACCGAGCTGCCGAGCTGTTCCAGGGCGGCGTAACCCTGCAGACCGACGACGATGCCGGTGAAGCCGGACATCATCACGATGACACCGATGGTGCCGCCGATGACGGCGAGCGCGCCGCTACCGAAGGTGACCTCCGCCAGCAGGCGGAGAACCTCCTTCTTGTAATGGACTGCGGTCTTGGGTATCCACCCGATGGCCCGCAGGTAGAACGACATCTGCTCGCCTGCGCGATCGAGCACGTTGAGCGGGGCATTGCCGACGCGCTTGACGCGCATCAGCGTGCGGTCACCGCGACCTCTGGCGATCGTCATCGCGGTTACGCTCCCTTCGCTGGTACGACCTGGAGGTAGACCAGGGTGAGAATGAGGTTGGCGAAGAACAGCAACAGGAACGTGATGACAACCGTCTGGTTCACAGCTTCACCGACACCCTTGGGGCCGGGGTTGGGATTCAGGCCCTTGTACGACGCGATGATGCCGGCGATGAGACCGAAGATCGCCGCTTTCGCTTCTGCGACATACAGATCGGGTAGCTGAGCCAACGCAGAGAACGACGCGAGGTAGGCACCGGGGGTACCACCCTGCAGGATCACGTTGAAGAAGTAGCCACCGACGATGCCGACGACCGAGACGAGTCCGTTGAGCAGCAGCGCCACGAGGATCATGGCCAGCACTCGCGGAACGACGAGGCGGTGAACCGGATCGATTCCCAGTACCCGCATCGCGTCGATCTCCTCGCGAATGGTGCGAGAACCGAGGTCGGCGGTGACGGCAGAACCGGCCGCACCGGCCACCAAGAGGGCGGTCACGATCGGACTGCCCTGCTGGATGACGGCGAGCACGCTGGCAGCACCGGTGAACGATTCGGCACCGAGCTGCTTGATCAGTGAACCGGTCTGCAGCGATACGACCGCGCCGAACGGAATGGCGACCAGAGCCGTCGGCAGAATCGTCACGCTGGCGATGAACCAGGCCTGCTCGATGAACTCGCGGAACTGGAACGGCCTACGAAAGGTGTTTCGGACCACCTCGACGAACAGTTCGACGATATTGCCCGCTTGTGTCAGAGCGGCGTTCGCGGGCGCGAACGCGGACTTCTTCGATCCCCCCATGTCTGCTATTGACCCCGACCTTGTGTTGGAGCTTGGTAGCCCTGCTGATCATGTCCTTGGTCGTAGCCTTGTTGGCTGTACCCCTGTTGGTCGTAGCCATGCTGGCTGTAACCCTGTTGGTCGTAGCCCTGCTGGTCGTAACCCTGCTGGTCGTAGCCCTGCTGGTCTGCGTACGCCGGGTAACGCTGCCCCGAGTCGGTGCTGTCGAGGCTCTCCTGGATCGCGACCTGAGCGCTGTGCGGCAGGGTGTGCATGATCTGGCGCACCCGCTCCTGCCTGCGTCCGACGGCTTGGCGCACCGGCGTACCCGGGGTGGCCTTCATCTGCGGCACGATGCCTTCGACGTCGTCGACGCCACCGGCGTGGTGACCGGCGTCGACCATGGCCTGCTCCTGCGCCATCTGCGCCTCGTCCTTCTCTTCCGACATTCCGATCGGCCCGATCATCGTGCCGTTCAGGAATTGCTTGACCACCGGCTCGTCACTGGTGAGCAGCACCTCACGGGGGCCGAACATGACCAGCTGACGACGGAACAGCATGCCGATGTTGTCGGGGACCGTTCGAGCCAGGTTGATGTTGTGCGAGACGATGAGGATCGTGGCATCGATGTTGGCGTTGATGTCGATCAGTGTCTGCGAAATGTACGTCGTACGAACAGGATCGAGGCCGGAGTCCGGCTCGTCGACGAGAATGATCTCCGGGTCCAGCACCAGTGCGCGGGCGAGGCCGGCACGCTTGCGCATACCACCGGAGATCTCACCGGGCAGCTTGTCCTCGGCACCGAGCAGACCCGTCAGTTCGAGCTTCTCCATGACGATCTTGCGGATGTCGGATTCGGACTTCTTGGTGTGCTCACGAAGCGGGAAGGCGACGTTGTCGTAGAGGTTCATCGAGCCGAACAGGGCACCGTCCTGGAAGAGCACTCCGAACAGCTTGCGGATCTCGTAGAGCTCACGCGAGGAGCACTGCAGGATGTCGGTTCCGTCGATGAAAATCTTGCCCTGCTCGGGGCGAAGGAGACCGATCAGCGACTTGAGAAAGACCGACTTACCGGTACCGGAAGGACCGAGCAATGCACTGACTTCACCCTTCGGCAGAGTCAACGTCACGTCCTGCCAAATCTTCTGTACACCGAAAGACTTGGTCAATCCTTCGACCGAAACCTCGACTCCCACGCTGACCTCCACAATTCATACACATCGACCCGGATGTGGGTTGCGTCACTGTATCCCATGCACGTGTCCGCTCCGACACAGGAGCTTACCGCCCAGTAAGAACTTCCCCGAGTCAGGCTGTAGAGCTTGCATCAGTGTGGCTCATCTCACGCGAGCCGGTCGGGAAGTCGCCCGAACTGTGACAAGTCCCTGCCGTCGAATTCTGTGACAAGACACAACCACACCCGGCCGAGACCGTTCGGAAAGCTTCGGACTTCGGCGTTCACGAGTAAACAGTGACGCGTTGCCGATGTCGCGGGATCGAGAAGACTCCGTGATCGGTCACAACACAGCGCGGTGCGATCCGCATCGAACACAGGAGCAGGCTCCATCGAACGCACGAGAAGGCTCCCCCGAACACAGAAAAGGGCCGCCCTCACCGAAGTGAGGACGGCCCCTTCTGTGCGCTCGATGTTGACGAGCGCGAAGTACGACTGCAGTGAAGCGGTCTTACTTGACGGAGATCTTTGCGCCGGCAGCTTCCAGCTTCTCCTTGGCAGCCTCGGCTGCATCCTTGGCGACCTTCTCCAGGATTGCCTTCGGAGCGCTCTCGACGAGGTCCTTGGCTTCCTTCAGGCCCAGGCCGGAGACGACCTCACGGACGACCTTGATGACCTGGATCTTCTTGTCGCCGGCCGACTCGAGAACGACGTCGAACTCGTCCTGCTCTTCGGCTGCCTCAGCCGGAGCGCCTGCTCCGCCTGCTGCTGCAACTGCGACGGGGGCAGCTGCGGTGACCTCGAAGGTCTCCTCGAATGCCTTCACGAACTCGCTGAGCTCGAGGAGGGTGAGCTCCTTGAACTGGTCGAGCAATTCTTCGGTGCTGAGCTTCGCCATGGTGGCGGTCCTTCCTGTAAGTACCTGGCCGCTGATCCGCGACATGGTGTTGGTGTGGAGCTGTTCGCTAATGCCAGCGGATCAGCTTTCGGCGGGAGCTTCCGCCGGTGCTTCTGCTTCTGCAGGGGCCTCGGGTGCGGCAGGTTCGCCGGCAGCCTTCTTCTCCTGCAACGCGAACGCCAAGCGGGCGAACTGCGATGCGGGAGCGTTGAACAGGCCTGCAGCCTTCGACAAGTTGCCCTTCATGGCGCCGGCGAGCTTGGCCAACAGGATCTCGCGAGACTCGAGGTCCGCGATCTTGTTGATCTCGTCCACGGACAGCGTTGCGCCGTCCATGTAGCCGCCCTTGATGATCAAGGCCTTGTTGTCCTTCGCGAAGGCCTTGATGGCCTTCGCAGCGTCGACCGGCTCGCCCTTGATGAATGCAATGGCGGTCGGTCCGACGAACAAGTCGTCGAGGCCGGTGATGCCGGCATCGGCAGCTGCGCGCTTGACCAGGGTGTTCTTGGCGACGGAGTACGTGGCACCTTCGCCGAGCGCACGCCGGAGCTGAGTCAGACCGGAAACCGACAGGCCACGGTATTCCGTGACGACGGCAGCCGTCGAACCCTTGAACTGGTCGGTGATCTCCGAAACTGCGGAGACCTTTTCGGGCTTTGCCATACTTCGCCTCCTCTCGTGGGAAGTTGTGTCGATCGCGAGAGGGCCGGGAAACGACGAACGCCCCGGTGCAGGAAGCACACGGGGCGTGAACAAGTGGCAGCCGAAGCTGCACGACAGGTTCCCTACCGCGTTCTCCTGCGTGGGCCGTCCGAAGCGATCTCGGACCTTCAACCGCACACCTGTCAGGAAATTTCCCTCGAGAAGGCGGTGACCAACGGTCTTGGGTAGAACTTGATTGGGCGGAACGAAAGAAATGCACGCACTGCGAGCACATTCCTTCTGGACCGTCGACCAGGCTACAACACCTCGGGGGTCAACTCCAAAACGATCGGCTACAGCCGCACCCCGTAGACGACCAGGTTGCGTTCGTAACTGCCCACGGTCGCATCGAAATCGCCCGAACAGGTGATCAACCGGATCTCGTCGCCGGGCACCGCGCCGAACACCGACGCCGTCGGGAAGTCCGCCTTGCCGTGGTCGCCGATGCGCTCGATCCGATAGTCCGCGCTGCCCCCTGCTTCGTCGCCGACCGTGACGATGTCGCCCAGGTTCAGATCCGACAGCCGATCGAACACCGCAGGTCCGGTAGTCGAGTCGACATGCCCGGCGAACACCGTCGGACTGCCGATCCCACCGGGTCGGCCGCCCCCGGTGAACCACCCGACATCGTCGTAGTCGGTGGGCACCTCCATCTCGCCACTGTCGGCGATACCCAGGCCGACGAGCCCCTCGTCAAGTGCGATGGCAGGAATGCTCAGGCGCATCGGGATCGGCCGATCCCCCACTACGCCGGACAGTTCGGGCGAGGGCACGGGCACGGGCACGGGCACGGGCGAAGACGAGGACACCGTCGGGGCCGGCTCCGACGGTGGCGACGGCGTCTGCGCACCACATCCCGTCACCACCGCCGTCAGAACCGCAGCCGTCAGAACCGCGGCCGCGAGTGCAGCCCGCGTGGGGAGCTTCAGCTCTGCACCCCGCGGGTGCGCCGTGCCACCAACGTCACGCCCGCGACAGCCATCGCGCCGAGGGCGACCGCGCCGACGACGGGAGCTGCGGAACCGGTCGCCGAATCGGATGCCGCGGCGAGCGCCGCGCCGCCACCTCCGGTTGCTACCGATCCGACCGGAATCCGGGTCAGCTGTCCTCGGACCGCTCCGGCCGAGAAGTCGACGGTGTGGGTGTCGGCCGCGAAGCCTGCTGGGTCGGCTTCGATCCGGTCCAACGTGAATCCGGTACCGCTGTCTGCATCGGCACCGGCCGGGGTCAGACCGGTGGTGAACGGACCCTGCATGCAGCCGTTGCTGTTGCGCGGGCCGTCCCCGACGGGGGTCGGGTTCGGGAACGCAAGGCGCGGCGGTCCCGCTGCACCTGCTGCGGCCTGGTGAATATGGGTAGCTGTCTTGGCCGGGCTCATGTAGTCACCTGTCACACCGTTCAGCGAGATGTCGTAGCAGATGATGTCGAGGTCGGAATTGATCCGCAGCGTGAAGGTGCCCATCGCGCCCGGCTGACCCGGAGCGGTCACGCCGTCACCGTTCAGAACCTGATCGGGCGTGGCCATTACGGTGAATGCGCTGGTGAAACTGTCCGGTTCGGCGACCGGGGTGTCGGCAGCGGCCGGGCCCGCCGAGAACAGCAGCAGCGCCGCCGCGGTGGCCGTACCGCCGACGAGTGCCGTGGCGGATCTACGAACGGACTCCGCCGGGCGTGTAGTGGAACGTGTGATCATCTCGTGTGCCTTCCGTGAAAGTATCGGGCAGGCGAGCCCGTACACGGTGTACGACGGTCGGCGCGTAGATGTTCAAATATCGGTAAAGAAATATTCCAGTCTTGGATATGAACGCCTGCGGGGCCGCAGACGTAATCACTGTCATGAGCATCGGGAGCGTGGTCGAGTGGACTTCGATGTCGCGGCCGCATACGACCAGCACGCGTCGGAGATGCTCGGTTACGCCGTCAATGCCCTCCGCGATCGAGCCCTCGCCGAGGATTGTGTGCAGGAGACGTTCCTGCGGGCCTGGCGGGCCAGAGCGCGATTCGACCCGAGCCGAGGTTCGCTTCGCACGTGGCTCTTCGCGATCGAGCGAAACGTCATCGTCGATCTCGTTCGGTCCCAGGCGAGAGTGCCTGCGACGACGACGGACCGACCCGACGAGCACGAACGCGGACCGAGCGCCGTCACTCGCGACACCACCGCCGACACCGACGAGCGGCTCCGCATCATCGCAGCACTGGCACAGCTCTCGCCCGACCACCGCGAGGTCGTCGTGGCCGTGCACGTATCCGGAAGCAGCTACGCCGAGCTGTCGGAATCGACCGGAGTGCCGGTACGCACGCTCCGCACCCGCGCCTTCTACGCCCTGAAGGCACTACGCAGAAACCTCGACAGAAAGGAGGACCGATGACAGCCTCACCCGATCGGCGAGCAGAGTTGATCGCGGCAGCAGTCGGCGACGATCTCGACGATGCCGAAGCCGACGAACTTCGCGCGCTGGCCGCGTCGGACCCCACGGTCGACATCGAGATCGCTGAACTACGCGCGACGACGGAGCAGCTCGAACGCCGGGGCCCGAACCTGCCGTGGCTCGACTCGACTACGCCGCCCGGACTCCGCGAGCGAATCCTGACCGCCACCCAGAACGCCGACAACGCCGAGAACACCGTGGTCCCTGAGCGTTCGGACAGCTCCGGATTGCAGCCGGTCGCCAGGCCGCGGTTCGGTGTCAGAAACGGGTCGGCCGGGTTGGCCGCAGCCGCAGCGCTCGTCGGTGTCGTCGTCGGCAGTGCAGCAGTACTGGGCATCGACGCATACCGCTCCGAGCCCGGTGAACCCCAGGTCGTGGTCACCGGACCACCAGGAACTCTCGGGGCCTACGAGGAAATATCGTTCACCACCAGCGGACCGACTGTCGACGTCGAAGGCGGTCTCGTCGCCCACACGTGGGGAACGGAAACCGTCCTCGAAATGGACGGCATCTCCGACGGCGGTCCGTACGACGTCGTTCTCGTCGACCGATCGGGCGACGACCGGCCGTCCGGCACGTTCCTCGGCAGCACCGTCACCATCGAGTGCCGGATGAATGCCGCCGTCCTGCGCGGCGACGTCGCCGAGATCGAGATCAGGGGTTCGGACGGAGTCGTACTCGCGTCGGCTCAGGTGCCGTCTGCCTGAACGCCTGTCTCGGAACGCAATCCGGGCCACCAATTTCGCTCGCCGAACAACTTCATCATCGCCGGCACCATCATCATCCGCACCAGAACCGCGTCGAACAGCACGGCGACAGCGAGCGCGAACCCGAACTGTTGGAGTTCGAGAACATCGGCGGTGAGGAAGCTGGCGAACACGGCGATCATGATCGCGGCCGCAGCAGTGATCGGCCTGGCGGTGTGCTCGAGGCCGTCGACGATCGCGGTGTCGTTAGCGCTGCGTCGGTTGCGATGCGAGACGAACACCTCGCGCATCCGGCCGATGAGAAACACCTCGTAATCCATCGACAGACCGAAGACCACGGCGAACACGGTGACGGGCAGATACACCTGGATGTAGCCCGGACTGTCGAACCCGAGTAGCGCCGATCCCCATCCCCACTGGAACACCGCCACCGTCGCACCCAACGCCGCGCCGGTGACGAGCACATTCATGGCGACCGCCTTGATCGGAATCACCACGCTCCGAAAGACGATTCCCAGGTACACCAGCGAGAATGCCAGCACTGCGAATACGACCCACAGGAACTTGCTCGAAATCTCCTGGGAGGCATCGACGACAAGGGCGGTGGTTCCGCCGACGGATACGGTGGTGCCGTCGCGGTCTGCGGCAACAACTGCCTGCGACCGGATCGACTCGACCAGGTCGGAGGCCTCGGTCGAGTCGATCGGCACCGCGGGCACCACGATCAGCAGCGTGCGACCGGAGTCCTGTTGCGCCAGGGCGTAATCGACGCGACCGTCGGCTCGGATGTCGTCGGCGAAAGCCGCGACGGTGGCCGCCTGCGCCGGTTCGAGGGGACGGTCACCATTGCCGGTGAACACGACGGTGATCGGCGAAATCGTTCCAGGAGCGAACTTCTCGGTGAGGACCGTGTTGGCCCGGCCGCTCGGCTCCGCGGCAAGGGCGTCGGCTCCGAGGTCCACTCCGTACTGGATGGTCCCGATCGGCACCAGGCAGGCCAGCAGCACGGCCGCGGTGACGGCCGTGTAGCGCCACGGGCGTTCGATGACGTGCCGCGCCCACCGTGACCACCACGTGGGTATCGCGGCATCGTGCTCACCGACCGCCGGAGGCTGAAACCTCTGCGGCAGCGACAGTGTCGAGATTCGCGGGCCGAGGACCGCGAGAATCGCCGGTAGCAGCGTCCAGGCCACCACGACGACGCACGCCACCGTCAGCGCTACGACGAACGAAATACTCTGCACGGCAGGAACATCGACGATCGCCAGAGCGCCGAGCGAAATGAGTACGACCAGACCGGAGATGACGATCGTGTGGCCCGCCGTTCCCATCGCGGCCCCGACGGCCGCATTCGTACGCCCCTGACCCGTGGCGTCCCCCGGCAGCGTGGTGCGGTCCATTTCCTCTCGAAATCGGCTGACGATGAAGAGCGCGTAATCGATGCCCAGACCGAGACCGAACATCGACGCCACTGTCGTCACGAGGACGTCGAAGGTCATGACGTGTGAGAGCAGCGAGAACACTCCGAACGCCGCCAGCACTCCGATGCCCGTGGTGACGAGCGGCACGATGCCGGCGACCACGGATCCGAGAGCCAGGATCAACAGCACGAATGCCATTGGTAGGCCGATACTTTCGGCCCGGACGGCGTCGTCGGACTCGGCTTTCGTCAGATCGACGGTCATCGGCGAGTATCCGGTGACCGCCACGTCGACACCGCCGGCCGATGCCCCGTCGATGAGCTTCTGAATGCGTTCTGCTGTCGCGATCCGGTCGCGAGGGTCGCCGCCGACACCGACGAAAGCCAGCGCCGACGTTCCGTCCTCGGAGATCTGGGGCACGAATCCGGCCGTCTCGTAGGGATCGACGACCCGCAGCACATCCAGGGATTGCCGTAGCGCAGAGACGGTCTCGCCGACGCGTTCGCGGAAAGCGGGATCTGCGACGCGGACCCGATCCGACGTGAACGTGACGACGAGCTGCTCGGACCCGAACGAGGAGAAGTGCTGTTCGACGAGCGCGTCGGCGCGACTCGATTCGGTACCGGGGACGGAGAAGTTGGCTCCCACCAACGAGTTCTGCAGTGCCGGATAGAGCGCAGCAGAACCCACCGCGAGCAACAGCCAGACGGCCAGGACGAGCCACCTGTGACGGCCGACCGTCCGCCCCCAGCGGTCACCGATGCCGAGCCTGGTCTGCGCACGGTCGAGCACCACCGTCCGATCGATCATGGCCGAGGCAGCTCGAGATCGCGGTTGTAGATGCGGTACGTCCGGTGCGGAGTCTGCTCCATGCGGGTCAGCACCGATCCCTTCATCCACGGGCTGTCGTCGAGCACCGGCGCTGCCTCCACCCGGGTGTAGCCGAGATCGCGCATCCGCACCGACAACTCCATGATCAGCAACGACGACACCGCGCGATCGGGGCAGTCCGGATCGACGAACAGCATGTCCACCCGCACCCCGTCGATGACGTCCGTTCGGCTCGGCTTCTTGACGTGCCACAGCGTCACCAGGTCTCGCAGCCACCGCGACTTCAGGTGCGCGGCCTTGGCCGCGGCCTGATTGACGTCCGGGATGCCCATCAGAAATCCGACGGGCTTGCCGTCCAACTCGGCCAACAGGGTGAGCCGTCGGTCGAGGACCGGAAGCATCATCTTCAGCAACTCGAACAGTTCCACGAACGACAGTGGTGAGAAGCCCCAGAAGTTCACGAACGTCTTGTTGTAGAGATCGCGCACGATGCGCGCGTCGCGGCGAACCGTTCGGTACTTCATGGAGCGGAACGTCACTTCCGAACGCGCCTTGATCTTTTCGAAGATCTGCATGTGCCGCGCATATTCGGGGCGGTTGTAGATCACGCACGGATCGTCGAACAGGTAGCTGTAGAAGTCCTTGATCCCCACGAGCCCCCACTTCTCGAAATGGGCTGCGTAGTACAGAGGATTGTGCGGCATGCCCACCAACGGAAGGGCAGGCTCGTCGTCGACGACGATGCCCGCGCTGTAGAACATCGACGGACCGAAAGGCCCGGACATCGCGCCGAGCCCGCGCGCGGCAAGCCACGCCGCCGCGGCGTCGAGCAGGCCGGTGGCGACCTCGTGATCGTCGACGGCCTCGTAGAACCCGAAGAAACCGATGGATTCACCGGTGTACTGGGTGAAGCTCGTGTCGTGGATGGCCACGACTCGGCCGACGACGACCCCGTTCTCGCGCGCGAGGAAGGCCGCGATATCGCGGGTCGACGCGATGGCGACCGGCGGCGAAATCAGGATCCGATCGAGATCCATGGGTTCGTCGGGCAATCGGTACGGATCACCCTGGTAGACGAGATCGGTGACAGCCTTGAATTCGTTCCAGTCCTGGGTGGACTCGACCCGGTCGACAGTGATCATCGTTCCTTCTCACATGAAGTGTTGTTTGCCACCGGAATCGGTGAGCGGGCGACGACGCTCTCCCCCGCGAACACGTACTGGCCCGGTCGGACAGTGATGGTCTCGGCGAGAGCGTCGGGGACGAACACGTCGCATTGAGACCCGAAGCGGATCATCCCGTACTGCTCGCCGCGTTCGACGGTGTCGCCGACGGCGACGTGCGCGACGATCCGGTCGACCCACAGATCCGCTATCTGTGTCACCGTCACCACCGACCCCGACGAATGTTCGATGGAGATGGTGAGCCGCTCGTTGCTCAGTATGTAGTCGCACCCCTCGTCGTACGGGGTGCGCCGCGTCAACAGGTTCGCTCCCACTCGCGCCATCGACTTGTTGAACGGTGCCGCGGAGCGATGACGCCGCATACCGATGGTGCCCGAGATCGGAATCCTGTTGCGGTGCACGGAGTATTCGGACATGTAGATCCCGACGAGGTATCCGCTCTCGGTCGCTGCCACACCCGCGATCTCGTCCAGCGGAATGGTTCTGCCCTTCTTGACGGCGAATGCCGTCGAACCCGCGTCGACGCGTTTGACGTACGTGACGAACCCGTCGGCGGGTGCCACCACCGACAGCGGATCGGCCGGCGGAACGCGATGTGGGTCTCGGAAGAAGAACCGGGTGCGCCAGTACAGGAACACCCCGAACGGTGCCGCCACGGCGACACCCACACCGACGAGTGCTCGTCCGAGCGACATCAGAGATGTCGCTGTTCGTCGATGCTCTCCGACCAGGTCACGAACGCATCGGCTGCCCGGTGACGTAGCGCACCGGGCAGCAGCCCGAGGGCTGCACACACGACGTAGAAGCCAACGGAGAGAACGGCATTGGAGACCTCGTGGCCGAGGGAGAGTTCCCGCAACCGCACCGAGGTCGGCTCGAATCCGTCTGCCACGTCAGTTGACGACAGGGGTGAGCGTCTTGAGCTGGGCCTTCTCGAAGTACAGCTCGAAGAGCCTGCGGTGATCGCACCAGGAGGTGTCGTGGTCGACGGGCAGGATGGCCTCGGGCTTGTGCACCAGCCGCATCAGCTTGTCGATGTTGTCGGCGAGCATGGTCTCGGCGAACCGAGGCGAGATACGGACGCTGACGCGTTCGACGAACTCGTCCCAGCTCACCAGGTCGAGGCCGAGGAGCTCGGCGTACAGATCGTGTCCGTAACCGGTCGGGTTGCTGGGCAACAATCGGGTGAGCGGGTGGCTCCGCAGTGCGTTGCCGGCCATGACGTCGCACATCACGTCCACCGGGACGTAGTTCATTCCCGGCCCGTCCCAGATCGCGCCGGCGGCGATCGCCAACTCCACGATGCGCCAGAAGCTGTAGACGCGGCCCGGATCGAGGCCCAGGTCGGTACTGCCGAGGATGTAGGGGGCCTCGGCCAGCGTGACGGAGTACGTGTCCGACATCGACAACCACCCGAGCAAGGTGGCGTTGACCCACTTCATCTGGGCGTACCCGGAGTACCACCACGAGTCGGGACGACGGAAGTCCTCGGGCTTCTGATAGAGATGCGCGCCGATGCTACCGACGTAGGTCAGATGCTTTCGGGCCGAGGTGATGCTGAATTCGAGGATGCGCAGCACGCTGACGAACCAGTCGTCCCGCAGCTCGGCGTAGCTCTCGGTGTAGTCGGTCGAGCTGGCGCAGTTGAAGATCTGGCCCACACCGGCGGCGAGTTCGAAGTACGCGGCCTTGTCCAGACCGAAGCGGAACGAGGTCGGCGTGCCTTCGACGATCCGAATCTTGTCTGCATCGACCGTGATCTCGTACTGATCGAACGTGCGCTGGAGTCGCCCTCGAGCCGACTCTTCCTCGGTGGGACGAACCACGGCGTACACGACGTCGACGGCGGAGTCCCGGGTGAGACGGCCGAGCAGATGCGCGCCGAGAAACCCGTTCGCTCCGAACACGAGCGCAGTGTCGGTACGCGGGGGTGCCATGCTCGCGACGCGGCGACGGGTCTCCTCGTCGATGAACGGCCGCAGCGCGGTGGGATCGCCGTTGCTGAGGGCAACGACATCGGCGTACTTCCCGGCAAAGCGAAGCCCCGGGCATTCGCTGGTGATCAGTGCGTCCGCGTGCGGCCAGATAGGCCGTTGCGATCCGTCTCCGAACAGTGCTTCTACGTGCATTCGTACTCCCCTGCAACGGTCGGTGTCCCACATCACTCGGACGGGCAGACGTTAACAACGCAGCGCGCGTCGTAGTCGCTGGTTTCGAAAGTCTGGTACGCCCCACAGCGTGGCTCAACCGGCGTTGAGAATGTTCCCAACAAAACACAGAACGGAGGCCGTCTCGTTGGAGCACACCACGACCGATTCGCGTTCCACAGGACAAAGAGGGTCGTTCGAAGGTCTAATCGTTCTCCATGACCGCCGTCGAGCCCCACCCCCTCCTGAGACCACCGCGCGACCCCAGCGGCGGCGAGGCCGCGCAGGCCTGGGCAGCGATCACGGCGCAGGCTCCGCAGTACCCACGAGTGTTCGTCTCGGCCGACGTGCGCATTCCGATGAGCGACGGAGCGGCCCTGCGCGCATACGTCTTCCGCCCTGCCGATGCGTCCGGGCAGCCGGTACCGGGGACGTTCCCGACGGTCCTGAACCTGACGCCCTACAACAAGCTGCTGATCAAAGGCATCGATACGATCCTCGAAACACCGATACTCGGCCGAGCCATCAGGAAGTTCTCGTCGGCGTTCGACCTGACCGGTACCGCGTTCGACGGCATCACCGAAATCACCCGTGTGGTCGCGGGCGGAGCCGCGGATCTGTTGTCGGTGAACCGCCACCTCGTTCGTAGCGGGTACGTCCAGATGATCGTCGACGTTCGAGGAACCGGAAGCTCCACCGGAACCTGGGATGTGCTGGGCACCCGAGAAC
This sequence comes from Rhodococcus sp. 3258, assembly GCF_031456475.1. Lineage (NCBI taxonomy): Bacteria > Bacillati > Actinomycetota > Actinomycetes > Mycobacteriales > Nocardiaceae > Rhodococcus > Rhodococcus sp. 3258. Next base: position 237,604 of record NZ_JAVDUT010000006.1, read on the forward strand.
AACAGGACTCGACCGAAGTGATCGAGTGGGCCCGCCGGCAATACTGGTGCAACGGCAGAATCGGCATGGCGGGCATCTCGTACTCTGCGATCAACGCACTGCAGGCGGCGGCCAAGAGACCCGACGGGCTCGACGCGATATTCGCCGTCGAAGGTTCGGTGGACATCGTTCGCGAGATCTTCGCAACCGGAGGCGCGACCTCGGCGTTCATTCCCCTGTGGCTCGCTGCCGTCAACGGACTCAAATGGGCACCTGCGGTACGAGGAATCGATACCCTCGCCTGGCTTCGCGACCGCGTCCGATCACCCGCGACCGACCTGTTCGATCTGGCCAAAGGCTTTGTCACGGGCAATGATCCACGAATCTACGACGACCCGTATTACGACACCATCGACGCCGCCATCGAGGACATCACCGCACCGACCTTCCTCTACGGCTGCTGGCACGACATCTTCGGCAGCTCGGCCCCGGACATCTACAACCGACTCGCTCTCGAACGCGGCTCCAAACAACTACTCGTCGGCGACGGCTACCACGTCAATCCCGGAATCGGCTTCGGCGAACCGGGTTTTCCACCACGACTGGACGTACTCGAGCGAGCCTGGTTCGACAGGTGGCTGTGCGACATCGACAACGGAATCGAGAACTACGGGCCGGTCACCCTCCGACAACAGGGCGGCAATTGGACTGCGCACGGCCGCTTTCCGGCTCCCCAGGCACAGTCGCGCAGGCTGTATCTGTCGACCGAAGCGTCGAACACCGCCACCCACGCCGCCGGCGACGGCAGCCTCGCCTACGAGCCGTCCACGTCGTCCGGCGTGCTGACCGTACGTCCGTCCCTGCGTGCCGTCGTATCCCGGGACACCACACAGGTTCTCGCCGGTGTCACGGCTCTACTGGGCGGCGGCTTCACATACGACAACCGATTCGCCGAAAGTGCCGCCGCCACGTTCACCACCGAACCCGCCCGCGCGGACGCCGTGCTGTCGGGGCCGATGAACCTGCATCTGCGCGTGATCTGCCGTGCCCGAGAAGCATTGTGGGCGATCATGATCTGCGACGTCGCCCCCGACGGTAAGTCGACCGTATTGAGCAACGGGGCGTTGCTCGCGTCTCGCCGAGCCGTGGACGACGAGCGATCACTGTTCGCACCGAACGGCGACTACACCCGGCCGTACCACCCGCTCACCAAGGCCGCTGTGCTGCCGGTACCCGTCGGGCAGCCCATCACACTCGACATCGACATTCTCGGCACCGAAGCTGTGATCGCGACGGGTCATCGCCTCCGGGTGGCCGTATTCGCCACCGACGCACCACGGTTCATCCCCATCCTGCCGGACATCGTTCGCACTCGACTGAAACCGCAGGACATCGCGATCGACCCACACGATCCCAGCTACCTGGTGGTTCCGGTGCTGGGCGACCCCGACTGGTAGGAACGAGAACATGAGAATCGAACAAGGCATCGCGCCGTCGAACTCCATCGACATCGCGTACGAGGACATGGGATCGGTCGACGACCCCGCTGTACTGCTCATCATGGGTCTGTCCGCGCAGCTGACGCTGTGGCCCATGGACTTCTGCACGCGTCTCGTCGACGCCGGATATCGGGTGATCCGCATCGACAACCGCGACATCGGGCTGTCGACGAAGATGACGGGCAGGAAGGTGCACGGCTGGCAGATTCTTCGGCTCCTCCGGCACGAACTGGGAATGTCGTCGGACGTCCCGTACACGATCGTCGACATGGCCGCCGATGCGGTCGGTGTACTCGACCACCTCGACATCGACTCCGCGCACGTCGTGGGCGCGTCGATGGGCGGCATGATCACGCAGGTGTTCGCCGGTAGCTACCCGCAGCGAACCAAGTCCGTGTCCATTCTGTTCTCGAGCACCAACGAGGCATTCCTGCCACCGCCGGATCCCCGGGCACTACTGCCGTTGATCGGTGGCGTCGGCAAGGACGCCACGAAGGACGAGATCATCGCGCATTCGGCGAAGACACTGTCCACGATCGGCTCCCCCGGGTTCCGGACCCCGCTCGAGGAACAGCTCGAAATCGCCCAGGTGATGTACGAACGCAACTACAACCCGTCCGGCGTCATTCGGCAGATGGCGGCCATCACCGGTACCGGCAGCCTCAAGCCCTACGCACAGAAGATCGACGCACCGACGACCGTCATCCACGGGACCGCGGACCGACTGGTGCGGCCGGCCTGTGGCAAGGCCATCGCCCGGGCGGTTCCCGGCGCAGAGCTGACCCTCATCGAGGGCATGGCACACGACCTGCCGGCCGCGTTGCTCGACCGGATCAGCGGCCTCGTGCTGGCCAACTTCGCTCGCGCGAACGCAGCCTAGATCTCGGCAGGACAGAACGACGAAGGCCGGCCTCCCACAGGGAGACCGGCCTTCGTTCGGAGCTGAAGAAATTACGCGTTCGCGTCATCCTCGAGGAGGTTGCGAGTGCGGTTGGGATCGACCTGGACGCCGGGTCCGGTGGTGGTCGAAACGGTGACCTTCTTGACGTAGCGACCCTTCGCCGACGACGGCTTCGCACGCAGGATCTCGTCCAGTGCGGCACCGTAGTTCTCGACCAGCTTGGTCTCGTCGAACGAGGCCTTGCCGATGACGAAGTGCAGGTTGGCCTGCTTGTCGACGCGGAAGTTGATCTTTCCGCCCTTGATGTCGTTGACGGCCTTGGTCACATCGTTGGTGACCGTGCCCGTCTTCGGGTTCGGCATCAGGCCACGCGGTCCGAGGACACGGGCGATGCGGCCGACCTTGGCCATCTGATCGGGGGTCGCGATAGCGGCGTCGAAGTCCAGGAATCCGCCCTGGATGCGCTCGATCAGATCTTCTGCACCGACGACGTCGGCTCCTGCTGCCTCTGCTTCAGCAGCCTTCTCACCAGCGGCGAAAACAATAACCCGAGCGGTCTTGCCGGTGCCGTGGGGAAGGTTGACGGTGCCGCGCACCATCTGGTCTGCCTTGCGGGGGTCGACGCCGAGTCGCACTGCGACCTCGACGGTGGGGTCGAACTTGCTCGACGCGGTCTCCTTGGCCAGCTTGGCGGCTTCCAGAGGCGAGTAGAGGTTGTCCTGGTCGATCTTGGCGGCCTGCTCGAGGTAGGCCTTACTGCGCTTTGCCATGTCTTACTGTCCTTCGTTCGAGTTCAGAGTGGTTGACGAGCCTGGCCGGCTCTCCCACGTGTGATGCTTGAGAGGCTGAAAATCAGCCTTCGACCGTGATGCCCATCGAGCGAGCAGTGCCGGCGATGATCTTCGCGGCCTGATCGATGTCGTTGGCGTTGAGGTCTTCCTGCTTGGTCTTGGCGATCTCGCGCACCTGATCCATGGTCACCTTGGCGACCTTGGTCTTGTGCGGCTCGCCGGAGCCCTTCGCCACGCCTGCAGCCTTGAGCAGCAGCTTGGCAGCGGGAGGAGTCTTCAGCTTGAAGTCGAACGTACGGTCCTCGTAGACCGAGATCTCGACGGGCACGACGTTGCCGCGCTGCGACTCGGTCGCGGCGTTGTACGCCTTGCAGAACTCCATGATGTTGACGCCGTGCTGGCCCAATGCGGGGCCGACGGGCGGTGCCGGGTTGGCGGCACCGGCCTGGATCTGAAGCTTGATGATCCCGGCTAGCTTCTTCTTCTTCGGGGGCATGTCTTGTTTCCTTGTATTCGCTCGGGTTTCTTGCGGTTGCTACTGCAAGTCTGTGCGGTCGGCTTCTAGATCTTGGAGACCTGGGTGAAGCCGAGCTCGACCGGGGTTTCACGGCCGAAGATCGATACCAGCACCTTGAGCTTCTGCTGCTCTGCGTTGACCTCGCTGATGCTGGCCGGGAGGGTCGCGAACGGGCCGTCCATGACGGTGACCGACTCGCCGACCTCGAAGTCGACCTCGATGGTGGGCTTCGACGTGGTCTCGCTGCCCTGCTCGGCAGTGCCTGCGGCCGCTTTCGCGTCCTTCTTGGCACCTTCCTGAGGCATGAGGAACTTGACGACCTCGTTGATGGTCAGCGGCGACGGACGTGACGTCGCGCCGACGAAACCGGTGACGCCGGGAGTGTTGCGGACCGCACCCCAGGACTCGTCGTTCAGTTCCATGCGGACCAGGATGTAGCCGGGCAGAACCTTGCGGTTGACCTGCTTGCGCTGGCCGTTCTTGATCTCGGTGACCTCTTCGGTGGGAACCTCCACCTGGAAGATGTAGTCACCGACGTCGAGGTTCTGCACACGGGTCTCAAGGTTGGCCTTGACCTTGTTCTCGTATCCGGCGTAGCTGTGAATGACGTACCAGTCACCGGGAGCGCGGCGCAGAGCCGCCTTCATCTCGGCAACGGGGTCTTCGGGCTCTGCGGTAACGTCGACGTCAGCGGAGACCTCGGATGTCTCGTCGCCTTCGGCGGGAACGTCGTCCCCGGCGGCAGCGGCGACATCGGCCTTGATTGCTTCGTCCGTCTCGCGGTCCTGAGCGGCCTGCTCCGCTTCGAGGCCCTGCTTGGTCGCCTCGACATCGGCGTCGAATGCGGCCACTTCGGTGGCGTCGTTGTGCGGCGTGCTCACGTCAGCACCCTTTCTCTAGTTCCTGCTCGGTTCGATCGTCGAAAAGTCACGGCAACTGCGTTCGGTCAACCGAACAGCCAGCCGACGCCCTTGATGAACAGCAGATCGAGGCCACTGATGAACGCGACCATGAACGCCAGGAAGACGAGCACGACGGTGGTATAGGTGACCATCTGCTTCTTGTTCGGCCAGATGACCTTCCGAAGCTCGGCGACGACCTCGCGGAAGAACTGCAGCAGACGCAGAAACACATTCGGTCGCTTGTCGAGCTTGGTCTTGCCGGATCGAGCCTTGCCCGAAGCGGCCTTCGCGGGCGCGGCCTTCGTCATCGACACGCCGGCGGCGCTGCCACGGGACCTGCCGGACGCGCGCTTGCCGGTGGGAGCCACTGCGCCTGCAGCGGCATCATCTGCGGTTGTGTCAGCATCGGAGAGACGGCCCTCGGAGCCAGGTGCGACGTCGTCTGGAGCCGAGGAGTTCTCGAACTCCTCCGATCGACCGTCGCGCTTACCGCGCTCCTCGCTCACGTCGTTCCTCTCAGTTGCTGACACCTTGGGCAGGGGCGACAGGACTTGAACCTGCAACCTACGGTTTTGGAGACCGTTGCTCTACCAATTGAGCTACGCCCCTTCGGCCGAAAACTTCTCGGCCGCTCTGGTGTCCACCCGACGCATTCACGCGAACCCACACAACCTCCGAGGAGGACGCGGGCAGCGCACAGCGCTGGATTACCCCAGAAATCTCAGTGTACTGCACACCCTTCGGAACAGATAAATCCCGTCGTTCCGGCAGCTCGGTGGCCGTCCGGATCGACCCATCATCAGGCCAAGCGAACCGTAGCGGTCGCTCGCCCGAAAATCTTCTTGCCTTCGAACTTCGCCACGATAGCGATGACGGCAGTTCTCTCGTCCGCATCCACCGACTTGATCTTGCCGGAGAACTCGACCGCAGCCGCGGAGTCCTCGGACACGTAGACCGAGCTGGTGAAGCGAACGTTGTATTCGGTGACCGCACCGGGATCACCCAGCCACGACGTGACGAACCCGGCACCGAGGCCCATCGTCAGCATGCCGTGCGCGATCACATTGTCCAGGCCGGCCAGGCGGACGACCTCGTCGCTCCAGTGAATCGGGTTCGGATCTCCCGAGACACCCGCGTAGTTCACCAGATCGCCGCGCGTGAGCATGACGATTCGCTCCGGCAACTCGTATCCGACGGAGACGTCGTCGAAGCTACGAAGCGCCATGCATGATCACTTCCTTGACCGCGTGCGCGATGTTCTCGTCGACCTCGCCGCCGGTACGCGCGACGATGGTCGTCCACGTCGTCTGCACGACCTCGCCGTTCTGGTCGGTGACGATGTTCTTGGTGGTCATGATGTCGCTGCCACTCATCTGCCGGAACGACTCGAGGTGCACATCGCACACCAGTCGATCGCCGACCTGAATCGGGCGGTGAAATTGCAGCCGCTGATCGGTCTGCAGAATCTGGCTCGGGTCGTACCCGGTGATGACCTCTTTGAACATCCGCGTCTGCGCGATGATGCCGACCAGCGAAATGAAGGTCAAGGGCGCGAGGAGACCGTCGTAACCGAGGCCCTTCGCTGCGTCCTCGTCGTGATGCGCGGGATGGAAGTCCTGGACCGCACGCGCGTACTCACGGACCTTTTCGCGGCCGACCTCGTAGAAGTCGTCGACGCGGTAATGAAAACCGACCATGGACGCCGCGTGAGCGGATACATCCATGGCCGGAATTTCAGATGATGCCGCAGCATCGTGTGGTGCTTGTGACACGGTGGAAACGACCTTTTCTACCCTTACAGAAGGGCAGTTCGACCTAGCGAGACTCGCGGTGCGCCCGGTGCGTGCCGCAGTTGGAGCAGAACTTCTTCAGCTCGATGCGGTCGGGATCGTTCCGACGGTTCTTCTTGGTGATGTAGTTGCGGTGCTTGCAAACCTCGCAGGCCAAGGTGATCTTGGGCCGCACATCGGTGGAGGAGGCCACTGGACGCCTACTTTCGGGTAAATCTGATCTGGGTCAATCAGGACTGTTCATGCGTGCTACTTGCCGTGCTTGCCTACTGTGTAGCGGTGACCGGACTTGAACCGGCGACGCAACGATTATGAGTCGTTTGCTCTACCAACTGAGCTACACCGCCTCAGGTGCTCATCGTCCACCATCCCACGAACGGGAGCGCGACGTCGAGCCATCCAATCCAGCGAGCCCCCTAACGGAATCGAACCGTTGACCTTTTCCTTACCATGGAAACGCTCTACCGACTGAGCTAAGGGGGCGGGTGACTACGGGAACTCTCGTTCCGCAGGCTCCACCTCAGAACACGAACAAGCCGTGCGCTGAAGCCTTCAAGAGGTTACACATTCCGAGCACCGACTGCCAAATTGCGAGGTCAGCGGCCCTGATATGTCCTCTTCACATGGAAACCCCAGCGAGAAAATTTCTCGCCGGGGTTCCAGGTGTGGCAGATGTAGGATTCGAACCTACGTAGGCATAAGCCGACGGATTTACAGTCCGCTCCCATTGGCCGCTCGGGCAATCTGCCGTGCTGCGATCGAAGTCCGTGCTGGTCTTCGGCGCGGTGAGAAGAATACAACGAACGTCCCCCCGGAACGCAAACCGGGTGGATACGGTCGGTAGCGGGCCGATAAAGTCCCAGCGGGATGTGGACCGACACCACCGCAGAAACAAATTTTCGATTCGACTGGAGAGTGTGAGAAGTGGCTGATTCGTCCTTCGACGTAGTGAGCAAAGTCGACCGGCAGGAAGTGGACAACGCTCTCGGACAGGCCGCGAAGGAGCTGGCGACCCGCTTCGACTTCCGAGGATCGGACACCAGCATCGAGTGGTCCGGCAGTGGCGAGTCCGAGACCATCGTCATCACGTCCGAATCCGAGGAGAAGGTCAAGGCAGCTCTGGACGTCTTCAAGGAGAAACTGATCCGACGCGACGTCTCGCTCAAGGCTTTCGAGACCAACGACCCGGCCGCGTCCGGCAAGGTCTACAAGGTCACCGGCAAACTCGTGCAAGGCATCAGCACCGAGAACGCCAAGAAGATCTCCAAGAAGATCCGCGACGACGGCCCCAAGGGCGTCAAAGCGCAGATCCAGGGCGACGAGCTGCGCGTGAGCAGCAAGAAGCGCGACGACCTGCAGGCAATCCAACAGTTGCTCAAGAACGAGGACTTCGGCATCGCCCTGCAGTTCGTCAACTACCGGTAGAGCGCCGCATGTGAGTGGAACCTCGTAGCAGGCTACGAAGTTCCACTCACATGTCGCAGGCTCCGGTCAGTACGGCCGGTGGCCGGCCATGCGCTCGAGCCGCTCGATTCGGTCGGCCATCGGCGGGTGAGTGGCGAACAGCGCGCCCGCTTTGTCGCCGATGCGGAACGGATTGGCGATCATCAGATGCGACTCCGCGGCCAGCCGCGGCTCGGGCGGCAGCGGTGCCAGCTGCACCCCCTGCTCGAGCTTTCGCAGTGCCGAAGCCAGCGCCAGCGGGTCGCCGGTCAGCTCGGCACCGGACTGATCGGCCTGATACTCCCGAGAACGAGAGACCGCGAGGCGCACCAACGTGGCCGCGATGGGTCCCAGCATCGACACCAGCAGCAGAGCGAGTGGATTGGCTCCCCCGTTGCCGCGGCCACCGAACACATTCGCAAAGAAGGCCAGGTTCGCCAGGCCCGAGATGACCGACGCCATGGCACCGGCCACCGACGAGATCAGGATGTCGCGGTTGTAGACATGCGAGAGTTCGTGTCCGAGCACCGCTCGCAGTTCCCGCTCGTCGAGGATCCGAAGAATGCCCTCGGTGCAACACACGGCTGCGTTGCGCGGGTTCCGCCCGGTGGCGAACGCGTTGGGATTGTTGGTCGGGCTCACGTACAGCGCGGGCATCGGCTGATGCGCCGTTGTCGCCAGTTCCCGCACGATCCGGTACATCGCGGGCTGTTCGAGCTCACTGACCGGCACCGCGTGCATCGACTTCAGAGCCATCTTCGCGCTGTTGAAGTACGCGTAGCCGTTGACGCCGACGGCCAGCACGATCGACCCGATCAGAATCATCGAGTTACCGAACAACGAACCGATGAAGACGATCAGCGCAGACATCCCGACCAGCAGGCCGAATGTCTTCGCACCGTTGGCGTAACTGTTCATCGTGACGGGTGCCTCCTCGTACCGGGTGTTCCTACCCGATTCAACGACGGCACCCCGACGCGCAGTTCCCGACCACTGCGTGGGCGACTACCCCACGCGTTCGACGGTGTAGTTCACCAGTCGGCCCAGGGCGTCGTTGGCCGGTCCCTGCGGCAGCAGTGCGAGCTCGGCGTGGGCGCGGTCGGCGTACTCGCCGAGGGTCTTCTTGGCCGCGACCATGCCGGGTGACCGCTGCAACAGCTCCAGGGCCTCGGTGACCAGCGCATCCTCGGTGACCGGGCCGGCCAGGATCTCGCGCATGCGGTCGCCGTCGGCACCTTCCTCGCGGAGCGCGAACAGCACCGGCAGGGTGTGCACGCCTTCCCGCAGGTCGGTGCCGGGAGTCTTACCCGACTGCTCGGTGGCCGAGGAGATGTCGATGATGTCGTCGGAGATCTGGAACGCGGTGCCGACAGCGTCACCGAGGCGCTCGAGGCGTCCCACGTGCTCGGCATCGCCGCCACTGAACGTGCCGCCGAAGCGCCCACAGGAGGCGATGAGCGACCCGGTCTTCTCCCACACGACCTTCAGGTAGTGCGCGATGGGATCGTCGGTGCTCTTGGCCCCGATCGTTTCGCGCATCTGCCCGGTGACCAACTCGGCGAAGGTCTCGGCGATGATGCGGACTGCGTCGGGTCCGAGGGTGGACACCAGACGCGACGCATGTGCGAAGAGGTAGTCGCCCGCGAGAATGGCCACACTGTTGCCCCAGCGTGAGTTCGCACTCTCGGCTCCGCGGCGCATCGACGCCTCGTCCATGACGTCGTCGTGATAGAGCGTCGCCAAGTGCACCAGCTCGACCACGGTGGCGGCGGTGACGATCGCCGGATCTGTCGGCGACGGCCCCAGCTGGCCGGTCAGCACGGTGAACAGGGGTCGGAATCGCTTGCCGCCGGCCTTCGCCAGATGCAGAGCAGCCTCGGTGAGGAACTCTTCGCCGTCGGACAGTTCGCTGATCATCAGCTCTTCGACGCGCGCGAGACCGTCGGCGACGGATCGAGCGAGCTCCGGGTCACCCAGGTCGACTCCGGCAACGACCGTTACTGCGGTCGCGTCGTCTGTACTCACGATGTTGATCCCTGTCCTGTCGTCGGCGTCGAGCGGCGATGGATGACGGAAACTGCTGCTCGGGTACTACCGTAGTGAACCTAGTGTGCACACTCGCACGACGGTGCCGCCCACCACAGGTGACTATTCCCTCACCGAACCGAGCCCGAGTCGCTTCCCGACGCGCCCTCCAGGGGCGAGTGAGTGAACGACGTCACCGCTCCGACGGTGAACACGCCCGATGAGCAGGGCCTCGACAACGGTCGACCGAAGGCCCTGACGGCGCAGCACCGCGGCAGTCGGGATACTGGGATCTGTGACCTCATCCAACCCGGCCCTGCCCTCCTCGACCGATGTGTTGGTCGTGGGCGCGGGCCCCGCAGGATCGTCCGCGGCGGCGTGGGCAGCGCGTTCCGGCCGCGACGTCGTACTCGCCGACGCGGCCGTCTTTCCCCGGGACAAGACGTGCGGCGACGGGCTGACTCCGCGCGCGGTCGCCGAACTCGATCGGTTGGGCTTGGGTGAATGGGTTCGCGGTACCGCGCGCAATCGCGGGTTGCGCCTGAGTGGGTTCGGCCAGGAACTCGAGCTCGAATGGCCGAGCAGATCTTTCCCGGCCGTGGGTAGTGCCGTCCCGCGAACCGAGTTGGACGACCGCATTCGCCGCGTTGCCGTCGACGCCGGGGCTGTGATGGCCGAGGGTGCCAAAGCGGTGTCCGTCACCCGCGACGGAAATGCGGTCCGTTCGGTGACGCTGCAGACCGGCGAAGGCAGCCACGACATCGCGTGCCGCACTCTGATCGTCGCCGACGGCGTCCGGTCCACGCTGGGCAAGCAACTCGGACGCCAGTGGCACCGCGACACCGCGTTCGGCGTCGCCGCCCGCGCGTACATCACGTCTGCTCGTAGCGACGACGAATGGATCAGCTCGCACCTCGAACTGCGCGACGGCGCAGGCACGCTGCAGCCCGGCTACGGATGGGTCTTTCCACTGAACGACGGCAACATCAACATCGGCGTCGGCACGCTGGCCACTGCCACCCGGCCCGCACCGGGAGCCCTGCGTCCCCTGCTGGACCTCTACACCCAGCAACGGCGGTCGGAATGGGAACTGACCGGCGAGCTGCGGTCGGTCGCGTCGGCGCTGCTGCCGATGGGCGGGGCGGTCTCCGGCGTCGCGGGGGTGAACTGGGCGATCATCGGCGACGCCGCAGCGTGCGTGAACCCACTCAACGGTGAGGGCATCGACTACGGACTCGAAGGCGGCCGCATGGTGGTCGACCTTCTCGATCACGCGGACCTGACCGACGCCTGGCCGACCCTGCTGCGTGAGCACTACGGTCAAGCCTTCTCCATTGCTCGACGCCTCGCCGGACTGCTGACCGTGCCGAGGTTCCTGCCCGCAGCGGGCCCGGTGGGCATGCGCTCGCGGGCACTGATGAAAGTCGCGGTCCGGTGCATGGGCAACCTGGTCACCGAGGCCGACAGCGACCTCGTCGCTCGTACGTGGCGAACCGCAGGAACCACGTCACTGAAAATCGATTCGCGGCCGCCGTTTTCGTAGCCGCGCGCGGACTCAGGGCCGAATTGCCTTGTGCAGAGCCACGATTCCACCGGTGAGGTTGCGCCACTGCACGTCGGTCCAGCCGGCGTCGGCGATGCGCTGAGCCAACTGCTCCTGCGTGGGCCACGCGCGAATGGACTCGGCGAGATAGACGTACGCGTCGGGGTTGCTGCTCACTGCGCGAGCGACTTTGGGGAGCGCCTTCATCAGGTACTCCATGTATGCCGTGCGGAACGGGCCGAAGACCGGGGTGGAGAATTCCGAGACCACAAGACGCCCACCGGGTTTGGTGACTCGGGCGATTTCGCGCAGACCGGCATCGAAGTCGGAGACATTGCGAAGACCGAACGAGATGGTGGCGGCGTCGAAACTGGCGTCGGCGTACGGAAGCGCCATCGCGTCACCGGCGACCATCGGCACTCCGCGGGAGAGTCCGGCTCGGAGCATGCCCTTGGAGAAGTCGGTGGCGACGCACCAGGCCCCGCTGCGTCCGAGTTCGACGGTGGAGACGCCGGTGCCGGCGGCGAGATCGAGGACCCGCTCGCCCGGCTTCAGGTCGAGGGCTCGGCGGGTCAGCTTGCGCCAGCTGCGGTCCTGGCCGAACGACAGAACGGTGTTGGTGATGTCGTAGCGTCGGGCGACGCCGTCGAACATCGACGCCACCTCGTGGGGCTCTTTTTCCAGGGTTGCGCGCGATGTCGTGGCCACGAACTCCAGCTTACTCAGGCTGCTTCGGTCACCCGTGGCGCTGTGATGCCTTGCACGTCGTAGTAGTGGGAGATCAGCTCGTCGCAGATGGCAGGCCAGGTGCGGTGCAGAACCGATCGGCGGGCGGCGTTGCCGAAGCGGGCACGGGTGGTGGGTTCGGCGAGGGCGCCGACTGCACTGGGCAGCAGCTCGGTAAACTTGTCGACCGGCAGTAGGTAGCCGTTGCGGCAGTGCGAGACCAGATCGCGGGGTCCGCCGGCGTCGGGACCGATGACGGGGACTCCGCTGGCGAGGGCTTCTTGGACTGCTTGACAGAAGGTTTCGTGTTCGCCGGGGTGGACGAAGATGTCGAAGCTGGCGTAGGCCTGCGCGAGTTCGTCGCCGCCGAGTTGCCCGGTGAAGATCGCATTCGGCATCAGTTCGCGCAGGGCCGCCGTATCGGGACCGCCGCCGACGATCACCAGCTGGATCGACGGATCCGTGGCCAGCACGGCGAGCCGCTCGACGTGCTTCTCCGGCGCGAGCCTGCCGACGAACCCGACGATCAGCTTTTCGCCGGCTCCCCATCGGCCGCGAAGGGTGGCCGACGCGGCCGAGGGCGCGAACCGAACCGCGTCCACTCCCCTGGCCCACCGGTGTACGCGCGGGATGCCGTGCTGCTCGAGAGCGTCGACGGCCGAGGTGGATGGTGCCAGAGTGCGGGCCGCTCCGCGGTGCAGTCTCCTGGTCCAACGCCACGCGGCCTTCGAGGTCAAGCCGAGGCCGTAACTCGCGGCGAATCCTGCGACATCGGTCTGGTAAACGGCGACGGCAGGCACGTCGAGGCGGTTCGCGGCGGCCAGGCCGCCCGCTCCGAGCAGGAACGGGGACGCCAGATGCACGACGTCGGGCGCGAAGGTCCGTAGCGCCGAGACCATCCCGAGGCCAGGAACACCGACGGGCAGGGAGCTGACCTTCGGCACCATCACGGACGGCACTCGGTGGACCGGGACGCCGTTGTGCCAGGTCGCCGCTCGCGGTCCCGACGGGTTGTCGGGAGCGACGACGATGGCGTCGTGCCCGGTCTTCTCGAGATGTTCGAGGACACGGATCACCGAGTGGGTGACGCCGTTCATGTTGGGCAAGAACGATTCCGCAACGATGGCTACTCGCACGGTCCTCAGTGTGGGTGGCCACGCAGTCGCCCAGGCATGGACGACGTTACGTGTGGGCCAACGTCACACGAATTGCTGGGCGACCCACGACGGACTCGGGTTGGTGCGGTGTCCGGTACCCACGAACACCGTCGGAACCGTCTCGTTCCCGTCGTTCACCGACCGAACCCGCGCTGCGGCAGCAGCATCTGCGCGGATGTTCGTCCACACGGCCTTCTTTCCGCGGAGCAACAGCGCAACCCGTAGCCGAAGGCAGAAGATGCAACCGGGACGCCAGTAGATCAGCGGCACCGATTTTTCGGTCGCGAACACTCGAGACGCGTCGTCGGATACAGAGCGCGGATACAGCACCGGAGTCGTCAGAACGAGCAGAAACACCACCACGAGCACCATGATCACGATCGAGGACGCGACGTTGCCGAAGTTCACCAACGCGAACCCGGCCACTGCGGCGACAGCAGCGATGACCCACTGCCTGGCCTTACGCATCCTGTACCTCCATGCGCTTGGCCCCCATACGCTGGGTCTCCTTGCGACGTAACCAGAACAGGGCCGGCAGGGCGATCAGCCAGGTGACGACGATGACCGATCCAGCGGGGACGATGGCCACGGTGGCGTCACGGCCGGCTACCCGCACCAGCAGGTCGCTGTCGCTGTCGTTGTCGTCGGAGTCCGCCTTGTAGTACTCGACCTCGATGCGCTGACCCACGACGAGGTTGGTGGGGTACAGCACGCCGAGTCTGGGGTTGTGGGTCACGCCGTCGGGGGTGATGAAACTGACCGCCGAACGCAATTTGCCCGCCGAGAGCACCTCGGCCGTCGCGACGCCCTTGTCGGAGTCGATGGTGACGTCGTTTCGCCAGGCACCGACCACCAAGAGGACCGACAGAACCGAGATGGCGACCGCGACCACGAGCACGACCAGCCGGATTCTGTGCAGAGTTCGGCTGCCCCTCTCGGTGTCGGTCACAGCATTCAGGTTACTTCGCGGCCGGTTCGCCTCCGCTCCGGTAGCCTCTGTGCTCATGTCGCGCAGCTTCGAGTTCACCGTCGAATCGTCCAATCCGCCCGCTGACGTGCATGCCGCACTCACCAGTGAAGACCAATGGGCCGCTCGCTTCGCCAAGGCGAAGAAGACGGACGGGTACGAGATGACCAAGCACGACGACGGCGGCTTGACCGTGGACATCACCGAGGAGGTCGGCACGTCCGAACTGCCCGGGTTCGTCACGAAAGTCATCAAGGGCAAGCTGATCGTCTCGCGTACCGACCACTGGGGTCCGCTCGAAGGCGACCACGCCGAGGGCACGCTGGTCGGCGGCACCACGGGTCTCCCCGCGAAGGTGAACGGCACCCTCTCGCTTCGCCCCGACGGCACCGGAGCGAAACTGGTCGTCAAGGGTGAGTCGACGGTCAAGATTCCGCTCGTCGGCGGCAAGATCGAAGACCTGATCAACAAGATGATCAAGGACATGATCGATCAGGAAACCGGCGAAACACTCGAATGGGTTGCTGCGCAACAGAATTAGAGACGGGCCCGGATCGCTGCGTGTAGGTCGCGCAGCCCGGACCGTTCCGTGGTCACTTCCAACACGCGGATTCCGTCGGCGTGGCCGGTGAGTTCGGCCGCCAGTTCCGCCACGTCCACCAGGCGATGTTCGACGCGGTAGGCCCCGCACAGCGCGCCGAGGTCCATTCCGTGCGGTGTTCCGAACACCCGCTCGAACACACCCGCGTACTGCGGGTCGCCCTGTTCGAGAAGCTCGAAGATGCCGCCGCCGTCGTCGTTGGCGACGACGATCGTCAGATCGTCCGGACGCGGCTCGCCGGTGCCGATGAGCAGACCGGCCGCGTCGTGCAGGAACGTCAGATCACCGAGAAGCGCCACCGTGCGGCGCTTTCCGGCCATCGCCGCACCGATGGCCGTCGAGACGGTGCCGTCGATGCCGGCCACGCCACGATTGGACAGAACCTTCACGCCCGGGATCGGAGTGGAGACCAGGGCCGCGTCGCGCACGGGGTTGGAGGCTCCGAGCACCAGCTGATCTCCGGGCTGCAATGCCGACATCACCGCGTCGGCAACGTGCAGACCCGTCGGCTTGGGGTGCTCTCGAAGTTGTTGGTGCACAGCCTTTTCGGCGCGTTCCGATACGGCAGCGCAGCGCGCGATCCACGCGGGATCGGGTGCGCCGGTGGTCACGGCACGCGTGCCGGTGGCCAGTACGTTGCCCGAGACGTCGGGCCAGCGCGGGCCGGTGGTGAGCGCGATGACGTCCACCGCCGGATCCGCGAGCAGCGCCGACACCTGCCGGTGCAGGGTCGGGCGGCCGGTGATGACGGCTTGACGCGGCTTCAACTGCGCAAGAGCCAAGGGATGCAATGCAATTCCGTGCAGTGGCGCGGTCGGCTCGGCGACGGTCGGCAGCCCGGCAAGCTCCGGACGAACGGCTCCGCCGTGCCCGGACACGACGACGGTGTCGACCGACAGATCGAGTTCGACCGGGACGTCGAGGGTCGCCTGGGTGGTCGAGGTCCACGGCATCCCGTCGGGACGTCCTTCGGGCCGGGCCCCCGGATCTCCGAGAGCGGGGACCAACGGTTCACGCAGTGGAATGTCGAAGTGCACCGGTCCGGCATTGCCCGAGCGCGCACCCCGCGCAGCAGCGATGACCCGCGAGACCGCGCTGCGCCACTGACTGTTCTGCTTGGGTCCTTCCTCGGCGAGCCCGAGGCTGATCGTCGCGCGGACCTGCGACCCGAACAGGCCCAACTGCTCGATGGTCTGGTTGGCACCGGTGCCGAGCATCTCGTACGGCCGGTTGGCACTGATGACGATCAGCGGGATCCGGGCGTAGTTCGCTTCGAGCACCGCGGGCCCGAGGTTCGCCACCGCCGTTCCCGACGTCATCACCACCGGGACAGGTTGGCCGCTGCCCAGGCTCAGTCCGATGGCCAGGAATCCGGCGGTCCGCTCGTCGATCCGCATGTGCAGTCGTAGCCGGCCGGCCGCGTCGGCTTCCTGCAGAGCGAAGGCCAACGGGGCGTTGCGCGAGCCGGGACAGAGCACGACGTCTTCGATCCCGCTGCGCGCCAGTTCGTCGACGACTGCAGTGGCCTGAACGGTGGACGGATTCACAGTTTCCAGAGTGTCAGATGCTCCGGTCGGCCGCCGCAACCGGGCTTTGACAGTATTGAGGCGTGCGTACAGTCTTCCGGCCCGACGAGGTCTCCTCCCGCCGCTTCTACCAGCTACTGACCGCGTCGGTGGTCCCCAGGCCCATCGCCTGGATCTCCACGGTCTCGGCCGACGGTGTGGCGAACCTCGCGCCCTACAGCTTCTTCACCGTCTCGTCCGTGGAACCGCCGGTCGTCCAGTTCACGTCCGTGACCCGCAAGGACAGTCTGCGCAACATCGAGGCCACCGGCGAGTTCGTCGTCAATCTGGCCACGGCACCGTTGGTCGATCAGGTCAACGGCAGCTCGGCGAGCTTCGAGCACGGCGTCAGCGAGTTCGAGGCCGTCGGCATCGAGAGCGAACCCAGTGCGATCGTCACGCCGCCGCGGGTAGCTGCCGCCCCGATCGCCATCGAAGCCACGCTGCACCGCGTCGTCGAGGTGGGAAACTGCTTCGTCGTCATGGGTAGCGTCGTCGCAGTGTCCGTTCGACCTGAATTTCTCGCCGAGGACGGCCTGCCCGAGTTCGAGACCATCGCTCCGCTCAGCCGACTCGGCCGTACCGAGTGGGGACTGCCGCCCGAGGTTCGCGAGATCGAGCGACCTTCTTGATTCGCTGGCTGCTGCTGGTTCTCGTCACGGTCGCACTGACCGTCGGGGCCGATGCACTCGGTGTGCCGTCGGCTGCGTTGTTCGTTGCACTGTTGGTGGCGATCGTGTTCGCGCTCGCCGGGTGGGCTCCGACGACCGGAACCGAGCGAGCGCCGCTCCCCCGCAGACTCGGCATGGCGGCGCAGGCAATCCTCGGCGTCGAGATCGGCACGCTCGTGCAGAGCGACACTCTGAGCTCGCTGGGCGATACCTGGCTGCCGGTACTGCTGGCATGCATCGGCACCCTGTTGCTGTCGATCGCGGCCGGCGCACTGTTGGGGCTTCGTAAAGACATCGATTCACTGACCGGTTCGTTGGCGCTGGTCGCGGGCGGAGCCTCGGGACTGGTGGCGATCACCCAGGAGTTGGGCGGCGACGAACGCGTGGTCGCGGTGGTGCAATACCTGCGTGTCGTGCTGGTGACCACAACGCTGCCGCTGGTCGCAACCCTGGTGTTCGACGCCCAACCCGGACAATCGTCGGTCACCGCCGACGTGCACGAGGCGCTCTGGATCGACCTCGCCTTCGTCGTGATCTGCGGCGTCATCGGCGTGATGCTGGCCAAGATGATCCGGCTGCCCGCCCCCGCCCTGCTCGGCCCGCTGATGATCGCCACGCTCGCCGACGTGCTCGGCGTCTCGTTCGACGCGTCCGTCCCAACGCTGTTGCTGTGGGCGGCGTACATCGTCATCGGCTGGCAGGCCGGACTGCGGTTCACCGTCGCCAGCTTGAAGTCGATCTCGCGGGTCCTGCCCGCATCGTTGATGTTGATCATCGCCGTCACCGTCTGCTGCGCGATGCTCGGCCTGTGGCTGGCGTCCGCGACGGGGACGAGCGGCTACGAGGGATACCTCGCGACCACTCCCGGCGGGGTGTACGCGGTGCTGGCCATCGCCGCGTCGACCGGGGCGAACGTCACCTTCGTCGTGGCCGCCCAGGTGATCCGCGTGTTCATGATGCTGTTCGCAGTACCCGTCGGAGCCAAGGTGGTCCAGCGCTACCGGCGCGGTCGGCCCGAGTGAGAGATCGACGCAACCCCATCGCAGCTTAGGGTCGGCTAACCTGTGCGGCATGGGTAAGTACCTCAAACCGGAGAACCCCGCGTTCTACCGCCTGACCGTGCTCGGGAGCGAGCGAATCAGCCCCAGCTTCATCCGGGTGACCCTCGGCGGCGATTCGTTGTCGAACTTCCGCTACATGGGCTATGACCACTGGTTTCGCCTGTTCCTGCCGCAGCCGGGCCAGGACGAGCCGCGCATCCCCAGCGCCACCTCGATGCTCTGGTACGCCCAGTATCTGACGTTCTCCAAGGACACAAAGCCGGCGGTCCGCAACTACACGGTCAGCCAGTACCGCGCTACGGGAGAGGGCACACACGGCGACGGCCCGGAGCTGGATGTGGACTTCGTGGCGCACGGCGAAGTAGATGGTGGCGGCGGAACCGGTGGTCACAGTGGGCCGGCGTCGTCGTGGGCTACCAGGGCGGTCCCAGGCGATCGCGTCGCGATCTTCGACGAAGGGCGCATCTACACGTTCGAGGGACAATCGAGTTGGCAGTTGCTCGTCGGCGACGAGAGTGCTGCCCCGGCGATTCTCGGCATTCTGCGGTCGTTGCCGGCCGACGTTCGGGTCAAGGCCTTCGTCGAAGTGCCCACCGAGGCCGACATCCAGAAGCAGGACGTGCACGCAGGCGTCGAGATCGAGTGGATCGTGCGCCCCAACCCGCTGGCCAAGCCGGGCGAGGCCGCGTTGGCCGCGGTGCAGAAAGCCGAGCTTCCGGACGGCGATCCGTTCGTCTACGTGGCAGGGGAACAGGGGTTGGCGACGGGCCTGCGTAGATACCTGGTGAACGAGCGTTCCGTACCCAAGTCTCGGATCTGCTTCACCGGATACTGGAAGTTCGGTAAAGCCGCCCCGTAGCCCTCGATTAGTGTGACTTCACATGCCCGGCTCCGGAAAAGGTCATACCGTCGTCACCGACTCGGCAGCAGTCGACAGCGCACCGTACGCATCGTTGCGTGCGCGGCCACTCCCCCGAGCCGAACGATACGAGCTGGGTCGACGCCTGCGCGACAAGGTCCCGATCGCATCGCTGGGCGAGTGGACACCGCCGCCGGATCGCCCGGACCCGGTGCAGCAGATCGAGTACTCGCACCAGGGCCGGATCGAATGGCTCATCCCCACGCGCCTAGAGCGCATGGTCGAATCCCCGTACGGCTTCCTGCGCGGGACGGCCATCGTCATGGCCCGCGACGTCGCGATGCTGCCGTCCACCGGCATCAACCCGGTGATCAGCGGCGACGCCCACCTCGGAAACTTCGGCTTCTACGCCTCCCCCGAACGCGACCTCGTCATCGACCTCAACGACTTCGACGAAGCGCACCCGGGTGCCTGGGAATGGGATCTACGACGCCTCGCCGCGAGCATCTGGGTGGCCGGCCGTCAGAACGGACGCAGCGAGGATCGGTGCCGCGATGCCGTCGCCGCCTGCGTGTCCGCGTATCGAATCGAGGTCGCGCGCCTCGCCGACGAACCGCTGATGTCGCGGTCGTTCCAACGGTTGACGGCCGAGAAACTGCAACGGGACGCCACCGCGGGATCGTTGCGCAAGGAGATCAAACGCGCCACCAAGAAAGCGCGTCGACGCACGAGTGACCGCGTCCTGCCGCGATTCACCGAGGAACACGAGGGCACTCGCAGGATCGTCGAGGAGCCGCCGATCACCACTCGTATCTCGGCCGAGGACGAGGAGTTGCTGGCCGTCGGGCTGGACGAATACCTGCTCACCCTCACCCCGCATTGGCGTCGGGTGCTGGGGGGATACACGTTGATCGACGTCGCGCATCGCGTCGTCGGAGTCGGCAGTGTCGGGCTCCGGGCGTACGTGGCACTGCTCGAAGGCACCAGCGCGGACGACGTCGTGTTCCTGCAGCTCAAGCAGGCCAGACGGTCGGTGCTCGCCCCGTATGTGCACGGCGAATCCGCATGGCACGACCACCAGGGACAACGCGTGGTGGAGTACCAGCAGGATCTGCAGACGGTCAGCGATCCACTGCTGGGGTGGTGCACGATCGCCGGACGGCAGTTCTACGTGCGGCAGTTCCGCAACATGAAGGGGACGATCGATCTCTCGTCGATCGATGCACCCGCGCTGGTGGATTACGCGCGGGTGGTGGGGCGACTGCTCGCGAAGGGACACGCTCGCACCAGCGGCGCGTCGATGATCTCGGGATACACAGGCGATTCCGATGAACTCGACGTCGCACTGTGCCGATTCGCGCGACTCTACGCCGACCAAACCGAGGCCGATTGGGAGCGATTGAGCGCTACGCGCATGTGAGCGTGGAGCCCTCGGGTCGTTCCGCGGGCTCCACTCCCACCTCGTAGCCTGCTACGAATTTCCACTCAGTGATACTGGAGTTGTTCGTCGAGGTGGAAGGTATGACTCGTTTCCGCTCTGACGCCGATGGCTGTCTTTCATGTGAT
>NZ_JAVDUT010000007.1:0-213252 GCF_031456475.1 Rhodococcus sp. 3258
ACTGAACAACCGCCCCAGAAAAACCCTGGGATGGGATACTCCACTCGAGGAGTACAACAAACGACTGCTCGTTGCGACGACCACGTGAACCCGTCCGTAGCCCACTACGAAGTTCCACTCACATGGGCCGCAGGCCATCACAGCGGCAGACGTGGCCTGAGCAGGTGCGCAACCAACGCCGTCCAGCCGGTTTGGTGTGTTGCTCCGAGTCCCTCGCCGGTGTCTCCGTCGAAGTACTCGTTGAAGGTCGGGTGCTCACTCCACAGTGGATCGGAACTCGATTCGATCCGCCGACCGTCGGCAGGCCGCTTGCCGTCGACAGGACGGAACAGTCCTGCCAAGCCGTTGTCGATCAAGTCTGCGGCATCGGTGAGAGTGCGATGGTTTCCCGAGCCGGTGGGAATTTCGATGGTGAACGAGTCGCCGTAGTAGCGCCCGTAGGCGCGCAGCTTGTCCGCCAACAGCACGTTCACCGGGAACCACACCGGCCCTCGCCAATTGGAGTTGCCCCCGAACATTCCGGTCCGTGACTCCCCCGGCTCGTACTCGATGGACAGGCTTCGACCGTCGACGTCGAACGTGACCGGCTCGCGGTACGAAGCCGACAAGGAACGAATACCGAACTCCGACAAGAACTCTTCCGAGTCGAACATGCGAGAGAGGATCCGCTTGAGACGTTCGGGCTGCACGAGGGTGAGCAGAAGGCGCACCTCATTGCCTTCCCGACGCGCCAGCAGCGGTGAGACCATTTCCGGCCGACGGTGCTGAACCCACCGCAGCCGCGCCGCGAGGTCCGGGCACTCCGCCTCGACCCAGGGCGGAATTTCCGTGGCCCCGAGAATGGGAAGCAGACCGACCATGGATCGCACTCGCATCGGTACCGCGTCGCCCTCTGGTTGGACGAGGACGTCGTAGAAGAATCCGTCTTCCTCGTGCCACAGCGAAATGTGCTGCGAACCGAACGAGTTGACCGCCTTCGCGATCGAGAGGAAGTGCGAGAAGAACTTGGTCGCGACGTCGTCCCAGGCGCTGTCGTGGCGCGCGAGCTCGAGTGCGATCTTGAACATCTGCTGGCAGTAGAACGCCATCCAACTCGTGGCGTCGGACTGTTCCAGACGGAAACCGGGCGGCAGCGGAGCGGAGCGATTGAACAATCCGATGTTGTCCATACCGAGGAACCCGCCCTCGAAGATGTTCGACCCCTCCGAATCCTTGCGATTGACCCACCACGCGAAGTTGAGCAGCAACTTCGTGAACACCCGGACCAGGAACTCGCGATCCCGGTACCCGTCGATCCGATAGACGTGCCAGGCCGCCCAGGCGTGGACCGGGGGGTTGACGTCGCCGAACTCCCACTCGTAGGCCGGCAGTTGGCCGTTGGGATGCATGGCCCATTCCCTGCACATCAGGACCAACTGCTCCTTAGCGAAGTCCGGGTCCACATGTGCGAGAGGAATAGCGTGAAAGGCCAAGTCCCAGGCGGCGAACCACGGATATTCCCACTCGTCGGGCATCGAAATCACATCGGCCAGTGCGAGGTGACGCCAATGGGCGTTACGGCCCTTGGGGTCCTGACGCGAGTGCGGCGCCGGGGCTCCCACCTTGTCGCCCTCGATCCACTGCTCGACGTCGTAGCGGTAGAGCTGCTTGGTCCACAACAGCCCCGCATATGCCCGCCGCGCCACGTGTCGATCGGCATCGGTGAGGTCCGCACCGATCACTGCGCCGTAGAACTCGTCCGCCTCCGCACGACGGTCACCGGTGACCGCGTCGAATCCCGCACCGAACGTCTGCTCGTCCGGCCGATGGGGCGACAAGCGCAGTCGCACCGATTCGGTTGCACCCGAGGCGATGTCGTCGAATCTATACCAGAATGCAGCCTTCGTTCCGGTCTGCTCGGGGTTCACCGCACCCTGTTCGCCGTCGACGACATGTCGGCCGATGCCGTCCTTGGGATATGGGGAGATGTTCTCCTGCCCCCACAGGGCCTCGGCGTTGGTTTCGTTGTCGCAGAACAGGACCGCCGGCGTACCTTCGGCGCTGAGGTAGTACCGACCGAGAAAGCCGTGATCGGCGGCAACGCCCTCGAGGCCGCCGGCCAGCAGTTCCGGTCGGGTCAGCTGGGTGAGCGATCCGCCGCGATCGTCGCGCCCCCACGACCAGGTGTTGCGCAGCCACAGTTGCGGCAGCAGATCGACCGATGCCGCCTCGGGTCCGTGATTGGTGATGGAGATCGTGATGCAGATGTCGTCGGGCGACGCTTTCGCATACGTGACCTGAACGTCGAAGAACCGGTTCTCGTCCAGGATCCCGGTATCGGCCAGTTCGTATTCGCGGTCGTCTCGGCCGCGTCGGGCACTCTCCTCGCGCAGGTGCGCGTACGGATACTCCGCATGCGGGTAGCGGTAGAGCCACTGCATCCAACTGTGCGTCGGAGTGCCGTCGATCGCCCAGAAATACTCCTTGACGTCCTCGCCGTGATTTCCCTCCTCGTTGGCCAACCCGAAGAGTCGTTCCTTCAGAATCGGATCCTTGCGATTCCACAGGGCGAACGCGAAATTCAGGAAACCGAATCGATCGCAGATTCCACCGATTCCGTCCTCACCCCAGCGGTAGGCACGCTTGTGCGCCTGATCGAACGGAAACGACGCCCACGCGTTTCCGTCCTCGGAGTAGTCCTCGCGCACCGTGCCCCACTGCCGTCCCGCCAGATACGGGCCCCACTGACGCCATGGCCCGCTGACCCCTGGTGACTCCGCCAAACGGTTGTGTTCGACGGTGGACGGGGTGGGAACGCTCACGGGATTGGTGGTCACGGCACACAGTCTGGTGCTTCCCGGTCAGCGATGCACGCCGACATTGGCGGCGAGGTACCCGACTCGGCGTTGCACCGCGGCGATCTCTCGGATGCCGTCGGTGAGCAGACTGCGCTCGAGCGGTGAGAGATCGGCCATGATCAGCACATCACCGGGCCGATGGCCTGCCGTCATCTGATCGATCTGGTGTGACAGCCGCAGCCGTTGAAGCAACGCGAACACCTCGGTCAACGTGGTGACGTCCCGTTCGGAGAGCATCCCGTTGCCCGACGCGGCCGCCAGACGCGCCGGTGTCGAGGCCGAGGCCATTCCCACCGACAGTCCACCCCACCGAGCGAGATTGACGATGGGAGTCAGTGCATGGGCCTTGAGGTCGAACGTACCGCCGCGCCGCGCCAGCACGTCTCGCAGCGAACGCAGCCTGGCCCGTCCGGCGAGGGCATCTCTGAGTTGCAGTCGCAGAGCATCGGGGTTGTCCACCAGCAGTCGGCGATAGGCCTCGGGAACGGTGTTCAACTCCCGCGGGCCCCACACCACCCTGCCGTCGATCATCAGCGAGGACATGATGAGGCCGGAGTCCCCAGCCGGAGTGGAGCCTGCGGAACGACCAGAGGTTCCTGCTTTGCCACGATCGCCGAAAGGGTTGCTGAGCCAGTGGGCCGCGGCACTTTCCCATTGCCCGGCCGAGCGTGCGAATCTCGGCGAGCTCGCAACCGCACCGTTGGTGTCGGACGGCAACCCGGCACCGTCGAGGCTCGCGTGTACCCGAGCGGCCAGGCCCATCAGCACTTCGTCGCGAGTTCTCGGCACCGAGTTCGATCGTCCACGCACGTAGGGGTCGGCGGTGGTATCCGACCAAGTCAGAGCGCTGTCGACGTCCGAGGAGGGCATCGCCTCCCGTCGGGCGACGCTGCCCAGGGTGATCCAGGCGAAGTTGTGTCGCGGCACTTCGGGCCGCGCCGCCCATTCGATCTCCACGGCTCGGCGAACGAGGCTGTCGACCACGACGGACAGAATCGCGCTGACGGCCAGGGCGTCGGTCCCACCCCGGAACAGGTCCGCCACCAATCCCGGAACGAGCCTTCCTGCGTCGGCGAGTTCGGCCGATGTCGTTGCCGAGGTCACCGCGCGACGAACCACGAAGCTGCGACGCGTGGACGCGGCATGCAGATCGGAGTCCTCGACGACGCCGAGAACCTCGCCTCGGCTGGACACGACGGGCATGTGCCGCAGTCCCAGCTCGAGCATGTCCATCAGGACGGTGCCGGCCAACCGGTCCGCGGTGACCGTCTCTGTGGGCGACGTCATGACGTGCTCGACCGGGGTGTCGACGCCGATTCCCGCGGCGACCACCCGCACCCTGAGGTCACGGTCGGTGAATATTCCGTAGCGCGAACCTCGCAGCGGAACCAGGACGTACGAGCTGCCCTGTTCGGTCATGTGCCGAACTGCGTCTCGGACGGAGGTGCCGACGGAGACGAACACCGGTGGGGCCGAGAGCAGTTCGCCGACAGCGCGGCCGGCACTACCCTCGGCCGCCCCACCTCGATGCGTGCTGGCCGAGGTGACGGCGTCGGCCAGAAACGCCAGCCCGGTCGGCGTTGCGAACAGCGGTCGAATCAGCTCTCCGGGCAACCGAAGAACGGTACTCGGCTCGGTTGCGCGCGCACAGAATTCGACCGTCCCGCCGACAAGCAACGCCGAGAAACCGAAGACCCCGCCCGGACCGATGGTGTCGATCGGTAGGGCGGCGGGCGAGGTGTCGTCGGAGTGCACGATCACCACTCGACCGGTACGCACCACCCACACGGTGTCGGCCACATCGAGCTTCGATGTCGGGCCCACAACCCATGCGCCACTGGCATAGTCGAGTTCGACGGCTGCTCCGGCGATGTCGGTCAGTACCGCAGGTGACGCGCCTTGGAACGGTGGGTGCGCGCCGAGGAAGTCGGCAAGCTCCGATCTATCCGCCACGGATCAGGTCGGCGCACTTTTCCGCCATGGTCATGACCGTGATGTTGGGATTGACATACGGCAGCTTCGGCATCGCCGACGCGTCGACCACGCGCAGGTTCGAGATGCCCTTGACGCGCAACTCGGGATCGAGCACGGCCATGGTGTCGTCCACCGATCCCATCCGCGCCGTACCTGCCGGGTGATAGACCGTGTTGTGGGTCTTGTGCACATAGTCGAGCAGATCATCGTCGGTGACGGCATCGGGCCCGGGTGCGAGTTCGCGTTCGATCCAACCCGCGAGTGGACCGTCTGCGGCGATAGCGCGCGCCAGCTTCAGACCGGCGAGCATCACCGCGTCGTCGTGGCCGTCGGGGTCGGTGAAATAGCGCGGATCCACCTTTGCGCGATCGCGAAAGTCCCTGCTGCGCAACCGAACAGTTCCCCTAGAACGACCCTGGGTGACGTTGGGCGTCAAACAGAACCCGTTGTCGGTGGTCGGATAACCCCATCGGAGAGTGTTCATGTCGAACGGCACGCTGCCGTAGTGCATCATGATGTCCGGGTAGTTCAGCGACGAGTCGGTCTGCGCGAACACGCCGATCTCCCACCACTGCGAGGACGTGGTGACCATGGGCTTGCTCGCCTCCCAGAACACCAGCCCCTCGACGTGGTCGTCGAGGTTCTCTCCCACTCCCGGTGAATCGACCCGAACGGTGATTCCCATCTCCTGCAGCTGTGCCGCCGGTCCGATTCCGGAGAGCATCAACAACTTCGGAGTGTCGATGGCACCGGCGGTGACGATCACTTCGCGTCGCGCGGACACGGTGTCGTAACCGGTCAGGTCGGGGCGTTGGTACCGCACACCCGTCGCAGTCAGCGACTCGTCGATCAGGATCTCGCTGATCCAGCAGTCGGTGCGCACCTCCAGGTTCGGCCGCGAGCCGATGATCGGATGCAGGTAGGCATGGGACGTCGACATACGCGACCCGTCCTCACCCGCATTGATCTGAAACCAACCCGCGCCGTTGAGTACCGGCGTCCCGCGATTGAATGCGACTGTCGGAAGGCCTATTCCGGCGGCCGATTCGAGCACTGCCGCACCGCAGGGATCGTGCGGCGGCACGTCGCGTATCCGCACGGGTCCGTCGTGACCGCGGCCGGTGTCGTTGTTCTCCACGCGCGCAACGAAAGGAAGGATGTCCGACGCGCCCCAGCCCGTCGCGCCGGCCGCGGCCCAATCGTCGAGAGTTTCGGCCGGCGGATGAAAAGCGATGCAGGAGTTGTGCGAAGAGCAACCGCCGAGCACTTTCGCACGCGCATGCCGCATGAAGCTGTTGCCACGTTCCTGCGGCTCGACGGGGTAGTCCCAGTCGTAGCCGGAGTCGAGCAGATGCATCCACTCGACGAGTTCCAGGATCGCTTTGTCGCCGATGTCGGTGGGACCTGCCTCGACGAGGCAGACGCTCACAGAAGGATCTTCGCTCAGCCGCGCGGCCAGGACGCACCCCGCCGTGCCACCTCCTGCGACGACGTAATCGAACTGGGTGTCTGTCACTGCACGCTCCTTCTAGTTGCCCGTGGAGGCATGTGATTTCAGAGTGCCGATGTGCTTGCGCCCCTTGAGTGCGTACCACAGCAGGCCTACGCCCAGGATGCCGCCGATGTAGACGAACGCACCGAACGTGTTGTACCAGGGGGTTCCGTACACGGCCTCGCGCGGCCAGGCGAGGTTGAGCGCCATCCCGGCACCCCACACCACCGCCGCAATGTTGACCGGCAGGCCGAACTTGCCCATCGTGAAGTATCCGCCGGGTTTGAGATCCTCCGGCGGCCACTCGCCTTTGATGCGCTTGACCAACAGTGGTCCGGTGACCATCAGATACGCGAGATAGATCATGATGATCGCGATCGAGGTGAGGACCGTGAAGATCTGCGGCTGACCGATGTTGACGACGAGGATCACGATGGCCAGCACGCCGATGGTCACCGCGGGCACCACCGGGGTCTGGGTCTTGGGATTGACCTTGGCCAGACTCTCACCGAAGGGCAACGCGTTGTCTCGCGCCATGGCGAACGTGAGCCGGATCGCCGCGGTGTGTACTGCCAGTGAGCAGACGAAGACCGCAATGACGATGCAGATGAGGAAGACGGTGCCGAGCGGGCCCCACATCACCGATTCGACGATGGATTGCAGGCTGCCGTCGGGGCTGCCGAGGGAAGGATCGTTCAGGTCCGGCGCGGCCATGACGGCGAACACCAGGATGGCTCCACCGATGACGAACGACGCGAGGATGGCGCGAAAGATCGCTTTGGGGGCGGTGCGCCGAGGTTCGACGGTTTCCTCCCCGAGCGAGCTCGCGGTGTCGAATCCGTACATGACGTATCCCGACGCCAGCGACGCCACCAGGAAAGCACCGAGGTAGCCGCCGCTCTCACCGGCACCGTAGCCGTTGGTGGAGAAGAACACCTCGGGTCCTCGAGTGATGTTGGCCGCGAGCAAGATCGCGATGAGCACGGCCGCGATGAGTTCGATGAACACACCCGCACTGTTGATCATCGCCATCAGTCGAACGCCCAGCGCGTTGATCGTGGTGGTGATGGCGATCAGAATCGCACCGAGCAGCACTGCATTGGCCGCGAAGTCGGTGGCTCCCGAGCCGTCACCGATGATCTGAAATCCGCTCCAGATGCGTGGCAGATTCAGCTGCAGAGCGAGGGCAACGGCGGCCAGTGTCACGATCGATGCCGTGAGCATCAACCAGCCCGCCGACCAACCGACGATCCTGCGGCCCAACAGCTTCGCCCAGTTGTACACCGATCCCGCCACCGGATACTTCGCGGCCAACTCCATGAAGCACAGTGCCACGCAGAGCTGACCGACGAAGACCGCAGGCCACGACCACAGGTATGCCGGTCCGGCGGTGCCTAAACCGAAGTAGAACAGTTGGAAGGTACCGGTGAGAATCGAGATGTAGCTGACGCCTGCGGCGAAGCTGGCGAATTTGCCGAGACTTCGATCGAGCGATTCCTTGTAACCGAAATCGTCCATTCCGCTCGAATTGTCGTTCAGTATTGCCATGCCTGTGGCCTTTCCCATCGTGCTCTATCGGGTACCGAACCACCCCGCCGCGGTAGGAGAGGTGTTGTGCCAAATATGCTTCGCTTCTTGATATTCGGACATACCGGACGGTCCGAGTTCGCGGCCGTTCCCGGACTGCTTGAAGCCGCCCCATTCCGCGGCCGCCGTGTAGACACCGAAGTCGTTGAGCCACACCGTTCCATGACGAAGCCCACGCACCATTCTTTCGCCTCGCGCGGCGTCGGACGTCCGAACACCCGCGGCGAGACCGTAATTCGTATCGTTACCCAGTAGAAGCGCCTCGGCCTCGGTGTCGAATCGCTCCACAGTGAGTATGGGCCCGAACGTCTCGTCTTGCACGATATTCATCGACCGATCGCAGTGATCGAAGATGGTGGGCAGGAAATAGCTACCTTTGCTCAAGGACGGATCGTCCGGCTTGGTACCTCCTATGACCAAGGTGGCCCCCTCCTCGATACCCGTCGCCACGAAGCTTTCGATCTTCTCGCGCTGCGCCTGCGACACCAGCGGTCCGGTCTCGCTGGCCGGGTCCATACCCGGCCCCATCACGATGGTCTGCGCACGCTCTGCCACGGCGGCCACGAACCGGTCGGCCACCGATTCCTCGATGATCAGTCGGGTACCGGCCGAACACACCTGACCGGAATGCAGAAACACTCCGGTCAGTACGTTGTCGACCGAATCGGCGAACGACTGCTCGTCGGCCACCGCGTCGGCGAAGACGATGTGTGGATTCTTTCCCCCGAGTTCCACCGCCACCTTCGTGACGTTCTCCGCGGCCGCGGCGAGAATGTGCCTGCCGGTGGCGAGTCCGCCGGTGAAGGAGATGAAGTCGACGTCGCGGTTCCTGGTGAGCGCATCTCCGAGCGTCGCGCCGCTGCCCTGCAGCAGGTTGACCACACCGGCAGGCACTCCCGCTTCTTCCACGAGCTTGGTGAACGCGATGGTACTCAGTGGCGTCACCTCGCTGGGTTTGAGCACCATGGTGCACCCAGCAGCCAAGGCGGGGGCGATTTTCCACGAGATCTGCAACAGCGGGTAGTTCCAGGGTGCGATCATCACGCAGACACCGATGGGCTCGTGCACCACTCGGCTCAGAATTTCCGGACGGTCGACGTCGATCAGTCGATCTGCCTGCACCACAGCGAGATCGGCATAGAAGCGGAACACCGACGTGACGTCGTCGATATCGATTTCACTCTCGCCGAACGTCTTTCCGGTATCGAGGGTCTCGATGTGCGCCAACTTCGCCTTGTCCCGTTGGAGCAAGTCTGCGATGCGATTGAGCAGATCACTGCGCTCACCCACCGTCACCCTGCGCCACGGCCCATCGTCGAACGCAGCCCGAGCCGCGGCAACGGCAGCCAGGGCATCGTCGGGTGTCGCCTCGTCGACGACGGCCACCACACTGCCGTTGGACGGATCGACGATGTCGCGGGTCCCTCCGTCACCGGCTCCCTGCCATTGCCCGTCGATGAACAACGACGGCCGCAGTGAGCTCGGGTCGAATCCTGCATCGGAGTCGGTCACTCGACACCTTCTTCCGTGTGGGGGCCTGTTGGTGTGTCTACGGTATGCCTCAGCGGCCGGTGACTCCATCGATCTGTTCGCGGATGATGTCCGCGTGCCCGTTGTACCGCGCATATTCACTGATCATGTGCACGTAGACCATCCTCAATGACATCGGCCCGCCGCGACAGTCGACCGGATCCTCGAACGAGTATTGGGCAGCGACCACGTCCGAGGCCTCGCACTCGGCAGCGAATCGCGCGAAGTCCGACTCTGCACTCGATGCCGTCGCGCCCAGGAAGTCGGAATCCTTACCCAACGCAGCGTCGTACATCGGGTCGAACGACATCGACGCCAATCGCTCTCGAAACCAGATGCGTTCGACCTTCGCGAGGTGCCGGACGAGTCCGAGGAGGGAGAGCGTCGAGTGCGAGAAGGGGCGTTGCGCAAGCTGTTCGGCATCGGCACCGGCACAGATGTTCGACAACGTGGCTCGATGCCAACGCAGCATTCCTTCGAGAATGGGTCTGTCGTCACCGACGAGCGGACCGTCGACGGGATCGGGCGTGGGCGCGGTGAAGCTCATACTGCGATTGTCGAGCACGAAGTGGCTCCTGCCGAACGACCCGCCCGAAACAGAGTGCGAAGCCCCAGCAACAACCCATTCGGACAATTCACACTACGGTGGGATTCATGACAATCGAAGATGTGGGCGGCAGGCGAACGGTGACGGCGGATGAGCTTCTTCTGTTGGTGGGTGATCATCTCCTCATCGAGAAGGGTGTCGCGACCGGGTTCATCGAAAGCGCTGGGCAGGTTGCCGAGAACGTGGCGGTGACGGTCACCGATGGCGTCGACGGAACCACCACGACCGAGCGAGTTTTCCTTCCCGACGCCGAGGTGACCATCGAACCAGCCGACCGCGGACGCGCTCCGGTCACGATGTGACGATCGAGTTCAGCCGACACCGAAGTACATTCCTGTAACTCGAGCAACTCGGATCACACCAGCCACACTGGCACCGAACTGAGCTAGGGTGACGAAAACCCGTCATCGTTCAGGAGGGCAGCCGACAATGCGATCCGGCCGACAACAACCGTCGATTCGCGTTGCCGTGGTCTCCTGTGTCGCCGTGTTCGGGCTCGCCATGGGATCCAGTTCGGCGACGGCCGAGCCCGCTGCGCCGATCTCGACCCCAACGATTGCCGACGCAGTACGTTCGGCCGACGCGCAGCAGTACAACGATGCGCAGAATGCTCTGGTCAAGGGTCGCTACGAG
Organism: Rhodococcus sp. 3258; assembly: GCF_031456475.1. Taxonomy (NCBI): domain Bacteria; kingdom Bacillati; phylum Actinomycetota; class Actinomycetes; order Mycobacteriales; family Nocardiaceae; genus Rhodococcus; species Rhodococcus sp. 3258. Next base: position 10,661 of record NZ_JAVDUT010000007.1, read on the forward strand.
GCCGGTTTCGCCGCACTGGACGCGGTTGCCACCGCCGCACCGAACGATGCCAATGTCGCAGCACTGCAGACGTTCTACGCCAACGCAACCGATGATGCCGACGCGCGAGCGCAGCACTCGGCCCGCCTGCGCGCCCTGTCTCCCCCGCTTGCCGATGCGGTGGATCGGGCTATCGAAGTCATCGACGAGGCGGCGACGGAGGCGATCGACTTCGCGCCTGCGACCGATGGCGTGAGGACGGCAATCGTGGTGCTCGGCCTGGGCCTGAACGACGACGGCAGTATGGCACCGGAATTGGTGCAGCGCTTGAAATCCGCTGCCGCGGTCGCCGAGCGTTCCCCCGAATCACCCATCATCGTCACCGGTGGAAATCCGCAGCGCGGCGTCACCGAAGCCGAAGCGATGAAGAAGTGGCTGATCGACAACGAGATTGCGGCCGACCGCATTCACGCCGAGTCCACTGCGAATTCGACGGTGCAGAATGCGCAGCGCGCCACCCCACTGGCTACTGAGATCGGTGCTGTGAATCTGGTGCTCGCAACAACTCCCAGCCATCTTCGGCGAGCGATCTCCGACTTCGAGATCGCTGGCGCCGACGTGATCGGTGCCGCCACATCCACCCCCGACGATCTTCCGGCCCTGCCCGCGCTCGCTCCGAGAGCACGGTTGGGCATGACCGTCGACGCCACCAAGATCATCGGGATACCGCGCACCTACTGACGCATCCACCCGCGCAGCACAGACGCCGCCCCGGCGTCGAACATCACCCGACGATCCTCGTCGTCGGCCATCCCGGGTATCGACAACTCGAGCGACACCAGACCGTGCACGATCGCCCAGAACGAGTGGCTGATCACGTCCACCGACGCGCCGCTCATCGCGCCTGCCTCGACGGCGCTCGCCACCGCCGCCCGAAGCGGATCCATCGCGGCGGCCGCGAGGTGTGCCTGATCGGATACGTCGACCGAACCGAGCACTCCGCCGAACATCACTGCGTAGAGGTGTGGGTTGGCCATGGCCCAGCGGCGGTACGCAAATGCCAGTTCGCGCAGGTCGACCTCGGATTCCCCGGTGACAGGAACGCTGCGTTGCGCGTCACCGAAACTCGAGAACGACGCGCCGAACAGAGCCACCAGCAGCTCCGCTCGACCGCCGAACAGCGAGTAGATGGCCGTGGTCGAGGTGCCCTGCGCGGCCGCGAGTTTACGCAACGACAACGAGTCGACGCCATGGCGCGCAACGGTTTCCGCTGCGGCTTCGAGTAGCCGGGTGCGCAGTTCGGCATCGTGAATTCTGGGTCTCGCCACTTGCGAAATCTATCACAACAGTGTTTTATAACAGTGTCACGCCATGCGCTCGGCCCCGAAACGAACAGACGGGAACACGTCATGCAATCCATCATCGACGGCCGCACCACGGTCGAATCCGACCGCGACACCGTCACGGTCTTCCTCATCGGAATGCGCATCAACAATCCCCTTGCCGTTCGCTCCTGGCTTCCCGCCGCGCGCGCGATGCCGCGGATGCTCAGCCACCTCGAGCAGGATCCCACCTCCGGACTGCTCGGCTACCACTCGTGGTTGGGCCGCACCACCATGCTCGTCAGTTACTGGCGCAACGCGGAAGACCTGACGCGATTCGCCTCCGATCCCGACGCACCACATGCCCCCGCATGGCGTGCCTTCAACCGATCGGTCGCTGCGACCGGCCATGTCGGCGTATGGCACGAAACCTATACCGCGACAGCCCAGGACAGTGAAGCGATCTACGTCAACATGCCGACATTCGGCCTCGCGGGAGCCATCGGTGGAATCCCCGTGGGCACCGGCTCGCACACGTGGAAGCAGCGAATGAAGTCCGCTAAGTAGGCCTGTACGAGCTAGAGGAAGTTCCCGGCCCGCGCGGCGATATCGAGAACGGGCTGAGGAAAGACTCCCAGTGCCACGGTGACGATCACCGACACCCCGATCGCACAGGCCACCGGCGCGGTAGGACGCACCACCGTGGCGGTCCGTTCGCTGGGTTCGGTGAAGAACATCAGCACGATCACGCGCACGTAGAAGAATGCTGCAATCGCACTGCACACCACTCCGACCGCGACCAGTGCGGCTCCCCCCGCACCCGAGGCTGCGCTGAACACCGCGAACTTACCGATGAACCCACTGGTGAGCGGGATCCCGGCGAACGAAAGCAGGAACAAGCCGAACACAGCGGCGACGAGCGGCGAGCGGCGACCGATACCCGCCCATCGCTCCAGGTCGCTCACCTCACCGCGTTCGTCTCGGGCCAGACCGATGACGGCGAATCCACCCAGCGTGCTGAAGGCATAGGCAAGCAGGTAGAACATCGTGGCCGACACCCCCGAATCACGTACATCACCCGAACTACCCAGCGCAGTCACTCCGGTGAGGATGAACCCGGTGTGCGCCACGGACGAGTAGGCCAGCATCCGTTTGACGTCGGTCTGCGTCACCGCGACAACCGAACCGAGCACCATCGTCGCGATGGCGATCACCCACAACATCGGACGCCAACTCGACTCGAGACCGGGCAGCGCCATTCCGAAGATTCGCAGAATCGCACCGAAGGCCGCCACCTTGGTCACGGTGGCCATCAGCGCCGTCACCGGAGTGGGGGCACCCTGGTAGACGTCGGGAATCCACGAATGGAAAGGCACGGCGCCGACTTTGAACAGCAGACCCACCGCAAGCAAGGCGGTTCCGATCAGTGCGAGTGATCTGCCCTGACCGTCTGCCGTGATGGCGTCGGCGATGCCGTCCAATCGGACCGTCCCGGCGTAGCCGTAGAGGAACGCGACTCCGAACAGGAAGAACGCAGACGAGAACGCGCCCAGCAGAAAGTATTTGAGGGCTGCTTCCTGAGAGAGCAGTCGTCGTCGTCTCGCCAGACCGCACAGCAGATACAGCGGCAGCGACAGCACTTCCAACGCCACGAACATCGTCAGCAGATCCGTGGACGCCGGAAAGAGCAGCATGCCGCCGATCGCGAACATCGCCAGTGGAAAGACCTCGGTCTGGGCGACGCCTGCATCGATGGCCTGCTTCTCTGCCACGCTGCCCGGCGTGGTCGAGGCCTGCGGAGTGAACGAGTCGATGCGGCGCTCGGCCCCAGCCCCGGTGACGGCGACGGTGCGCTCCGCCAACAGTGCGATGGCCGGAATTGCCACGAGCACAATGGTTCCCTGCAGGAACAGAGTCGGTCCGTCGATCGCGACGGCCCCGTTCATCGCGGCTGCCTCGGTGCCGGCCAGGCCGAGCACTGCCGCGAGGGCGCCGACCAGCCCTGCCAGAGCGAGACCCACGTGGGTTGCGCGACGAGCACGTAGCGGTACGAACGCCTCGACGAGAACCCCGAGAACCGCGACACCGAAGACGATCAACATGGGCGACAGCAGACCGTACTGCACTTCGGGAGTGGTCATCGTTGACCTCCTGCACTGTCGACGATCGTGGATTGCACTGCCGGAGTGATGATGTCGAGTGCCGGTTTCGGGTACACCCCGAACACGATCAGCAGCGCGAGCAACGGGACCACCACCAACGCCTCACGGGGAACGAGATCGGAGATCTTGTCGCTGCCCTCTCGGACGGGCCCCGTCATCACCCGTTGGTAGAGCCAGAGAATGTAGATCGCCGACAGCACGAGCGCACCGGTGGCCACGATTGCGGCGACGCCGTAGCGACCGAATGTGCCGATCAGCACCAAGAATTCGCTGATGAACGGGGCAAGACCGGGTAGCGAGAGCGTGGCCAGACCAGAGACCAGAAACGTTCCGGCGAGCACCGGCGCGACCTTCTGGACGCCGCCGTAGTCGGCGATCGCGCGTGAACCACGACGGGACACGAGAAAGCCTGCGATCAAGAACAATGCGGCGGTGGAGATTCCATGGTTGACCATGTATAGCGTGGCACCGGCCTGACTCTGACCGGTCATCGCGAAGATGCCGAGGATGATGAACCCGAAGTGCGAAATCGAGGTGTAGGCAATGAGTCTCATCATGTCGGTCTGACCGATCGCCAGTATCGCGCCGTACACGATTCCGATCACCGCGAGCGTGATGATCCACGGGGCGAACGTCTGCGACGAACCGGGAAACAGCTCGAGGCAGAAGCGCAGCATGGCGAAGGTGCCGACCTTGTCCACCACCGACATCATCAGCACTGCAGTCGCCGGGGTGGACTGCACTGCAGCGTCGGGTAGCCACGTGTGAAACGGCCACAGCGGTGCCTTGATCGCGAACGCGAACATGAAGCCGAGGAACAGCGCGTTCAGAACCATCGGATCCACACCGAGTCCCCCCGATGACGCCGCATCCGCGATCGCGCGTAAATCGAACGTCCCGCCGTCGAACGGGCCGTCGGGCCTGGCCGTGACGACGTACAACCCGATGACGGCAGCCAGCATCACCAGGCCACCGAACAGGTTGTACAGCAGGAACTTCACCGCGGCACGCGTGCGCTCGGTACCACCGAAACCACCGATGAGGAAGTACATCGGAATCAACATCGCCTCGAAGAAGATGTAGAACAGCAATACGTCCAACGCGAGGAACGAGACGAGCACCATGGACTCGACCACCAGGATCAACGCCATGTAGGTGTGCGAGACCCGGCGCGATCCGTAGTTCGCCACACGGCTGCCGTCGTGCCAGCCCGCGACGAGGAGCAATGGGGTCAGAACGGTGGTGAGCAACACCAGCACGAGGCCTATTCCGTCGAGGCCGAGCGTGTAGCGCGCACCGAATGCCGCTATCCACGAATGGTCTTCGAGGAACTGGTAGCGATCGCCACCGGAGTCGAATGCCACGGCGAGTACCACCGACACCGCGAGTGTGCCGGCGGCGAAGCCCACGGCGACGCTGCGTGCGATCGTCGGTCGATCGGCCGGGACCAGGGCGACGACAATCGCGCCGAGAATCGGCAGAACCCACAGGACGGTCAGCCAGGGGAACGTCACAGGACCACCACCATCAGCACGACGAGAACTGCCCCCGCGAACATCGCCAACGCATAGGACCGTACGAATCCGGTCTGCAGCCGCCTCGATCGAGTGGACACTCCGCCGATCGATCTCCCCACCCCGTCCACGACCGCGTCGATACCCGCCTTGTCGGCGAATACCATTGTGTTCGTGAGCTTTTGACCGGGCCGCATGAATGCTGCCTCGTTGAAGGCGTCGCCGTACAGGTCAGCGCGTGCGGCTCTGGTCAGCACCGATACGTCCTCGGGTGGAGTCGGGGGAACGTCACGAGCGATGTACTTCTGGTACGCGACGCCTGCACCCACGAGTACCACCGCCAGAACTGCGACCGTCACGACCCAGGCAGGTATCGCGTGTTCTTCGTGCGCCGATCCCACCACCGGTTCCAGCCACGTCTCGAGGCGTCCACCCACCGCAAGGAAGGCACCCGATGCCACCGAGCCGACGGCCAACAGAATCATGGGGGCTGTCATCGTCGCCGACGCTTCGTGCGGATGTGCGTGCGCCGCCCAGCGTTTCGGGCCGAAGAACGTCATCAGCATCACCCGAGTCATGTAGAAGGCCGTCAAGCCCGCACCGAGCAACGTGACGCAGCCCAGCACCACACCTGCCGCTCCCCCGGCCGCGAACGCAATCTCGATGATCGGATCCTTGGCGAAGAAACCGGAGAACGGCGGAACTCCGATGATGGCGAGGTAGCCGAGACCGAACGTGACGAACGTGATCGGCATCGCGGCACGGAGCCCGCCGAACCGTCGCATGTCGGTCTCGTCGTTCATCGCGTGCATCACCGAGCCGGCCCCCAGGAACAGGCCTGCCTTGAAGAATCCGTGCGACAGCAGCAGCACGATGGCGAAGGCATAACCGGACGGGCCGAGTCCGGCCGCGAGCACCATGTACCCGATCTGACTCATCGTCGAGGCGGCGAGCGCCTTCTTGATGTCGTCTTTCGCACAACCGATGACGGCACCGAACAGCAACGTCACCGCGCCGACCGTGACGGTCGCCGCCCGCGCCACCGGCGAGGCCTCGAACACCGGTCCGGATCGGACGATGAGATACACCCCGGCGGTGACCATCGTCGCCGCGTGGATGAGTGCGGAGACCGGCGTCGGGCCCTCCATCGCGTCGCCGAGCCACGACTGCAGCGGCACCTGGGCCGACTTTCCGCAGGCCGCCAGCAGCAACATCAGTGCCATGGCGGTCGCCACCGAATCACCCGCGTTCCCGATTCCCGCGAACACCACGTCGTACTGCACAGACCCGAAGTTCACGAACATGATCATCAGGGCGATGGCCAAGCCGATATCGCCGACGCGGTTGACCACGAACGCTTTTCGAGCAGCCGTCGCTGCCGATGGCTTGTGTTGCCAGAATCCGATGAGCAAGTACGACGCCAGACCGACACCCTCCCACCCCAGATAGAGGCCGAGGAAATTGTCTGCCAGCACCAGCAGCAGCATGGCTGCGAGAAACAGATTGAGGTACGCGAAGAAGCGTCGCCGCTCCGGGTCATGGCTCATGTACCCGATCGAGTACACGTGAATGAGTGATCCGACCCCGGTGATCAACAGGACGAAACAGATCGAGAGTTGATCGGCACGGATGCCGAAATCGACCTGCAATTCGTCGACGGGCACCCAGCGGAACAGCGTGTGAGTGAGTGTTCTGTCCGACTCGTCCCGTCCGAGCATCGACGAGAACACCAGCGCCGCAACGACGAACGAGGACACCGCGGCGGCCGTCGCGAGAAGGTGGCCCCACGAGTTGCAGCGCCGGCCACCGAGCAGAAGGACGGCCGCACCGAACGCCGGCAGAGCCGGGAGAAGCCACAGGATCGACATCGCTTCTGCTCCCCCGTCAGTTCTTCATCAGATTGTTCTCGTCCATCGAGATCGAGCGACGAGAACGGAAGATGGCCATGATGATCGCCAGGCCCACCACCACCTCGGCTGCAGCGACCACCATGGTGAAGAACGCGAACAACTGGCCGTCGAGATTGCCGTGCATGCGAGAGAACGTGACGAACGCGAGATTGACTGCGTTGAGCATCAATTCGATGCACATGAACACGATGATGGCGTTGCGCCTGACGATGACTCCCGCCGCGCCGATCGTGAACAGCAGAACCGACAGGTAGAGGTAGTTCTCTGGATTCATCGCACGTCACCCCCGTCCACCTTGTACTCGATGCCTCGATCGGCGAACAGTGCGTTGACGGACGAGTCCGACTCGCTTCCGTCCGGGAGCAGAGCCCGTCGATCGACGCCGTTGTGACGAGCGAACACACCGGGGCTCGGCAGCGGCGTCACCCTGGAGCCGTCACGGAACCGGTCCTGCGACATCTCACGCTGACCCTTCACCGGTCCCAGAGCCTCCCGGTGCGCCAGAATCATCGCCCCGATGGTGGCCGTGATCAACAGCGCGCCGGTCAGCTCGAACGCCCAGACGTACTCGACGAAGATCAGTTCGGCCAGGCCTTCTACGTTTCCGGTGGAGTTGGCCGCGTCGAGTCCGGCGAAATCGAGTCGCCCGGCGCGGGCCGAGTCGCGCAGCAGCACCCCGATGATCAACAGCCCGAAGCCGATTCCGATGACGACGGCCGCGATACGGTGCCCGCGCAGTGTCTCGGTCAACGACTCCGAGGTGTCGACCCCGACGAGCATCAGGACGAACAGAAACAGCATCATGACCGCGCCGGTGTAGACGACGATCTGCACGACACCGAGAAACAGGGCCCCTTGGGCCATGTAGAAGGTAGCGAGAACGACCATGGTGGCCGCGAGGAACAGTGCCGAGTAGACGGCCTTCGTGCTCATCACCACACCCAGTGCACCGATGACCGCAACGACACCGAGGGTCCAGAACTGCACGGCCTCGCCGGTGGAGGTTGCCTCGAGCGCGAGCTGAACGGTGGCAGTCATCGAACCGGCCCTCGATCGGTGTCGGCCTCGCTCTCGGCACCGGTGACGGCACCGCGGTAGTAGTCCTCTGCCGAACACCCCGGTGCCATCGCGTGCGGCGGCGGCACCATGTCCGGCTCCAGCGGTGCCAGCAGCGAATCCTTCTCGTAGATCAGGTCGGCTCTGTTGTCACCGGCCAGTTCGTATTCGTTGGTCATCGTCAGAGCCCGTGTGGGACAGGCCTCCACACACAGTCCGCAGCCGATGCACCGAAGATAGTTGATCTGGTAGACCCCGCCGTATCGCTCGCCCGGCGAGAATCGCTCGGTCTCGGTGTTGTCGGCACCTTCGACATAGATCGCGTCGGCCGGGCAGGCCCACGCACAGAGTTCGCAACCGATGCACTTCTCGAGCCCGTCGGCGTACCTGTTGAGCTGATGGCGGCCGTGATAACGCACCTCGGTCGGCTTCTTCTCCTCCGGATACAGCTCGGTTTCGGGCTTTTTGAACATGGTGGCGAAGGTGACACCGAAACCTGCTATAGGACCGAGGAATTCAGGCATCGGCGTTCTCCTTCTGGGACGCGGCCACGGTGGACCGTGCGCCGGCGTGCCGGCTCGCGATGTTCGTGCCCTGCTTCGGAATGGGAGGTACGGGAAACCCGCCCGCCGCAGCGTCGAACGGTGCGACGGGTGCAGCAGGCGGCAGGTTTCGTGTGCGCGCGCGGCGGCGCAGTAGGAGCAGCAGCGAACCCAGGACGGCGACTGCAAAGATCGTCGACACCACGAACGTGACCAGAGGTACGTCGTATCGCCCGGCCCCCAGTACCCGCACCGTCGCGATCACCATTACCCAGATCAGAGCGACGGGAATGAGGATCTTCCAGCCGAAGTTCATGAACTGGTCGTAACGCAACCGCGGCAACGTCGACCGCAACCAGATGAAGACGAACAGGAACACCCACACCTTGGCGACGAACCACAGCACCGGCCACCACCCGGAATTGGCACCGCTCCACAGACTCAACGGAATCGGAGCCCGCCAGCCACCCAGGAACAACGTGGTCGCGAGCGCCGACACCGTGACCATGTTGATGTACTCGGCAAGCATGAACATCGCGAAACGCAAGGAGGAATATTCGGTGTGGAACCCGCCCACCAACTCCCCCTCGGCCTCGGGCAAGTCGAACGGCGCGCGGTTGGTTTCACCCACCATCGCCGTCACGTACACCAGAAACGACGGCAACAACAGGAACACGTACCAGGTGTTCTGTTGCGCACCAACGATTCCGGACGTCGACATGGTGCCCGCGTACAGAAACACCGCAGCGAACGAAAGCCCCATCGCAACCTCGTAGGAAATGACCTGAGCCGTCGAACGTAGTGCACCCAGCAACGGATACGTCGAACTCGACGCCCAACCGGCCAGGACGATCCCGTACACACCCACCGAGGTGACCGCGAGGATGTACAGAACCCCCACCGGCAGGTCGGTCATCTGAAGCGGAGTCGTAGTGCCGAACACCGACACCTCGGGACCGAACGGAATCACCGCGAAGGCCATGAAGGCAGGGACCACCGAAATGATCGGAGCCAGAATGTAAATCGGCTTGTCGACGCCGGTCGGAGTGATTCCCTCTTTCAGAGCGAGCTTGATCCCGTCCATCAGAGACTGCAACAGTCCCCACGGACCCACCCGATTGGGCCCGACGCGCATCTGCATCCACGCCATGATCTTGCGCTCGGCATAGATGGCCACGAGCGGTGTGAGCACAAGAAAAACGAAGACCGCCAGGGCCTTGCCGACCACCAGCCACCACGGGTCGGTGCCGAACATCGACAGATCGGTCGGCGCTGCGACAATCACGATGCACCACCCCCGGGTCGTTCCGCAGGCTCCACTCCCGCACCCCCGGGTCGTTCCGCAGGCTCCACTCCTGCACCCTCGGGTCGCTCCGCAGGCTCCACTCCCGCACCCCCGGGTCGTTCCGCAGGCTCCACTCTTGCACCCTCGGGTCGCTCCGCGGGCTGATCCCTGCGAATCCTCACCACCGCACCCGACTCCGCGCCGAGTGAGCCGTACACCGAAGACCCCGGTGAGTTCATCGGCACCCACACCACGTTGTCGGGTAGATCGGTGACTTTCAGTGGCAACGTGATCGAGCCCCGGCCCGTCTCGACCCTGACCAGGTCGCCGGACGACGCTTCGATGCTCGACGCCGTCGTCTCGGACAGCCTGATCACGGGTGCCCGGCCGGTCTGCGCGAGATTGTCCTCGCCGTCCTGCATCCGTCCCGAATCGATGAGCATTCGCCAGGTGGCCAGAATTGCCTGGCCGATGGAGAGCGTCGGCATATCTCGCCGTGGTGCCACTCGGGCCACAGGAATCCGTGATCCGCTCCAGGCTCCCAGCCGTGCCAGCTCGCCGCGCGCCGCCGCCGCGTCGGGTAGCGACAGTTCGACTCCCATCTGCGCGGCAATGGCGTCGAGAACGCGTTGGTCGGGTAATACTGCGCCGGCACCGAGTGCGGTGTCGAACGTGCGAGGCCTGCCCTCCCAGTCGACGAAGGTTCCGGGCTTGTCGACCACCGGTGCCACCGGAAACACCACGTCGGCCCGCTCGGTGACGGCGCTGTGGCGTAGTTCCAGGCTGACCACGAATCCCGATCGGTCCACCGCGTCGAGCGCACCCTGCGGATCGGGCAGATCGTCCGGGTCGATCCCTGCGGTGATCAGGGCGCGGTCAGGCCCGGTATCCGCCAGTATCGCCGCGGTATCTCGGCCCGCGTCCGTAGGCAGTTCTGTCACTCCCCACACGGCTGCCACCTCGGCGCGGGCGGCGGCGTCGGCGACGGGCCGCCCGCCCGGCAGCAGGTTCGGCAACGCGCCTGCGTCGAGGGCACCGCGCTCTCCTGCCCGTCGCGGAATCCATGCCAGGTTCGCTCCGGTGTCGTCGGCCAACTTCGACGCTGCGGACAATGCACCGGGAACGGAACCGAGCCGCTCGCCCACGAGCACGATCGCTCCCGGGCTCCGGAGGAGCTGGGCGATCGATTCGGTACCCCGGTCACCGACGTGCAGTGCGTCGAGCCACTGTGGTTCCTCGCCGGGAATCGACTGCAGGAGCACCCCGTCGAGCTTGCGCAGACCGCGGCTGGCCCAGGGTGCGATCGACGCCACGACCACGCCGCGCGTCCGGCGCGCCTTGCGCAACCTGAGGAACATCAGCGGTGACTCTTCTTCCGGCTCGAACCCCACCATCAACACCACAGGAGCGTTTTCGAGATCCGAGTAGGTCACGCCCAGCCCCGTCGCCGCTATACGACCGGCCAGGAACTCCGCTTCCTCGGCGCTGTGAGCACGGTTGCGGAAGTCGATGTCGTTGGTGTGCAGCACTGTTCGCGCGAACTTGGCGTATGCGTAGGAGTCTTCGACAGTCGATCTTCCGCCCACGAGTACCGCAGCGTTCCCGATCGACGCAGCCAGTCCCGTTGCCGCCGCCGCCAATGCAGCCGACCAGGACGTCTCGACCAGAGCCCCCGATTCGTCTCTGACCATCGGTGCGCCGATGCGGTCCGGCTCGCTGGCGTACTTGAATGCCCACCGGCCCTTGTCGCAGTTCCACTCTTCGTTGACCTGGGGATCGTCACCAGCCAACCGGCGGAGGACCTTGCCACGACGATGATCCGTGCGTTGCGCACAGCCTCCTGCGCAGTGTTCGCACACGCTCGGCGAGGACGTCAGATCGTACGGGCGCGCTCGGAACCGATACTCGGTGTTCGTCAGTGCACCCACGGGGCAGATCTGGACGGTGTTTCCCGAGAAGTAGGAGTCGAACGGCTCGGTGCCGAAGATGCCGACCTGTTGCACGGCACCGCGTTCGAGCAGCTCGATGGATGGATCACCGGCAACCTGCGCCGCGAAGCGAGTACATCGAGCGCACAGGACACAGCGTTCGCGATCGAGCAGAACCTCGGCCGACAACGGAATCGGTTTGGGATACGTACGTTTGGTCTCGGTGAACCTGGACTCGGTGCGACCCGCGGCCATCGCCTGATTCTGCAGTGGACACTCACCGCCCTTGTCGCACACCGGGCAATCGAGAGGATGATTGATCAGCAGCAATTCCATGACGCCACGTTGCGCTTTGCCCGCGACCTCCGACGTCACCTGAGTGCGCACCACCATGCCCTCGGCCACGGTCGTCGTACAGGACGCCAACGGCTTGCGTTGCCCCTCGACATCGACCAGACATTGGCGGCAGGCACCCACCGGATCGAGCAGCGGATGATCGCAGAATCGCGGAATCTGTACGCCCATCAACTCGGCCGCGCGGATCACCAACGTGCCCTTGGGAACACTGATCTCGTGGTCGTCGATGGTCAGTGTCACCATCTCTACTCGGGTGACCGACTGATCGGGATTGGCAGGAGTGGAGCCTGCGGAACGACCCGGGGATGCAGGAGTGGAGCCTGCGGAGCGACCATGTGCTGCTGCAGTCATGACGTCAGCTCCTCTGCCATCAGGGTCGATCGGTGTGGATCGAATGGGCATCCCTGCTCGGTGACGTGACGGATGTATTCGTCACGGAAGTACTTCAGCGAAGACACGATCGGGCTGGCGGCACCGTCCCCCAACGCGCAGAAGGACTTTCCGGCGATGCCGTCGGCGATGTCGAGCAAGGTTGTGAGGTCGGCCTCGGTGCCGGTTCCACCGTCGAGGCGGCGCAGGATTTGTACTAGCCAGTACGTGCCTTCCCGGCACGGTGTGCATTTGCCGCAGGATTCGTGTGCGTAGAACTCGGTCCAGCGCAGCACCGCTCGCACCACGCAGGTCGTCTCGTCGAATATTTGCAAGGCCTTGGTGCCCAGCATCGATCCGGCGGCACCGACGCCCTCGTAGTCGAGTGGGACATCGAGATGCTCGCCGGTGAACATCGGCGTCGAGGATCCTCCCGGCGTCCAGAACTTCAGTTCGTGTCCCGGTCTGATCCCGCCCGCGTAGCCGAGCAACTCCCGCAGCGTGATCCCCAACGGTGCCTCGTACTGGCCTGGACGGCAGACGTGGCCCGAGATGGAGTACAGCGTGAAGCCGGGTGACTTCTCGCTACCCATCGATCGGAACCACTCGATTCCCTTGCGCAGGATCACTGGAACGCTGGCGATCGATTCGACGTTGTTCACCACAGTCGGGCGTGCGTAGAGGCCCGCCACTGCGGGGAACGGTGGCCGCAGCCGAGGTTGTCCGCGCCGACCTTCCAACGAGTCGAGGAGGGCTGTTTCCTCGCCGCAGATGTACGCGCCGGCTCCGGCGTGGATCACCAACTCCAAGTCGAATTTCGTTCCGAGAACACCCTTTCCCAGATAGCCCGCCGCGTAGGCCTCGGCGACCGCAGCCTGCAGCCTGCGTAGCACCGGCACTACCTCGCCGCGGACGTACACGAATGCATGGGATGCGCGAATTGCGTACGCGGCGATCACTATTCCTTCGACCAGCGTGTGCGGGCTCGCCATCAGCAGGGGCATGTCCTTGCAGGTACCCGGCTCGGACTCGTCGGCATTGACCACCAGATAATGCTCTTTACCGTCGTTCTGCGGGATGAAGCTCCACTTCGTTCCGGTCGGAAATCCTGCGCCGCCGCGACCGCGTAATCCGGATTCCTTGACGAAGGCGATGAGGTCGTCGGGGTCCATCGCGAGGGCCTTCTCGAGCCCGCGGTATCCGTCGTGGCTGCGGTAGACGTCGAGCGTCCAGGAATCCTTTTCGTCCCAGAACTCGCTCAACACCGGCGTCAGGGCCATGTCACGCTCCCTTCGTCGGCGGATCGGTCTCGGTGGTGTTCGGTTGTGGTGGCACGGTCGCCGAGGGTGCCGGTGCGGGCTTGTCTCGCACCGTCTCCGGTGCGGCCGCGGCTCCGACGTCCGGGTGATCGTCGTTCGGTCGTGCCCCGGCCTCGGGTGCCGACATCGCGTGTTCGCGCGCGTATCGCAGTCCGGCCAGGGTGGCATCGCCTGCACTACCGGTCGCTTCGAGTGCCTCGGGCCGACCGTCGGAAAATCCGGCGAGAATCCGCTCGGTCTCGCGGAACGTGCACAGCGGTGCTCCACGCGTCGGTGTGACCTGGGTGCCGGATCGAAGTGCATCGACCAGATCCCGCGCAGACGACGGGGTGCTGTTGTCGAAGAACTCCCAATTGACCATCATCACCGGGGCGTAATCGCATGCGGCATTGCACTCGATGTGTTCGAGGGTGATCGTGCCGTCGGCGGTGGTACCTCCGTGCTCGACGTCCAGGTGATCACGCAGCGCGTCCATGATGGCGTCGCCGCCCATGACAGCACACAGCGTGTTGGTGCACACGCCGACGCGGTACGTCCCGGTGGGTTCGCGTCGATACATCGAGTAGAAGGTCGCGACTGCAGTCACCTCCGCCCCGGTGAGTTCGAGTACCTTCGAGCAGAATTCGATTCCAGCGGGCGTGAGGCAGCCGTCCTCGGCTTGCACGAGATGGAGCAGCGGCAGCAGGGCCGATCTGGCCTGCGGATAGCGCGCGACGACGATATCGGCGTCGGCGTGCAGCCGGGCGAGCACCTCGGGGGGATACGACGTTCGTGCACCCGGCGTGGCCAGTTGCACCGGTTCGTCCGGCCGGGCTCCGAGTTGGATCAGAACCGGTTCCGACTGGGGCTGCGCGGTCATCGATCCACCCCACCCATCACCGGGTCGATACTGGCGACCGCGGCGATGACGTCGGAGATCATTCCGCCCTCGCACATTGCCGCCACCGCTTGCAGGTTGGTGAAGGACGGATCTCTGAAATGCACTCGGTACGGCCTGGTTCCACCGTCGCTGACGATGTGTACCCCGAGCTCCCCTCGCGGCGACTCCACCGAGGACAACACCTGGCCGGCCGGGACCCGCATTCCCTCGGTCACCAGTTTGAAGTGGTGAATCAGCGATTCCATCGAGGTGTCCATGATGGTCCGCACATGCTCCTGAGAGTTGCCCAGGCCATCGGGTCCCGAGACCAGCTCGGCCGGCCACGCGATCTTCTTGTCGTCGATGACGACCGGGCCGGGACGCAGGCGGTCGAGGGCCTGTTCGACTATCTTGAGCGATTCCTTCATTTCTTCGACGCGAATCAGATATCGCCCGTAGCAGTCGCATCCGGTGTCGGTCACCACGTCGAACTCGTAGTTCTCGTACCCGCAGTACGGATCGGACCGTCGCAGGTCGTAGGGCAGTCCGGTCGAACGCAGCACCGGACCGGTGACGCCCAGCGCCATACATCCGGTGAGATCCAGATAACCTACGTGCTCGGTTCTGGCTTTCCAGATCGGGTTGTCGTTGAGCATGAGTTCGAGGTCGCGCAGGCGTCCCGGCAGCACGCGAAGGAGCTCACGTACCCTGCCGACCGCGTCCTCGGGTAGGTCCTGCGACAGTCCGCCCGGCCGGATGTAGGCGTGGTTCATGCGCAGGCCGGTGATGGCCTCGAAGACGTCGAGTATCAGCTCGCGCTCACGGAACCCGAACAGCATCGCGGTGACCGCTCCCAATTCCATTCCGCCCGTGGCCAATGCGACGAGATGCGACGAGATGCGATTCAGCTCCATCAGCATCACCCGGATCACCGTGGCGCGCTCGGGAATGTCGTCGGTTATACCCAGTAGCTTCTCCACGCCGAGGCAGTATGCGGTTTCGTTGAAGAACGGCGACAGGTAGTCCATGCGGGTGACGAACGTGACGCCCTGGGTCCAGTTTCGGTACTCGAGATTCTTCTCGATTCCCGTGTGCAGATACCCGATCCCGCAACGAGCCTCGGTGACGGTCTCGCCCTCGATTTCGAGAATCAACCGCAGCACGCCGTGTGTTGACGGGTGCTGCGGGCCCATGTTGACCACGATCCGCTCGGTACTCGATCCGCGGGCCAACTCGACGACGTCGTCCCAGTCCTGTCCGGAGACCGCGTAGATGGCTTCGTCCGTTGCACTCATCAGTTGTACGACCTGCGCTCGTTGGGAGGCGCGACGCGAGCGCCCTTGTACTCGATGGGAATTCCGCCCAGCGGATAGTCCTTGCGTTGTGGATGACCGACCCAGTCGTCGGGCATCTCAATCCGCGTCAATGCAGGATGACCGTCGAAGACGATGCCGAAGAAGTCGTAGACCTCGCGCTCGTGCCAGTCGTTGGTGGGATACACCCCGCACAGCGACGGACTGTGTGGATCGTCGTCGGGGACGGCAACTTCGAGTCGGAGCCGACGGCCGTGCGTGATGGAGACCAGATGGTACACAACGTGCAACTCCCGGCCGATCAGGTCCGGATAGTGCACACCCGATGCGCCGGTACACAATTCGAATCGCAATTCTTCGTCGTCCCGTAGCGCCTGGGCGACGGCAGGCACGTACTCCCGCACCAGATGCAGCGTCAATTCGCCGCGATGAATCACCACCCGTTCGACGGCGGCGTCGAACGTAGCGACGGGGTTCACAGCAAGAAGGACGGTGGCCAACCGATCGACGAGGGCATCGAAGTAGCCGCCGTAGGGCCGCGTCGCGGTGTCCTCCGCTGCCGCCGGCGGCACCAATCGGCCGTAGCCCGACGTGTCGCCACTACCGCGAACCCCGAACATCCCGCGTGGCCGCTGAGACATTTTTCCTGGCGGCTGAGACATCCCACCCGGCGGCTGCGCCGTCATCGGAGCAAACCCTTCAGATCGATCGTCGGGGTGGACGAGAGTGCAGCCGCCTCGGCGGCCGCTCGCACCTGTTCCCGGTTCACACCCAACGGCATCTGCTGAATCTTTTTGTGCAACTCCAGGATTGCGTTGAGCAGCATCTCGGGCCGAGGCGGGCACCCGGGCAGATAGATGTCGACGGGCACGATGTGGTCCACTCCCTGGACCACCGCGTAGTTGTTGAACATTCCGCCCGAGGATGCACAGACACCCATGGCGAGAACCCATTTCGGTTCTGCCATCTGGTCGTAGACCTGCCTCAACACCGGAGCCATCTTCTGGCTGACGCGGCCGGCCACGATCATCAGATCCGCCTGCCGGGGGGACGCGCGAAACGCTTCCATTCCGAATCGCGCGAGATCGAAACGGCCGGACGTGGTGGCCATCATTTCGATGGCACAACATGCGAGCCCGAAGGTGGCGGGCCACAGCGAGCCCTTACGTGCGTACCCGGCCAACCCCTCGACGGTGGTCAGCAGGAATCCGCTGGGTAGCTTCTCTTCGAGTCCCATCGATCACGCTCTTTCGCTTCCGCAGAATGAGAACAGTGCATCGTTCCGTCGTCGTATCCGAGATCGTGTGGTCAGTCCCAACCGAGCCCGCCTCGCCGCCACTCGTACACGTAGGCCACCGACACGTTCACGACGAACAACGCCATCGCGACGAGCCCGAACGCACCGAGAACGTCGAGGTGGACGGCCCAGGGATAGAGGAAGACGATCTCGATGTCGAAGATGATGAACAGCATCGCGGTGAGATAGAACTTCACCGGAAATCGTTGTCCCGTAGGCGCATGCATCGTGGGTTCGATTCCACATTCGTACGCGTCGAACTTCGCTCGGTTGTATCGGGCGGGTCCCACCATCGTGCCGACCATCACCGAGAAGACCGCGAACGCGACTGCGACGGCACCCAGGACGAGAATCGGAACGTAGGCGTTCATTCGGGCATCCGCTCCCTCGATCGACGACCGCGCCGCCGCGAAAGTAAATGCGACGGCCGTACCAATGTGACCTGAACCACACAGTATGGGTTCGGTGCAGATCTCGCGGGATTTCGAGCAGTCCAGTTTCGTAAACCGTTGACGCGCATGGGCCACCCACCCTCGGACCCAATCATTGATGTGATCCACATCACTCTTGCCTCACATGCGGTCCACACCGCGAGGGACGACCAATCACCGAACATTTCCGGCCACCCGACCCGGGCTGCCGCCACCACTGAGGAGAGACGATGAAGTCGATTTCCGTCTCGGCGCTCGCCGCCGAGGGACTGGGAACTGCCCTGCTCGTGATATTCGGCGTCGGCACCGCCGTCATCGCGGGCGACACCGTCGGAACCCCGGGCATCGCCCTGGCGTTCGGACTCACACTGCTTGCCCTCGTCTACGCGATCGGCCCGATCTCGGGCTGCCACATCAACCCGGCCGTGACGATCGGAGCCCTGATAGCTCGCGCCATCACCCCGATCAAGGCTGCGTTCTACATCGCCGCCCAGGCCGCAGGTGCAGCGATCGGCGCGCTGGTCGTACTGTTGGTCGCATCGGGCCGTCCCGGGTACGACATGTCGTCGGACGGTCTGGGCACCAACGGATTCGGCAGCTCCTCGCCCGGAGCGTACGGCTTGGCGTCGGTCGCGGTGTTCGAGACGATCGCGACCGGCCTGCTCGTACTCGTCGTACTCGCCACCACGGCCCCCACCGTTCACCCCGTCGTGGCGGCCGGCATCCCGATCGGCCTCACCCTGACCGTGGTTCACCTGCTGGGCATCGGAATCGACTCGACCTCGGTCAACCCTGCTCGGTCCCTCGGCCCCGCCCTCGTCGCCGGCGGCCCTGCCCTGTCACAACTGTGGGTGTTCGTGGTGTTCCCCGTGCTCGGAGCTGTTGTCGCCGGCTCGATCCACCGGTTCGTGCTGACGGTGCCCGCATCGGAGAAAACGGTCTGATCTACCGCGATCGAGAGACCCTGGCACCGACGCGACCCGAGTGCTGCCTCAGCAGATCGACCACCGCGCGCCCGAGTCGAATCGGATCCACTGGATGGGGAACTGCGGCCTCGGCGCGCGACCAGTCGGCCAACCACCGGTCGTCGGGGCGTCCGATGAGCACCAGCACCGGCGGGCAGTCGTCGATCTCGTCCTTGAGTTGCTTGGCCAAACCCAGTCCGCCGACGGGCGAGGACTCACCGTCGAGGATCGCCACATCGATTCCACCCGCGTCCAGGTGCTCGATGACCACGGCCGCGGTGGCAACCTCGACGAAGTCGACGACGCCGAGCGCCGGATCGGGCCGGGTGCCCACCGCAGACATCACCTGAGCGCGCGTGGCCGCGTTACTGCTGTACACGAGCACATGCACCTGACCTGCCGAACTTGCTCTCGCTGTGGCGTCGGACACACCGCGATGGTAGCGCGGCCCCCGGTGGACCGGGCCCGAACGCACGTCGCAGAGGTACTTTCGCGTCGTCGACGTCGGGTGGCGGCAGCTCAGGAGATGGTGACGATCACGGCGGCCGGTTCCTCGGTGCTGTGCACCGCGAAGTCCGGACGGTCTGACGCCACGGCGACGAAGGACTGTGAGATTCCATCGGCATCGGCCAGGAAGTCGACCGCCACCACGGCGGAGTCCGGCTCGTTGCGAATCCGATCCGGCCCGGCATACGGAACGACGGTGACATCCGGCTCGGTCGAGGTACCGGCGATGTCGACCTGGAGTACGGCTCGCCCGGGAAGCGCGACCGGCTCACTGGTTCCGTATCGGACGGCCTCGTCGACGTAGCGCACCGTATAGGACACCGGCCCGTTGCCGCGCAGTCGATACTCGACGGAGGAGGCTCGCAACACCACGTCCGTAACCGCCACGGGTGAGCCCGACGGGTGACGAATTCCCTCCAGCGACAGTCCCGGCACGACCGGCGGCACCGTTTCGGTGGGGGCGGTCGGCGCGGTGAACGGGTCACCGACCACGAGCGAGCCGGTGGCGGTCTCGAAGTTCGGTGACGACGACGCATCGGGCGTCGGGCGAGGTGCCTCACCGGCGGAGCAACCGACGAGCAGCACAGCAGCGAGCAGTGGCGCTAAGACCGACCCGGCCGCCACAGGCCTGCGATACCCCTCGCTCATCGACTCACCGTACAGATGAAACCGATCGGTTCGATAGTGTCGATCGGCCGCAGTTCGGTCACGGTCCCACCTGCCGCAAATCCTGCTAGCGTCGTCGAGCATGGAGCCCACGAGCTATTCGTCCGGTGAACGC
This sequence comes from Rhodococcus sp. 3258, assembly GCF_031456475.1. Taxonomy (NCBI): domain Bacteria; kingdom Bacillati; phylum Actinomycetota; class Actinomycetes; order Mycobacteriales; family Nocardiaceae; genus Rhodococcus; species Rhodococcus sp. 3258. Next base: position 30,557 of record NZ_JAVDUT010000007.1, read on the forward strand.
GTGTTCGGACCTCCCAACGGGACGTTCGACGCGGACTGGGCGGCCACTGCGCTGCGGTCCAACCGACCGGAATTGGACCACCCGACCTCGGTGCGACTGGTCGAGCGGGCCTGGGAGTTGCTTAGATCGTCGAATCTTCGCGGCGAGCCACTCGCGACGGCTCTGGATCTCGAGCCCGGCCTCGCCTCGGCGGTCGCGGCCGTGGCAACGGAGACGGCGGAGCTCTACCTCGACCGACGGTAGGTCTATCGGTCGACCACCTCCGTCGCCAACCTCGCATTGCGGCGCCCGTAGGCGAAGTAGATCAACAGACCGAGGGCCAACCAGACCAGAAACCGTATCCACGTCTCCACCACCAGGTTGGCCATCAGGTAGACGCACGAGAGCCCGGACAGAATCGGCACGACGGGAGACAGCGGAACCCGAAAGGGCCGCTCGAGATCCGGCTTGGTCCGACGCAGGATCGGCACTGCCGCCGAGACCAGCAGAAACGCGAACAGGGCTCCGATGCTGACCATCTCGGCCAGTTCCTTCAGCGGTACCAAGGCCCCCAGCAGCGCCACGAACACCACGACGCCGACGGTCAACCGGGTCGGAGTCCCGAAACGGGGAGACACCTTCGCAACCGACTTGGGCAGCAAACCGTCCCTGCCCATCGCGAAGCCGATTCGGCTGATGGTCACCAACTCGACCAGAATGACCGACGTCAGACCCGCGACGGCCGCTATCGAGACCAGAACACCCGCCCAGCCTGCACCCACAGAATCGAACGCCTTGGCAATGGGTGCGCTGTCGTCGAGCTCGGTGTATTTCACCATGCCGGTGACGACGAACGCGACCATCATGTACAGCAACGTGCATGCCACGAGCGTGCCGATCAGTGCACGAGGCAGATCATGGGCGGGCCGCTCGGCCTCCTCACTGAGATTGGCAACGGCCTCGAATCCTGTGTAGGCAAAGAACACGACCGCTGCAGCGGTGACGACGCCGGCAAATCCGAACGCCGAGGGTGCGATTCCGGCCACGGCCTGCATCAGGGGCTGATCGAGCGTCGAGCCACCGGCCTCGGCGGGCACGGACTCGGGCACGAAGGGAACCAGGTTCGACTTCTGGACGAAGAACAGGCCGGCGATCACGATGAACACCGAAATGGCGACCTTGATCAGGACCAGCACGTTGGTCACTCGCGCCGACTCCTTGACTCCCACAGCGGCAATGACGCCCAGCACCGCGACGATGGCAACAGCCCCCACGTTCACCGGCGCTTCCTCCGTGAACAAGCTGGGTGGCAGAGAAAAGAGATCCGCGAGGTAGCCGGACCAGCTTCGAGCGACAACGGCAGCCCCCAAAGCGAATTCGAGGATCAAATCCCATCCGATGATCCACGCGAACAGCTCCCCCAGGGTGGCGTACGCGTACGTGTACGCACTGCCCGCCGTCGGCACGGCCGATGCAAGTTCCGATAACACAGTGCGGCAAGCAAACTCACGACACCGGCGATGACGAAGGAGATCACGACCGCCGGGCCGGCATTTTCTTTGGCCTGTACACCGGTGAGCGTGAATATGCCGGTTCCGATGACGATGCCGACCCCGAAACCGACCAAGTCGCGTAACCCGAGCTGCTTGCGCAGACTGCCGGACCCCTCGTCGTCGACGTCGCTCTCGATCTCGTCGACGGACTTCGTGCGAAACATTCCCATTTCCCGACGCTAAGCCATCCACTGTTTCCGCGCCGGAGGAAAGGTGGTGTTTGTTTTCGCAATTGTCGGTTATCCGGACAAATCGGAAATGCTTGCGTCACAACGGTCCTCGGGACCGAGCGACACTAGGACCGTCCCAAGAATTGTTCGGCAAAAAATCCGGCCAGCAGTACCGCGGTCCCGCCGATCTCGCCGACGATCAGAGCGAGCATGAACAGGTGCGTCCCCGGAACGGGATGGACGAACTGATTCTCGGTGTCTCGCCGGATCCCGTGCACGGTGTAGCCGGCGATCGCGGCGACGAAGAACACCAGCACCACCACCGCTGCGGTCAGGTCGACCACCGTCGGCCAGGCGCTGTAGTGCGCGAGAGCCGCAAGAACGAGCGCAGCGAAGGAGTACATCAACGCTGCCCGATGCGCGATGTCGACGTATCGGTGCGCGGTTCCGTCGCTCGACGTGGACATCTGGTGGTACTTGAGCACTCCGAGCGCCAACGCCCACATCAGCAACACACCCGACGCGAACACGATCACTTTCGTGTCGATCTCCAGCTGCATCCGCGCCTCCCCTGGTTCCGCTGTCCGGGCCGAACGTAGCACCGGACACAATGTTGGTTACGGTTCCGCAATGCCGGTCGACTCCGCCCACACTCAGAACGACTGCGCATTGCGCTTCGAGTGGGGCCTGTCCGCGATCGACGCTGTGGTCGCCGGTGCCGACATCGCCGTCGTCGTGGACGTCCTGTCGTTCACGACCACTCTGACGGTGGCGGTGGACGCCGGAATCGACGTCGTACCCAGCCGATGGCGCGACGACCGTGCCACCCACCTGGCCGAGCAACACGACGCCGTTCTCGCAGTCGGCCGTTCGGTTGCCACGCCGGGAGACGTCAGCTTGTGTCCTGCCACCGTGCGCGCCGCCGCACCGCCACCGAGTCGACTCGTGTTGCCGTCGCCGAACGGTTCCACGATCGCCCACGCACTCGCCGCCCGGGTCGACGCGTGCGTGGGCGCATCGCTCCGCAACGCCGCCGCGATCGCGCAGTGGGTCGTCGACGAGCACCCCCACAGCGTGATTGCCGTCATAGCCGCCGGCGAGAGATGGCCCGATTCGTCGTTGCGGCCCGCAGTGGAGGACTTGTGGGGTGCCGGAGCCGTGCTGGCACCGCTCGTGGAGTCCGGCCTGTTCGATCCATCCCCCGAGGCGGTGGTCGCTGCGACCGCGTGGCACGCTGCCGCGGCGGATATAGCTACCGAGCTGCGGCGATGCGGCTCGGGGCGGGAGCTCATAGCGATGGGCCACCCCGAGGACGTCGACATCGCCGCCGAAGTCGGTTCGAGTTCCTGCGTGCCGATACTGCGCGGCGATACCTTCGTCGAGCACCGAGGCCGATAGCCCCATCGGGCCTCCGAAACCCGCACCGACGCGGCCGATCGTGTCCGAAATTTTGATCGGAACACGGAATCACGGATCATACGGTGGTGAGTACGGAACGAGTCGCCCCGAAGACCACCGTCGTTGTACCGACGTACAACGAACGCGAGAACCTCCCCAAGCTGGTCGAACTGCTGGCCGGGCTGAAGGTCGAGGGGCTCGGTGTTCTCGTGGTCGACGACAATTCCCCCGACGGAACCGGTGACATCGCCGACAAACTCGCCATCGACGGTCCCCTCGAGGTCTCCGTTCTGCACCGCACCGAGAAGAACGGTCTGGGCCGCGCATACGTGGCCGGCATGACACGGGCCCTCGACGAGGGAGCCGACATCGTGATCCAGATGGACGCCGATCTGTCGCACCCCACCGAGGTGATTCCGGCGATGATCGACAAGCTGCAGAGCACCGACGCCGCGGTCGTGCTGGGTTCGCGCTACGTCCCCGGCGGTTCGGTCGCGGCGGACTGGCCGTGGCACCGCAAGGCGCTGTCGGCGTGGGCCAACTTCTACGTGAACACGATTCTTCGTCTCGGAGTCAAGGACGCCACCGCCGGCTTCAAGGCATGGCATGCCCGCACGCTCCGCACGATCGACGTTGCGTCGGTGGAGAGCAACGGGTACGCGTTCCAGGTCGAGATGAACTACCGCACCGTCAAACACGGGCTCACTCTCGCCGAGGTACCGATCACGTTCGAGGAGCGTAGCGAAGGCGAGTCGAAGATGAGCCTGTCGGTCCAGCTCGAATCAGCCTTGGTGCCCTGGAAGTTGTTGCGGAACAAGAAGAAGCTCTGAGCACACCTCATCTCGACATCGGCCCACGGTGCTCATGACGCCGCCTTGACATCGGCGGCGTACAGATCGACGTACTCCTGACCCGACAGGTCCGCCAACGATGCCATGACCTGATCCGTGACAGCACGGATGATGACCCGATTGGATTGTCCCCCGGCATATCTGGAGAAGTCCATCGGTTCGCCGACGACCAGTCGCACCTTTGCCGGTCTCCACATCCGCGAACCCACCGGATTGAACCCGAGCGTTCCGTGGACGACCACCGGCACGACGGGAGCACCGGTCTCGATCGCGACCCGCGCCATACCGGTTTTACCCTTGTACAGTCTGCCGTCGGGTGACCGAGTGCCTTCCGGATAGACAGCCCAGATGTCCCCCTGTCGCAGAACACTTTTCGCGGCTTCGAGCGCCGGCTCCGAGGCGGCGGAGCCGCGTCGATCGACCGGGACTTGGCCCGTCGCGGAATAGAACCACCGGAGCGCGGCCCCCTTGACACCTCTACCGGTGAAGTACTCGCTTTTCGCGATGAACGTGACCCGACGTCGAACCAGAAGAACGAGAAAGAAGGAATCGACGACGGTCAGGTGATTTCCGGCGATGATGACCGGACCGGAGGTCGGAAGATTGTCCAGGCCGACCACCGACGGACGGCCGAGAACTCGGAGAATCGGTCCGATGAGCACGTATTTGAACAACAGGTACCACATGGTTCGACCCCTTCGGCTGGACAACGTCGACGCCGAGAGTAGACAATGTCTACGTGGCGGACAACCTCAGGACCCGATTGGTGGACGCAGGCGTGCGATTGCTCGACCGTGACGGGCAGGACGGGCTGACGATCAGAGCGGTGACCCGAGAGGCGGGAGTGTCGCACGGTGCCCCGCGGCGATACTTCCCGACGCTGAACGCTCTGGCCGCAGCCGTGGCCAGGGTCGGGCTCGTCGATCTCGGTGAACGAGCGACATCGGCGGCTCGGCAGTCGAATTCACCCCTGACTGCTCTCGACGCAATTGCCGAGGCCTACGTGCAGTTCGCGGTGGAGCGACCGGCGATGTTCGCGCTGATGTTTCGGCACGACCTGCTGGAGGGTTCCGGCGAGAAGCTCGGCGACACCTCACGCCCGCTGTTCGATACGTTGATCGAGACGGTCGGTGCGGTTGTTCCGGAGAATCCACAGTTCGTAGCCCTGCGACTGTGGACCTCCGCGCACGGGATCGCGGCGCTGCACTCCACGCGGGCGCTCGACCCCATAGGCGGCACGCCGATGGTGACATCCCTGATCCGCCGCGCAGTGCGCGACGCGATCAGGAACGTCAGCGAATCAGAGACTTGACCGACGCGGGCAATTGCCGGACCGACTTGTACGGCCCCACCACGGCGGCACCGAAGGGCCGATCGAGCAACACCGCCGCGACCTCACGCACCTCGTCGTTGCCGACACTGTCGATACGCGCCAGGGTGTCGGTGATGTCTCGGTGATTGCCGTAGTTCAGTTCGCTGCGACCGATACGGTTCATCCGAGAACCCGAATCTTCCAGTCCCAGCACCAATCCACCGCGCAACGCCCCCTTGGCGCGAGCGCACTCGGCATCGGTGATGCCCTCGGCCGCAACCTTGGCGAGCACCTCGCGAATCACCGTGGTGACCTCGCCCAGGTTCTCCGGCTGGCATCCCGCGTACACCGAGAACGCCCCGCTGTCGGCAAACGTATCCACCGAGGAGTACACCGAGTAAGCCAGTCCGCGCTCTTCCCTGATCTCCTGGAACAGGCGAGAACTGAGCCCACCGCCGACAGCAGAATTCAGTACCGACAATGCCCAGCGGTGTCCTTCGTGACGTCCGAACGCCCGTACGCCCAGGCACAGATGCGCCTGTTCGCTGTCACGGGTGGTCAGGCTCAACGTGGGCGCATTGCGCAATCGCGCTGTGCCACCACGCCTTTCGGCCGGACGTTCACCCTTCACCAGATGGCCGGAGAATGCACGGCGCACGAGCGAGACGGTCTGCTTGTGATCGACGTTGCCCGCGACGGCAACGACCATGCGCTGCGGCGTGTAGCGGCGAACGTGGAAGGAGTGCAGTTGCGCACGGGTCATCGATTCGATGGATTCGACGGAACCGATGATCGGGCGTCCGATCGGATGATCGCCGAACATGGCTTCCAGGAAGGCATCTCCGAGTAGATCCTCGGGATCGTCGTCGCGCATGGAGATCTCTTCGAGAACCACCTGACGCTCGACGTCCACATCCGATGATCGGCACCGACCGCGAAGCACCACATCGCTGACCAGATCGATGGCGAGCGCCACGTCCTCGTCGAGCACGTGCGCATAGAAGCACGTGCTCTCCTTGGACGTGAACGCGTTGAGCTCTCCCCCGACACCGTCCATCACCTGGGCGATCTCGAGCGCGCTGCGCGTCGGCGTCGATTTGAACAGCAGATGTTCGAGAAAGTGCGCGGCTCCGGCAACACTCGGCTGCTCGTCGCGTGAGCCCACTCCGACCCACACGCCGACCGAAGCCGAGCGAACGCCGGGAACGAACTCGGTGACGACTCGAAGCCCGCCGGGCAAAGTCGTACGCTGCACGCCCGTATCCATGCCGGTGCTCTCTGGAACGGCCGAACGGTACGTCCCGAGGGGACGTACCGTTCGGCTCGGTTGCTTCTTACTCAGCGCTGACCTCGGCGGGTGCCTCGGGAGCGTCGGCGGGAGCAGCTGCGTTGTCGTCTTCGACGGGAACGAGGCTGATCTTGCCGCGGTTGTCGATGTCGGCGATCTCGACGCGCAACTTGGATCCGACGCTCACGACGTCCTCGACCTTGTTGATGCGCTTGCCATTACCGAGCTTAGAGATGTGCACCAGTCCGTCGCGGCCCGGGAGCAGCGAAACGAATGCACCGAAAGCCGTTGTCTTGACGACGGTTCCGAGGAATCGCTCGCCGACCTTCGGCAGCTGCGGGTTGGCGATGGCGTTGATCATGTCGATCGCGGCCTGTGCGGACGGGCCGTCCGCTGCACCGACGTAGACAGTGCCGTCATCTTCGATCGAGATGTTGGCACCGGTCTGCTCGGTGATGGAGTTGATCATCTTGCCCTTGGGCCCGATGACCTCGCCGATCTTGTCGACGGGCACCTTGATCGCGGTGACGCGAGGTGCGTACGGGCTCATCTCGTCCGGGGTGTCGATGGCCTCGGCCATGACCTCGAGGATCGTGGTGCGAGCATCCTTGGCCTGCGACAGCGCGCCGGCGAGCACCTTGGAGGGGATGCCGTCGAGCTTGGTGTCGAGCTGCAGCGCCGTGACGAAGTCCTTGGTTCCGGCGACCTTGAAGTCCATGTCGCCGAACGCGTCTTCGGCACCGAGGATGTCGGTGAGGGCGACGTAACGAGTCTCGCCGTCGACCTCGTCGGACACGAGGCCCATTGCGATACCCGCAACCGGGGCACGCAGCGGCACACCGGCATTGAGCAGCGACAGAGTCGATGCGCAGACCGAGCCCATCGAGGTCGAGCCGTTGGAGCTCAATGCCTCGGAGACCTGGCGGATGGCGTACGGGAACTCTGCCTGGCTGGGCAGAACCGGCAGCAGAGCGCGCTCGGCGAGTGCGCCGTGACCGATCTCGCGACGCTTCGGCGAACCGACGCGGCCGGTCTCACCGGTGGAGTACGGCGGGAAGTTGTAATGGTGCATGTAGCGCTTGGACGTCTCGGGCCCGAGCGAGTCGACCTGCTGCGCCATCTTGACCATGTCGAGGGTGGTGACGCCCAGGATCTGGGTCTCGCCGCGCTCGAACAGAGCCGATCCGTGGGTACGCGGGATGATCGCGACCTCGGCGGACAACGACCGGATGTCGGTGATGCCGCGGCCGTCGATGCGGAAGTGATCGGTGAGGATGCGCTGGCGAACCGACTTCTTGGTCAGTGCGCGGAACGCGGCACCGATCTCCTTCTCGCGGCCGGCGAAGCTGTCTCCGACCGAGGTGAGGACCTGAGCCTTGACCTCGTCGAGCTTGTTCTCGCGCTCGGCCTTGCCGGCAATGGTCAGTGCCTCGTTGAGCGGGATCTTCGCGGCGTTCTCGACGGCTTCGAAGACGTCGCTCTGGTACGCCGGGAAGACCGGGTAGTCGCCGGTCGGCTTGGCGGCCTTGGACGCGAGCTCCTGCTGTGCGGTGCACAGGGCTGCGATGAAGGGCTTCGAGGCCTCGAGGCCCTCGGCGACAACTGCCTCGTTGGGTGCGGTAGCGCCGCCCTCGATGAGCTCGATGACGTTCTCGGTGGCCTCGGCCTCGACCATCATGATCGCGACGTCGGCGTCGGCACCGGAGCCGGAGACGATGCGGCCGGCGACGACCATGTTGAACACGGCCTTCTCGAGCTGCTCGTTAGTCGGGAACGCAACCCACTGCTTGTCGATCAGCGCGACGCGAACGCCGCCGATCGGACCGGAGAACGGCAGGCCGGCGATCTGGGTCGATGCCGACGCGGCGTTGATCGCGACGACGTCGTACAGATCGGCCGGGTTGAGGCTCATGACCGTGATGACGACCTGGATCTCGTTGCGCAGTCCGTCGACGAACGTCGGACGCAGCGGCCGGTCGATCAGGCGGCAGGTGAGGATGGCGTCGGTGGACGGACGGCCCTCGCGGCGGAAGAACGATCCGGGGATACGGCCCGCGGCGTACATGCGCTCTTCGACGTCGACCGTCAGCGGGAAGAAATCGAATCCCTCACGGGGGTGCTTGCCTGCCGTCGTTGCCGACAGCAGCATGGTGTCCTCGTCGAGGTACGCGGCGACTGCGCCTGCGGCCTGCTGTGCGAGGCGACCCGTCTCGAAGCGGATGCTCCGCTTACCGAAAGAGCCGTTGTCGATGATCGCTGTTGCTTCGTAGACGCCTTCTTCGGCGTCCAATGTTGTGGTGTCCGACATGTGTTCTGTTCTCGTCCTCTCGTCTTTGCCGTGCCCGCGTGGACACACCACCAGCCCTCCTGGCTGTGGCGGCATACCTGTGCCGTCCATCTCCGAGAGTTCGTCTCGGGACGCGGCTGCGCGGAGGCGGCCATCGATCGAAGCCCTCCGGATCTCGTATCCGAAAAGCCACTACCGAAGACCGACACCACGGCGTGACAGGCATACACGGCGGTGTGCGGATACCGTGTATCCGCTGGTCGTGCTGACTATCCTGATGTTGCGGTACAAACACAGAAAGCCAACGAGGAACAGTCTAAGCACTGCCTCGTTGGCTACTGCACTATTGCTGCGAGTCGGGTGTACACCGGCGCGTCGAACCATGCATCGGCAACATCCTCGCGTCGATCGAAATTATCGACGCAGACCCAGACGCTCGATGAGCGAACGGTAGCGAGTGACGTCTACCTTCGCGATGTACTTGAGCAGACGACGACGACGTCCGACCAGCAGCAACAGGCCGCGGCGGGAGTGGTGATCGTGCTTGTGCATCTTGAGGTGCTCGGTCAAGTCGACGATGCGCTTGGTGAGCATTGCAACCTGCGCCTCGGGCGAACCCGTGTCGGTGGGGTGCAAGCCGTACTCGCCGAGAACGGCCTTCTTCTGTTCGGTGGTCAATGCCACTGGTACTACTCCTGATCAATGACGTCCGCGTGAAAGGAAGCAACGGGCCCCGCCGTGGACGATGCATGATCATCCGGGCGGTATCGAAGCCGGTGCAGCCGCCGCGGACCGCAGCGAACACCGAGGAGTCAGCCTATCAGGCTGCGCTGGCGGCCAGGATCGAGCGGGCCCGGTCGGCGTCCCGGCCCATCTCCTCCACGAGAGCTTCCATGGAATCGAACTTCTCCATTCCGCGCAGTCGCTCGACGAAGTCGACGGCCACGTGCTGCCCGTAGAGGTCTCCCTCGCCGTCGAGCACGAACGCCTCGACGGTCCTGGTGCGTCCCGAGAACGTGGGATTCGTGCCCACCGACACCGCCGCCGGGTGCCGCTCCCCCGGAGTGACCGTCCCCATGATCGGACCCGGACCGAGCACGGTGAACCAGGCGGCGTAGACCCCGTCCGCCGGTATGGCCGAGTACATCGGCGGAGCGACATTGGCTGTGGGATAGCCCATTTGACGGCCGCGTCCGTCGCCGTGCACGACGACACCCTCGACGCGATGCGGGCGGCCGAGCGCTGCAGCTGCTGCCGCGACGTCCCCGGCGTCCACGCACGACCTGATGTAGGTGGACGAGAACGTGACGGCATGCTCGGCCAACAGGTTGACTCCGTCGACCGCGAAGCCGGACCGTTCGCCGATCTTGCGCAGCATGGGGACCGTCCCGAGCGCCTTCTTCCCGTAGGTGAAGTTCTCGCCGACGACCACTTCTGCAACGTGCAGGCGTTCGATGAGGATCTCGTGCACGTATCGCTCGGGGGTGAGTTTCATCAGTTCGGGCGTGAACGGCATGACACAGAACACGTCGATGCCCAGTTCCTCGGCCAGTTCGGCACGCCGGGTCAACGTCGTCAACTGCGCGGGGTGACTACCAGGACGGACCACTTCCATCGGGTGGGGATCGAAGGTCATGAGCACGCTGGGTACGCCGCGTTCCCGAGCTGCGGCCACTGCTCTACCGATCAACTGCGCATGTCCGCGGTGAACGCCGTCGAACACACCGATCGTGAGCACACATCGGCCCCAGTCGGCAGGTACATCGTCGAGACCTCGCCATCTCTGCACACCGCGAAGCCTACGGCCCGGCGGCCGCTCGGTCATCCTCGGACAGGCGTGTCGCGTGCGGCAGGTATGGACAAAAGGGTGTCCCCACGGTAAATATTTCGGGGTGCCTAACTTATTTCTTCGATCCCGCGGATCTCGCGTGGGTCGAATCGTTGCGAGCTGGGCCGTGGCGGGACTGCTGGTAGCGACGTCGAGCGGATGCGCTCGCGCGGTCGGCGACGACGAGCCGACGTCGATGGACGACGGCAGACCGTTGGTGCTGACGACGTTCACGGTGCTGGCCGACATGGCCGCGAACGTTGCAGGCGACCATCTCCGTGTGGAGTCGATCACCAAGGCCGGAGCCGAGATTCACGGGTACGAGCCCACACCCGGCGACCTACGCACTGCCGAAAGCGCCGATCTGATCCTGGACAACGGTCTGGGACTCGAGGCGTGGTTCGAGAAGTTCGTCGAGCGGGTGCCCGCACCGCACGCGGTCGTCAGCGCACACGTGGAACCCGTCTACATCCGCGATGACGCATATGCGGGCAAGGCCAATCCACACGCCTGGATGTCGCCGGTCGCGGCGGAGACCTACATCACCAACATCGCCGACGCGTTCGTGGCGCTCGACGCTGTCCATGCCGAGGAATACCGCGCCAACGCCGCCGCGTACATCACCGAGCTGCGGTCGGTCGGCGACGAACTGGAATCCGATCTGGCCCAACTTCCGGCGCAGCAACGTGCTCTGGTGACGTGTGAGGGCGCGTTCGGCTATCTGGCCCGCGACTTCGACCTGCAGGAGGCGTATCTGTGGCCGGTCAATGCCGAACAGGAAGGGACACCCAAACAAGTGGTCCGCACCATCGATTTCGTACGTGACAACGACGTGCCTGCCGTCTTCTGCGAGTCGACCGTCTCGGACAAGGCTCAGCTCCAGGTCGCCGACGACACGGGTGCCCGCTTCGGCGGAAAGCTGTACGTCGACTCCCTCAGCGCCGCCGACGGACCCGTGCCCACCTACCTCGATCTGCTGCGTTACGACGCGCGGCTGATCGCCGACGCGTTGGTGGGCACGCGATGACCCGGCACATCTCGGGTGCGAACCGGGACGGTGCCGCGCTGACCGTCGACGCCGTCGACGTTCGGTACCGAGACGTCGTGGCGCTGGTCGGCGCGAGCCTGACCCTCGCACCCGGACGCGTCTGCGGCCTGGTCGGAATGAACGGATCGGGTAAGTCGACGCTGTTCAAGGCCATCATGGGCGTCGTCAAGACCGATGCCGGTTCGATCACGGTCTTCGGCGGCGACCCCGCCCGGGCCCGCAAAGCCGGGACGGTCAGCTACGTGCCCCAGGCCGAATCGGTCGATTGGACCTTCCCCATCAGCGTCCGGGACGTGGTGATGATGGGTCGTTACGGCAAACAGAACTTTCTCCGAACCCCTCGTGCGGCAGACAGAGCTGCGGTGGACGCGGCCCTGAGACGAGTCGATCTCACCGAGCTCGCCGATCGACAGATCGGGCAACTCTCCGGCGGACAACGCAAACGGGCATTCGTGGCCCGCGCCATCGCTCAGGAAGCGTCCTTGCTGCTCCTCGACGAGCCGTTTGCAGGAGTGGACAAGAAGACCGAGGCGACGATCACGCGACTCCTCCGAGAACTGGCCGCTCAGGGTGCGTCCGTCCTGGTGTCCACCCACGATCTGCACGCCCTTCCGGAACTGTGCGACGAGGCAATCCTGCTGCAGCAGCGGGTCCTGATGCACGGCAGTCCAGCCGAGGTGTTGCGCCCGGAGAACCTGGCACTGGCCTTCGGCATGGACCCGTCGAAGATCGACGAACTGGGCGCGAGCTCTCCTACTTCGGAAGCGAGCTGAACCGTGTACCTGATCGACTTCGTCGTCAATCCTCTCGAATACACCTTCATGCAGCGTGCGTTGTTGGTGACCGTCACCGCCTCGATCGTCTGCGCAGTGTTGAGCTGCTGGCTCGTACTCATCGGCTGGTCACTGATGGGAGACGCCGTATCGCACGCGGTACTGCCCGGCGTCGCCCTGTCCTACCTGCTGGGTGCGCCGTTCGCCATCGGCGCCCTGCTGTTCGCACTCATCGCGGTCGGTGCCATCGGGGTGGTTCGCAACACCACCATCGTCAAGGAGGACGCCGCGATCGGCGTCGTGTTCACCACGTTGTTCGCCCTCGGCGTCGTCCTGATCTCCAAGTTTCCGAGCCAGATCGACCTCAACCACATCTTGTTCGGAAACCTGCTCGGGGTGTCGCAGTCGGACATGATCCAGGTGTTCGTGCTCGGCGGGCTGGCGTTGGCCGTGATGGTGATCAAGCGTCGCGATTTCACTCTGTTCGCGTTCGACCGCACGCAGGCTCGCGCGGTCGGCATCAATCCGAGCGTGATCTCGGCCGCGATGTTGACGCTGCTCGCGCTGACGACCGTCGTGGCGCTACAGGCCGTCGGCGTCATCCTGGTCGTCGCCATGCTGATCACACCCGGCGCAACCGCATACCTACTCACCCACAGCTTCGGCCGCATGCTGATGATTGCCCCCGCCATCTCGGTGGGCTGCGCCCTGGTCGGTATCTACGCCAGTTTCTATCTCGACGTCTCCTCGGGTGGCAGCGTGGTGCTGGCCCAAGGCCTGGTGTTCGTGCTGGCGTACCTGTTCAGCCCGACGCAGGGTATCGTCACGCGCGCTCTGCGCCGCCGAGGACAGGTCACGGTAGCTCCGGCCGGGTGAGATGTCTTTTTCCATTGGATTGCCTAAGCTCGGCGACGTGGCGCAACGAAAAGACGATCCAGCTCCGGCCGACGAGGGCGTCCAGCTGTCCGCAGTTGCGCAGGACTACCTCAAGGTCATCTGGACGGCCAGCGAATGGAGTGAAGACTCCGTCAGCACCAAAATGCTCTCCGAACGAATCGGCGTGTCCGCATCCACGGTGTCCGAGGCGATTCGCAAACTCGCCGATCAGGGCATGGTGGACCACGCCCGGTACGGTGCCATCTCACTCACCGAGAAGGGCCGACTGGCGGCCATCGGCATGGTCCGTCGACATCGCCTCATCGAGACCTACCTCGTTCGCGAACTCGGGTACGGCTGGGACGAGGTCCACGACGAGGCAGAGATCCTCGAACATGCGGTATCCGATCTGATGATGGATCGTATAGACGCCAAACTCGGCCACCCCGAACGAGATCCACACGGGGACCCGATTCCGTCGGCCAACGGATCCATCGACACGCCGTCCGCAACCAGACTGAGCGAGTACCTCGACGGTCAGTCGGGACGAGTGGCTCGTATCTCCGATTCGGACCCCGCAATGCTCCGGTACTTCGATTCGGTCGGCATCGAGCTCGATCTACCGATCACCGTGGTCGAACGACGCGACTACGCCGGCACGGTGGCGATCGAACTCGCCCGACGCGGCAGCACGGAGTCCATCGATCTCGGTCACCGCGCCGCCGAAGCGATCTGGATGGTTCCGGCCACCTGAGCGGTACAGTCCCCTCGGTCGCAGGGCCGACTCGAACGGGAAATCAATACCCGCGCAGTGTTGCCGGCCGCACCACCATCACCGAGCTCGCCCGCTTGCCCTTTTCCTGCAGCAACGCGATGGTGTGCCCGGTGGGATCGACAGCCGCGTAGACCCCCTCGATTCCGACGGGATCGAGCCAGCGTCCCTGGCTGAGCGACTCCGCTTCGGCGGCATCGATCTGTCGGTGCGGAAATGCGGTGCGCGCGGCCTCGTCTATATCGAGGCCCACAGCGGGATTCTCGGCCAATTCCTCGAGTGTCACGGCGTGGTCGAGCGTGAACGGCCCGACCCTGGTTCTGCGCAGAACCGTCAGGTGGCCGCCGACGCCCAGTGCTGCGCCGAGATCCCGTGCGAGCGCGCGCACGTACGTCCCCGACGTGCAGTCCACCTCGACATCGAGGTCGACGAACCGGCCATCGGAATCGACGACGTCGCGGCGAGCCGTCACGTCGAAGCGAGTGACAGTGACCTTGCGAGCGGCGAGGGTGAACTCCTCACCGGCGCGCGAGAGCTTGTGTGCCCGCTGACCGTCGACCTTGATGGCACTGACACTGGCCGGAACCTGCTCGATGTCACCGGTGAGTGCGGCAACCCCGGCCGCGATGTCCGAATCCGAAACATTCGTGGCCGGGACGTCGGCGAGCACCTCACCCTCGGCGTCATCGGTCGTCGTACTGCGCCCCAGTCGCACAGTGGCGGTGTACGACTTGGTCGTCAGCGTCAGCAATCCGAGCATCTTGGTCGCCCGCTCGACGCCCAGAACCAGCACCCCGGTCGCCATGGGGTCCAACGTCCCCGCATGACCGACCTTTCTGGTCTGCAACAACTTTCGGCACGACGCGACGACATCGTGGCTGGTGACGCCCGGCCCCTTGTCGACCACCAACACACCGGCACCTACGAGACCGGACGAGATCTTTCCGCGAGCACTCACGAGAGTGCATTGTGCCAGGCGCGACGAGCCGGTCGTCACATCACCGAGATCGCCGTCATCACCAAACCGTCGGACACCATCCATCGACCGTCGAAAGCCGTCAACGGAGGTCCGGATACGGTGTCGCCCGGGACCAGCAGTTCGGATCGAAACGTTCCCGAGATGTCGTCACCGGTGCCGGTGCGCTCGAACGTGATGTGCGCGTCCTCGAACCCCAGCCAGCGACCGGTCAGCGGCTCCCAGGCCTTGTACGTCGCTTCTTTGGCGCAGAACAACACTCGATCCCAGTGGACGTCTTCTCGGCCCGCGGTCGAGAGCCACTCGCGCTCGGCTTCGAGGCTGACCGCGTCGAGCACACCGTCGGGAAGAGGTCCGTGTGGCTCGGCATCGATTCCCACCGAGCGAACCTGCATGGCGTAGCCCAGAACGGCACCGCGGTAGCCGTCGCAATGCGTCAACGACCCCACCACTCCCTTCGGCCACTGCGGTGCGCCGGAGGTGCCGCGCATGATCGGCGCGGGCTCCACACCGAGCTTCTGCATCGCCACACGCGCGCAGTGTCGAGCCGAGGTGAACTCACGCTTGCGCTTGTCCACCGCCTTGGCGACCAGCGGCGCTTCGAGTGGGTGCGGCATCAAACCCGGTGGATCGGTGAACAATTCGGCCGAGACGACCCCGTTGGGGAGAATCGATTCGATCACTGGCCTGCCCTCATCTTCTCGACCTCTGCCTCCATCTCGGGCGTCACGGTGAAGTGCCCGCCCCATTTGTTCAATGTGCCCGGCGGATACTCGGGAACCGGAAGAATTTGGCGCAGAACGTTGTTCGGCAGTCCACGGCGCTGCCATTCGCGCGGGTAACCCACCGAGACCTCCTCGAAGCGGACGCCGTCGTAGTAGGTGGTCCGCGGGATGTGCAGGTGACCGTACACCGAGCAGATCGCGTTGTACCTGGTGTGCCAGTCCGCCGTCAGCGTCGACCCGCACCACAGGGCGAACTCCGGGTAGAACAACACCTCGGTCGGCTGACGCACCATCGGAAAGTGGTTGATGAGCACGGTGGGAACCGTGGTGTCCAGCGCGTCGAGGCGCTCGCGGGTGGCGTCGATGCGGGCATGGCACCAGGCATCGCGCGTCGCATACGGCTGAGAGGACAGCAGGAACTCGTCGGTGGCGACGACGTTCTTCTCGCGCGCGATCGCCAGCCCGTGCTCCTTGTCCCGCGCACCCTGCGGGAGGAACGTGTAGTCGTAGAGCAGGAACATCGGCACTATCGTCGCGGGTCCACCTTTGCCTTCCCAGAGCAGGTAGGGATCCTCGGGAGTGACGACGTCGATCTCGCGGCACAGATTGACCAGGTACTCGTACCGAGCCGCTCCGTGGATCTGAACGGGGTCCTTCACCGTCGTCCACAACTCGTGATTGCCCGGAACCCAGATCACTTTCGCGAAGCGGCTGCGCAGCAGCTCGAGCGCCCATTTGATGTCGTCGGTCTTCTCCGAGACGTCTCCGGCGACGATCAGCCAATCCTCGGGTGACTCGGGATGAATGTCCTCGGTGACAGGTCGATTGCCTCGATGTCCGACATGAATGTCGCTCACTGCCCATAACTTGGCTGCCACTGATGATCCCTTCCGATGCACTCGGCCGCCGACGTCGAATCGCCACAACCGCCCGAGAACGTACCAACCTCCAATACTCCCCGGAGATTCCGCAGCGGTGCACGCGGGGTGAACCGCTGCGGTTCGTCGGACGGCTCCGAAAGGAGGGTCCACGCAGCAACGACCGCAGATTCGGGTATATGGTGCAATCCATGACGCTTTTGCGGATACTTGCAGGAAACGGCATCGTGCGATGACGGCACCGCCGATACGGGTACGCGACGCCGCCGCACTGCTCGGAGTCAGCGACGACACCGTCCGCCGGTGGATGGACAGCGGGACCCTGCCCTCCCACGACGACGAGACGGGTCGCAAGGTCGTCGACGCGCGCGCTCTCGCGCAGTACGCCCGCGAGCACGCCGCTCCCCCGCCCGAGGTGGCGTCGGGCGGTAGCTCTGCCCGGAACCGACTCGTGGGGCTGGTCACCGACGTGGTCTCCGACGCGGTCATGAGCGAGGTCCGCATGCAGTGTGGGCCGTTCACCATCGTGTCCCTGATGAGCACCCGATCGGTCCAGGAATTGGGGCTCGAACCGGGCTCCATCACCGTCGCGGTCGTCAAGGCCACGACCGTCATTGTCGAAACTCCCTAGAACCGAAGGACGATGTCAGTGAAGAACATTCGAGCGGTTCACGGTGCTCTGGTCGCGGTCGCCCTGATGCTTGCAGGGTGCGCGGCCGACCCCGCTGCCGAGGACGCTCCGCAGGATGGGGGTTCGAGCACGCTGACCGTGTTCGCGGCGGCATCACTGCGCTCGACGTTCACCGCCCTCGGCACCCGCTTCGAGCAGGAACATCCCGGCACTACCGTCGATTTCAGCTTTGCGGGCTCCTCCGATCTGGCCGCGCAACTGGTCAACGGTGCACCTGCCGACGTGTTCGCCTCTGCCGATACCAAGAACATGAGCACGACCGTCGATGCCGGCCTCGTCGCCGGCGACCCGGTCGATTTCGCCTCCAACACCCTCACCATCGTCACTGCCCCGGGTAACCCCAAGGCCGTCCGGTCGTTCGCCGATCTGGCGAAACCCGATGTGCTGACGGTGATCTGCGCGCCTCAGGTGCCGTGCGGCGCGGCCACGGCAGCCGTCGAGAACGCCACCGGAACCGACATCCCGGCAGTCAGCGAGGAGTCGTCCGTCACCGACGTTCTGGGCAAGGTCACCTCCGGTCAGGCCGACGCCGGACTGGTGTACGTCACCGATGCAACGGGGGCCGCAGACGCCGTCACCGCCGTGCCTTTCCCGGAATCGAGCGGGGCGGTCAACACCTATCCGATCGCAGCATTGAGCGGATCCGACAACGTGGACACGGCCCGCGCCTTCACCGACTTCGTCGCCGGACCGGTCGGCCGTGAAGTGCTGACGCAGGCCGGTTTCGCGGCACCGTGACCGGGCACGCCGCGGGCACAGGTCCGACCGTCGGTGTACCCGGATGGATATTCGTCCCTGCCGCTGCCGGAGCGCTTCTCGTCGTCGCGCCGTTGGCCGCGATGTTCACCCGAATCGACTGGACGAACTTCTTCGGGCTCATCACGTCCGAGTCCGCAGTAGCCGCACTGCTGTTGAGTCTGAAGACGGCCTCGGCGAGCACGATGTTGTGTGTGCTCCTGGGTGTGCCGATGGCAACGGTCCTCGCCCGCAGTTCGTTTCGCGGTCTGTCGACGCTGCGTTCCCTCGTCGTCCTCCCACTGGTGCTCCCCCCGGTGGTCGGCGGTATCGCCTTGCTCTACACGTTCGGTCGCCAGGGGCTACTGGGCGAACATCTCGATGCCTTCGGAATCCGGATCGCGTTCACCTCGACGGCCGTGGTGCTCGCCCAGGCCTTCGTGTCGTTGCCCTTCCTGGTGGTCAGCGTCGAGGGCGCGCTGCGCACTGCCGGTGACCGATACGACGTGGTGGCCGCAACCTTGGGCGCTCCCCCTACGACGGTCCTGCGCCGCGTCACCCTCCCCTTGATCCTGCCCGGGTTGACGTCCGGAATCGTTCT
Source organism: Rhodococcus sp. 3258 (assembly GCF_031456475.1). Classification (NCBI taxonomy): domain Bacteria; kingdom Bacillati; phylum Actinomycetota; class Actinomycetes; order Mycobacteriales; family Nocardiaceae; genus Rhodococcus; species Rhodococcus sp. 3258. The sequence goes on from NZ_JAVDUT010000007.1 coordinate 49,298, forward strand.
CGCGTTCGCGCGCGCACTGGGAGAGTTCGGCGCGACGCTGACGTTCGCCGGTTCTCTCGAGGGAGTGACCAGAACCCTGCCCCTCGAAATCTATCTGCAACGCGAGTCCGACCCCGACGCGGCGATAGCCCTGTCGCTCGTCCTCGTCGTCGTCGCGGCAGTGGTGGTCCTGGCCGCTCGCGGTACTCGAACGACGGGAACACCATGAGTTCGCTACACCTGCGCGCCACCGTCGCGGACCGGGGCGTCGATCTCGAGCTGGATGTCGCCGAGGGTGAAACAACGGCGATCCTGGGACCGAACGGCGCAGGTAAATCCACACTGCTGCAGCTCGTCGCGGGCCTGGTGCCACCCGACGACGGCATCATCCGCCTGGGCGAGGACGTTCTGACCGACACGACCGCAGGGACGGCCGTTCCGGTGCACGCCCGCGGCATCGCGACTCTGGCACAGGAGACACTGCTGTTTCCTCACATGGCCGCACGGACGAACGTCGCATTCGCACCACGTAGTTCCGGCGCCGACCGGAGGACGGCCAGGGCAGTGGCCGATCGGTGGCTCGACGCAGTCGGAGCCTCTCACCTGGCCGAGCGCCGCCCGGCACAGCTGTCCGGGGGCCAAGCTCAGCGGGTTGCCATCGCCCGCGCACTCGCCGCCGATCCCCGACTCCTCCTGCTCGACGAACCGCTCGCCGCGCTCGACGTCGACACGGCCCCGGCCATCCGAAGACTGCTGCGCACCGTACTCCGAGAGAACGGTCGTACGGCACTGATAGTCACCCACGATCTGCTCGACGTCGTCGCACTCGCCGATACCGTTGCCGTCGTCGACGGTGGACGCGTCGTCGAACGCGGTTCGGTCGCCGACGTTCTCACCGCCCCGCGAAGCGAGTTCGGTGCTCGCATGGCCGGGGTCAATCTGATCTCGGGCCACGCACTCACCGTCGGCGACACCACCGCGCTGCGCACGCCGTGGGACACCGTCGTGCACGGCTCGGGGCAACACGGTTCGGGGACGCCGGTGGTCGCAGTTTTCTCCCCCGCTGCGGTTTCGGTACACCTCACCGCGCCGCACGCCAGCCCGCGCAACGTCTTCGAAGTAGTCATCGAGGAGATGGAAGTGCAGGGCTCGGGCATCCGCGTCCGAGCTCGTCCGCACCCCGACGGCACACCGGGTATCGCGGCAGACATCACCGCCGCCGCGGTATCGGAGCTGGGCCTCGAACCCGGCCGACGGGTGTTCTTCGTCGTCAAGAGCCGCGAGGTGGTGCTGCATCCGGCCCTGGTGTCACGGCGGTGATGCATGCGAACGCGATCAGTCTCGCAGTTGCCGATCGCTACCGGTCACGAGCCATTTACCCGACAGCACTCGACCGGCGACCGCGACCATGCGCAGGCAGACGAAGACACCCAGACCCAGCCAGATGCCCACGACACCCCAGTCGAACACCAGGGCCGACCAGATGAACGGCAGGAACCCGACGACCGCACACGCCATCGTGGCGTTACGCAAGAACGCGGCATCGCCGCTGCCCAACAGCACCCCGTCCAACGCGAACACCACACCGGCCACCGGAATGATCGCCACGAAGATCCACCAGATCGCCTGCATCTGATCGATCACCGAGACGTCGGTGGTGAACAATCCCGGGACGACCGGCTGCCCGGCGGCGAACACCGCGGCCAGGATCACCGCGAAGACCGTCGACCATGCCGTCAACCGGCGTGCGAGCGCACGCGCATCCTCGGTCCTGCCCGCACCCAGGGCCGCTCCCACGAGTGTCTGCGCAGCGATCGCCAACGAGTCGAGCATCAACGACACCAGGTTCCACAGATGCAGCACCACCTGATTTGCCGCCACCGACGCGGCACCGAATCGCGACGCGACCGCTGCGGCAGACAGGAAGCACGCCTGGAACGCGAGACTGCGCACGATCAGATCGCGGCCGAGTACCAGCTGCGCCCGCATGACCGACCAGCGCGGGCGCAACGGCACACCCGACCGCCCGAGGGCACCGACGAACAGAGCGCCTGCGACGCCTTGGCCGATGACGTTCGCAACGGCCGAGCCCACCAATTCGAGCCGGGGAAATCCGAGCAGGCCGTGGACGAGGAGTGGACACAGCACCGCCGACACGCCGAAACCGAGCACGACGAACCGCAATGGTGTCGTCGTGTTCTGCACGCCGCGCATCCAGCCGTTCCCGGCCAGCGATATCAGAATGAACGGCACCCCCACCAGCGCCACGCGCAGCCACAGCAGTGCCTCCGCGGCAATGTCACCGCCACCGGCCAGTAGCGACACGACGGGGGCGGCGAACAACTGGACCACGAGGACGATCGCGAGACCGATCGCCACCGCCAGCCACGTCGCCTGCACCCCTTCCCCGACGGCGTCGCGCTCACGACCGGCACCGTGCATGCGCGCCGCACGCGCAGTGGTTCCGTAGGACAGGAAGGTCAGCTGCGTGCTGACCTGAGCGAGGACGAGCCCCCCGATCGCCAGGCCGGCCAGAGCCAACGCGCCGAGCCGGCCGACGACCGCCGCGTCGAAGAGGAGGTAGAGGGGTTCGGCGGCCAGAACTCCGAGCGATGGAAGCGACAGCCCGAGAATTCTGCGAGCCGTGACAGGGGTGGAACTCACGACGCCGACAAGGCCTCACGGAGCGCATCGATCACGTCGGGGAGCTCACCGGTCGCGGTGTAGCCCGCGGCGTTGTGATGCCCACCGCCGCCGAGCCCGGTCGCCACTGCAGATACGTCCACCTGCGTCTTGGATCTGAGCGACACCACCCAGACCGACCCGAAATCCTGCTGCTTCAACACCGCGGCCACCTCCGCCTCGGAGGTGGTCCGCACGATGTCGATGACACTCTCGATCTCCTCCGACCTCAGACCGGCCGAATCCTCGCTCCGGATGACGGCGTACACGAGCCCCCGTCCGCCCGCCGCGTCGGGCAGCAACTCGGCCGAACCCAGTACCGCCCCGAGCATCGGCAGCCAGTCGAAGGGGTGCGTATCGAGGAGGCGACGGGCGATACGTGCACCGTCGATGCCGGTCGCGAGCAACCTCTCCGCGAGCAGATGCGAACCCGGCCGCACCCACCGGAACGACCCGGTATCGGTGACCAGACCCGCGAACAGCAGATGCGCCAGGTCCGCATCGATGTCGACACCCCACCGATCCAGCAGGCGGACGATCACGGCCGTGGTGGACTCGGCGGACGCGTGGACGACGTTCAGTGTTCCGAACCGCGTATTACTCCGGTGATGGTCGATGACCAGGGACTCCGATGCGGAGTCGAGTCGCTCGCCGAGCGAACCGAGTCGACCTCGGCTTCCGGCGTCCACGGTGACCACCAGATCGACCGATTCGGCCACCTTCTCCGGCTCCACCAGCAGATGCCGGTTCGGTAGCTCTTCCATCGATTGCGGCAGAAACGCGGGCGCGGCGAACGCCACCTGCACCTGCGCGCCGCGACGTTCGAGTACCGAACCGATTGCCAATCCGCTGCCGATCGTGTCGGCATCCGGCTGGACATGGCAGAGCACGGTCACCGAGGAAGCGCGCTCGAGCATCTCGATCGCACGCGCCAGATCCTCGTCCAGCTCGAACTCCGAACCAGAGCCATCGGACATCTCAGTCGGCTTCGGCTGGCTCGACGGCTTCTGCATCGTCGCGATCCGCGGGGGACTCCTCGCGGGGAGCCTTGTACGGGTCCGGGTCTCCGGCAGGCTTCGCGTTCGCCCGGGCGCGAGCCAGCTCCTCGTCGGCTGCGCGAGCGCGTTCGAGCAGCTCTTCCATGTGCCGGGCGGTGTCGGGGACGGTATCCGTCACGAACGTCAGCGTCGGAGTGAACCGCACACCGGTACCGGCTCCGACCTTCGAGCGGAGAACGCCCTTGGCCTTCTCCAGACCCGCCGCAGCTCCCTGCAGATCGGGCGGGGTATCGAGATCCTCGCCCATCACGGTGTAGTACACCGTGGCGTCGTGCAGGTCGGCCGTCACCTTCGTGTCGGTGATGGTCACGAACGCCAACCGTGGATCTTTGATCTCGTGGTCGATCGCCGTCGCAACGATAGCGGCGATTCGCTTGGACAACTTACGAGCCCTGGCCTGATCCACCACGACAATCACACTCCTCTTTCATGGCCGGACGTCACTGCAGTGCGACGTCTCGGCGATTACGCTCCAACATTCGCCGAACACGTTCGACGAACTCCCCGATCTAATCCTCGGGGCCGAAAATTCTTCGGCGTACTGCCAACAGTTCCAGATCCTGACGCTCGGCGACGTGCCGCTCGCACTCGTCGAGCTTGTCGTGCAACAGGTCGACGTTCGTGCCCGCCGCTGCCACGCCCAACATCGAACGCCGAATACGTTCTCGCTCACCGGTTTCGGCGGCAGACACTCCCAGCCTCTGCAGATCGCCGAGAACCGGTTCCACCATCGACCGTTTCTCGGCGAGCGAACGCACGTCCCCCAACAACACGTCCAACTCCAAAGCACCCAGATACACGCTGACGACGCCCCTTCGATCAGCTCCGACGACAAAGCCGGTGGCGGTACATATGTCGTACCACCACCGGCTCGTCCCCGGAGTGCAGTGTCACTCCCCTGGCTTCACCACCGAGCCGACGCGACCGGGAACGGAGCTGTTCAGCTCCGGACCTGTTCTAGTCGCGCGGCTTTTCACGGAGCTCGTACGCCTCGATGACATCGCCCACCTTGATGTCGGAGTACGTCACCGTCAAACCACACTCGTATCCCTCACGAACCTCGACTGCGTCGTCCTTCTCCCGGCGAAGCGAGGAGATCGTCACGGTCTCGGCCACGACCGCATTGTCACGGAGCAGGCGCGCCTTGGCGTTGCGACGGATCGTACCGGAGGTGACGAGGCAACCGGCGATGTTTCCGACCTTCGAGGAACGGAACAGCGCGCGGATCTCGGCCTGGCCCAGAGCGACCTCTTCGTAGATCGGCTTGAGCATGCCCTTGAGGGCCTTCTCGATCTCGTCGATGGCCTGGTAGATCACCGAGTAGTACCGAATGTCGACGCCCTCGCGGTTGGCGAGTTCGGTTGCCTTGCCCTCGGCCCGCACGTTGAAGCCGATGATGATCGCGTTGGATGCCGACGCCAGGTTGACGTTGGTTTCCGTGACGCCACCGACACCGCGGTCGATGACGCGCAACTCGACTTCGTCGTCGATCTGGATACCGAGCAAGGCCTCTTCGAGCGCCTCGACGGTTCCCGAGTTGTCACCCTTGAGGATCAGGTTGAGCTGCGAAGTCTCCTTCAGAGCTGCATCGAGATCGTCGAGGCTGATGCGCTTGCGACTCTTGGCCGCCAGAGCATTGCGCTTACGGGCATTACGGCGATCGGCGATCTGACGGGCGATCCGGTCCTCGTCGACGACCAGAAGGTTGTCGCCTGCACCGGGCACCGACGTGAAGCCGATGACCTGAACGGGCCGGGACGGCATCGCTTCGGTGACGTCCTCGCCGTGCTCGTCGACCATGCGACGCACGCGGCCGTAGGCATCGCCGGCGACGATCGAGTCACCGACGCGCAGCGTTCCGCGGGCGATGAGCACGGTGGCCACCGGACCGCGACCGCGGTCGAGGTGTGCCTCGATGGCGACACCCTGGGCATCCATGTCCGGGTTGGCACGCAGATCGAGTGACGCATCGGCCGTCAGCAGCACCGCTTCGAGGAGGGCATCGATGTTGGTGCCCTGCTTGGCGGAGATGTCGACGAACATCGTCTCGCCGCCGTATTCCTCGGCGACCAGACCGTATTCGGTCAGCTGCTGCCGGATCTTGTCCGGGTTCGCGCCTTCCTTGTCGATCTTGTTGACCGCGACCACGATCGGCACGTCGGCCGCCTGGGCGTGGTTGATGGCTTCGACCGTCTGCGGCATGACACCGTCGTCGGCCGCGACCACGAGGATCGCAAGGTCGGTGGCCTTGGCACCACGAGCACGCATGGCCGTGAAGGCCTCGTGACCGGGGGTGTCGATGAAGGTCACGAGACGCTCGTTGCCTTCGAGCTCGGTCAACACCTGGTACGCACCGATGTGCTGCGTGATGCCGCCGGCCTCGCCTTCGCGCACCGTGGTGTTACGAATCGAGTCGAGCAGTCGAGTCTTACCGTGATCGACGTGGCCCATGACGGTGACCACCGGGGGACGCTGCTCGAGGTCTTCCTCGCCGCCGGCATCTTCGCCGTAGGTGAGGTCGAACGAATCGAGCAGTTCGCGATCCTCGTCCTCGGGACTGACGACCTGCACGACGTAGTTCATCTCGCCGCCGAGAAGCTCCAGCGTCTCGTCGTTGACCGACTGCGTCGCGGTGACCATCTCACCGAGGTTGAACAGTGCCTGCACGAGTGCAGCGGGGTTGGCGTCGATCTTGTCTGCGAAGTCCGACAGCGATGCTCCGCGGGCGAGACGAATGGTCTCGCCGTTGCCGCGGGGCAGCCTGACGCCGCCGACTGCGGGAGCCTGCATGCTCTCGTACTCGGCGCGTTTCGCCCGCTTCGACTTGCGACCGCGGCGGACTGCTCCGCCGGGCCGACCGAACGCACCTGCTGCTGCGCCACGCTGACCGGGACGGCCACCGCCGCCGGGACGGCCACGGAAGCCACCTGCGGGAGCGCCACCTGCCGGTGCACCACCGGGAGCGCCGGGAGCGCCACCGCCGCGGTAACCACCGCCACCGCCGCCGCCCGGACGTCCACCCGGTGCGCCGCCGGGGCGACCGGGACGTCCTGCTGCGGGGCCGGGACGTGCCGAACGAGTCGGCATCGCACCCGGATTGGGGCGAGGAGGCATGGAGCCCGGGCTGGGCCGAGGTCCGGCCTGACCCGGTGCGGGACGGGGGCCGCCCTGTCCGGGAGCCGGACGAGCGCCGCCTGCCGGTGCGGCCGGGCGGGGTCCGCCCTGTCCGGGAGCCGGTCGTCCGCCGCCGGGGCGCGGAGCACCGGCACCGGGAGCGGGTCGCGGGGCCGGTCGTTCGACCGGAGCCGACGAGTACGGATTGTTTCCGACGCGCGGAGCCTTCGGGCCGGGCTTGGGGCCAGGACCAGCGGGCTTGGGGGCGGCCGGAGCCGACGCGGTTGCCTCGGCCGACGCGGCAGGTGCCTGCTCGACCGGAGCAGCGGGTGCTGCCGGACGAGGGGTGGGCGCAGCCGGTGCCGGCGTGGGCGCAGCGGCCGGTGCCGACGGGGCAGCGGGAGCAACCGCTGCGGGCGACTGCGCTGCCGGAGCTTGCGCTGCGGGTGCCGGTGCAGCGGGGGCCTCGGGCTCGGCCGGGCGGGATGCCGGCTTGGGTCCGGGACGAGGTCCACTCGGCTTTGCTGCGCCGGGCTTCGCGGCGGAATCCGACGCACGATCTGCTGCTGCGCGACCGTTGGGTGCTGCTGCACCGGACGCCGGCGCGTCCGCGTTTGCGGACGGGAAGGATTCACGAAGTCGACGAGCCACGGGGGCTTCGACTGTGGATGATGCGGACTTGACGAACTCGCCTTGCTCTTTGAGCCGTGCGAGTAGTTCCTTACTGGTGACACCGAGTTCTTTTGCCAACTCGTGCACGCGGGCCTTGCCTGCCACTGCTCTCCTCACTGAGAGGCCGAGCGAGGCTTGGTGCCCGCACGACCTCGGGTTATCTCCGATGGACGTTCATCGTTGGTGCTTCACGGTGTGCTCATCAGTGCTGTTGCCTGTTCTTGTCGACGGGTGTTGCTCTTGTCGTGTTCTCGCCGTGCAGCCGTTCGTGCTCGTCGAGCACGTCCGATACTGCGGACGATTCCACATTTCCCGATATCCGAAACGCTCGGCCGAAGACTCGGCGACGTTCCGCATTGTGCAGGCATTCTCGGTTGTAGTGCAACCAAGCACCACGACCGGACATCGAATGCCGGATGTCGGGGACGAGAGCGAATTCGTACGAACCAGCTTCTCGAACCACGATCCTCAACAGATCGGCGGCCGGCACTCGCTCCCTGCACCCGACACATGTACGAATCGGCCGGCTTGTCACAACCGGATTCTCGCGTTCACGTCTCCGAGCGGAGAGGTCGTTACCGAACCATCGACCACTCTACCGCTGTATTGCCTCGATCTCCGCATTCCGGCCCTAGGCGCTGGTCGTCTCGGGTGCCGCCGCGTCACTGCGGATGTCGATACGCCAACCGGTCAATCGAGCGGCAAGTCGAGCGTTCTGCCCTTCCTTGCCGATCGCCAGCGACAACTGGTACTCCGGGACCACCACGCGCGCCGCGCGAGCGGCTGCGTCCACCACTGTCACAGACACAACCTTCGACGGCGACAGTGCATTCCCGACGAACGTCGCCGGGTCCTCGTCGAAGTCGATGATGTCGATCTTCTCGCCGGCCAGTTCGCTCATCACATTCCGCACGCGCTGCCCCATCGGCCCGATACATGCACCCTTGGCGTTCAGGCCCGAGACCGTCGACGCGACCGCGATCTTCGAGCGGTGCCCCGATTCACGCGCTACCGCCACGATGTCGACCGAACCGTCGGCGATCTCGGGCACCTCGAGCGCGAACAACTTGCGCACCAGATTGGGGTGTGTGCGCGAGAGCGTGATCTGCGGGCCGCGGTTGCCCCGCGCGACTCCGACGACGTAGCACTTGATGCGCTCACCGTGCTCGTACGTCTCCCCCGGAACCTGCTCGGCGGGCGGAAGCAGGCCGTCGGCCCCGTTCGCCTCGCTGCCGATCCGGACGATGACGGTGCCCTTGGCGTTGGCGCGCGTATCGCGCTGAATGACGCCGTTGACGATTTCACCCTCGTGGGTCGAGTACTCCCCGAAGGAGCGCTCGTGCTCCGCATCGCGCAAACGCTGCAGAATCACCTGACGAGCGGTGGTGGCAGCGATCCGGCCGAAGCCTTCCGGCGTGTCGTCCCACTCGGAGATCAGATTGCCCTCGGCGTCGAACTCCTTGGCCATCACCCGGACGGAACCGGTCTTGCGATCGACGTCGATTCGCGCGTTGGACTGGTGCCCCTCGGTGTGCCGGTAGGCGGTCAACAGCGCGGTCTGGATCGTCGAGATCACCATCTCGATCGGAACGCCCTTGTCCGCCTCGATGGCGCGCAGAGCTGCAATATCGATATTCACTTGTCCGACCCTTCTTCCGGTGCTTCCACATTCACGATTTCGTCGGTGTTCGCGGGTGACGGCCTACCGCCCACCACGCCGCCCGCAAGATCCATCTCTTCTGCGGTCGGCCGCGAAAATTCTACCTGCACAACAGCTTTCACAACATCGGCCAGCGCGATCGATCGTGTCGAGAGAACTCCCTTGTCCTTGATCACGAGGGCAACCGAGTCACCGTCGAGAAGTCCGACGCGGCCCTCGACCTTGCCGTCGGCGAGTTCGATCCGCACCTTGCGACCACGCGCGCGACGCCAATGCCGTGGTTGTGTCAACGGGCGATCGATTCCGGGAGTGGTGACCTCGAGGGTGTACGGCGCTTCGCCGAAATCGGTCACGCCGTCGAACACATCGGAGATCACCCGGCTCAACTCCGGCAGCGCGTCGAGGTCGACGCCGTCTTCACGGTCGACCATGATGCGCACGGCACTGTGCTTACCGGCAGCGACCACGTTCACGTCCTCGAGGTCGTAGCCCCGATCTCGAACCAGGTCGCCGAGCAGTTCGACAACCCTTTCCTGGGACGGAACAGGCATGTCGCGAACTCCTCGTGTGTAGTTGTCGGCAATGCGGCACAGGTGCGCCGGACCGCGTTTGGTGAACCAACAGACTACCGCCCCGCAGGTGGTGCTCGCGACCACGCACGGCCGAGGCGACACACGGGCACGGCGCGTGTCGCCTCGAGGGTCCGACACGGTCGAGGGTCTGGCACGATATCGGGGTGCCCACGCCGACCGCCCCTCTCTCGTTGAACAGACGTGGGTTGTTCCGGCTCGCCGGTGCCGCCGTACTCACAGCGGCCACGGCGTCGACCGTCACGGCTTGCGGCGCGGAGGAAATCTCCGGTCCCGCACTCGATTCTCTGACGGCACAGTTGCGCTCCGCTCGCTCCGACGCCGCGGCTGCGTCTTCGGCGGCAACGGTCGCTCCCGATTACGCAGGAGCTCTCGGCGTGGTCGCGGCCCAGCGGACCGAACATGCGGATGCACTCGAGACCGAGATCGCCCGGGCTACCGGAGCGACCACCGACACCTCGTCGGCGACTGCCACGACGACCACGAGCGCGGCCCAGTCCGCGCCGCCACCCGATCTCGGCGCGGTGCGCGATGCGCTGACCGCCTCGGCACGCAGTGCGGCGACCGCCGCCCGCGACGAAAGCGGTTATCGCGCCGGCCTTCTCGGGTCGATCAGTGCCTCGTGCACGGTGTTCGCTCAGGTGGTACTCGCATGAGCGATCTCGGACCCGAACAACAGGGGCTCGTCGATGCACTCGTCGCCGAGTACGCAGCCGTCTTCGCGTACGGGATCGTCGCGGCGTTCTCCAACCCGACCCGAGCAGACATGGTGGCCGCGTGCACCGCGGCACACCGAGCGCGTCGAGACTCGACCATCGACGCACTCCGCGCGGCCAGCGTCACAGCGCCCCTGCCCGATCCGGCATACGCGTCTCCGTTTCCGGTGACCGATGCGATCTCGGCTGTGCAGCTCGCTGTTCAGGCAGAGATCGACACGAGCGTGGCGTGGCGCTCGGCCGTCGAGCGCAGTCGATCCGGCGGCACTCGCGAGATGGGCGTCCAGGCACTGACCGAGGCCGCGATCAGACTGGCCACATGGCAGCAGATCCTCGGCGTCACACCGTCGTCGACGGCTTTTCCCGGTCAGCCGTGACCACGTCGTCCGCCGGACCGGCGGAACGACCCGGCATGAACAGTGCCGCAACCAATCCGATCGCCACCGCCCCTGCGCCTACGAGTAGAGCGGGTGCCAACGCGTCGGTGTATCCAGCGGGGGTGAGTGATCCTCCGTTTCCGATGAACACCGCCGTCAGGACGGCGATTCCGAGCGCAATTCCCACCTCCCGCACAGTGGAGTTCGCACTGCTCGCCGTGGCGTGATCGTCGTCGTCCATGTCTCGCAACACTGCGGTCGCCGAGGGCGCGAAGGTCAACCCCATGCCGACTCCGGCCATCAACAGCGCGGGCACCATCGACAGGTAGGCGGTGTCGGGTCCGAGGATCAGTGCCATCCACACCAGTGACAGCGACTGCAACGCCAGTCCGGACACCAACAAGCCGCGCAGGCCGACTCGATCGGCCACGAGACCCGCAATGGGTGCGACCACCATAGGCGCGGCGGTCCAGGGCAATGTGCGAAGGCCCGCCTCGAACGGGCTGTAGTGCATCACTATCTGCAGGTACTGAGCAAGCAGGAACACGGCCCCGAACATGCCGAGCGAGAACGTGATTCCGATGATGTTCGCCAGCGTGAAACTGCGTGATCGGAAGAGCGTCAACGGCAGTACCGAGAACGGGGTTCGCCATGCTCGGGAGACGAACGCGAGGAGAAGCACCGCAGAGCCGACGAAGCTCGCGAGCACGGTGGTCGATGCCCATCCGTCGTCGTTGCCGTGGACCACCGCCCACACGAGCAAGAACACCCCGCCGCCCGCGAGCACCACACCCAGTAGATCGAGAGGTTGCCTGCGTCCGGTCGACTCGGTCAGGGCGATGTACGCCAGCGGTACCGCGACGAGCGCCACCGGGACGTTGATCCAGAAGATCGCCTGCCAGGAAATACCGTCGACGACCGCACCACCGACGACAGGCCCGAGTGCGACACCGAGGCCCGAGACACCGCCCCAGATTCCGATTGCCATGGCGCGCTTGGCAATCGGAACGACAGCTGCGAGCAGAGTCAGTGACAGCGGCATGATCGCCGCGGCACCGAGGCCCTGTATCGCCCGCGCGGCGATGAGCATTGCCGGACTCGTGGCGAGCGCGCTGGCCACGGAGGCCGCGGTGAACAGCGCTATCCCGCCGAGGAACACCGCGCGCCTGCCCCAGCGATCACCCAAGGTCGCTGCGGTGAGCATGAATGTCGCGAAGCTCAGTGTGTAGGCGTTGAGGAACCACTGCAGCTGTCCGACCGACGCATTCAGGTCCTGCTGGACCACCGGCAACGCGCTGGTCATCACCAGATTGTCGAGGGTCGCCATGAACATGGGCAGGGATGCGGCGACGATTCCCAGCCACACGGGAATCGACCGAGCGGCGGGGTGCACTGCAGGCGGAGAGGCTGTTGCGGTCATGGCGAACGTCCCGTCTCGAGTTTGTAAGCATCGAATGATTACTTATGATGCGACCGTAAGTTATCGACTGATAACCTGTCAACATGTCCGACACTCCCACGCCCAAGCCCCGAGCAACCCGAATGGACGCGGCCGACCGTCGAGAACTCGTCCTCGACGCCGCGACACGAGCGTTCGCACGCGGGGGCTTTGCCGGGACGAGCACCGATGCGGTGGCCAAGGAAGCGGGCGTCTCGCAGCCGTACGTGGTCCGCATGTTCGGAACCAAAGTCGAATTGTTTCGCCTGGTCTTCCAACGCTCCATCGACGGCATCATGACGGCATTCGACGCTGTGCTGACTTCGGGGCCTCTGGACCCGTCGGACGACGAGACCTGGGCCGACCTGGGCAGTGCCTACGCCGAACTGGTGGCCGACCGCGACCTTTTGATGGTCATGATGCACGGGTTCGGTGCAGGGTCGGTACCCGAGATCGGCCGCCAGGCACGAGAAGGAATGGGCGCGATCTACAACCAGATCCGCAGCGGAACCGGGTGTTCGGAAGATCAGGCTCGGCAGTTCATCGCGCACGGAATGCTGCTCAACGTCTTGTTGTCGATGCAGGCACCGGAGCATCCGGAGGACAGCGATGGGCTGCACGAGATGACGATGTGCGCGTTCGGAACCAAGCTCGTCCCAGCCGATTCCGGACAGCTGTGAAGCCTAGGGACGCATCTCGTACCGACCGTCGTACGTGACGACGTCGTTCCAGACCGTCTCGAATCTTGTTGCGTCCACCACCGGCTTGCGTACGGCGTCCAGCGCCCATTTCTGCTGCGCATCGGTCGACGACGGCTTTCCGTACAGGGCGACGGCGTAGCCGGAGAAGTCCCTGATCTGGAAGTCGAAGATCTGGTCCAGCATGTCGGTGGAGATCTCGTCGGCCTGTTCGAGGATCAGGTGGCCGTAGACGACGAGGGAGAACAGATGTCCCACCACGAGCAGGAAGTCGAGGTCCTGTTGCTGGGACTCGTCGGGGGCGCACTCGGCAAGGAACGACGCGAACGCCTGTGCCTGCTCGTAGAAACGACCCACGTTGGGAACACCGGAATGCTTGCGATACACCGGGTTCCAATCGTGGAACCGAACCGAACTCGCGCCGCGAGCGGGGCCCTGGGCGAAGAAGAACCCGTCGTCGACGGCGTCGGTGAACCTGGTCACCTCCGCCTGATCGGTGGGCGAGAACATGTATGCCGGCATGAACTTGAGCATCAGGGCGACGTTGACATGCACCGTTCCCTCGAGTTTCGGCAGTGTTCCGATCAGTTGCGCGGCTTCACGGAAGTAGGTGTCCTTCTCGTACCCCTTGGCGGCGATGACGTCGTGTAGCAAGCGAACCACCGTCTCGCCCTCGGATGTCACCTTGGCCTTGGTCATGGGGTTGAACAACAGGTAGCGGCGGTCGCCGGGACCCGCAGCGCGGAAGTAGTCCAGCGCACGCGCGCTGAACAGCTTCATGGCGGTCAGCCGCGAGTAGGCATCGACGAACGCACTGCGCACATGGGGGAATTGGGTGACACGATTGCCGTACAGAATCCGATTGTTGGCGTGTGTGATCGCCTCGTAGAACGCGTGCTCGCAAATGCCGATCGAGCCGGTGCAGAGGTTGAACTTGCCGACGTTGACGGTGTTCAGTGCAGCCGAGAACGCGTCGGGTCCGGTATGCAGAATGTCCTCGCGGCGAACGGGATACTTCTCGAGCGAGAAGGTACTGACGTACATCTGGCCGTGAACGACGCTCTCACGCAACCGATAGGCGGGATGCGAGCTGTCGGCGACGAAGAAGACGTACGACTCCGGCCCGTCGATGTCGGTGCGTCTACCGAATACCGACACCATGCCCGCCACGTTGCCGTTACCGATGTAGTACTTCTCCCCCGATGCCGTGAATTCGACGGTGTCGGCTCCGTCGACGGAGGGCGTCAACAGCATGTCGGTGGAGTAGACGTCGGCACCGTGCGCGCGCTCGGACAATCCGAATGCCATGACGCCGCCGCGGTCGAGTTCTCGCGCCGCCCTGCGCTTGGCGTCGTCGTTGTCGCTCATCCAGATCGGGCCGAGGCCGAGCACGGTGACCTGCCAGGTGTACCAGTAGGCCAGGCCGTAGAACCCGAGAATTTCGCTCAGAGCAGCGTTGCGGGCAGCGTCCCAACGTGCGTTGGGCAACCCGTTCGCATACTCGCCCGGCGTCGAGAACGTGGCGAACAGTTTCTGGGCTGCAACGAACTCGAGGAAGTCGGCGGGCCAGACTCCCTCGAGATCGTCGGCGAGCAGCCTGGCCTTACCGCGATCCTCGAACCAATCGATCAGTGCGCGGAGCTGACGACGGGATTCCTCGTCCAGCTCGGCGGGATCGAAAGTTGTCGGATCGAACAGCGCAAACTGAGCCACGGTGTGACCTCTCCTAGTCGTGTGAACCGAAGCTACCAGCGAGTAGACCGGCGCGTGGGGAGATCGAGCGTGGAGAGATCGGGGACGGACTGTTACGCGGTGGTGCGCACCGCGGCGACGATCTCGTCGACCGCGGAATCGATGTCGAGTTCACGGCTCTCACCCGAGAATCGGTCCCGGATTTCGACCTTGCCATCGGCCCAACCGCGGCCGAGAACGACGACGAGCGGAACACCGATCAGTTCGGAGTCTTTGAACTTCACACCGGGCGAGGCCTTGCGGTCGTCGAAGAGCACCTCGATGCCCTGCGAGTCGAGTTGCGTCGCAATGGATTCCGCACCGGCTCGCGCGGCCTCGTCCTTGTTCGCGATCACCAGATGTACGTCGGCAGGTGCTACCTCCGACGGCCACCGAAGGCCCTTGTCGTCGTGCATCTGCTCGGCGATGACGGCCACCAGACGGGAGACACCGACGCCGTAGGAACCCTGTACGAGTCGCACGGGCTTGCCGGTCTCGCCGAGTACGTCGACCGAGAATGCATCGGTGTACTTGTAACCCAACTGGAAGATGTGCCCGATCTCGATTCCGCGAGCACTGACCAGCGGCCCCTGTCCGTCGGGTGACATGTCCCCGTCACGCACCTCGGCGGCCTCGATGGTGCCGTCGGGAACGAAGTCGCGGCCGGCCACGAGGTTTACCACGTGCTTGCCCTGCACATCGGCACCGGTGATCCACGATGTACCGGCCACCACCCGGGGGTCGACGAGGTAGCGAACTCCGTTGGCCTGCAGCGCACGTGGCCCGATGTAGCCCTTGATCAGAAACGGATGAGCAGCAAAGTCCGCGTCGGTCAGCAAGGCGAATTCGGCAGGCTCGAGCGATGCTTCGAGGCGCTTCTCGTCCACCTCACGGTCACCGGGCAGGCCGATGGCCAGCAGCTCCCACTCGCCACCGGCGGACCGCACCTTGAGCAGGATGTTCTTGAGCGTGTCGGCACCGGTGACGGTTCGACCCAGATCCGCGCCGTTCGCCCACTCGACCAGCGTCGCGATGGTGGGAGTGTTGCCCGTCTCGTAGTCGACCGCGGCAGGCTGCCCCTCGATGGCGATGGGGTCGGGTGCCGGGGTCGTGACGGCCTCGACGTTGGCCGCGTATCCCGATTCGATGCACCGAACGTAGGTGTCTTCGCCGATGTCGCTCTCGGCCAGGAATTCCTCGGACGCACTTCCGCCCATCGCGCCGGACGTCGCGGCGACGATGACGTAGCTGACCCCGAGCCTGGCGAAGATGCGCTGGTAGGCGTCGCGGTGTGCGGCGTAGGACCTCTTCAGTCCGTCCTCGTCCATGTCGAAGGAGTAGGAATCCTTCATGACGAACTCGCGTCCGCGCAGAATGCCGGCGCGAGGACGCTCCTCGTCGCGATACTTGGTCTGAATTTGGTACAGCGTGACCGGCAGGTCCTTGTAGGAGTTGTATTCGGCCTTGACCGTCAGCGCGAACAACTCTTCGTGGGTCGGACCGAGCAGCATGTCGTTGCCCTTGCGGTCCTGCAACCGGAACAGTGCGTCCCCGTATTCGGTCCACCGGTTCGTCGTCTCGTACGGCTCACGCGGCAGCAGGGCGGGCAGCGAAATTTCCTGCGCCCCGATGGCGTTCATTTCCTCGCGGACGACGCGTTCGACCTGTCGCAGCACCCGGAGACCCAGCGGCAGCCACGAATAGACGCCCGGCGCGATACGACGAACGTAGCCGGCGCGAACCAACAGCTTGTGGCTGTCGACCTCGGCGTCGGCCGGGTCGTCGCGAAGGGTACGAAGGAACAGCTGCGAAAGACGGGTGATCACGGGTTGTCAGACTAGTCGGTGGTGCAGCGCCTGCGGGTAGGCGGCCGCGAAGTGAGTAGCCTTGACCCCCGTGCTGATTCTGCTGCCTCCCTCCGAGACGAAGTCCGACGGCGGTTCCGGGGCACCTCTCGATCTGGACCGGTTGTCGTTGCCGTCCCTGCTTCCACTCCGACGAACGCTTGCCGACGCCCTGGTTCGGCTCTCCGATGACCTGGACGCGTCCATCACCGCTCTCGGTCTCGGTCCGACCCAGGTGGACGAGATCGAACGCAACGCTCGTTTGTTCACCTCGCCCACCACTCCGGCCCTGCGCCGGTACACCGGAGTGCTCTACGACGCTCTGGGGGCGTCTACCTTCACCCGTGCCGGACGTGCCCGTGCCGATGCCAGGTTGTGGATCGGGTCGGCACTGTTCGGGGCCGTCCGCGCGTCCGACCCGATTCCGGCCTACCGGCTCTCGGGCGGATCGGCGATTCCCGACTTCGGCACACTGCGATCACATTGGAAGCCGGAACTGTCCGACGCGATCCTCGCCGAGGACGAGGGCATCGTCGTCGACCTCCGGTCCGGCACCTATCAACAGCTCGGGCCCATCCCCGGTGCGATCACGGCAACGGTGCTCACCGAGAAGCCCGACGGCAGCCGATCGGTGGTGAGCCACTTCAACAAGCATCACAAGGGATTGCTCGCCCGCGCGCTGACCCTGACCACGGCCGAGCCCAAAGATGTGAAAGCTGTTGCGCGCGTGGCGTCGAAGGCGGGTCTTCGAGTCGAAGTGGCGTCGGACACCGAACTGATCGTGCTCACCGAATGAGCGCCGTTCCGGAACTGCTCAGACAGGGAGCCGAGGCGTCGGTCGGCAAGAACAAGAGTCAACGCATCGCCGACGACATCGCCGACCGTCTGGTCTCGATGCAAGCGAACGAACTCGGCACGCTGGCACTGACCAACATGATCGGCACGCTGTACGAGAACGGTTGGCAACCACTGGATCTGATGCATGTGGTCCGGCGTCAGCACACGGTGGCCGTGGCGAATCTCGCTGCCGCGGCACTGCTGCACCATGCCGATCTCATCGAAGCGGACTCCCGCGCCCCGCACGATTGGGTCGATCAGATGTCGGCGATCTGCGAACAGTTCCCGACGGTCGCAGCCCGAGTCGACGCCACTCCCGACTTCCTCACGGCGTACCTCGTGGCGTCCGGCAAGTCCGACTACATCGCCGCCAGCGATCAGTGGCTCGACGTGCTCACTCTGCTCGGCCAGTGGCAAACCCTCCCCCGTTGGCCGCAACTGGGTGCCAAGCCCTCGCAATGGCCCCGCACACGCTCGTCGGTGCCGACGACCACCGGCTCGGATTCACCGAACAGCAAGATGCTGGCCAAGATTCGCGGTCTGCTGGCCAAGGCCGATGCCACCGATTTCGCGGAGGAGGCCGAGACGCTGACCGCCAAGGCGCAGGAGTTGATGACGCGATACTCGATCGACACGCTGCTGTTGGCCGAGGGTCATCTCGACGTTCGCGGTCGACGGGTGCACATCGACGGTCCGCACGCACCCGCCAAAGCCCAGCTCTTGCACGTCGCCGGTACTGCCAACCGGGTCAAGACGATCTGGGACGCGGAGTACGCCGTTGCGACGCTGGTGGGCGCGCCGGTGGACGTGGAACAGGCCGAGCTCGTCTTCACCTCACTGCTGGTGCAGGCAACCCGAGCTCTCGGCCACTCCCCGGAAGCCAAGAAGCGAAAGAAGGCCGGCTCGGCCGCATTCGGCAAGGCGTTCCTCTACGCATACGCCATCCGCATCGGAGATCGTCTCACCGATGCCGACGCGCATGCCCTCGACGAGGCGAGACAGGAATCGGGCGACCTGCTGCCGATTCTCGCGGCACAGACCGTTGCCGTGGAAGCGGAGTTCGACCGCCTCTTTCCCACCGCCAAGCCGATGCGCGGCCCGCGCCTCGATGCCGAAGGATGGGACTCGGGACGAGCCGCGGCCGACCGAGCCGATCTGTCCCGCTGAAACAGTCCACGAGGTTCGTCGTCCGATTCGGGAACTGTTGTAGCTTCAAGTCAGTTGAGCAGACATGAACCGAACACGCGCAGCTGCTCGACTCACCGTGCCCGTTCTGGTCGCACTGTCCGCCATCACGGCGTGCGGTACGTCGCCCTCCACGCCGGAGCCGAACGACGTCTCCGTCGCCGCGCAGTCGCCCGACGACCGCTCCGACAGCGTCACCGAATCACGCAACGAAGAAGCAGCGCTGACGCTCTTCGAATCTGCATTCACGGCCGAAGAACCCGCCTCCGCCGCGTCGGTCGTGGCGGAGAACGCCGTCGATCGACCTGGACCAGCGGTGGGGCCCGACGCGATCGTCGCCCGATTCGAGGCCACCCGGACACGGATTCCCGGTGCACGAGCCGTCGTCAAGCATGTCGCGGCCGATGGCAGATGGGTGGCAGTGCACTGGCAGGCCACCGCTGATCCGGCATCCGAGACCACCGGTGAAGCGAACATCGACCTCTTCGCCTTCGACGGCGGCAAGGTCACCGAGCACTGGGCCATGACGCAATCCGTGCCGACCACGTCGATGAGCGGCAACACCATGTTCAGTGACCTCTACCGCTACCCGACCGCGCCCACCGAGCCGACCGAGGACGAGGAAGAGCGCCGACGCATGTCGGTGACGGCTACCTACGACGCGCTCTTCCGCGAACACGACGCGTCCGTGCTCGGGACCGACTTCGCCCCGTCCTACCTGCAACACAATCCGATTGCGGGTAACGGCACCGCGGCACTGCAACAGTTCTTCGCCGGCGGCGCGCAATTCCCTGCCTCGGAATCGGTCGTCTCGCTGGCCGACGGCGATCTGGTGTGGACGTTCGCGAAAGCGCCGGGCGCAGCAGAATCCGACCCCTTCGTCGCGGGAGATATCTTCCGGTTCGACGACGCCATCGTCGAGCACTGGGACGTGGTTCCGGAGTAGCGACCGCTGTCGGTCGATGACCGCTCGCAAGGCAAAATGGACCGGTGCCCGAGACTCTCGACGACATCGTGACCAGGACATCGGAACTACTGGCCGAGCGCGACGTGGCCGCGTTGTCGACCCTGATGGCAGGTCTGTCCACGACGAACGCGGTCAGAATGCTCGAACGGGTCGACTCGGCGCAGCGGGCGGTTCTGTTTCGACTGTTGCCCAAGGACGAGGCCGTGGTCGTGTTCGAGCGTTTCGACGCGACCATTCGCAGCGAGCTGTTCGAAAGTTTGCGTAGCGACGACGTCATCGCCCTGTTCGAGAACCTCGACCCCGACGACCGAGTGGAACTGCTCGACGAGCTGCCCTCCAACATCGCGCATCGCATGATGCTCGGCCTATCGCCCGCACAACGGGCGCTCACTGCACCGATGCTGGGCTACGACCGCGGGTCGGTCGGCCGTCGAATGAGTCCGGAGTACGTGCGCCTACGCAACGACACGACGGCAGCCGAGGCTCTCGACGCGGTACGAAGGACCGGTCCCGACGCAGAATCGGTGTACCTGCTGCCCATCACCGACGACCGTCGTACGTTGCTCGGTGTGGTGACGCTCGCCGATCTCGCGACGGCGGATTCGACCACGCCGGTGGGAGAGCTCCATTCGTCGCACCCGGTGGTGCGGGCGGACTCGTCGGCGGAGGTCGCGGCACGTCTGTGTTTCGAGCATCGCAGTCCGGCGGTGGTGGTGGTCGACTCCGAACAGCGCCTGATCGGCATCCTCACCCTCGAGCAGTCCTCTCGCATTCTCGAGGAGGCCGAGGACGAGGACGCAGCCAGGGCGGGCGGTGCGGAACCGCTGCGTCGGCCGTACCTGTCGACGCCGGTCCTGTCCATCGTTCGTTCGCGCGTGGTCTGGCTGCTCGTGTTGGCGTTGTCGGCCATCCTCACCGTGCAGGTGCTCGAGATCTTCGAGCACGCACTGGCCGCGGTGGTGACCCTCGCGCTGTTCATTCCCCTGCTCACCGGCACTGGCGGAAACACCGGTTCGCAGGCCGCGACCACGGTGACCCGCGCGCTCGCCCTGGGTGACGTCCGCCCGCGCGACATCGCCGCTGTGCTGTTTCGCGAGGTCCGCGTCGGCGCGACGATGGGAGCGATGCTCGGGACGTTGGGGTTCGTCATCGCCGGACTCGTCTACGACTGGCACCTGGGCCTGGTCATCGGCACGACGCTGCTGTCGATATGCACGCTCGCCGCGACGGTCGGCGGTGCGATGCCGCTGATCGCCAAGAAGATCGGCGTCGACCCCGCGGTGTTCTCGACGCCCTTCATCTCGACCTTCTGCGATGCGACCGGCCTGATCGTCTACTTCCTCATCGCGAAGGCCGTACTGGGAGTCTGATCGGCCCCGCTCGTCAGCCCTTCTGGGCGTCCTCCTGCGCGGCCTGCGCCTGGGCCACCTGCTGCGGGGTGAATCGGATGAACAGTGCGGCGATCCCGGCGATCACGGCGCAGACCGCGCAACAGAACAGCGCGAACATGTACCCGGAGCTCAGTGCGTCGAGCTGACTGTCGTTCATCAGAGTCGCCGGCCCGGATATGCCGCCGAGGGACAGTGTTCGCGACGTGACCAGTGCCCCGATGACGGCCAGCGCCAGAGGACCGCCGAGGGTCTGGGCGACCAGCGAGATTGCCGTCAGCGGACCGATTTCGGTGGGGCTCACGCCCGCGATGGCGCACAGAGGCAGCGGAACGACCGTCAGACCGACGCCGAAGCCGATCCCGATCACCGGGAAGAACAACCCTGGGAAGTACGCCGAATCCGCGTCCATCGTCGTCACGGACACCAGCAGCCAGCCGACCATGATGACCGCACCACAGAGAATGAGCCAGCGCGGAGCGATCCGAGTCACCAGTTGCGACGCGAGGAACGCCGCGGCACCGAGACCGAAGGCGAACGGCACGAAAGCCAGGCCGGCATGCAGCGGGCTGTAGCCCAGAATGTCCTGCACGAACAACGCCACATATGCAGCGAGACAGAACATGACCCCGCCGGCGAAGAAGATTGCGACGAAAGTCGCCACTCGATCGCGACTGACGAACAACGAGAACGGCAGCAGCGGGTTCTCGGCCCGTCGCTCGACCAACAGGAACAATCCGAGGAACAGCAGTCCGGCGATCAACGACACGATGACGATCGGGCTAGACCAGCCCAGCTCGGTACCCTCGCTCAGCGCGAGGACCACACCCGTGCAGCCCAGGGTCGCCAGGATCGCACCCGGCACGTCCAGGGCGAGCTTCGCCCCGACGGTCTCCTGCAGCGACACGACGGCGAGCACGACGATGACGATGCCGATCGGTACGTTGATCAGGAAGATCCAACGCCACGACACCTCGGTCAGAGCGCCGCCGATGATGAGCCCGGCAATGGACCCGACACCGGTCATGGCGGCGTAGATGGCGATGGCCTGATTACGCACCGGGCCCGGAGCGAACGTCGTGGCCACCAGCGCGAAGGCCGTGGGCGACGCCACCGCGGCACCGACCCCTTGCAGTGCCCTCGCCGCAACGAGCGTGGCTTCGTTGACTGCCAGTCCGCACAACAACGAGGCAATCGTGAACAGGACGACGCCGGCGAGGAACATCTTCTTTCGCCCGAAGGCGTCGCCGAGCCTGCCGCCGAGCAACATCAGCCCACCGAATGCCAGCGCGTAGGAGGTCAACACCCAGTTGCGCCCGGCGTCGGACAGACCCAGATCGGCCTGTAGCGGAGCCAAGGCCAGGTTGGCGACGGTGCCGTCGAGAACCACCATCAGTTGCAGCCCGCTCAGGACGATGATTGCCATCCCGAACGCTCGAGTCGTCACCGGGTACTTGATCTCGGTGGCGGAGGTGTTGGACATCGATGACTCAGGCACGAGCGTTCACGTTACCGGCGTGTACAGAGAACCCGGCCACAGTGCCGATGACGACGATCGCCGGCGGCCTGATTTCGGCCTCGCGGACCGCGTCGGCGACGGTGCTCAGCGTGGCCCGAACTTCACGTTGGGTGCGCATGGTGCCCTCCTGAACGACGATGACCGGGGTGTCCGACGGGCGGCCGCCCGCCACGAGTACATCGGCGAACAGCCCGATGCGCTCGACGGCCATCAGCAACACGATTGTGCCCTTGAGCTTGGCCAACGCGTCCCAGTCGACCAGAGAATCGGGGTGATCGGGGGCCACGTGACCGCTCACGACGACGAATTCGTGGGTGACGGCGCGATGCGTCACCGGGATTCCGGCCGAGGACGGAACCGAGATCGCGCTGGTGATGCCCGGTACCACCGTAACCGGAATGCCCTCGGCGGCCAGCGCTTCGAGTTCCTCGTAACCGCGACCGAAGACGTACGGGTCACCGCCCTTGAGCCGAACCACGAACTTGCCGGCCTTGGCACCGTCGATCAGCGCCTGGTTGATGGCTTCCTGCGCCATCGCCCGGCCGTACGGAATCTTCGAGGCGTCGATGACCTCGACGTGTGGTCCGAGTTCGGCGAGCAACTCGGGTGGAGCCAGCCGATCGGCCACCACGACGTCCGCGTATGCCAGCAGTCTGCGGCCCCGGACGGTGATCAGATCCGGGTCGCCCGGACCGCCGCCCACGAGCGCGACACCGGTCAACGGCGCGTGCGCCGAGTCGGCCACGACTCCGGACTGCAGCGCTTCGACGACGGCATTGCGCACGGCGGCCGATCTGCGATGTTCGCCGCCTGCCAGCACTCCCAGCGTGAGGCCGTCCCATTCGGCCGACGCCGGAGTGACGGCTGTGCCGTCCTTGGCGATGTCGGCACGGACACAGAAAATCTTGGACGCGGTCGCTTCCGCGACAATGGCGATATTGGTCTCGGCCTCGTCGGTGCAGGCGATGGCGTACCAGGCGTCGGCCAGATCGCCGTGGCGGTAATCGCGCAGTTCGAGCGTCACCTGCCCTGCTGTCGCCATTGCCTCCACGGCCGGAGTGGCCTCGCGGGTGACCACGTGGACCACTGCTCCGGACGAGATCAACAGCGGTAGTCGACGCTGTGCGACGGTGCCGCCACCGACCACGACGACGCGCCGCCCTTCGAGATTCAGGCCGACCAGATAGGGAGAGTCAGTCGCGTTCACGAGAGGAAACGCTACCGCGCGCGCTGGACTCGCTTCTCGTCCCATACGGGCTCGGCTGCTTCGTAAACCTGCCCGGTGGCACCGAACACCAGGAATCGATCGAAACTGCGGGCGAACCACCGGTCGTGTGTCACCGCGATCACGGTGCCCTCGAATGCCGCGATGGCGTCTTCGAGCGCATCGGCCGACATCAGGTCGAGGTTGTCGGTCGGCTCGTCGAGCAGCAGCAGCGTGGCGCCGGAGAGCTCGAGCAGAAGAATTTGCACACGTGCCTGCTGCCCGCCCGACAGGTTGTCGTAGGACTGTTCGGCCGCGCGGGCCAGACCGTATCGGTCCAACGCTCGGCCGGCAGCCTCACGGCCCATGCCGTCCCGGTGCTCGTTGCCCATGTGAAGGATCTCGAGCAGCGTGTTGCCGGCAAGATCCGGACGCGTGTGCGTCTGCGCGAACAGACCGGGCCGTACCCGGGCCCCGAGTACCGCTGTCCCGGTGTGCGGAACGGGCGCGAGTGCGAGTTCCTGGACCGGCTCGTGCTCCTTCTCGGGATCGGTGCCGCCGTTGGCGAGCAGACGCAGGAAGTGCGATTTGCCCGAGCCGTTGGAACCCAATACCGCCACGCGATCGCCGTACCAGATCTCGGTGTCGAACGGTTTCATCAGGCCGGTCAGTTCCAGGGCCGTGCACACGAGCGCGCGCTTGGCCGTTCGACCACCGCGCAATCGGACGGTGACGTGCTGCTTGAGCGGCACGGCCTCGGGCGGTCCGGCCTCCTCGAATTTGGCCAGTCGCGTCTGCGATGCGTGGTAGCGGGCGGCGACGCCGTCGTTGAACTTCGCCTTCTCGCGCAGACGCAACACCAGCGCGCGCAGTTTGACCAATTCCTCGTCCCACCGCCTGCGCAGTTCGTCGAGTCGCGCGTTCCGGTCTTCCCGCGCTGCGTGATACGTCGCGAACCCACCGCCGTGCACCCACGCGGTGGCCCCGCTCACTCCCGGCTCCAGGGTCACGATCCGGTTGGCAGCGTTGGCGATGAGCTCCCGGTCGTGGCTGATGAACAGGACGGATTTGTCGGAGTCGCGAATGGTCGCTTCGAGCCAACGTTTGCCGGGCACGTCGAGGTAGTTGTCCGGCTCGTCGAGCAGCAGCAGATCGTCGGTGCCGGCGAACAACGACTCGAGCACGAGCCGCTTCTGCTCACCGCCACTGAGCGTCGAAGCCGCGCGCCACTTCGCGCGATCGAACGGCATACCGAGCGCAGCCGTGGTCACCTTGTCCCAGAACGGTTCCAGGTCGTAGCCGCCCACGTCGCCCCAATCGGACAGGGCCTGCGCGTACTTCATCTGGGTCTTCTCGTCGTCGACCTCGATCATCGTGTTCTCGGCGGCGTCGAGCGCAGCAGCTGCGGACCGTACGGCTGGGGACGCGACCGACAGCAACAGGTCACGCACCGTCGAGTCGTCTCGCAGTTGCCCGACGAACTGCCGCATCACCCCGAGCGAACCGGAGCTCGACACCGCGCCCTCGTCGGGAGCCTCGTCGCCCGCCACGATGCGCGTCAACGTCGTCTTACCGGTTCCGTTGGGCCCGATCAGTGCGGTCTTGGCACCGTCGCCCACCCGGAAGCCGACGCCGTTGAGCAGCTGCCGTCCGTCGGGCAGGAAGTACACGATGTCGTTGAGTTCGAGATGGGCCACAACGAACCAGCCAACCCCATCAGCCCCTCGATGGCCAATCGTTTTCACCCGAGCATGGCGGGGATGCCTGCTCTAGGCGAGCGCCAGGCTGGACGTTCGTGTCAGGACCTGCTTCCCGGCGTCGTCGACGTGGGCATGGTGGACCTGCAGTCGCGCCGAGTCGCCGTGCAGGGTCAGCAGCATGACCCCGTTGTCGAACCACGGGCCCGCCTCGGCTTGCCACTCGACACCCGACGGGCCCACGTGGGCGGCCCGCGCGAGCTTCGACAGGATCCTCGCCGCCGGGCGTTTGACGGCCAGTTTGTTGACCGCGCGGATCGGCAGATTCAGCGGATTGCGGAACGGAGACATCGTCAGCTGATACGTCGCAGGCACGTCGCGCCCGCCGACACCGAAGTCGGCGTTGGCGACGTACGAGCAGTGCACGTCTCCCGAGAGCCACATGATCGACGCGGGCTTGTCGTCACCGCGCGAGAGCTCACGCGTCAGGGCAGCCATGTCGTTGAACGAGTTGGTGAATGCGGCCCAGTGCTCGAGGTCGAGTCCGATTCGCATCTTTTCGGCCACCTTGGCCGACCTCGGCCCCCAACTCCCCTGTGCCACAGCCTCGTTCCACTGTTCGAGATGATGCAGTGCCGGCAGCATCAGGTACGGCAGTGACGATCCGAACAGCAGATGCCGGGGCGTCGTCTCGAGTGCGCGCTCGCGGACCCACGCCCATTCCTTCTCGTCGACCATTTCGCGGTTCTCGGGGTCGAGATTTCGTGAGCAGCGTGAGTCGATCATGATCAGACGGGTGTCGCCGAAATCTCGATAGAAGCTCCACCGGCCGGTCTCGGGGGCTCGATCGACACGTAACGCGAAGTCGGCCAACAGTTTCTCGCGATCCGCGTCGGTCTCGGCGGAGCGAACGGCGGCGTACATCTCGTCCCCCGCCAGTTCTTTCGGCGAGAGATTGCCCAGATGTTGATACACCCAGTACGACGAGTACGCCCCGATCACGCGGTCGTTCCACCACGGCCGGGTCTCGATGTCACGACGCCAGGAGGCCGACGAATTCCAGTCGTCGCGCAGATCGTGATCGTCGAGAATCATGCACGACGGGATGCTCGCCAACAGCGTCCGCACCGGCTCGAGTCCCCACGATTCCCGATAGAGCCACGAGTACTCCTCGAAGTCGCAGATCTCGTTCTCCGCGTCGGTGCCGATGGCACTGGTCGGTCCCTCTCCCGACTCCCGTCGCGCCTGCAGTCGTTCGACTATCTCGGGCGACGGGTCGTCGGCGTACACCTGGTCACCCAGAAGCAACAGGGCCTGGGGCCACTGGCCCGGATCCTGCTCGATGAGGGCAGATCCGAGCCCGGCGAGTGCATCGGCACCGATCGTCTTCAGAGACTTCGCGCTGTAATCGTCGCCGCGCCGACAAGACCCGAACGCAAGCGTGACCGGCCCCGCTGCGTCCACGGTGTGGATGCTGGCTCGCTTGCCGTCCTCCGGCCACACCCTGTGCTCGTCGACGAACACCTCGTAGCTCACCGGCGCGTTGGCGGGCAGGCCCTCGAGTGGAACGAGCGCGAAGTGGTGACCGCGCACTCCCCACGTTCGTTCCGATGCTCGGACGCCGACATCGGTGACGACGGTGACGGTGCACGGGTGCGCCATCTCGAACCACAGGGTCGCGGTCTCGGTGCCGACATAACGAACGATCGGGCCGAGTAGAACCAGACTGTCGGAACTCATTCGACCCACAGTGCCCTCGTCGGCTCGCTTTCGCCAGTCAGTGCGGCAGATCCGCCGGTTCTTCGTCCGTCGCGGCCACCGCGACGACCACGGTGGCCCCGACTGCCTTCGGAACCAGCAGCCGCCGCGCCGAGCCGGCCAACAGAGCCGACGCTTCCGCGACGCTGGCAGTACCGACTGCGTCTCGCACCCGGTCCGACCCGGATTCGGTGACGACTGCAGACAGGTCCGACGCCGAGAACGTCGCTCCTCGAACACCCATTCTCGACGCGATCGCTGCCACCAGTTCTGCTTTTCGGTCGATCGATGCGATGCTCACCACCGACCAGTTCTCGTGCATCACCTCGGTGATCGCCTGCAGTACCTCGTCGGGTCCGACCCCGGCTCGGGCACCGATTCCGATGACGACGCCATGCTTCACACGCACGCGTAATCGTGTGCGGCAGAAACGAATCGCGTGATGGACTCGGGGTTCCCCGCCGCGTGTGTGTGCAGATACGACGCGTGGACACCACCCTGCACGAAACCCTCGCGTGCGGCGGTTCTGCCGTCGACCCCGTGCTTGTGCCAACCCCACGCCGCCGGTGCGCTCTCTCGGACGTCCACCAGTTTCGTTCGGTGGAATTCGTGGCCGGTGACGCGACTACCCGCGTCGAACAGCGTCGACGATTCGAGGGCGACGGCATCGCGGTACCCGAGGGTGAGCGTGTTCCCGAATTCCGCGTCGACGTCGACTACTCCGGCCATGGCGTGGCCGTCCAATCTCCGTGCGAGATAGAGCAACCCGGCGCATTCGGCATGTATGGGCAATCCGCGGGCTGCCGCTGTCCTGATATCGGCGAGTAGCACTTCGTTCGCCGCGAGGGCGGCGGCATGTTCTTCCGGGAACCCGCCGGGAAGTACCACTCCTGCTGTGCCCGAGGGTAATCCGTCGCGCAGCGGATCGAAGACCGCAACATCTGCGCCGGCGGCCCGGAGCAGTTCGACGTGCTCGGTGTAGCCGAAGGTGAACGCCGGGCCGCCGGCGACAGCGATCACCGGTGCGCCACCGGACGGTCTGACCTCGAGCGCAGGGTTCCAGGCCGGGACGGGCACCGACGAACGCGCCAGCGCCTCGACCGCCTCGATGTCCACGAACTGTGCGACCAATGCACTCATCGCGTCGACCGCATCGGTAGCGGCACCGCCGTGCTCCACCGCGGTGATAAGCCCCAGATGCCGTGACGGAACGACCAATTCACTCATCCTCGGCAGGGAGCCCAGAACCGGAACACCCACTCGTTCGCAGGCCTGACGGAGCACCTGTTCGTGCCGATCACTGCCGACGCGGTTGAGGATCACACCGCCGATCCGCACACTCGAGTCGTAGGTGGAAAATCCGTGCAGCACGGCGGCGAGGGATTGACTGTGCCCGCGTGCGTCCACCACGAGCACCACCGGCGCGCCGAGCATGGCCGCCACTCGCGCGGTCGAGCCTTCGGCGGACGCCTCCCCCGGACCGGTCATGTCGATCTTGCCGTCGAACAGGCCCATGACGCCTTCGACCACTGCGATGTCGCAGCCGCTGCTGCCGTGTAGAAACAGTGGGCCGATGCGGTCGGCACCGACCATGACCGCGTCGAGATTTCGACCGGGCAGGCCCGCGGCGAGCGAGTGGTAACCGGGATCGATGTAGTCCGGGCCGACCTTGAACGGAGCGACCCGACGGCCGGCACCGCGCAGGGCACCCATCAGTCCGGTGGCGACCGTCGTCTTTCCGCTGCCCGACGCGGGTGCCGCGATCACCACGGCCGGACACGACCGGTTCACCATTCGATGCCCCGCTGCCCTTTTCGACCCGCATCCATCGGGTGCTTCACCTTGGTCATCTCGGTGACGAGGTCGGCGGCCGCGATCAACTCCGGCGGAGCGTCGCGGCCGGTGATGACGACATGTTGGTTGCCCGGCCGATGTGTCAGCACCTCGACCACCTCCGCGACGTCGACCCAGCCCCACTTGAGTGGATAGGTGAATTCGTCCAACACGTAGAAGCGATGGGATTGCTGCTCGATGCGCCGTGCGATCTCACGCCAGCCTTCGGCCGCGGCGTCGGCGTGGTCGACCTCGCTGCCCTTCTTGCGAGTCCACGACCACCCCTCGCCCATCTTGTGCCATTCGACAGCGCCGCCGATTCCGCTGCTCTCGTGCGCGTCGCCCAGAGCACGAAATGCCGCTTCCTCGCCCACCTTCCACTTCGCACTCTTGACGAACTGGAACACGCCGACGTCGAAACCCTGGTTCCAGGCCCGCAACGCCATTCCGAACGCAGCGGTCGATTTCCCTTTACCGGGACCGGTGTGGACGGCGAGCACCGGCAGATTGCGGCGCTGACGCGTCGTGAGGCCGTCCTCCGGAACGGTTCCCGGAGCAGGTACTCCCTGTGGCATCGCGTGTCCCCCTACGCCGCTGCGCGAACGACGGCGGTGACCTGCTCGGCCGACAGGTCCGCGAGCGCCACGTATCCGCCTCCGAGACAGCCGGCGAAGTCCGCGGCCAATCCCAGGCGCACCATGCCCGACTCGCAGTCGACGACGACCGACGCGATCTTGTCCGCAGCGATGCGGCCGGCGGCGATTCGCGCCCGACCGACGGGATCGGTGCCGCCCGTGGCACGCCCATCCGTCAGAGCGACCACCAACGCGCGCCGCAGCGGGTCTCGAACCTTCTCGCGCAGCACCAACTCCCGCGCGGTCAGGAATCCCTGCGCCAACGGAGACTTGCCCCCGGTCTTCATCTTTCGCAACCGCGTCACAGCGACATCGACCGAGGACGTCGGCGGCAGTACTGTCTCGGCCTCGGTGCCGCGCACGGTGATGACCGCGACCTTGTCGCGCCGTTGATAGGCGTCACGGAGCAGCGAGAGCACCGCACCCGTCACCGCCGACAGTCGATCTCGCGCAGCCATGGATCCCGACGCGTCGACGACGAAGACGATGAGGTTGCCCTCGCGTCCCTCCTTGACGGCTCCGCGCAGGTCCTCGGGTGCCAGTCGCAGCCGCCCGGACGTGCGCCCACGCACCACCTGCTGCTC
Source organism: Rhodococcus sp. 3258 (assembly GCF_031456475.1). Classification (NCBI taxonomy): domain Bacteria; kingdom Bacillati; phylum Actinomycetota; class Actinomycetes; order Mycobacteriales; family Nocardiaceae; genus Rhodococcus; species Rhodococcus sp. 3258. The sequence goes on from NZ_JAVDUT010000007.1 coordinate 79,464, forward strand.
GGCTGCCGCGAACAACGTACCGATCAGATGCAGACCCCGGCCCGGTTCGACGGTGGGACGAACCGACCGTCCGTACGAGGACCTCGACCGCGAGCGCCTACCCGGAGCACCTTCACCGACCCCCGGGAGTTCGATGAGCCGCGCCTTGAACTGCGCGCCCGGCGTTCCCGCCTGCCGATCGCTGCCCGCACCGGTCGGGGCCTTGTCCTGGCTGTCGGCCGGTTCCTGCGGCGCGTCGGATTCCGTACTCGACGGCGCGTCGGAATTTTCCGCCGCGTCGGGCTTCGGTGCTCCGCCGTCACCGTCGGGATCCGGTTCCGGCTCGGGATCGGGTTGCTGCTCGGCCTGTTCGGCGGCGTCGCGCATGGCGTCGTCGAGCTGCTTGTCGTCTATACCCGGCTCGTCGAAGGGGTCGCGTCGACGCCTGTGCGGTAGCGCCAATTCGGCCGCGACGCGCACGTCCTCCTCGGCCACCTCGCTCGCACCTCGCCACGCAGCGTGGGCCGAGGCCGTACGCGCGACCACCAGGTCTGCGCGCATACCGTCGACGTCGAACGATGCGCACAGCGCGGCGATGCGCCGAAGTTCCTTGTCGCTCAACACCACATCGTCGAGGATCGTGCGTGCGGCCACGATCTGCGCTGCAACGGCGGCGTCCTCGTCGACGTACGCGGCCGCGAACGCGTGGGGATCACGCTCGTAGTTCATACGCCTGCGCACGACGTTCATGCGCACGTCCACATCACGCGACGCGGTGACCTCGACCGCCAGACCGAATCGGTCGAGCAACTGTGGCCGGAGCTCTCCCTCCTCGGGATTCATCGTGCCCACGAGGACGAATTGTGCTGGGTGAGAATGCGATACGCCGTCTCGTTCGACATGTACGCGACCCATCGCCGCCGCGTCGAGCAGGACGTCCACAAGATGGTCGTGCAACAGGTTCACTTCGTCGACGTAGAGCACGCCGCGGTGTGCTGCTGCGAGCAGGCCGGGTTGGAATGCTCGTTCCCCGTCGCGCAGTACCTTCTCGAGATCGATGGACCCCACCACGCGGTCCTCGGTCGCTCCCACCGGAAGCTCGACCAGCTTGGCCGGGCGGGCACCGTCCTCGTCCTCGACGGCCGGCAGCAGAGTTGCGAGCGCGCGAACCACCGTCGATTTCGCGGTCCCCTTCTCGCCGCGCACCAGCACACCGCCGATACCGGGGTGCACCGCGCACAGGATCAACGACAACCGCAGCTGATCCTGACCGACGATCGCACTGAACGGATACCCCGGTTCGGGGACACTGCTCTCTCGCTGCACAACCAATTCCCTTCGTGCTCGGAGTTCCGCGCCGAGCGTTCGGTGGACTACACGAAGCCGGGCGGCGATCTGGCTGACAGGAGAACACTCCTGATCACAGTGGCGGGACCGCGCCTGATTCTCACAGGACTTCTCCGCACTCGACTTCGAACGGAACACTACCGCCGAACGAACGAATGCCACACACGCCTGGACGTGTGTGGCATTCGTAGCCTCGGATCCGAACGGGCTGTTACGCCTCGCTCCAGGCGGTGCCGCCACCGCGACGCATCGGAGTATGCGGAATACCGTCCTCGAGCACTTCCTCGCCGTCGGGCAGGAAGCCGTGCTTGGCGTACATGTCGACGAGGTAGCTCTGCGCGTTGATCCGGCACGGTGCCGAACCGACCTCGGCCAGGGCGGCCCGCAGAATTCGCGTGGTGTGTCCCTGTCCCCTGGCCGAACGCTGGGTGCACAAGCGGCCGATACGGAACGCCTTCTCGCCGTCGTCGTGCTCCTCGAGCAGACGCAGAGTGCACACCACTTCGCCGTCTCGTTCGAGCCAGAAGTGCCGCGTCTCGGTCAGCAGGTCACGTCCGTCCAACTCCGGATAGGCGCAGGCCTGCTCGACCACGAACACCTCGACACGCAGCTTCAACAGGTCGTACAACGTGCTGTTGGACAGGTCTAGTGCCCACGATCGTTTGAGAGCTGCTGCTTGCGTATTCATACCTTTTGCTATCACACACCCGTGGGCTGTGCGAGCTCACGCGAACTTTCCAGCTCCAGTGTCTTCGAGGTCCAGGCCCAGACCTCGTCGAACAGCGAGCTGTTCTGAGCCAGTTTGACCCCCAGGGACGGGACCATTTCCTTGAGCTTGGGCTGCCACGCGTCGTACTTGTCTCCGAAGCACCGCTGCAGCACGTCCAGCATGGCCGGTACGGCTGTCGATGCGCCGGGAGAGGCACCGAGCAGGCCCGCGATGCTGCCGTCAGCAGCGTTGACCACAGCGGTACCGAATTCGAGAACGCCGCCGCGTCCCTTCTTCCGGATCACCTGCACACGCTGACCGGCCGTGACCAGCTCCCAGTCCTTGGCGACGACGGTCGGCGCGAACTCCCGCAGAGTCTCGACCCGATCGGCCTGCGACTGAGCCAACTCGCTCACCAGGTACTTCACGAGCCCGAGCTCGGTCACGCCGACGCCGAGCATCGACATCAGGTTGCCCGGCTTGACCGAGCCGGGCAGATCGGTGATCTTGCCCTGCTTGAGGAACTTCGGTGACCATCCCGCGTACGGTCCGAACAACAATCCCTGCTGGCCGTTGATGACGCGCGTGTCGAGGTGCGGAACCGACATCGGCGGTGCTCCCACCGAGGCCTTTCCGTACACCTTGGCCGAGTGTTGCTCGATCAGCTCGGGGTTGGTGCACCGCAGCCATTCGCCGCTGACGGGGAACCCGCCGAAGCCCTTGATCTCGGCGATGCCCGACTTCTGCAGCAGGTGCAGCGCGCCGCCGCCCGCCCCGACGAACACGAACTTGGCGTTGACGGTCTTCTTGGCACCGGTGCGCTGGTTCGCCACCTTGACGTCCCACGTGCCGTCGGACTGCTTGGTGATGTTGCGCACATCGTGCCCGAAGTGCACGGTGCCACCCGCAGCGGACAGGTAGTTCAGCAGCTGCTTGGTGAGCGCACCGAAGTCGACGTCGGTGCCTTCCTGACTCCAGTTGAGCGCAACCGGATCGGAGAAGTCACGGCCACGAGCCATCAGCGGCAGTCGCGCGGTGAACTCGTCCTTGGAATCGATGTACTCCATGCCGGCGAACAAGGGGTTGCCGACGAGCGCCTCGTAGCGCGCCCGCAGGTACTTCACGTTGTCCTCGCCGTGCACGAAGCTCACGTGCGGGATCGGATTGATGAAGTTCTTGGCGTCGGAGAGGACGCCGGTCTCGATGCCGTGGGCCCAGAACTGCCGCGAGACCTGGAACTGCTCGTTGACGTTGAGCGCCTTGGCGATATCGACGCTGCCGTCCTTGTTCTGCGGCGTGTAATTGAGCTCGCAGAGCGCCGAATGCCCGGTGCCCGCGTTGTTCCACGCGTCGCTGCTCTCGGCCGCTGCGGCGTCGAGACGTTCGTAGACGTCGATCGACCAGTTCGGCTCGAGCTGACGGAGCAGCGCACCGAGGGTGGCGCTCATGATTCCGGCACCGACCAGAACGACGTCGGTCTTGATCCGCTTACCCTGCTCATCTGTGGACACTGGAGAATCGACTTCCTTGTCTGTAAAGGTCTCGGCCGGTGGCGGTATCGGTCCGAGAACTCTTCTGTAGAGGGTTACTCACCCGATGCGGTCAGGTTACTAGCTGGGCCTACCCCATCGGACACCACGTCAACCTGCTCTCGATTGTGCTCCTCGGACGCTGTCGGCGGCGCCCACTACAGTTGTGATCTGTGACTACCTGGGTTCCCGATGTCCTCGGCGACGGCTACGAACAGACGACCATCCCACTCGGAGACGATCCGGACGGCGAGGGCCAGGTCGAGGCCACTCTGGTGCGGTATCAACCGCCGGGTGTCGCCAACTTCGACCGCGCGGTGATCTACGTCCACGGATTCACCGACTACTTCTTCCAGCGACACATCGCCGAGCATTTCGCCGAGAAGGGATACGCGTTCTACGCGCTCGACCTGCGCAAGTGCGGACGATCGCGCCGTGAGGGCCAGACCGCACACTTCGTGACCGATCTGGCGATGTACGACGCCGAGCTGAACGAGGCGCTGAGCCTGGTCCGCGCCGAGCGCGCGGACGCGCCGGTGCTGCTGATGGCGCACTCCACCGGTGGCCTCGTGTTGCCGCTGTGGCTCAACCGTCTCAACCGTCAGGAGGGCGGCTCGTCCGGGTTGGGCCTGGCAGGCGTCGTCCTCAACAGCCCCTGGTTCGACCTGCAGGGCCCGCCGGCGATACGTAGCGTCGGTACCGCGGCGATCGACGTGATCGGCAGATTTCGGGCCAAGACCCCGGTTCCCGGGGGCGGCTTGGATACCTACGGCCTTTCCCTCGCGGCATCGGAGCAGGGCGAGTGGGATTACGACCTGGACTGGAAACCCCTCGCCGGCTTCCCCATCACCTTCGGCTGGATCCGTGCGGTCCGGCACGGGCATGCCGAGCTGCACCGCGGCCTCGATATCGGAATTCCGTCGTTGATCCTTCGCTCGAAGGTGACGCATTTCTCCCGCCGCTACAGCTCGGCCGTCGACGCGGCCGATGCCGTTCTCGATGTCCGGCAAATCGCCCGTTGGGCCGGCTGCCTGGGTGATCGAACCTCGATCGTCCCCATCGAGGGCGCACGCCACGACGTCTTCCTGTCCACCGAGGGCCCTCGCTCACGGGCCTTCGAGGAAATGGACGAATGGCTCGAGTGGTTGCACCGGGGAGAGAAGACCGACCACGCGTCGGGCAAGGACCACACCGAGATCGGACACATTTCATGACAGAACATTTCGACGTCGTCATCATCGGCTCGGGCTCGGGAAACTCGATCGTCGATCAGAGGTTCGACGACAAGAAGGTCGCCCTGATCGAGGAGAATGCGACGTTCGGCGGTACGTGCCTCAACGTCGGCTGCATCCCCACCAAGATGTACGTGTACGCGGCCGAGGTGGCTCGTACGGTGCGAGATTCCTCCAAGTACGGCATCGATGCGCACGTCGACACGGTCCGCTGGCCGGACATCGTCGAGCGGGTCTTCGGACGTATCGACCCCATCTCCGAGGGCGGCAAGCGATACCGCGCCGAGGGCAGCCCCAACGTCACGCTGTTCGAGGGTCACGCACGCTTCGTCGCCCCGCGCACCATCGACACCGGAACCGGTACGACCATCACGGCGGACCAGATCGTCATCGCGGCCGGCTCACGTCCCACCGTGCCGCAATCGATCGAAGATTCCGGTGTCACCTACCACACCAACAACGACGTCATGCGCCTACCGGCACTGCCCGAACACCTCGTGATCCTCGGATCCGGTTACATCGCAGCCGAATTCGCGCACGTGTTCTCCGCACTCGGATCGAAGGTATCGATCGTCGCCCGTAAGGATTCACTGCTGCGCGCGTTGGATGCCGATATCGCGAAACGATTCACCGAGCTCGCCCGGGCCAAGTGGGACGTTCACCTCGATTCCGGTGACACGCGCGGGATTTCCGAGGGCGGACTGCACGGCGTCGAACTTGCGGACGGCACCAAGGTCCTCGGAGACGCGTTTCTCGTGGCCGTCGGCCGGCAGCCCAACGGCGACCGACTGAATCTCGGTGCTGCTGGGATCGAGCTGGACGACGAGGGCCGCATCACGGTCGACGAGTTCGGCCGCACCACCGCCGAGGGCGTGTTCGCACTGGGCGACGTCTCCTCGCCGTATCAGCTCAAGCATGTGGCGAATCAGGAAGCGCGCGTGGTCCAGTACAACCTGTTGCAGGACGCCTGGCACGGCGACACGTCGGCGTTGCGTACCTACGATCACCGATTCGTTCCCGCTGCCGTGTTCACCGACCCGCAGATCGCGGAGGTGGGGATGACCGAGGAACAGGCCCGAGACGCAGGGCTCGACATCACGGTGAAGGTTCAGAACTACGGCGACGTCGCCTTCGGCTGGGCGATGGAGGACAGCGAGGGGCTGTGCAAGATCATCGCCGAGAAGGGCACCGGCAAGATACTCGGGGCCCACATCATCGGAGCTCAGGCCCCCACGCTCATCCAGCCGCTCATCCAGGCGATGAGCTTCGGGTTATCCGCCCAGGACATGGCCCGCGGTCAGTACTGGATTCATCCGGGACTGCCCGAGGTGGTCGAGAACGCGCTCCTGGGCCTCGAACTGTAGTTTTCGGTCACCAGGGGCTGGTGCGGAGCACTATCTCCGTGGCCAGCGCAGCCGGGGCGTCGGCCGCGACATGTTCGACACCGTCGAGCGCTACGACCCGGAAGTCCGAGTAGACGAAGCGGCCGCTGTTGTCGGCGGCCGGACGCATCGCGGAGTTGCCGATGACAAGCGTCGTCGGCAACTCGACTGCCGGGCATTCGGCGTCGCGCACGACTCCCCGATCGTCGGCGATTGCCGGATGGCAACGATCCACGGCGATGAGGCTGGCAAACCTCCCGAAGGTCTTGGCCGCGAGCCTCCAGGCCGTTTCTGCACCGGCCCCGCTCCCGACGAGGTGGACCCACGACAGCTTCAGCTCGTCCAGTAGGGCGAGAACAGCGTCGTCCCCCACTCCGTCGATGTCTTCCACCGCAACGGTTTTCAGATCCGAGTTGTGCAAGCGCTCGCTCACCGAGTCGTAGACATCGACCGAATCGCCGATGTCCGGCAACAGGAGCACGGCGTGCCGACTGTCCGGTCCCGCTACTCGTACCGACACAGACCCGCCCGCAGCACTCACATGCGTGAACTCCATGGGCACGACGGTACTGCCTCTTGCCAGAACCACGCACCGGTTCTATGGTTAGTTACATGAGTAATGAACCAGTGAGGTACCGAACCCCGCCGCCGCGGCGGTGGCTCTGATGGACGAGGGCAGGCCGATCTTCCTGCAGATCGCCGAGCTCGTCGAGAACTCGATCATCGACGGCTCCCTGGCCGAGGAAGAACAGGTTCCCTCCACCAACGAGCTCGCCGCGTTCCACCGCATCAATCCGGCCACAGCGGGCAAAGGGCTCGCGAAGCTCGTCGCCGACGGCGTCGTCTACAAGAAACGAGGGATCGGAATGTTCGTCACCACAGGCGCACGGGACGCACTCCGGTTCCGTCGACGCGATCTGTTCGCCCGTCAGTACATCGACCCGCTGGTCACCGAGGCACGCAAGCTCGGAATGACCGTGGACGAACTCAAGACCATGCTCGACAACTGGGAGGCAGCGCGATGAGCATCCACGATATCGGTACGCCCGACGAACTCCGCCGCGTCGTTGCGTCGGCCACACACCTGACCAAGAAGTTCGGCTCGTTCACCGCCGTCGACGACGTGAGCTTCGAGATCGAACGCAACAAGATCTACGGCTTCCTCGGCCGCAACGGAGCAGGCAAGACCACCGTCATGCAGATGATGACCGCCCAGATGCGCGAAAGTGATGGTGAGATCTCGGTATTCGGCGAACGCCCGTGGGAGAACCCACGCGCTCTGAGTCACGTGTGCTTCGTCAAGGAAAGCCAGAAGTATCCCGACGATTTGAAGGTCAAGAACGCCATTGCGCAGGCCTCCCACATTCTTCCGCACTGGGACAACGACTTCGCCGCCGAATTGCTGCGCGATTTCGACCTCCCGTTGGGTCGCAAGATCAAGAAGCTCTCTCGCGGAATGACGTCGGCACTCGGAATCGTCATCGGTCTCGCGTCCCGAGCGCCACTCACCTTCTTCGACGAGCCCTACCTGGGGCTGGACGCAGTCTCACGACACATGTTCTACGACCGGCTGCTGGCCGACTACGCGGAGAACCCCCGAACGGTCGTTCTGTCGACACACCTCATAGACGAGGTCAGCAATCTGATCGAGCACGTGATTCTCATCGACAAGGGAAGAATACTGCTCGACGCCGAGTCGGACGATCTGCGCGAGAGAGCATTCGAGATCACCGGTCCGACCGAGGCTGTCGACCGGTTCGCTGCAGAGCATCGAATCTTGCACAGAACTGCTCTCGGCTCGACAGCCCGAGCGACGATCGACGGGCGACTGAACGATCACCAGCAATCCCTCGGCGTGGCGTCCGGTCTCAGCATCGAACCGATTCCGTTGCAGCAGTTGATCATCGATCGAACCACTGCCCATTCCGGCTCTATCCACGAGTCGACCACCGCCGAGGAGGCCTTGTCATGAAGCGCATATTGAACGTAGCTCGGGTCCACAACACCTCCTGGGCAACCACATTCGCGTGGCCCCTGGGAATTCTCGTCGCAGTGTTCGTGATCACCTACGGCATCTTCTCGTTCGTTCCGGAAAGCGATTCGGATTTCAGCTTCAGCGGCGGCGTGTTCTCGGTCTATGGGTTCGCTATTGCCTTCTACGTCACGGCTATCACCCAGTGCTTCCCGTACGCCCTGAGCCTGAGCATCACACGTCGCGAATTCCTCACTGCGACAGCACTGGTGGGGGTAGCACAATCGGTCGCCCTCGGCACGATCGTCTACCTGTTGTCGGTCGTCGAAGCCGCGACCGGCGGCTTCGGGCTGAAGATCCGCATGTTCGGTCTGGCCCGCTACGCCACCGACAACCCGCTCCTGCAGTGGCTGACTCTGGTGATCGGGCTACTGCTGATCGGGTCCATCGGGGCGTTCGTCGGAGTCGTCTACCGGCGCTTCCGCACGAACGGTCTGTTCACGCTCGGACTCGCCGGCCTCGTCGTCTTCGGAGGCGGCGCGATCGTGATCACGTGGCAGAACTGGTGGCCCGACGTCGGGACTTTCTTCACCGACACCCCACGCGTGCTTCTGCTGGTGGTCGTTCCGCTCGTGATCACCGGGATCTTCTCGACCGTCAGTTGGATGGGCTTGCTCAAAGCATCTGCGTAACGATCTTTTTCGTCGAGCCGTCGACGCCGTTCTCTATCAGATCGAGAACGGCGTCGATATCGATGTTGCTGTCCACCAGATCGGCCAGCAGATCCAACTGCTGTTCCCGTAGGGCCGCAACCGACGTGTCGGACGCAACCTCGAATCCCGCGCGACCCGCCTTCTCTGCCACCCAGGCGAGAAAGGATCGACGGAAATCATCGGATTCGAGGAGTCCGTGCCAGTGAGTTCCCACGACACCGCCACGCACACTGCCCTCGCCGACGCCCCCCGCGGTCGTCAGCAGCGCATCGTCGTCGTTCCGGACCACTCGTCCATGGTGAATTTCGTACCCCCGCACGGGATCCGAGCCGAATGTGACGGAACGACCACTCACCTGCACGAGTACCTTCTCGGCCGCGAATTCGATGTCGAGATCGAGCAATCCCAGTCCCTCGACCGTTCCGACGCCTGACTCCACGGAATCAGAGATGGTTCGGCCCAACATCTGGTAACCGCCGCAGATGCCGAGAACCGGCCTCCCCGCAGCGGCGCGCTCGGAAAGGGCACGAGCAACACCGGTGCGCCGCAACCATTCCAGATCCGACACCGTGGACTTACTGCCGGGGACGACCACCAAATCCGCATCCTCGAGCCGAGAAGGCTCGGTGACCCAGTGCACCGACACTCCGGGCTCGCACGCCAGCGCCTCGACATCGGTCGTGTTGGAGATCCTCGGCAATCGCACCGCCGCCACCCGCAGCCACTGCGAGCCGAGCGGAGGACGGGGCCTGCCCACGGGCGCATCGGGAACGGTGCCGAGCGAATCCTCCGCGTCCATCCACAACCCGTCGGCGAACGGAACGACTCCGTACGTCGGCCGTCCCGTCAACGCCCGCAACTGGTCGAGCCCCGGTGCCAACAGAGCCGGATCACCACGAAACTTGTTGATCACGAACCCTGCCACGAGAGCCTGATCCTCGGGTGACAACACCGCCACCGTCCCGAACAGGTGTGCCAGCACTCCCCCGCGGTCGATGTCGCCCACCACGATCACCGGCAGCGACGCCGCCCTCGCCAATCCCATGTTGGCCAGATCGGTGGCGCGTAGATTGATCTCGGCCGGTGAACCGGCACCCTCGCAGATCACCACGTCGAATTCGGCACGTAGCGAGAACAACTCGTCGGCGACCACATGCCGGAGCGCCTGCCGATGTTCGATGTAGTTGCTCGCACTCACCTGGGCCACCGCACGCCCGCGCACCACCAACTGCGACGTCCGATCACTGCCGGGCTTGAGCAACACCGGATTGAACCGCACGCTGGGCTCGAGGCCACAGGCAGCCGCCTGCATCGCCTGAGCCCGGCCGATCTCGCCGCCGTCCAACGTGACGACCGAGTTGTTCGACATGTTCTGCGCCTTGAACGGGGCCACCCGAACACCCCGCCGCGCCAGCATCCGGCACAGGCCGGCGACCAATACACTCTTGCCTGCATCGGAGGTAGTGCCGGCAACCAACAGAGCGCCTTTCACGGCAGCATCAGATTTCTATTCACTCCGCAGGCTCCGCTCACGGCAGTGTCAGGATCTCGCAACCCGTCTCGGTCACCACGAGCGTGTGCTCGAACTGTGCGGTCCACTTCTTGTCGTGCGTGACCACCGTCCAACCGTCGTCCCACATCTCGGCGTTGATCGTGCCCAGGTTGATCATCGGTTCGATGGTGAACGTCATGCCCGGCTCGATGATGGTCTCCACGGACGGCTGGTCGTAGTGCAGCACGACGAGGCCGTTGTGGAACGTCGTGCCGATGCCGTGGCCGGTGAAGTCCTCCACCACGCCGTAGCCGAACCGGTGCGCATAGGACTCGATCACTCGCCCGACCACGTTCAGGGCGCGCCCCGGCTTGACCGCCTTGATGGCACGCATCGTCGCTTCGTGGGTCCGCTCGACGAGCAGGCGCGCCTCCTCGGACACGTCACCCGCCAGGAACGTCGCGTTGGTGTCGCCGTGCACACCGTCGATGTACGCGGTGACGTCGATGTTGACGATGTCCCCGTCCTCGATCACCGTCGAATCGGGGATGCCGTGGCAGATGACCTCGTTCAGCGAGGTGCAGCACGATTTCGGAAAACCCTTGTAGCCCAACGTGGACGGGTAAGCACCGTGGTCGACCATGTACTCGTGTGCAATACGGTCGAGCTCATCGGTGGTCACTCCCGGTGCCACGGCCCGGCCCGCTTCCTGCAGAGCGCGAGCCGCGATCTTCGACGCCACGCGCATCTTGTCGATGACCTCGGGGGTCTGCACCCACGGCTCGCTGCCTTCGTTCACGGTCGACTTCCACGCGTATTCGGGTCGCTCGATCGACTTCGGCACGGAGAGGACGGGCGAGACGACGCCTGGCACGAGTGGCTGACGGGGCTTGCTCTCGGCGGTGACAGACATGCCGTCCAGAGTAGTCGCCGCATCCGTGTCCAGAAGAACCAGCGCTGCTGGTCGAGGCCACCGAATCCGCAACCGCGCGACGGGATATGATCTGGGTCACGTTCGCCGTCGACGTACCCGAACCGAGGAAGGAAGCGTCGTGGTCCATTCCAGTCTGTTGCGCCCCCGGGACGGCGATGCCCTTCGCGCCGAACTACGCCAGGTCGCCGCGACGTCCGCCGTGCCCGTCGTGTTCGGCGGGGAAGTGTCCTCGGAAACGCTGCACCTGAGCGAATTTCACGGCACCCGCACGCGTGGGCTGGACGGGCTCGCCATCCCGCCGAGGTCCGGTCTCGGTGGCCGGGTCATGGACCAACGTCGGCCCGCGGCCGTCAGTGATTACGGCGCGTCGATGTCGATCACCCACCACTTCGACCGGCCGGTCCTCGGCGAGGGCCTCAAGTCGATCCTGGCGGTGCCGGTTGTCGTCGCCGGAGCAGCCCGCATGGTGATGTACGCGGCGGTGCGAGAACGCGGCCCCCTCGGTGATCGAGTCGGCGACATCATGACCGCCGCAGCCCGGCGCCTCGGTCAGGAGATCGCCATCCGCGACGAGGTCGACCGCAGGGTGCGCCTCATGGAGAGTGCGCGGGCCACGTCGGACGGGCACCTCTCGCGGACGGTCGAGTTGCGCGGTGTGCACGACGAGCTCGCCGAGCTCTCTCGGTCGATCGGAGACGCGGCGGTCAAACACAGACTGGACGCGGTCACCGCGCGACTGGCAGCAACGCTCGGTCGGACGGCGAACCAGGACAGCGACTCCGGCGACTCGCAGGCATTGACGCCACGCGAGATCGACGTCATCTCGCAGGTCGCGCTCGGTTGCACCAACGTCGAAGTCGCGGCACGGCTGTCGATCGGTGCCGAGACGGTCAAGTCCTATCTCCGCAGCGTGATGCGAAAAACCGACTCGCACACTCGATACGAAGCGGTTCTTGCGTGTCGTCGACTCGGGCTGCTGTCGGGCTGAACCCGGCCCACCGGCGCAGCGCTCAGTACCCCGGCGGAAGCTGCTCGAACATCTCTCGGGTGACGGCGACCGCATTGTCCGAGCTGCCGCCGCGTACCACCAAGGTCGCGAAGGCGATGTCGCCTCGGTAACCGACGAACCACGAGTGCGATCCGCCCTCGACCTCTGCTTCTCCGGTCTTGCCGTACACCTCGCCCTGGTCGGCGATCCGTTCTGCGGTGCCGCTGGTGACCACCGAGCGCATCATGCCGCGTAACCCGTCGACCATGGCAGGTTCTATCGGTGGATGATCGCCGGTGATGGCGGTTTCCCGTCCGACCAGAAGATTGGGAACCGGTGTGGAGCCGTGGGCAACCGTCGCGGCGGCCAGTGCCATCCCGAAGGTCGAGACGACCACCTTGCCCTGGCCGAATCCGTCCTCGGTGCGCTGGACGAGTTCGTCCGCGGGCGGAACCGAACCGGAGTCGGTCGGCAACCCCACGACGTCGTAGTCCGGACCGACGCCGAACTGGGACGCGGCCACGGTCAACGCGTCGGGCGACATCTCGCTCGCCAGCTTCGCGAAGGAGGTGTTGCACGATCGGGTGAACGCGGTGCTCATGGTCACGTCACCGAGAGCGAACTCGTTGTAGTTGGGGACGCTTCGTTCGCCGATCTCGATACGACCGGGGCACGGAACGGTGCTCCCCGGGGTCGCGAGTCCGCTGGAGATCGCCGCCCCGGCGGTGATGATCTTGAACGTCGAACCCGGTGGGTAGAGACCGGCCGACGCGACCGGTCCGTCCCGATCGGCGGCCGGATTCTGCGCCACAGCGAGGATGGCCCCGGTGGACGGCTGAATGACCACCGTCATGGCCTGCTCGGCCCTGGCGTTCACTGCTCGTTGGGCCGCGACCTGAATATTCCGATCGAGGCTGATCGAGAAGGACGGTGCCGGCTCGGGCGGGGTGTCGGTGAGGACGTCGATGTCGACGCCGTTGCGGTTGCTGGTCACCACGCTCCAGCCGGCCTTGCCGTCGACGTCGTCGATGACGGCCTTCTTCACCTGGCCCACCAGGTCCGGCGCGAAGGTGGGGTCGGTGGACACGAGATCCGATTCGTCGGACGCCGTGACACCGGGGATCTCGGTCAGCGCCGCCGAGATGGGTTCGAAGTCGCTGTCTCGCAGCAGCGCCACCGGGTAGTCGCCGTCGACGGAAGTCGCCGACTCCACGATCGACTGGGCCGTGATCGACGCGTCGAACGGTGTCAGCAGTGTCGACAACGCCGTCGCCGAGGCCACGACGTTGTTCGCGGCCGACGCGTCGAACTTGATTCGATGTACGACCCCGGGCACCAGGACGTCGGTGCCGGAGCGCTCGTTGACCCGAGCGCGTGGTGCAGCCGTCGAGCGCAAGGCCATGGTCTGCGTGTCACCGAGCTTCGGGTGGATGTCCGAGGCGGTCCACCGCACCACCCACTCTCCCGCACTCCGACCCATGTTCAGTTGGCCGTCGTACGTCCACACCCGATCCTTGGGCAGCTGCCAACGGTAGGTGTAGCCGACCGTGGCGGTGTCGCCGTCGACTCGAACCGACGTCGTCTCGGCGTCGAGGGCCTCTGCTTGCAGATTGGTCCACGCCTCGCGCAGCGCAGTGGCTGCGGCGTCCGGCTTGTCGGTATCGGCGGCGGCCGTGGGGATGTCGTTGGCCTCGAAGGCCGCGAGGAATGCCTGAGCTGCGGGCTCCGGACCGTCGGGCTTGGGTGTACACCCAGTGAGGCAGGCACCGACGACGGCACCGATCACGGTCACCACGCCCAGCCGTCCGCGCATCCAGGTCGCATCACGTGATCTCATTGCGCCCCATCGTAATACGGCCGGTGCGTCGACCACGGCAACGAATCGCGTTTCGGGACAGGCCGATCGAGCGACCGTTCTCAGTCCAGCAGCACCGTGGTGAACGTCGCCACTTGCGTCAGACCGATTTTCGCGTAGGCCCGGCGCGCGACGTAGTTGAAGCTGTTGACGTACAGGCTCGCAGTACGCCCCTGGCGGACGACCGAGTTCACCACGGTCGCCGTTCCGGATGCACCCAGGCCGTGCCCGCGTCGGTCCGGGTGCACCCATACCCCCTGGATTTGCCCGACCGTCCCGGACTGCGAGCCGATCTCGGCCTTGAACACCACGCGGCCGTCCTCGAATCTGGCCCAGGCACGTTGCGCTGCAATGAGACTGGCGATCCGACGCCGGTATCCCCTACCGCCGTCGTTCAGTCGCGGGTCGACGCCGACCTCTTCGATGAACATGGCAACGGCCGCGGTCAGATACACGTCCAGCTCGTCGGGTCGAACGAGCCGAACGAGAGGATCAGGCGAGATGGACGACGGTACCGACGTGGCCAACAACGGTTGCTCACCGCGCACTTCTCGCGCCGGACCCCAATCCGTCTCGAGCATTTCCCACAACGGAAGCGTCAACTCCGCTCTGCCGACCAACGACGAGCACAGACGCGGCCCACGGCACGCGCGGTCCGCGAAGGAACGAAGATCGTCGCTGGAACCGAGCAACGGAACCAGATTCGCACCGTAGAAGCACAGCGACTCGTCCGGACCGCCTCTGCTCCACATCTCGCCGTGGAACGACCTCGGATCGAGGCCCGATTCCTGCACGCGCGCGGCAACCATGCAGGTTGCAACGGGGTCGGCGTCGAGCACCCGGAGCACGTGCGCGACGTCCCGATTACCGAGAGGCTTCGCGCCGAGGAGCTTGAGCACCTACCGACCTCCTGACCCACCTACCGCGTACGCACCGATTCTGAAGCGAATCATTCCAGACAATGTGTTCCCCCGGTGGCAGAGCGGCAAACCGGACGCCGAACAGGTGTACCCGCTCAGCTGACGGTGACCACCGGCGCGCCACCGCTGGCGATCTCGTCCTTCTCGAACTCCTCGGCGATGCGCATCGCTTCCTCGATCAACGTCTCCACGATCTGCGCTTCGGGGACCGTTTTGATGACCTTGCCCTTGACGAAGATCTGGCCCTTGCCGTTGCCCGACGCGACACCGAGGTCGGCGTCGCGGGCCTCGCCCGGCCCGTTCACGACGCAGCCCATGACCGCGACGCGTAGCGGGATCTCCATGCCTTCGAGTCCCGCAGTCACCTCGTCGGCGAGGGTGTAGACGTCGACCTGTGCGCGCCCACACGAGGGGCAGGACACGATCTCGAGTTTGCGGGGGCGCAGATTGAACGATTGCAGGATCTGGTTTCCCACCTTAATCTCCTCCGCCGGCGGTGCCGACAGGGAAACTCGGATGGTGTCGCCGATGCCCTTGGACAGCAGGGCCCCGAAGGCCACAGCGGACTTGATGGTCCCCTGGAAAGCCGGTCCCGCTTCGGTGACACCGAGGTGCAGTGGGTAGTCGCACTGTGCCGCCAACTGCTCGTACGCAGCGACCATGATGACGGGGTCGTTGTGCTTGACGGAGATCTTGATGTTGCCGAAACCGTGCTCCTCGAACAGGCCTGCTTCCCACAGCGCGGATTCGACGAGCGCCTCGGGTGTCGCCTTGCCGTACTTCTTCATCAGCCGCGGGTCGAGAGAGCCGGCGTTCACACCGATGCGGATCGGAATGTTCGCGTCACCGGCCGCCTTGGCGACCTCCTTGACACGGCCGTCGAACTCCTTGATGTTGCCCGGGTTGACGCGCACCGCTGCACATCCGGCGTCGATGGCCGCGAAGATGTACTTCGGTTGGAAGTGGATGTCGGCGATCACCGGAATCTGGCTCTTCTTGGCGATGATCGACAGCGCGTCGGCGTCGTCCTGTGTGGGGCACGCAACACGAACGATGTCGCAACCCGACGCCGTCAGCTCTGCAATCTGCTGCAGGGTGGCGTTGATGTCGTGGGTCTTGGTGGTGCACATCGATTGCACCGAGATGGGGCTTTCGCTTCCGACACCCACCGACCCGACCTGGAGCTGCCTGGTCTTTCGACGTGGCGCGAGTACGGGCACCGGCGGTGCGGGCATTCCCAATCCGACTGACACGGACACAGTGGCCTTCTTTCCTAGCTACGACTGTCGAGTCTACTTAGAACAATTGAATCGGGTTGACGATGTCCGCCGTGAGCGTCAACAAGGAGAACCCGATGAAAACGATGATGACCACGTAGGTGACGGGCATCAGTTTCATGTAGTCCACCGGCGCACCGTCGGGCAGGCCGCGACGATTGCGGAAAATGTTGCGGATGCGCTCGTAGATGGTCACGGCGATATGGCCACCATCGAGCGGCAACAGCGGCACGATGTTGAACACACCGAGGAAGAAGTTGAGCGACGCCAGCAGCCCGACGAACGTCTGCCAGTTGTCGTTTTCCACGGCCTGGCCACCGATGACACTGGCTCCGACGACACTCATCGGCGTGTCGAGCCCTCGTTCACCGCCGAAGATCGAATCCCACAGTGCCTCCACCTTGCTCGGCAACTGCACCAACGCTTTCCCGGTCTGCACGAAGATGTCCCCGGTGAAAACAAAGGTCTCGGGCACTGCTTCGATCGGGTTGTATCGAATGTTCGGCGGTGGACCGCCGGTGACGCCGATCGCTCCCACGGTTGTCGAGTTCTTCGCTTTGGTCTCAGGATCGACGACGTAGCGCTGAACCTGAAGGATCGGAACGCTCAGAGTCTGCGAAGCACCGTCGCGATCGACTGTCAGATCGGCCGACCCGGTCGAGTCCCGAATGGCGAGAACGACGTCGGACCAGGTCTCTGTCGGCTGACCGTTCACCGCAGTGATGATGTCGCCCGTGCGCAGTCCGGCTTCAGCAGCCGGACCGTCTCCCGAACACGGCGCAAGTTCACCGTCCTCGGTCTGGGACGTGCTGACACAACCGATGCCCTGGACCGTCGTTGTCGGCGTCACCCGATCCGGCGTGCCCCAGCCGAGCACCAACACGTAGACCAGCACGATTCCCAGCACGAAGTTCATGGCGATGCCGCCGACCATGACGACGATGCGCTTCCACGTCTTCTGGCGGTACATTGCGCGCTCGACCTCGTCGGGCGCGAGCTCGTCGATGGCGGTCATACCGGCGATGTCGCAGAACCCGCCTGCCGGAATGGCTTTGAGTCCGTACTCGGTCTCTCCGCGACGGAAGGAGAAGATCTTCGGGCCGAACCCGATGTAGTAGCGGCGAACCTTCATGCCGAGCGCTTTCGCGGTCCACATGTGTCCCGCTTCGTGCAGCGCGATCGACACCCCGATTCCGACGGCGAACAGCACGACACCCAGAGCGAACACCATGTGTCAGAGGCCTTTCGGTTTCAGTAGTTCACGGGCGTGGGCCCGGGCCCAGGAGTCCGCCGCGAGTACGTCGTCGACGTCCCTGGGAGCCGTCGACCAGTCCTGCCCGCCGTCGCCCAGTACCGCGCGCACCGTCTCGACGATCTGCGGAAATTCGATCCTGCCGTCCAGGAACGCTTCTGCTGCGATTTCGTTGGACGCGTTGTACACCGCAGTCATGCACCCACCCATGATCCCGGCCTCACGCGCCAGCTGCACCGCCGGAAACACTCGGTCGTCGAGTGGCTCGAAGTCCCAGGAGAATGCGGTCGTGAAGTCGAGTGCACGAGCGACGTCGGGCACTCGATCGGGCCAGCCGAGGGCCAGCCCGATCGGCAACTTCATGTCCGGTGGACTGGCCTGAGCGATGGTCGAACCGTCGACGAACGTCACCATCGAGTGCACGATGGACTGCCGGTGCACGGTGACGTCGATTTTCTCGTAGGGCACACCGAACAGCAGGTGCGCCTCGATCAGTTCCAGACCTTTGTTGACCAGTGTCGCCGAGTTCAACGTGTTCATGGGCCCCATCGACCAGGTGGGATGCGCGGCGGCCTGCTCCGGCGTGACCGACTTCAATTCGCTTTCGCTCCACCCTCGAAACGGACCACCCGATGCAGTGAGAACCAGTCGATCCACCTCGCCGCGCGTACCACTGCGCAGGCACTGGGCGAGCGCGGAGTGCTCCGAGTCGACCGGCACGATCTGACCGGGCGCTGCGGCGGCGAGAACCAGCTCGCCTCCGGCAACCAGGGATTCCTTGTTGGCCAACGCCAGGCGCGCACCACTGTTCAGCGCGGCCAGGGTCGGTTCGAGGCCGAGAGAACCCACGAGGGCATTGAGCACGACGTCCGCCGGGGTCGACTCGACCAGCTCGGTCACTGCTCGCGGACCACTCAGCACTCCGGGGAAATCGAGCTCGGCGGCGGCCTCGGGCTGGGCGACGGCTACCCGTCGGACACCGGTCTCCGCGATCTGGCGACGGAGTAGTTCGATGTTTCCACCGCCCGCAGCCAGCCCGACCACGACGAAGCGGTCCGGGTTGGCGGCGATGACGTCGAGCGCTTGGGTTCCGATCGACCCGGTACTTCCCAGCAACAGCACACGTATCGGCTCGGGGCGATCCGAGTTGGTCGTTCGCTCACGATGGTCTGGCACCGGTCCATTGTTGCCTACCGAGGCTGAGAAACCCCTATGTGCCGACGCAGGCTGGCACGCTGGGGTGCATGGACTTCTCGAAGTACCGCTCGGCACCGTTCAATTACGACGATGCGGGGGCCACCGCCGGCCCACTGCCCACCGGATACCACCACGTCACGATGTCGAGGGTCGTGGGATCGGGGCTGGACGACTTCGTGGCGGCGGCCGATGCGTTGATGCGATGGGACATGCACCGAGGGGCAGGACTGAAGGTCCGTTCCGAGGCCGAGACCGCTGTGCCCGACTCGGTGGTCGTTCTCACACTCGGACCGGTGCGCATTCCGTGTCGTGTGGTCTATGTCATCGACGAGGCGAACCGTCAGGGTTTCGCCTACGGCACACTCGACGGGCATCCCGAGTCCGGCGAGGAACTCTTCTACGTCGACTACTCCCCCGCCGACGGTGCCGTCACCGCCCACATATCGGCGTTCTCGCGTCCCGGTCGCTGGTACACCAAGCTCGGCGGCCCGGTGGGCAGGCGTGTCCAGGCAGCGTTCACCGACCGCTATCTGAGCGCGCTGGCATCGGCGTGCCGACAGGCCGACTGACTCAGGCCTCGGGCGGGTGCACAGCTCGCCAGTGTTCGGCGATGTCGATTCTCTTCGCGACCCAGACCTTGTCGTGCGACTGCACGTGATCGAGGAAACGTTCCAGGGCAGCCATGCGGGCCGGCCTGCCCACCAGCCGGCAGTGAAGTCCGACCGAGAGCATCTTGGGACTCCCACTCGCGCCCTCGGCGTAGAGAACGTCGAAGGCGTCACGTAGATGCGCGTAGAACTCGTCGCCCGTCGAGAATCCTCCCGGCGATGCGAAACGCATGTCGTTGGTGTCCAGGGTGTACGGCACCACCAGGTGATCGACGACCCCGCCGTCTCGGGGCACCTTCTCCCAGTACGGCAGATCGTCTGCATAGGAGTCGGAGTCGTATACGAATCCGCCGTGCTCCACCACGAGCGATCGGGTGTTCGGAGAGTCGCGCCCGGTGTACCACCCCAGTGGCGCAGACCCCGTCAGCTCGCGCAGGATGGTCACGGCCTCCGCCATGTGCTCGCGCTCGACGTTCGCGTCGATCTGCTGATACGACAACCACCGCAAGCCGTGACATGCGATCTCGTGGTCCAACTCCAGCAGTGCCGCAACCACTTCCGGGTTCCGCTCCATTGCCTTGGCGACCGCGAACACGGTCAGCGGTAACCCACGCTTCTCGAATGCGCGCAGCACGCGCCACACTCCGGCTCTGGATCCGTACTCGTACAGCGATTCCATGCTCATGTGTCGATTCGGAAACGCCTGTGCGCCGATCATTTCCGACAGAAACGTCTCGGACTTCGTGTCGCCGTCGAGCACGTTGTTCTCGGCACCCTCCTCGTAATTGAGGACGAACTGGACGGCGATGTTCGCCTCATCCGGCCACTGGGCGAGCGGCGGCGTGCGGCCGTAACCGACCATGTCGCGGGGATAGCTCAGCGGGGACCGACTCGGACGATGGGGAAGGCGCTCGGAGGTCACCGCCGCAGTCTCTCATTCGAGCCCACACACGCGCTGGGTGAGCGATGCAACCCTGATCACTACGACGGGCGGTCGTATGCCAATATTGTTCCGACAACGCGTCTGGCACCGTTCGTGCCGGGACCCACGTGAACGCATCACCCGAGAGGATCGACCGGTGGCAAATACCGAACTGGAATCCGCTTCGTACGACCCGGTCGTCGATACCCGCAACGAGGTGCCCGAGGTGCCGTCCGCCGCATGGGGTTGGAGCGGCGAGTCGAACAAGGCGATGCGCGTCGCAGCCATCGTCGTTGCCGCGTTCCTGCTGTTCATGATCATCGGAAATCACACCGGCAAGGTCGAGGACCTGTGGTTGGTCGGCTTCGCCGTGGCGCTGGTCGGACTCGTCGTGCGCGACGTCATCGTCCGCCGCAAGCCCCGCTAGCGGTTCAGTTCTCGGCGGCGAGCTGACCGCACGCCGCCGCGATCTCCTGCCCTCGGGTATCGCGGACGGTGCACGAGACGCCCTGCGCGATGACCCGGCGAACGAATTCCCGCTCCACCGGCTTCGGGCTGGCATCCCACTCGCTACCCGGAGTCGGGTTGAGGGGAATCAGGTTGACGTGTACCCGGGATCCGAGCGCCTTGTGGAGCTTCTTGCCCAGCATGTCCGCTCGCCACGGCTGATCGTTGACGTCCCGGATCATCGCGTACTCGATCGAGACGCGTCGGCCGGTCTGATCGGCGTAGTACCGGGCTGCGGAGAGAACCTCCGCCACCGACCAACGATTGTTGACCGGGACCAACGTGTCTCGGAGCTCATCGTCCGGCGTGTGCAGAGACACGGCCAAGGTCACCGACAGACCCTCGTCGGCCAGCTTTCGAATGGCCGGAGCAAGGCCGACCGTCGACACGGTGACCGAACGCTGTGACAGTCCCAGCCCGTCGGGGGCTGGTGAGACGATCTTGCGCACTGCCGCGACGACGCGCTTGTAGTTGGCCAGCGGCTCACCCATACCCATGAACACGACGTTCGACAGACGACCCTCACCGCCGGGGACGACGCCGTCGCGCATGTCCGCGGCCGCCGAACGGACCTGATCGACGATCTCGGCCGTCGACAGGTTCCGCGTCAGGCCGGCCTGACCGGTTGCGCAGAACGGACATGCCATTCCGCAACCGGCCTGACTCGAGATGCACAGCGTCGCGCGATCCGGATACCGCATCAGAACACTCTCGAGCAGAGTCCCGTCGTTGGCCTTCCACAGCGTCTTTCGAGTGTCACCGTCATCACACGCCAAGTGCTTGATCGGCGTCAGCAAGGTGGGAAAGAGATCGGCACCGACCTTCTCCCGAGCCTCGGCCGGAAGATCGGTCATCTTGGTGGTGTCGGCCTCGAGCCGCGCGTAGTAGTGCCGCGCAAGTTGGTCGGCCCGGAATGCCGGTAGACCGAGTGCCTTCACTGCCTCACGCAGGCCCTCTTTGTCCAGGTCGGCGAGGTGACGCGACGGCATTCCCCGACGCGGAGCTGTGAAGACCAGCGGAAGATTCGGTCTCTTCTGCTCGGTCGTGCTGTCCGTTGCGGCTGCGGAATTACTCATGCTCGACCCCCGCGTCGTTCCTGCTGGCTCAACTCCATACCCACCATTGTCCACCCGTTCTGCTCACAGTCCTATTCGCGACGGTTTTCGACGGTGCCCTGACGGGTATCGACGCCGGGACCGATTGCGCGTGCATTCGGACCACGCGTGCGAAAGGATCATCGACATGGCCACCAGAGCAGACGACAACAACGAGGCACCGTTCGACACATCGGCGTCGACCAAGCCGGGGTTCGACGAATCGGTGGCCCCGTCGGGCGAACTCGCCCCGATCACGACCCCGGATTCGGACGGCCATTCCGCACCGGACCCGGAGTACGTTCCGGAACCGCAGCACACGCCCAAAGACGTAGCCCACACTCGCACGGCCGCTCTCTGGACCGGATTGGTGGTCGGGGCCGTCGTCCTCGTAATCCTCCTGGTGTTCATCGTGCAGAACCTCGACTCGGTCACCGTGCAGATCTTCGCCTGGCAGCTCGACCTACCCCTCGGAATCAGCATGCTGCTGGCCGCGATCGCGGGTGCGCTGGTGATGGCCATGGCCGGCGGCGCCCGAATCCTGCAGGTCCGGCGCGCAGCGAAGAAGAACCAGCGTCACGGTTCGTGAACACTATGTACAGAAGCTGGCACCGATGCTCTGAATCGATAAGGTTGGCGGTGCCCGACTTCACTCGAGGAGCATGACGTGACTACTTTCATGGAGACACCGGTGGCATCCGGCGTTGCACCCGACCGCGCACGATCGTGGCTGTTGGTTCCGGCCACCAAGCCCGATACCTTCGACGCTGCTGTCGCGTCCGGTGTCGACGCCGTCATCCTCGACATCGAGGACGCAGTCGCTCCAGCGAAGAAGCCTGCCGCTCGCGAGACCGTCGTGCGCTGGCTCAGCGAGGGCAACTCGGCCTGGGTGCGCGTCAACGACGCGACGACCCCGTACTGGGCCGACGATCTCGCCGCGTTGTCCGGGCTGCCCGGCCTGGTGGGGGTCATGCTCGCGAAGACCGAGAGCGGCGGTCAGGTCGAGGCGACAGCCGCCCGCCTCGCCGACGGCACCCCGATCCTCGCGCTGGTCGAATCAGCAGCAGGACTCGAGGCCGCCACCGAAATCGCGCGCGCGGACTCGACATTCCGTCTCGCCTTCGGCAGCGGCGACTTCCGACGCGACACGGGCATGAGCGACGACCCGCTCGCCATGGCCTACCCGCGCTCGCGACTGGTCGTCTCCTCGCGCGTCGCACGACTGCCCGGACCCATCGACGGTCCGACACTGACCGCGAACGACAGCATCCTCGGACGCGATGCAGCCCTGACGCTCTCGATGGGCATGGCAGGCAAACTCTGTATGCACACCGATCAGGTGGCCATCGTCAACCGCGAACTGGCCCCCTCCCCGACCGACGTGTCCTGGGCTCACGATGTCATCGACGCTCTCGGTGCCGACGGTGCTCACGTCAAGGACGGCAGCGATCTGCCGCGTCTGGCAAAGGCTCTCAAGATCAACGAACTGGCTCGAATCTTCGGAATCTCTGCCGCGTCCTGATCGCTCGCTGCCGAGCCAGGCTCAGATCGACTCGACGCCGGTCGGCTTGTATCGAACGTGGATGCGATAGCGCACATTCAGGGTGAGGCCGTCGACCTGCCGTGCCGCAGCGCGCGCTACCCGCGGTGAGAACTCGATTCCCAGCACATCCCGCAAAACCCGGCGGTCGGGAAACGCCCACCTCGTGTCGACGCGTCGCATCTCGAATCCCTGGGCATCGAAGAACGCCTCGACGGCCGCCGGATCGTAGTGCGGGAGATCCGCACGCATCCAGTCCCCGTACGGAGACGCCGTCGCGTCGAGGTCCACGACCACCAACGCCCCTCCGGGCCGCAGAACTCGCATCGCTTCGCTGATACCCGGGCCGCAGCCGGGGCCGAAGAAATACGCGGTTCGCGCGTGGACGAGATCGACCGAACCTGTGTCGACGGGCAGCGCGTCCGCTCTACCCGCACGCACGTCGACGTTCGCAAGTGACTCGACGCGCGTGCGGGCTGCGGCCACCAATGGGGCGTGCGGTTCCACACCGATGACGTACCGGGCGTCCGCAGCGAACATCGGAAGATGGAAACCGCTGCCGCAGCCCACGTCCACGACGTTCTCGGCCGTCCAATCGACGGTCGATCGAATGGTCGCGAACACAGCGCCGTCGACGTCTTGAGCCCTGTTCTCCGCCTCGTACAGATGCGGCCAGTGCCAGATGTTGGGACTGGGAATCACCCCGCCGCGATCACCGCTCATCGTCCGGCGGAGTCGGTCAGAGCAACACGGTGAAGACGAGCCACGCAACGAATGCAGAGGGCAGCAACGAGTCGAGTCTGTCCATGATGCCGCCATGGCCGGGCAACAACGAGCCCATGTCCTTGATTCGAAGGTCGCGCTTGACCTGCGATTCGATGAGGTCGCCCAGAGTTCCCGTCACGACAAGCACGACTCCCAGCAGCACACCGATCATCGAGTTGGCCTCGAGAATCAGGGTCACCGTCAGCAGGCAACCGATGACGCAGAAGATGAGCGATCCGACCAGCCCTTCCCAGGACTTCTTCGGGCTGATGGCCGGCGCCATCGGGTGTTTGCCGAACAGCACACCGGCGATGTAACCACCGACATCCGAGCACACGACGCCGATGACGAAGACCAGGATGCGACCGGCACCGTTGTCCTGCAGGACCATCAGAACGGCGAACGAGGCCAACAGCGGTAGCCAACACGCCACCAGAACGGTGACGGAGAGTTCTTCGAGATAGTTCTTGGGAGCAGTACCGAAGCCTTGTCTCAGCAACAGCCACACCATGCAGACCACGACGGTGCCCACAGCCGCACTGAGCACTCCGACGGCACCGAACGGCCAGCCCAGCCAGATCATGGCCTGACCACCGAGGATCAGCGGGATGCGCGGAACGAGAACACCGCCCTCGCGGAGCCGCTTGGACACCTCGTACGTCGCGACGGCCAACGCCACGGCCACGACACCGATCCATACCAGCGGCACGAACACGAGCACGAGGATCAACCCGATACCCAAACTGCCGCCGACGCCGATCGCGGCAGGCAGATTTCGACCCGCCTTGCCGGCGGACTTCGTGGCGGCGACCCCGGACGAGCCAGCGGGCGTGCCGCTGCCCTCCTGCCGATCCGGTCCCACCACTGTCGTCAACTCCTCGATATTCATCGTCGTTCCACCGTGTTGCGCAACTATCGAAGGAGGTCAGACCTCCATCAATTCACCCTCTTTGCGCTTGACCAGTTCGTCGACCGAGGCGGTGTACTTCGCGGTGGTCTTGTCGAGCTCGTTCTCGGCACGTACGACGTCGTCCTCGCCCGCCTCGCCGTCCTTCTGGATGCGCTTGAGCTCTTCCATCGTCTTGCGGCGCACGTTGCGAATGGACACCTTGGCGTCCTCGCCCTTGCCCTTGGCCTGCTTGACGAACTCACGGCGTCGTTCCTCGGTCAGCTGCGGCACGCCGATACGAATCAGGTTGCCGTCGTTGGTGGGGTTGACGCCGAGATCGGAATTGCGGATAGCGGTTTCGATCGGCCCGAGCTGATTCGACTCGTACGGCTTGATCACCACCAATCGCGCCTCCGGCACGCTGATGCTGGCCAGCTGGGTGATCGGCGTCGGGGCACCGTAGTACTCGATGACGATGCGCGAGAACATTCCCGGGTTGGCCCGCCCGGTGCGGATCGAGGACAGATCGTCACGGGCAACCGATACGGCCTTTTCCATCTTCTCTTCGGCGTCGAAGAGAGCTTCGTCAATCACGATCTGTCCTCCATCGTCTTCGTTCTCGGTTCGTTCGCGGTCGCGTCGGCGGCATTCACGACGTGACCAGCGTGCCGATGTTCTCGCCCGACACGGCGCGAGCAATGTTTCCCTGAATCAGCAAATTGAACACCAACATCGGCATCTGATTGTCCATGCAGAGGCTGAAGGCAGTCGCGTCGGCAACTTTGAGGCCTCGCTCGAGGGCTTCTCGGTGGGTGATCGTGTCGAACATCGTCGCGTCGGGATCGAGCCGTGGATCGGCCGAGTAGACACCGTCGACGGCCTTGGCCATCAACAGCACCTCGGCACCGATCTCGAGCGCCCGCTGCGCCGCCGTGGTGTCCGTCGAGAAGTACGGCATGCCCATACCTGCGCCGAAGATGACGACACGCCCCTTCTCGAGATGCCGTCGCGCGCGCAGCGGGAGGTACGGCTCGGCCACCTGGCCCATCGTGATAGCGGTCTGGACTCTGGTGGCAACACCCTGCTTTTCCAGAAAATCCTGCAACGCAAGACAATTCATGACCGTGCCGAGCATGCCCATGTAGTCCGAGCGAGATCGGTCCATCCCCCGCTGCTGCAATTCGGCACCGCGGAAGAAGTTTCCGCCACCGATCACCACGGCAACCTGAACTCCGGTGGCCACCACCTCGGCGATCTGCTCGGCAACGTTGTTCACGACATCCGGATCGAGCCCCACCTGGCCACCACCGAACATCTCCCCACCCAGTTTGAGCATCACGCGTCGGAACCCGGGACGGTCAGGGGCCGGATCGGTCATAGCTCTCCTCGGTACTCGTCGAACACTACGGTTTACTCACCGATCATCCTGCCCTATCGGCACCCGATCGGTGGACACGGCTCCGACCTGCCTCGCGCACGAACGATGCCGTCCACTCGATGAAATCGAATGAACGGCATCGCCTCGATCGGATCCAGCGCAGACTAGCTGGCGCCGACCTCGAATCGGGAGAAACGGGTGATGGTCACGCCGGCCTCGTCGAGGATGGCCTTGACGGTCTTGTTGCCGTCCTGAACCGACTTCTGCTCGGTGAGAACGACGTCCTTGAAGAATCCGTTGACGCGACCTTCGACGATCTTCGGCAGAGCCTGCTCCGGCTTGCCCTCTTCGCGCGCGGTTTCTTCTGCGATCCGACGCTCGGCGGCGACCAGATCCTCGGGAACCTCGTCACGGGTGACGTACTTGGCCTTGAGCGCTGCGATCTGCATCGCGGCAGCGCGCGCAGCATCGCCGGCGGCGTCGCCGTCACCGGTGTACTCGACCAGCACGCCGACGGCAGGCGGCAGGTCCGCGCTGCGCTTGTGCAGGTAGGTCGCGGTGTTGCCGTCGTAGGACACGACGCGGCGAATTTCGAGCTTCTCGCCGATCTTGGCCGACAACTCGTTCAGAGCCGTCTCGACGGTCTTGCCGTTCAGGTCGAGTGCCTTGAGAGCGTCGACATCAGCAGGCTCGCCTGCTGCAGCCGTCGCCGCGACGGACGCGGCGAACGTCTGGAACTCGTCGTTCTTGGCCACGAAGTCGGTCTCGGAGTTGATCTCCACGAGCACTCCACCCTCGGCGACGACGAGGCCTTCGGCGGTGTTGCGCTCGGCGCGCTTGCCGACGTCCTTGGCACCCTTGATACGCAGGTACTCGACGGCCTTGTCGTAGTCGCCGTCGTTCTCGGCGAGTGCGTTCTTGCAGTCCATCATTCCGGAGCCGGTGAGCTCGCGGAGCCGCTTGACGTCGGCGGCAGTGTAGTTCGCCATCGTGGGCGAGCCTCCTCAAAAGTCTGAATACGGGCGTTGACGAAAGTGCTGTTCTCGAAGCGTGATCGACGGGCTCGCTGTGGAGCCGGACCGATCACAACCCTGACATACCGAAGCGGCCCCGGCCCACCCCTGAGGGTGAACCGGGACCGAATTCGATCAAGCCTGAGCGGCCGGCGCTTCTTCTGCTGCCGGTGCTTCTTCTGCTGCCGGGGCGGCGGCGGCCGGCGCATCGGCTGCGGGAACCTCTGCTGCCGGAGCGTCAGCGGCCGGGGACGCCTGTGCGAGCTGCTCGAGCTCCCACTCTGCGAGCGGCTCGCCTGCGCCGACCTCGGGCTTGGCGTCGGTTGCGGTGTTCTGGCCTGCACGGGCCTGCACACCTTCGGCCACTGCGGATGCGACGACCTTGGTCAGCAGCGCAGCGGAACGGATCGCGTCGTCGTTACCCGGGATCGGGTAGTCGACCACGTCGGGATCGCAGTTGGTGTCCAGGATCGCGATGACCGGGATCTTCAGCTTGCGCGCTTCGCCGACGGCGATGTGCTCCTTGTTGGTGTCGACGATCCAGATGGCCGACGGAACCTTGGCCATGTCGCGGATGCCGCCGAGGGTGCGATCGAGCTTGGTCATCTCACGCGTGAGCATGAGGATTTCCTTCTTGGTGCGTCCCTCGAAGCCACCGGTCTGCTCCATTGCCTCGAGCTCCTTGAGGCGGACCAGGCGCTTGTGCACGGTCTGGAAGTTGGTGAGCATGCCACCGAGCCAGCGCTGGTTCACGTAGGGCATGCCCACGCGAGTTGCCTCAGCGGCGATGGACTCCTGTGCCTGCTTCTTGGTGCCGACGAACAGAACGGTGCCGCCGTGGGCGACCGTCTCCTTGACGAACTCGTAGGCCTTGTCGATGAAGGTCAGAGTCTGCTGCAAGTCGATGATGTAGATGCCGTTGCGGTCGGTGAAGATGAATCGCTTCATCTTCGGGTTCCAGCGACGGGTCTGGTGTCCGAAGTGTGTGCCGCTGTCGAGCAGCTGCTTCATTGTTACTACAGCCATGGCTGAATAACTCTCTTTCATGGTTCGGTTGACGCAGAGTGTCGGTGACCTCTGCCCTGGCGACCGCCGAAGTTGTCGGACCTGAACCACAGGGGGATCAGGACCGCCGACAACCGGTTCTCGTATCGTGAACTCTGCCGAGGCAGTCGATACGATGACGCGGACGCGCGAAGTCGACCCGTGCACGCACAGGCCGCAACAAGGAGTGTAGACCTGCGGCGGCCCCCGTCATAACCAGGCCCGACTGTCAAGAGATTCCGGTGCCTGTGGACGAATCTTTCGGTTGTCCACAATTCGTGCCGGGCCTCGTTTTCCAGCACATTCACAGGCCATCGTCGACGAGTGAACACTCTTCGTACCGGGTGCATCGCCTGCGTTCTTGCCGCGATCGTGCTGACCACGCCGGCCGCGGCAGCCGAATCGGACTCGTTCGCGTGGCCGATACGGCCGCACCCTCGCGTCGTGACACCGTTCGACCGCCCGGAACACGATTGGCTCCCCGGCCATCGCGGGGTCGACCTCGCCGCGGCGGACGGCACCTCGGTTCTGGCCGTCGCCGACGGCACGGTCGTGTTCGCAGGCCTCGTGGCCGGTAAGCCGGTGGTGTCGGTGGACCATCCGGGCGGACTTCGATCGACGTACGAACCCGTGACGGCGGCGGTCCGGGCCGGAGCACGAGTACGACGCGGCGACATCCTGGGTTCGCTGACGTCGGGACACGACGGCTGCACGGCGACATGCCTGCACTGGGGCATCAAGCGGGGCCGCGAATACCTCGATCCGACGGCCCTGGTGCGTGCCCGTCCGATCAGATTGAAACCCGTGCAGGAGCCGGTTCGGTGACGGTCAGTGCGCAGGGCCGGAGTGACGACCGGACGCGGCAGGAAAGTCGTCCGCGACCATGGCGGCAAGCTCGACGAAAGCGCTCCTGGTCTGGGGACGCAGCTTCTCGAGATCGACCACGGCCCCCTCGGCGAGGTGCTCGTCGAACGGAACCACCAGCACCGCGCGGCAGCGCTCCAGGAAGTGTTGCTGCAACAAGTTCATGTCGACCGCGGACGAACCCGGTCGGACCGAACTGATCACCACGACCGTGCGCTCGACCAGATGGCCGTATCCGTGCAGTTCCAGCCAGTCCAGAGTCGCAGCTGCACTGCGTGCCCCGTCGACGGCCGGCGAACTGACCAGAACCAGCGCATTGGCCAGCTGCAGCACCCCGTTCATCGCCGAGTGCATGATGCCGGTTCCGCAGTCGGTGAGGATCAGGTTGTAATAGACCTGCAGCATGTCGATGACCGCGCGATAGTCCTCTTCGCCGAACATCTCCGACGCCGAGGGATCCCGCTCACCGGCCAACACTTCCAGTCGGCTCGGTGCCTGCGAGGTATGAGCGCGAATGTCGGAATACCGGCGAATGTTCGGGGCTGCGGCCAACAAGTCGCGAACAGTCGACGCGGTCTGACGCGGTACCCGCTCTCCGAGTGTCCCGAAATCCGGGTTCGCGTCGACGGCGATGACGCAATCTCCGCGCAGCGACGCGAACGTCGACCCCAGACCCAGGGTGGTCGTCGTCTTGCCGACCCCGCCCTTGAGCGACAGGAACGCGATGCGGTAGTCCCCCAGCACCGGCTGGCGTATGCGATCGACCTGGTTGCGGTAGCGCTCCTCGGCCGTCGACTCGCCGGGGTTGATGACGCCACCGGTCAACCGGTGCACACCGCGACGCCACCCCGACGACGAGGTGCGCTTGGGTCGTTTGAGCAGCGATTCGGCACCCAGGTCCTGACTGCTCGGACGATACGGATTCGGGGCACCTGCCCACGGCTGCGGGGACCAGGGTGCCTGCTGGGCCGGCTGGGCCTGCGACCGATCGTCCCCGACGGGCGGAACGGGCGGCATCTGTGCGTCGGGATAGGCGGCCGGCGGGCCCGGTCGAAGCGGCACGGGCGGGTTGTACCGCGGGGGCACGGGTGGACGCTGCGCAGAATCGGGCGTCTGCCACGGCGGGGGCTGCCGGGGCGTGGAGCGTGGAGTGGACATCGGTTCCGACGGTACGGATCCGGCGGCATCGTCACCCCGGCCGGCGACTGCACTGCCGTCGACTGCACTGCCGGGTCGTGCCCCGTTCACCGGCGCACTGTGGCCATGCGTCGACCACGGCTCCGATTTACCTTGCGGTCGGTCGCGGTCCACGGTCCCCCGTATTCGGTGTAGTCGATCCTGGGCAGACGCTACCAAACGATGCGCCGCCCAGCTCGACGCTCATGCTCTGGGATGCGCCTGATCGTGCACCGCCCGCAACCGTTCGACGGATACGTGAGTGTAGATCTGCGTCGTGGCAAGAGATGCATGTCCGAGCAGTTCTTGCACCACCCGGAGATCGGCACCTCCTTCCAGCAGATGCGTGGCTGCCGTATGGCGGAGGCCGTGCGGTCCCAGGCTGGGTCCGCCGGGGACCGTCTCCAGCACAGCATGCACCGCCGACCTGGCCTGTCGCTGGTCGAGTCGTCCACCCCGACGCCCGAGCAACAGGGCCGGTCCGGATCGATCGACGGCCAGGGCAGGCCTGCCGTCGGTGAGCCAGGCGTCGAGTGCCTGCGCGGCCGGCAGACCGTACGGTGCCGACCGTTCCTTGTTGCCCTTGCCCACCACCCGAACGACTCGTCGATCGGTGTCCACGTCGTCGACATCGAGACCGCACAGCTCCCCCACGCGGACCCCGGTCGCATACAACAGTTCGACGACGAGTCGATCGCGCAGCGCTATGGGATCGAGTTCGGCGGCACCCGACTCGGCAGCGTCCAGCGCTCGCGTCGCTTGATCGTGACGCAGCACTCCGGGCAGGGTGCGGTGACCCGACGGGGACGCGAGACGCTGCGCGGGGCCGACCTTCACAGCCCCGACCCGTTCGAGCCACGCCCCGAACGTTCGCACCGACGAGGTGCGCCTGGCCATCGATGTCCGGGCCGCGCCGGCCGCCGAGTACCCCGCCAACCACGAGCGCACGACACGCAGATCCAGATCGGCGATCGTTGCGCCCGGTGAGGACGCGGCCAGGTGCGCCAATAACGAACGCGCGTCGGCAACGTAGGCCCGGATGGTGTGCTCCGACCGTTCCCGGCCGAGGCGCAGGTGTTCGGCGAACTCCTCGACGTGCACCTCCAGGGGCGGCGGCAGCGAATCGGTCATCGGCTCAGCTTGGGCGCTGACGTCTCGCGCGACAACCGGACACGCCGTCGGGTGGACGTCGGTGCGCGATCAGGCGTCGACTCCCGCCTCCGCCTGTGCCAGCTCACGCTTCCAGGCTCGGAAAGTTTCCTCGGTCCGCCCCCGACGCCAGTAACCCGAGATCGACGCCCACTCGGCCCCGACCCCACGTTCCTTGCGGATGTACGGACGGAGGTTGTGCATGACGGCCTGCGCCTCACCGTGGACGAACACCTGCGCCTGCCCGGGTAGCCATTCGGTGTTCTTGACGGCCTCGATCAGCGGTGCGTTGTCTCCGGCCCGGTCGTCGCCGATCTCGTTCGACGACGCGCCCCGGTGCACCCAGGTGACGTCGACGACTGCGAGAGTCTCCATATAGATCTCGTCGTGACGGTCGCCGACCTCGATGAACACCTTGGCGATGGCGTCTTCGGGGAGGGCCTCGACCGCAGCCGAGATGGCCGGGATAGCCGATTCGTCGCCTGCGAACAGGTGCCAATCGGCATCGGGGCGAGGCGCGTACGCCCCCGACGGCCCGAAGAACGACATCTCGTCGCCCGGCTTCGCGCGTGTGGCCCACGGTCCGGCGACGCCCTCGTCGCCGTGCACCACGAAGTCGATGGCGATTTCCCGCGCGTCGGTGTCGACGGATCGAACGGTGTAGGTCCGCATGATCGGATCGTCCTCGGTTCCGAAGAACAGCTTGACGTACGCATCGGTCTTATCGATGGCGTCGAACTCCTCGAAGCCTGGACCACCCAGATACACCCGGTGCATGTGCGGGGTCAGCGCT
Organism: Rhodococcus sp. 3258; assembly: GCF_031456475.1. Classification (NCBI taxonomy): domain Bacteria; kingdom Bacillati; phylum Actinomycetota; class Actinomycetes; order Mycobacteriales; family Nocardiaceae; genus Rhodococcus; species Rhodococcus sp. 3258. The sequence continues at coordinate 111,984 of NZ_JAVDUT010000007.1, forward strand.
TCCGTGCGCACTACGGTCAACGTGGTTTTCTTACGCGGCACTACAGACCCCTCTTCGAGCGAACGACGCCGATGCTCACTGCACCGACTAAGCATTACCTAACACCCTACCTTCACCGGGCTGCGGTAGGGCCGTCACCTCAGCCGCGCACCACCCGGGCCCACCCGGTCTCGTCGTTGCTCACGAAGCCGTCCATCTCCATCACCGGTAGCGCGGCGCGGACCTTCGACAACGGAACTCCGGAACTCTCCGACAGTTCACGGGTGGACAACGCTCCCGTGGCCGGCAGCGCGTCGTAGATCAACAGTGCGGTCTCGGACAGCGCATCGATTTCCCGGAACAGATCGGGACGGGGTTCCTCCGGCGAGCCGAGCGCCCCGGCCTCGGCCACCACATCGTGCGAGCTCGACACCAGAACGGCCTCACCCTCACGAATCATGCGATGGCATCCCTTCGACGTCGGAGAAGTGACCGGCCCCGGCACCGCAAGAACGGGGCGCCCCAGTTTCGCCGCCCACGCCGCGGTGTTGCGCGCCCCGCTTCGCCATCCCGCCTCGACGACCACCACCGCCGAACCGAGAGCCGCCACCAGTCGGTTGCGCGCCAGGAACCGGTGCTTGGCCGGAGTGGTTCCGGGCGCGTATTCACTGAGAACGACACCGCTCGAGGCGATCTGACGCAACAGGCGGGAGTGGCCCGCCGGGTATGCCCGGTCGACGCCGCAGGCGAGCACCGCCATCGTCGTCCCCTCGACTCCGAGTGCCGCGCGATGCGCTGCCGCATCGATACCGAAGGCAGCACCCGACACGACGGTCCAGCCGTCCAGCGCCAGATCGGCGGAGATCTCGGCAGTGACGTGGTCGCCGTACGGACTCGACGCTCGGGTTCCGACTATCGACACCGATCGTTCGGTGTCTGCTCCGACAGACCGGTTTCCCAACGCCCACAGTGCGATCGGCGGCGACGTGTCGACACCCGCGGTGAGGCCGGACCCATCGAAGCCGAGAAAACGCCACGCAGGCCACTCGTCGTCGTCAGGGGTGATCAGCCGTCCACCGAGAGCGGCCATGTGGTCCAGATCTGCTGCTGCAGTGTCGACATGAGCCCGTGCTGCCAGTCGCTCACCCAAGTGTCCGGCGCGTACGGCTGCGGCGGTGACCTCGGGGCCGTGGGCAGCGGCGTGGTCCGTCACCGTGCGATGCGGACCCTGTGCCACCCGGGACAGATACGCCCACGCCAGCCGACGTGCGTCATAGGTCATGCCACTCCCCTGTCTCGAAAATCCAGTGCGGCACCGACCTCGTCTGCACCGGGCACGGTGCCGCCGGCGAGATCGTTCAGAGTCCACGCCACCCGAATCGCACGATCCGCGCCGCGCGCGGTCAGCGATCCATTGCGCAATGCCCGCTCGATCGGTGCCAGCGTCGACCGAGCGAGCCGAAACCGTTGACGCAGTGCGGGTCCGGGCACTTCCGCATTGGTCCTCCACCCGAACTCCGACCAACGATGAGCGCCAGCATCCCTCGCTCCCGTCACGCGGGCGCGAATATCGGCCGTTCCTTCTCCGATGTCGTCGACCAGCGCCCCGGTCGCGACTCCCATCATCTGAATTCGGAGATCGACCCGGTCGAGGAGCGGTCCGGACAGTTTTCCCAAGTACTTGCGGCGAGCAGTGGGCGCGCACACGCAGTCGGCCTGCCGCGCCGGTGCGCACGGACACGGATTGGCCGCCAGGACGAGTTGGAACCTCGCCGGGTACCGGGCCACCCCGTCGCGACGCGCAATCCGAATTTCACCGTCTTCGAGTGGGGTTCGCAACGCTTCGAGTACCCGGATGCTCATCTCGGCGCATTCGTCGAGGAACAGAACTCCGCGATGCGCGCGACTGACTGCGCCGGGCTTGGCCATACCGGTACCTCCGCCGACCAACGCGCTCACCGACGTCGAATGGTGTGGCGCGATGAACGGCGGTGACGTGATCAGCGGTCGCGCGCTCGTCAGCAGCCCCGCCACCGAATGGATCGCGGTCACCTCCAGCGCCTCGGACTCGGTGAGCGGCGGGAGTATTCCCGGAAGACGTTGCGCGAGCATTGTTTTCCCGATGCCCGGTGGCCCGGTCAACATGATGTGATGCGCACCGGCCGCAGCGACCTCCAACGCCCATCGGGCATCTGCCTGACCGGCAACGTCACTGAGATCCGGGTAACTCTCCTGATGCCAGTCGGTGGGGGTGGGCGATTCCAGCGCCTGCTCACCACGAAGCCACGCAACGACATCTGCCAGGCAATCGGCACCCAACACCTCGATACCGTCCACCAGACCCGCTTCGGGCAGACACCGACTCGGCACCACCACCCGCTGCCACCCCGCCGCCTTCACCGCGAGCACTCCGGGCAGTACCCCGCGGACCGCTCGCAACCTGCCGTCCAGAGCCAACTCCCCCAGAAACACCGTCTCCGACAGGCTTCCCCGCGGAATGGCCTTGGCGGCGTCGAGGACCGACAATGCCAGCGCGAGGTCGTACACCGAGCCACCCTTGGGCAACGTCGCCGGAGACAACGCGAGAATCACTCGACTGTCCGGCCAGGTACCACCCGAGTTCTTCACCGCGGCCTTGACCCGATCACGCGATTCGTTCAGCGCGGTATCGGGCAGTCCCACCAGATGGGTCCCCGGAAGACCCTGACCGATATCGGCTTCGATCTCCACCAACACTCCGTCGACGCCGTTGACCGCCACCGAATGGGCTCGTCCCAGGGGCATCAGAACGCCGCCCTGACGTGAGTGAGAACAGGGTCGTCACCGCGACCGATCACGATGGCGATCACGTCGAATCGGATGTGGACCCACGGCCCTCCGCGAAGCGAAAGCCACTGCAACGCCAATCCTCTGATCCGAGTCTGCTTGGTGTACGTCACCGCTTCCGCCGGCGTTCCGTAACCGATTCCCGAACGCGTTTTGACTTCGACGAACACCATCGTCTCGCCCTCGCGCGCAATGATGTCGAGCTCCCCCGAACGATGCCGCCAATTCCGCTCGATCACCTCCAGGCCGATGTGCTCGAGATGGCGTGCAGCAAGGTCCTCACCGCGGGCCCCGAGTTCTTGATTGGTCGGCATGTCGAATTCCTCCACTCTGCGGCCGCACAGCACGGCCGGATCCGGTCGCCATGACGGTGACACGACCGAAAGGAGGTGATTCCGAGAAAGTGCAGGTGCCGCATTGCCCTGTGGACACGCGCAATCCTGTGGAGAGAACCGTCGAATCGCAGGGCCGACACACCTGTTTTGTCGTACCTGTGTGCTTACCGGCGTTCATGCCCTGTCGATCGCCCGACAAATGGTTCGAACATGCAAAAGCTCCGTCCGGATTACTGCACGGACGGAGCTGAAGCACGGAATCGGTAATCGAATTCGATGACCGAACTACCGCTGACCGAAGACAGCGGGCATATCAAGGCTGGGAGGCGGTCAGTGCGCAGCCTCGTAGGCGGCCTGAACTTCCTGGCTGATTCGACCTCGGGCGCTGACCTCGTGGCCGTTTTCGCGAGCCCACGCTCTGATGTCCTGCAGATCGACCTTTCCTCGAGCCGGTGCAGGCGCGGCACCGGTCTTGCGGGGGCGGCGACCGGAAATCTTCTCGGCGTGCTCGATCCAGAAAGCCAGCTGCTCGTGCAGTTCGTTCGCATGCTTGAGATTCAAGTCGATGCGGTACTGGTTTCCACCGATACCGAATTCGATCGACTCCCCCTGGCCTTCTTTGATTACCGAGCCGTCGACATCGTCGATCATCTGGACAAGCGTCTTGCGTGCCATCTCGTACCTCTTACGCGTCTGGGAGAATGTGGTAATTCAAGTTCTACCACCGATTATCGGACCGAGGCAAAGACCCAACGATGTTCACATCGGCGTAGGGTCGAAAACATTCGGTACGAAAACGTGTGAATACCGGAAGCTATTTGCATCATTAAATCGAAATACTATGTGAGACAACAGAATTCGGCGTTCACATTTCGACGATTCTCCCGCGCTCGACGTAACCCGGCAACGGGCCTCTGCTCGAAACAGAACACGGGGAATTATTCGGTCGGTTGTCCAGCTTTTCGCTGATCGGTGCGCTTCGGAACACTCCACACGGGAAATCTGCCGCGCGGAACCGTCCAGGTGCGCCCGTCAGGCACCGGGCACACCTGCCGATCCGACCCGGGTAGGACTATTCGGGGAGACGCAGATCCGGTTTGTCCAGCTCTTCGATGTTGACGTCCTTGAACGTGATCACCCGCACGTGCTTGACGAAACGAGCCGGTCTGTACATGTCCCATACCCACGAGTCGGACATCCGCAATTCGAAGTAGATCTCACCGTCGGCATTGTGCGGAATGAGTTCGACGGAGTTCGCGAGATAGAAACGACGCTCGGTTTCGACGACATAGTTGAACTGTCCGACGATGTCCCGATACTCGCGGTACAGCGAGAGCTCCATCTCGGTTTCGTACTTTTCGAGATCTTCGGCACTCATCGGTCTCTTTCATCCTCCAGTCGGGCGTGAAATTCAATCATGGCGCACCGTCGTCGGTGCAGTCCATTCGCCCCAGTGCGTCGACCTCGCTACGCGAGCGACCGGCTGCCGCGGCAGCCACGTTGGCATAGGACATTCGATGCTCTCGGCTCGGGCCGAGCGTGGTCATCGCGGTCGAATGCGCACGTGTGCTGTACCCCTTGTGCACGGCGAATCCGTAACCGGGAATGTCGGTGTCCATCTGCACCATCAACCGGTCTCTGGACACCTTGGCCAGGACACTGGCCGCAGCGATGCAGGCAGCTGTGGCGTCCCCTCCGATGACGGGTAGAGACGGCACCGGAAGTCCGGGAACCCGAAAGCCGTCGGTGAGGACATACCCGGGAGTGAGGCTCAGGCCCGCCACCGCGCGGCGCATTCCCTCGATGTTCGCCACGTGTACCCCGATGCGGTCGACCTCGGCCGCGTCGACGAACACCACACTCCACGCAAGTGCCAATTTCTTGATCCGGGGAAAGAGCTCCTCCCGGCGACGCTCGGTCAGCTTCTTGGAATCGTCGAGGTCCGCGAGGGCAGTGTGCGACCGAGAGCCCAGGATGCACGCCGCGACCGTCAACGGCCCCGCGCAGGCTCCCCTGCCTGCTTCGTCGACACCCGCAACCGGACCGAGCCCGTTGCGTTCGAGTGCCGATTCCATGGTCCGCAGCCCCGCCGCCCTCCTAATGATGGGACGAGGCGGCCACGACGAGCGGCTCAGAGATGCGCGCGCACGAGGCGCGGGACGAGGACGGGCCGTCATCGACCCTGAATGTCCGGCGAGTCCAGGAGGCCGGTTCGCGATGGCGGCAACGCGGTGGCCACGGCCTTACCTATCACGTTGTCCAGCGGAACGGTGCCGGTGAACTCGTCGGTGACGTGATACCGCGAGTCTCGCGAATTGCTGCGATTGTCGCCCATGACCCAGATGTTGCCCTCGGGCACCGTTACAGGGTCGAAGCACCGGCCCGACTTCAATTCGGTCTCGCACGTCATCGTGTCCGGAACGAACGGGAAATCCATCTGTATGTACGGCTCGTCCAACGGCTTTCCGTCCACGAGCACCCGTCCCTGAGCGTCACAGCACTCGACCGTCTGACCGCCGGTGGCAATGACGCGTTTGACCAGATCGTTCTCGTCCGGAGCGACGACTCCGATCAAAGAGCCCACTTCCTGGGCCCCGCGGATGACCGAATTGTCGGAGCGCTGCGAGACGAATTCGTCGTTCCAGGAATCGGGGCCGCGGAACACGACGATATCGCCGGGCTTCGGATCGCCGAATCGATAGCCGATCTTCTCCACGACGATGCGGTCCCCGGTGCAGCCGGCGCAGCCGTGCAGTGTCGGTTCCATCGATTCGGATGGGATGAGATAGACCCGGGCGACGAACGTCTGAAGCAGAAAACTCAGCACGAGAGCTACCAGAATGAGGATGGGAAGTTCACGCCAGAAGGACCGCTGCTTGCGATCCGCACGCTTGTTCCGGGGAGACTCGTCGTCGGGCTCGTTCGTCGAACCCTGTGGGGTCGGATCCTGTGGGGACTGCGTCACCTGGACAGGTTAGCCGGAACCGTCGCCCGCGGGCCGGTCGGTCCGCGCCTGCGGCGTTTTCACCGAGCATCGCTCGTACCGGTACGTCCGAAATGTCAGGGCGGTGGCTCCAACGCACCATGCCGCGTCACCGATGTTCGGTGACGCGGCATGGTTGCTGCTCGAAGCGGTCGATACGACCGGGTCAGCGCTTTTCTTTGATCTTGGCGGCCTTGCCACGCAGATCGCGGAGGTAGTACAGCTTCGCGCGACGAACGTCGCCGCGAGTGAGGACCTCGAACTGCGCGATGTTGGGGCTGTGCACCGGGAAAGTGCGCTCCACGCCGACGCCGAACGACACCTTACGAACGGTGAACGTCTCGCGGACGCCACCGCCCTGACGTCGAATCACGACGCCCTTGAAGATCTGAATACGCTCTTTCGAGCCTTCGATAACCTTGACGTGCACGTTCAGCGTGTCGCCGGGGCGGAAATCGGGGATGTCGCTACGCAGCGACTGATTGTCGAGAAAGTCCAGGGTGTTCATCGGTTGTGCCATCCTTGCGTTCTGCGCTTGAGCAGAGGAACCGAGCGGCTCGCCACCGGGGCGGCACAACTGGTTCGTACTCCGAGTGAGGTGTGTGCCTCGCGAGAGGCAACCCGCCTATTGTGCCAGACCGTCAGGCGTTCGAGGAAATCGCCCCGACCGAGGACTGGGCCACGGTTCCGGCCTGGGGTGCAGGCACGACGGTCCGCGCGAGCTCGTCCTCGGTGGCCTCGACCGCGTGAACAATGCTGGGCTTGCCCGCGATCGCATCCTGCAGGTAGATCTTGGCCCGTATCAACGGCCTGCGCCACTTCTTCTCTCGCCGCAGCGCACGCTCCATCTTCTTCGGTCTGCTCGTGTAGCGCCACCTCGCCCAGGGTGCACTCGGCCTGCTGAGTCGGACCGCGGCCAGAATGAGGATGGGCAGAACGAACAGCCCGATCAGCCCGGTCCAGATCTTGCCCTTGAGCAGCACGACGACGCACAGACTCAGGTTGAGCAGTGCCAGCACACCGAGTGTTCCGCGAACCCAGGGATCGGGATCGGCCCGGAAATCGGCGGGGCTGAGCAGCTCCAACGGGTGAAGTCCCAGTAGCAGGAACCCGGTGAAGGCGACGGCTGCGAATACCGCATCGACGGATGTTCGGCCCTGCTCGGACCAGTAGACGTCGCGGAGATAGAAGATGAGTGCAAATTCGTCGAGCACGAGGGCAGCACCGCTGCCGAAGATCGCCGCCAGCACGGCACCGATGGTCTGCGACCCGTCCACGTACACCGCGATGAGCCCGATCCCCGCCAACAGCATCAGCACGATTCCGAACACGACATGGTGAATGTGCTGGCCGCCAGGGGTGATGTTGCCAGGCCACCACTTCACATCCGCGCGAATCATTCTGACGCTCAGGCGAATCAGCAGAAATCCCACGAGTAGGCCGAGCAGGAAGCAGAGCAACGGAAGGCGGCCGTGCTCGACGACACCGTGCTCCAACCACCTCACGCGCTCCACGTCCTTCCCGCCGCACGCCCGAAACAACGGCTATCGCCGAATCAGCCTATTCTCGTTCTTCGCCGCCGGGGTCGGCATCGACCGGGAAAGTCCGAGCGCTACTTCCCGAAGCCCGCTTTGCGCAACGCGTCGGCCATGGAACCTGCCGCAGGCGTTGCTGCTTGGCCGCCGCGTCGGTCGCGTTGCGGGCGGTTGCCCTGGCCGCCATTGCTCTGACGGCCGTTGCCCTTGCTCGAGGACGTACCGCGGGAGCGGTCACCCTGCTGCCCACGAGGTGCGTCCTTGCCACCGCTCGCACCGGGCTCGTCGTCCAACCGCAGACTCAGGCCGATGCGCTGACGTGGGATGTCGACCTCCATCACCTTGACCCGCACCACATCGCCGGATTTGACGACCTCACGCGGGTCCTTGACGAAGTTGTGCGACATCGCAGAGACGTGAACGAGTCCGTCCTGATGCACGCCGACGTCGACGAAAGCACCGAACGCCGCCACGTTGGTCACGACACCTTCGAGCGTCATCCCCGGCTTCAGGTCGGCGACCTTCTCGATACCGGCTGCGAAAGTAGCGGTCTTGAACTCCGGACGCGGATCGCGTCCAGGCTTCTCCAGCTCGGAGATGATGTCGGTGACAGTGGGCAGCCCGAATCGTTCGTCGACGAATTCCGCGGGGTCGATGCGGCGCAGGAGTGCGGTGTTGCCCACCACCTCGCGCACGCCCACGCCCGCCTTGCCGACGATGCGGCGCACGACGGGATAGGCCTCCGGGTGCACGCTGGAGCGGTCGAGTGGATCCTCTCCCCCGGAGATGCGCAGGAACCCGGCGCACTGCTCGAAAGCCTTGGGACCCAAGCGCGGTACGTCCTTGAGGGTGCTACGGCTGGAGAACGGACCGTTCTGGTCGCGGTACGCCACGATGCTCTCGGCGAGCGAACCGGCGATACCGGAGACCCTCGACAGCAAGGGCACCGACGCTGTGTTGACGTCGACACCCACCGCGTTCACCGCATCCTCGACCACAGCCCCGAGAGAACGGGCGAGCAGAGTTTCGGAGATGTCGTGCTGGTACTGGCCGACACCGATGGACTTGGGGTCGATCTTGACCAGCTCGGCCAACGGATCCTGCAGCCTGCGAGCGATCGAGACCGCGCCGCGGATGGAGACGTCGAGTTCGGGCAGCTCACTCGAGGCGTACGCCGACGCCGAGTAGACCGAGGCACCCGCCTCGGACACCACCACCTTGGTCAAATTCGCCGCCGGGAATTTTGCAATCAATTCTGCTGCTAAAGAATCGGTTTCGCGTGAGGCCGTACCGTTTCCGATGGCGATGAGCTCCACCTTGTGCTTGGCCGCGAGCCCGGCGAGTGTGGCCACCGCCTGGTCCCACTTGCCCTGCGGCTTGTGGGGATAGATCGTGTCGTAGTCGACGACCTTGCCGGTGGCGTCGACGATCGCCACCTTGGTTCCGGTGCGAAAGCCGGGGTCGAGTCCCATCGTGGTGCGGTTTCCGGCGGGTGCAGCCAACAGGAGGTCTTTGAGGTTGCTCGCGAACACGTCCACGGCGTCCTTCTCGGCCGACTGGCGCAGTCTCATGCGCGTATCGAGTGAGACGGTGACCAGCATCTTGGTGCGCCATGCCCAGCGAACGGTATCGAGCAGCCACTTGTCGGCCGGGCGGCCGCGATCTGCGATTCCGAACTTGGTGGCGATCCGCCCCTCGTAGACACTGGGCACACCGGGAGTCGGCTCGTCCCGCTCGGGTTCGAACCCGAGGGACAGAATCTCTTCCTTCTCACCGCGTAGCGTCGCGAGGATGCGATGCGAGGGCAGGCTCGTGAACGGTTCGGAGAACTCGAAGTAGTCCGAGAATTTCGCGCCTTCCTCCTCTTTTCCCTTGCGCACGGTGGCGACCAGCTTGCCGGAGGTCCACATCAGTTCACGCAGCTCACCCACCAGGTCGGCATCCTCGGCGAAACGCTCGACGAGAATTGCTCGTGCCCCGTCGAGCTGCTCCTGATCGAACTGCGCCGGGTCGGTGGACGGATCGGTGAACAGGGCGTCTGCGACGGGTTCGTGGCCGGCCTCCCGCGCAATCTGTGCCTTCGTCCGACGCTTGGGCTTGAACGGCAGGTAGATGTCCTCGACGCGGGCCTTGGTCTCGGCCAGCATCAGCGACTGTTCGAGCGCGTCGTCGAGTTTGCCCTGCGAACGAATCGATTCGATGACGGCATCTCGCCGCTCGTCGAGTTCTCGGAGGTATCGAAGTCGCTCGTCGAGTTGGCGCAATTGCGCGTCGTCGAGTGTGCCGGTGACCTCCTTGCGGTAGCGCGCGATGAACGGGACCGTGGACCCGCCGTCGAGGAGTTCTACAGCGGCACGAACCTGTTCTTCGCGAACATCGAGTTCTTCGGCTATGCGCTTGTTCACAGATTTCAGAGCAGTGGTCACGGCGATGGACCCTACCGCTAGTGTGGGACAGGTCGGTCAGCGGTTCTATGTGCGGGAGAGTTCTGTAGATGGTCAGGGGGGCTCGGTTACTGACCGCCACCTGCGCCGCACTGTTGGTCCTGAGCGCGTGCTCCGTACCGCCCGATGATCAGGCCGGCGATCCCGGTGGCAGGGATTCGGCGGAGACATCGGCATCACCGTTCCCGGATATCCAGAAGGTCGACGGCGTGGCCTTGGAAGCGCGTATTCCGATGGCGGTGGAATCGGCGCAAGCCCGAGGTGCCGATGTGAACTTCGCGTTGCTGGATCGAGAGACCGGTTCCTACTACAGCAGCGATGCCGACGAGCCGATCGAAACGGCGTCGGTCTCCAAGCTCTTCATTGCCGACGAGGTGATGTTCGAGGCGCAGTCGCAGAACCGCCCCGTCTCCGCCGACGAGCTGGCCACGATGACCAGCATGCTCGAGTTCTCCGACGACAATGCCGCATACACGCTCTGGTATCGATACGGTTCGTCCGAGATCGTCCGCGCAGTCGCGGCGCGATATGCCCTGAGGAACACCGACGCTCCCGGCGACGACCAGTGGTACAACACGGAAACGACTCCCAGTGACCTGGTCGGCTACTACGCCGGGCTGCTGAACGGCAGCGGCGGCCTGACCACCGCGTCGACCGACATCATCATCGGAATGCTGCGACGCTCGGCCCCCGTAGCTGCCGACGGCTACAAGCAACACTTCGGGATCGTCGACGGCTTACCTGGCGAGACCGTGCATGCAGTCAAGCAGGGCTGGATGTGCTGCGTGTCCGATCGGTGGGTCCATCTGTCGACGGGAACCATCGGCGCGGACAATCGCTACGTACTGGCCCTGTCGTCCCGTGAAGACATCTTCTACGCCGACGACATGGAAAGTTACCCGGACACGGCCGTCGTCGACGTGAGCGACGACGCCAGCGCACTGCACGCACGGGACACCCTGACCGGCTTCGTGTCGATGTTGTTCCCCGACGGCAGAATCAGCTGAAAACGTCAGTCCGTCAGTAGATCCGGGCGTCGGTCCGCTGTTCTGCGCAGAGATTGTTCTCGACGCCAGGCGGCGATCTTCGCGTGGTCGCCGGACAACAGAATCTCGGGGACGTCGAGTTCTCGCCATCGGGCCGGCCGGGTAAAACTCGGACCTTCCAGCAGCCCATCGGAGAACGAATCCTCTTGGTGCGACTGCTGATTGCCGAGTACGCCCGGCATCAATCTGACGACGGCCTCGGCCATGACCAGTACTGCCGCCTCGCCGCCGATGAGAACGTAGTCTCCGATGCTGACTTCCTCGACCCGAACGCGGCGTGCGGCGTCGTCGAACACGCGTTGATCGATGCCTTCGTAGCGACCGCACGCGAACACGAGATGCTGTTCGGTGGACCATCTTTCGGCCGTACGTTGTGTGAACGGCACCCCTGCGGGAGTGGGGACGACGAGGAGCGACTCCTCGGTCAGCACGTGGTCGAGTGCGTCACCCCAGACGGTCGGCTTCATGACCATTCCCGGCCCGCCGCCGTACGGGGAATCGTCGACGGCCTTGTGCACGTCGTGGGTCCAGGAGCGCAGGTCGTGAACGTCCACCGATACCAGCCCGCGATCGATCGCCTTACCGAGCAGAGCAGTACGCAGTGGGGTGAGGTATTCCGGGAAGATGGTGACGACGTCGAGGCGCACGAACTACTCCGGATCCAGCAAGCCCTCGGGCGGATCGATCTCGATTGTCTTGTCTGCCAACGACACAGAGGTCACGATGGCCGAGACGAAGGGTACGAGTATCTCGGAACGACCGGATTCCTCGTCAGCACTCGGCGTGATGGACAGCAGTTCGCCTGCTGCCGAGTGCAGGACCTCGCGGACGGTACCGACGACCGAACCGTCGGTGAGTACCACGGTGAGGCCTTCGAGTTCGTGATCGTAGAACTCGTCCGGATCGTCGGACGGCGGGAGATCGGTGGATTCGACGACGAAGAGAATCCCGCGCAGTTCGTCCGCTGCGGTCTTGTCGTCGATGCCGTTCAGACGCAGCAGAAGCCGCCCGGAGTGTTCCCGGACGGCGTCCACCGTGTGTGTCACGGGCTGTGCATTCGATCGTGGCTTGCGGCCACGCAGAACAGTGCCGACGGCGAATCTGTCGTCGGGGTCGTCGGTGCGAACCTCGACAACCACTTCACCTTTGATGCCGTGCGACTTGGCGACACGACCGATGACCAGCTCCATGATGGGTTACGTGACCTATTGGTCCGTGTCGACGACGTCGACTCGGATGCCGCGACCACCGATTCCGGAGACGAGAGTGCGCAGCGCCGTAGCGGTGCGACCACCGCGTCCGATGACCTTGCCCAGGTCGTCGGGGTGCACGTGAACTTCCACGGTGCGTCCACGGCGGCCGGTGATCATCTCGACGCGAACGTCATCGGGATTGGCGACGATGCCGCGAACGAGATGTTCGACGGCATCGGCGACAACGGCACTCACTTCTCAGCAGCCTCGGCGGCCGGCGCGTCTGCCGTCTCGGTTGCTGCAGCGTCGGTGGTGTCCGCGGCAGCGGAATCGTCCGACTTCGGTGCCTTCTTCTTCTTGGCGGTGGTGGCCTCGCCCTGGGGCTCGGAATCCGCCTGCGCCAGCGCAGCGTTGAAGAGGTCGAGCTTGGACGGCTTGGGCTCGGCGACGCGGAGGGTGCCCTCGGTGCCGGGTAGGCCCTTGAACTTCTGCCAGTCGCCGGTGATCTTCAGCAGTGCCTCGACGGGCTCGGTCGGCTGCGCGCCGACGCCCAGCCAGTACTGCGCACGCTCGGAGTTGATCTCGATGACGCTGGGGTCCTGCTTGGGCTCGTACGTCCCGATGGTCTCGATTGCACGGCCGTTACGGCGGGTGCGGGCGTCGGAAATGACGACGCGGTAATGCGGGGTGCGGATCTTGCCGATACGCATGAGCTTGATCTTGACGGCCATGTTCTGGTGAAGCCTTTCGAGGAGTGGTCACTGCGCAATTCAGCGGTTCGCACGGCATGCGAACCCGGTTTTGCGTTGGAGTTGTCGTGACCGCCGCGCGGTACGTAACCGGAGACGGGCGAACAGCGGTCCATTCTGCCAGACGACCACCCGATACCCTCAATCGCCCGGTCAGGCCAGCAGAATCACCAAAGCCGGAAAGGTGTTGTTGACGGAGTGAGCCGTGGTCGACGCGACGATCGAGCCACTTCTCATTCTCGCGATGCCGATGGCGAGTCCTCCCCACAGCAGGACGACGAAGCGCCACCATTCTCGGTGCCAGATCGCGAACATCACCGCCGTGATCACCAGGACCACCCAGCGGTTGCCCAGCCACGCCATCGGCATGGGTCGAGTGCGCTTTTCGAGAGCTCCCCACAACATGCCGCGGAACATCGTTTCTTCGCAGATCGGTGCGCCGATCCAAATCCACACGGCGAAAACGACTTTCCACCCCACGGCGATGTCTGCCATACCGCCCAGCGGTGCCTGATCCTGAAAATCGATACGCGAGAGCAGCACGAGTGCGAGCAGCACTCCACCGACGAGGGCGACTCCGCCCCAGGCCAGACCCGATCGGATATGACCGACGAGTTCGTGAACGGATCTCGGTAGCCCGAAGTCGACGACGGGGCCGTTGCCCCTCGACATCGTCACCGCCACCGCCAGTCCTGCGGCGAGCAGGCTCGGGATCATGATCCCCACGACGAACAGCGGCGAGGACTCCGAGGACACGACCAGGCCGAGGAGCAGGAACCCGGCAAGATTGAGGCCGAGCACGAGGGCGGCCGCCGGCAGTCCCCACCGTTGGCCGGGTCTGCGCTCCTCGGCCGCTGCTTCGGCACGCCAGTAGGTCTCGGACAGTCCCGAGCCCTGCTGTTGCACGTGATTCATCGGTGCCATTCCCGCCCAGCTGGGCCGGTTCACGTCGAATTCCCCCGCGCCTCCTGGTGTGCGGCCGAACTGGTCGGCATCGAATCGGTCCGGGCCTTGCCGCGGATCAACCATCGACGTATCCCGATCCACTCGCGGCGCGTCCACGACGATCGGTCACGCGGCCGCGCAGAATCACCAGCTCGGGGTTGGACAACACGTCCGCTCCCCCGCGCGGGTCGTCGGAGTACACGACGAGATCGGCGGGCGCACCGTGCTCGAGCCCGCCTCGCCCCAGCCACGACCGGGCGTCCCAGCAAGCAGCACCGAGCGCGTCGGTCGGTGACAATCCGACGCGTCCCAGAGCGTCCACCTCGTCGGCGATGCGGCCGTGCGCGATGGATCCGCCGGCGTCGGTTCCCGCGAAGATCGGGATACCTGCGTCGTGGGCACGGCCGACGGTATCGCCGACTCGCGCATGCAACGCGCGCATGTGCCGGGCGTAGACCGGGTAGCGGGTGGCCGAGTCCGCGATGCCGGGAAAGGTCTCGATGTTGATCAACGTCGGCACCAACGCTGTCCCGTGCTGGACCATCATCTCGATGGTCTCGTCGGTCAGGCCGGTGCCGTGTTCGATGCAGTCGATGCCTGCCGCGATCAGTCCGGGGAGCGCGTCTTCCCCGAAGACGTGCGCGGTGACGCGTGCCCCTTCCGCATGGGCCGCGGCAATGGCATCGACGAGGATCGCGTCGTTCCAGAGAGGCCGGAGGTCTCCCACCGAGCGGTCGATCCAGTCACCGACGAGCTTGACCCACCCGTCACCGAATCGCGCCTGTTGCGCGACCGCCTCGGGAAGTTGTGATTCGTCCTCGATGTCGATCGCCAGGCCAGGGATGTATCGCTTCGGGGAGGCGATGTGCCGCCCCGCCCTGATGATGCGTGGGAGATCGTCGTGGTCGTCCAACGCCCGCGTGTCGACCGGAGATCCCGCGTCACGCAGCAGCAGAGCCCCGACGCCTCGTTCGGTCTCGGCCTGCGCGATCGACCCAGCCAGGTCGGTGTGTCCTCCGCCGTACTCGATGCCGACATGACAGTGCGCGTCGACGAGCCCGGGCAGGATCCACCCGCCGTCGTGGATGAAGTCGGCATCGGCGATGGGCTCCGTGGACAGGACACCGCCGTCGATCCACAGGTCGATCGGGGACTCGTCCGGCAGCCCGCGTCCCCGCACCCGCAATGCCGACACCGTAGGCCCGCTTACTTCTTCGGCAGCTTCAGCTGCGAGAGATCGATTCCCTCGAGTCCCGGCGGCAATTGATCGAGGCCCTTGGGCATCGACGACAGGTCGGGCATTCCGGCAGGCATTCCACCCGGCATTCCTGGGAACCCGCCGCGGATCTTCGGCTGTGTGGGCCCGCGAGCACCCTTCTTGCCTTTCTTGCCCTTCTTGTTGTTGCGCACCTGCTTTCGCGCACCCGGCATGCCCATCCGACCGGCCATCGCCGACATCATCTTGCGTGCCTCGAAGAACCGATCGACCAATTGGTTGACGTCGGAGACCTTCACGCCCGAGCCGTTCGCGATCCGCAGCCGTCGAGAGGCATTGATGATCTTCGGATCGGTGCGCTCCTGCGGCGTCATGCCGCGAATGATCGCCTGCACCCGGTCGAGTTGCTTCTCGTCGACATTGGCCAGTTCTTTCATCTGGCCCGCGCCGGGCAACATTCCCAACAGATTTCCGATCGGCCCCATCTTGCGAACGGCCATCATCTGCTCGAGGAAGTCGTCGAGCGTGAGCTGGCCGGAGCCGATCTTGTTGGCGGTGGCCTCGGCCTGCTCGGCGTCGAAGTGCTGCTCGGCCTGCTCGATGAGGCTGAGCACGTCGCCCATGCCGAGGATGCGACTGGCCATGCGGTCGGGGTGGAAGACGTCGAAATCTTCGAGCTTCTCGCCGGTCGACGCGAACATGATGGGCTGCCCGGTCACCTCGCGCACGCTCAGTGCTGCGCCGCCGCGGGCATCGCCGTCGAGCTTGGTCAGCACGACACCGGTGAAGCCGACTCCGTCGCGGAACGCCTCGGCGGTACTGACGGCGTCCTGGCCGACCATGGCGTCGAGAACGAACAAGGTTTCGTCCGGCTCGACCGCGTCGCGAATACCGGCGGCCTGGCTCATCAGCTCGGTGTCGATACCGAGACGGCCTGCGGTGTCGACGATGACCACGTCGTACTGCTTGCTGCGAGCCTCGGCCACTCCGGCGCGGGCCACCTCGACCGGGTCCGCGGCCGACACGCCGAGCGCGTTCTCGCCACCGCCGATGGACGTGCCCGGGTGCGGGGCGAAGACTGCCGCGCCTGCCCGTTCGCCGACGATCTGGAGCTGGCTGACGGCACCGGGACGTTGCAGGTCACAGGCGACGAGAAGCGGAGTGTGACCCTGACCCTTGAGCCACTTGGCGAGCTTGCCCGCCAAGGTCGTCTTACCGGAACCCTGCAGGCCGGCCAGCATGATGACGGTGGGCGGGTTCTTGGCGAACACCAGTCTGCGTGTTTCGCCGCCGAGGATGCCGACCAGTTCCTCGTTGACGATCTTGACGACCTGCTGAGCCGGGTTGAGTGCGCCCGATACTTCGGCACCCTTGGCGCGGACCTTGATGCGGTTGATGAACTCCCGCACGACGGGCAACGCCACGTCGGCCTCGAGCAGGGCCAGTCGGATCTCGCGGGCTGTGGCGTCGATATCCGCACCGGACAGTCGACCTTTGCCACGCAGGTCCTTGAGAGTCCCGGTCAACCTGTCGGAAAGGGATTCGAACACCGATTGCACTCCTGAGCTAGCCGATCACCGAAAACGAGCCGAGTCCGGCACTGTCACCAGACCGAGTCCGGCGTTGTCACCAGACTAACGCCAGCCCACCTTATCCTCGCTCAGGGCGTCGGGCAGTGAGTCCGTTCGGTGCGGTGCGACCGGTCAGGCCTTGCTTGCCGAATCACTCCACGTCACAGCGACGCCGCGGGTGGAGAGCCACTGTGCGGGATCGACTTTGACGCCGGCGGGATCGTGCACCTCGAAATGCAGGTGCGGGCCGGTCGACTGACCGCGATTGCCCACAGTTGCGATCTGTTCTCCGGCTGTGACCCGCTGACCGGGCTGCACCGAGAAGTCGTTGACGTGTCCGTAGATGGTCTCGGTGCCGTCGTCGTGCAGAACCTTGACCCAGAGTCCGAACCCGGACGCCGGTCCCGCATCGGACACCGTGCCGTCGGCTGCAGCGTAGATGGGCGTGCCGATCGGGGCGGCGATGTCCAGCCCGCTGTGCTGGGTGCCCCACCGCGAACCGAAGTTCGACGTCAACACTCCGGCGACGGGCTGGACCGTCGCCTTCTTCAACGAACGCAGACTCTCGAGCGGAGACGCCGGCCCGGCACCTGTTCCACCGAGTCCGACGTCGTCGAGCCACTGCTGGGCCGCGGCGTCCACCTCGGGGCCGAGAGCGGCGAGCGGTCCCGGAGTCGGTGCCTGTGTCGCGGCGTCCGACGGGACTGCCGAAGGATCGGTCTGTGGGGCCGGAGCAAGGTCCGGTGCGGCCTGCGGCGGCGCACCGAAAAGCGGCGCGAACTGCGGCAACTCGAACTGTGGCGGCACGAACTGCGGTGGCACGAACTGGGGCAGCTCGAATCCGGCAGGCAGCACACCCTCCGGGACGGCGAAGGGGAATCCGGCCGCGGGCGGTTCCGGGACGGGTGCCGCGCCTGCGGTGCCCGCGCCCATGGTGGTCGCGCCGACGACGATGGCACCGGTTGCGGCGACGATGGTGGCCGCACGCCTGCCGGTGTCCTGAACTTCCTCCGCGGCGCGGTGCTTGCCACCGGGCGTACCCGATGCCGTCTCGGCCGGTACGTAGATGTTCGACCGTCGGTGTGATCCCACAGTGCGCGCCTCTCGAAATGTCAGAATTGGAGCCTGCAGGAACGACGAGACGTTCGAGCAGCGGAGCCGGCAGTTCGGCCCGAAGGGCCTGCTGCGTCAGGTGACGAACATAACAAATCGGTCTCGGGGGTAAACCCATCGGCCGGAAGTTCGTGAAATGTCACCACGGCATGTCGGTTTCCGACGAACTTCCGACCAACGGTCAAGTGCCCTCGGGCTTTTCCGGGGGTTTGGGCGGTTCCGGCGATGGCACGACGGCGAGGAGCGCGCGTTCGAGATCCTCGCGCACAGCCCGACTGTCCGCGCCGGCCAAGTCGATGCAGAAGGAATCGACCACAGAACTACCCAGCGTCGATACCCGCGCCCAGCGAATATCGAATCCCTGCTGCTCGATTGCGCTCGCCAATCGACACAGCAGGCCGAGGCGGTCCTCGGCTCGCAGTTCGAGCACGACCTGACCCGGTTCGTTGTCGTCGAACCACAGCACCCGAGGCGGAGCCTGGGCGTACAGGACCGGCACAGCCGAATCCTCGCCGTCCTCGTCCGAGGTCTCGACGCGGGCGTCTCGTTCCTTCGCGTCGAGTACGGCGACCAGGTCGAGCTCGCCCGCCTGCGCACGGATGATCTCCTGCCGGATCAACCCCGCCTGCGGCGGAGCACCGAACAACGGTGCGACATCGAACGAGTTGATCGCCGAACCGTCGTGACTGCCGAGCGAGGCCGACAGCACCCGCAAGGAATGCAGTGCCAGCACTCCGGCCGCGTCGGACAGCAGCCCTGGAGTATCGGGTGCAACCACGGTCACGACGAAGGTGTGCAGACCGTCGGTGGGCGTGATGTCGACGTGCACTCCCCCGCGCGAGGCCAACTCGATGTGCGCCGGGTCGAGCGGATCCGGCGACGGCAGAGTCTCTCCCGCCATCACCAGCCGACAACGACGAACGAGTTCACGGATCAGCGACGCCTTCCAGTCCCCCCACACCCCGGGTCCGGTCGCGAGAGAGTCCGCCTCGGCGAGTGCATGCAGAAGCTCCAGCAGAACGGTGTCCGCACCGAGCGCATCCACGACGGTCTGCACGGTTGCCGGGTCGTCCAGATCGCGCCGGGTGGCAGTCTCCGGCAGCAGGAGGTGATAGCGGACCATTGCCGTCAGCAGGGCCACGTCGGAGGGCCACAAGCCGAGCCGGTTACCGATCTGAACGGCGAGATCGGCACCGACGACGCTGTGGTCGCCGCCGCGTCCCTTTCCGATGTCGTGGACGAGCGCGCCGAGCACCAGCAGATCGGGACGAGCGACACGTGTGGTCAATGCACTTGCGTACGCGGCAGTTTCGACCAGGTGTCGATCCACCGTCCAGGTGTGCACCGCATCTCGTGGCGGCAGATCTCGAACCGCACCCCATTCCGGAATCAGCCTGCCCCACAATCCGGTTCGATCGAGCGCTTCGATGGCCGCGATGGCCTTGCGGCCGGATCCCAGCAGCACCAACAGATCGTTGAGTGCTTCCTTGGGCCACGGCTCACGGAGTTCGGGGGCGCTGTCGGACAGACGGTTGAGCGTGGAGGCAGACATCGGCATGCCGGTCTGAGCCGACGCTGCCGCAACCCGCATGATCAGACCCGGATCCTTGTTCGGTCGTGCGTCGCGTGCCAGCACCACCTCACCCGCGTGCTCGACGACTCCCTCGTCCAGCGGACGGCGAACGGGTACGCGACGCAGACGCGAAAGACCTCGTCGTGGAAGCGAATTGCCGGCGGTACGCAAACCCACATCGACCGAGTAGCTGATGGTGCGTGCCGAATCGCTGAGCACACGAGCGAGATCGAACCGATCGCCGATGCGAAGCGCAGCACCGATCTCGTCGGCGTCCTGCGCACGCAGCTGATCTCGGGCACGACCGGCCACCCGGTGCAGTTCGGTACGCACGTCGAGAAGTCGCCCGTGCGCGAATGCCAAACCGCCGCCGGGTGATTCGGGTCCCAACCCGGGCATGCCATCGGTCAACTGAGCAATCGACAGGGCGTCGAGCAGTTGCACGTCGCGCAGACCGCCACGGCCGCTCTTGAGGTCGGGTTCGGCACGGTGTGCGATCTCGCCGCTTCGTGCCCAGCGCCCCTGAGTCTGGCCGATCAGCTCGTCGAAGCGACCGCGAATTCCGGTGCGCCACTGCCGACGTATGCCACCGATCAACAGGTTGCTCAGTTCCACGTCACCGGCGATGTGGCGTGCTTCGAGCATGCCGAGTGCTGCGGTCATGTCCGCCGCGGCAACCTGCAGGGCCTGCGGCACGGTACGCACACTGTGATCGAGCTTGATGTGGGCGTCCCACAACGGATACCAGAGCTTGTCGGCGACGTCGGCCACGATGCGGGGGTCGAGATCGTCGTGCAACAGAATCAAGTCCAGGTCGGAGTACGGCAGCAGTTCGCGACGCGCCAGACCTCCTACTGCGACTATCGCGAAACCGGAATCCGGCTTCACGCCCAGTTCTGCGCCCTTGGTGGTCAGCCAGAACTCGTGAAGATCGACGAGCGCCTGCCTGAGCGAGGGCGCATCGAGGCGGCGGTTGCGGGTGCCGCCGTCGAGCAGTTGCTTTCTGGCCCGAGCGAGATCCGCAGCTGCATCGCTCGTGCCCTTCGATGCGGAGCCCGTAGAGACCGAAGGCCCCGGTTCTGGCGCGCGTGCGCCAGAACCGGGGCCCCCGGACCGAGACCCTGTGGGGTCAGAGCGCATCGGCGCCACGTTCTCCGGTACGGACTCGGATGACCGAATCCACCGGGGAAACCCACACTTTGCCGTCACCGATCTTGCCGGTGCGGGCTGCTTCGACGATGACCTCGACGACCTTCTCCACTGCGGCGTCGTCGACGACTACCTCGACACGCACCTTAGGGACGAAATCGACCGAGTACTCCGCACCTCGGTAGACCTCGGTGTGGCCCTTCTGGCGGCCGTAGCCCTGAACCTCACTGACGGTCATTCCGAGCACGCCGGCCTGTTCCAGCCCCGTCTTGACGTCCTCCAGGGTGAACGGTTTGACGATTGCCGTGATCAGCTTCATTTTTGCTTCCCTTCACAAGACCTCGAGTGCCCGTTGTCGTACGGTGCAGCGTTCATCTCTATCTCTACCTTGTCAGGCGAAATCATATGCAGTCTCGGCGTGCTCGGCCTCGTCGATGCCGTTCGCCTCTTCCTCGTCCGTCACGCGCCAGCCCAGCGGCTTCAGAGCGAAGGCGATGACCGCGGTCACGATTGCGGTGAAGACCAATGCGAACAACGCGATGACGATCTGCACGACGAGCTGCTTGTAGTCACCACCGTAGAACAGGCCGGTCTCGGATCCGAGGAAGCCGATTCCGATGGTGCCCCACAGGCCTGCGACCAGGTGGACGCCGACGACGTCGAGCGAGTCGTCGTAGCCGAACTTGAACTTCAGTCCGACGGCGAGAGCCGACAGCACGCCGGCGATGACGCCGAGGATCATGGCTCCGACCGGGGTGAGCGCACCGGCGGCCGGGGTGATGGCGACCAGACCTGCGACAATGCCCGATGCGGCACCGAGGCTGGTTGCGTGTCCGTCGCGGATGCGCTCGGTGATGAGCCAGCCTGCGATGGCCGCTGCGGTGGCCGCGGTGGTGTTGACCCAGGCCACGCCTGCGATGCCGTCGGCGGCGAATGCCGAACCGGCGTTGAATCCGAACCAGCCGAACCACAGCAGCGCTGCGCCGAGCATGACGAACGGGAGGTTGTGCGGACGGTAGGCGACCTTGCCGAATCCGGCTCGCTTGCCGATGATGATCGCCAGGATCAGGCCTGCGATACCGGCGTTGATGTGCACGACGGTTCCACCGGCGAAGTCGATCGGTGCGACGTTGGCGACGGTGTCACCATCGTCGTTGACCATCGTTCCGAAAATCTTTGCGGCCAAGCCCTTCTCGGAGCCCGACAGCAGTCCGCCGCCCCAGACCATGTGTGCCAGCGGGAAGTACGCGAGGGTGACCCAGATTCCTGCGAAGGCGAGCCAGGTGCCGTACTTGACTCGACCGGCGATCGAGCCGCTGATCAGGGCGACCGTGATGATGGCGAACGTGACCTGGAACGCTACGTCGATGACGTTGGCGTAACCCCATGCGCCGGCGATGTAGTTGCCGTCCGCGTCGGTGATCGAATCCTTGAGTCCGAAGAACTCGAACGGGTTGGCGAAGACACCGCCGATGTCCTGGGTGCCGTAGGACATCGACCATCCCCACAGGAAGTAGATGATCGAGACGACGGCCATAGCTCCGAACGACATCATCATCATGTTCAACACGGACTTCGACTGCGACATACCGCCGTAGAAGAACGCCAAGCCCGGCGTCATCAGCAGTACCAGCGATGCTGCCATCAGCATCCACGCGGCGTTGCCGGAGTTGGCCAACATATCCTCGGGACTCACGTACACCCTCCATTCTCCTGCACACCGGTTGGCGCGCCGTTACGCAAGAAGAGTGGTTTCACGAAGTTTCATCCGTGACACTCGGGTGTTTCGGGCATGTGAACGCATGACCGAATTCTGTTGCTAAAAGGTTTCGTGCTGGCGTTTGTGCTTTTCACCCGGTTCGCGGGAGCCCGGCGAGGTCGATCAACCGAGCAGTGCGTCGACGAACGCCCCCGGCTCGAACGGAGCCAGATCGTCGGCACCTTCGCCGAGACCGACGAGCTTGACGGGTACCCCGAGTTCCCGCTGTACCTGAAAAACGATGCCGCCCTTCGCGGTTCCGTCGAGCTTGGTCAGCACGACACCGGTGATGTCCACGATCTCGGCGAAGACGCGCGCCTGAGTCAGTCCGTTCTGGCCGACCGTCGCGTCCAGAACGAGCAGCACGTCGTCGACGTGGGCGCGCTTCTCGATCACACGCTTGACCTTGCTCAGCTCGTCCATCAGACCGGACTTCGTGTGCAGGCGACCTGCGGTGTCGACCAGGACCACATCGACTCCGTTCTCGATCCCCTTGCTCACCGCGTCGAAGGCAACGGCGGCCGGATCAGCGGCCTCCTTGCCGCGCACTACCTCGGCACCGACTCGCTCCGCCCAGGTCTGCAGCTGATCTGCGGCAGCGGCACGGAACGTGTCGGCCGCACCGAGGAGTACCCGCCGGCCATCCGCGACCAGGACACGGGCAAGCTTTCCGGTAGTGGTGGTCTTGCCGGTGCCGTTGACTCCGACGACCAACAACACCGCAGGCGCGCCGTCGTGCGGAAGCGCGCGAATCGAACGATCGAACTCCGGATGCAGTTGCGCCACCAGAATTTCCCGCAGCAGCGCTCGCGCATCGGCTTCGGTACGAATACTGCGAGCTGCCATCTGCTCGCGCAGCGTACGCATGATCTCCGTCGTCGTGGCCGAGCCGATGTCGGCGATCAGCAGCGTGTCCTCGACCTCTTCCCACGAGTCCTCGTCCAGGTCTCCGCCGCCGAGCAATCCGAGCAGGGACTTGCCCACCGCGGACTGGGAACGAGCCAGACGTCCACGAAGACGGTCCAACCGACCTTCGGTCGGATCGATGGTGTCCAGTCGAGGAGCAGGTGCCTCGGCGTCCGGGGCGGGTTCCGGCACCGCAGGCGCGGTGGGCTCGGCCGGCTCGGCGGGCTCGACAACCGGCACCTGAGGCTCGACGACCGGAACCTCGGGGTCGAGGACCTCCGGCTCGTCCCGAGTGTGGGTGGGTGGCACCGGCGTCGGCTCGACCGGGAAGGTCTCGACAGGCTTCGGGGCAGGCGGGACGGGCTTCGGGGCAGGCGGGACGGGCTCGGCGGTCGCAGTGCCCTGACTGAACGAGAAACCGCTGCCCGCGGTGTAGCCACCGGATCTGTCCTTGGTGGCCGCGTCCTCGATTCGGGCGGCCTCGTCCGACTTGAGGGACACTCTCCGGCGACGGGACAGAACGAACCCGACGACGAGGACGACGAGCAGGACGGCAGCGATCGCCGCGACGATGATCCACGCTTGATTACTCACGTGACCATCCTCTCAGGTGGTCACGTCCGAACGCATCGGTGGTGCATCGCCGAAATGGACTGTCCGCCGTCCGGGTCGTGTCGATAGCATCGTCGCCATGACGTGGACCGCGGTGCGCGACGCCGACCAACTGACCGCCATGTTCGGCGAACCCAGCTTCCGGGCGGCCAACAAGGATCGCCGGACCCTGCATCCACTCGACGTGCACTGGCTCGCGGCCTCGCCTTTCTGCCTGATGGGAACCTCGGACGCGAGCGGGCGGTGCGACGTCTCCCCCAAGGGTGATCCGCCCGGCAGCCTGGTCCACGTCATCGACGAGGCCACGATCGCACTGGCCGAACGGCCCGGTAATCGTCGAATGGACGGCTACCGCAACATTCTCGAGAATCCGTTCGTCGGCCTGAACTTCTTCGTGCCGGGGCGCGGCGACACCCTGCGCATCAACGGTCGCGCGTCGCTGGTGACCGACGCACCGTTCTTCGACGAACTGCAGGTCAAGGGCCACCGACCCATCATGTGCCTCGTCGTCGACGTCGAGCAGGTGTTCCACCACTGCGCCAAGGCATTCATGCGGTCCAAGTTGTGGCAGCCGGACACGTGGGATGCGGACTCCATTCCCGATGTCGCGTCCTTGACGAAAGCGTTGATTCCGCAGGCACCCGAAACGGTGGAAGAACTCCGCGAGTACTACGGGCCCTCCTACGCCGAGCAGCTCTACCCCGAGAAGTAGCGCAGCCTCACGTCGCGGAATCGGTGTCGCTGGGCACCGACACGTCCGGTTCGGCGGCCTCGACGGCAGGTTCGACTGCATCGACGGCGACGCGCTCGCGATTGAGCCGCTGCGAGATGACGGTGGTGATGCCGTCACCGCGCATACTGACGCCGTAGAGGGCGTCGGCCACTTCCATCGTCGGCTTCTGGTGCGTGATGACGATCAGTTGCGACTTCTCGCGGAGTTGCTCGAACAAACCGATGAGTCGCCGCAGGTTGGTGTCGTCCAGCGCTGCTTCGACCTCGTCCATCACGTAGAACGGCGACGGTCGAGCACGGAAGATCGCCACGAGCATCGCAACGGCCGTCAGCGACTTCTCGCCGCCGGACAGCAGCGACAGCCGCTTGACCTTCTTGCCGGGCGGCCGTGCTTCCACTTCGATTCCGGTGGTGAGCATGTCCGACGGGTCGGTCAGAATCAGCCGTCCCTCGCCCCCGGGGAACAGTTTGGCGAAGACACCGGTGAATTCACGCTCGACGTCCAGCCAGGCCTCGGTGAACACCTGCAGGATGCGGTCGTCCACGTCGGCGACGACCCCGAGCAGGTCCTTGCGCGCGGACTTGACGTCCTCGAGCTGGGTGGACAGAAAGTTGTATCGCTCTTCCAGTGCCGCGAACTCTTCCAGAGCCAGCGGGTTCACCTTGCCGAGCGTGGCCAGATCCCGTTCGGCGCGTTTGACACGCGCCTGCTGAGTGGCGCGGTCGAACGGCATCGGGGCGGGTGCCACCACCTGCTCACCGCGTTCCTTGGCCGCCTCGTACTCGGCCATTTCGAGTTCGGTCGGAGGCAGCGGGACGTCGGGGCCGTATTCCGCCACCAGATCGTCGAGCCCGATCCCGTGCTGTTCGAGAATGGTCGTCTCGAGTTGCTCGATGCGCAGAGCGGCCTGGGCACGCGCCACCTCGTCGCGGTGCACCGCGTCGGTGATCGAGGCCAACTGTCCCTGCAGTGCCCGAACCTGCTCCTTCACCGTGTCGAGTTCGGCTGTGCGCGTTGTCCGTTCGGCCGAGAGCTCGTCGCGCCGTCGTGCGGCAGCAGCGACGACCGCCCCGAGACGAGTCGCGAGCTCTTCACCCGACTCCGCCACTGCGGCAGCGACCGCGGCAGCATGACGCCGAGCCGCGCTCTCCCTCTCGGCCCTGGCTCTGGCCTCCCGCTCGGCTCGCGCCGCCCGGCGTAGCGAATCTGCCCGTCCCCGGACCGACTGCGCACGCTCCTCCGCGGTGCGCACGTTCAGCCGAGCTTCGACTTCCACGGCGCGGACCTCGGTGAGCGCGGCCGCCGCCATTTCACGCTCCATCGTGGTGGCCGCGTCGCCGCTCTCACCGTCTCCCACGAACCCGGATTGTTCGTCCTCGGCGGATCGCAGGCTGTCTTCGAGCTCGGCCAGCCGAGCGACCGCTTCCTCGCGACTCGTCTCTGCCGAATCACGCTGCGTCGTCAACCGTGCCGACTCGGCATGAGCAGACCGCGCCAATTGACCGAGCCTGCCCAGCTGCTCGTACACAGCTGCCATAGCGGCATCGGATTCGTTGAGGGCAGCCAGAGCCTGCTCCGCCGATTCACGTCGGTCGCGCTGTTCCGCGAGTGCACCGGAGAGCGCAGCATCGAGTTCCTCGGCCCGGCGCACGGCCGCAGCCAGCTCGACGGTCGAGGTGTCGATGGCGGATTGCACTTCGAGCGTGCTGGGCCGTCGGTCCGATCCTCCGGTCACCCACCCGGGTTCTACGACGTCGCCGTCCTTGGTCACCGCGCGCAGTCGGCCGTTGTCGGAGACGAGTCGGTGCGCGGTGTCGAGCGAGTCGACGGCAACCACGCCGTCGAGCAATGCCGTCATGGCACCGGCCAGGCGGTCCGGGTAGTCGATGAGATCGAGCACCCACCGCGCGCCATCAGGAAGTTCGGGACGTGAGAGTGGTTGCACTGCAACGGAACTGCTGTGCACTATGGCTGCGCGACCACCGTCCGCGGCGCGGAGCGCCAGGACTGCATCGCGGGCAGCGGCGAAGGACTCTGCATGGGCAGCGTCGGCCGCCGGTCCCATCGCGACTGCGACCGCGATCTCGTATCCCGGCTCGACCGTCAGGTGCCCGGCCAGCAGTCCCGACAGTCCGTCCTGTTCGTTCTCCACCAACCAGCCGGCACCGTCTTTTCGTTCGAGGCCCATCGTCAGCGCCTCGATCCTCGCTTCGAAGGACGCCACCCGCTTACCCGCGGTGCGTTCCTCTGCCTGCAATTCCGAGACACGCGCATCGGCATGACGTAGCGCAGCCACTGCGCGCTCGTAGTGGGTGTCCAAGCTCAGTTCGCTGGCGTCGAGGGTACCGATCTGGTCCTGCACGCTCTCGAACTCGCGCTGGGCCGCCTCGCCCCGTTCACGGGCCTCGTCGATGGCCACCGACAGGCGTGCCACCTCGGCGTCGATCGATTCGACCTTGGTCCGGAAAGTATCGACCCGCCCGGACAAGCGTGCAAAGCCCTCCCTGCGATCGGCCACCGCACGCACGGCCGCCAGGTGCGCCCGTTCCGCAGCCGCAGCCGCCGACTCTCGTTCGGCCAACTGTTCGCGGGCCGCTTCGAGGGTTTCCCGCGCCATCTCCACGGCTTCGACGAGTTCCATCTCTTCTTCGGCAACCCGCTCGGCTTGTGCCTCCAGCTCGTCTGGGTCCTGCCCTCGACCGGCGCTCTGCACGGAGTCGAGGTGCCGGGCCCGCTCGTGCGCGATGCGAACAGTCGCGTTGACTCGTTCGGCCAGCGCGGAAAGTCGAAACCACGTCTGCCCGGCGGCTTCGGCGCTGGGCGTCAGGCGAGCCACGGCTTGCTCGTGTTCGGCGAGGGCTACGGTCCCCGCCTCGAGGGCGTCCTGCACCATCGCATACTGCTCGCGAGCCGCTTCCTCGTCCTGCGTCTGGTTGGCGAATTCTTCTCGCCTGGCCACCAAATCGTCTGCCGCCAGCCGGAGGCGGGCGTCGCGCAGGTCTGCCTGCACCGTCTGCGCTCGACGTGCGACCTCGGCCTGCCGACCCAACGGCTTGAGTTGCCGACGCAGTTCGGTCGTCAGATCGGTCAGTCGCGCGAGATTGGCCTGCATCGCGTCGAGTTTGCGGACCGCCTTTTCCTTGCGTTTGCGGTGCTTGAGAACGCCGGCAGCTTCCTCGATGAATGCTCGCCGGT
Source organism: Rhodococcus sp. 3258 (assembly GCF_031456475.1). Classification (NCBI taxonomy): domain Bacteria; kingdom Bacillati; phylum Actinomycetota; class Actinomycetes; order Mycobacteriales; family Nocardiaceae; genus Rhodococcus; species Rhodococcus sp. 3258. Next base: position 139,846 of record NZ_JAVDUT010000007.1, read on the forward strand.
CCTCTGGGCGGGATTCGAGAATCGCCGCCAGCCGGCCCTGCCCGACGATCACGTGCATCTCGCGCCCGATACCGGAGTCGCTCAGCAGCTCCTGGACGTCCATCAAACGGCAGGAGCTTCCGTTGATTTCGTACTCGCCCGCACCATCGCGAAACATGCGGCGGGTGATCGATACCTCGGAGTAGTCGATCGGCAGCGCTCCGTCGGAGTTGTCGATCGTCAGCGTCACCTCGGCCCGACCCAGCGGCGCTCGACCCGAGGTTCCCGCGAAGATGACGTCTTCCATCTTGCCGCCGCGCAGGGCTTTGGCACCCTGCTCGCCCATCACCCAGGTCAGAGCGTCCACGACATTCGATTTACCGGAGCCGTTCGGTCCGACCACGCAGGTGATACCGGGCTCGAATCGAAGAGTCGTCGCCGAAGCGAAGGACTTGAAGCCCTTGAGCGTCAGACTCTTCAGATACATAGCGTCTGTACTTTACCGGCCAGGTGCCCACCCGCGCGCCCAGCCTCCGGTAGTGCAGGTCAGCGCTCGACGAAACCGCTCAGATCACCGCGGGCCGACCCCCAACTCTCGACGACGAGCGTCACCGTGCCGGGGGTTCCACCGCCGCGTAGCAGTTCGAGAAGCGCGTCGAGACGATCGCGCGGTCCCTCGGCGATCACCAGCACCCGTCCGTCGGCGTGGTTGGTCGCATGACCGACGAGACCGAGTTCGAGAGCACGCGATCGAGTCCACCACCGAAACCCGACGCCCTGCACCAGGCCGTGCACCCACGCCGTCAGACGCTCGTCGTTCATGCCGGGCTCAACTCTCGGACGGATCCGTCGAAACTCGTTGCGTACAACGACGTCGGGTCGAATCCCACCCCGCCGAACGCGACCGCGGATGTCAGCGGCACACCTGTCGCCACGACACACGACGACCCCGACGTCGGGTCGATGCGAATAACTCGTCCCGCGAGATTCTGTGCGAGATAGATCATTCCGTCGACACCCACGGTCAGATCGTCCGACATGGTGAGTGGTCCGAATCCGTCGACGCGAACACGCGAGACCGAACCGGACGGATCCTGCTCGTCGAGGACGTACACGACGGGCTCGACATCGAACGTGTTGCCCACGTAGATCTTCCCGCGCGCAATCGCAATCCCGTTGGCAGACCCCAGATCCGTACGTACCGTCGACACGGTGCGATCGGTCGCGATCCGGCTCAGGCCTGCAGCGACACCCAGATTACGGGTGGTGAAGAGATCACCCGTCTCCGATCTCGCCAGTCCGTTGGGCATCGCCAGGCCCGACGCGTACGTCGAGCGACCGCCGGTATCGAGATCGAGCGCGTCGATCGTTCCGGAAGTGGAATCGAAAAGTCCTGCGGCCGCACTGTTTCCGGTGGTGAAGTACAGGGTGTCTCCGTCCCGCACCAAGCCGCCGGGTGACTCGACGCCCGACACCAGAGTGCCCCGGTCTCCGTTCGGCGCGACGCTACGTAGAGCACCCGGTCCGATCGGCGACGTCTCGGAAACGATCATCGAGCCGCGGCCGTCGAACTCGAGATTCTCGAGCATCCCGAATCCCGACGCCACTGTGCTCACCGACCACGGAGTGCACGCACTCGACGCCTGTGCGGCCGGGGCCGCGGCGATCGACGCGCCGCAGAGCAACGCAGCGGTGAGGATCGCCCGAGACTTCATCAGGCGTCCACGTCGATGTCCAGGTTGATCGTCGTTCCGGCCTTCAAGGTCCGCCCGACCGTGCACACCTTGTCGATGGCACGCTCGACGACGGTCAGCAGGCGTTGCTGCGCCTCGGGGTCCATCGCGCTGAGGTCGACTCGAAGGATCTCGTTCAACTCGGGATAGAGCTCGTTCTCGCGGTCGGCGGTCCCCGACACCTCGACGGTGGCGGAGTAGTCGTCACCGAGTCGACGAGAGAGCGGGACGTCGGAGCTCATGCCCGTGCACGCCGCGAGGGCGATCTTGAGCAGCTCCCCCGGAGTGAAAACGCCCTCGACCGACTCGGAACCGATGAGCACCTCGGCTCCCCGCGAACTGCGACCGGTGTATCGACGTGTGCCTGTGCGCTCGACCCAGAGGTTGGTCGGCGTGCTCTGTTCTGCCATGACCGAAATACTAGGCGGGCGGTTCAGGAGTGGAGCCTGCGGAATGGGGTCAGGTCCGGAGGTGTCGCGGCCGCGGCTGGCAGGTGGGGCAGCTGAACGAGGAGCGGTTCATGAATTTTTCGCGCCGGATCGGTGCGCCGCACCTCGAACAGGGCAGTCCTTCCTGCCCGTAGGCATCGAGCGACCTGTCGAAGTAGCCGGACTGCCCGTTGACGTTGACGTACAGCGCATCGAAGGAGGTTCCGCCTTGAGCGAGGGCCTCCCCCATCACCGCGTGGACCCCGGTCAGCAGACGCCGCAGCGCGGGACGCGTCAGTGTTTCTGCGATTCGATTGCCGTGAATCTTCGCGCGCCACAACGCTTCGTCTGCGTATATGTTGCCGACACCGGACAGCACGGTCTGGTCGAGCAGTGCCCGCTTGATCTCGGTGTGCTTGCCGCGCAACACGTTCACCACCGATTCGGCATCGAACAGTGGGTCGATAGGATCGCGGGCGATGTGCGCGACCGGTTCGGGTACCTGGGTTCCGTTCACCGTCACGATCGGAGCGAGTGCCCAACCGCCGAAGGTCCGTTGGTCGACGAAGCGGAGGTCGCTACCGTCGTCCAGGCGAGCTCGAATTCTCAGGTGCTTCTCGTCCGGGGCAGTGGGAGGCTGCACGAGCATCTGCCCGCTCATACCCAGGTGGACGACGGTCGCGAAATCTCCGGGTTCCATCACCAGCCACAGATACTTGCCACGCCGCTGGGCCGAGGCGATGCGCTGACCCTGCAATTGGCCGATCAGATCGAGGCCGCCGAGGTCGTGTCGCCGTACGGCGCGAGGGTGCAGTACCTCCACCGAGCGCACCGTCTTGCCGACCACGTGAGATTCCAGGCCGAGCCGGACCACCTCGACCTCAGGCAGTTCGGGCATCAGGAAGAGTCGGATGCGGAGTCGGCAACGACAGGAGTCTCGTTGTCCGACAACGAGTTCCACGCCGTGCTGGCAGCCTTTTGCTCGGCTTCCTTCTTCGACCGGCCCACCCCGACGCCGCGCGGGAATCCGCCGACGAGCACAGTGGCCGTGAATTCCTTGTCGTGGTCGGGTCCGGTGGACGAGATCTCGTACGCGGGGACACCCAGTGCACGTTCCGCAGTCAACTCCTGCAGGCTGGTCTTCCAATCCAGACCCGCACCGAGCTTGGGAGCCCGATCGAGCAAGCCGGCGAACAGTGTCAGAACCACGGTGCGGGCAACATCGATTCCGTGTTGCAGGTGGATGGCACCCAGCAAGGACTCCATACCGTCGGCCAAGATGCTGGGCTTGTCGCGCCCGCCGGTCTGCTCTTCGCCCTTACCCAGCAACAGATGACGACCGAGGCCGCCGTCACCGAGATCACGAGCCACCTCGGCGAGCGCATGCATGTTGACCACACTGGCTCTGATCTTGGCCAGCTGTCCTTCGGACTTGGTGGGGTGCACCGCGTACAGGTGCTCGGTGACCGCCAAGCCGAGCACGGAGTCGCCCAAGAACTCGAGCCGTTCGTTGGTCGGCAGACCACCGTGCTCGTAGGCGAACGACCGGTGCGTCAGAGCCAGCGTCAACAAGGGTTCGGACAGAGAAACACCGATAGCGGCGAGGAGCGACTCTCGGTCGTCCCCGCCGCTGACGGCAGTGGAGCTATTGTTCTGTGGCCCGCCGTTGTGTCGGTCCACTACTTCGTTTGTCACCTGAGCGGGAATCAGACCGCTGCGACGACCTGGCGGCCCTTGTAGGTACCGCACGAAGGGCACGCGATGTGGGGCAGCGTCTTCTCGCCGCAACCACGGTTGGGGCACGTCACGAGGGTGGGCGCAGTGGTTTTCCACTGTGCACGACGCGACCTCGTGTTGGAACGCGACATTTTGCGCTTCGGGACAGCCACTTACTTCTCCTCGGCTTCGTTGTTCACAAGTTCTGTGCTCGGTTCTGGATCCACGCCAAATTTGGCTGCAAGTCCAGCCCAGCGAGGATCAATTGTATCGTGACTGTGGCCGGATTCAGCAATCGCCAGGCGAACGCCGCATTCTGGGCACAATCCCTCGCACTCGTCACTGCAGACGGGGTGGAGTGGAAGCTCCAGACCGACCGCGTCGACGATGACGGGTTCGAGATCTATCAGGTCGTCGACGATACGGTGAATCTCGTCCGCATCCGTGGTCTCCTCGGTGATGCTGTTCGGGTAAGCGAACAGCTCGGTGAGGTAGACGTCGACATTGCCAGTGACCGGGTCGAGGCAGCGCGTGCACTCACCGGCCGTGGCAGCTCGCACGGAACCGGTGACGAGAACGCCCTCGGATACCGCCTGCAACTGCAGATCGAGCGAAACCGGTACACCGGCTTCGATGGCGATGGCATCGAGGCCGATTCGGGAAGGAGCCGGAACCGTCCGCTCGATGGTTTTCGTCGACCCGGGTCGACGACCGAGGTTGAGAATGTCCAGAACGAATCCTGCGTCCAGTTCGGGACGCGTCGTTCTCTTGGGCGGGGGCACGGCTGATCTTCCTTACTGTCGGTGTGCCTACTGTCGGTAAGCAACCACATAACGATACGCATCTGCGCATACGTGAGCAAATCGTGACGGGTCAGTGCCGACTACGACGTCCCTGGTCTGCACTTCCGTAGGAGGTGTCACCGTACGGTTCGTTGCCGTAGTCCGGGACGCCCGAGCCGGTGCGCAACTGCTGCCGACCGCGACCCACCGACCGAATGGTGCCGCTGAGGAACTCCTCGAACTCTGCAAGCTTGGTGTCGACGTAGACGTCGCACTCGCTGCGCATCCGATCGGATTCGGCGTGTGCGCTGTCGATCACCCGAGCCGACTCGGCGTGGGCCGCCTGCACGACCTCCGTCTCCGAGACGAGCCGGTTCTGTTCGGCGGTGCCGTCTGCGACCGACCGCTCGTACGACGCCGTACCGGACTCGATCATCCGATCGGCCTCGGTGCGAGCGCGAACGGTCAGCGCCTCGTACTCACGCTGGCCTTCGAGAACCGTTCGCTCGGCCTCGGCTTCGGCATCGGCCACGAGCTGATCGGCATGCGCCGACGCTTCGGACACCATGCGATCGGCCTGGGCTTTGGCGTCGGCGAGAATGCGGTCCGCCGAGTCGCGTGCGTTCTCCACCGTGTCCTGAGCTTCGGCGTTCGCACTGGTGACGGTCTTCTCCGCCGTCGCCCGCGCGTCACCCACCAGCTTGTCGCGATGATCCAACACGTCCTGCGCGTCGTCGAGCTCGCCGGGGATTGCGTCACGGACGTCGTCGAGCAGTTCCAGGACATCGCCGCGAGGGACGACACACCCGGCAGTCATCGGAACGCCGCGCGCCTCCTCGACAATGGCGACGAGCTCGTCGAGCGCCTCGAATACGCGGTACACCGGTTACCCCAATCGTCGAATCTGCCACCGTGAACGCATCTGCTCCGCAGACGACACCCACAGTTCTTCGCTTCTCAGTCTGCCCGCCGATACGCCGGTCTGCGCTATACCCACCCGGTGTGTCGCCCTTTCGAACTACTGGGCCATCGAACTACTGGGCGGCACGCTCGGCGATACGCGACATCAACCGGTCCTGCACGAACGGCGGCAACATACCGGTGACGTCTCCCCCGAACGTGGCCACCTCCTTGACCAACGAGCTCGACAGAAAACTGTGCGCCGGATTCGCAGGGAGGAACACCGTGTCCACTCCGGTCAGCGTCCGGTTCATCTGCGCCATCTGCAACTCGTAATCGAAGTCGACAGCACTCCGAAGACCCTTCACGATCGCCGAAAAGCCCTCTTGCCGTGCGTAATCGACCAGCAGGCCATACCACGAACCGACCCGAACGTTAGGCAGATGCTCGGTCGCGACCTCGAGCATCTCGATCCGCTCCTCGACGCTGAACATGCCCTTCTTGCTCTTGTTCACCATCACCGTCACCACCACCTCGTCGAAGGCGGCCGCCGCGCGCTCGAAGATATCCAGGTGACCGATGGTCACCGGGTCGAAGGATCCAGGACACAGTGCGCCAGTCATGCCCGCGAACCTATCAGCTCAGACAGCTCATTCCGCAGGCTCCACTCCTGACCACTTCGGTCATTCCGCAGGCTCCACTCCTGACCCAACCCGGTCATTCCGCAGGCTCCACTCCTGACCCAACCCGGTCATTCCGCAGGCTCCACTCCTGACCGGATTGCGATCTCGATTCGGCTCTCGCCGTACTTCTTGGACTTCTCCGGCACGAGCCCAGTCGGCCATACGGTCTCCGGCGAACGCGACGACCGTTCGAGCACGACCACCGCGTCGACCGAGAGCCATCCCCCGCTCACCAGCCGCTCGAGGAGGCCGGCCACGGCGGTGTCCGTGACGGCGTACGGCGGATCTGCCAACACCAGGTCGTAGGCCGCGTCGGCGGTGCCGGCCAGGACCGAGGCCACCGGCGCGCATTTGACCGAAGCTCCGGTCAGGCCGACCGATTCGATGTTCTTGCGCACTACCGCGGCCGCCCGTGCGTCGGATTCGACCAGCACCGCCGACGCGGCCCCACGTGAGAGTGCTTCGAGGCCGAGCGCACCCGACCCTGCGAACAGATCCAACACCGCGGCCCCGTCGAGCTCCATCCGACTTTCGAGCGCACTGAACAGTGCCTCTCGAACCCGCTCCGACGTGGGCCGGGTGCCTTGGCCGGGGACCGCCAATCGGCGACCCCCGGCAACGCCCGCGACGATCCGGGTCATTCGCTCCCGGCCTCTTCGCCCGTCGACCCCCCACCGATGACGACGAGCAGATCGCCGCCCTCCACCTGCTGAACGCCCGAGATCGCCAGACGAGTGACCGAGCCGCCCCGCGGTGCGGTGATCGCTGCCTCCATCTTCATCGCTTCGATCGTGGCAATGGTGTCGCCGGCCGAGATCTTCTGGCCCTCCTCGACTGCCAGGGTGACCACCCCGGCGAACGGAGCCGGAATGTGTCCGGAGTTGGAGCGGTCTGCCTTCTCGACCGTGGGTGCTTCGCTCGCGATGGACCGATCGCGCACCGACACCGGACGTAGCTGCCCGTTGAGGATGCACATGACGGTGCGCATACCGCGTTCGTCCGGGTCGGAGATCGCTTCGAGTCCGATGAGCAGTTCGACGCCCTTCTCGAGCGTGACTCGATGCTCCTCGCCCTGACGCAGACCGTAGAAGAACTGGTTGGCCGACAATCGGGTCGTGTCGCCGTACTTCTCTCGATGAGCTTCGAGTTCCGCTGTGGGGCCGGGGAAGAGCAACCGATTCAGAGTGGTACGGCGTTGCGCCGACGTCCCGTCGAGGTTCTTCTCGTCCTCGTCGGTCAGCGGCGTCACCGGCTTGCCCGCACCACGGCCTTCGAGCGCCTTGGTGCGCAGCGGCTCCGGCCAGCCGCCGGCGGGTGTTCCGAGGTCGCCGCGTAGGAACCCGACAACGGAATCGGGGATGTCGTACCGGCTGGGGTCCTCGGCGAATTCCTCGGCGGACGCATTCGCACCCACGAGCGCAAGAGCCAGATCGCCGACGACCTTCGAGCTCGGCGTCACCTTGGTCAATCGACCCAACATGCGGTCGGCCGCAGCGTAATTGGCTTCGACCGTCTCGAAGCGATCACCGAGACCGAGCGAAATAGCCTGTTGGCGTAGGTTCGACAGCTGGCCGCCCGGAATCTCGTGGGTGTACACGCGACCGGTCGGTGCCGGCAGCCCGGACTCGAAGGGCGCATACACCTTTCGCACGGCCTCCCAGTACGGCTCGAGATCGCAGACGGCCTGCAGATCGAGGCCGGTGTCGCGCTCGGTGTGCGCGGCCGCGGCGACGATCGCCGACAGCGCGGGCTGACTGGTGGTTCCTGCCATGGCAGCACAGGCACCGTCGACCGCGTCGGCTCCGGCTTCCCAGGCCGCGAGATAGGTAGCGAGCTGTCCGCCGGGAGTGTCGTGGGTGTGCACGTGCACCGGCAGGTCGAAGTTGGACCGCAACGCCGTCACCAGCGTCTTGGCCGCGGGGGCACGCAACAGACCCGCCATGTCCTTGATGGCCAGCACGTGCGCGCCGGCATCGACGATCTGCTCGGCCAACTTCAGGTAGTAGTCGAGCGTGTACAGGTTCTCGTTCGGATTCGACAGGTCGCCGGTGTAACTCAGGGCCACTTCTGCGATGGCCGTACCGGTTTCGCGCACTGCATCGATCGCCGGACGCATCTGATCGACGTTGTTGAGCGCATCGAAGATACGGAAGATGTCGATTCCGGTGTCGGTGGCCTCGGCGACGAAGCTACGGGTGACCTTCTCCGGGTACGGGGTGTATCCGACGGTGTTCCTGCCGCGCAGCAACATCTGAATCGCGATGTTGGGCACGGCTTCTCGCAAGCTCGCCAACCGCTCCCACGGATCCTCGTGCAGGAAGCGCAACGCCACGTCGTACGTCGCCCCTCCCCAGGCCTCGATCGAGAGTAACTGCGGCGTCGTTCGCGCCACGTACGGCGCTACGCCGAGCAGACCACTGGTGCGCACACGCGTTGCCAACAACGACTGATGGGCATCACGGAACGTGGTGTCGGTGACACCGAGCGCCTTCTGATTGCGCAGATCGCGGGCGAACCCCTCCGGCCCGAGCGCCAGCAGCCGTTGCCGGGAGCCGTCGGGAATGGGAGCCGAGAAGTCTATGTCGGGCAGCTTGTCGTGCGGGTACACCGGCGAGGGACGTTCCCCGTGCGGCTTGTTGACCGTCACGTCGGCCAGGTAGGTCAGAATTTTGGTGCCACGGTCACCCGAGGAACGCGACGTCAGCAGTTCCGGACGTTCCTCGATGAAGGAGGTGGTGACGCGTCCTGCGGTGAAATCGGGGTCGACCAGAACCGCCTGCAGGAACGGGATGTTCGTCGCGACACCGCGAATTCTGAACTCCGCCACCGCACGTCGGGCACGCGCCACGGCAGTGTCGAAATCACGGCCGCGACAGGTGAGCTTGACGAGCATCGAGTCGAAGTAGGCACCGACCTCGGCACCCAACGTCGTGCCGCCGTCGAGGCGCACGCCGGCACCGCCCGGGGTGCGGTAGGCAGTGATGCGGCCGACGTCGGGCCGGAATCCGTTGGCGGGATCCTCCGTGGTGATGCGGCATTGCAACGCTGCACCGCGCAACACGATGTTCTCCTGCTGCAATCCCAGGTCCGCCAACGTCTCGCCGGAGGCGATACGCAACTGCGACTGCACCAGGTCCACATCGGTCACTTCTTCGGTGACGGTGTGCTCCACCTGAATTCGCGGATTCATCTCGATGAAGACGTGATTGCCGCGGGTATCGAGAAGGAACTCGACGGTACCGGCGCAGGAATAGCCGATCTGCTTGGCGAACGCCACGGCGTCGGCGCAGATCTTCTCGCGTAATTCCTGAGGAAGGTTGGGCGCCGGTGCCAACTCGATCACCTTCTGGTGTCGACGCTGCACACTGCAATCGCGCTCGAAGAGATGGACGACGTTGCCTTGGCCGTCGGCAAGAATCTGTACCTCGATATGACGGGGGTCGATCACTGCCTGCTCGAGGAACACGGTCGCATCGCCGAACGCCGACTCCGCTTCGCGCGCAGCAGCTTCGATGGACTCGCGTAGTTGCTCGGGCTCGGCCACGCGGCGCATTCCGCGACCACCGCCACCTGCCACGGCCTTGACGAACAGCGGGAAAGTCATGGATTCGGATGCCGCGACCAATTCGTCGATATCGGCGGAAGGCTCGGAGGACGCCAACACCGGTAGTCCCGCGGCCTTCGCAGCGGCGATCGCACGCGCCTTGTTACCGGTCAGCTCGAGGACATCGGCGGAGGGCCCGACGAACGTGATGCCCGCCTCCACACACGCGGCGGCGAGATCCGGGTTCTCGGAAAGGAATCCGTAGCCGGGGTACACAGCATCGGCACCGCTACGCTTGGCGGCGGCGACGATCTCGTCGACCGAGAGATACGCCCGAACGGGATGGCCCTTCTCCCCGATCTGATAAGCCTCGTCGGCCTTCGTTCGGTGCACCGAGTTTCGATCCTCGAACGGGAACACCGCCACCGTCGACGCACCGAGTTCGTAGGACGCACGGAAGGCGCGGATAGCGATCTCGCCGCGGTTGGCAACCAAAACTTTGGAGAACATTGGCTCAACTTACCCGGCAGACAGAGCCCCGGAGGCGTACTGATCTCACGATGCGGGAACTTTTGTTCAATTTCGGCTACTGAAACGGTGCAGTGCGGACTGCGACGGGGTCAGGACTTGTCGAGGTAGTCGATTCTGTCGGATCGCCACGCCGAACGCATCATCGACGCGATGCCGGGATTGTCGGCCAGAGACGGGTCCCGCGCGAACAACGACCGGGCACAATCCTGGGCGTCGGAAATGATGTCCTCGTCGTCGATGAACGAGAGCAACCGAAGTCCGGTCACCGTGCCCGACTGCGCGGCTCCCAACACGTCACCTTCTCGGCGGGTCGCCAGGTCCAGTTTGGCGAGCTCGAACCCGTCGTTGGTGGCGGCCACAGCCTCGAGCCGAGCGAACGACCCACCGCCCGGGCTGAGCCAGCTGATCATGATGCACAGCCCCTGATGCCCGCCGCGGCCGATTCGCCCACGCAGCTGGTGGAGCTGGCTGACGCCGAAGCGGTCGGCATCCATGATCACCATGACCGTGGCATTGGGTACATCCACGCCCACCTCGACCACCGTCGTGCAGACGAGCACGTCGATCTCACCCGCGTTGAATTCCGACATGGTGATGTCCTTGTCGTCACCGGACAGTCGACCGTGCAGCAGCCCCACACGCAGATCGGCCATCGGCCCGGCGGAGAGCGTCTCGTAGAGATCCACGGCAGCCGTCGTCTCCGGCCCGTCCTCCACTTTCGGCGCAGCCTTCTTCGCCGCTCCGCTCTTCTTGCCCGTGTCCGCATCATCGCCGTCACCGATACGAGAACAGACCACGTAGGCCTGTCGGCCGGCCGCGACCTCCTCGTGAATCCGTTGCCAGGCTCGATCCACCCATCCGGGTTTGGATCTGGCCGGGACGACGTTGCTGACGATCGGCGACCTGCCGCGCGGAAGCTCCGTCAGTACCGACGTCTCCAGGTCCCCCAGTGTCGACATCGCGATCGTGCGCGGAATCGGTGTCGCCGTCATCACGAGGAGATGCGGGCTGGTGTTTCCACGAGCCTTCGCGCGCAAGGCATCTCGCTGCTCCACACCGAATCTGTGCTGCTCGTCCACGACGACCATCGCGAGGTCGAGAAACTCGACCCGATCCTCGATGAGAGCGTGGGTGCCGATGACGATCCCGGCATCACCTGTCACGGCATCGAGCAGGGCCGATCGCTTTGCCGCAGTGGACATCGACCCCGTCAGCAGAGCCACCTTGGTGGCCAGCTCGTGCGATCCCAGCTCGCCACCGGCGGCCAGCGTGCCGAGCATCGATCGAATCGATCGCGCATGTTGGGAGGCAAGCACTTCCGTCGGTGCCAACAGTGCGCACTGGTGTCCGGCGTCGATCACCTGCAGCATGGCACGCAACGCGACGATGGTCTTACCCGAGCCGACCTCGCCCTGCAACAGACGCGACATCGGATGCGGACCCGACAGGTCGTTGGCGATCTCCGCAGCAACCTGGTGCTGACCGACCGTCAACTCGAACGGCAGCCGGCGATCGAACTCCGCCGCGATGCCGTCGGTGATCGGTGGGCACCGCGCGGCTACCCGGTCGGACGCGTCGCGTCGTCGGTCCGCGAGTACCAATTGAACAGCCAATGCCTCGTCGAACTTCAATCGTTCCCGGGCGGCGTCCTTGTCCGCCGCAGTATCGGGAAAGTGGACCGAACGCAGCGCGGCGTCTATGTCGATGAGGCCACGCTCGCGGCGCACCGATTCCGGGAGCGGATCGACCACGTCGTCCAGCTGGTCGAGTACCTGCCGGACGCAACGCATGAATGTCCAGCTCTCGACATCTTTCGCCGCGGGATAGATAGGTACGTAGGCGCGGTCGAACACCGACATGTCGACCGCTCCGGACGAATCGACCGAGCCACGCGCCAGGCCGGCCAGCGTGCCACCGCCGACGATGCGACCCGCGGGGACGATGGCCCCGTCGTTGTCGTCACCCCCGAGGATCACGTAACTGGGGTGGGTGAGATTCCACCGCCGACCGAAATACTTGACCTTGCCCGAGAACATGCCCCGCCGCCCGGGAACGACCACGTGTTTGAGCTTGTGCGGGCTGAAGAACGTGGCTTCGATCCGCTGCCCGTCGGCCGCAAGGGTGACGGCAAGGAACTGACCGTTGCGGTTCTTCATCGAACGCAGGGTGGCCGATTCCACGGTGGCGACGATGGTGATGTGTTCCCCCTCGGGGGGTTCCTTCTCGCCGAGCTCGGAACCGTGCGTCATGTAGCGATGCGGGTAGTGCCGCAGCAGGTCTTCGACGGTATGGATGCCGAACACCTCGGCCAGCGGTGCCGCAGCCGCCGCTCCGAGGACATCGTCGAGCCGATCCACCAGCGTTGCCATTGTTCCGAGATTCCCTATTCCACTCCGAATTGCACGAGATCCCCGGGCTGCCCGCCCGGGTAGACCACCACGTCGACGCCGGGATGCGCACCCGCCACATAGTCGGCGAGCCGACCTCCGAGATCCGCGGGAGCCAGCGCCCCGAGCAACACCGTCACCATCTCACCGCCGGTGGCCAACAGCTGGTCCAGCAGTCTGCATCCGGCATCGAGCGGATGCTCGGCAACGATCACCACTTCCTGCCCGGCCAGACCGAGACAGTCACCCGGCTCGCACATGCCGACCCAGGTCAGCGAGCGTTGCTCGGCGATGCGCAACGAACCCCACCTCGTCCCCGCTGCAGCATCGGACATCGCGAACGCGTCGTCGACGGCTGCTCTGGCCGCGTCGTGCACTGCGAGCGCAGCCAACCCCTGCACCATCGCCGAGCACGGCAACATCGACACGTCCTTACCGTCGGCCCTGGCCGCAGCACCGACGGCAACGAGCTCCTGAGCGGACAGCGCCCCGTTCGGCAGCACCAGAACCTCGCGGTGCTTCATGCCCACGATGGCGCGATGCAACACCGACGAATCGATGGGCTCGTCGCATCGCACCACCGTCGCACCTTCCTGTACGTAGAGAGCCGCGGCACCGTCACCGGCGACCAGGGCCAAAATATCGCGACCCACCGACATAGCCTCGGGCTCGTGCTCACCGACGTTCGCGTCGACGGCGTACTCGGCCAGTCCGAAACACGAGATGCGCACTCCTCGAATACTTCCCGCCGCGATCCCGCACTCGACGGCACCGCCCGGGTCGGTGGTGTGCACATGAGCGGAGTACGCCCCGGAGCCGTCTCCGGCAACCACGACCGAATCGCCGAGGTCCGACAGCGCTGCACGCAGCGCTGCCGCGCGGGTGTCGTCGATGCCGGGGACGACGTAGAGAACCTCGTAGCCGAGCGGCCGGGACTGCGAGCGAGTCGCTGCCCCGTCGGAGGCTCCGTGTGCGTTCGAAACACCGACTTCGATCACCCGTTCGTGGTCCTGAGGACGGCGATAGCGTCGCCTCGGCGGGGTGCGGCCGGTCACGACCTCGACCAACGCGTCGAAGATCACCGACAACCCCAGCGCCCCCGCATCCACGACGCCCGCCTCTCGCAACGGTGCGAGTTGGTCCGTCGTGCGATCGAGAGCGCGAGCGGTGGCCTCGGCGATATCGACCACCAGCGTGGCCAGATCGACGTTCGCGTCGTGGGCAGCGGCCTCGTGGGCAGCAGCCTCGAGCACCGTGAGCATGGTGCCCTCGGCGGGGACACTGACCGCGCCCGCCACCAGAACTCGTGCACGCCGCAACATGGCCTGGATCGACACGGTGTCCAGCGGACCGTCGGCTGCGGCCTCACCCACGGCGCGCAGGAGTTGCGAGACGATGACCCCGGAATTTCCTCGCGCGCCCGATACGGCTCCCACCGCCAGAGCCCGTCCGATCGCACCCGCGCCCGCGGCCGGCCCGGCACTGCGCATGGACTCGACCGCAGCGCGGAACGTGAACATCAGGTTGGTGCCGGTATCGGAGTCCGGAATCGGGAAGACGTTCAGTGCGTCGATCTCGTCGCACCGAGCAGTGAGGGAATCCACACAGCGATAGGCCCACCGGCGCAGGCCCGAGGCATCGATGGATTCGAGTACGTCGACCACCTCGAGCGCCTCCCCTGCGTTCCGTCCGTACCTGCGCCCGGGCCCGACGATGTCGGCCGCGGACAGTGACCGAAGCTTAGTCGGGCAGAATCGTCAGCGCGGCGCGCGTGAGCCGGTACACCTCGTCTGCGGTGGCGGTTTGGTGATTGGGTGGGACGCCGCTATTCTTGCAGGGTTGCCTCGAGGCGATCTTCACGCATTGCAATCCTTGCATCTGCTCGTAGTTCGTTTCGATGTCTTCGACCACATGTAACGCTCAACATCTAACAAGGAGTTCGCGACTATGGCTGCCGTCTGCGACGTATGCGCCAAGGGGCCCGGCTTCGGTAAGTCGGTCTCGCACTCGCACCGACGGACCAACCGTCGTTGGAACCCGAACATTCAGACCGTTCACGCTCAGGTTGCGCCTGGCAACTCCAAGCGCATGAACGTGTGCACCTCCTGCTTGAAGGCAGGCAAGGTGGTTCGGGGCTGATTTCGGCCCCGCTCTTCGATTTCCTCCACGGCCTCGACCGCGTGCGAGAACTGTGCCCCGCATCCACTCGGATGCGGGGCACAGTTGTCTGTCGATGTTCCTGCGCATTCGGGCAAACAGTTGGACGTCCGATAGAGTGCCGAACGTGACTCATTCGGACAGCGAAAGCTCGAGCAAGGTCAGCATCGAAGACGGAGTGCTGCACATCGTCGTCGCCACCGAGGCGGGCGGTTCCTCTCTCGACCTGGACGGCATCACCTCGGGAACGCAGGCACTGCACGAGGTGAACACCGGTGCCACATCTGTAGGAAGCGTCCTGCTCATCGGCCGCGGGCCGAACTTCTGCGCCGGCGGCAACGTACGGGACTTCGCCGGTGCCGACGATCGCGGTGCCTTCGTCGGGTCCGTCGCAGATACGTTCCATGCGTTCGTTCGTGAACTCGCCGCCGTCACCGTCCCCATCGTCGCCGGTGTACACGGCTGGGCGGCAGGTGCAGGCATGAGCCTGGTGTGTCTCACCGATATCGCCATCGGCGGACCGTCGACCAAGCTTCGACCGGCCTACCCCGCCATCGGATTCACGCCGGACGGTGGCATGTCCTGGACCCTGCCCCGCATCGTCGGATCCGGCCACGCAATGGACATCCTGTTGAACGATTCGATTCTCAACGGTGAGGATGCGGTGCGCCTCGGAATCCTCAGCCGCCTCGTGGGCGACGACTTCGTCGACAGCGAGGCCGAACGACTGGCCCGAACCCTCGCCGTCGGACCCACCTCGGCGTATCAGGGAATCAAGAAGCTGCTTGCGGCGTCCGACACCACTACTTTGGCAGAGCAATTGGATGCCGAGGCAGCCTCGATCTCGGCGGCCGCAGTCTCACCTGCAGGAGTGGAAGGCGTCGACGCATTCGTCGAGAAGCGTCGACCCGATTTTTCCTGAGCCGGTCACGGCAACGTCCAGTCGATCGGTTCGTCTCCGCCCTCGACCAACAATTCGTTGGCGCGACTGAAGGGCTTGGATCCGAAGAATCCCCGTGATGCGGACAGCGGTGACGGATGGGCCGACTCGATGCACGGCACCGATCCCAGCATGGGTTTGAGCGTCGCCGCGTCACGGCCCCAGAGAATCGCCACCAGGCCAGGGGCCCGGGGATCCTCGGCTCTGTCAACAAGAGCACGAATTGCCTGCTCCGTCACCGCTTCCCAGCCCCTCTTGCGGTGCGACGCCGCTGCGGACGGTTCGACCGTGAGCACACGGTTGAGCAGCATCACACCCTGCTCCGCCCACGGCGTGAGATCACCGTTGCTGGGTGTCGGCAGACCGAGATCGTCCGAATATTCCTTGAAGATGTTGGCCAGACTGCGTGGAACGGGACGCACGTCGGGGGCGACCGAAAAGCTCAGCCCCACTGCGTGGCCCGGCGTCGGGTACGGGTCCTGGCCGACGATCAGCACCCGAACCCGGTCGAACGGGTACCGAAAAGCACGCAGAACGTTCTCACCGGCGGGGAGGTAGTGCTTTCCGGCGGCGAGCTCGGCTCGCAGAAAGTCGCCCATCGCAGCAACATTCGTCTCGACCGGCGCCAAGGCACGGGCCCAACCCGGATCTACGCTCTCGGCGAGCGGGCGGGCCGTCATCGGTCGATCCGGCGCAGCGCGTCGCGGTAGTACGCGGCGTTCGCGGAGTACATCTGCACGTTGATGTCCACGTGCCCCTCCGGAACCTCGAAGCCCTCACGGATTTTCGCGGGAACACCAAGCGCCATGCTGCGTTCGGGAACGACGAACTTGAACGGCACCACCGCACCCGCACCCACGATGGAACCGGCCCCGATCCTCGAGCCGTTGAGCACCACGGAACCCGATGCAATGAGGCAGTTGTCGCCGATGGTCGCACCCTCGACATGCGCATTGTGACCGAGAACGCATCCGGCACCGATCACGGTCGCGTCGATGGGGGTGCAGTGGATGACGGTCCCGTCCTGAATGTTGGTGCCCGCACCGACGGAGATCGTGCCGTAATCGGCTCGGAGCACGGCCGTCGGCCACACCGACGATCCCGCCGCCAAGGTCACCGCTCCGATGACGACTGCATCGGGATGGACATAGGCGTCCGGGTGAATATCGGGTTCGCGGTCGCCGAGCGCGTAGATAGCCATCCTTGCAACTTAGCCGACTCCATGGACCCGGTCGGAGCTCACTCTCCGTCGAAGCTCGACCAACCGGATCTGCCCACGCGGTGGTGCCCGGCGACAGTGACGCCACCGTCGGTTGCATTCGACGCCGGCTCGACGCGGCCGATCACGATCCACCCCGTCGGAACGGTAGCGAGGCCGGGGAACGTGCCGACGAGAGCATGATCCTCGCCGCCGGTGAGTACCCACTCGAGGGGATCTGCCCCCAACAGCTCTGCAGCCGAACGGACTTCGTCGGCGATCGGAAGACGCTCCGGTTCCAGAACCATCGATACGCCGGATGCGTCGGCGATATGCCCCAGGTCGGCCGACAACCCGTCGGACACATCGGTGAGTGATGTCGCGCCTGCCTCGGCGGCCTCGATTCCGGCACGGTACGGCGGGGCGGGCACGCGGTGTGCATCGAGAACCGCGTCGTGCCCGGAGCGATCGCCGCCCGCGAGCAACAGAGCGAGTCCGGCCGCGGACCACCCGAGCCGCCCCGCGAACGCGATCACATCACCGACCTGCGCACCCGATCGCAGTACGGGAGCCCTGCCCTGTAGGTCACCGAGCGCAGTGATCGAGATCACCAGCTGATCCGATTGCACCACATCACCGCCGACGATCGCCGAACCCGCAGCCGACGCCTCGCGCCACATGCCCTCGTTCAGACCGTCCGTCACGCTCACCGGTGTGTCCGCCGGGCAGCCGAGAGCAACCAGGAATGCCGAGCACTGCCCACCCATCGCGGCGATGTCTGCCCCGTTCTGCGCGATCGCCTTCCGGCCGATCTCCACCGGAGTCGACCAATCGAGCCGAAAGTGCCTGCCGTGCACCAACATATCTGTCGTGGCGGCCACCCTGCCGTCGGATGCACTGACGACGGCAGCGTCGTCGCCGGGGCCGACGATGGTCGACGTCGGTTGCACTCGATCGGCGACGGCCCGGGCGATGACGTCGAACTCGCCGATCTGGGCCACCGTCGGTTCGGCGGCGGTGGTCCCCGAAGGGCCGGTGTCGTCGATGATGTTCCTCCCTCAGAGCGCAATTCGGACGTCGGTCTCCCGCGAAACCGGCACCGCGCCTGCGGTACCTTTAGCGGTGCCCGGGCCCGGTCCGGCGCAGCCGGTTTCGTGCTGTGAGTACGCAACCGACTCAACGTACAGTCGACTCAACTTACAGTCGATCGTCCCAGCAAGGAAAGGGACCACCGATGGTGCAAGCCTTCGTTCTCGTTCAGACCGAAGTCGGCCGTGCCACGACCGTTGCGCGGCAGATCGAGTCGGTCGACGGCGTCGTATCCGCAGAAGCTGTGGTCGGACCCTACGACGTCATCGTCAGGGCCGACGGCGCATCCGACACCGAGATCGCGGACATCGTCTCCCGAATTCAGAAGGTCGACGCCATCACGCGCACCCTCACCTGTCCCGTCGCCCCGCAGTCGACCTCGGCGGTTCGGTAGCGCATGAACTCTGCCGACCACGACCACGACAAAGACAACGGCGACGACGCCGGCACCCGGTCCGAGAATGCAGCAGCGGCCGACGAGACCCGCGAGCAGCGCCACCCTGCGGTCATAGCCACCGCGATCGCCCTGCCGGTCGCGTTGGTGGTGGGAGTTCTCGTGGCCGCGATAGCGGTGAACAGCTCCCCCGCCCACGATCCGGTAGCGCTGGGGCCGGTCGACGCACCCGACGCCGCGAGCGCACAGTGCTCGACCCTCCTCGATGCGCTGCCCGACGAGCTGGGCGACTACAGCCGCGCCGACCTGGCCGACCCGGCACCTGTCGGAGTCCGAGCCTGGGTATCGGCCGAGGAGAACGCCGAGCCGGTCGTGCTTCGCTGCGGGCTGCCTCGCCCTGTCGGATTCGATGTGGCTGCACCACTTCAGGTGATCGACGGCGTCCAGTGGTTCGAGGTGTCCGGCGAGAACGACGGCATCGACGCCAGCACGTGGTTCGTCGTCGATCGGGGCACGTACATCGCTCTCACCATTCCCGGCGACTCCGGCCCGACACCTCTGCAGGATGCCTCGTCAGCAGTGTCGGCAGCACTACCCCAGCAGCCCCTCGACCCGGCACCGTTGCAGTAGCGCCGGGTCAGCGCAGGCCGGTACCGCGTGCGAGAGCGGTGTCGATCAGGGTGCTGATCAGGGTCGAGTAGTCGATTCCGCTCTCGGCCCACATCTTGGGGTACATCGAGATCGACGTGAATCCGGGCATCGTGTTGATCTCGTTGATCACCGGGCCTTCCTCGGTGACGAAGAAGTCGACCCGCGCTAATCCTTGGCAGTCCAATGCGCGGAAGGCCGAGACTGCGAGTTCGCGAATACGATCGCTGATGTCGTCGTCGAGTGTGGCAGGAATGTCGAATTCGCTGACATCGTCGAGGTACTTGGTGTCGAAGTCGTAGAAGGCGTGATCGTCGCTGTCCGCGTCGGGGAGCCGGATCTCGGCGATCGCGCTGGCGCGCACGCTGCCGTCGGGGAATTCGAGTACGCCGCATTCGACCTCGCGGCCGTGGATCATTCCTTCGACGATCACCTTGGGGTCGTGCTCTCGGGCAACGCCGATCGCCGACTGCAGGTGATCCCACGAGGTGATGCGCGAGATTCCGATCGACGATCCGCCTCGCGCGGGCTTGACGAAGGCAGGGAGACCGATGTGGTCGCGTTCGGCTTCGGTCAGGTCATCGGTGCCGCGTCGCAGCACGACCTGCCTGCCGATCGGTAGTCCGTCGGCTCCCAGAAGCTTCTTGGTGAACTCCTTGTCCATGCCTGCGGCACTGGCCAACACTCCGGGACCCACGTACGGGACACCGGCGAGTTCGAGCATTCCCTGCAGGGTGCCGTCCTCGCCGTACGGCCCGTGCAGCACCGGAAACACGACGTCGACCGCAGCCAGGACCTGTCCGGCGTCGCCCTCACCGAGAGCGATCAGCGCGCCTGCGCGTCCCGGATCGGTGCTCAGCGCGAGTGCGGCACCGGACTTGTCCACCGTCGGCAGTACTCGATCACGAATCGTCAGCGCATCCGGATCACTGGAGCCGAGCACCCAGGCACCGTCGGGGGTGATCCCCACCGGGACCACCTCGTAGGTATCGGGGTCCAGATTCGCGAGCACGCTACCCGCCGAGACACAGGACACCGCGTGCTCACTGCTGCGGCCACCGAAGACGACGGCAACTTTGATTCGGGGAGTACTCACGGTGACAAACCGTACCGCCGTCTCCCCGCGAACGCGGATTCGCCCTGTTCGTGCACACGTCGAGAACGTGACCTCACTCGGGCTTGATTCGACGCCCCAGCAGGTGGCCCACCGCGTCCGGAACCGACATTCCCCCGTGGCACACACGGTGCACGGCATCGGTCAACGGCATCTCGACGTCGTAGCTCTCGGCGAGCGCGCGCACCGACGTACAGGACTTCACGCCCTCGGCCACCTGCCCGTGCGCTGCTTCCTGCGCGCTCTCGAGGGAGCCTCCCGAACCGAGCCGCTCACCGAACGTACGGTTGCGCGAGAGCGGCGACGAGCAGGTGGCGACCAGATCTCCCACGCCGGCGAGCCCGGACAGCGTCGACGGTGTGGCCCCGAGCGCGACACCGAGCCGGATGATCTCGGCCAGGCCTCGGGTCATGATCGACGCGAGGGTGTTCTCGCCGTAGCCGACTCCGCTGGCCATTCCACAGGCGAGGGCGATGACGTTCTTGCACGCGCCACCGATCTCGGCACCGATGACGTCGGAGTTGGTGTACGGCCTGAAATATCCTGTGGCGCAAGCTTTTTGAATCTCGAGCGCTCGTTGCGAGTCGGAACACGCGATGACGGTCGCGGCCGGCTGCCCCTCGGCGATCGGGCGCGCCAGATTCGGCCCGGACAGGCAGGCCACCCGGCTGGGATCGGCCCCGGTCACCTGTGAAATCACCTGGCTCATGCGCATGAGCGTTCCGGTCTCTATGCCCTTGGCCAGAGACAGCAGTGTCGCGTGCGGTGCGATCGCATCCGTCCACTCCCCCAGGTTCGCGCGCAGACTCTGCGACGGCACCGCGAGCACCACGATGTCCGCACCGTCGAGGGCCGTCGCCGGATCGCTCGTGGTGCGGATCGACGACGGCAGTTCGATTCCGGGGAGGTAGTCCGCGTTCTCGTGCCGTTCGCTGATCGAGGCAGCGAGTTCCTCTCGGCGCGCCCACATGGTGACATCGGTTCCGGCATCGGCCAACACTTTGGCGAATGCGGTACCCCACGACCCGGACCCCAGTACCGCTGCTCTGCTCATGCCGCCAACCTCTCACCTACTCGCCGATGCCCTGCCTACGCGCGCATCACCCTAACGCGCAGACCTGCCCGGGCGGTCGGAGTCGGCAGACATCGGTGACGCTGGCAGGATCGAACACCATGGGCGCAATTCGAAGCAGCGACGACGACCGCGAGGGTCGGCCGTCCGATGCGCTGCGCCGCGCGGTCGGAGTCGTCATCGCGGTCAAGGACCTGACAGCGGCGAAGTCCCGTCTGGCGTCCGAGTTCTCCGGGGCCGACCGGACCCGATTGGTGCTCGCCATGTTCGTCGACACGGTCACCGCGGCCGGTTCGGTGTCGGTGGTCGATTCGGTCACCGTCGTCACACCCGATCCGGTCGTCGCCGACACCGCGCGACAAATCGGTGCCCGGGTGCTGGACGAACCATCGGCTTCCGGCGCTCGAGATCCCGAAGCCCGTCTCAATGCCGCATTCTCCGCTGCTGCGGCCGCACTGCGAGTCGATCACGCACCACGCGATCGCCACGGGAACCCCGGCGCGGCCCCGGCCGATCGGATCGACATCGTTGCGCTGCAAGCGGATCTGCCTGCGCTTCGTCCCGCCGAACTCGCGCAGGCGTATGCGACGGCAGTCTCCGGCGGCAGGTCGGTCGTGGTCGACCATCACGGCACCGGAACCGCAGCGCTGATCCTGAAGAATTCTGCCGACGAGCTCGCGCCGCTGTTCGGATCGGATTCCGCACGCCGCCACACCTTGTCGGGAGCGCGACCACTGGACGGCACGTGGCCGGGACTTCGACTCGACGTCGACACCGTCGACGACGTACGTCGGGCTCATCGACTCGGGGTCGGACCGGAGACGACAGCCGTACTCCGCTCACTCGGTTGGAGCGACGAGGAATCCGCAACCACCGCGTGATTCGGTGAACGTGCGAACAAGTTCGGTCATCGGAGTTTCACCGACGGCGGGTATGGGGGATGATCGTGCTGTGAGCACAGACGACGCGCAGCCAGCGACCGAAGATCCGGCGATCGAGACCGCGGAGAGCAACGGTGCGGACAGCAACGGTGCGGAGCCGGTGTGGAGTGCCCCGGTGACCGCAACGATGCCGAGCATTCCCTCCGCCCTTCCTGCCGCCACTCCGGAATCGGTGGATGCCGCCATGGTGCTTCCCGAAAATCGGTACCTGAACCGGGAATTGAGCTGGTTGGATTTCAACTCCCGCGTTCTCGCGCTCGCAGAGGACTCGTCCCTGCCGCTACTCGAGCGTGCCAAGTTCCTGGCCATCTACGCGTCCAATCTGGACGAGTTCTACATGGTTCGCGTCGCAGGGCTCAAACGCCGCGACGAGACCGGACTGTCGGTTCGATCGGCCGATGGCATGACCCCGCGCGAGCAGCTCGCGGTCATCGGGCAGCGCACTCAGGAGCTCGCTCTCAAACACGCCCGAGTACTGCTCGATTCGATCCTGCCCGAGCTCACGGCCGAGGGCATCGCAATCATCCGGTGGTCCGATCTCGACAGCGACGAGCGTGCGCGTCTGTCCGACTATTTCACCGAACAGGTCTTCCCGGTCCTCACCCCGCTGGCCGTCGACCCGGCGCACCCCTTCCCGTACATCAGCGGCCTGAGCCTGAATCTCGCTGTGACGGTGAAGGATTACTCCACAACCGGCGAGCACTTCGCCCGCGTGAAGGTACCCGACAACGTCGACCGATTCGTGCGCGTCAAGCGCGGTGAGGGGAGCCATCGCATCGACGCCTTCCTGTCGATGGAGGAATTGATCTCGGCGCACCTCGACGTGTTGTTCCCCGGCATGGAGGTGGTCGAGAGCCACGCGTTCCGCATTACTCGCAACGCCGATTTCGAGGTCGAAGAGGACCGCGACGAGGATCTCCTGCAGGCACTCGAACGAGAGCTGGCGCGTAGGCGTTTCGGTTCTCCCGTCCGCCTCGAGATCGCCGACGATATGACCGAGCACATGCTCGAACTGTTGCTACGTGAACTCGACGTCGATCCGGGCGACGTCATTCAGGTTCCCGGTCTGCTCGATCTGTCGTGCCTGTGGCAGGTCTACAGCGTCGACCGCCCCAATCTCAAGGACGCTCCCTTCGTCCCGGCAACACATCCGGCGTTCGGTGAGCGCGAAACCCCGAAGAGCGTGTTCTCGACGCTTCGCGACGGCGACGTTCTGGTGCATCACCCGTACGACTCGTTCTCCACCAGCGTGCAGCGCTTCATCGAACAAGCTGCGGCCGACCCACAGGTCCTCGCGATCAAGCAAACTCTGTACCGCACCTCGGGTGACTCACCGATCGTCAACGCACTCGTCGACGCGGCCGGGGCCGGCAAGCAGGTGGTTGCACTCGTCGAGATCAAGGCACGATTCGACGAGCAGGCGAACATCGAGTGGGCACGCAAGCTCGAAAAGGCCGGGGTGCACGTGGTCTACGGCCTCGTCGGGTTGAAGACTCACTGCAAGACCTGCCTCGTCGTCCGCCGAGAAGGTTCGGTCATCCGCCGGTACTGCCATATCGGCACGGGCAACTACAACCCGAAGACGGCGCGTATCTACGAGGACGTCGGGTTGCTCACGTCGTCGCCCGAAATCGGTGCGGACCTCACCGACCTGTTCAACTCGCTCACCGGATACTCGCGAAAGTCCAAGTACCGCAATCTCCTCGTGGCCCCGTACGGCGTGCGACGCGGCATCGTCGAGCGCATCGAAGCAGAAGTCGAGCACCTCAAGGCGGGCCGCGCAGCCGGAATTCGCCTCAAGGCCAACGCTCTTGTCGACGAGCAGGTGATCGACGCGCTGTACCGCGCATCGGTCGCCGGGGTCCCCGTCAAGGTGGTCGTACGCGGGATCTGCGCGCTCAAGCCGGGCGTACCGGGCCTGTCGGAGAACATCGAAGTTCGGTCCATTCTCGGCAGGTTCCTCGAACACTCACGGGTTCTGCATTTCCAGGGTGCCGACGAATTCTGGATCGGCAGCGCCGACATGATGCACCGAAACCTCGACCGGCGAGTGGAAGTGATGGCCCAGGTCAAGGATCCGAAGCTGACCAAGCAACTCGGTGACATCTTCGACTCGGCTCTCGACCCCACCACCCGCTGCTGGGAACTGGGGCCGGACGGTGGCTGGGTCGCGTCGCCTGCGCAAGGCGAAAGTGTCCGAGAACACCAGGTGGAATTGATGCGCAGCCGGAGGAATCAGGCGTCCTGATGGGCACTTCCGATGGCTCCCCCCGCGCCAACATCTTCGCGGCCGGATCGATTCTGTGGCGACGATCGCCGGAGAACGACTCGGTGGTGGAAGTAGCTCTGGTACACAGGCCGAAGTACGACGACTGGTCTTTTCCCAAGGGAAAGCTCGATCCCGGGGAGACAGCGGTCGACGCGGCTGTCCGAGAAGTCAAGGAGGAGACGGGCTTCGACTCGACTCTCGGACGGTCGCTGTCCTACGTCACCTACCCGATTCCCGGCCACCGTCGCATGAAGAAGGTGCTCTACTGGGCTGCCGAGGCAACCGGCGGAGAATTCGTCCCGAACGACGAAGTGGACGAACTCCGTTGGATCGCACCCGACAAGATCGGCGGCGAACTCTCGTATCCCATGGACCACAAGATTCTTCGACGATTCGTCGCCAAGCCGGCCGCTACGTCCACCGTGCTGCTGGTCCGGCACGGCAGTGCCGGCTCGCGGTCGCGATACAAGGGCAACGACGCCGATCGCCCCCTCGACAAGACCGGTAGACGTCAGGCCGAGGCACTCGTCTCACTGCTGGGCGCGTTCGGCGGTGACTCGGTGTATGCGGCCGACCGCGTCCGGTGCGAACAGACGGTCGCGCCGTTTGCCGAATCACTGGGCGTGCAGGTCGAACCGGAGCATCTGCTGTCCGAGGAGGGGTACGCCGAGGACCCCCGAAAGGGCCGCCACCGGGCTCGCGACATCGCCGAGTCCATGAGCACACCGGTGATCTGCAGCCAAGGCAAGGTGATCCCCGATCTCATGCGATGGTGGGCCGACAAGGACGGCATCACGTTGCCTGCCAACAGAAATCGAAAAGGGAGCGTGTGGGTGCTCTCGCGCCACGACGGTCGGCTCGTCGCGGCCGACCACATCGCCAGCCCGCTACCGAACCTGGTCGCCGACGACTGAGTCGCATCCGAGGATCCTCGGATCACGAACACGGCAGAAGGCCCCGACCGAAATTTCGGTCGGGGCCTTCTGTGGAGTGCGAGAACGGCCCGGTCCTGGATGACCGGTGCCGGTCGAGCGCTACTTCTTTGCAGCGCGCTTCGCGGGTGCCTTCTTGGCCGGAGCCTTCTTGGCGGGGGCCTTCTTGGCGACGGTCTTCTTGGCCGCTGTCTTGGCCGGAGCCTTCTTGGCAGGGGCCGTAGTGGTTGCGGCCTTGCGTGCGGTCGTCTTGGCCGGAGCCTTCTTGGCAGCAGCCGTCGTGGTCTTGCGTGCGGTTGTCTTTGCGGGAGCTGCCTTCTTGGCGGCGGTCTTTGCGGGAGCTGCCTTCTTGGCGGCAGTCTTCGCCGGAGCCGCCTTCTTGGCTGCCGCGGTGGTGGCCTTGCGGGCGGTCGTCTTCACCGCTGCCTTCTTGGCGGCCGTCTTCTTCGCTGCCGCAGTCTTCTTGGCCGGAGCTGCTGCCGAACCGCGCTTGACGGCAGGTCCGGTTGCGGGCAGCTTCTGTCCACCGGCGATGACGGCCTTGAACTGCGCGCCCGGACGGAATGCCGGTACGTTGGTCGGCTTGACGCGAACGGTCTCACCGGTGCGGGGGTTACGGGCGACACGCGCCGCGCGACGACGCTGCTCGAACACGCCGAAGCCCGTGATCGTGACACTTTCGCCGCGGTGGACCGCGCGCACGATGGTGTCGACGATGTTCTCGACAGCCTCTGTGGCGCTCCGCCTGTCAGACCCCAACTTCTCGGTCAGGGCGTCAATCAGCTCTGCCTTGTTCATGGATTTCCTCCGCTATATTGTGGCCCATCGTCGGACCGACTACTACAACGGTAAACCCCAAGTCGTCAAGAGTCTATGCGCCACGCCAATTTTCATTTCGGTGTCGCGGAATGCTTCACGGCCGCAAAGCGTGTCGGACCCCCCTCCGTCAGCTTTTCGAAGGCTCCTCGATCCTTGCCGGAAGGGTGAGGGGTTTGTATGAAGGCCTTGACTTTTCGTACTCCGTAATGGCCTCTACCTGGCGTAATGTCAGTCCGATGTCGTCCAGACCCTCCAGCAGACGCCACCGCGTGTAGTCGTCAATCGCGAAGCGCACCACCAAGGTTCCAGCCGTGACCGTCTTGTCGACGAGGTCCACGACGAGCTCCAGACCGGGCTGTTCTTCTAAGGCTTTCCACAGCAATTCGACGTCCGATTGCTCGACCTCGGCCGCCACCAACCCGGCCTTGCCCATGTTTCCGCGGAAGATATCGGCGAATCTGGATGCGATGACGACCCTGAAACCGAAGTCCGACAGCGCCCAGACAGCGTGCTCGCGTGACGATCCCGTGCCGAAGTCCGGCCCGGCCACGAGAACCGATCCGCGGTCGTAGGGCGCGAGGTTCAAGATGAAGTTCGGATCGGATCGCCAACCGGCGAACAATCCGTCCTCGAATCCGGTGCGAGTCACTCGCTTGAGATAGACCGCCGGAATGATCTGGTCGGTGTCGACATTGGACCGCCGGAGCGGAACGCCGATGCCTTTGTGTCGAGTGAAAGCTTCCATCGAAATTTCTCCTGTGAGTTCGATCGATCCGGTCGGAGGGCTC
This sequence comes from Rhodococcus sp. 3258, assembly GCF_031456475.1. Taxonomy (NCBI): domain Bacteria; kingdom Bacillati; phylum Actinomycetota; class Actinomycetes; order Mycobacteriales; family Nocardiaceae; genus Rhodococcus; species Rhodococcus sp. 3258. The sequence goes on from NZ_JAVDUT010000007.1 coordinate 166,890, forward strand.
GCTGCTACGCGAGATCCGCCGGAGAGGACAGGGTTCCGCGAACTGCAGTGGCCGCCGCAACCAGAGGCGACACGAGGTGAGTGCGACCACCCTTGCCCTGACGCCCCTCGAAATTGCGGTTGGACGTGGACGCCGAACGCTCTCCCGAGGTGAGCTGATCGGGGTTCATTCCCAGACACATCGAGCAGCCGGCCTGCCGCCACTCGGCCCCTGCTGCGGTGAAGATCTCACCGAGTCCTTCCTCTTCGGCCTGCGCGCGCACCCGCATCGACCCGGGTACCACCAGCATTCGCACGCCGTCTGCGACGCGGCGACCCTCGAGGACGGACGCCACCGCACGCAGATCCTCGATGCGGCCGTTGGTGCAGGAGCCGACGAACACGGTGTCGACGGAGATCTCGCGGATCGGTGTACCGGCTTCGAGACCCATGTACTGCAAGGCCTTCTGGGCCGATACGCGCTCGCCTTCGTCGAGCATTGCCTCGGGATCGGGCACGGCATCGCCCAACGGAGCACCTTGACCCGGGTTCGTTCCCCAGGTGACGAACGGCGTCAGAGTGCTCGCATCGATGTGTACCTCGTTGTCGAACACTGCATCCGGGTCGGTTGCCAGTTCGTTCCAGGCGGCCACCGCCGCATCCCACTCCGCCCCCTGGGGCGCATGCGGCCGTCCCTTCAGGTATTCGTACGTGATCTCGTCGGGTGCGATCATGCCCGCGCGCGCCCCGGCCTCGATCGACATGTTGCAGATGGTCATTCGGGCTTCCATCGACAACTTGCGGATGGCCTCACCGCGATATTCGAGCACGTATCCCTGACCGCCGCCGGTACCGATCTTGGCGATCACCGCGAGAATCAGATCCTTGCTCGTCACACCGGGAGCCAGTTCTCCGTCGACGGTGATGGCCATGGTCTTGAACGGTCGCAGAGACAGAGTCTGGGTGGCCATCACATGCTCGACCTCGCTGGTGCCGATTCCCATTGCGATCGAACCGAATGCACCGTGCGTCGAGGTGTGGCTGTCTCCGCACACGATGGTCATACCCGGCTGGGTCAGACCGAGCTGCGGGCCGATGATGTGGACGATGCCCTGATCGAGATCTCCCATCGGGTACAACCGAACTCCGAATTCCTCGCAGTTGCTGCGAAGAGTATCGACCTGGGTGCGTGAGACGAGATCTGCGATCGGCGCGAAGATGTCGGCCGTCGGGACGTTGTGATCCTCCGTTGCGATCGTCAGGTCCGGGCGACGAAGCTCGCGGCCGGCCAAACGCAGACCGTCGAATGCCTGGGGGCTGGTGACCTCGTGTACGAGGTGCAGATCGATGTAGATCAGATCCGGCTCACGTGCACCGCCTTCTCCCCCACCGGGGACGACCACATGTTGGTCCCACACCTTCTCCGCCAGCGTCTTCGGCGCTTGTGCTACGGACGCATCGGATTTCGTCGTTTCGGACATCGCTGTCGCAGACCTCGTCTTCCCTGTCGTCGCGCCGGCGGACGGGCTGGTCCACCTCGCGTGATCGTCTCGACATCGTCCCCCGCGGCACGCTGGACTTCTCGCGGTTGTGCAATCTCAGCATTCGGGAGGCTAATATCGTTCTATGAGACAGCATAGCCTGAGCGGCGCCGTCGACAAATCGAGCGGTATCGGTGTCCTCGACAAGGCCATGGCCGTGTTGCATGCAGTGGCCGAGACACCCTGCACTCTCAACGACCTGTGTGCCCGCACAGCGCTCCCCCGCGCCACTGCGCATCGGCTCGCGGTCGGACTCGAAACCCACCGCCTCCTCGTGCGCGATTCCGACGGATTGTGGCGCACCGGTCCGGGGCTGGGGGAATTGGCGGCGAGCGCGTCGGATGCGCTGCTCGACGCCGCAGCATCTGTACTGCCTCGGCTTCGCGAAATCACCGGAGAGAGCGTGCAGATCTACCGCCGCGAGGGGACCGTTCGCGTCTGTGTCGCATCCATGGAGCCCCCGACCGGTCTCCGAGATACCGTGCTCGTCGGGGCCCGGCTACCCATGACAGCCGGCTCCGGTGCGAAAGTTCTTCTGGCGTGGGCAGATTCGCAGACTCAACGCACAGTGCTGCCGGACGCCGAATTCGGCGAACGGGTGCTGCTGGAGATCCGCAGGCGAGGGTGGGCGCAGAGCGCAGGTGAACGTGAGCCGGGGGTCGCGAGCGTCTCGGCTCCCGTTCGCGACAGCAACGACACTGTCGTGGCAGCGATCTCGGTGTCCGGCCCGATCGACCGCATCGGACGCAAGCCGGGCGCACGCTGGGCGGCAGACCTGCTCGCCGCCGCCGACGCGCTGCACAAGCGCCTCTGAGCGCCGAACCGAGGCCGATCGAGCGGCACCCCACCAAAAACCGGCTGATGAGGCCGCAGAAGTGGAGTACGTTCGTCTCGAACGGCCCACCCGGCCGGTCGCCGACTGCAAGGAGTGCCCCATGTCAGAATCCGGCAGCGAAGAGTTGAAGAAGAAGTTCCGCGAGGTTCTCGAACAGAAGAACAGCAAATCGCACAATTCCGTCGACCACAAGGACGGTGGCCCCAAGGTGAACAATGCCCACGGTCCGGCCGATCACCAGAAGATGTTCCGCCGCAAGAGCGTCTGACGCGAAGCGACACCACCGCGCGACAGCAACGACGGTCACACCGAAACGACAGCACCCCCTCGATCCGGAGATCGAGGGGGTGCTGTCTTCGTAGCCCCGACGGGATTCGAACCCGCGCTACCGCCTTGAGAGGGCGGCGTCCTAGGCCGCTAGACGACGGGGCCAGGAACTTCACCTGCATTGTTGACGCTGTATCGAACACGTGATGCTGAGGTAGCTTAACTGCCTCGGCATCGGCGGCAAAATCGCCGCTCACCTGCTCGCTGGGGTACCAGGACTCGAACCTAGAATGGCGGTACCAGAAACCGCTGTGTTGCCAATTACACCATACCCCAATGGACTTGAATCGAAGTGCGCATCCGATCGATGTGCACTGCGTTTCGAGCCGGGATAGAGACTATCAAAGGTCACTACCCATTCTCCAAATCGGCTGCTCAGAGCCCTGATAACGGCCCTCGACCGCCCGCGAGGCCCGCTCGGACACCATCGCGTGAACGCAGAACCCGCGCATCGTCGGCCGCAGAGCATGCAGCAGACTTCTGTGTCGTGAGCGTTCTCGAACTTCGCAGACGCCGATGAAGGTGCTGCTCGTTCCCCAGGGCAACCGGGCCGTACTGATCCGCCTCGACGAGGACGGTTCCCCGTCCGGCGGCAGTTCCCCTGCCGAGGAGGTCACCGACGATCTGGTGGGCTCCGTGGCCGCTGTCGAGCGAGAGCACGCTCCCCGTTGGGTGTGGGAGGACACGAGCCGCATCTACCCGCGACTGCTCGACGGAGGGGTGCGGGTCCGGCGCTGCCACGATCTCGCCCTCGTCGGTGCCATTCTGGCGATGCGAACGGGGCGCACCACGACACCGTCCACACCCGCAGACCTTCGACCCGGGTTGTTCGACGCCGACCCGCATGCCGATCCGGTGGCAGTGCTCGCCGACTACCGCCGTCAGAGCGAGGAGATCGGTGACGATCGGGCGCTGCAGCTGTTGGCGGCCGCCGAGTCGGCCGGAGGTCTGGCCGCGGCGGAGATGACCTTCGACGGATTGCCGTTCTCGGCCGCTGCGCATCGGCGGCACCTCGACGCGGCGCTCGGTGCGAGGCCGGTCGACGGATCGACTCCTCCTGCGTTGGTGAAGCTCGAGAACGAGATCTCGTCGGCGTTCGGGCGCCGCGTGAACCCCGGTTCACCCGCAGAGGTGGTCGCCGCGTTCGCGCGCGCCGGTATCGAGCTCACATCCACTCGAGCACACGTGATCCGAGACATCGACCATCCTGCGGTGCCGCTGTTGCTTCGCCACCGAGATCTGTCGAAACTGCACAGCACCAACGGGTGGACGTGGCTGGACGCGTGGGTTCGCGGAGATCGTTTCCGGCCGGTCTACGTGCCAGGGGCCGTCGTCTCCGGTCGCTGGGCGAGCCGGGGCGGTGGGGGTCTGCAGATCCCGAAACCGCTGCGCGCCAGCGTGGTCGCCGACTCGGGGTACACCTTCGTCGCCGCCGACGCCGGCCAGCTCGAGCCCCGCATTCTCGCCGCGATGTCGGGTGACCCACGCATGGTCGCCGCTGCGGGAACAGCGGATCTCTACGCCCCCGTCGCGGCCGAGTCGTTCGACGGTGATCGTGCGCACGCCAAGGTCGCTGTTCTCGGAGTGCTGTACGGCGCGACGTCGGGTGAGGCTCGTGCGTTGCTGACCCGCCTACGCGCCAGATTCCCCGACGCGGTGGCGGTCGTGGAAGAGGCGGCGCGGGCCGGTGAGCGGGGGGAGGTGGTCCGGTCGTGGCTGGGCCGAGCGTGCCCTCCCCCTACGCCGCAATGGTGGTCCACCGGTGACGCCCACGCGCGTGGCCGATTCACGCGCAACTTCGTGGTGCAGGCGACCGCAGCCGAGTGGGCGCTGTGCCTGTTGGCAGATCTGCGCGGGCGATTGCGGTCGAGCAGAAGTGAGTTGGTGTTCTTTCAGCACGACGAAGTAGTCGTGCATTGTCCACTCGGAGACGCACCGTGGGTGTCCGAGGCCGTTGCGGCGGCGGCAGAGTCGGCTACGCGTCTGATGTTCGGCGACACGGCAGTGCTCTTCCCGATGGAGACCAGGATCGACCGCTTCTACGGTGCCCCGGCTGCCGAGCCGGAGTTCGGGCCGGAGTCCGACTGAGCGCTCGGTGGGTCCTCGAACGTCACGTCTATTTCCTCGAACGCAGTACTGCGCTGCGCTTCTGCCTGTCCGGTGTAGGTGAGTTTGTCACCTTCGGTCAGGTCGACGTCGTCGGTGAACGGGGCCAGAAGGGCCCGCGGGAACAGCCTGTCGACACGAACCACGTTGATCTCGATGCAGATCACGATCGATACCGAGGTCACGTACAGAAAGGCCAACAGCCCGAGCACGACCGCAAAGACACCGTTCGTCACCGTCGCACTTGCAGCGACGTACTTCACGTACACACCGCCGAAGGTCTGCAGCAGCTGCCACGTCAAACCGGCTGCTATGGCTCCCGGGAGTACCTGTCCGATCGACACCGCTCGCACTGTGGCGAGCCGAAACGCAACGACGAACACCCCGACGTACAGCAGCGTTCCGATCACGAACACGACGAGACCGGATTCCGGGCCGAAATATCCTGCAGCACTGAGCACATTGAGTGCGGTGATCGCCAGTACCGCCAGACCCACGGTGCTCAGCAAACCCAATCCCCGCACTCGGGCTCGAATGGGATCGGGCCGAAGATTCTTCGGTACGGCCCATGCGGTGTTCATCGCGTTCTGCAACGCAACGGACACGCCGAGTCCGCCGTAGAGCGACCCGAGGATACCCACCGTCAGACCGACAGTGCCGCCACCTATCCGTTCGGGACGCCCCAGTTCTTCCCCGATCGCCGGGATCTGACCGAGTGCAGAGTTCAGGATCTGTTGTTGCAGCTCCGGGTTGCCCATCAACACGATGCCCAGAATCACGGAGAAGAGCAGCAGCGCAGGAAAGAGCGAGACGAATGCGTAGTACGTGATCAGCGCGGCCAGGTAACCACCCTGATCGTCGACGAACTTGTAGACCACCGCAATCGGAAATCCGAGAACCGGACGCCTGCGCTGCAGTCGATCCAGTCGGTCGGCGACGCTCATGTGCGAAAGTCTCCGACCGACCTCGACGGCCGACGTCGCACCGCCGTCACGCGATAAGGGTACGTGCGGCGGTCAGACGAGCGAGGGTCCTCTCGCGGCCGAGAAGTTCCATGGACTCGTACAGCGGCGGGCTGATGTGGGAGCCGGTGACTCCCACCCGAACCGGCGCGAAGGCCTTGCGGGGCTTGAGTTCCATCTTCTCGATGAGCGCGTCCTTGAGGGCGACTTCCAGCTCGGCCGTCGACCAATCCGTCACTGCGGTCAGTGCTTCGATGGCGGCGTCGAGTACCGGTGCCGCGTCTGCGCCGAGATTCTTGGCCGCCGCTGCAGGATCGATCTCGAACTCCGCGTCGTCGACGAAGAGGAACTTCAGCAGGCCCCACGCATCCGACAGCACGACGATGCGCGTCTGCACCAGATCCGCCGCGACAGCGAACATCTTCTCGTCGACCGGCTCGGTGAGATGCCCTCGAGCAACGAGGAATTCGCGTAACCGTGCCGCGAAGTCGTCTGCAGCCAACATCCTGATGTGCTCGGCGTTGATCGCGTCGGCCTTCTTCTGGTCGAAGCGCGCAGGGTTGGAATTGACCGACGAGATCTCGAACGCCGCCACCATCTCGTCGAGCGAGAACACGTCGTGATCGTCGGAGATGCCCCACCCGAGAAGCGCCAGGTAGTTCAGCAGCCCCTCCGGGACGAAGCCTCGGTCGCGGTGGATGAACAGGTTCGATTCGGGGTCACGCTTGGACAGCTTCTTGTTGCCCTGGCCCATCACGAACGGCAGATGTCCGAACTCCGGGGTGCGGTCGGCCACACCGATTCGGATCAGGGCCTCGTACAGTGCGAGCTGTCGAGGCGTCGACGACAACAGGTCCTCGCCGCGCAGCACGTGCGTGATCTTCATCAGTGCGTCGTCGACCGGATTGACCAACGTGTACAGCGGAACTCCGTTGCCGCGAGTCAAGGCGAAGTCCGGTACGGTCCCCGCCTTGAACGTGGTCTCGCCGCGTACGAGGTCGTTCCACGTCAGATCGTGATCGGGCATGCGCAGCCGCACGACGGCCCCACGTCCCTCGTCGAGGAATCCCTGCCGCTGCTCCGGCGTCAGGTCGCGGTCGAAGTTGTCGTAGCCGAGCTTGGGGTCACGCCCGGCGGCCTTGTGCCTCGCTTCGACTTCCTCGGGCGTCGAGAACGACTCGTAGGCTTCGCCGGCATCGAGCAGTTGCTGTACGACAGCCACATGCTGGTCGCGTCGCTGCGACTGGCGGTAGGGCTCGTAGGGACCGCCCACCTCGGGGCCCTCGTCCCAATCCAGACCGAGCCATCGCAGCGCGTCGAGCAACGCTGCGTAGGACTCCTCGGAATCGCGAGCGGCGTCGGTGTCCTCGATCCGAAAGACGAAGGTGCCGCCGTGATGTCGCGCGAACGCCCAGTTGAACAGGGCGGTGCGGACCAGACCGACGTGCGGTGTGCCGGTGGGCGACGGGCAGAACCGAACGCGGACATCTGCTGCTGTGGTCATCGTTGTCCTACTTCTTCGCTGCGACTGGGTTGGTCAAGGTACCGATTCCCTCGACGGTGATCGACACACTGTCTCCGTCGGTGATGGGGCCGACACCCTCGGGCGTTCCGGTCAGAATGACGTCTCCGGGCAGCAGGGTCATCACTGCGGACACCCACTCGATGATCTTCGGAATATCGTGCAGTAGAAGCGAAGTACGACTCTGCTGCTTGACGACGCCGTCGACCTCGGTCTTGATCTCGAGGTCCGAAGGATCGAGGGACGTCTCGATCCACGGCCCGAGGGGGCAGAACGTGTCGTGCCCCTTCGCCCGGGTCCACTGCCCGTCGTGCTTCTGATGGTCGCGTGCCGAGACGTCGTTGGCGACGGTGTATCCGAGCACCACGTCGTACGCCTTGGAGGCGGGCACGTCCTTGCACGGACGACCGATCACGATGGCGAGTTCGCCTTCGTAGTGCACCTCGTTCGACGACGGAGGCAGCACGATGGCCGCACCCGGACCGACGATGGAGGTGTTCGGCTTGATGAAAATGACGGGAGTCTCCGGCGCTTCACCACCCATCTCGGCGGCGTGCGCGGCGTAGTTCTTACCGATGGCGATCACCTTGCTGGCGAGGATCGGTGCGAGCAGTCGCACGTCGGCCAGTGGCCACGATCGACCCGTGAACGTCGGTGTGCCGAAAGGATGTTCGGCAATTTCCTTGGCCGTCCGGGCATCCCCCTCACCTTCGATACTCACGAATGCCACACCATCAGGACTTGCAATTCGACCGAGACGCATGTCGAAAGTCTATCGACCGCCATTCTTCGCACGCCGATGCCGTCCGGTCCGTCGATCTTTCGCCGGTGTAATGTTTCGATCTGCATCCAGATAGCAAGATTATGTGTTCACATAGTGAGACGAGAGGCCGGAATGAGCGCCACGAAGCAGCTGTCCAGTATCGGCGAGACGCGACGGTGGTTCATGCTCGTGCTCGGGATGCTCGCGCAGACTGCCGGTGCCGTCTTCATCAACGGTGCTGCATTTCTCATTCCGGCCCTGCACGACGACCGGGGACTCGGACTTGCGACTGCAGGATTCGTGGTTGCGATGCCCACCGTGGGCATCATGCTGACCCTCATCGCATGGGGCGTGCTCGTCGACCGCATCGGCGAACGTCTCGTTCTGGTGATCGGGCTCGGGCTCACCGCTGCCGCGAGCCTGGCTGCTGTGGTCAGCACGTCCATTCCGGCGCTCGCCGCCCTGCTGTTGATCGGCGGTATGTCTGCGGCCAGCGCGAACAGCGCGAGCGGACGCGTCGTGGTGGGGTGGTTTCCGCCGCACCGTCGTGGGCTGGCCATGGGCATCAGACAGATGTCGGTTCCCCTCGGCGTGGCCGTCGCGGCACTGACCATCCCGCCTGTCGCACGTGACCACGGCGTCGGCGCGGCCCTGCTCGTGCCCGCTGCCGTCTGCGCTGCGAGCGCTCTGCTGTGCCTGGCCGTGGTCGACCCTCCCCGTCCGAATCGCACCGATGCGGCGGCGCAGGGTCTGCTCGACAATCCGTACCGCAACAGCAGCCAACTGTGGCGCATTCACGCCACGTCCATCCTGTTGGTGGTGCCGCAGTACGTGGTGTGGACGTATGCGCTCGTGTGGCTGATGACCGACCGAGGCTGGACGGCCGCGGCCGCGGGTGTCCTCGTCACGCTGACCCAGATTCTCGGCGCACTGGGTCGGATGAGCGTGGGCGCGCTGTCCGATCGTGTCGGTAGCCGCATGCGGCCTTTGCGGTGGGTGGCCGTGACGGCCGCCGCCAGCATGCTCGGGCTCGGCATCGCCGACTGGTTCGACTCCCCCGCCGCCATCGTCCTGCTCGTCGTCGCGTCCGTCGCCACCGTTGCCCCGAACGGCCTCGCGTTCACTGCTGTCGCGGAAATCTCGGGACCGTATTGGAGCGGACGCGCTCTCGGGGTACAGAACACGAGTCAGTACGTGTTCGCCTCGGCTGTGCCGCCGGTGTTCGGGGCGATCGCGGCCATCAGCTTCCCCGTGGCGTTCCTGGTGTCGGCGGTCTTTCCCGCGCTCTCCGTACCGATCGTGCCCGACGATCCGGCACCCGAGCCCACGGACGAGACGTCCGGCGCCGGTGCAGACCGCGCCCGCTGACGTGCCCAAGGGGTGACCTGCCCGTGATACACGACATGCCACGGTGGGCTGTCGGCCCACCGTGGCATGTCGTGGCGTGAGAGTTACAGGCGAGCGGCGATCCGAGCGCCGATCTCTTTCGTCGACGCGGCCGTGGTTCCCCGCTCGGCGAGATCCGCTGCGACAGCGGCTTCTACTCGCGCGGCCCCCGCCGCGTCGCCGAGATGATCGAGTAGCAAGGACACCGACAGGATGGCAGCGGTCGGATCGGCCTTCTGCTGTCCCGCGATGTCGGGCGCACTACCGTGCACCGGCTCGAACATGCTGGGGTTGGTACCGGTGGCGTCGATGTTTCCACTTGCGGCCAAACCGATTCCGCCGGTGACGGCAGCCGAGAGGTCGGTCACGATGTCGCCGAACAGATTGTCGGTGACGATCACGTCGAACCGGCCGGGATCGGTGACGAGGTGAATCATCGCGGCATCGATGTGCTGATACGCGACCTCGACGTCCGGGAAGTCCGCCGAGACTGCCTCGACCGTGCGGGCCCACAGGCCACCGGCGAACGTGAGCACGTTGGTCTTGTGCAACAGCGTCAGGTGCTTCCTGCGGGTCAGCGCCCGCTCGAAACCGTTGCGCACCACGCGCTCCACGCCGTAACGAGTGTTGACGCTGACCTCGGTGGCCACCTCGTGCGGCGTGCCGACGCGCAGCGCACCACCGTTTCCGGTGTACGGACCCTCGGTACCCTCCCGAACGACGACGACATCGATCTGCTTGTCCCCGGCCAGCGGACCGACCACGCCCGGGTACAACTTGGCCGGCCGCAGATTGATGTGGTGATCGAGCTCGAATCGCGCCCGCAGCAACAGCCCACGCTCGAGCACACCACTGGGCACCGACGGATCGCCGATGGCTCCCAACAGAATTGCGTCGTGCTCACGCAGTTCTGCCAACACCGAATCCGGCAGCAACTCTCCGGTGGCGTTGTAACGCCGCGCCCCGAGGTCGTACTCGGTCTTCTCGGCTCCGGGTGCGACCACGTCGAGAACGGCAAGCGCTTCGGCGACGACCTCCGGTCCGATTCCGTCCCCGGCGATGACGGCCAGCTTCATTTCACTCCTCGTAGTTCGTGTCGGTCCGATCGGCTGCGAGCGATCAGGACAGGTCGACCAGCTCGATGGTGGAGGCACCCACAGCGGTGGCGATGCTCGCGCTGAGCTCTGCCGGAACGTCCTTGTCGACGCGCAGCAGAATGGTGGCACCGTCGCCCTCGGAGTCCTGGCTCAGTGCTGCGGCCTGGATGTCGATTCCGGCGTCGCCGAGCAGAGTGCCGATTCGACCCAGGCTGCCGGGCTGATCCGCGTAGTTGACGATGAGGTTCTTGCCCTCGGCGCGGAGGTCGAAGTTGCGGCCGTTGATGTTGACGATCTTCTCGACCTGCGAGGTGCCCGTCAGAGTGCCGGCAACGTTGAGGACCGATCCGTCACCGTAGACGGCGCGAATGTCGACGACACTGCGGTGGTTCTCGCTCTCGGGAGCGGTGGTCACTTCTGCTGTGACACCGCGCTCCTCGGCGAGCGACGGAGCGTTGACGAACGTGACCGAATCCTCGATGACGGCCGAGAACAGTCCGCGCAACGCGGACAGTTTCAGGATCTGCACGTCCTCGCTCGCGAGTTCGCCGCGAACGTCCACCGACAACGAGGTGGGAAGCTCGTCGGACAGGGCTCCGAGCAGCACACCCTGCTTACGCACGATTTCGAGCCACGGCGATACCTCTTCGCCGACGGCCCCACCCTTGACGTTGACCGCGTCGGGCACGAATTCGCCTGCGAGAGCCAGCAATACGGACTTGGCCACATCGGTGCCCGCTCGGTCCTGCGCTTCGGTGGTCGATGCCCCGAGGTGGGGAGTGACGACGACCTGCGGCAGCTCGAACAACGGGCTGTCGGTGCACGGCTCGGAGGCGTAGACGTCGATGCCCGCGGCGAACACGTGACCGGAGGTGATGGCGTCGGCCAGTGCCTGCTCGTCGACCAGTCCACCGCGTGCGGCGTTGACGACGATGACCCCGGGCTTGGTCTTGGCGAGGGCTTCCTTGCCGATGATGCCCTTGGTCTCCGGCGTCTTCGGCAGGTGCACCGAGAACATGTCGGCCCGCTCGAGCAGCTCGTCCAGGCTCACCAGTTCGATACCGAGCTGCGCCGCGCGCGCTGCCGAGACGTAGGGGTCGTACGCGATGATGTGGGTCTCGAACGCGGCCAGACGCTGCGCGAACAGCTGGCCGATACGGCCGAGTCCGACGACGCCGACGGTCTTGCCGAAGATCTCGACACCGTTGAACTTGCTGCGCTTCCACTCGTGCTGACGCAGAGTGGCGTCGGCAGCGGGGATCTGGCGCGCGGCCGCGAGAAGCAACGTCACCGCATGCTCGGCGGCCGTGTGGATGTTGGAGGTCGGTGCGTTGACGACGAGGACGCCGCGCTCGGTGGCTGCGGGTACGTCGACGTTGTCCAGGCCGACACCGGCGCGGGCGACGATCTTGAGGTTGGTCCCGGCAGCGAGCACCTCGGCGTCGACCGTGGTCGCGGACCGCACGAGAATGGCGTCGGCCTCGGGAACTGCAGCGAGCAACGCGGGGCGATCCGGACCGTCGACCCAGCGAACCTCGACGCCGTCGCCCAGTGCCTCGACGGTGGACGGCGCAAGTTTGTCGGCGATCAGAACGACAGGACGGCCTGGCTGGCTCACGTGAAAAACTCCCTATATCGGTTCGAGACGTGGTCGGAAAAATTCGGCGGGCTGTGCAGCACGAACAGTTTAGAGGTCCGAGACGTCACACGGTGACGCCACCGGACTCACGCACCGAAGGGCACCCCCGGCAATCCAGGGGTGCCCTTCGATCAGATTGCGTGACAACGCGATTCGATGAGAATCAGGCCGTCTCGGTGATCGGGCGGTCGACCCAGCTCATGAGGTCGCGCAGCTTCTTGCCGGTGACCTCGATGGGGTGCTCGGCGTTGGCCTTGCGCAGGCCTTCGAGCTCGGTGTTGCCGTTCTCGACGTTGGCGACGAGGCGACGGGTGAATTCGCCCGACTGGATGTCGGCCAGGATGGCCTTCATGCGCTCCTTGGTGCCTGCGTCGATGACGCGCGGTCCGGAGAGGTACCCACCGAACTCCGCGGTGTCGGACACCGAGTAGTTCATGCGGGCGATGCCGCCCTCGTACATGAGGTCGACGATGAGCTTGAGCTCGTGTAGCACCTCGAAGTACGCCATCTCGGGTGCGTAGCCGGCCTCGACCATGACCTCGAAGCCCGTCTTGACGAGTTCTTCGGTGCCGCCGCACAGCACGGCCTGCTCACCGAACAGGTCGGTCTCGGTCTCTTCCTTGAACGTGGTCTTGATGACGCCTGCGCGGGTGCCGCCGATGCCCTTGGCCCACGACAGCGCGAGGGCCTGGCCCTCACCCTTCGGGTCCTGGTCGATGGCGATGAGCGCGGGAACACCCTTGCCGTCGACGAACTGACGACGCACGAGGTGGCCGGGGCCCTTGGGGGCAACCATGCCGACGGTCACGAACTCCGGAGCCTTGATCAGGTCGAAGTGAATGTTGAGGCCGTGGCCGAAGAACAGCGCGTCGCCGTCCTTCAGGTTGGGCTCGATCTCCTCGGAGAAGATCTTGGCCTGAGCGGTATCGGGTGCGAGCACCATGATCACGTCGGCCCACTCGGACACCTCTGCGGGAGTTCCGACCTTCAGGCCCTGCTCCTCCGCCTTGGCGCGGGACTTCGAGCCTGCCGCCAGGCCGATGCGAACATCGACGCCGGAGTCGCGCAGGCTGAGCGAGTGCGCGTGGCCCTGGCTTCCGTAGCCGATCACAGCGACCTTGCGGCCCTGGATGATCGACAGATCAGCATCGTCGTCGTAGAACATCTCGACTGCCACTGGTTGTTACCTTTCCTCTTGGGTTTTACGCATGTTCGTCACCGAGGCCGCTAACGCGACGCAGTGATCGATTTCGGTCCACGTCCGACGGCAACGACTCCCGACTGAACTATTTCTCGAATTCCATAGGGGTCCAACATCTTCAGCAACGCGTCGAGCTTGGAGCGGGTGCCCGTAGCCTCGACCGTCACCGCCTCGGGAGAGACGTCGATGACCTTGGCGCGGAACAGATTCACCGTTTCGATGACCTCGCTCCGAACGCTGGCATCGGCGCGGACCTTGATCAGGACCAACTCGCGCGCCACCGAGGAATCGTCGTCCTGCTCGACGATCTTGATGACGTTGATGAGCTTGTTGAGCTGCTTGGTCACCTGCTCGAGCGGGAACTCGTCGACCGTCACCACGATCGTCATGCGCGAGATATCGGGAATCTCGGTGCCGCCGACCGCGAGTGAGGAGATGTTGAAGCCGCGGCGCGAGAACAACGCGGCCACGCGCGCCAACACACCTGGCTTGTCCTCGACGAGAACGCTGAGGGTATGGCTCGTGCTCACAGGTCCGTGCCTTTCGCGTCGTTGTTCATCGGGTGCGGCGCCTGCTCGCGTTCCATCGCGTCGTCGAGTCCTGGCTCACTGCCCACGGTCTCGTCCTCGTCGAACAGCGGACGGATGCCGCGGGCGGCCATGATCTCGTCGTTACCCGTTCCGGCGGCCACCATCGGCCACACCTGGGCGTCGGCACCGACAATGAAGTCGATGACGACCGGACGATCGTTGATGGCGCGAGCCTGAGCGATCACCGCATCCACGTCCTCTTCCCGCTCGCATCGCAACCCGACGCAGCCCAATGCCTCGGCCAGCTTGACGAAATCGGGGATGCGCACGGCACCGTGAGTTCCGAGATTGGTGTTGGAGTAGCGCTCCTCGTAGAACAGGGTCTGCCACTGCCGAACCATGCCGAGGTTGCCGTTGTTGATGAGCGCGACCTTGATCGGGATTCCCTCGACCGCGCAGGTAGCAAGCTCCTGGTTGGTCATCTGGAAGCAGCCGTCGCCGTCGATGGCCCACACCTCGGCGTCGGGCAGGCCCATCTTGGCTCCCATGGCGGCCGGAACCGCGTACCCCATCGTGCCGAGACCACCGGAGTTGAGCCACGTGCGCGGCTTCTCGTAGTTGATGAACTGCGCGGCCCACATCTGGTGCTGGCCGACGCCGGCGCAGTAGATCGCGTCGGGACCGGCGAACTTGCCGACCGAGGAAATGACGAACTCGGGAGACATGGAACCGTCGGACGGACGGTCGTAGCTCAACGGGTACGTCTTGCGGATGCCGTCGAGGTAGACCCACCACTGCTCGAGGTCGAGAGTCGTTCCGGTGGCGCGATCGGCCCGCAGGGCCTCGATCAGCTCGGTGATGACCTCGCCGCAGTCGCCCACGATCGGCACGTCCGCGTATCGGTTCTTGCCGATCTCGGCCGGGTCGATGTCGGCGTGGATGACCTTGGCATCGGGAGCGAAGGACGAGAGCTGACCGGTGACGCGGTCGTCGAACCGGGCACCGAGCGTGATCAGCAGGTCGCTGCGCTGCAGAGCGGCGACCGCCGCGACGGTGCCGTGCATACCGGGCATGCCCAGGTTCAGCTGGTGGGTGTCGGGAAATGCCCCGCGCGCCATCAGCGTCGTGACGACCGGGATACCGGTCAGTTCGGCGAGCTCGAGCAGTTCTGCCGAGGCGTTGGCCTTGATGACGCCGCCACCGACGTACAGCACCGGCTGCTTGGCATCGGCGATGTAGCGTGCCGCTTCGCGAACCTGCTTGCCGTGCGGCTTGGTGACCGGGCGGTAGCCGGGCAGACGCATTTCCGGCGGCCACGAGAACGTGGTCTGCGCCTGCAGCACATCCTTCGGGATGTCGACGAGGACGGCACCGGGACGACCCGACGCGGCGATGTAGAACGCCTCGGCCATGATGCGCGGGATGTCCGCACCGTCGGTGATCAGGAAGTTGTGCTTGGTGATGGGCATCGTGATACCCGAGATGTCGGCTTCCTGGAACCCATCGGTACCGATGAGGCTGCGGGCGACCTGACCGGTGATCGCGACGATGGGAACCGAGTCCATCTGCGCGTCGGCCAACGGGGTGACGAGGTTGGTCGCACCCGGGCCGGACGTCGCCATGCAGACGCCGACCTTGCCGGTCGCCTGGGCGTAGCCGGTGGCGGCATGACCCGCACCCTGCTCGTGGCGAACGAGCACGTGGCGAACCTTGACGGAGTCGAAGAGCGGATCGTAGACCGGGAGAACCGCGCCACCGGGAATGCCGAATACGGTGTCGACGTCGAGTTCTTCGAGAGCTCGTACGACAGACTGTGCGCCGCTGACCTTCTCGGGTGCGACGTGGCGTCGCGATCCGTTGGTCGCCGCGTCTGCGGACGGGTTGCTGGTCGACGGGCTCGTGGCTGTCCCCGACTTACGTGTCGTGGGCCCTGGGCGTGCGGTTGGTGCGCTCACTGATTGCTTCCTCAGGAATGTGAAATTGCTGGGCGATCTCTGGGCAAGAAAAAACCCCCGTCAGCGTGAGCTGTACGAGGGTGGCGCGTCGATGCGAGTTTGAACAACCGGCTCAGGCGTTGACGCGCCGGCCGATTACGAGTATCCAATTCCGCTTCACGCACTGAACGGTAGGCGCGCGCACAGGGAAGAGTCAAACTCGTCACGACGCAATCCCATTATGTGAGATCGCGTAGATGCAATGCGAAGATGAATGGGTGTCGTCTTCGCAGCAGTCCGAACCACCTCGGTCATCATCCCACACCGGTTCCGAGCAACCGAACAGTGGCGACGGGCCACCGCCGTCGAGCAGGCAGGTCATCCGCCTCCCACGTCTGGCCCTGATCGGCGTCGGGTTGCTCCTGTTCAGTACCTCTCTGCCTGCGGCGAGCTGGCCCGCCGCACTGGGTTGGCTGCTGATTCTGCCGATCGTCGCGTGCATCTGGGTGCTGCGTGTGCGCACCGTCATCACTCCCGAGGCGATCACGGCCCGCCGTTTCATCGGCTCCGACGTCATCGAGTGGGAGTCCGTGGTCGGACTGCACTTCCCCGACCGCCGCTGGGCTCGCGTGGTGCTTGCCGACAAGACGGAGAAGTCACTTCCGCTCGTGCGGTTCGATCGGCTCCCCCAACTCGCGGCCGCCAGCGGCGGTCGCATCACCGACCCCTATGCCGCGGCCGCTGCGGCGGAAGAGAAGTCCCGTGCGGAAGCCGAGGACGACGGCGAGCAGGCGTCGCAGGAGCACTAGTCGACGGCGAGTAGCCTCGTCGGTGCGATAAACCGCTGCAACGAACGAGGAATACGCTATGCCGCCGCTACGCTCACGGGTCACCACTGTCGGACGCAATGCCGCGGGCGCACGCTCGCTCTGGCGCGCCACCGGAATGACGGATTCGGATTTCGGGAAACCGATCGTCGCCATCGCGAATTCGTACACGCAGTTCGTACCCGGCCACGTTCATCTCAAGAACGTCGGCGAGATCGTCGCCGACGCCGTCCGCGCAGCCGGCGGGGTCCCTCGCGAGTTCCACACGATCGCCGTCGACGACGGCATCGCCATGGGGCACGGCGGCATGCTGTACTCGCTGCCCAGCCGCGAGATCATCGCCGATTCCGTCGAGTACATGGCCAATGCCCACACCGCCGATGCGCTGGTGTGCATCTCCAATTGCGACAAGATCACCCCCGGCATGCTCAACGCAGCCATGCGATTGAACATCCCGGCGGTGTTCGTCTCCGGTGGGCCGATGGAGGCCGGTAAAGCGGTGGTCGTCGGAGGGGTCGCGCAGGCACCCACCGACCTGATCACCGCGATCTCTGCCAGCGCGAACGATGCCGTGTCCGAAGAGGGCCTGGACGAGGTCGAGCGCAGCGCGTGCCCGACATGCGGGTCCTGCTCGGGCATGTTCACCGCCAACTCGATGAACTGCCTCACCGAAGCGCTCGGGCTGGCGTTGCCCGGCAACGGCTCCACTCTGGCCACCCACGAGGCCCGCCGCGCCCTGTTCACCCGGGCCGGCACGACCATCGTCGAGGCGGCGATCAAGTACTACCGGGACGAGGACGAGTCGGTGCTGCCCCGCAACATCGCCACCCCGGCGGCATTCCGCAACGCGATGGCACTGGACGTGGCGATGGGTGGCTCGACCAACACCGTGCTGCACACTCTCGCGGCGGCGCAGGAGGGCGAGGTCGATTTCGATCTCGACACCATCGACGCCATCAGCCGCAAGGTGCCGTGCCTGGCCAAGGTGTCCCCCAATTCGGATTACCACATGGAAGACGTGCACCGGGCGGGTGGAATTCCCGCCCTGCTGGGTGAACTGCGGCGTGCGAATCTGCTCGAGACCGACGTCTCGACCGTCCACACGAAGAGCTTCGACGAGTGGCTCGACACGTGGGACATCCGCTCCGGTGCCGCATCCGACGAGGCGATCGAGCTGTTCCATGCCGCTCCCGGCGGCGTCCGAACCGTCGAACCGTTCTCCACGAGCAATCGCTGGTCCTCCCTCGACACCGACGCCGCGGGTGGTTGCATCCGCGATCTCAAACACGCCTACACGGTCGAGGGTGGCCTGGTGGTGCTGCGCGGCAACATTGCCGTCGACGGCGCGATTCTGAAGACTGCGGGCATCGACGAGGACCTCTTCTCGTTCCAGGGACCTGCGCTGGTCGTCGAGTCTCAGGAAGAAGCCGTCTCGGCCATCCTGCAGAAGAAGATCCAACCCGGTGACGTGCTCGTCGTGCGGTACGAGGGACCCAAGGGTGGACCGGGAATGCAGGAGATGCTGCACCCGACGGCGTTCCTCAAGGGTGCCGGTCTGGGCAAGGTCTGTGCCCTGATCACCGACGGACGGTTCTCCGGTGGTACGTCGGGCCTGTCCATCGGACACATTTCCCCCGAGGCTGCGGCCGGCGGCGTGATCGGCCTCGTCGAGAACGGCGACCAGGTCCGCATCGACGTTGCCACGCGCACGCTCGAGATCCTCGTCGACGAGGAAACTCTGGAGACTCGACGCGCGAAGATGCTCGCGTCCGAGCGGCCGTGGCAGCCGGTCGACCGACAGCGCACGGTCACGACGGCGCTGCGCGCGTACGCCGCACTGGCGACATCCGCGGACAAGGGTGCTGTGCGCTACGTGCCCTGAGCAGAAAAAGCATGTGAGTGGTTCCTCGTAGCAGGCTACGAGGAACCACTCACATGGTTGGTTGTCGACCGGATCAGCGGACGACCGGATTCGCTCCGTTGAGGAAGATCCAGATGCATACGCCCGCAGCGATTCCCACTGCGAGTGCGAGGAACGATCCGATGCGCGGGCGGGTCGCCCAGCCGCGGCGGCCGTCGAACGCGATCTTTCCGGGTCCGGTGAGAATGATGGCCGCGGCCGCGAAGCCGAGAACGGTTTCGTACTCCACGCCGGTGGCACCGGAGAACTGCAGCCCCGGCTCTGCCACCTGCTTGAAGCACCAGGCGTTGATGATGGTCGCCAACACAGCTGCACCGGCCAGCGGCGTCGCCAGTCCCAGGATCAGCAGTGCGCCGCCGAGGGTTTCGCCGGCCGCGGCTGCGATGGCGAGGATCTCCGGGTATCGGAACCCGGACTCCTCCAGGAGATTCTGAAATCCGTCCAGCCCGGGACCGTTCCACAATCCGACGAGCTTCTGCAGTCCGTGCCCGAGGAACACTGCTCCGATGGCGACGCGTAGGACGAACAGGCCCAGATCGGTGGTGCCGCGTCGGGCCGGAACTTCCACGGTCTCGGTGCGCACCGGGGCTGCCGGGGCAGCGACTGCCGAATCGGAGGACTCACCGAGATACTCCGTCGGACGATCCGAGTACGCGTTCGAGGTGGCACCGGCCGTCGTAGCCGTCGTAGGCGTCTGGGTCGGCGAGTCGGCGAAAGCCGACGGACGGTACGTCGGGATCTTCTCTGTCGGTGCCGCATCGGTGCTCCGCTTGTCGGATGCGGAGGAATGCGGGAAGTCCAACTCGTCGTCGGTTCGGGGCAGACGATCCGAACGCTGCGCACCGAACGCTGTGGTCGATGCACCGGACGCGTCGGAACCCGAACGCGTGGGCGAAATCTTCTCGGTGGGGTTGTCGTACGGGCTCTCGGCCGGTTCGTACGAGGGATCCTGCTGGTTGGGGTCACGCGGTGTATCGGTCACCTCCCCACACTAAGGCCGACAACCCCGCGCCACCGACGTTGACGCTCACGGCCGCGTGGCGCGTCGGACTCGACGTTCCGTAACGTTCGAACCATGAAGCCGCTCGGAGCATCGTCACGAACTGCCCGCGCGGCTGTCGTCGCCCTGTCGACGACGGCTGTTCTGCTCGCCGGGTGCGCCCGATTCGACGACTCCAACTCGTCCCCGTTCACTCCCGCGCCGGATGTCGGAGCTGCCGAACTCAAACCCACCACACCCAGCGAGACCTCGCCCCCGGCGGGTCCGAACGCCCCGCAGCCCGTATCGGGACCGTGCGTGGATCCCGACCCGGCAGTGATCGCCACCTGCCTCGACACCACGGGCGGACTCGTAGCTCTTCCCGACGGCCAGAGCAGCCTCGTGGCAGAACGCAGGACCGGCCGCATCATGGAGGTCACCGCAGGCCGGACGCCACAGCAGGTGGCCACGATCCCCGTCGACGGCACCGGCGACGGGGGCCTGCTGGACATCGCGCTCTCGCCCACGTACGCCGAGGATAAACTGCTCTACGCGCTGATCACGACGGCGTCGGATACGCGGGTCGTTCGGCTCGCGCAGGGGGACGTACCCAAGGACATCTTGACCGGGATCCCCCGCGGGGCCGCGGGAGTCCGAGGTTCCCTCGAGTTCTACACGCCGAACGAACTTCTGGTGTTGACCGGCGACAACGGCGATGCCGTGGCCGCCGCGGATCCGAACTCGTTGTCCGGCAAGCTGTTACGCGTGACGTCACTGTCGCCGACTCCTACTCCCCCGCGGCCGGGGATCGCGCTCAGCGGTATCGGCACAGCGGGCGACGTGTGCACCGACGGCAGCGGAAACATCTACGTCACCGACCGCACCGCCACCGAGGATCGCCTGCAGCGCATCGACAAGCTGGGAGCAGTGTTCTCCCCCGTGTGGACCTGGCCCGACCGTCCGGGTGTGGCCGGGTGTGCCGCCGGTCAGAGCGGCGTCGCGGTTGCCCTGACCACAGCGAAAGCTGTTGCAGCACTGGCCACGGACCCGAACACCGGAGCGGTCTCGGCCGAGCCGACCCTGTTGATCCAGGACAAGTACGGGCAGTTGAACGGGGCTACCAGCACGAGCGACGGTCAGATTCTGGTGGGAACGGTGAACAAGAACGGCACTGCCGTCGGCCCCACCGACGACCGCGTCGTCAAGGTGCCGTTCCCTGCCGGCGGTGGTGGCGGCTTCGACTGATCCGACAGCTCCTTCGAACGACAAGGGCGGCCGGGCAGCAATCGCTGCCCGGCCGCCCTGCTCATGCGTCGATCAGGACTGACCGCACGCCGCCAGCACGAGTTCCTTGACTCGGGCGGCATCGGCTTGTCCCCGCGTCGCCTTCATCACCGCGCCGACGATGGCACCGGCGGCCTGGACCTTGCCACTGCGAATCTTGTCCACCACACCGGGGTTCGCCGCAAGTGCTTCGTCGACGGCGGCTTGAAGCTTGGTGTCGTCTTTCTCCAACACCAGATTCCGCGCCGACATCACCTCTGCGGGCTCGCCCTCACCGGCCAAGACGCCGTCCACGATCTGACGAGCACCGTTGTTGTTGACCTTGCCGTCGGCCACCAAGGCTGCCACCTCGGCCACCTGAGCCGGAGTGATCGCCAGATCCCCCAATTCGACGCCGGCGATGTTGGCCTGCTGCGCCAGGTACGACACCCACCACGACCGCGCAGCCTGCGCCGACGCGCCGGCGTCGACGGTCGCCGCCACGAGTTCGAGAGCACCCGAGTTGACCAAGTCGCGCATTTCCTCGTCGGAGACGCCCCAGTCCTTCTGAATTCGCCCGCGGCGCAACCACGGCAGCTCGGGCAGAGTGGCTCGCAGCTCCTCGATCCACGCTGCATCCGGGGCCACGGGAGCGAGGTCGGGCTCCGGGAAGTAGCGGTAGTCCTCCGCGGTCTCTTTCTTCCGGCCCGCCGTGGTGGTGCCGTCGGACTCCTGGAAATGTCGGGTTTCCTGCGTCACCTCGCCGCCGGATTCGAGCACCGCAGCCTGACGGCGCATCTCGTAGCGCACGGCGACCTCGACGCTCTTGAGCGAGTTGACGTTCTTCGTCTCGGTGCGAGTACCGAACTCGGTGGCCGACTTCCGCATCAACGAGACGTTGGCATCGCAACGCAACGAACCCTGATCCATCCGCACATCGGAGACGTTCAGCGACTTCAACAGGTCACGCAATGCGGTCACGTACGCCCGCGCCACCTCCGGTGCCCGCGCCCCGGTACCGGTGATGGTCTTGGTCACGATCTCGACCAGGGGCACACCGGCGCGGTTGTAGTCGAGCAACGAATGCGATGCGCCCTCGATTCGTCCGGTTGCGCCACCGACGTGCGTCGACTTGCCGGTGTCTTCCTCCATGTGGGCGCGCTCGATCTCGACGCGGAACGTGCTGCCGTCGTCGAGCACGACGTCGAGGTAACCCTCCGTGGCGATCGGCTCGTCGTACTGCGAGATCTGGTAGTTCTTCGGCTGATCCGGGTAGAAGTAGTTCTTCCGCGCGAACCGTCCCCACGGGGTGATCGAGCAATTGAGCGCCAGCCCGATACGAATCGCCGACTCCACCGCAGCAGCGTTGACCACCGGCAGTGCGCCGGGAAGGCTCAGGCACACCGGGCACACCTGCGTATTGGGCTCCGCACCGAACGCGGTGGGGCAACCACAGAACATCTTGGTGGCCGTACCCAACTCGACGTGGACCTCCATGCCGAGCACGGGGTCGAACGTGGCGAGCACATCGTCGTAATCGATCAGATCGACGGTTGCAGCAGTCATGCTCCGTAGTTTATGCATTGCATTCGCCACCCGAGTAACCACGTGTCCTCGCGCACCGATCGCCTCGGGGTCAGCCGAAGAACGCTGCTGCGTCGTCGTACCGGGTCTGAGGGACCCGCTTGAGTTGCTTGGTGGCCTCGGCCAACGACACCAGGCCGATCTCGGCACCGCGCAGCGACACCATCTTTCCGAAGTCTCCGGAATGCGCGGCATCGGTGGCGTTGACACCGAATCGCGTTGCGAGCACACGGTCGTACGGAGTGGGAGTGCCGCCACGCTGCACGTGCCCGAGCACCGTGGTGCGTACCTCTTTGTTGATGCGACGTTCGATCTCGACGCCGAGCTGATGTGCGACTCCGGTGAATCGGACGTGCCCGAATTCGTCGATACCGCCGTCGAGCAATTGCATCGACCCTTCGACGGGCTTGGCCCCTTCGGCCACGACGCAGATGAAGTGGGAGTCGCCCCGCTGAAAACGCTTGCGCACCAACGTGCATACCTCTTCGACGTCGAAGGGCTGCTCCGGGATGAGAGTCATGTGCGAGCCCGAGGCCAATCCCGCGTGCAACGCGATCCAGCCTGCGTGTCGCCCCATCACCTCCACCAGCATCACTCGCTGGTGCGATTCGGCGGTGCTGTGCAGTCGGTCGATCGCATCGGTGGCGATGGTGAGCGCCGTGTCGAAGCCGAATGTGACGTCGGTGCAATCGATGTCGTTGTCGATCGTCTTGGGGACACCGACCACCGGTACGCCCTCCTCCGACAGCCACGCAGCTGCCGTCAGAGTTCCTTCACCGCCGATCGGAATCAACACGTCGATGCCGTTGTCCTCGAGGGTCTGCTTGACTCGGTCTAGACCGGCCCGCAGCACGTCGGGGTTGGTTCGAGCCGTCCCGAGCATGGTGCCGCCCTTGGTGAGCAGCCGGTCGTTGCGGTCGTCGTTGCGCAGCTGGACCCGACGGTCTTCGAGAAGCCCGCGCCACCCGTCCTGGAATCCGACGACCGTGGAGCCGTATCGCGCGTCGGCGGTGCGAACGACAGCGCGGATCACCGCATTGAGCCCTGGGCAATCGCCGCCTCCGGTCAGAACTCCGATGCGCATCGATTTTGGCCTCTCTGCTCGCAGGCCCGCGGAGCGGACCGAAGTGACGAACATCAGCCTAATCGGGCGTGGGTCCCCGCGCGCGCCGGTACCGGTCGGCCTCACTTGGGCGTGACGACACCGGTTTCGTAGGCCAGCACGACCGCCTGCGCGCGGTCGCGTAGCCCGAGCTTGCTCAGGACCTTGCCCACATGGGTCTTGACCGTCTGTTCGGCCAAGAACAGCGCACCTGCAATTTCCGCATTGGACATGCCGGTCGCGATGAGTTCGAGAACCTCGCGCTCGCGCGGCGTCAGATCGGCCAGGCGGGAAGGAGTGTTCCTCCGCGCTCCGCGACGGGTCGTGACGTCGGAGATAAGGCGTCGGGTCACCGACGGTGCCAGCAGCGCATCGCCTGCCGCGACGACTCGTACGCCTCTGATCAGTTCCTCGGCCGCCGCGTCCTTGAGGAGGAATCCGCTGGCCCCGAGAGCCAGGGCCTCGTAGACGTAATCGTCGATGTCGAAGGTCGTCAGCATCAGGACACGGACCGGCGACGCGTGCGACGCGGACAGGATCGCGCGGGCCGCGTCGAGCCCGTTCATCTCGGGCATGCGCACGTCCATCAGCACTACGTCCGGCAACAGCCGCGCTACCTCGCTGACGGCGGTACGACCGTTGTCGGCGTCGCCGACGACCGAGATGTCGTCCTGAGCGCCGAGCAGTGCACCGAACCCCTGCCGCACCATCGCTTGATCGTCGGCGATGAACACCGTTGTAACCACGCGTGACAGCCTAAACCGCGTCACCGGCGTCAGCCGTTGCCGGCGGAGTCGACATTCCGGTCGGCACACGAACCGCAACCTCGAACCCACCGCCGGGTAGAGGGGCGGCATGCAGCCGGCCGTGTGCGGCCTGCGCTCGCTCGCGCATTCCCGCGATTCCGTGCCCGCCGCAATCGCTTCCGGGAGTGCGGGAGATGCTCGGGTTCGGAGCCGGTGCGTTGACCACCGTCATGTCCACGACGGCAGGGTCGATCGCGATATCCACCTCCACCTCGGCTTCGGGCGCATGGCGCGCGGCATTGGACAGCGATTCCTGCAGAATACGGAACAGGGCCAGTCCTGTTGTCTCCGAGACCGATTCGACGGTACCGGCGATGGTCCACCGGACATTCATGCCCGCTCTGCGACTCGCCTGCAATGTGCGTTCGAGATCCAGTGCACTCGGCGCGGGCGCGTCCTGCATCTGCGCTCCATCGCTACGCAGTACCCCGAGCATCCCCCGGATCTCGTTGAGCGCCTCGCGTGCACTCGCGCCGATCGACTCGAATTCTCGAGCCGCGGCCGGTGACACGTCGTCCAGTCGGTACGGCGCACTCTGGGCCTGAACGACGACCATCGACATGTGGTGTGCCACGACGTCGTGCAGATCGCGGGCGATCTTCGCCCTCTCCTCGAGAATCGTGCGGCGAGTGCGTTCGAGTTCGCTGACCTCCTCCTGCTGCGCGAGCTGCCTGCGCGAAAGAACGAGCCACCGGATCAGCAGCCCGAACACGACCACGGCAGTCAGGCCCACCGACCACCCGATTCCGTCGGAGCCCGGCATGTACGCGAAGAACACCAGCATGCTGGCCAACCACGCCACCAACAGCACCTGCGCCGGAGAACGCAGCGCGACCGCGAACAGCAACGCCAACAGGACGAGGATGTGCACCACTTGCCACGGGTAGTCGTAATCCGGAACGCGGTCGAACGCCGCCGGAATCACCAACGCGGACAGCGCCGATACCGCCCACCCCATCGCGGGATTGAGTCTGATCAGAGCGAACGGAAACGCTGCCAACGCTGCGACGAACGGTAGCAACGGAACCGAAACCTGATGCGTGACCGTCAGTGTCGGCCACGCGATCGAGTACAGAATTGCCGTCACCGCGATGATCAGCACGTCGACCGAACGGACGCCGCCGATCTGCTCGGGCACCCGGCGCCGAGCACGTACCCCGAGTTCGAGACTCGTCGACCTTTTCTTTCGCACGTCTCGAGCCTAGGCAGCATCGACCGCCGGCGTCCTCGTACCGGGGTATCGGTTCGGCATGGCTCGGAGGTATCAGGACCGCGTCGAACCGGTCCCGGGGGCACTCACCACAGCCGAACCTCGGAGCGATGCTTGCCTCGGCCGGCCGAACTTAGCGTCGATCCTCATGAGCCGGAACATATCTCGCACCCTGATGTGCGTGGCAGCTGCCATCGTCGTCGTGACCGCCACGACGGGAGCAGCAACGTCGTCACCCACCGAGGACCGTCGCTCCCCCGTGGCACAGACCGTTCGTGCACTGGTCACCGAACCCGCCGAGGACGCTGCGTCGACCATCCCGAGCGACTTCGCAGACGTCATGGGCTACCGGCCCGCGGTGCAGGACGGGATGGCGAGCAATCCCGGCGGGGATTGCTCGTCCCCGATCCCACTGCCACCCGAGTTCGAGGCTGCGTGCCGAGCCCACGACCTGGGCTACGACCTCCTCCGTTACGCGAACGCGACGGGCACGACCGTCGACCCACAGTGGCGCAGGGCGATCGACGCCCAACTCGACAGTCGCATGCACGACGCCTGTCACCATCGCACCGACGACGGGTCCCGGCAGATCTGCGACGCAGCTGCGGTCGTGGCGGCAACGGCAGTCGACCTCAATTCCTGGCGACAATCGTTCGGTGCACCGGTCGCCGAACCCGCCATGCCCCTGACACTGTTCGGAGCCGTGCTGGCGCTGACGCTGCTGATCGCGTCCGTTGTCGCGCGGTACCGACGTGTGTCGATGACCCCGACCCGCACGGACCGACGCTGATGTCCACCACGGCCATCCCGGACCGCGAGGTCGAGACCCCAGTCGCATCGGATGTCGAGTCGCCCAACCGTCTTCGCTTGCCGAGACTCGGCACGTCGGTGTCCGTTGCAGCGGCTGTGGCGATCTCCTCGGCTCCGTCACTTCTGCCCCGCTCCGCCGTCACTGCGGCCCTGTTCACCGGATTCATGGTGGCACTCGCTCTGACGGTCGCATGTGCGGGCCGACGGGTGTTCGGGCCACGACGGCCCGCGTCGCTACGGCTACGAGCGTGGACCGTCGTCACTGCTGCATTGATCTCGGGCGTCGCGTTGGCCTCGAACATGCACTGGCAGAATCGATTACGAGCCGCGATGGACGTCGAGCCGGTGAGCTGGAGCTACGCCGTCGACGTTACCGGGGGTGCCCTGTGCGTTGCGCTCGTACTGTGCGGAGCCGGTAGCGCGCTCCGGCGAATCTTCTCCGCTCTGGGCCGGAACCGTTGCGTGGCACTGCTCGTCACGGTCGCTGCATTGTCGTACACCCTGGCCGTTCCGTTCGTGCGGTCCACTCTGTCGGCCTCGTACTCGGCCTCGAACTCGGCGATGGACGACGCAGTGGCCGCCCCGACATCGGAGACGAGATCCGGCGGTCCCGGATCCTCGGCACCGTGGCGCACGCTGGGACGCGAGGGCCGCGCGTTCGCGTCGGGAGGGCAGGATCTCGACACCGTACGCACGTACGTGGGACTCGAGTCGGCCGCGACACCGGACGAGCGTGTGGCACTGGCCGTCTCCGAGATGGAACGGGCTGGAGCCTTCGAACGCAGCGTCGTCGTGGTCGCGATTCCCACCGGGTCCGGCTGGGTGGACGAGAATGCGATCACCGGGGCCGAAAGAACGTTCGGCGGTGACGTCGCGACGGTGGCGGTGCAGTACTCCGACAAGCCAAGTTGGGCGACCTTCCTGTTCGCCGAGGACGACGCCCGCCGGTCCGCGAACGCCGTGGTTCGAGCGGTCGCCACACGAGCGGCGGCGGAGCCGACCACACCGAAAGTCGTCGTGTACGGCCAGAGCCTGGGTTCGGTTGCAGGAAGTGATGCGTACCTTGCCGTGCAACAGAACATTTCGTCACTCTGCGGGGCTGTCTGGGCCGGCCCGCCCGCGGGATCGGTCGACACCGACGGTGCCGCCGTCCTGGCCAACTCCTCGGACCCCGTCGCGCGATGGTCTCTCGATCTGTTGTGGTCGCCGCCGGATACGACGACGTTCACGATCGACGCCCCACGGCCGCCGTGGTTGCCTGTCGTCGGCTTCCTGCAGACGTCCGTCGACCTGCTCGCCGCATTGGATGTCACGTCGGGCCACGGCCATCGATACGGGACCGACCAAGGCGAGGCCATGGCTCGCTGCCGCTAACGAGAGGGGCCGCCGGAAAAGGGAGTGCTGGTCCGTCAGCCGAGCAGACCGAGCCGATTGCCGAGCCAGTCCATCTCCTGATCGAGCGCCGGCGCCCAGACCTGCATCGAGTGTCCTCCCGGCAGCTCGCTGTAGTGCACATCCATGCCCGCGGCGGCGGCTGCCCGGTAGGCCCGCTCGGTCTGCGGCCTGAACTCCTCGTCGTCGGCTCCGACGACGAAGGCACCGGCAGAGTCGGGAAAGCTGTTGCGGGAGAGCACGTTCAGCGGCGTAGAACGATCGAACCGATCCTCGTCGGCCGGTGTGTCCGCCCCGTACGCAGCAAGGACCGACTCCGCTCTGGTGCCACGACGTTGTTCGTCCTCACCGGAGATGTCGAGAAATGTGGGGTACGCCGACGGGTCCGTCGTCGCGAGCTGAAGGGCGCAGGTTCCGCCGTAGGAGTACCCGCCGACCGCCCAGGATCGCGGGTCCGAGGACACGTGGAGGTTCGACCGAACCCACTGCGGGACATCGACTGTCAGATACGTCGCAGCATTACCGAGGTCCGAATCCATGCACATCGGGTTGGCTTCGGTGTCCCCCAGCCCGTCGGCAACGACGACAACCGGGGCGACGCCGCCGTGACGTGCCGCGAATGCGTCCATCGTCTGCGGTAGTCGGCCACCTTCGATCCAGTCGACCACATGGCCGGGCTGTCCCGTGAGCAACACCAGTACCGGGAGGTCGTCCGCCCCGTCGTCGTACGCGGCCGGGAGATAGACCGTCGCCGGACGAGCACGGAACTGCGACACCGTGCCGGGCACCTCCACGTCGAACAACCGGCCGTGTCCTTCGACGTGCACGACCGGCGCACGCCCGAGTGCCGACGCGGCCGTGGGGTACCGCGTCACCGTCAGGTTGGTCAGTACGGCGGTCGCCACCAGGAGCGCCGCTGCCAGGCCCAGTGCGCTCAGCCCACCGACGGGCGAGCCGAGCGGACGGCCACGGCGGATGCGAACCACGATCGCACCGGCGGCCACGATCGCCAGCACCGTGGCCGCCGCCAATCCGATGACCGGGACCGCTCCACCGAGCAAGGGCAGATGCGCCAACCGGGCGGCCCACCGATGCAGCACCTCGAACTACCGCAGATCGCCGCGGGCAGCCTCGTACGCAGCGCCGACGCGGTAGAGCCGCTCGTCTGCGAACGCGGGAGCCATGATCTGCAGACCCACCGGCAGACCGTCCTCGGACGCCAGTCCGGACGGCACCGACATCGCGCAGTGGCCGGCGAGGTTGGTGGGCAGGGTGCACAGATCGTTGAGATACATCGCCATCGGGTCGTCGACTTTGTCGCCCAACGGGAATGCCGTCGTCGGGGTCGTCGGCGATACGAGCACATCCACCTTCTCGTATGCCGCGTCGAAGTCCTGCGCGATCAAGGTGCGGACCTTCAGGGCCGAGCCGTAGTACGCGTCGTAGTAACCGGCCGACAGCGCGTAGGTGCCGATCATGATGCGGCGCTTGACCTCCGGCCCGAACCCCTGAGCGCGGGTGGTGGCCATGACCGATTCGGCGCTGTGGTGGCCGTCGTCGCCCGCACGCAGGCCGTACCGCATTCCGTCGAACCGAGCCAGGTTGGACGACACCTCGGACGGGAGAATCAGGTAGTACGCAGCCAATGCGTGGACGAAGTTGGGGCACGACACCTCGACCACCTCGGCGCCGAGCGAAGTCAATGCGGCCACTGCGGCGTCGAAGGACGAGATGACACCGGACTGATAGTTGTCCGAGTGCAACTCCTTGACCACACCCACCTTCACTCCGGTCAGGTCGCCGCGAGCGCCCTCTCGGGCCGCCTCGACGACGGGACGAACCGGGGTGTCGACCGACGTGGAATCCCGCGGGTCGTAACCCGCGATGACCTCGTGCAGCAACGCGGTGTCGAGCACCGTACGACCACAGGGTCCCCCCTGATCCAGCGAGGAGGCGCAGGCGATGAGTCCGTACCGCGAGACGCTGCCGTACGTCGGCTTGGTTCCCACGGTGCCGGTCAGTGCCGCGGGCTGCCGGATGGATCCACCGGTGTCGGTGCCGATGGCCAACGGTGCCTGGAACGAGGCGAGCGCAGCCGCGCTTCCGCCTCCCGAGCCGCCCGGGATCCGGGTGGTGTCCCAGGGGTTCTTGGTCGGTCCGTACGCGGAGTTCTCGGTCGAGGAGCCCATCGCGAACTCGTCCATGTTGGTCTTGCCGAGAACCGGAATGCCCGCCGCTCGCAGCTTCGAGGTCAGCGTCGCGTCGTACGGCGACACCCACCCGTCGAGAATCTTCGAGCCGGCGGTGGTCGGCATGTCGGTGGTGGTGAACACGTCCTTGAGCGCCAACGGCACCCCGGCGAGCGGTGAGGCCGGTGCCGAGCCCGCGGCCAGCCCGGCGTCGACGTCGTTCGCCGCGGCCAGCGCCTGCGCGCTTGCCACATGCAGAAAAGCGTGAAGGTCGCCGTCGACCTCGGCAATCCGATCCAGATGTGCCCGGGTCACCTCCACCGCACTGACGTCCCGCGAGTGGATACGGTCGGCGAGCTCGGACGCGTCGAGCTTGGTCAGGTCGGTCATTCGCTCTCTCCCAGAATCTGCGGCACCGCGAAACGGCCCTCCTCGGCATTCGGTGCACCGGACAGCGACTGCTCCGGCGTCAGACCGGGAACGATCACGTCGGGACGCGTCACATTGACGATGTCGCTGGGGTTGGCTGTCGGCGCAACGTCGTCCGTCGCCACCTCGGCGACGGTCTTGACGTGATGGAGGATCGAATCCAACTGGCCGGCGAACTCGTCGAGTTCGGCGTCGCTGAGAGCCAAGCGCGACAGCCGGGCGAGGTGAGCGACCTCGTCGCGGGAGATATCGGGCACCGCGTAGACCCCTTTCACACAGTAGGAGTGGGGCCTGCAGGAACCGGCCCCGTATTTGCGCAGAGCGAACCGCACAGGTCCGCGAACGCGGTCCAGCCTAGTGCGCACCGTTTCGCCGACCTCACTCCCGGTCAGCGGTCTCGATCGGCCGCCGATCTCGCCCGCACGAGTGTCAGAATTGTCACGTCCCGCGTTGCGTGTCGAGCCGGCCAGGTCGAAGATGCAAAGATTGCTCGCGCCGGGGGTGCACAGTGTTCCCTGAACTACGCCAGACGTCGAAAGGGAGCGTGCCATGTCCTACCTGCTCCGCGTGCAGCTGCCCGACCGGCCGGGCAGCCTCGGATCGCTGGCCGTGGCCCTCGGCTCGGTCGGAGCGGACATCCTCTCGCTCGACGTCATCGAACGCGGCGACGGCTACGCGGTCGACGACCTTGTGGTCGACGTTGCGCCCGGTTCGCTTCCCGACACACTGATCACTGCAGCCGAGAACCTCACCGACGTCCGCGTCGACTCGATCCGCCCGTACACCGGCGTTCTCGACACCCATCGCGAACTGGAACTGATCGACCGGGTCGCAGCGGCATCCGACGACCGTCTGCAAGTTCTGGTCGACGGCGCTCCCCGCGTTCTGCGCGTGGGCTGGAGCACCGTGGTGGCCACCAACGCGCACGGTCCGTTCCGCCTGGTCGGTAGCCCGGGCGCACCCGAAACACACGCCGCCGAACTGCCCTGGTTCCCGCTGACCTCTCCCGCTGCACTCGACTCCGACGCAGACTGGGTACCTCAGGTGTGGCGGGACATGGACACCAAGATCGCTGCCGCTCCCCTCGGCACCACCGGCACCGTGCTGATGCTCGGTCGGCCGGGAGGGCCAGAGTTCAGGCCGTCGGAGGTAGCCCGACTCGGTTACCTCGCCGGGATCGTCGCAACCGTCCTGACCTGATCACCGGAACCCGCCCGGTCTCCCCTACTGCGACGCGTCGGTGTCCGTCGTCGGCTCCGACACTGCGTCCGGGCCTTCGGTCAACAGACGCGTGAACCCTGCCTCGTCCAGGACCGGTACGCCGAGCTCGACGGCCTTGTCGTGCTTCGAACCGGGCGATTCACCGACGACGACGAACGCCGTCTTCTTCGACACCGAACCGGCGGCCTTTCCGCCCCGCAGCAAGATCGCTTCTTTGGCCTCGTCGCGCGAGTAGGACTCGAGCGAACCGGTGACGACGATCGACAGGCCTTCCAGATTGCGCTCGATGGAGGCGTCTCGCTCGTCCTCCATCCGCACACCGGCATTCCGCCATTTCTCCACGATGGCCCGGTGCCAGTCGACCTCGAACCATTCGGACACAGCAGCCGCGATGGTGCCGCCCACCCCGTCCACCGCCGACAACTCCTCGACGGACGCTGCTTCGATGCGCTCGAGGCTGCCGAATTCTCCGGCGAGGGCTCGTGCCGCGGAGGGGCCGACGTGGCGAATGGACAGGCTCACCAGCACTCGCCACAGAGGCTGATTCTTGGCGGAGGACAAATTGTCGAGCAGTTTGCGACCGGTGGCCGACAATGCGCCCGATTTCGTGCGGAAGATCGTCGTCTTCATCAGGTCTTCTTCGGTGAGCGAGAACAAATCGCCCTCGTCCTCGATCGCACCGGTGGCCAGAAGATCCGTCGCCGCTTCGTATCCGAGACCCTCGATGTCGAAACGCTGCCGTTCGGCCACGAAGAACACACGCTCACGGCGTTGCGCCGGGCACAACTGCGAATTGGGGCAGCGCAGGTCCGCGTCGCCGTCCTTCGCCGGTGCCAACGGCGTCGAGCATTCCGGGCATTCGGTGGGCATGACGAATTCGGTCTCGTCGCCGGTCCTGGCGTCGACGACCGGGCCGAGCACCTCCGGAATGACCTCTCCCGCTTTGCGAATCGTGACGGTGTCACCGATCAGAACACCCTTGCGCTTGACCTCCGACGCGTTGTGCAGGGTCGCGAGAGACACCGTGGACCCCGCGACGAGCACCGGCGTCATGTACGCGAACGGAGTCACTCGACCGGTTCGGCCGACGCTGACGCGAATGTCCAGCAGGGTGGTGGTGACTTCCTCGGGTGGGTATTTGTACGCGATGGCCCACCGCGGTGCTCGCGACGTCGTTCCGAGCCGACGGTGCAACGACATCTCGTCGATCTTGACCACCAGGCCGTCGATCTCGTGCTCGACGTCGTGGCGGTGCTTGTCCCAGTACTCGACCTTCTCGACGACGGCATCGATGCCCTGCACGCGCGTCGTGTGGGTCGAGATCGGCAGACCCCACGCCTGCAGAGCCTCGTAGGCGTGCCACTGCGAATCGGGGGTGAAGCCGACCATCCGTCCGAATCCGTGACAGATCATGCCGAGACGCCGCTTCGAGGTCACGGCCGGGTTCTTCTGGCGCAGCGAGCCCGCCGCCGAGTTCCGTGGATTGGCGAACGGGGGTTTGCCCTCTTCGACGAGCGCCGCGTTGAGCGCCTGAAAGTCCTCGAGCCGGAAGAACACCTCACCGCGCACCTCGAGCAGCTCCGGAATCGGATATTCGGCGCTGCCGGTCAAGGTATCGGGGATGTCGTCGATCGTCCGAGCATTGAGCGTGACGTCCTCGCCGGTCCGCCCGTCACCTCGGGTCGCACCGCGCACGAGAGTGCCGTTCTCGTACACCAGGTTCAACGCCACACCGTCGATCTTGACTTCGCACAGGTAGTGCAGACCCGGACCGGCCTCGGTCTCGACCCGCTTGGCCCACGCACGGAGCTCGTCGTGATCGAACACGTTGTCCAAGCTCAGCATTCGTTCCAGATGGTCGACGGCGGTGAACTCCGTCGCGAAACCACCGCCCACGAGTTGGGTCGGTGAGTCGGCCGTACGCAGGTCCGGGTGGGCTTGTTCGAGATCGTTCAGTTCGCGCAGCAGGGCATCGAATTCACCGTCCGAGACGATGGGCGAATCACGTACGTAGTAGCGGAATTGATGTCCACGTACTTCCTCGGCCAGTGTCTGCCACCGCTCGCGGTCGGCAGGGGTGGCAGGATCGAGTTCGACTCCGGCAGCCTCGGCGGCATCGTCGGTTCCTGCAGGCAGTTCGGTCGGCTCAGGCACGTGACGAAGATTATCCGACGGCACCGACATCGAAACGATCCTGCGTCCGGAAGGCTATCTGCCCATCAGGCCCAGCAGCAGGGTGGCGGCGATCAACGCCACCGCGCAGATTCCGGCAGTCAGCGCGAATCCGGTCAGGAAGTCGTCGGAGTAGATACCGCCGAGGACGGAGGCCATCACCGAGAGCAGGACACCGGCGGGCAGACCGCGCCGCTGGGCGTCCGAGAGTCGATACATGTCTCGATCATCGCAGATCCCCGTGTCAGATCTCGTCGACGACCACACTGTTCCCGCCGGACTGCTTGGACCGGTACATCGCCGCGTCCGCCGTGCGAGCCGCTCGTCCCACGACGGAGGTGCCCACGTCCCACAGCGCGGAGTCCTCACGCAGCAGTGCCATACCGACGCTCGCCGTGACCGGAATGTCGTCCCGGTGGTCGCACAGCACGCGCACCACATCGACGCCGAGGTCGACGGTGCTCTGCGCATGTCCGACGACGGCCAGCAGAAATTCTTCGCCACCGGTTCGCGCGAGCACTCCGCCGTGGTGGCGGGCGAGTCTGCGCAGCCGATCCGCGACCCGGACGATGACCTCGTCGCCCCGGCTGTGGCCGTAACGGTCGTTGACGGCCTTGAACTTGTCGATGTCGACCACCAGGAACGCCATCGACAGTCCGCGTTTGTTCGCGAGCTGCCACAGGTCGAGCAGTTCACTGTCGATACCGCGGCGGTTGTACACCCCGGTCAGAGGATCGAGTACCGACCGCTTGGCGTCGTTGGACAACGTCGTCCACGCCACCTGCGCGAACACCGGTACCGCCACCGTTGCCAGCAACAGCACCACCGTCGCCGTCGCGACCGCCGGTCCGTCGACGGCAACCACCTCGCCGTCCATCACAGCGAGGAACGTGCGAATACCGAAGCCGATGATGAACGTCGCCGTCCACACCAGGTGGGCTACGAGCAATCGAGGACTGAGGAAATACGTACAGAACGCTCCGGTGACGGCGAACAGCACCGTTCCGATCAAGGACGCGACCGGCGCGTACAACACCAGCACCGAGGTCGTCAGAATGTCGCCGAACGCCAGGAACCCGACGAAGAACTTCTTCCCGGGGATCGGGCCGAACACGCACCGTGCGGCAACGAGTACCTGCGTGAACAGGACGAAGAAGACCCACCCGATTGCCGGCGAGCCGGTGGGGCCGAGATCGCTGAACAACATGAGAATCGACGTGAGGGCATACATCAGGACGGCGGTGCCGAAGACGACCCGGATGATTCCCGTCAGTGGACGAGTGGACCGGTGGTTGAGGATCCATTCGAAGTCGTGCGGAGCCCGGTACCAATCCGACGTGGCGGCGGCGAGTTTGGCCAGAACTCCGCGTCGATGCCGGCCGGAACGTCGGAGGGAGGCGACTTCATCGAAGCCGCGACCACCTGATGCCATGTACGAACTCCCACCGATTCAAAGCAGACCCCCGACGGCCGTGTGAATGATGTCACACCTGTTGTACGTCCCGAACGACCCGGGACGGAGCCGCAGGACGCTCCAGGCATTCCGACTCGGCACACTGTGTTTCGTCACAATGTCCCGGTCCGTGGTCACAACGATTCGGGTGCGTCCCGATAGGCCGCGACAACCTCGTGGGTGAGAGCCGTTGCTCGACGAGCCCACTCGGGCGTGCTTCCGGCCAAGCCGCAGGACGGCGTCACCGACACCTGCGAAGCGAGTATCGAACGATCGAAGCCGAGGCTGTCGACCAACTTCACACCGGGCTCGGCGCACTCGCGCCACAAGTGTGGTCGGTCCGGGGTTGCCGACGGCACCGATCCCAGTACGAGGGTCTTGCCGGCCTGGAGCAGCTCTCCCAGCGCATCGAGGTCGGTTCGGCGCAGCTCGTGTGCATCCACGGCCACCGCGACGGCTCGGGTTCGGCGCAGCAGATCGACGGGAGCTCCCCCGTCACAGCAGTGCACAGCGACCGGTAACGCGATGGTGTCGATCAGTGAGTCGAGCAGGTCCAGAACCTCCGGTTCCGGGATCGCGCGCACCGAGTCGATACCGGTGATCCCGGTCAGACTGCCCGCGAGAACGGCGGCGAGACTGGGTTCGTCGAGTTGGACCACCACGTTCGCCGAGAGTCTGCGTGCCACTTCTGCGCAGTGCAGGCGCAGCCCTTCGCCGAGGGATTCCGCGAAGTGCCGTAGAGCGCCGCGGTCGGTCAGCGCACGGTGTCCGTGCCGCAATTCGACCTGCGCGGCCATGGTGAACGGTCCTGCAGCCTGCACCTTGATGGTCCGGCCGGCACCGCGTAGTCCCGCGACCTCCCACAGTTCCTCGAGCACGTCCAGATCCTCGGTGAGAAAGTCGGTCGCACGGCGACCGGCCAGCATCGGACGCGGTACGACGCGGTAGCCCGACGTCCGGACGTCGAGTTCGACGTCGACCATGATGGCTCCGGTGCGGCCGATCATGTCGGCACCGAGCCCGCGCCCTGGCAGTTCGACCACGTGTGGCAGTTCACCCAGCTCGCCGAGGACGATGGCGACGGCCTCACGAACGTCGGTGCCGGGCCACGAACCTATGCCGGTCGCCAGCCCTCCGAACGTGCTCGGGGTCACTCGCGCTCGGATCGGGTGCCCGAGATGGTCGAGCTGCCGATCACGATGTCACCGTGAATGTCCTTGCGGTACAACACCGCTGCCTGCCCTTTGGCGACACCGGTCAAGGGTGCCCGGAGCTGGATCTCCATCCCGTCGCCGACGGCCTCGGCAACCGCGTCGGTCAGCCCGCCGTGCGCCCGAACCTGTACGACGCATTCGATGGGCCCGGTGGGCGCGGTGCCCTCGGTCCACACCGCGCGGTCTCCGGTGATGGACCAGACGTCCAGCTTCTGCGCCGAACCGACCATGACGGTGCCGGTGTCCGGTTCGATCGAGGTGACGTAGCGCGGACGGCCGTCCACGGCCGGTACTTCCACCCCGAGACCCTTACGCTGGCCGATGGTGAAGCCGTGCACACCGTCGTGGTCCGCCAACTCGGCTCCGGTCTCGGAGTCGACGACCTTGCCGGGACGAACGCCGATGTGTGCGCCGAGGAAGGCCCGGGTGTCGCCCGAGGGAATGAAGCAGATGTCGTGACTGTCCGGCTTGTCGGCGACGGCGAGACCCCGCTCGGCTGCTTCCTCGCGGATCTCGGACTTGGGGGTGTCGCCGATGGGGAACATCGCACGCGAGAGCTGCCCGCGGTTCAGGACGGCCAGCACGTAGGACTGATCCTTGTCGGCGTCCACCGCACGCCGCAGAACTCCGTCGTGCAGTTGCGCGTAGTGCCCGGTCGCGACGGCGTCGAAGCCCAGTGCCAACGCGCGGTCCGCGAGCGCGGAGAACTTGATCTTCTCGTTGCACCGCAGGCACGGGTTCGGAGTCTCCCCCGCGGCGTACGAGGCGACGAAGTCGTCGATGACGTCTTCTTTGAACCGATCCGCGAAGTCCCAGACGTAGAACGGTATTCCGAGGACGTCGGCAGCTCGGCGTGCATCCCCGGCGTCTTCTTTCGAGCAGCACCCGCGAGAGCCGGTCCGCAGCGCCCCGGGAGCGGTGGACAGCGCCAGATGAACGCCCACGACGTCGTGCCCCTCGTCGACGGCTCGAGCCGCGGCGACTGCGGAGTCGACTCCCCCGCTCATGGCAGCGAGAACACGCATCAGCGATTTCCTCCTCGAGCTCCGACGCCGGCGAGTCCGGCGGCACGAGCACGTTCGACGACCTGCGGCAGGGCCGCAAGCACAGTGGTGATGTCCGAATCGGACGAGCCGGTTCCCAAAGAGAACCGAAGGGATCCGCGGGCCACGCCCGGATCGCACCCGAGCGCGATCAGAACATGGCTCGCGCTCGCCACACCCGCCGTGCAGGCGGATCCCGTCGAACATTCTATGCCCGCGGCGTCGAGAAGCATCAACAGCGAATCCCCCTCGCACCCGGGGAAAGTGAAGTGCACGTTGCCGGCGAGCCGCCCGTCGCCCTCCGGGCCGTTGAGGATGGCGTCGGAAACCACCTCGCGAACCCCGGTGATGAGTCGATCACGCAACGCGCGAGTTCGTTCCCCGTGCAGCGACAGATTCTGCACCGTCGATCGCAGTGCGGCCGCCATCGCGACGACGCCGGCCGTGTCGGGCGTGCCGGACCGGACGTCACGTTCGTGACCACCACCGTGGAACAGCGGCACGCACGGGACCTGACGGCCCAGCAAAAGGGCTCCGACGCCCTGCGGGCCCCCGAACTTGTGCGCAGCGATACTCAGGGCGGACAGACCGCTGTCGGCGAATCCCACTGGTAGGTGCGGTACGGCCTGCACGGCGTCGCTGTGCATCGGAACGCCGTACTCCGCGGCAACCGCTGCGAGTTCGGCGATCGGCATGACGGTGCCGATCTCGTTGTTGGCCCACATGACCGTCACCAGCGCGGTCTCGTCTGCGTGCAGAGCCAGCTCGGCGCGCAGCACATCGGGGGTGACCCGGCCCTCGTCGTCGACCGGGAGCCAGGTGACACTCGCCCCTTCGTGCGCGACGAGCCACTCCACCGCGTCGAGCACGGCGTGATGCTCCACCGAGCTGGCGATGATCCTGGTCAGTGCGGCGTTCGAGTCTCGACGGGCCGAGAAGATGCCCTTGACGGCGAGATTGTCGCTTTCGGTACCACCGGAGGTGAAGATCACCTCGGACGGGCGCGCACCGAGGTCCGCGGCGATCGACTCGCGAGATTCCTCGACCCGGCGACGGGCGGACCGGCCCGAGGTGTGCAGCGACGATGCGTTCCCGACGGTGCCGAAGACGGAGTTCATCGCCTCGATCGCACACGGCAACATGGGAGTGGTCGCGGCGTGATCGAGGTACACCGATGGCTGCGGCGGGGTGGGGGCAGGCGTACTGCGCACAGAAGGCATAACGCGCTCGACGATACCCGGTCCAGCGACCGCAGACCTACCTGCGCGAGGTGGGTCCACGGTCGCCCGGTTCAGCTGTGGATCAGGCAGCTGCAACCGTCGGCGCGCTGGGGCTTCGCTCGGCTTCGGCCATCACCTCGTGCACCGTCGGGTCGTAGACGTCCTTCCGGGGTCGTTCCGCAGGCTCTACTCCGTCGTCGCGTCGAATCGCCACCTCGCAGCGCCGCGCGAGGTCGTGTCGATTGCCGCCGGGCGCTTCCGGGGCGGTGAACTCGACCTCGGCGCGCAGTCCGGCGAGCCGGAAGATGCGGCCGATCGACGATCCGATCGTCTCGTCTCCGACGAAGCACGTCGCGGTGGTCAGTTCGCCGTGTCGATCGAGATAGCGCAGCCGGATGGGCTGCACCCACGTCTCGGAATCGATGGCAGCCTGCAACAGGGCCGGACGAAGCGATCCGTAGGCCAACCCACACCAGGTGGTGGCCTCGGGGAACACCACGACCGAAGCGCCTGCGCGGATTCGGTCGGCAACCTGGTCGACAACGGCCGGGAGCTCACGCAGTCGTGCGCGATCGATGGGAAGCACCTTCATGGCCCGGGCCAGTCGCCCGAGCAGCGGCCAGTCCACCAGATCGGCTCGCGCAACGAACGTCGACGGGCGCACTGCCGTGAGGACGACGACGTCGGTCCACGAAATGTGTCCGGAGACGTGCAGGGCACCACCTGCCGTACGCGACCGCTCTCGCTCCGAGCGTGTATCGAGCACGGTGAGATCGATGCCGATGGCCGATAGCAGCATCCGAGCGCCCAGCCGCGTCAATGCATGCCGAACCCGGGGAAAGGGCACCCCCAGGACGACCAACAGCGGCAACAGCG
This sequence comes from Rhodococcus sp. 3258, assembly GCF_031456475.1. Taxonomy (NCBI): domain Bacteria; kingdom Bacillati; phylum Actinomycetota; class Actinomycetes; order Mycobacteriales; family Nocardiaceae; genus Rhodococcus; species Rhodococcus sp. 3258. The sequence continues at coordinate 206,422 of NZ_JAVDUT010000007.1, forward strand.
CGAAGGCCGCGATCGCCGCAACGATGCGCAGAACGAGGACGATTCGACGCACCGTGGGCGGATTCTTCGGCAGACACCCGTCACTGCACGGCGAGGACGGCATCCAGGCGTGTGCGCGAACCAGGGGTTGCATCATCGGGCACCCGACTCGAATGTCGTTGCTGCAGAACGAAGACGGTCCAGATACCTGGTGTTGGCCTCGTGCAGGCCGAGGAGCGCGACGAAATCCGCCACTCCGAATTCCGGGTCGTGGGCGGGCTCACCGCAGATGGAGGCACCGAGCCGCAGGTAACCGTTCATCAACGGCGGCATGGACGCTCGCTTCGCCGCCGGAATGTCGAGTAGATCGACGCCGTCGACGACCACGGGGTGGTAGGGCACGACCCGCCTGTCGACCGCTGTCGCGTGTCGATCCAACAGCCGGTCGCGAACACCACGCACGTTGGCCCCGACCGCTTCCCCGGGAGCCGATTGCATCGGAACCGACACGCAACCCATCACCCACTCGTATCCCGTCACGTCGAGGTAGTGCAGGATTCCCGCCCACATCAGGCCGAGGACCGACCCCGACCGGTGGTCGGGATGCACAGCAGCCCTACCCATTTCGACGATGTTCATCCCGACCGGATCGAGCGCGGAGATGTCGAATTCGGTTGCGGTGTAATAGCCGCCTGCCGACACCGCGGCCTGCGGCGGCAACATGCGATAGCAACCGACGAACGTGTCGGTCCACTGGTCGCGAACGAGAAGGTGGTCGCAGAAATCGTCGAACCGGTCGGCGTCCAGACCGTCCGTGTCGGTGGGTATGGCAAAGCCGGGCTCGGAAGCGAACACGTCGTAGCGCAGGCGCTGCGCCGCGAGTCGGTGTTCGGGGTCGGTGGACAACACGAGCGAATAGCGGTCGGTGGCCGGGACGATCGATGCAGTCGAGCTCATGACGGAAGTGGTCATGAGGTGTGTCTAACGAGCGGGGAAGACTACCGGGCATCGCCGAGGAGAAGTGTCGGAAGAGTTTGCATGAACACGATTGCGCCCGTCGAAACGCGACGGGCCCCCACCGCAATCGCGATGAGGGCCCGTCGAGCAGAGATTTTCGCCGAGAGGCTATCCCTTGTGCTTCTTGACGGCCTCGGTCAGCTGAGGCGCGACGTTGAAGAGGTCACCGACGATGCCGTAGTCGGCGATCTCGAAGATGGGTGCTTCCTCGTCCTTGTTCACCGCGACGATTGTCTTCGAGGTCTGCATGCCGGCACGGTGCTGGATGGCTCCGGAAATGCCGAGTGCAACGTACAGCTGCGGGGAGACGGTCTTGCCCGTCTGGCCCACCTGGAACTGGCCCGGGTAGTAACCGGAGTCCACGGCGGCACGCGAGGCACCCACTGCGGCACCCAGCGAATCTGCCAGATCCTCGACGACGGTGAACTTGTCGGCGCTGCCGACGCCACGGCCACCGGAGACGACGACCGTTGCTTCGGTCAGTTCCGGACGGTCGCCGCCGACGATCGGATCACGCGAGGTGACCTTGACGGTGCCCTCTTCCTGCGCCGGGACCTCGACGGTCTCGCGGGTTCCCGCTCCGGCCTTCGGCTCTGCCTCGACTGCGCCGGGGCGCAGCGAGAGGACGGGGACGTCGCCGTTGGCCTTGGCCTCGACGGTGAACGCACCACCGAAGATGGAGTAGACGGCACTGCCGTCGCCGTTGATCGCGACGACGTCGTTGTGGTAGCCCGAGCCCAGACGGGCGGCGAGGCGGCCGGCAACTTCCTTGCCCTCGATCGTCGCTGCGGTGATGATCGCCGCAGGCGAGACCGACTCGGCGAGGGACGACAGGACGTCGACCTTCGGCGTGACGAGAAAACCGTCGACGTCGTCGGACTCGGCGACGTAGATCTTCTCGGCACCGGCCTCGGTCAACGCGTCGGCGACCTTGTCGGCGGTACCGACCGGGCCGGTGACGACCGCGGACGGCTCACCCAGTGCGCGGGCCGCGGTGATCAGCTCGGAGCTGACCTTCTTCAGTGTTCCTTCGACGTGCTCCACGAGCACGAGTACTTCTGCCATGACTTTGCTCCTCGTTGGTCTTCGATTGCTCGGTGGGGCGGGATCAGATGATCTTCTGGCCTACGAGGTAGGTGGCGATCTTGTCGCCGCCGTCGCCCTCGTCGGTGAGCCGCTCGCCGGCAGTCTTGGGAGGCTTGGGGGTGGACGAGGTGACCGTCGTTCCGGCGTTGTCGACGCCGACGATGCCGTCCTCGACACCGATGTCGGCCAGAGTGATGGTCTGCACCGTCTTCTTCTTGGCGGCCATGATTCCCTTGAACGACGGGAACCGCGGCTCGTTGATCTTCTCGGTGACGCTCACGATGGCGGGCAGCGTGGCTTCGAGTCCGAAGATGCCCTCGTCGGTCTCGCGCTCGCCGGTGACCTTGCCGTCTGCGACGGACAGCTTGCGCAGCTGCGTCAGGGCCGGGATCTGCAGGTATTCGGCGATGATCGCCGGAACTGCGCCGGTGCGGCCGTCGGTGGCCTCGTTACCCGCGATGATGAGATCGGCAGGCTCGTCGTTCTCGAACGCGACGTTGCCCAGTGCCGCAGCCAGGGCGTACCCGGTCTGGATGGCGTCGGAGCCGTGCAGGCTCGGGTCGTTGAGGTGTACCGCGCTGTCCGCGCCCATCGACAGAGCCTTGCGGATCGCGTCGGTGGCGCGATCGGGGCCTGCGGACAGAACCTTGACCTCACCGCCCTGAGCTTCCTTGATGAGCAGGGCTTCTTCGACGGCCCGCTCGTTGATCTCGTCGAGAACGGCGTCTGCAGCCTCGCGATCGAGGGTGTAGTCACCGTCGCTGAGCTTGCGCTCGGACCATGTGTCTGGAACCTGCTTGATCAAAACAACGATGTTCGTCATGGGTCTGCGTCGACCTCCTGGTCATGTTCTGCTGATCGTGAGTGTTCTAACGGTTGCTGCAAGTCGAACGGTTGGTGCAGTTCTACGTTCTGCTACGAGGTTACCCCACCGTAGTTACTGGTGGGTAACTTACCTCCCTGCCCGATCGACCATACATCCGCACCCCGACTGTTATGGAGACCACGTTGGCTTACCTCATCGCCGGAGGCACTAACCTTCCGTCGGTGAACGATTCATCGGCTCGGACACCGGCACCGGAACCACTCCCCCTCACCGGCGAGCGAACTGTGCCCGGCATCGCCGAGGAGAACTACTGGTTCCGCCGTCACGAGGTGGTCTACCGCGCCCTCGCAGAGCGGTGCCGCGACCGCACGGTGCTCGAAGCCGGATCGGGAGAAGGCTACGGAGCCAACATGATTGCCGAGGTTGCGGCCTGCGTCGTCGGCCTCGACTACGACGTCTCGGCCGCGACGCACGTCCACGCGCGCTACCCCGCGGTGACGATGGTGCGCGGCAATCTCGACCGCCTTCCGTTCGCGGATTCCTCGGTCGGCGTCGTCGTCAACTTCCAGGTCATCGAACACCTCTGGGATCAAGGAGCGTTCCTGGCCGAAGTGCACCGCGTCCTCGAGCCCGGCGGCACGCTGCTGATCAGCACACCGAACCGCATCACCTTCTCGCCCGGACGCGACACTCCCCTCAACCCCTTCCACACCCGCGAACTCGACGCGGCAGAACTGACCGAGTTGCTCGTCGCCGCCCGCCTCGAGGTCACCGAACTCACCGGAGTCCGGCACGGAAGCACGCTGGCCGCCCTCGACGCCAAACACGGCGGATCCTTCATCGACGCGCAGATCGAACGAGCACTCGCCGGTGAACCCTGGCCTGCCGAACTCGCCGAGGACGTCGCCGCGATCACCATCGCCGACTTCGACATCGCGGCCGATCGAATCGACGACAGCCTCGACCTGGTCGCCGTCGCCCGAAAGAGCTCGGCTGCGGTGATCGGGTGACATCCGGTGCCACCGTGCCGGGCATGTTCTCCCTCGTCCTGCACTCCCACCTGCCCTGGTTGGCCAATCACGGCAGGTGGCCCGTCGGCGAGGAATGGCTGTACCAGTCCTGGGCCGACTGCTACCTCCCGCTGACCGCGGCACTGGAACGGCTGGCCGACGACGGTTACACCGACGTCCTCTCGCTCGGCGTCACCCCGGTACTCGCGGCCCAGCTCGACGATCCGCATTGCCTGGCCGGCATGCACCATTGGCTCGGAAACTGGCAGCTACGCGCGCACGAGGCAACCGACCCCGCGCTCTCGATACGTGAACACCGGGCATCCGCCGCGGCTCTGGACCGCTTCGAGACGCGATGGCGACACGGCGGCTCGGCAGTACTTCGTCCGCTGATCGACACGGGCATCGTCGAACTGCTGGGTGGGCCGCTCGCGCACCCGTTCCAACCGTTGCTCGACGAAAGACTGCGGCGGTTCTCCCTGAGCGAGGGCCTACGCGACGCCGCCGCCCGATGGGGCACCACGCCACGCGGTATCTGGGCACCGGAATGCGGATTCACCCCCGGCATGGAAACCGAATACGCGGCCGCAGGTGTCTCGCACTTCATGGTCGACGGCCCCGCCATGCGGGGCGACACCTCCCTCGGCCGGCCCGTGTGGGATTCGGACGTCGTCGCGTTCGGGCGCGATCTCCCGGTCAGCTACCGCGTCTGGTCACCGAAGTCCGGCTACCCGGGCCACGGTGCCTACCGGGATTTCCACACCTACGACCACGCGACCGGACTCAAACCGGCCCGGGTCACCGGCCGCACCGTCGACTCGAACGACAAGGCTCCCTACGAACCCGAGCGTGCCGCGGCAGCAGTGGACCGTCACGTCGCCGACTTCGTCGACGTGGTGCGTCGGCGCTTGATCTCCGAATCCGAGCGGATCGGCCGCGATGCCGTGGTGGTGGCCGCGTTCGACACCGAACTGTTCGGACACTGGTGGCACGAGGGGCCACAGTGGCTCGAGAAGTTGATGCGCGCACTGCCCGCCGCGGGAGTCACCGTCGGAACGCTGAACGATGCCCGAGAACGGGGATTTGTCGGAGCCCCACTCGAACTGCAGGATTCTTCCTGGGGATCGGGCAAGGACTGGCGCGTGTGGGCAGGCGACGACGTCGCCGACCTGGTAAAACTCAACGCCGAGGTGTCCCGGACCGCGCTCGATGCCGTCGACGCCTCCCGTGCCGTCCGAAGCCGGGCGGGTGGCCCCGAACTGCGCAATCGAGTCGACGATCAGATTCTGCGTGAGACACTCATGGCCGTGGCCAGCGACTGGGCGTTCATGGTCAGCAAGGACTCCGCGGCCGGATACGCCCGAGAGCGAGCTCACGTCCACGCACATGCGCTACGTGAAATCGCTGCCGCGCAGCAGCACCCGGCCCGAGCCGAAGAATTGGCGCGGCAATGGAATCACGCAGACGGACTGTTCGCGGCGCTGGACGCACGCAGACTGCCCGGTGCACGCCGAGAAGGCCCAGGGGGGCGTAGATGAGAGTTCTGATGGTGTCGTGGGAGTACCCACCCGTCGTGGTCGGCGGGCTGGGTCGCCACGTTCATCACCTGGCGACCGAGCTGGTGCGCTGCGGGCACGAGGTCGTCGTTCTCTCTCGCCGACCCACCGGCACCGACGCGTCCACCCATCCCACCTCCCACCACATCGAGGACGGCGTACTGGTGGTCGCCGTCGCCGAGGATCCGGCGCACTTCGTGTTCGGAGAGGACATGCTCGCGTGGACTCTGGCGATGGGGCACGCCATGGTGCGGGCAGGGGTCGCCCTCGGTAAACCCGGCCTCGGCGACGGCTGGCAGCCCGATGTCGTCCACGCCCACGACTGGCTGGTCGCGCACCCGGCCATCGCTCTGGCGGAGTTCTACGACGTGCCGCTGGTCTCGACCATCCATGCCACCGAGGCCGGACGCCACAGCGGCTGGATCTCGGGCACCGTCAACCGCCAGGTCCATTCGATCGAATGGTGGCTCGCGAACGATTCCGACGCGATCATCGCGTGCTCGGCGTCGATGAAGGACGAGGTCACAGCCCTGTTCGACGTCGCCGAGTCGACGGTCTCGGTCATTCACAACGGCATCGACGGATCCGCGTGGAGTTTCCGACGCCGACAGCCCCGCTCCGAGCCCGCGAAATTGCTGTTCGTCGGTCGTCTGGAATACGAGAAGGGCATCCAGGACGCCATAGCCGCTCTGCCACGCGTCAGACGAAGTCACCCCGGCACCACGCTGCACATCGCCGGCGAAGGCACTCAGTTCGGGTGGCTGGCAGGTCTGGCACGCACCCACCGCGTCGCCAGGTCGGTGTCGTTCCTCGGCAACCTGAACCACTCCGATCTGCTCGGATGGCTGCACGGCGCCGACGCCATCGTCCTTCCCAGCCGGTACGAACCCTTCGGCATCATCGCCCTCGAGGCCGCGGCAGCAGGCATTCCGTTGGTGGCATCGACGGCCGGCGGACTCGGTGAGGCGATCGTCGACGGCGTCACCGGGCTGTCCTTCCCTCCGGGTGATGTGGCCGCGCTGACGGCGGCGGTGCGGCGGGTGTTGGACAACACCGATGCGGCGCAGGAGAGAGCCGTCGCCGCTCGGGAACGTCTCACCGTCGACTTCGACTGGAAGCACGTCGCGGAGTCGACGGCTCGGGTGTACCTCGAAGCCAAGCGCAAGGTTCGCCATCCGCTGGGTCGCCCGCACATCGTCGAACGCGCCCTGCCCGATCGCAGCTGACCCCATGTGAGTGGAACCTCGTAGTCCACTACGAGGTTCCACTCAGTGATACTGGAGTTGTTCGTCGAGGTGGAAGGTATGACTCGTTTCCGCTCTGACGCCGATGGCTGTCTTTCATGTGATGTGTCGGC
>NZ_JAVDUT010000008.1:0-186333 GCF_031456475.1 Rhodococcus sp. 3258
ATAATCCGCTGCCTCAAACGAGCCGTCGCCCGCGAAATGTTCCAACTTCTCACCCAGAAAACTGCCACTTGACACTCATAGGAGCATCACATGCGAGCGAAGCGAGCTCCACTCCCGCTCACATGCGAGCGAAGCGAGCTAGGACGAATGCATACAGGCCGTACAACGCGATTCCCACGCCGGCGAGGATCAACAGAACCTGCCCGTACGGCTGGGCTCCCAGGGTCTTGACGGCACCGTCGATTCCGGTGGCCTTGGATGGATCGGACTGCAGTACCGCTACGACGACGAGGATTCCGGCCCCCACGAGCGCCGTGCCCTTGGCCGCGTATCCGGCGATGCCGAGTTTGACGACCGCTCCGCTCTGGCTGCCTTCGAGGTCGTCGAGGAAATTCTTCGAGACGCCCTTGTAGACGTGGTATCCGCCGACGCCGATGACGATCAGGGCGATGACGATCAATACGAGCTTGCCGCCACCGGATTCCATCAATCGCGCCGAGTAGCCGGCGTTCTGTTGTCCGCTGGACTTACCGGATCCGGTCGCGAAACCGTAGGTGGAGAATGCGAAGGCAATGTAGACGACGGCCAGCGCTGCCGCCTTGAGTCGATCCATCGCGCTGCCCTCGTCGGAATCGGACTTCTTGCCGACGATGGCCTCGACGATGCGCCACAGGGCCAGTGCCACGAACGCGACGACGGCAACCCACAGTGCGATCTTGCCGCCGGGCTTCTCGGCCAGTTCGGCGAGTGCTCCGGACTGGTCGGCGTTACCGCCCTGACCGAACGCCAATCGGATGGCGATGTACCCGATCAGGACGTGCAGCACTCCGCTGACGAAGTGGCCGGCCCGGGCCGCCTTCTCGAATGCACCGTTGTCCTGAACCGAATTGGCCAGTGATTTTCCTGTAGCCGATTTTCCTGTTCCCGAATGTCCCGACGTGGATTTTCCCGACGTGTTCACGAACGTTCCCCGATCAGTTGATGTGGGCCGATGTTTACCCCACGTAGAGCGGGGAGAAACGGTCTTTCGGCGCGAAACGCCGTACGAGATCCCAGCCCGGCGTTAACGCCGGGCGGACACTGATCGATGTAGCAAGCGGAGTGTCGGGACCAACGAAGAAATTGTTCGGAGTGATCCACCGTGAAATTACAGTCGATAATGCGTCGTACCAGCAGTGATCTGCCCCTGTTGAAGACCGCCAGGATGAGCGGCAGTCCGCGTACCTGGCCTGCCGAGAAGCTCGAGCGGCTGCTCACCCCGCAGGAGATCGATCTGATCAGGCGCGGCCGAATCTGACCCTGCTGTTCCCAGGCTCGACGCCGTCACTTACCTCCCATAGGGGGTCCGGTGGTGGCATGCTCATGAGGTTGACGAGCACCAGTCCTGGAGGGTCATGAAACCGGTCATTCTCAGCGTCGACGACGATCCCGGAGTATCGCGTTCGGTCGCCCGCGACCTGCGCCGCCGGTACGGCGAGCAGTACCGCATCGTGCGCGCGGAATCCGGTGCCGGGGCGCTCGATGCGCTCAAGGAACTGACGTTGCGCGGCACTCCGGTCGCGATTCTGTTGGCCGACTACCGCATGCCGAACATGAGCGGCATGGAATTTCTCGAACAGGCCATGGATCTGTTCCCGACGGCGCGGCGAATCCTGCTCACCGCCTATGCCGACACCGACGCTGCGATCGACGCCATCAACGTCATCGATCTCGACTACTACCTGCTCAAGCCGTGGGATCCACCCGAGGAAAAGCTCTACCCCGTCCTCGACGCTCAGCTCGAAGCCTGGTGCGCGTACGACCACCGGGCCGTGGAGGACACCAAGATCGTCGGCCACCGCTGGTCTGCGCGGTCCTCGGAGATCAGGGAGTTTCTCGCCCGCAATCAACTGCCGTACCGCTGGTACATGTCCGACGAATCGGAGGGTGCGCGGCTGTTGGCCGCGGCCGGAGTGGCCGACGACCGCCTCCCGGTGGTCATCACCACCGAAGGTGACGCGCTGATCGAGCCGTCCGATGCCGAACTCGGCAACCGTCTGGGGCTGACGGTCTCACCGTCGGAAGAGTTCTACGACCTGGTTGTCATCGGCGGCGGCCCGGCCGGACTCGGCGCTGCGCTCTACGGCGCGTCCGAGGGCCTGCGCACCACGTTGATCGAGCGCACTGCGACCGGCGGGCAGGCCGGGCAGAGTTCACGCATCGAGAACTACCTCGGCTTTCCCGACGGCGTCTCGGGCGCACAACTCGCGGAGCGGGCTCGTCGGCAGGCGCTGAAGTTCGGTGCAGAGGTGGTCACCACGCAGGACGTCGTGGCCCTGGAGACCAACGGCGCTGCGCGGACCGTGCGGTTCGCCGACGGCCGCAGCATCAGTGCCCAGACGATCATCCTGTCCACCGGCGTCGCCTACCGCCGGTTGGAGGCCCCCGGAATCGACGACTTCACCGGCCGCGGGGTGTTCTACGGGTCGGCGATGACCGAGGCAGCTCGCTGCGCCGAACAGGACGTCTTCATCGTCGGCGGCGCGAACTCGGCAGGCCAGGCGGCGGTCTATCTCTCGCGGGGCGCGAGGTCGGTGACGATCCTGATCCGTGCGGCGTCCCTCGAGGCATCGATGTCGTACTACCTCATCAAGCAGATCGAGGAGAACCCGAAGATCAGCGTTCGGCCGTGTACCGAGGTCGTCGGCGTCTCCGGTGACGGGCACCTGGAGCAGATCACGCTGCACAACAGGGCAACCGACGAGACGACGACGGTGGACGCGCAGTACCTGTTCCTGTTCATCGGCGCGGCACCGCGGACCGATTGGCTCGACGGCGTGCTCGTGCGTGACGATCACGGATTCGTGGTGACGGGCCCCGATCTGGTGGTCGACGGCCGTGGTCCTGCCGGGTGGACACCCGCGCGGTTGCCGCATCACCTCGAGACGAGCGTGCCGGGAGTGTTCGCGGCCGGTGACGTCCGGTCGGACTCGGCCAAGCGGGTTGCCTCGGCAGTGGGAGAAGGAGCGATGGCCGTGATGTTGGTGCACAGATACCTGGCAAATCCGTGAACGCGCCCCTGTGCGATCCGGAGGAGTTGCGGACGCTGTTCTTGTTCGAGCAGCTCACCGACGCACAGCTCGCCGAGCTGTGTCGAGACGGCCGTATCGAAACGATCGAGCCGGGGCCGGTGTACGCGGAGGGCGACCCAGCGACGTGCTTCTACGTGTTGATCGAGGGCTCGGTGGTGCTCTCGAAGCTGTCGGGCGGGGAAGACCTGGTGGTCAATCGCACCTCGCAGCGCGGGGTGTATGCCGGTGCGTGGCAAGCGTATCTGGGCGATCGAGTACCGCAGACCTACCAGGGTTCGATGCGGGTGACCGCGCAGTCCCGGTTCTTCGTCCTCGATGCCGACTGCTTCGCCTCGATCGTGCGCGAGTGGTTCCCGATGGCCCTCCATCTGCTCGAGGGATTGTTCTTCGGTAACCAGAACACCAAGCAGGTCGTCGAGCAGCGAGAACGCTTGTTGGCGTTGGGCTCTCTGTCGGCCGGGTTGACGCACGAGCTGAACAATCCGGCCGCGGCCGCGGTGCGGGCGACGTCCGCGTTGCGAAATCGGGTGGCGCACATGCGGCAGAAATTGGCAATGATTGCCGGCGGGACTCTCGATCGCTCGAGCTTGTCGCATCTGGTCGGACTGCAGAACGAGGCCGTGGAGTTGGTGGCCAAGGCTCCGAAGCTCACCGCAATGGAAGCGTCGGACCGGGAGGACGAGCTCGGAGAGTGGTTCGACGACAACGGAATCGACGGGGGATGGGATCTGGCCCCCACTTTCGTCTCGGCGGGTCTCGACGTGCCGTGGCTGGATCGGGTGTCGGCGACGGTGGGGGATCCGGCCATGCTCGAAGGGGCGATCAGGTGGCTCAACTACACGGTGGAAACCGAGTTGTTGATGAACGAGATCTCGGATTCGACCACTCGGATCTCCACTCTGGTCGGCGCGGCCAAGCAGTACTCGCAAATGGACCGCGCGCCATACCAGACGGTGGATGTTCGAGAACTGCTCGACAGCACGCTGATCATGTTGGGGCGCAAGATCGGTGACGATATCCGCGTGGTGAAGGAATACGACCCGTCGGTACCTCCCATTCCCGCGTATGCCGCCGAGCTCAATCAGGTATGGACCAATCTGATCGACAATGCGGTGCAGGCCATGGAGGGCCGCGGCACGCTCACCGTTCGCACACTTCTCGACGACGATCAGGTGCAGATCGAGGTGTGCGATACCGGACCCGGTGTGCCGGAAGACATTCGGTCGCGAATATTCGAGCCGTTCTTCACCACCAAGGCCGTCGGTGAGGGCACGGGGCTCGGTCTGGACATCTCGTGGCGGATCGTGGTGAAGAAACATCAGGGCGATCTGCGAGTGGTGTCCCAGCCGGGGGACACCCGATTCATCGTGCGGCTGCCCGTTCATCCAGCAATCGAGGAGGCATCATGACAATCGACGGTATCGATCCGACAGTCTCGCCGTCCGGCCCGGGCTGCGTGGAGTGCACGCAGACGCAGGGGTGGTGGGTGCATCTGCGGCGGTGTGCGCAGTGCGGGCACATCGGGTGCTGTGATTCGTCTCCGTCGCAGCACGCCAGCAAGCATGCCGAATCCACTCGGCACCAGTTCGTGCGCAGCTTCGAGCCCGGCGAGGACTGGTTCTACAACTACGAGGACGAGCAGATGTACGACGGGCCCGAACTTGCTCCGCCGCAACATCATCCGCTCGACCAGACGGTTCCGGGCCCTCGTGAACGGGTGCCCTCGAATTGGCAGAGTCTGATCAACTGAATGGGCGGGGCCGACTGAACAGTCGATTTCGCGCGGATGAACACCGCAAATCGAGTGCGCACTGTGGGTAATCTCGCAGCATGACCTTGATTGCGGAGGACCTGCTGCTGTTGTTGCTCGACGACGAATCGGGCAAGCCATCGGCCGATTCCACCAAGTTGCCCCGTGTTCTCGCGGGTGCGCTGGTCGTCGAGCTCGCCCTGGGCGGGTCGCTCCGCATCACCGGTCCCGGTGAGCAGACCACGAAGGACCACGTCGTCGTCGCGGGAGATCCGCCCGCGGACCCGTTGCTGCGCCGGGTGTTCGATCTGGTAGCAACGGCGTCGCGGTCGATGAAGCCGCAGAAGGTGATCGAGAAGTCGCAGAAGAATCTGGCGAAGGAACTGGCTGCGCGTCTGGTCGCGCAGGGCTTCGTCACCGAGAAGCAGGACAAGGTCTGGGGGCTTTTCCCGACGACGACGTGGCCGGCTCGCGACACCTCTCGGGAGAAGGTGCTGCGGGATGCACTGCGGAGTGCTCTCGTCGACGGCACGACGCCGACGCCGCACTCGGCTGCTCTGATCTCACTGATCTCGGCAGTCGATCTGACGCACAAGGTCATCGTCGATGCCGACAAGAAGGTGCTGAAGACGAGGGCCAAGCAGATCGCCGAGGGTGAGTGGGCGGGTGCAGCTGTCCGCAAAGCGGTCTCGGACGTCAATGCCGCGGTGACGGCAGCGATCATGGTGCCCGTCATCGTTTCGACCACGAGCAGCTGAGGGCGAAAATGAGAAGTATTGCGATTCTGTTGTTCGACGACGTCGAGGTGCTCGATGCCTGCGGGCCGTTCGAGGTGTTCTCGGTGGCCAATCGGGTGGCCCAACGTGCCGGTAGCGCGGTGCCTTTCGACGTGACGCTCGTCGGGCTCGACGACGCAGCGGTACGCGCGCGAGGTGGGATGAGAATCGGCGTCGACACCACGATCGACGATCCACGGACCTATGACCTCGTCCTGGTTCCCGGCGGTGTCGTCGACGCGGTCGAAGCGGACGGCCGAGTGCTTCAGTGGCTGCAGCGACTTCGACCCACCGCAGAAGTTGTCGCATCGGTGTGCACCGGTGCTTTCGTTCTCGCCGCGGCGGGCCTGCTCGATTCGCGTCCGGTCACCACGCACTGGGAGGACCTCGACCTGTTGCGCACGCGCTGGCCCGCGCTGGCCGTGCACGAGGGAGTTCGATACATCGACCACGGTGATCTGGCGACGTCGGCCGGTATCAGTGCAGGCCTGGACCTTGCGCTGCATCTGGTCGCGCGGTGGACGAGCGCCGATCAGGCTCTCGCCACCGCGGGCCAGATGGACTACGACTGGTCAGGCGCTGAGCACCCGTAGGACCAGGGCGACGACGGCGAACACGGCCAGGCCTGCCGCCGGACCGAATTCCTTGTCCTTGATGCGCAGGTGCGCGACGACTGCTCCGACGAAGTACGCGATGACGCCGATGGCTGCCGCGACTCCTATCGGCCATGCGAACAGGCCGACGAGCAGGCCGATGGCACCGAGGATCTCCGCGTAGGCCAACCACGGAATCTTGTCTGCGGGCACGCCCACCTGTTCGAGCATCGGGACGACGGAGGGGTTGCGCGTCAGCTTTCCGACGGCGGAGAACGTGAGTGCCACGGCCAGCAGCACCGACACGACGACTGTTGCGATGAACATGAGCCCTGCTTTCATTTCTGAGGCCACTAGTGAATCAGAAGTGGCAAGGCAGACAGTAGCACTTCGGTACGGTGGGGTCATGGCCGCGAACGAACCCACTCACGAACCTCGTGCCTGCGACGGAGCCCTGACCAAAGCGTTCGGCTTCCTCGGCAAGCGATGGAACGGAATTCTGCTGGCCACCCTGATGAACGGGTCGATGGGATTCGCGGACCTACGCCGGGCCGTCGGTGGTATCAGCGATTCGGTCCTGTCCGAGCGGCTCGGTGAGCTCGGCAAGGCCGGCCTGGTCCAGCGAACAGTGGACAACGGACCGCCGCTCTCGGTGCAGTACAGCCTGACGCCGTCCGGTGCGGCGCTGCTGCCGTCCCTGCAAGCACTGACCGACTGGGCTTCGAAAAACCTCTGACCCCCGCGAACAATGTCGCGAGGGCCAGAGATCGGTGGTTGAGAAGGTGCTCAGTCCGCGTTCTTGCTGACGTTCTGGCCTTCGGCCGAATCTGCGAACTCCTGGGTGTCGAACACTTCGCCGCCCAGGGGATCGACCGGTGCGTTGTCACCGGAGTACTCGACCGCACCCGTCTCGGGGTGAATCTCGAGTTGTTCGGTGGGCACCTCGTGCACCGCCAGCACGACGCTGCCGTCCGTGCGCGGCGGCGTCACCCCTTCTCGAGACGGTGCCAGGCCGGAGAATGTCGACGAAATTCCGGCACTCACTCGCTTGCGAACCGCCGGTGACACCGGTGCTGCCTGAGGCTCGTCCTGCCCCACATCGGGTGTCGCGGTGACGCGCAAGTACCGCGGGGTGGTGGCGACGTCGTAGCGGAAGGCCTTGAGCATCGATATGCATGCGAGCACAAGGATGATCGAGAACGGTACTGCCGTGGCTATCGACATCGTCTGCAGGGCCGTCAACGATCCTGTCCCGCCGATCAGGAGCAGCACCGTTGCTGCCACGCCTTCGAGAATCGACCAGTACACGCGGGTGATCTTCGGGGGCTCGAGGTCACCGCCGGTGGAGAGGATGTCGATGACCAACGAGCCGGAATCGGAGGAGGTCACGAAGAAGAACACGATGACGAAGATCGCCAGCACGCTACTGATCGTAGCCAACGGCAACGTGTCGAGCAGCTGAAACAGACTCGTGTTGGTGTCGACGGCACCGTCGACCAGCAGGTCACCGTTGTCCCGCTGACGCAGAATGCCGGCATCACCGAAGATCGTGAACCATAGCGAACCGATGATGGTCGGTGCCAGCAGCACTCCGAACACGAATTCGCGGATGGTACGGCCGCGTGAGATGCGGGCGATGAACATGCCGACGAACGGTGCCCAGCTCATCCACCAGCCCCAGTAGAAGATGGTCCAGGCACCGGCCCAGCCATCGTCGGAGAAGGGCGACGTGCGCAGCATCAACTCGGGCAACGCCTGGACGTAGCCGCCGAGGTTCTGCACCCAGGACTGCATGAGGAACAGGCTCGGTCCAGCGATCAGAACGAAGACGGCCAGCGCCGCGGCCATTCCCATGTTGATGTTCGAGAGCCATTTGAGCCCTCGTGAGACGCCGGATACGACAGAGAACGTGGCGAGGCCGGTGACGCCGGCGATGATGAGGACCGTCACCCAGTTGTTGGTGTCGACCCAACCCAGGTACTCGAGACCGGCCGAAATCTGCTGCACACCGAATCCGAGCGAGGTGGCCACACCGAACAACGTGCCGATGATGGCGACGGAGTCGATCGCATGGCCGATGCCGCCCTCGATGCGCTTGCGTCCCAGCAGCGGCTCGAGCAACCAGCGCACGGACAGTGGGCGTCCTTTGCGGTACGTCATGTAGGCCAGCCCGAGTCCGACCACGACGTAGATCGCCCAGGCGTGCAGACCCCAGTGGAACAGGGTCAGCTCCATCGCCTGACGGGCGGCCGGGTCGGTGCTGCCGGGAATGCCCCCGGCTTCGGGTGGCGTGACGTAGTGCGAGAGAGGTTCGGCGACGCCGTAGAACACCAGGCCGATACCCATGCCGGCGCTGAAGAGCATCGCGAACCAGGACAGGACGCCGAACTCCGGCTTCTCGTCGTCGCGGCCCAGGCGAATGTTGCCGACCCTACTGAGGCCGCAGTACAGCGCGAACACCACAAAACCGGTGGTGGCCAGGATGTACCACCAGCCGACGCCACTGGTGATGGCGTTGTTGAGCTTGTCGAACGCGTCGGCGGCAGTGCCGGCATAGATCACCGAGAAGGTGATCATCACAAAAATGACGATAGATGCGGGGACGAAAACCGGCTTGAGCAGGCCGCCCCACGCTTCCTTTACTGCTTTCACTTACTTGACTTCCTTACAACTCGAGTCGAGGTGATCGGCTGACCACTATCGGTATGCCGTTCTTTTTCCCTTGTTTTGGTCAAGTACCGGTAATCACCATAAACGACGTCGGCGCGGGCGGCGAAACGTGACCGAGCCGGTGAGCTGGGGAGACAGGCCCGCGTCGAAAGTCTGCCGAGTCGCCGCGAGCACCCGAACGGACTACAGTTCTGTCGATGTTGCGGTCTCGCCCGGTCGTCCCCTTGTGGAGTCGATGTGCCGCGAGTAGCACTGCTGCACAGGAGATTCTGTGAATCCCGGCCAGCTGCAGCCGGGTGCGGAGTTCGCCGGCTTCCGGGTGCAGCGTCGCCTCGGGGTCGGCGGCATGAGTGAGGTGTACCTCGTACTCGGCCGCGGACACGATCGGCTCGAAGCTCTGAAGATCCTCGACCGCGACGCCTCGCGCTCGCCGCGACTGCGCACCAAATTTCGGACCGAGGCCACGGTGGCCGAGCTGCTGGTGCATCCGAACATCGTGTCGGTGCACGAACACGGTGAGTTCGAGGGCCAGTTGTGGATGTCGATGCACTACGTCGACGGGTACAGCGCGGCGCGGTTGGTCGCTCGCGGTCAGATCGCTCTCGACGTCTCCCGCGTGGCACGCATCGTCGCCGAGGTGGCCAAGGGCCTCGACTACGCCCACTCGAACGGCGTCCTGCACCGCGACGTCAAGCCGTCGAACATCCTCATCTCCACCGAGCGGGTGGACGGGTACGAGCAGGTGTTGTTGTCCGACTGGGGAATTGCGCGTCTGGTCGACGACTCGACGCCGCTGGTCGTCGGCGGAACTGTACTGGCGTCCATCCACTACGCGGCACCGGAACTGCTTCGCGGGGGAGTGCTGAGCGCGCAGACCGACGTCTACGCATTGGGGGCGACGCTGGTCGAATTGCTGACCGGGCGAACGCCGTACCCGTTGGCCACGCCGCTCGCGATCACGGCCGCCCATCTGTCGGCCGAACCGCCTGCGGTGACGAGGCGTCGGCGATCACTGCCGCGGGGTCTCGACGCGGTGGTCGCACGCGCGTTGGCCAAGGACCCGGCAGATCGATTCCAGACCTGCGTGGAGCTTGCCGATGCCGTGGCTGCTGCTGTTTCTGCCGGAGTGCCGGAGCCGCCGGCGCGACGCTCACCGTTCACCCGCTCGCGATGGCTCAGGTTTTCGTGACTCCATGAGCAGGGCCCCGCATCGGGTCGATGCGGGGCCCTGGCTCGAGAGGGGGTTGGGAAGGGTCACTCCTCCGGTTCGGTCGGACGGTTGGCCACCACCGGGTACTGGCCGGTGTAGCCCATTCGTTCTTCGGCCACCGAGAGCACCTTGGTGCGCACCAGGAACCAGCCGCCGATCAGTGCGGGGATGATGACGACGAGGGTCGCGATGGTCCACGAGCCGATCGGGGCATCGAAGGCCATCAGGACCAGCACGCCGAACAGGAAGACCAGCGTCGCGTAGCTCGTGTACGGCGCACCGAACAGACGGAACTTGGGCCGCTTCAGGATGCCCTTCTTGGACCAGCGGTACAGCTGGATCTGGCACAGCACGATGGTTGCCCAGCTGGCGATGATGCCCAGTGCGGACATGTTCAGCACGATCTCGAACGCTTCGCCCGGGGCGATGGCGTTGAGGGCGACACCGAACAGTGTGATGAAGCAGGTCAGCAGAATGCCGCCGAACGGTACTCCGCCCTTGGTCATCTTCTTGGTGAATTCCGGTGCGCTGCCGTTCATCGCCATCGACCGCAGAATTCGGCCGGTCGAGTAGAGACCGGCGTTGAGGCTGGACAGCGCCGCGGTGAGCACCACGATGTTCATGATGGTGCCCGCGCCGCCGAGGCCGATGCTCGAGAAGAACGTCACGAACGGCGAGGTACCGGCCTGATATGCGGTGTACGGCAACAGTAGTGCGAGCAGTACCAGCGAGCCGACGTAGAACAGTGCGATACGGGCGATGACCGAGTTGATCGCCCGCGGCATGATCTTCTCCGGGTTCTCGGTCTCGCCGGCCGCGGTCCCCACCAGTTCCACTGCGGCATAAGCGAACACGACACCCGAGATGACGATGACCAGGGGCCACGCGCCGGACGGGAACAGGCCGCCGTTGTCGGTGATCAAGCTGATTCCGGGCATCTCGGAACCGACGGGGATGCGGCCGGCCAAGAAGACGATGCCGACGATCAAGAAGGTCACCAGCGCGATGACCTTGATCATGGCCGCCCAGAACTCCATTTCACCGAACCACTTGACCGACACCAGGTTCAGGCTCATCACCAGAACCAGTGCGACCAGCGCGATGGCCCACTGCGGAATCACCTCGAAACTTCCCCAGTAATGCATGTAGGTCGCGATGGCCGTGACGTCGACGATGGCCGTCATCGCCCAGTTGAGGAAGTACATCCACCCGGCGACGAATGCGGCCTTCTCGCCGAAGAACTCGCGAGCGTACGAGACGAAGCTGCCCGACGACGGGCGGTGCAACACCAATTCGCCGAGGGCGCGGAGAATGAAGAAGACGAAAATTCCACAGAGGGCGTAGGCGAGGAACAGGCCAGGCCCGGCACTGGCGAGGCGTCCGCCTGCGCCGAGGAAAAGGCCGGTGCCGATTGCGCCACCGATCGCGATCATCTGCAACTGTCGAGGTTTGAGGCCCTTGTGGTAGCCCTCTTCCTCGTGGTCCATCGCCGAGTTGTCGTACGACGTGTCGACCGTATCGGACATATTCGATCCTCACTGTCGCTTTTGCGGGGGTTTGTCCGAATTTTTCGGGTGTCGAAACCGTTGTCGCTCAACGGTATTAGCGTCACGGGTCCGATGCACAGTATTCGGATGTTAACAATGCGTACAGGTGTGAACAGTGTGTGACGGATACCGGCTCGGCCGAGCATCTGCTCGGCACCTGCGTCCCGCGGTGGCGTCGAGCATGGGGGGTGCGGCGGTTCGCCGGCGGCGGACGACCTTGCACTCACCATGGGCGAGTGCTAGAAATGCAGTTGGCACTCTCGACACGTGAGTGCCAGGTCGGGACACGGTGAGGCCGGGGAATCAACGACACCCCTGGTCGTCCGTCGCGGGCACCGAGCTCGGCCAGCAATGTGTCACCCCCAATCCGGAGGATCACTTCGCAATGGCCAAGATCATCGCGTTCGACGAAGAGGCACGCCGTGGCCTCGAGCGAGGCCTCAATGCCCTCGCCGACGCAGTAAAGGTGACGTTGGGCCCCAAGGGTCGCAACGTCGTACTCGAGAAGAAGTGGGGAGCTCCCACGATCACCAACGATGGTGTTTCCATCGCCAAGGAGATCGAGCTCGAAGATCCCTACGAGAAGATCGGTGCCGAGCTCGTCAAGGAGGTCGCCAAGAAGACCGACGACGTCGCAGGCGACGGCACCACCACCGCTACCGTTCTCGCTCAGGCACTCGTCCGTGAAGGCCTGCGCAACGTCGCAGCCGGCGCGAACCCGCTCGGCCTCAAGCGCGGCATCGAGAAGGCTGTTGCAGCCGTCACCGAGTCGCTGCTCGCGTCCGCCAAGGAGATCGACACCAAGGAGCAGATCGCTGCTACCGCTGGCATCTCCGCAGGCGACCCGTCCATCGGCGAGCTCATCGCCGAGGCAATGGACAAGGTCGGCAAGGAAGGCGTCATCACGGTCGAGGAGTCCAACACCTTCGGCCTGCAGCTCGAGCTCACCGAGGGCATGCGCTTCGACAAGGGCTACATCTCGGCGTACTTCGCCACCGATGCAGAGCGTCAGGAAGCCGTCCTCGAAGACGCGTACATCCTGCTCGTCAGCTCCAAGATCAGCACCGTCAAGGACCTGCTGCCGCTGCTGGAGAAGGTCATCCAGTCCGGCAAGCCGCTCGTCATCATCGCCGAGGACGTCGAGGGCGAAGCTCTCTCCACCCTCGTGGTGAACAAGATCCGTGGCACCTTCAAGTCCGTCGCCGTCAAGGCTCCCGGATTCGGTGACCGTCGCAAGGCGCAGCTCGCCGACATCGCCATCCTCACGGGCGGCGAGGTCATCAGCGAAGAGGTCGGCCTCTCCCTGGAGACCGCCGGACTCGAGCTGCTCGGACAGGCACGCAAGGTCGTCATCACCAAGGACGAGACCACCATCGTCGAAGGCTCGGGAGATTCCGACGCCATCGCCGGTCGCGTCAACCAGATCCGCGCCGAGATCGAGAACTCCGATTCCGACTACGACCGCGAGAAGCTGCAGGAGCGCCTGGCCAAGCTGGCCGGTGGCGTTGCAGTCATCAAGGCCGGAGCGGCAACCGAGGTCGAGCTCAAGGAGCGCAAGCACCGCATCGAAGATGCCGTGCGTAACGCCAAGGCAGCCGTCGAAGAAGGCATCGTCGCCGGTGGCGGCGTGGCACTGCTCCAGGCAGCGCCCGCACTCGACAACCTCAAGCTCGACGGTGACGAGGCAACCGGCGTGAACATCGTTCGCGTCGCACTGTCCGCCCCGCTCAAGCAGATCGCATTCAACGCAGGCCTCGAGCCCGGCGTCGTTGCGGACAAGGTCTCCAACCTGCCAGCAGGTCACGGCCTCAACGCCGCGACCAACGAGTACGAGGACCTGCTCGCTGCAGGCATCAACGACCCGGTCAAGGTCACCCGCTCGGCACTGCAGAACGCAGCGTCCATCGCGGCTCTGTTCCTCACCACCGAGGCCGTCGTCGCCGACAAGCCCGAAAAGGCCGGAGCGCCCGCTGGCGATCCGACCGGTGGCATGGGCGGCATGGACTTCTGAGTCCAGCCCCTCGCTGAAAAAGCCCGACTCCCTTTCGAGGGGGTCGGGCTTTTTCGTGTGCTGTAGTCAGTCCCGGTGATACGCGATGTTGACGACGTTGCCGTCGGGAGCGCGAACGAAGAAGCGGCGCACACCCCACGGCTCGGTCGTCAATGGGTGCACGATCTCGTAGCCCAGTTTCTGCGCTTCGGCGTACGCGCCATCGACATCGTCGGTGTGCACCGACATCACCGAATCCTCGGGTGCGCTCCGATCGCTCGTCACCAGCTGAACGCTGACCGGGCGGTCGGGTGACGACAGCCGCGCGACCCACCCCATATCGAACTCCTCGGATTTCAGACCGAGGAACTCGGTGTAGAACGATTTGGCCTCGTCGACGTCCGGAACCCGCAGGTTGGTGATGATGCTCATTGTTTTCATCGAACTCCCTTTCCGAACGTGGGCCGGTCGGAGACCCGGGAGGTTCGACGCTAGCAGCGGAGTTGTCGGCTGTTCGGTGGTTAGTGTGGGGCATGACGCGAATCCGCTCGATGACGGTCGCACTCGCTCTGGCAGCGGCCCTCGCAGGCTGCTCCACCTCGGGAACTGCCACGCCGGCGTCGGCACCGACCACAACCGATGTCACCGCCACCACCGAGCGCGCCGAGCCGACGTCTACAACGCCAACCACTACCTCGAGTGCCGCCGAGCCGTACGTCGTCGGCAGCACCCGAGTCACCGGATCTACGGAGCGTGCGACCTACGACGTCGCAATTCCACAGCTCAGTGGTGGAAACGCTGCCGTGACGGCGGAGTTCAACGAGTCGATGCGCGCCGCGCTCCAGGATCAGATCGACCGCGAGTACGGGAACGACTTCGCCCTCAGCGACGGCTACTCGACGGGTACGACCTACGTCGGGAGGCGCGTGATCAGTGCCGAACAGATCACCGATTGGATCGCCGTACCGCCCGGAGCGCACGGTAATTCACTGCTTGCGACCGTGACGATCGACGCCGACACCGCACAGCCGATCTCCCTCGACGATGCCTTCACCGATCTCGACACAGGCCTGGCCCGGCTGTCCGAACGAGCAGCGGAGATTCTTCCGACCACCCGGGCAGGCGACAGTTTCGAGCGCTCGGGCATCGAGCCGACGGTGGCCAACTTCGCGAACTGGACGGCATCGCCGGAGGGAATGAACATTCACTTCGGGGACTATCAGGTGGGTTCCTACGGCATCGGCCTCATCACCATCACCGTCCCGTGGTCCGACCTCTCGGACGTCCTCGCTCCCGGCATGCAGGACGTGCTGAGCAGCTGACCTTCGGCGCGACAATGCGAACATGGACCGATGATGATTCGCGCAGGGGTGCTGGATGTGTCGTTCGACCGCTTCGGTGATCCGGCGGGCCGCTCGGTGGTGCTGTTGCACGGATTTCCCTACGACACCAGGTCCTACGACGACGTTGCCAGGCTGCTCGCCGAATCCGGCTACGACGTGGTGGTGCCCTACCTGCGCGGCTTCGGACCGACTCGCTTCGTCGACGCCGACACGATGCGCTCGGGTGAACAGGCTGCGATCGGCCACGACCTTCGTGAGCTGATCGTCGCGCTGGCACTGGACCGACCGATCGTCGCCGGCTACGACTGGGGTGGGCGAGCAGCGTGCGTCGTCGCCGCGCTGTGGCCGGAGCTGGTGTCGGGCCTGGTGAGTGTCTCCGGATATCTGGTCCAGGACATCGCTGCCGCTGTGTCCACGCCGGTGCCGCCGCACCTCGAGAAGCGGTACTGGTATCAGTACTACCTGCACTCCGAGCGCGGCAGGGCCGGGCTCGCGGCCTACCGCGCCGAGATCGCGCAGACACTGTGGACGGATTGGTCGCCGACATGGCGGTTCGGGGACTCCGAATTCGCGGCCACCGCGCCCTCGTTCGACAACCCCGATTTCGTGGATGTGTCCGTGCATTCCTATCGGCACCGATACGGAATCGAGGCGGGCGACGTCGCTTACGCCGCGACGCAGGAGTTGCTGACACGGCAACCGGCGATCACGGTGCCCACGGTCGTGATCGATCCGACCGAGGACACCGTCGCCTCGCTGTACGGCCGCCCGGACCACGCGGCGCACTTCACCGACCTGATCGATGTTCGTCAGGTCGAGTGCGGCCACAACCCGCCCCAGGAGTTGCCCGGGCAATTCGCCGACGCCGTCATGACCCTCGGTCAGGTGATCCGGGATCGCGAAAGGAACTAGTCGACCGCGAGTTCGCCCAGTTCGTTCCAATCGGTGCCGTCGACTTCCTGGCTGATGATCTTCGGCGTCTCCACCAGGTACGGCGGAAGATCCTTCTGGGCCTGCTTGAAGTGATCCGAATTCACATGGGCGGCACCGGCATCCGGGTCCTTGAACGCCTCCACGAGGACGTACTCGGTGGGGTCGTCCAGGGTGCGGGACCAGAAGTACCAGAGGCATCCTTCCTCGGCCTGGCAGGCTTCGGTGAAGTCGCGTGAGATCTCGGGCCAGTTGTCGGCGTGCTCGGGCTTGACCTTGAACTTGGCGGTGATGAAGATCAACGTTGCTCCTCGTAGTTGGAATGGTGCTGGTGGGTACTACCCGATTTCAGGGTACGAGAATCGCGCGGCCGCGAACTCGTCCGTTGTCGAGGTCGTCGATGGCGCTCTGGAAGTCGTCCAGTGCGTACGTCTGCGTGTGCAGGTTGACGGCACCGCGGGCGGCGAGTGACATCAGATCGCACAGGTCGTTGTAGGACCCGACGAGATTGCCGACGATGTTCTTCTCCGCCGACACCAGGTCGATGGTCGGCACGTCGACGTTCTCTCCGTACCCGATGACGTGATAGTCGCCGGCCCGCCTCGTCATGGCCAATCCCTCTGCCGTGGAACCGTTCTCACCGACGAAGTCGAGTACCACCTCGGCTCCGAAGCCGCCGGTGAGTTCCATGACCTGATCGACCTGACTGCCGTCGGCGACCACCGCGTGATCGGCCCCCAAGGTGAGCGCGAGTTTCACGGCGTCGGCATTGCGGTCGATGACGATCAGCTCGGCGGGCGACAGTGCTTCGAGTACCTGAATGCCGATGTGGCCGAGGCCGCCTGCTCCGATGACGACGCACTTGTCGCGGGGAGTCAGACGCCGGGCCGCCTTCGCGGCCGCGTGATATGCCGTCAGGCCGGCATCGGCAAGTGCAGCGACTGCGGACGGTTCGAGTGAATCATCGATCTTGACGACGGTTCGCGCATTGGTCCGTAGGTAATCGGCGTATCCACCGTTGGTGTCGATACCCGGGAAATCGCTCGTCTCGCAGTGGACGTCGTCGCCCGAGCGGCACGCCCGGCACAACCCGCACGTGACGAGTGGATGCAGAATCACCTTGTCGCCCTCGCGGACGTTGGTGACGGCCGAGCCGACGGCGTGGACCCACCCGGCGTTCTCGTGGCCGATCGTGTAAGGCAGTGTGACGCCGGACTTCTCGGCCCACTGGCCTTCGAGAATGTGCAGATCGGTACGGCAGACGCCGGCACCGCCGATCCTGACGATGACGTCGAGTGGGCCCTGTACTTCCGGAATCGGTACCTCGGTCATCTCCAGATTCTTGTGATATCCGACGACCTGGACGGCGCGCATCGAACTCATGAAACATGCTCCTGTGTAGTGCGGAGGGGGACAGTGAGAGTGGTGAGAGGAACGAACGCGCCCTCTTCGCGAGGGACTTGCTGTTCCTCTGCGCCGGGGTAGCGGGTCTGCAGCAATCCGCGGCAGAAGTGCGCATTACCGTCGATCGAAACGCGGGTGGCGCGGGCGCGTCGCATCACCATCGTGAGGTCGCCGGTGTGTGGACGACCCGCATGATCGACCAGTGCCGGTGCGGCCGGATTGGTCCGCAGGCCGAGAGCCTCGCGTCGGCGAAGCAGCGCGGTCGTCGTGCGGTTGTCCGGTAGGTCTGCGAGAACCACTGCGGCCAGGTCGTTCTCGGTCGAGTCGGGATTGGCGCGCAACCACGCCATGAGCGACCGTTCCATCGCCGCCACATAGGCCTTGCGACGGAACGTCGCTCGTAGTTCCTCGAGATCCTCCTCGGCCTCGTGTCCGAAGGTGCCGCGGTAGCCGGCGTCGGCGGCGAGGCCGGCATTGATCTTGTCCGAGTCGTGGTGATCGTCGAGTTCGACGAGAACGTGCTCGGTCCACGGCAACGCCGTCAGCACGTCCTTGGAGTCTCCCGCCATCAGATACGCGAAATTCGGTGAGCAGAACGACGTGGGCAGTCGAAGATGAACGTGCACTGTGCCCTCGTCGACTTCGAGGGATCGCACGAACCCGAGATCGGTGATCGGCTCGTCCAATTCGGGATCCAGGACGACTCCGAGGGCGGTGTACGCCTCGTCCTTCCTGGTGGTCACAGCAGTCGTCACGTCACACCGCCGCAAGGTCGGCGCGTTCGGGCTGACGCGGTCCGGTCTCGGTTTCGTCGGCGTCGGGCAGCTGCAGCTCGGCGGGCACCGGGATGTCGTAGAGCTTTGCGGCGTTCAAGCCCAGGACCTTTTTCTTCTGCTCGAGTGTGATCGGTGCGTATTCGTCGAGGGACTCGTGGATCTGGAAATCGACGAATCCTTCGACCAACCACTTGGGCGTCCACAGTGCGTAATCGGAGGAGAAGAAGATGCGGTCCTCGCCGAGCCAGTACAGCAGCTCGCCCATGATCTGACCGAAGTACTTCGGCCGCGTGTGCATGAACGGGATGGCGACCGCGAGGCCGGCATACACGTTGGGCTCCTGGGTGGCGATCCAGCAGAAGTCCTCCAGGCGCGGCAGTCCGCAGTGTTCGACGACGAAGTTCAGATCGGTGAAGTCGGTGGCCACGTGGTCGACGTCTGCGACGTCGAACGCATCGCGATCGAGCGGACGGATGGTGGGTCCCTTGTGCACGTGGATGTTCTTGATGCCGACCTCGCGGCACACGTCGAGGTAACGCCGGGTCCAGTCGTCGTCGAGCTTGTAACCGCGAGAATCGCCGTGCCAGTCGGCCGTGTAGAGCTTGACGCCCTTGAGCCCGAAGCGTTCTGCGTCGGCACGCAGTTGGTCCAGGCCACGCTCGCCGTTGCGTGGGTCGAAGTGATGGTTGTAGGTCAGCTTGTCCGGGTGAGCTGCAGCGAGCGCCGATGCCTCGTCGGTCTGGCCGAACCCGCGGTGATAGAACTCGCCCAGGTGAGCGGGCTGGAAGATGGCGTGGTCGACGTATCCGATCTCGAACAGGTCGCGCATCAACCGATCGCCGCCCTGGTAGAGGTACTCGTCATAGGTCCACAGCTCGCTCTCGGGGGAGAGGTTGCGGTGGTAGTCGTAGAAGCAGTCGATGAACTGCTTGCCGTGGATGTTGCGTTGGTTCTCCTGCCGCGCATCCCAGAGCGCGACGTGGGCGTCCACGATGAAGTAGTTCTCGCCGTTCTTGCTGTACATGGCTGACCTCCAGAGACTGTGCGTGACGTCTGTCACAAGCGATCTGTGGATGACGGTAGGCGCGGCGAAGGCTCGACGAAGTAGCGCGATGTCTCAATTCGAGACGCTGGTTTCGGATCCATGGCGACCAGCGAATGTAACCTGAATCACATGGCAGATCCCGAGGGTCTCGTACGAGCCCGCTTGCACTCGGAGCCCCTCGCTGCCGTGTCGCATCGGTTGCTCGCATCGTGGCACCGAAGCCAGGAATTCGGAGTGCCACTCGAAGACGTCGTACCAGCATTTTCGGGCACCTACGACGGCGAATCACTGTTCTACCGATGTGGGCGTGAGGTGCTCGACGGACTGCGCGACACGTTGGCGAACGAGCCGGTGTCGATGATGTTGACCGACGCCGACGGTCTGGTGCTCGATCGAGTGAGCGCGGACCGTGAGCTGTTGGCAGCGCTCGACCGTGTGCATCTGGCCCCCGGCTTCTCGTACGGCGAGAACCAGGCGGGCACCAACGGCCTCGCCCTCGCGCTCGCCGATCGAATTCCGGCAGTGGTGCGCGCCTCCGAGCATTACTCGCTCTCGCTCACCGGATACACCTGCGCCGCGGCACCGGTGCTGAACCCGATGACGGGCACCGTGGAGGGCTGCGTCAACCTCACCACGTGGTCGGAGTCGTCGACGGATCTGCTGCTGGCCCTTGCTCAGTCGGCGGCAGGGAACACCGCGGCGATGATGCTCGCGCGAGCGCAGGGACAGCACGCGCGTCCGGCACCACGTGGGACGGTCTTCCGCGTCGAAGCGTCGTCGGGTCGGCCGGGTGCGGGCAGCGTCCCGACGCTGTCGACGCGGTGGAATCAGGCTCTCGCGTCCTCCGAAACAGCTCTCAGCCAACATGATTCGGTCCTGCTGGTGGGAGAACCGGGAACCGGACGTGCCACGATTCTGGCCCGAGCGCTGCGTACCATCCGCCCACGGGGTCGAATTCTGAGTGCCGGAGTTCCGGCGGCGCGCGACGTCGACGCCTGGCTGGATCTGTGGACGCCCGAGCTGCCCAAACCCGACACCGCAGTCATCGTCCGCGACGTGGACCGGCTTCCGGCGCGAGGGGCAGACGCGTTGGCGGAACTGATCTCTCGTGTCGGTGACGGCGTGCCCGTCACCCTGACGGCCTCCGATTACGACGCTGTTCCCGCTGCCCTGGCGCAATTGGTGCGTTCGGTCGTCGAGGTCCCGCCGCTGCGCGATCGGCCCGAGGACATCGCTCCGCTCGCTCGGCATCTGGCATTGCGGGCGCGTGGACGCGAGGTCAGCCTGACCGGAGACGCCGAACGAGCCCTCGTCGGATATTCGTGGCCGGGGAACGTCACCGAGTTGGCGACGGTGATGCACGAGGCGGCGGTCCGCGCCGACGTCGTCGGCGTCAATCACTTGCCGCCCGAGGTGCTTTCGCGGACCACCCAACGTCTGACACGAATCGAGACGTTCGAGCGCGACGAGATGATTCGAGTACTCAGCCGGCCCGGCATCACGATGAATCAGGCGGGCGAGGAACTGGGAATGAGTCGAGCCACGATCTACCGCAAGCGAGACCGCTACGGCATCACGCTGCGTTCCCACACGTAGCTCCGGTGGACCTGCGAGAAAATCTCCGACTTCCGAGCGCGCGCGGCCGCGGGTACATCTAGTGTCGCTGGTATGGCATCTCCGGCAATAGAACTCGAGGTGGGCACGCGCACGGTGCGCATTTCCAACCCCGATCGGGTGTATTTCCCCGAGAGCGGTGCCACGAAGCTGGACCTGGTGAACTACTACCTGAGCGTCGGCGACGGCATCGTCCGCGCGTTGCGGGAGCGGCCGTGCATGATGCATCGCTTCCCCAAGGGCCTCGCCGGTGAAAAAGTGCACCAGAAGCGGGTGCCGCACGGAGCCCCGCCGTGGTTGGAGACCGTCGAGGTGACGTTCCCCCGCTACAACCGCACCGCGGACGAGCTGTGCGTGACCGAATTGGCGCACGTGGCGTGGGCGGTGCAGATGTCGACGGTGGAGTTCCATCCGTGGAACTCGCGCCGCGCCGACGTCGAGATGCCCGACGAATGGCGCATCGACCTCGATCCGATGCCCGACTGCCCCTTCGATCGGGTCCAACGCGTCGCCGGTGTCGTGCAGGACGTGCTCGGTGACCTCGGCGCAGTCGGCTGGCCCAAGACCTCGGGCGGTCACGGTCTGCACATCTACGTTCGCATCGACCCCGCGCACGGCTTCAAGGACTTGCGAAGGGCTGCACTGGCATTCGCGCGGGAGGTGGAGCGCCGCGCACCCGAGGACGTGACGACGACGTGGTGGCGCAAGGATCGCGACCCGTCGAAGTTGTTCGTCGATTACAACCAGAATGCCCGCGACCATACGATCGCCAGCGCGTATTCGGTGCGGGGAAACCCGAGGGCGACTGTGTCGACACCCATTTCGTGGGCCGAGGTACCCGACGTCGATCCACGCGAGTTCACGATTTTCACCGTACCGGCCAGATACGCCGAACTGGGCGACCTACATGCGGGTATCGACGACGCGGTGTTCGCAATCGACGAGCTACTCGAATGGGCGGAACGCGACGAGCATCAGGGCCTGACGGAGCCCGAGGAGTAGCCGAACTCGAAGTTATGGACGGACATCGGCAGAAATCCGTCCATAACTTCGAGTTCGGCAGCCAGAAGTCAGTCGGTGCCGGACTCGATTGCGGCGTGGTCGAGGGCTGCGGAGTCCACCGAGTTGTCGGCGCTGCTGGCGGCGATGGCGTCGGCTCCACCGGGGGCGAGTTCGCCGATCAGGTCGCCCCAGGCGGTCAGCTGATCCTGAGCGGCGTACTGCTCGAGTTTGCTGCGCGAATCTGCGATGTCGAGGTTGCGCATGGTCAACTGGCCGATGCGGTCGCCGGGGAAGAAGGCCTGCCCCTGGCTGCGTTCCATCGACAGTTTCTCGGGGTGGTAGCTGAAGTTCCTGCCCTGGGTGTCCACGATGGTGAAGTCCTGACCGCGGCGCAGGCGAACCGTCACGCTGCCGGTCACGACGTTGCCGACCCAGCGCTGCAGGCCCTCGCGCAGCATGAGTGCCTGCGGATCGAACCAGCGGCCCTCGTAGAGCAGGCGTCCGAGGCGGCGGCCCTCGTTGTGGTACGAGGCGATGGTGTCCTCGTTGTGGACGGCGTTGACGAGCCGCTCGTACGTGATGTGCAGCAGTGCCATACCCGGGGCCTCGTAGATGCCGCGACTCTTGGCCTCGATGATCCGGTTCTCGATCTGGTCGGACATGCCGAGTCCGTGGCGTCCGCCGATCGCGTTGGCTTCCATCACCAGGTCGACGGCACTGTCGAAGGACTTGCCGTTGATCCGAACGGGACGGCCACGCTCGAAGTCGACGGTGACGTCCTCGGCTGCGATCTCGACCTCGGGGTCCCAGAAGCGGACACCCATGATGGGCGAGACGATCTCGAGGGATGTGTCGAGGTATTCGAGACGCTTCGCCTCATGGGTGGCACCCCAGATGTTGGCGTCGGTGGAGTACGCCTTCTCGGCCGAATCACGGTAGGGGAGGGTGCGCTGGGTGAGCCACTGCGACATCTCGTGCCTGCCGCCGAGCTCGGCGACGAATGCCTCGTCGAGCCACGGCTTGTAGATGCGCAACTCGGGGTTGGCGAGCAGGCCGTAGCGGTAGAACCGCTCGATGTCGTTGCCCTTGTACGTCGAGCCGTCGCCCCAGATCGAGACGCCGTCCTCCTGCATCGCGCGCACGAGCAGCGTGCCGGTCACCGCGCGGCCGAGGGGAGTGGTGTTGAAGTACGTCTGCAGCGACGATCGGATGTGGAACGCGCCGCAGGTCAGTGCCGCGAGGCCTTCCTCGACCAACGGTTCGCGGCAGTCGATCAGCCGGGCCTGCTCGGCACCGTACGCAAGGCCGCGGGCGGGTACGTCGGACAGATCCGGCTCGTCGTACTGGCCGATGTCGGCGGTGTAGGCAAACGGGATCGCGCCGTGCTCGCGCATCCAGGCCACCGCTACCGAGGTGTCGAGACCACCGGAGAATGCAATGCCGATTCGTTCACCGACCGGGAGGGAGTTCAGTACCTTCGTCACGGCCAGCAGCTTAGTCGTACGGTCAGCTGGGCCGATCGGCGAGCGACTCCACTGCATCACGAACCGCATCGAGGTGCGCGGTCATGGCGCGAGCTGCTGCGTCGTACTCGCCGGATCGGATACCGGCGACGATGGCGTCGTGTTCGACGTTGGACTGCTGCTGCCGGTGGGCGACGAGGTTCAACGTTTCGGACTGCCGCGTCAAGGCGTCCCGGATGTCGACGACGATCGACTCGAACACGCGGTTTCTGCTGGCCCGCGCGATGGCGGTGTGGAACTGCGCGTCCAACAGGACCCAGGCCTCGTGGTCGTCCTCGGAACGCATCTCGTCGGCGAGGCCGGAGAGAACCGCCAACTCGTCGGCGGTACGTCGTTCGGCCGCCCACCCGGCTGCGGGTACCTCGACGTGGGGTCGGGCCTCCATGAGTTCACGGGCCTCGTAATTGCCGATGTCGAGGTCGCTACCCACTCGATCGCGGACGACGAAGGTGCCGAGGCCCGTCTTCGTTTCGGTCAGACCGAGCGCGTGGCACGAGCGCAGAGCCTCGCGGATGACGGAACGACTGACGCTGTGCCTCGCGGCCAGCGCCGCCTCGGACGGGAGCTTCTGCCCGACGGGGAGCTTTCCCGATGAGATCGCGGCACGCAGGTCGGCGAAGACTGCTTCGGCGGCGCTCATGCGGGCATTGGTGGGCGCACTGACTGCCCAGCTGTCCGACAGGTTCATGCAGTGATCCTATCCCGGGGTTGACCGACGAGGTGTTCTACGCCACACTCTACCTGTCAGACAGCCGGACAGCTGGACACCCCCTGAAGGAGCGCACCCACCGTGGCCGATACCCGCATCGAGAAAGACCTTCTCGGCGAACGCGAGATTCCGATGACCGTTTACTGGGGGATCCATACC
This sequence comes from Rhodococcus sp. 3258, assembly GCF_031456475.1. Taxonomy (NCBI): domain Bacteria; kingdom Bacillati; phylum Actinomycetota; class Actinomycetes; order Mycobacteriales; family Nocardiaceae; genus Rhodococcus; species Rhodococcus sp. 3258. The sequence goes on from NZ_JAVDUT010000008.1 coordinate 24,113, forward strand.
CTGCGCGCGCTGGAGAACTTTCCCATCACGGGGCGGCCGATCTCCACCAATGCCCACCTCGTACGCGGGCTGGCAGCCGTGAAGTGGGCGGCCGCGGCGGCCAATCAGGACCTCGGAATACTCGACGCCACCCGCGGGGAAGCGATCCGGGCCGCGTGCCAGGAAATTCTCGACGGCCAGTGGCACGAGCAGTTCGTCGTCGACGTCATTCAAGGTGGCGCGGGTACGTCGACCAACATGAACGCCAACGAGGTCATCGCCAATCGTGCCCTGGAAATCCTCGGCCACGCGCACGGTGACTACTCGATGCTGCACCCCAACGAGCATGTGAACGCCTCGCAGTCCACCAACGACGTGTATCCGACGTCGGTGAACATCGCGACCATCTTCGCGGTGCACGAGCTGATCGCATCGATGAAGGTCCTGCGAGATTCGTTCTCCCGCAAAGCAAGCGAGTTTGCCACCGTCGTGAAGATGGGCCGCACCCAGCTGCAGGACGCGGTGCCGATGACACTCGGTCAGGAGTTCGGCACCTACGCGATCATGATCGACGAGGACTGCTCCCGGCTCGAGGAGGCCGCGCTGCTGGTGCACGAGATCAACCTCGGGGCCACGGCCATCGGTACCGGGCTCAATGCTCCTGCCGGATACACCGAGTCGGCCGTCGCGCACCTGCGCACCATCACCGGCCTGCCGTTGGTCACCGCAACGGACCTCATCGAGGCAACGCAGGACGTCGGTCAGTTCGTGCACCTGTCGGGTGTGCTCAAGCGCGTCGCAGTGAAACTGTCGAAGATCTGCAACGACCTTCGGTTGCTGTCCTCCGGGCCGCGCGCGGGCTTCAACGAGATCAATCTGCCTCCGATGCAGGCGGGTTCGTCGATCATGCCCGGCAAGGTCAACCCCGTCATTCCCGAGGTTCTCAATCAGGTTGCCTACGAGGTGATCGGTCACGACGTCACCATCACGATGGCCGCCGAGGCAGGGCAGTTGCAGCTCAACGCTTTCGAGCCGATCATCGTCAAATCCCTGTCCGACGGTATGGCGCATCTGAGTGCGGCCTGCCGGACCGTCGCGCATCGGTGCGTCGCCGGCATCACCGCGAACATCGATCTGCTGCGTGAGCGGGTGGAGAACTCGATCGGTCTGGTCACCGCGCTCAGCCCGTACCTCGGGTACGTGGAGTCGACGGCCATTGCGCAGGAAGCGCTGGTCACCGGCCGCAATGTCGTCGACCTGGTGCTCGAGAAGGGCCTGCTGGCGCGAGAAGAGCTGGATCGATTGCTGAGCCCCGAGCATCTCGCGAACCTGCGGGTGGCTCCCACCGAGCATTCCGTTGCTCCCGAGACGTCGACGAGGTAATGCGATGAGCACCGAGAACCCGATCCAGAAGCAGGCCTTCCGCGAGGAGGAGCTGGGGTATCGAAAAGAGCTGGCTCCGCGCCAGATTCAGATGATCGCCATCGGCGGCGCGATCGGCACCGGCCTGTTCATGGGTGCCGGTGGAAGACTGCGCGACGCCGGGCCCGCGTTGGTTCTGGTCTACGCACTGTGCGGCTTCTTCGCATTCCTGATCCTGCGCGCGCTGGGTGAGCTGGTGATGCACCGCCCGTCGTCCGGATCGTTCGTCTCGTACTCCCGCGAGTTCTTCGGTGAGAAGGTCGCGTTCGCGGCCGGGTGGTTGTACTGGATGAACTGGGCGATGACGGCCGTCGTGGACGTGACGGCAGTGGCGTTGTACATGAACTTCTTCAAGAAGTACTGGGCACCGCTGGGCAACGTGGATCAGTGGGTGTTCGCGCTGGCCGGCCTGGTGTTGGTTCTCGGTCTGAACCTGGTGTCGGTCAAGGTGTTCGGTGAGCTCGAATTCTGGTTCGCGCTCATCAAGGTCGTGGCCCTGGTGACGTTCCTCGCGATCGGCACCTACTACGTCATCTTCGGTACCCCCATCGACGGTCAGGCTCCGGGTCTGAGCGTCCTCACCGACAACGGCGGTCTCATCCCCAACGGACTGCTTCCGGCGATCGTCGTGATCCAGGGCGTCGTATTCGCCTATGCCTCCATCGAATTGGTCGGTACCGCCGCCGGAGAGACGCAGAACCCCGAGAAGGTCATCCCAAAGGCGATCAACACCGTCATCGTCCGCATCGTCGTCTTCTACGTCGGCTCGGTGCTGCTGCTCTCGCTGTTGCTGCCGTACACCGCGTATCAGGCCGGGGAGAGCCCGTTCGTCACATTCTTCGGAGCGATCGACGTCGAGGGTGCCGACGCGATCATGAACCTCGTCGTGCTCACCGCAGCGCTGTCGTCTCTCAACGCCGGGCTGTACTCCACCGGTCGCATCCTGCATTCGATGGCGGTCGCCGGTTCGGCACCGAAATTCGCGGCCCGCATGAACAAGCAGGGAGTTCCGTACGGCGGCATCGCACTGACGTCGGTGGTGACGCTGCTCGGGGTCGTCCTCAACGCAGTCGTCCCGGCGCAGGCGTTCGAGATCGTGCTGAACCTTGCTGCGCTCGGCATCATCAGCGCGTGGGCCGTCATCGTGGCGTGCCAGCTCAAGTTCTGGTCTCTGTCCAAGACCGGCGCGGTAACCCGGCCTGCGTTCCGGTTGTTCGGTGCCCCGTACACCGGCTACGCAACGCTAGGCTTTCTGGCGTGTGTACTGGTACTGATGGCCTTCGACAAACCCGTCGGTACATGGACCGTCGCGTCCATCCTGCTCATCGCGCCGATGCTGATCGCCGGATGGTACATGTGCCGCAACAGAATTCGAGAGGTAGCCGCCCGTAATGACTGAGGAGTGGAGCCTGCCGGAACGACCCGACAGTGCTGAGTTCGTCGCGTTGTTGACCACCGGTGGGACGATCGCCAGTAGTCGCGACGAGCACGGGGTTTCTCGGCCGGTCGCAGGCGTGGGCGTCGACATGGACGGCGTGGTGGTGCGCGAGGTGATGTCGAAGGACAGCTCCGCCCTGGACCTCGCCGATCTCGACGCCATTCGCACTGCCGTGGTCGACGCGTTGGCCGAGGACGGCTGCGCCGGAGTGGTGGTGTTGCACGGCACCGACACCATGGAGGAGTCGGCGTTGTACGTCGACCTGTTCCACGACGACGCGCGTGCGGTGGTGTTCACCGGGGCCCAACGCACCGCCGATCATCCGGACCCGGACGGCCCCGGCAACATCGCCGCAGCGGTGACGGCGGCGCGGTCCGAGCAGGGGGTGCTGATCGCGTTCGGCGGACGAGTACTGCCGGCCCGCGGGGCGATCAAGAAGCACACTTCCGAACTCGACGCCTTTCGGTCGGCAGCAGTGCCGAGGCCGGACCCGCTGCGGTGGCAGCCCGTCGCGGGAGTGCGCGTGGACGTGGTGGCCCTGTACCCGGGCGCGGACGGGGTGCAGATCGATGCCTGTCGCGAAGCCGGGGCGTCGGGCATCGTGCTCGAGGCGTTGGGCTCGGGTAACACCAACGCTCTGGTGGTGCACGCGGTGAAAGAGGCCGTTGCTGCCGGGCTGCACGTGGTCGTCACGACGCGGGTGCCGTTCGGTGAGACCTCGCCGACGTACGGCGGCGGAGGCGGCGGCCACGATCTGCTCGACGCCGGTGCGGTGTTCTCCCGCGAACTCCGGGCCGGGCAGGCGCGCATCCAGTTGGCGGCGCTGGTCGCCACCGGAGCGACTGACGTAGTTGTCCACAATTCGTTCGCCTAGGCGGGATCCCGCCTGCGGAGCCGAATAGTGGACACTCAGCGCACCAGGGAGGCTGACGTGAGCACGATCGAGATCGAGTTCGCTCCACATTGGGTGAACGCGTCGTTGGTGCGCATGCTGGCGCGGCCGTTCGTGACGATCGACGGCGTGGAGCATCGCCAGTCGTGGTCGAAACCGTCGACCTACGAGCTGGCACCGGGTGGCCACGAGCTCACCGCATTCATCCGCTACCGCGGCACGACGTCCGCACTCGGCACTGGACGGCGACGCGTCGAACTCGGTGCAGAACAGCATCTTCGGCTGCGAGCTCGAAACGGGTGGGCGAACCACATGCCGTTCGAGTTACAGCTCCGATTCGCCCCAGGTCTCGACGCGTAGTTCGTCCCCGACCGAGATTGTCCCTTCCTCGATCACCGAGAACTTCGAACCGAAGGCGACGCCCTTCTGCCGAGCCCGGCGGTAGGTGCCGAGAGTGCGCAGAGGTTCGGGTCCGGTGCGAATACCGGTGCTCTGCTCCACCGTGGTGACGGCGCAGCGGATCGCCAGCTTCGTGTACGCCAATCGTGCGTCGCCGATCGAGATGTTGCGCACTTCGTCCTCGACATGAGCGTCCTGCGAGCCGTCGACGACGATGTTGGGCCGAAATCGGTCGATCGGCAGCGGGGCGTCGAGGCGAGAGTTCAGACCGGCCAGCGTGGCGGTCGAGAGGATGTGGACGGCGGCGCTGTCGGCGAAATGGGCCGAGCCGGGACGGATTCCGTCGGTGACGCGGCCGTGATCGCGGGGCGCGGCGACGAGGCGGGAGGGCTCGCCGATGACGTCGGTGAGCCAGGCGGCGATGTCGTCGCCCTGGTCGATGCCCCGCAGCGGCGTGCCGAACATCGTGACCCCGCGGTCCGCGGAATCACGATCGACGACGGCGGTGACGCTCCCTGCGCTCTCGTGGCGCAGTGTCAGTGAGCCGTTTTCCACCGAGCAACGAACGACGGCCAGCACGGGATCGGTGCGTTGGCTGCGGAACGAGCCGTCGGAGTCGACGATCATGAACGCTCGGTCGTGTTCGAGACCGGCTGTGCTCACCCGGGCCGAGTCCAGTGCCGTACCGGCACATCCTTTGACGGGATAGGTCACCAGAGACGACACGCGCACCCGTCGAGGATACTGGGACACATGACTCGTGCTCTGTTGGTAGTCGATGTTCAGAACGATTTCACCGAGGGTGGTGCTCTGGCCGTGGTCGGCGGTGGGGAGGTGGCGCGCAGGATCAGCGCGTACCTCGCCCGGAGCGGCGACGACTACGACCTCGTGGTGTCCTCACGCGACTGGCACGACGGCGACAGCGACAACGGTGGACATTTCGCCACCGACGCTGCCCCGGATTTCGTCACCACGTGGCCCGTGCACTGCGTCGCGGGAACGGTCGGCGCGGAATATCACCCGGATTACCGAACCGGCAGCGTCGACGTGCATGTCTACAAGGGGCAGGGCAGACCGTCGTACTCGGCGTTCGAAGGCGTCACCGAGGACGGAACATCCCTGTCCGAGATCCTGACCGCCAACGAGGTGACGGCCGTCGACATCGTCGGTCTCGCCACCGATTACTGCGTGCTGGCGTCGGCGAAAGATGCAGTGGCACAGCACCTGGACGTTCGGGTTCTCACCGATCTGGTGGCCGGGGTCGCTCCCGAGACTTCCGCAGCGGCTCTCGACGAACTGCGCGAAGTCGGAGCAGCAGTGGTGTGAAACAGCAGTGGTCTACGAGTCGATCGTGGTGGTGATGGAGGTGACCGACGGTGCCGCGGGGGTGCTGCCGAATCCGAACGTCACCGGGGGAGTGACGGGCGTCAGCGAGCCGAGGTCCTCTCCTTGCCAGGATGCGACGACGTCGACGACGCGGTGCTGGTGCCTGGCTCCGTAGTATTCGCGCCGGCCTCCGCCGGCGCTGCCGCGAGTTCGCACTCCGCGCAGTATCACTCGGGCGATGGGGTCGCTGATCGTGCAGAACCACGGTGCGGTGGACACGGCGTCGGGGACGAGGCTCAGGGCGCGGCCGAGAACCGTCGGTCCGGCCACTCGGATGCGTACCGACAGATCCCCGGCCACGACGGACCGCCACCCGTCGGGCTGTTCGGAGAAGGTGACCGGTACCAGCTCGGTGGAATCGAACGAGTATGTCGCCGTGACGAATTCACGTACCGCCTCGTTCGGGGCCACGAGTAGGCGTCGACCGTCCGCGAATTGGACCATCACATCGGTGAATTCGCCGAGGGGCGAGCGCGTCCAGTGTCCGACGACGATGCGCACTCCCGATGTCGTACCTACCCCGTAGATCTCTCCGTGAAACCGTGATCTGGTCATCTTCGTGCACTCTCACCTAGGTAGCACTATGCGGTGCATAGTGGAGGTCATGGCGTCCTCGCAACCCACTGTATTCGTCCTGTTCGGCGCGACCGGAGACCTCGCGAAGCGAATGGTTCTGCCGTCGTTCTACCAACTCCACGTCGAAGGCCTGCTGCCGGAGAAATGGATCCTGATCGGCAACGGTCGCAAGGACTCGTCCGACGACGAGTTCCGCGACCACGTGAAAGATGTGCTCGACGAGTTCGCCGAGAACGTGGCCGACGACGATTGGTCGGCGTTCTCGAAGCGAATCCGTTTCGCGGGCAACGGCTTCACCGTCGACGATCCCGGCAAGCTCCCCGACGTCGTCGCCGACGCCAGGAAAGAGATCGGTGACGACGCACAGCTGGTGCACTACATCGCGCTGCCGCCGAGCACGTTCGTCGACTACACGAAGGCCCTGGGTGCACACGATCTCGCCGAGGGTTCCCGAGTGGTGTACGAGAAGCCGTTCGGCACCTCGCAGCACAACTTCGAGGAACTCGACAAGGCGGTGCACGAGGTCGTGAAGGAGGAACAGGTCTATCGCATCGATCATTTCCTCGGTAAGGAAGCAACGCAGAACCTGCACGTGCTGCGGTTCGCCAACGGCATGATCAGCGGCATCTGGAACTCCGAGCACGTGGAGCATGTGCAGATCGACGTGCCCGAGACACTCGACATCGACGACCGCGCCGAGTTCTACGACGAGACCGGTGCCGTACTGGACATGCTGGTGACCCATCTGTTCCAGGTGGCCGCCGAGGTGGCCATGGAACCCCCTGCGTCGTTGAAGGCCGAGGATCTGCAGTCGGCTCGCGAAACGGTGATCGGGCAGTTCCGTCCACTCGACACCGACGAGGTGGTTCTGGGGCAGTACGACGGCTACCGCGACGTCGACGGCGTTGCCGAGGATTCGACGGTCGACACGTTCGTGGCCGCGAAGCTGTGGGTGGATACCGATCGCTGGCGTGGGGTGCCGTTCCTGCTTCGTACCGGCAAGATGCTCGGTGCCGGAGCGCAGCGGGTGTCGCTGGTGTTCCGCAAGCCCGCCGACAGTCCACTGTCGACGCTGCCCGAGGACGGCGCGGTGCTCTCGTTCGACCTGTCCGGTGACGGCAGCATCGATATCGCCATGACGGTCAAGGAACCCGGACCGGATTTCGACCTGTCCGTCGGGCATCTGTCGTTGCCGCTGAAATCGGTGCCCGACGCGGAGCCGTTGAGCCCGTACTCCCGGCTGATCCTCGATGTACTGAACGGGGACCGATCGCTGTTCACCAGACCCGACGGCCTGGCCCACGTGTGGGAGGTGGCGGCGCCGCTGTTGAACGATCCGCCCGCGGTGAAGAACTATGCGCCGGGCTCGATGGGACCGACGGAAGCCGACGATCTGGCTGCGCCCTGCGGTTGGTTGATCACCGGGAAAACCGAGGACTGATCACCGGAACGGTGAAGAACCGGGTCGGCTTTCGAGCCCCGAAACAGCCGGTGGGTCCTTTTTGTCCGAAACGATGGAATGGATCGCGTCTGGAACGTTATGTTCCTGTGGCCTGGTCACCTTCCGACTCGGGCCACGACGTGTCTTTCGAAAGGCTTACCCATGCTCCTCGATCTCCTCACCGGCCTCCTGCCCATCCTCGGCGGCGGCGAAGACGGTGGCATCACCGGACCCATCACCGGTGGCCTCACCGATGGTCTCGGTGAACTTCTCGACGGACTGTTCGGCGGAAGCACCGGTAGCTTCGGCTCCAGCTAGGCCCCATTCCGCGAAGTCCGACGGCAAGGCCCCGTTCCTCCGCCGGCGAGGATGCGGGGCCTTTCCGCGGTCGCGGGAGCTCACGGGCGGCGCGGCATCAGCATCAGGGCCGCCAGGTAGATCAGCACGACTGTGCCACCGCTGAGCACTGCACCGGCGACGGTGGCGACGCGAACGAGGTTGACGTCCCAACCGAAGTAGTCGGCTATACCGCCGCAGACGCCTCCGATCATCTTCTGTGAGTTGGACAGGGTGAATTCTCTGGGGGAATTGCTCTCGAATGTCATGGTGAGAAGTCTGCGTCGCCGACGCCTGTGGGCACATCGGGGCTTTCACCCATATCGACCCGGAGAATCGAACGATCGAGAAACGGGTCGCCGAACAAGTTCGGTGACTTTTACGACGCAGACACTCGACCTGTTGTCGGCGCGAGGATTACGGTCGGATGTGTCGGTCGCTTCCGGTCCGTCCCCCTTGCAGACCGGAAGCGTGTCCGATGCGTCCGGTTGCGCTCGGTGTTCACCGAATCGCCATGGACCGGTCACCGATGAGCACTAACTTTCGGCGCATGACCGACTTCGATCTCCGCAACGGCGTGGCTGCACGCAAGAATCTCAGCGACGTGCGGGACATCACGACCGCCGTGGATCTTGCCGATACTTCGGGGTTCGTCGTCGACGACTCCGATGACGACGACCCGGTGCTGCTGACGGTCCCGGGCGGTCACGTCGTCGACACGTGGCGGGAGAACTACCCCTACGACGAGCGTATGACCCGCGCCGAGTACGAACTCGAAAAGCGGCTGCTGCAAATCGAACTGCTCAAGCTGCAGATGTGGTCCAAGGACACCGGACGACGACACGTCATCATCTTCGAGGGTCGCGACGCCGCCGGTAAGGGCGGCACGATCAAGCGGTTCATGGAGCACCTCAACCCCCGCGGCGCACGCGTCGTCGCGTTGGAGAAGCCGTCGGTGCGGGAGTCGACGGAGTGGTATTTCCAGCGGTACATCGGGCATCTGCCTGCGGCCGGCGAAATTGTGATGTTCGACAGGTCTTGGTACAACCGTGCCGGTGTCGAACGGGTCATGGGGTTCTGCACCGAGGAGCAGCATGCACAGTTCGTTCGGCAGGCACCGCTGTTCGAGCAGATGTTGGTGGACGAGGGCATCAGCTTGACCAAGTTCTGGTTCTCGGTGTCGCAGCACGAGCAGCGCACTCGCTTCGCGATCCGGCAGGTGGATCCGGTACGGCAGTGGAAACTGTCGCCGATGGATCTTGCGTCACTGGACAAGTGGGATGCGTACACCGCTGCGAAGGAAGAGAACTTCCGCGCCACCGATACCGACGTAGCACCGTGGACCGTGGTGAAGAGCAACGACAAGAAGCGCGCGCGGATCAACGCGATGCGGTTCGTGCTCAACAAGTTCGACTACGCCAACAAGGACTCCGAGATCGTGGGCGAAACAGACCCGTTGCTCGTCGGTCGCGCGAAAGACGTGCTCGGAGAATAATTCTGGGCTACATACCGGGGTCTGCTCGGTGAACGTCCTGCGTCGCTTCGGTATCCGCGCAGTGAGTTCGTGCCGCGTTGTGCACCGCGACGGTGGTTGCGGTAGGAAAGTGGTAGGCCGTATTACCTACGGCTGTACGAAGAGACGAGCATCAGGAGTTCTCATGGGTTCAGCTGCGCAGTTCATCACCGACATTGCAACCGGAGTCTACGACGGCATCGTCGACGCGATCGTCGAGCAGATCGTCGGCGTGCTGACGTCGGGTAGCGCCGCGTAATTCGTCGGTCCACGAGTCGCGGTCGCTGTCGGGGGCGGCCGCGACTTTTCGTCTCCGTGACCGTTTTGTGACAGCTCACCAAGATTTCTGACTTTTCGATGCCAATGCGTGTACGAAACGTTATCCGTTCGGGTAGAAATCTTCATGCAGAGGTAATCGAGTGACGACCGTCACGTTCGATCTGCACATCCCTCGAACAACAAGGAGCCTGTCGCATGTCCGCTGAACTCGGTGACCTCTTGGCAATCTTCATCCAGCTCTTCTCGGGTATCAGTTCTTCCTCCGACTGACATCCCGGCTCCGCGCCGTAGGCCTCGGCCAGGACGGCAGACCGGAGCCGAATCGATGAACAGTAAGGCTCGCGACGCCGCGTCGGCGGCGAATCCCCCTCTCTCGAAGGAGTTTTGATGGAATTTCTCTCGCTGTTGCTGCAGTTGCTCGCTGTCGGCAGCTCCGAAGGAACAGGTTCGGTCGTCAACATCCCCGGCACGCTTCCCAGCTGAAGCGCGACCCCGAAGCCGGGCCCGACTTACCGTCGGGCCCGGCTTTCTTGGTTTCGAAGTGTCATTCGTTCGACCGAAATATCCTCCAGCGGTCGATGATTCGCCGCCGACCGGGTAGACCTGAGCCTCATCGTCGATGCGCTCGGTATCGACGGTAGTAGAGGGGGCACCATGCTCGAAGCCATAGTCGGATTCATCAACAGTCAACTGTTCTGGTTCAGCTGGTCGACCGGTAGCTACCACCCGATCATCCTGTGAGGTAGTGCCCTGGGGCGGGTGCGGTCGCACCCGTCATAGGGTTGGCCGATGCAGACGGTTCCGATTCAGATGCCCGACGGTTCGACGGTGCCGGTGACGCTGTTTCCGAGTGAGGGCCGAGACGATGCGCCCGTCATCGTCGTTCTCCCGGGTCTCGGCATCCCCGGCGGCTACTACCGGCTGTTCGCCGAAGCGCTCGTCGCCCGCGGATTCCATGCTGCGATCGGCGATCTTCGGGGCCAGGGGGACAGTAAGCCGAAGCCGAGCTCGTCGAGCAGGTACGGATATCAGGAACTGGTCTCGGTCGACTTTCCGGCGATCTTCGAGGTGGTGCGCGAGCAGTTTCCCGCCGCAACCCCGTATCTGCTCGGCCACAGTATGGGCGGACAACTGGGCGCGATGTACGCCGCCCGAATTCGAGGCAGGCTCGGTGGCTTGATCCTGGTGGCATCCGGGTCGCCGTACCACCGCGGTTTCGGCACCACTCGCGGGGTCCCGCTCTACTTCGGCGCGGCGGCGATGGCGATCACCAGCAACATCGCCGGATTCTGGCCGGGGGACCGCATCGGCGTCGGCGGATTCGGCCGTCAATCACGAGTGTTGATCGACGACTGGTCGAGGTTCGCCCGAACGGGCTCGATCGAGCCGGCCGGTGCCGACATCGACTACGAGGAACGGATGGGCCGGCTGACCCTACCGGTGCTGGCAGTGACCATCGAGGGCGACGATCTGGCACCCAAGGGTTCGATGGAGAATCTGACGGCCAAGCTTGCCAACGCCGACATCACCACCGAACACATCGACGAGCCGCTGGGCCACAACGGGTGGATCCGCAATCCCACCGCGGTGGCCGACCTGGTCGAGCGGTGGATGCACCGCTGACACAACCCCGAGCCGTACGATACGGTCGTTTGGATTAATTCATGCGATAAGTTCCAACTCCGCGCCCGTTCTGGTGTACAACGCTAGTGACTCAACTTCTGTTCTGCCGAAGATAGCGAGCACGTGTATGAACGGCCTGGGGGCTACAGCTCGTCGGATCGGTAGGGCTGTGCTCGTGGCCGCGTGTATCGCTGCGTCGGCCTCGCAGGGCACGGCCCTCGCCGCGCCCGACGCGGACAACGCGTCGACGTCGTACGTGGTGCGCACGGAGGAGACCGACGCAGTCGCCATGACGGCGTTCGTGCATTCGGCCGCGATGGATCGGACCATCCCGCTGAAGATCCTTCGCTCTCCGGACCGCGCGAAGCCGAGCCCCACCGTGTATCTGCTCAACGGCGCGGGCGGTGGGGTGGACGGTATGGACTGGTACACCCAGACCGATGTCGTGTCGTTCTTCGCGGACAAGAACGTCAATGTGGTCACACCCGTCGGCGGGGCCTATTCCTACTACACGGACTGGCAGCGAGACGATCGCGTGCTCGGCCGCAACAAGTGGGAGACCTTCCTTACCCGTGAACTGCCTCCACTCGTCGACCAACTGCTGAAGACCAACGGCCGCAACGTCATTGCCGGAATCTCGATGGCTGCGACGTCGGTGCTCAATCTGGCGGCACACAACCCCGGTCTCTTCCGGGCGGTCGGCTCCTACAGCGGCTGCGCCTCGACCACCGATCCGTTGGGTCGCGCGTACGTCAAGACCGTCGTATCGATGGCGCTCGGAACCGACGTGAAGAACATGTGGGGCGCGGACGACGACCTCGACTGGGTGCACAACGACGCTGTCGTCAACGCCGACAAGCTGCGCGGCACCGCGCTGTACATCTCCAACGGCAGTGGCCTGGCGGGGGCATCGGACACCTTCGACGGAACCAACCCCAACGGCCCCGGTTTCGTGCTGCTGAACCAGATGGTGGTGGGCGGCGCCATCGAGGTCGCCACCGGCGACTGCACCCGTCGACTGAAGAGCGCTCTCGAAAAGCTGGATATACCAGCCCATTTCGAGCTACGGGAACGCGGGACGCACTCCTGGGGATACTGGCAGGACGATCTCCACAATTCCTGGCCGATGTTCGAGCAGGCTCTGGCCGACTGACATCACCGGCTCTCGAGGTGCCGCCACAGGAACTCGTACGTCAGTGCGGTCTTGAAAGCCAGCTGCGCATTGTCCGACGCCCCGCCGTGGCCGCCCTCGATGTTCTCGTAGTAGCTCACGTCCTGACCGAGCTCGGCCAGCCGCGCAGCCATCTTGCGCGCGTGTCCGGGATGGACTCGATCGTCTCGGGTGGACGTGGCGATGAGTATCGGTGGGTACTTCCGCTCGGACGCGGCCACGACGTTCTGGTACGGGGAGTACTGCGAGATGAACTCCCATTCGGCGGGGTCGTCGGGGTTGCCGTACTCGGCCACCCAGGATGCTCCCGCGAGCAACAGGTGGTACCGCTTCATGTCCAGTAGCGGGACCTGACATACCAACGCCCCGAACAGTTCCGGGTACTTCGTTTCCATGATGCCCATCAGCAGGCCGCCGTTGCTGCCGCCCTGGGCGGCCAAGCGATCGGCGGTGGTGATCCCTCGGGCCACCAGGTCGCGGGCGACCGCGGCGAAGTCCTCGTGGACCAGATGCCGGCCCGCTCGCAACACCTGGGTGTGCCAGGACGGTCCGTACTCGCCGCCGCCGCGGACGTTGGCGACGACGTAGGTGCCGCCGCGCTCGAGCCACGTTCGACCCATCGCTCCGCTGTAGCCGGGCGTCATCGAGATCTCGAAGCCGCCGTAGCCGTACAGCAGTGTGGGGCCGGGGCCTGCGTCGCCGCGTCGGACGACGAAGTAGGGGATCGCGGTGCCGTCGTCCGACTCCGCGAAGAACTGTTGCACGGTCATGCCGTCCGCGTCGAAGAAAGCGGGAGCCTGCTTGAGTACCTCGAGCGCGCCGCCGACCGTGCCGACCAGCAGCGTGGCCGGGGTGAGGTAACCCGAGGAGCCGAGGAAGAACTCGTCCCCGTTCTCCTCGGCGTCCGTACCGATGATCTCGGTCGACGCCAACTCCGACAACCCGTCGACGGTGGCCGTGTCCCACTCCGTCGTGCGCGTTTTGCGCCCCTCCAGGTACGCAAAACGCGCACGAGGGGTGAGCACATGCAGACGAGTGCGGACATCCTGCAGCGTCACCAGCAGCAGATGATTCTCGGTCCAGGCGTACTGATGCAGGGATGTGTGCTCGTCGGGAGTGAACAGAACCGTCAGAGATGCTGTGCCGCTCATGAATTCGTCGAAGTCGGCCGCGAGCAGCGCGCCCGCCGGATGGGTGACACCGTCGTAGGTCCACTCGGTCATCGTCCGAACCAGCAGCCAGTTCTCGTGGACCGACGTCGATGCGTCCGTCGGCGTCGGAATGCGGGTCACCGCCGTACCGTCGAGCACGTAGGTCTCGGAGTTGTAGAAGTCGGTGGACCGCTGCACGAAGTCGCGCTCGAATCCCGGCGTGCGGTCGTGCCACGCGGAGATCGAGATGTCCTGGGATTCGCCCTCGTAGACGGTCTCCGCGTCGGCGAGCGGGGTGCCTCGGTGCCATCTCTTGGTGATCCGCGGATAGCCGGATTCGGTCAGGGACCCCGGTCCGAAATCGGTGCCGACGAACACTGTGTCGACGTCGATCCAGCCGATGTCGGTCTTGGCCTCGGGCAGCGTGAAACCGCCGTCCTCCGCAGCGCGGAATGTGCGGGAGTCGAGATCGAACTCGCGTACCACCGTCGCGTCGGCACCGCCTCGGGACAGCGTCACCAAAGCGCGCAGCTGGTCGGGGCGCAGTACCTGAGCGCCGCCCCATACCCAGTTCTCGCCCTCGTCGGCGGCCAGGGCATCGAGATCGAGCAGGACGTCCCATGCGGGTTCGTCCGTGCGGTACTCGTCCATCGTGGTGCGCCGCCACACCCCGCGGATGTGCTCGGCGTCGCGCCAGAAGTTGTAGAGGAACTGCCCGCGCCTGCGTGCGTACGGGATCCGCGCATCGGTGTCGAGAATCTCGCGTACACCCGCCACGGTGGCGTCGAAACGCTCGCCTGCCAGCGCCTCGATCGTCACCTCGTTCTTCTCGCGTACCCACGCGAGTGCGTCGTCGCCGGTGACGTCTTCGAGCCAGAGGTACGGGTCGTCCGAGAAAGCCATGGCACAGTTCTAGCAGCACACGTGCGGTCGGGTGCAGGACGCGTGCGAGGCTACCGGCTGGTAACGAAGACCAGGTCGAGACAGTGTCGAAGGGCACGACTACGCTGGGGACTCGTGACCTCACACTATGACGTCGTTGTCCTCGGAGCCGGTCCCGGTGGGTACGTCGCTGCTATCCGCGCGGCACAACTCGGACTCAGCACTGCCATCATCGAGAAGAAGTATTGGGGCGGTGTGTGCCTCAACGTGGGCTGCATCCCCTCGAAGGCGCTTCTCCGTAACGCCGAGCTGGCGCACCTCTTCACCAAAGAGGCCAAGCTGTTCGGTATCTCGGGTGAAGCATCCTTCGACTTCGGCGCAGCATTCGACCGCAGCCGCAAGGTCGCGGACGGACGCGTCAAGGGCATCCACTTCTTGATGAAGAAGAACAAGATCCCCGAGTACGACGGCCAGGGCACGTTCACCGATGCCAACACCATCGAGGTCGAACTGTCCAAGGGCGGCACCGAGACGATCACGTTCGACAACGCGATCATCGCGACCGGCAGCACCACCAAGCTGCTCCCGGGAACCGAGCTCAGCAAGAACGTCGTCACGTACGAAGAGCAGATCATGACCAAGGATCTGCCGGGCTCGATCCTCATCGTCGGCGCGGGTGCCATCGGTATGGAATTCGGGTACGTCCTGAAGAACTACGGAGTCGACGTCACCATCGTCGAGTTCCTCGATCGCGCGCTCCCCAACGAGGACAAGGACGTCTCGAAGGAGATCGAGAAGCAGTACAAGAAGCTCGGCGTCAAGGTCATCACCGGCGCAGGTGTGCAGAGCATCGACGACGACGGCTCCAAGGTCACCGTCGAGATCAAGCACAACAAGTCCGGTGAGAGCGAGACCTTCACCGTCGACAAGGTGATGCAGTCCGTCGGATTCGCTCCTCGCGTCGAGGGCTTCGGTCTCGAGAAGACCGGTGTCGAGCTCACCGATCGCGGTGCCATCGGCATCACGAACACGATGCAGACCAACGTCCCGCACATCTACGCCATCGGCGACGTCACCGCCAAGCTCCAGCTCGCCCACGTGGCGGAGGCGCAGGCCGTGGTGGCTGCCGAAACCATCGGCGGCGCAGAGACATTGCCGATCGACGACTACCGGATGATGCCACGCGCCACGTTCTGCCAGCCGCAGGTCGCCAGCTTCGGTCTGACCGAGGACCAGGCCCGCGAAGAAGCGCAGGCTCGTGGATCCGACATCAAGGTCGCGAACTTCCCGTTCGCCGCCAACGGCAAGGCACACGGCCTGGGCGACGCGACGGGCTTCGTCAAGCTCATCGCCGACACCGAGCACGGTGAGCTGCTCGGTGGCCACCTCATCGGACCGGACGTCTCGGAGCTGCTGCCGGAGCTGACCCTGGCCCAGAAGTGGGACCTGACGGTCAACGAGCTGGCCCGCAACGTCCACACGCACCCGACGCTGTCGGAGGCACTGCAGGAAGCGATCCACGGCCTCGCAGGCCACATGATCAACTTCTGATCTCTGCTGTAGAACGACGAACGGCGGCGACCACCTCGGTGGTCGCCGCCGTTCGCTTCGTTCTGGGGTGCTAGGACTTTCGCCAGTGATCGAACCTGCCCTTGATGTCCGACGCCACGTCGCCGATTCCGTTGCCGACGGCGTCGACGGCACCGGTGAAGCCGCTGCCGATGTCGCGGACCGTCTTGATCAGCGGGTCCTCCGACGTGTCGAAGTTGTTTTTGTACGTGCGGGCCGCGTTACGGAACTCCTCCGACACCTTGGCCTCGTGGTCGGTGGACCGGCGTGGGTAGTCGCCACGAAGGACCGCCGCGTACTCGCCGGTGTCGACCCACTTCTTCAGTTCCGCAGCTCGCAGCACCGAGAACGGGTGCGAGAGGAGTTCGAGATTGAGCAGCTTGAGCACGCCGTCGCGCAGATCTCCACTGGCCTCGTACTCGGCGGCCTGAGCGAGGAAGGCGTCGACGTCGATTTCGCTGATACGTGCGCCGCCCGCCAACTTGAGCTGCACGCTGATCGCGGTGTGCACATCCTGTCCGCACAGCAAACCTGCTCTGTCGCCGGATAATTCGGATTTGCGCTGCCATTCCATCAGCCCCGCGATGACCGCGCGCAAGGCCCAGCCGCCCACCGGAACCCAGCCGACCGTGCCGGCGAGGCGCATCAGGTGCATGAGAACGGTGCGGTACACCGCGTGGCCGGACAGGGCGTGGCCCAGTTCGTGGCCGACCACGAATCGCTGTTCCTCGTAGGTCATGATGTCGAGCATGCCGGTGGTCAGGACGATGAACGGTCGATCCATCCCGATGGTGAACGCGTTGACCATCGGCGACTGAACCACGAACAGCTCCGGAGTTTCCTCCGCGCCGAGAATCTGCACACAATCGGCTCGAAGATCGTTCAGATCCTTGAACTGGCGTTCGTCGACGCGCACCGCGGTGGCCAAGTACATCAGGCGGTGCTGTCTCTCGCGCAGCAGTCCGGACAGCGTTCGCAGCACCGTGTCGAAGCCCTTGAGGGTGCGAAGAGTGACCAAGGCTGCTCGGTCCGAAGGGTGTTCCCAAGTGCGAGAAGAGATATCGGGAAACTCGATACGAGTACGGTCCGGTGCGTGTGTCACTGTGTGGCTCCCAGTCTGATCGGTCTGTTTGCCAAAGTATCAGTAAAAAGCCCTTCCGGTTCGTTCTTGACCACGGTCAGGTCTCGCATTGCCGGGGGTACAGCAGGGTCGGTAGCGCTAATTCTTGGTGGCACTGACGAATTGGGCGAGACCGCGGATGTCCTGCTCGATGTCGGTCATGCCCGCAGCGGCGAACATCTCGGTGAACTGCCCCTTCGGGAACATGCGTACCCCGACGGCGGCAGATCCCAGGCCGACGACGGTACGCAGCGGTGCCAGGCCCAGTTGACAGCTGGTCATGATGGCGATGCGTCCACCCGGTCGCAGGACGCGGATGAGCTCGTCGACCACCTGCAGTGGATGTGGCACGAGATACAGTGCGGCATAACAGCATACGGCGTCGAATGTCGCGTCGGCGTACGGGAGTTCGGCCGCATCGCCGCGAACGTACGCCGCACGCGGCCCCCGATTGTCGCGCACTGCGCGAGCGATCATGGCCTCGGAGATATCGAAGCCGACGGCGATACCGTCCTCGGTCAGCTGCTCCGACAGGAACCTGGTGAAGTTGCCGGGGCCGCAGGCGACGTCCAGGACTCGCTGCGGCCCGCGTAGCCGCAGATCGGCGACGGCCTTGGCGCGTTCGGCGGACATGGGCAGCCCGCCGATGCCCATCATCGATACTCCGAACGGGCGCCACATGTTCTCGTAGATCGCCGCGACACCGCGGTTGTTCATCGCTCGGCTGGCCATCGTGGGATTGGGGGCTTTGGCGTCGCCCATGAGTTCGACGTAGCCGCCGTCGATCCGGGCGCTCGTGCGCACCGACTCCGGTTCGATCATCGCCAGAGCGCGGCGCAGTGCAGTCTCGGGTGTCTCTTTCATCGTCGTGGTGGCCGGTCGCCGTAGTCGCGTTCGACGCGGAGGGTGCCCAATGTGGTTGCCAGCCCGTCGTATTGGGTGACCAGTAAGACGAATTCGATGAGGCGACGTTCGTCGAACTGGGTCGCCAGTTCGGACCACGTGGCGTCGGTGAGCGTCTTGGTCTCGATCAGCTCGTCGACGGCAGTGAGGATGGTGCGGTAGCGAGTAGACAGCCCAGGGGCGTGCGGGCCGGTCATGATCAGCTCGAGCAGGTCTCGGTCGATGCCGGCTCGACGGCCCAGGCGGATGTGGTGGTCCATCTCGTATGCCGATTCGCGCAGGTGCGCCACCCGGAGAATCACCATTTCCGATTCCTTGCGGGAGATCTTTCCGCCCGGCATCAGATGGCCGCTGTAGAACAGCCACGCCCGGTACAGGCCACCGGTTCGACCGAGAGTGGTGAACAGGTGGGGGTTGGGTACTCCCGCGCCTTTGGCGATGACCTTGCAGATGACCCAGTTGACGGGGCCGAGAGTGCGGGCGGTACCGGACGGAATGCGAGGAGTGGTCACGATCACATCCTACCGACTGGTAGCTCCGCCGTCCGGGGACGCGGTTCGCAACGCCTTGCAGGGTAGGCTAACCTCTTTTGTGTCTCGCATTGTTCTACCCGGAGGTCCCTCGAAGTGGTGCAGTTCAAGCTCGGTCTGACAGCGTTGGCCATCACCGCGCTCGCGGTGGCGGCAGGAGCGACGGCATGCTCGTCGGCCGATACCGCCGACGGGTCCGCCGGCGAAGCGACTCGAACGGTCGAGACCGTTCGAGGCTCGATCGACGTTCCCGACAATCCTCTGCGGGTCGTCACCCTGGAACCGGTGGAACTCGACACCACGGTCGCGCTCGGCATCGTGCCCGTCGGCACGGCGGTGCTCAGCGAAACCGCCGGTGTGCCGGCCTATCTCGGTACGGAAGCGGCCGGCATCGCCACGGTCGGCACGGTGGCCGAACCGACCATCGAGGACATTGCTGCCGCGCAACCCGACCTCATTCTCGGGACGGAGACTCGGCACGCGCAGTACTACGACCAACTCTCCGCCATCGCGCCGACGGTGTTCATCGCCTCCCAGTCCGATCCGTGGCGCGACAGTGTCCGATTCGTCGGGCGCGTTCTCGGCAAGGAGGCGAAGGCCGAGGAACTGCTCACCGCATACGACGACCGGTGCGCCCAGATCGCCGAAAAGCACGACACCGCCGGGAAAACAGCGCAACTGATCAGGCCGCGAAGTGGTGAGCTGACCCTGTACGGGCCGTCGTCGTTCGCCGGAAGCACGCTCGAATGCGCCGGATTCACCACCCCGCCGCGGCCGGAATGGGCCGACGAGATCTCGGTCGACCTCTCGCCCGAGCTCGCGGCTCAGGCGGCAGCGGACCTGATCGTCGTCACCGCCGACAACCCGTCGGACCCCGCCGCCATCCCGGCGTCGATCACCGCTAACGCTGCGACACTGCCCAATCCGCATGCGGTGGACCTGTCGTACTGGATCACCGGCGTCGGGCCCATGGGCGGACAAACCGTGCTCGACGACATCGACCGAATCTTGTCGGATGCCAACTGACGCGTCAGATTCGGACCGCGCCGGCCAGTGCCGCGGCCTGACGGGCGCGCTCGACCACTCGGTCGCGGGACGAATCGATATGTGCAACAAGCGTATCCAGCGCCGTGTCCAGCTGCCCGGCCAGTAGGTGCTCGACGATCGCGAGATGTTCATCGATCGCCGAGACCACGGCCGAGGCGTCGAGACCACCGAGAATACGCACGGGCCGCACCTTGGCGTTGACGGCGCACAGGGCCTCGGTCAGAGCCGCATTGCCCGACGCGGCCGACAACGCGACATGGAACTGCTCGTCCATGGCGACCATGTCGTCGGTGGTCTCCGGTGGGTGCGCACGCAACCCGGCCCACGTCGCCGCCAACGCCGACAAGGCAGCCCGATCGAAGGACTGCGGCGTCGAGCGAGTGATTCCGCGGGACTCGAGAGTCGACCGCAGTTCGTACAGATCCGGTAGATCGCCGAGCCGGGGACGATAGGGATGCAGACCGGCCTCGTCGCGCACGACCAGACCGTCGGCTTGCAGACGTGCCAGCGCCTCCCGCACAGGAGTGCGCGAGACGCCGTACAGCTCGGCGAGACGCTCCTCGCCGAGCCGTTCCGTGGAGCCGATCGCACCGGAGATCAGATCCCGGCGCAGTGACGAATAGACCTTCTCGCGAAGGTCCTTGCGCGGCACGATAAGCCCGGTCAGATCGCCATGGCTGCGCGCACGTCGGCCTCGGAATCGGATCCGCCCACACCGGTGGACGTGATCCGGCCGGCCTCGAGAATGTAGTACTTCTGGGCAGATTCCAATGCGAAGCCGATGTGCTGCTCCACCAACAGCACTCCGAGACCGCCGCGGCGGGTGAGCTCGATGACGGTGCGCTCGATCTCGGCGACGACAGACGGCTGAATGCCCTCGGTCGGCTCGTCGAGAATCAGCATCCGCGGTTCGGTGATCAAGGCTCTTGCGATGGCGAGCTGTTGGCGCTGGCCGCCGGACAGCAGGCCGGCTCTGCGATTCAGCAATTCCTTCAGCGCCGGAAAGAGGTCGAGTGCCTCGTCGATCAGTGCCTTGCCGCGCTTGCGCCCGTCGGCCACCACCTGCAGATTCTCCGCTGTCGTCAACTGACCGAACGACTGCTGGCCCTGTGGCACGTACGCCAGACCCCGGGCGACGCGGGCGCTGGGCCGCAACGCACTGACGTCCTCACCGTCGAACATGACCTTGCCCGAGTTCACTTTCAACAGCCCGACCGCCGCGCGCAGCAGCGTCGTCTTGCCCGCACCGTTGTGGCCCATCACCGCCGCGACACCGTCGGCCGGAACCGTCAGCGACGCACCGTGAACGACCTCGCTGCGGCCGTAACCTGTTCTGACGTCGACCAGTTCAAGCATGATCGGCTCCCTCTTCTGCGATGTGCTCGAGTTCCTCGCCCGCCGCGGCGGTGCCGAGGTAGACCTGCTGAACCTTCGGATCGGCCTGCACCTCGGCCACGGTGCCCTCGGCCAGAACGCGTCCGGCCGCCAGCACTGTCACCGAGGTCGCGAACATCCGCATGAAGTCCATATCGTGCTCGACCACCACCACGGTCCGTTCACCGCCGATGCGTTGCAGCAGCTGGCCCGTCTCCTCACGTTCCTCGTGGCTCATGCCGGCGACCGGCTCGTCGAGCAGAAGCACATCGGCGTTCTGCACCAACAACATTCCGATCTCGAGCCACTGCTTCTGGCCGTGCGCCAGAATTCCTGCGGCCTTGTCTCTCTGGGCCGTCAGACCGATCGTCTCGAGGGCCTCCTCGATCTGGGGCAGAACCGATGCCCGACGGCGCAGCATCGTCAGCACCGATCGTCCGGATCCGGCGGCGATGTCCAGGTTCTGCAGCACCGTCAGATTCTCGAAGATGCTGGCGGTCTGAAAGGTTCGGCCGATGCCGAGGCGCGCGATCTGATGCACCTTCTTGCCCAGCAGTTCCACTCCGGACTTGGTGACCGAGCCAGTGGCCGGAACGAGTCCGGTGATGGCGTCGATCAGCGTGGTCTTGCCGGCTCCGTTCGGTCCGATGAGGAAGCGAAGATCGCCCTGCATCAGCGTCAGATCGACGTTGGTGTTGGCCTTGAAGCCGTCGAAACTGACTGTCAGATCGCGGACTTCGAGGTACTGACTGGACATGCCGGCGTTGCCGCCGAACGTGGGCTGCGGGCCTTCGACGTGGATCATCGTGCGAGCTCTTTCTCTGGTTCCGCGCTGGCCTTGGGGACCGATTCGGGCTCTTTCTTTCGCTTGCGCAGTGCGAAGAGTCCGGCGATGCCGGCGGGGAAGAATCCGACGACCACGACGAACAGCAGACCCTGCGCATACGTCCAACCGGACGGGAACTGCTCGGACAGCGTGGTCTGCGCCCATGCGACTCCGAGCGCGCCGAGAACCGGGCCGAGCAGGGTGGTGCGCCCGCCGATGGCAACGCCGATGAGAAACGCGATGGACGGAACGATGCCGACGTCGTTGGGGGAGATGATGCCGACGATCGGGACGAACAGCGCACCGGCGAGACCGGCGAAGAACGCTGCGGCCACGTACGCGACGATCTTCACGTTCGCCGGGTCGTAGCCGAGGAAGCGCACTCGCTCTTCCTGATCACGGACGGCCACCAGTAGTTCGCCGTAGCGCGAATACATCAGCTGGCGGGTGATGGCGACGACGACGAGCAGTACGCCCGCAGCGATGAAGAACAGCATCTGCTTGTTGGCGGGGTCGTTGAGGTTGAACCCGAAGAACGTGCGGAACCTGTTGAGCCCGTTGGATCCACCGGTGGTCTGCTGTCCGATGAGCAGGATCGCGAAGGCGGCGGCCAGTGCCTGACTGAGGATCGCGAAGTACGCGCCCTTGACGCGACGCTTGAACACGCCGAGGCCGAGCACCAGCGCCACCAGTGCCGGCACGAACAGGATGCCCAGGATCGTCGTGATGGGCGAGGTGAACGGCAGCCAGTACGAGGGCAATTCACGGATGCCGGCGATGGACATGAAGTCCGGTACCGCGTCGCCGCGCAGATCGGCGTCGGAGATCTTCAGATGCATGGCCATGATGTAGGCACCGATGCCGAAGAAGACACCCTGGCCGAGGGTGAGCATTCCGCCTCGGCCCCAGGCCAATCCGATACCGACAGCCACAATTGCGTAGCAGATGAACTTGCCCAGCAGATTCAACCGGAAGTCGCTGAGGACGGCGGGTGCCACAGCGAACAACAGGATTGCGGCGAGCGCGAAACCGAGCAGAGCGCCGCGCTTGGAGATGAACTCGCTCATACCAGGCTCCTTGTCTTGACGGCGAACAAGCCCTGCGGGCGGGCCTGCAGGAAGATCACGATGAGGACGAACACGATGACCTTGGCGATCGAGGCCGTGGTGCTGTATTCGATGAACGAGTTGAGGATTCCGAGGGCGAAGGCGGCGATCACCGCGCCCTTGATCTGGCCGAGTCCACCGACGACGACCACCAGGAAGGCGTCGATCAGGTAGCTCTGTCCCACAGTGGAACTCGTGGATCCGATCAGAGTCAGTGCCACACCCGCGACGCCCGCCAAACCGGAGCCGAGGAAGAACGTCGAGATGTCGGTCCGGCGGCTCGAAATGCCCGAGGTTTCCGCGAGATCGCGGTTCTGCACCACCGCGCGGATGCGTCGACCCATTGCGGTCTTCTTCAGCGCGATCGACAGTGCGACAACGGCGACGACCGCCAGCACGAGAATGAAGATTCGGGTCTTGGGCACCACGGCACCGAGGATGTCGACGCCGCCGCTCAGCCATTCCGGCGAGACGACGTTGACCGCCGGGGCACCGAAGATGTCGCGAGCGAGCTGCTGCAGGATGAGCCCGACGCCGAACGTGACGAGCAGGGTGTCCAGTGGGCGGTGGTACATGCGCTGGATCAGCGTCACCTCGAGCAGCACACCCATCGCGCCGCCGACGAGGAAGCCGACGATCAGCGAGATGAACAGTGATGCGCCGCCGGTCGAGACGATCTGCTGCACTACGTAAGCCGTGTACGAGCCGGCCATGATGAACTCGCCGTGCGCCATGTTGATGACGCCCATCTGACCGAACGTCAGTGAGAGCCCGAGGGCGGCGAGCAAGAGAATGGATCCGATCGACAGGCCGGTGAACAACTGTCCGATCACGACGTCCATGGGGGAGCTCCTTCGGAGCATGTGAGTGGAACTTCGTAGCAGGCTACGAAGTTCCACTCACATGGGTGGTGGTCAGTTGAGGTCGGAGGCCCAGTCGTAGGTCTCGAGGAACGGGTCGGGAGCGATGGCCTCGGGGGACTCCCACACCGTGTAGATCAAGCCGTCGGGCCGGATCTCACCAATGCGGGCGGTCTTGGAGATGTGGTGGTTGTCGCCGTCGATGACGACCTCGCCCTCGGGAGCGGCGAAGCTGACACCGTCGGCTGCGGCCTGAATGTCGGCCACCGCGAACGAATTTGCCTTCTCGACGGTGTTCTTCCACAGGTAGACCGAGGTGTACGCGGCTTCCATGGGGTCCGAGGTGGGCTTGTCGGCACCGTACTTCGCCTTGTAGTCGGCGACGAACTTGGTGTTCTCCGGGCTGTCGACGGTCTGGTAGTAGTTCCAGGCAGTCAGCTGGCCCGCGATGTTCGCGGCTCCGATGCCCGCCACCTCTTCCTCGGCGATGGACACCGAGATGACCGGCATGTCAGCAGCTTTCAGGCCGGCGTTGGTGTACTCACGGAAGAATGCAACGTTGGAATCACCGTTGAGCGTGTTGAACACGGCATCGGCGTCGGCGGAGCGCACCTTGTTGACGATGGTGGAGAAGTCCGTCGAACCGAGCGGGGTGTAATCCTCGCCCTTTATCTCGATACCGTTGGCGGCCGCATACGCCTTGATCTCGCGGTTGGCGGTCTGCGGGAACACGTAGTCGCTGCCCACCAGGTAGAGGGACTTGACGCCCTTCTCCTTCAGGTAGTCCAGGGCCGGGATGATCTGCTGGTTGGTGGTGGCTCCGGTGTAGAAGATGTTCTTCGACGCCTCGAGGCCCTCGTACTGCACGGGGTAGTAGAGGAGAGCGTCGTTGTCCTCGAACACCGGCAGCATCGCCTTGCGCGACGATGACGTCCAGCCACCGAAAACGGCTGCGACACAATCGCTGCTGATCAGCTTCTCGGCCTTCTCGGCGAACACGGTCGGCTCGGATGCGCCGTCCTCTGCGACGACCTCGATCTGCTTTCCGTTGACGCCACCGGCCGCGTTGATCTGCTCGACGGCCAGTGCGATCGAATCACGCACTGTCACTTCGCTGATCGCCATCGTGCCGGACAGGGAGTTGAGCGAGCCGACCTTGATGGTGTCACCGGAGGTGTCCACACACGAGGTGGACGAGCCCCCGCCGCCCTCGGCGGTGGTGGTGTCGCTCGCCTTGCTACCGCAGGCAGTGGCAACCAGGCTCAATGCAGCCAGTGCTGCGGGAACGACCATGACGCGCTTGACGGACATGCGCTTCGAGACAGCAGGCATCTACGGCCCTTTCGGAAAGTGTGTATACGGAGATGTATTCGCGATTGCGAACAGTAAAGGCAACTTATTGCGTTGGTATTTTCTGCGGTGACGAGTCTGTTTCGCGCGTTACGAGTAGGTAAAGGCGAGCCAATGACAAGACTGCTTGACATTCTGTGACAAGCAGAGTTGACTTTCTGTCATGCCCGGATCCAACAACGTTCGCGCGCACCGCAAACAGGCACGCATCACGCAGGCCGAACTCGGCACAATCTGCGGAGTCAGCCGGCAGAGCATCGTCTCCGTCGAGGGCGGCGACTACGCACCGAGCGTGTACCTGGCACTGCGACTGGCCCGAGCACTCGACACGACAGTCGAAACACTGTTCGGCGACGACGAAGGGAAACGAACATGAGCGCATTCACCAAAGCTGCCCGCTTCGTGGGAGACCTGGACGACGACTTCTACGCCGACGAACTACAACGCGACATCTGGAACGAGGCCTCGGCCGTCGGATTCCAATCCCTGCTGTGGATCGGAATGATCGTCGGCGCTGTACTGCCCTTCGCGGCGGGTGTCACCGGGGCCTGGGTGGCATTGGGAATCTTCGTGGCTCTGACGGCCGTCGCGAACGTGGTGTTGGCATACGGCCGCGCGCGGGGGATCGACATGTACACCTCGCAGGAACTCCGGCGCGCTCGAATCGCATTGGCGGGCGTGCTGCTTTTTCTCACCGGCGGCGGCGCAATGATTCGTCTGCTTGCTCATTACGGTGGCGGTGACCTCGGGTCTGTCGCGATCGGAGCCGCAATAGGTGCACCCGTGGGCCTGGCTGCCGTAGTCGTGGGTGTGAAGATGCATCAGCTCCGGCAGCGAAAGGCCGAGCATGCCGCCGAGCTGGCCGAGCAGCGGGCTTTCGATACGGACGAATGAATTGGGTCTCGAATGTGTCGCACGATCTGTTACAGGGTGCAAGGATGCGTAAAGGCTTCGGTTGGACCGTCTCCGTTTCGCAGATTTGCAGGCCGGAGGGTATGTTCTGACCGATGACATCGCGATTTCCCGGTGTTGCGGCTGTAGGGGTGCTGTTCGGCGGCGGTTTCGGTAACGCGGACGGATGCACGTTCGATGTAAAGGGAGGCTCGGGTGGACGGCGATGACGACGTGTAATACCAATCCGTCCTCCGTCGCGCCACGAAGTACCAACGAGACCGTGTCGGGCGTCCACCTTCCGGTGGAGCATGCAAACAGGGAAGTCGAGACCGTGCGCAGAGAAAAGAGCTACCTCAGACTCGTAGGGTCGAGCACTCCCACGATCGAGGTTCTGGGCGGCCCCAGAACCATCACCGTCGATGTGGACAACGTTTTTCCGGGTCAGGTATGCGAGGTCCTGCACAACGGCATGCTGTCGCTGAGCCCACGCGTCGTCGTGGAAGACAACGCGACAAGCATCACGATCAGCACGTTCGCGCTCAAGCCGGGTGAGTACAACGTCTCGCTGCGTCTGGACGGACGCCTGGATTGCGTCACCGAATCGCAGACTGCTGTCGTCGGCGAGCAGTTCGAGGTCCGACGTAGTTCGTAGGCCGGACACAGCTCCTAGGCCGGACGCAAGGCCCGGTCATTTCAACACAGCGAAGCGGCGCGTAGCTCAGGTGAGCTACGCGCCGCTTCGCTTCGTTGTCGGTCCTCGCTGCCGTCAGGTCGCGCCAGTCAGTGACAGGTGCTGCCGGGATCGGTGTGGCAGTGCTTCGGCTCCGACGGTGCGACGTCGAGTGAGGGGTTGCGGTCGAAGAAGCCGAAAGGCTTGAGCCAGAACGAGACGGTGTCGGACGGCATCACCGGCCAGTCCTCGGGCCTGGTGATGTGATGGATGCCGAAGGTGTACCAGACCACCACATCGGTGTTCTCGATCGAACGGTTCTTCTCGGTCCACTCGGGGAGGCCGTGGTCGACGCCACTCTGATTGACGAACTCGCCACTGGGCCAACGCTCGTCGGGTGAATTGGGCGTGACCCACACGGTGTGACCGATCACCTGCGAACGCTGGAAGATGGGCGACGCCGGGTCGAACATCGCCGGAATCGCCGAGCCGGGAACCAACTTGTACGCCGGCCGGGTACCGAGACCGTTGGTGACGTTGTCGTTGACCACCTTCCACGCCTTCTGCGTGTTCCAGTCGTAATCCTGCTTGCCCTCGGACTCGGTGGTGAGCGGGGTGTTCACCTGCGTCAGGGCGAGGCCGTACGGATTGTCGGGACCCATCGGAACCATCTGGGTCTGGCTGGAATAGACGGTGTTCTCGGTGCCGTCGATGTCCAGATCGAGCCGGGCGACCAGGAAGTGCTGGTGGTACGGCGCATACGTGCGATTGTCGATCAGCGTGCCCGACGGATGAGTGCCGCCCTCCTCGAAGTGGGTGACGACCATGATGCCGGTGGCGCGCACCTCGCACTCGATGTTGCCGTCCTGATAGAAGCGCCAGTAGACGAGATACTCGTAGTTGGCGACGGTGGCGTGGAAGCTGACGGTGAGACGGCGCATCCGACGCACCTCTGCCCCGGCGTCGTGATCGACGTGCTTCCACAGCACCGCGTTGTCTTCCTCGTGGATGCAGATCGCGTTGGTGATCGTGTACGGCTCGCCTTTGCTGTTGTGCAGCACGGCATCGAGGTACCGGATCTCACCGAGGCAATCGCAGCCGAGCTCGAGCGAGGTGGTCATGAAGCCCAGGCCCCACTCGCCGATGTCGAATGCGGTGCGCCGATAGTGGTCCTCGGTGTGGTCACGATACGGAACGACCATCTCCGCGAACGACATTCGGTTCGCGACGGATCGCGTGTTCCCGTTGTCGTCGTAGGTGACCGCGTGCAGCGTCATGCCCTCGCGGTAGTTGAACCCCACACGCAGCGACCAGTTCTGCCACGTCAGCTTGTTGCCGTCCAGCTCGAACGACGGGCCGTCCGGCTGGGTGATCTCGAGTGGCTTCAGCGGCGGACGGCTGCTGGCGTTGCGGATGCGCTCCGGAATATGGCGGGGTACATACTCGCCCATGATCTCCGGCCGCTCGACGCGGTAGGTGTCCTCGATTTCGAGCAGTTCCATCGTGTTGGCGTCGATGACGCAGTGGAAGCCGCCCACCGGCCCCGCGTACGGATTGGCACCCTCTGCGGCTTTGACCCACGTGTCGGACCAGCCCAGGCGTCGACCCTTGTACTTCTCGGGCGTCACCGCCTCGCCGTACGTCCAGGTGTCCATGAACACGAGATCGAGATCGGTGATCCCGCGATCGGCAAGCGCGGCAATCACATCGGGGTGTGCACGCAGCGCCGCGTCGGCCTCTTCCCACTCGTCGACGGTGAAGTTGGGCTGCACGTCCGGGATGTGGGTCCAGGATTCGGTGCTCCTGTTGTCCAGTGACACCACGGCCTTGAACGTGCTGTTCTCGGCGCGGTTCAACACCACCGAGACTGCGCGACGGGCGGGGACGGTACCGTCCGCATCGAACGCGGCGACCTCGGACTTGGACGGTTCGATCATCTCGATCGAGGCGAATCGCCACCCGTCGCCGACACCGTGTTCCCGGCCCAGAACCTCGGCGACGGCGGAGAACTCGTCGCTCGAGAGTGGGTCCAGGGGATGAAGTGTCATGCGATGGTCTCCGTCGAGCTCATCACGTGCTTGATGCGGGTGTAATCGTCCACGCCGTAGGCCGAGAGGTCCTTGCCGTAACCGGAGTACTTGAAGCCACCGTGCGGCATCTCGGCCACCAACGGGATGTGGCAGTTGACCCAGACGGCACCGAAGTCCAGAGCCGCCGAAATGCGAAGCGTGCGAGCATGATCGGACGTCCAGACGCTCGACGCGAGACCGAAGTCGACGTCATTGGCAAGTTCGATCGCCTCTGCCTCGTCGGAGAACTTCTGCACCGTCAGCACCGGGCCGAACGTCTCCTCCTGCACGATGGGATCGGCTTGCTGCACGCCCGTGATGATCGTGGGCTCGTAGAAGAATCCCTTGTCGCCGATGCGCTTTCCGCCGGTGACGATGGTGGCGTGCGCGCCGATACCGTCGACCTTGGAGCTGACCTGGCCGAAGTGGTTGACGTTGTTCAGTGGGCCGAGGAAGGTGTCGGGGTCGTCGGGCAATCCGACCTTCAGTGTCTTCGCCTTGGCGACGAGTGCGTCGACGAGCGAGTCGTGTACCGACTCGTGTACCAACACGCGAGTGACCGCCGTGCAGTCCTGGCCGGCGTTGAAGAACGCGGCCTCGGCAATGCCGTCGGCGGCCATGGTGATGTCGACGTCGTCGAACACGATGGCCGGTGCCTTGCCGCCCAGTTCGAGGTGCGCGCGCTTGAGCTGCTTGGCAGCGGCGACGGCGACGGCGATGCCTGCCCGCACCGAACCGGTGATCGAGACCAGGCCGGGCGTCTTGTGCTCGACGATGGCGGCGCCGGTGCCGCCGTTGCCGAGCACGATGTTCAGCACGCCGTCGGGGACGATGCCCTTGGACAATTTCGCCAGCACCAGGGTGCTCTCGGGGGTGGTGTCGCTCGGCTTGAGGACGACGGTGTTGCCGGCCGCGAGGGCAGGCCCGATCTTCCAGATCGCCATCATGAACGGGTAATTCCACGGCGTCACCTGCCCCACGACGCCGATCGGCTCGCGGCGTACGTACGAGGTGAACCCGTCCATGTACTCGCCGGCCGACTTGCCTTCGAGCATCCGTGCTGCCCCGGCGAAGAACCGAATCTGATCTGCTCCGACGGTGACTTCCTCGGCGGAGATGGTGGCCTTTGGCTGACCGGTGTTACGACTCTGCGCCTCGACGATCTCGTCGCTGTGGGCCTCGATGGCATCGGCGAGCTTCAGCAGTACCTTCTGCCGCTCACTCGGAGTCGTCTTGCCCCAGGTCTCGAAAGCTTTGGCGGCAGCCGACATTGCGGCGTCGACATCGGCAGCATCGGAAATCGGGGCTCGGGCGACCACCGACTCGTCCACCGGACTGACGACATCGAGCATCTCGGTACCCGAGGGCGTCACGAATGCCCCGTCGATGTAGTTCTGCAGGACAGGCACCGTCATCACAACCCCTAGCGTCGACTATTTCGGTTCTGCAAAGCCTGCACCCACGGGCGAGACTTTGCCACCCGACAAGATGTACACGACGATGCTAGTAATCAGGACGAAACGTCCGTCTCCTCGGCCAGGGCCCTGACACCGGCGATGTAGGTGTCCAGCCCGAGCTTCTCGAACGCCGTCCGCGCGCTGACGTCGCTCAGATACGAGGCTGCGGCGAGGATATTGGGAAACTCGTCGGGATGGAGGGAGTCCATCGTTTCCGCCACCTCGTGTTCGACGTGTGCCCGACGCTCCGGCTCGACTTCGACACCCGTGAACAGCGGCTCCGTGATCAACGAAATGGCGACTCGAACGCCGTGACGGGCCAGCTGGGTGGCGTCGGACAGGGAGAAGCCGGCCTCGCCGAGAAGTTTCAGGCTGAGCTCCATCGCCGCTCTGCTGTTGGGGGAGAACAGCATTCGTGGAACGACGATGGTCGCTGCTCCGGGATGTGCGCGCAAGGCGCGCATGAAGTCCTCGAGCACGGTGCGCAGTTGCTCCCACCACGTCGCCGTGGGATCGACGGTGATCTCGAGATCCTGGCAGACGCGGTCGCCCATGGCGTCGACTAGTTCGTCCTTGTTCTTCACATGCCAGTAGATCGCCATGGGAGAGACACCGAGTTCGGTGGCGATCTTGCGGATGGTGAGCGAGTCGAGTCCGCGTCGGTACGCGACTTCGAGCGCGGCGTCGACGACGGCAGTCCTGGTCAAGCGAGGCACCGGCAGAACTATACAGGCGTACGAGTCGGTGTTAGCGTGACTTGTACTTAGTACGAGAGAGGGGTGCGCGATGGATGACGTCATCCTCGTCGGCGGTGGGGTGATGAGCGCGACGCTCGGCACGCTGCTGCAACGTGTGGAGCCGACCTGGTCGATTCGGGTCCTCGAACGATTGCCCGAGGTAGCGATGGAAGCCTCCGACGGGTGGAACAATGCCGGGACCGGCCACGCCGGCCTGTGCGAAACCAACTACACGACGGAGAGAGTCGACGGCTCCGTCGATATCGACCGGGCCGTCGCGATCGCCGAGCAGTTCGCCGTGACGCGACGCTTCTGGTCGACGCTGGCCGACACCAGCTTCGTACGTTCGGTGCCGCACATGACCCTGGTGCAGGGGGCGGAGAACGTCCGATCGCTGCAGGCCAGGCATCGAGCGTTGACCGCGCATCCGCTGTTTCGAGCCATGGAGTACACCGAAGATGCTGCGGTACTGGACGAGTGGGCACCGCTGGTGTCGGCGGGACGAACAGGCGACTGGGCCGCCACCCGAGATGCGACCGGAACCGACGTCGACTTCGGTGCACTGACGCGGCAGTTGCTGGGGGACATGAGTGGACGTGGTGCGCGCGTGGAGACCGGGCGGGAGGTGACCGGGATGAGTCAGGAACGGGACGGATCCTGGTCCCTGCGAGTGCGCGGTGGCCGATCGATCGAGCGCGCGCGCTTCGTGTTCGTCGGTGCCGGTGGCTGGGCTCTGAAGCTGTTGCGCACAGCAGGGATTCCCGAGGCCCGCGGTTACGGACTACTACCGATCAGCGGGCAGTTCTTGCGTTGTGATCGGCCCGAGGTGGTCGACAGACACGACGCGAAGGTCTATGGAACTCCGCCCATCGGAGCGCCTCCGATGTCGGTGCCCCATCTCGACACCCGCATCGTCGACGGGCGGCGGTCCATACTTTTCGGACCGTACGCCGGCGCGAATCCTCGGTTTCTGAAACATGGATCGTGGCTCGACTTCCCGACGTCGATCGACCGGCACAACATCGGGTCACTGCTGTCGATGGCAGGCAACAACACGCCGTTGATAGGTCTGCTGCTGTCGGAATTGACGGCCACCCGAGCCAAGAAGATCGCTGCGTTGCGCCAATTCGTACCGAATGCCGACCCGTCGGACTGGTCCGTGGTCCCCGCCGGACAGCGCGCCCAGATCGTCGTGAACGGGCAATTGCGTTTCGGCACGGAGGTGATCGCGTCGCGGGACGGCTCCATCGCCGCCGTGCTCGGCGCATCGCCCGGCGCCTCCACCGCTGTTCCCATCATGCTGGAGGTATTGGGTCGATGTTTTCCGGAGCGCCAGTGGAATGGTGGACTGCAGGAGATGCTCAGCGGATAGCCTGTGGCAGTGCGAAACACCGAGGTGGGATACCAGCAGATCGCCGACGATACCTGGGCCTTCATGCGTCCGCCGGGCAGTTGGGGGCAGACCAACACCGGGCTCGTCGTGGCACCCGGTTCGGCGTCGATGCTGATCGACACCGTCTGGGACGTGAACTGGGCCGAGAGGGTTGCCGCCGACACGGCCGAGTTGGTTGCCGCCGCACCGATCACCGAGGTCCTCAACACGCATTCGGACGGTGATCACTGGTGGGGTAACGACAGCGTGCCCGCCTCCGCACGCATCACCACCAGTGCGGCGTCGCTGCACGCGATGAAGGAGGAGACTCCGCCGAAGGGTGTATCCGCATTCGCGTCCTTCGGCAAGGCAGTCGGCTGGGTGCCGGGACCGATCGGTGCGATGGGCTCCTACATGGACCGTGTTCGCGGCGATGCGCTGTTTCCGTCGGCGCTGCCCCGGCTGCCTGATCACACCTTCGAAACCACCGAAACCATCGATGTCGCAGGACGACTGGTTCACCTGCGCTACCTCGGTCCGGCGCACACCGAAGGCGATCTCATCGCTCACCTCCCGGACGTGGGGGTCGTGTTCGCGGGCGACCTGCTCTTCATCGACGCCACCCCGGTGCTGTGGCACGGCCCGCTGCAAAACTGGATCGACGCCCTCGACCACCTCCTCGAACTCGACGCCGACGTGTACGTTCCCGGCCACGGCCCCCTGTGCGGCACCGACGAAATACGCGCCGTGCGCAGCTACTGGACCTGGGTCGGCGAGGCCGGACGAGCGTGCTTCGACGCGGGCCTCGGCTCCACCGAGGCCGCCCTGAACCTGCTCAAATCACCCGAATTCGGCCATTACGCGCACTGGGATTCGCCGGAGCGACTCATCCTCAGCATGAGCACGCTCTACCGCCTGTGGCGAGGCGAACCCGCTGCGCCACCCACGCTGACGCGTCGAGCACGCGCATTCGCCGACGCGGGACGCTATCTGCGGGAGCGCTAGTGTCAGCCTTTGGGTGAGACTGCTGGTTACCGGGCTCCGAACTCCGCCGTCAAGGACGCGGCGTGCGCGAACAGTGGGGTCGGATCCGGTTGTTCTGCAGTCGGTTCGAGTACGACAGTGGTCGCGCCCGCATCGATCCAGCGCTGCAGATTGCTCATGGCGGCATCGGAGTCGGATCCGACGGCGACATAGACGACGATGTCGTGCCCCGGCCCCGCGGCGATATGCCCGACAGCAGTCCGCAGCTGATCCGGGTCCGTCTCGCTCGTGAGAATGGTGCCGACACTCCTGCGGCCGCTCAGAGCAAGGGTTTTCGGGCCTGTCGCCCCGACGAGCAGTGGAGGTGCCTGCAGCGGAGGCCAATCGAGCTGCACATTGTCGAGCGAGACGTACCGACCCTGCACGGTGACGCTCTCGCCCGCCAACAGCGCGGTGAGCGCCGTCATCTGCTCGTCGAGCAACGTCAGCGGAGACTGCACTCGCGCGCCGATCTGGCCCATCCACGACTGGACGCCGTGGCCGAGCCCCACGCGGAGCCGGCCCGGATGGACCCGAGCGACGGTCGCGATCTCCATGGCCGTCGACGCGACGTTCCGCATCGGAGTGGGCAACACCCCGATGCCGACGTTCACGCGATCGGTGCTCGCGAGAATCAGTGCAGCAGTGGACAGCCCGCCGGAGAAGAAGCAGTCTTCCCACAGCCAGACCTCGTCGACGCCCGCGGCATCGGCTGCGCGAGCCGCGTCGACCAGCGCCTCCGGTGCGATCTCGGGCCGGAGTACAACGCCGATTCGGGTCATGGAAATTCTCTTTCTACTCAGCGAACGAGGTACGGGGACACCGAGCTTCGGTGCTCGTCTATGTCGAGATCCTTGCCGAGCGGCGGAAACGCACGCTGCGGGCAGTTCGAGCGTTCGCAGACCCGGCAACCCGCTCCGATCGGAGTTGCGACCGCCGAGCCCTGCACGTCCAGTCCATCGGCATAGACGAGCCGTCCGGCATGGCGCAGTTCGCAACCGAGGCCGATGGCAAAAGTCTTGCCGGGCTGCCCGTATCGAGCGGCGCGGCGTTCCACCGTCCGCGCGATCCACAGGTAGTTGCGGCCGTCGGGCATCTCGGCGATCTGCGTCATGATCTTGCCGGGATACGCGAACGTCTCGTACACGTTCCACAGCGGGCACGTGCCGCCGCTGGAGGAGAAGTGAAAGCCGGTGGCGGACTGTCGTTTAGACATGTTGCCGGCGCGATCGACCCGGACGAACGAGAACGGCACACCGCGCATCTCGGGGCGCTGCAGCGTGGAGAGTCGGTGGCAGATGGTCTCGTAACTCACCGAGAAGAAGGCCGACAGCCGCTCGATGTCGTATCGGAAATCCTCGGCGACATCGTGGAACTGGTGATACGGCAACACCGTCGCGGCCGCGAAATAGTTGGCGAACCCGAGCACCGCCAATTTCTTCGACGCCTCGCTCGTGAAGTTTCCCTCGTCGGCCATCTTGTTCAACAGATCACCGCATTCGAGATACGCGAGCTCGGCGGCGAACTTGAACACCTTCTGCCCGCCGGAGAGGTGAGGAGAAATCTCCAACACCCGCGTCTGCGGGTCGAACCGATGCAGCACGTTCTCACCGAGGTCGATGCGATTGACGATCTGCACGTCGTGCACCGTGCGCAACCGCTTCGCGATCTCACCGCCCACGTCGGCGCGATGGAACCGGATCCGCGATGTCAATGCCTCTGCGGCGGTATCCAATTCGTGCAGATAGTTCTGTCGTTGATAGAAGTAGTCGCGCACCTCTTCGTGCGGCTTGCTGATCGAGCCGCTGCCGCTGCCGTCGGAGAATCGTTCCTCGGTCGCTGCCAACAGCTGAGCCGTCGTATTGCGGTATCGGCGATGCATATTGACCATTGCCCGAGCCAGCTGTGGGTGCGAGCTGACCATCTGCGCGATCTCGTGCGGATCGGCATCGATGCCCATGTCCTGATCGAGTGCGACTTCGCGCAACTCGGCAACCAACCTGGTGTCGTCCTCCGAGGAGAAGAACGAGGTGTCGACGCCGAAGACCTCCGAGATCCGCAGCAGTACCGGAACCGTCAACGGGCGTACGTCGTGCTCGATCTGGTTGAGATAGCTGGCCGAGATACCGAGCTTCTGCGCCAGAGATACCTGGCTCATGCTGCGTTCGCTGCGGAGCTGCCGAAGGCGAACGCCGACGAAAGTCTTGGACACGGTTGCCAGGCTACGCCTGCGAAGAATTGCCTTAACACCGTTCGCAACTAGCTGCTGGGTCACGATTCGGTGACCGTCGGGAACATTAGCCGAAGTAAAGGCGTATACCGATATACGAGCTATTCACCACGCACCTCGAGGAGCGGTCATGTCCAATCGTCAGCGCACATCGGAAATCGTCAGGGACGTCGTCGTCTTCGTCACCGGAGCCGTTCTGGTCGCCTCCACCGTCTGGCTTCCCGTCCAGGGCGACCAAGAAGTCACCGGAGCCATCCTGGTGCTCGGCATCCTCGCGGCATCGTCGGCGCTCTGGGCCATCGGATCCGCGTCCAGGCAGAGTCACTGGACTCACGTCGGCCTCGGTGTGTTGCTCGCCGTCTCACCCGCGCTGATGGTCTTCCCCTCCGGATTGCTGGCCGCGGACCTGTTCGCCATCGTCGGCGGACTCGTGATCGCCGCCATGGGTGCGCTGGGGGTCATCGCGTCGCGCCGGGCACCGGTCACCTCGCGAGTAGTGGCCTCCAGCGACGAACGCTCCGGCATTCGCATCTGAGCCTTCTCTGCAACTGATGCTCCACTTCCCGGGACAGGCGCGATGAATCTCGTGCTCGCCTCGGGAAGTGGAGCATTTCGTGCATTCAGCGCCGGGTCGGCCACTGCGACCGGCCGGATGCAACTGATGCTCCACTCCCTGGGGCGGGCGCGATGAATCCCGTGTGCGGCCCCAGCGAGTGGAGCATTGTGTGCAGTCATCGCCGCGATGCCCGTCGTCGTCGAATTACCGCTGCGATCTCGCCCGCAACGCGATCGGGTGCAGTGAGCACGTCGAATGCCGAGTAGCGCAGCACCAACCAGCCATCGAGGACCAGCGCGTTCTGTCGTCGGCGATCCTTGCTGAATACGGCTGCTGCACTGTGGAATTCGCGACCGTCGACTTCGATGATCGTTCGGCTGCGGCGGTCGACGAAATCACACACGAACGGACCGACTGAAGCGTTCATTTCCAGGCGCAGGCCGAGTCGATGCACTGCGCGGCCCAGGGCGCGCTCGGGCTCCGACGCAAATCTCGATACCGCGAGCCGCACCGGACGAGCCAGCTCGACGTTCCCGTGCCGACCCGGGAATCGGTCGAGTAGGCAGAGCAGCGAAGCCGGGTCCATTCCGAACTTCAGGCGCTCGTCGATCAGCAACTCGGAATCGGGGCGGGGGAGTAGCGCCAGGCAATCGAGCATCGTCTGCGCAGAGATGGTGCAGGGCAGCGCCGCGACCTCGTCGACGAGCGTGGAGTCCATATCGCGGCGGTGCAGCCGAAGCCATGACGGAGGTCGCAGCCGCGCAGTTCGGGGGACGGTGGCGTCGAGCATTGTCGGTTCGGTGGTCCAGCCGCGCAGGTACGCGGCCGATCGATGACTGAGGACGGCGTCGGGTCGCCACAGCGTGATCGCCCGACAACGGTCCATCGTCGACGGCTCCCCGCGCATATGGACCGTCGGCAGGACGCGGGTGAAGCGACGCGAGATGGTGCTGGGGTGAATCCCTGCGTCGACGAGATCCCTCCAAGTGGTGGGAGTGGAGCCTGCGGAGGTGGGAGTGG
Organism: Rhodococcus sp. 3258; assembly: GCF_031456475.1. Lineage (NCBI taxonomy): Bacteria > Bacillati > Actinomycetota > Actinomycetes > Mycobacteriales > Nocardiaceae > Rhodococcus > Rhodococcus sp. 3258. The sequence continues at coordinate 61,314 of NZ_JAVDUT010000008.1, forward strand.
AGCCTGCGGAATGACCTGCGGGGGTGAGAGTGGAGCCTGCGGAACGACCTGTGGGGTTGTGGTGTGTCATGGCTGGAGCATCGGTGTGTCGTTGTGAGGTGTTGATCGGTCGACCTGGGGAAATGGAATGGCCTGTGCATGGCCGATGGCTTGTGGATGGTGCAATTCCTGCTCCACTCGACGCACTCGCACGGGGGATTCTCCAACGAGAGATCGCGAGTGGAGCACCTTGTGCAGCGTCCACATCGTGAGACAAAGCGTGTGTGACGTCCATCACTACCAAGCCGTTTTCTGACTCGATTCAGACGCCCGATTCAAACCGTACAAGCGTCCCGTAAAGAATTTTGTTCATTCCGTTCACCAACTGGGGATTCGTCGCTACCGACGAGTAACCACGCCGCCCGATCAGCGAGGTATGCGAGCCCCAAAAATTCGCAGACTTAGCAAAGGGCTCTGGAAAGCTAGCCAAGATTGGCACTAACAACTGGTAGACGCCTGTTTTCGGGTGTGCCATTGTTTTGGAGTACACCAGAAGGGCCTGGCAACGATGTGAAGATTCGTCTCGCGGCAGGCCGAGAAGCAGAGAAGAGACTGGAGCTCCGATGTCGACCACCGGCACCCCGAAGACCACCGCCGAGATTCAGCAGGATTGGGACACCAACCCGCGCTGGAAGGGCGTCACCCGTAACTTCACCGCGCAGCAGGTCTCCGACCTCCAGGGCACTGTGGTCGAAGAAGCCACACTCGCTCGCCGCGGCAGCGAGATCCTGTGGGATCTCGTCAACAACGAGGACTACATCAACTCGCTCGGTGCCCTCACCGGCAACCAGGCCGTGCAGCAGATTCGCGCCGGCCTCCAGGCGATCTACCTCTCCGGCTGGCAGGTCGCCGGTGACGCCAACCTCTCGGGCCACACCTACCCGGACCAGAGCCTCTACCCGGCCAACTCGGTTCCGTCGGTCGTCCGTCGCATCAACAACGCACTCCTGCGCGCCGACGAGATCGCCAAGATCGAGGGCGACACGTCCGTCAAGAACTGGGTTGCACCCATCGTGGCCGACGCCGAAGCAGGCTTCGGTGGCGCACTGAACGCATACGAGCTGCAGAAGGCCATGATCGTGGCCGGCGCTGCCGGTGTGCACTGGGAAGACCAGCTCGCGTCGGAGAAGAAGTGCGGCCACCTCGGTGGCAAGGTGCTCATCCCCACCCAGCAGCACATCCGCACCCTGACCTCCGCCCGTCTGGCCTCGGACGTCGCCGACGTCCCCTCGGTCATCATCGCCCGCACCGACGCCGAGGCAGCCACGCTGATCACCTCCGACGTCGACGAGCGTGACCGCGAGTTCCTCGACGGAACCCGCACCGCAGAAGGCTTCTTCGGCGTCAAGAACGGCATCGAGCCCTGCATCGCTCGCGCCAAGGCCTACGCACCGTACGCAGACCTCATCTGGATGGAGACCGGCGTCCCGGACCTCGAGGTCGCCAAGAAGTTCTCCGAGTCGGTTCGCAGCGAATTCCCGGACCAGCTGCTCGCCTACAACTGCTCGCCTTCGTTCAACTGGAAGGCACACCTGGACGACGCCACCATCGCGAAGTTCCAGAAGGAACTCGGCGCCATGGGCTTCAAGTTCCAGTTCATCACCCTCGCGGGCTTCCACTCGCTCAACTACGGCATGTTCGACCTGGCACACGGCTACGCCCGCGAAGGCATGACCGCGTTCGTCGATCTGCAGGAGCGCGAGTTCAAGGCTGCAGAAGAGCGTGGCTTCACCGCCATCAAGCACCAGCGTGAGGTCGGCGCGGGCTACTTCGACCGCATCGCCACCACCGTCGACCCCAACACCTCGACGGCAGCTCTGAAGGGCTCCACCGAAGAAGGCCAGTTCCACTGAGCTAGCCCGCCTCCCCGGATCTTCAGCGCACTAGTCAGGCGGCCCCAGCGTTTCGCTGCGGGCCGCCTGATTTGTATCGCCTGGGTTCTGGGCGTACCCCGGAAGAGTTACCCTCATCTCGCTTTAAGCTGTTGTGCTGCAACATTATTCGCTAGGAGTTTGCTGTGACGGTCGAGAGGGTGGGGATCGTCGGAGCCGGACAGATGGGTGCGGGAATCGCAGAGGTCTGCGCCCGCGCGCACGTCGACGTGGCGGTCTACGAACAGACGCGCGAACTGGCGACGGCCGGCCGCAGCCGCATCCTGCGATCACTGGACCGCGGAGTGAGCAGCGGCAAGATCACCGAGCGCGAACGAGAACACGCCGCCTCCCGGTTGCGGTTCACCTGCGACCTCGCGGACTTCGCAGACCGTCAACTCGTCGTCGAAGCAGTCCTCGAGGACGAAGAGATCAAGTCGGCAATATTCGCAGAACTCGATGCGGTGGTGTCCGACGCGAATGCCGTGCTCGCGTCCAACACTTCGTCTATTCCGATCACGACGCTCGCGTCGGCCACCACGGCACCGCAGCGCGTCGTCGGACTTCATTTCTTCAATCCGGTTCCGGTATTGCCGCTCGTCGAGCTGGTCACCACGAGCACAACGTCCGATGCGGTGGCCGACCGCGCCGAAGCCTTCGCCGGAGATGTTCTCGGCAAGCAGGTGGTGCGATCCGCAGATCGCTCGGGCTTCGTCGTCAACGCACTTCTCGTTCCGTATCTGCTCTCGGCGATCCGCATGGTCGAGTCGGGATTCGCCACCAAGGAAGACGTCGACAAAGCGACGGTTCTGGGTTTGGCGCACCCGATGGGACCGCTCGCGCTCGCGGATCTCGTAGGTCTCGACACCGTCAAGTCCATTGCCGACTCCATGTATTCGGAATTCGACGAGCCGCTGTTCGCGGCACCGCCGCTGTTGCTGCGCATGGTCGAGGCGGGACAGACGGGCAAGAAGACCGGGGCCGGGTTCTACCGCTACGAGAACGGCCGCGTAGCAAAGTAGTGGGCGTCTCGGGCGGGTCGCCGCGCAGCGGCTTGCCGAGCGCTATTGTCGGTCTGCCGGTGCAAATCCATCGATCCCAGGGAGCATGTCAGTGAGCAAGTCCAAGAAGTCGAACGGTCTGGTGCCCAAGGCATTCGGAATCGGGTTGGCCGCAACAGGCGCGGCCCATTTCGTGGTGCCGGAGGCCTTCGAGGGAATCACCAAGCTTCCGTTCCCCAAGGACACTCGAACCTGGATCAGTCGTAACGGGGCCACCGAACTGGCCGTCGGCGTGGCGATCGCGTACCCCAAGACCCGCAAGATCGGACTGGTCGGTCTGGCAGCGTATGTTGGATGGCTCGGCGTCAATATCGCCAAGAACAGCTGACGTTACTGTTGCGAACGACTCGTCCGGAGCAGGAATAGCCTGGTCGCAGCGGTAGCTGTGTTGCGCTTACACAGATGCGTAGGTAGCAATGTAGACATGACTTCAGCTACCGCTTACCAGGCCACCGCTCCGGACGCTCCGCTCGAGAAGGCGACGATCGAGCGACGTGCAGTCGGACCGCACGACATCCTCATCGACGTCAAGTTCGCGGGCATCTGCCACTCCGACATCCACACCGCCCGAAACGAGTGGGGCGGCACCACTTACCCCGTCGTTCCCGGACACGAGATCGCCGGCATCGTGGCCGAGGTCGGCTCCGAGGTGACCACCCGCAAGGTCGGCGACCGCGTGGGCGTCGGCTGCTTCGTCGACTCCTGCGGCAAGTGCGAGGCATGTCTCGACGGCGACGAGCAGTACTGCACCAAGGGCGTCGTCCAGACGTACAACTCCACCACCTACGAGGGTGAGTTCACCAACGGCGGCTACTCCACCCAGATCGTCGTCACCGAGAAGTTCGTCCTCGGAATCCCGGAAGGCGTCGAACTCGACGTCGCAGCGCCGCTGCTGTGCGCAGGCATCACGCTGTACTCGCCCCTCAAGCACTGGGGAGCCGGCCCCGACAAGAAGGTCGCCATCATCGGTATGGGCGGCCTCGGCCACATCGGCGTCAAGATCGCTCACGCCATGGGCGCGCACGTCACCGTGCTGAGCCAGACGGATGCGAAAGAAGCAGACGGCAAGGCCTACGGTGCCGACGAGTACTACGCCACCAAGGACACCACCGCGCTCAAGGATCTGCAGGGCAAGTTCGACCTGATCCTCAACACCGTCTCGGCCAACCTGCCCATGGGCAAGTACCTGGGACTGCTGGCCCGCAACGGCACCCTCGTCGAGCTCGGTGTTCCCGAGAAGCCCCTCGAGATCCCGGCATTCGCCCTGTTGACCAACCGTCGCTCGTTCGCGGGCTCGATGGTCGGCGGCATCGCCGAGACCCAGGAAATGCTGGACTTCTGCGCCGAGCACCACATCGGTGCCGAGATCGAGGTCATCCCGGCCGAGAAGATCAACGAGGCATACGACCGCGTCGTCAAGTCCGACGTGCGCTACCGCTTCGTGATCGACGCAGCCACGCTGTAACTCTCTCCTTGGACGCGTGAATGGTCCATCGACCTGCCCAGACGGGGGTCGATGGACCATTCACGCCTTCGGAGGGGGTTCAGCTCTCGGCCAGCCGCTTCTTCTCGTGTTCGACATCGAAATCGGCTGCGGGCCAATCGAGATCGAGCTTTTCGAGCGCGTCGATGAGAATTTCCGTGACGGCCAGTCTGCTGTACCACTTGCGGTCGGACGGGACGACGTACCACGGTGCGTGGTCGGTATCCGTGCGATCGAGAACCCGCTGATACGCCGTCCGGTACTGCGGCAGGAAACCACGCTCGGTGACGTCGCCCGGGTTGTACTTCCAGTGCTTCTCGGGTCGATCCAGCCGTTCCTGCAGTCGCTTCTTCTGTTCGTCGGCCGAGACGAACAAGGCCACCTTGACGACGACCGTGTCCTCGTCGACCAACTCCTTCTCGAAGGCGTTGATCTCGTCGAATCGCTTCTCCCACACCTGCCGTGGCACGAGGTCGTGGACCGCGACGACGAGAACGTCCTCGTAATGGGACCGATCGAACACCCCGATTCGGCCTGCGCGCGGAAGAGCTTTGCGGATGCGCCACAGGTAGTGGTGTTGCTTCTCCTCCTGGGTCGGTACCCCGAACGACGCGAGGTCGACGCCCTGCGGATCGACCATCCCGATGACGTGCTTGACCATGCCGCCCTTGCCCGCAGTGTCCATGCCCTGCAGCACGAGCAGAACCGACTTGGTGCCGCCTGCGCGCCCGTGGGCATAGAGCTTTTCCTGGAGCGCCGCAAGGACCGCACCGCGCTGCTCGAGGACGTCGTTGCCGTGTGCTTTCGCGCCGTCGAACCCCGGAGTGGCGGTGAAATCGATGTCCTCCACACGAGGAGAGGCACTGGCGCGCAGCACATCGACGGGAGAGAGCGTCCACAGTTTCGACTTGTCGGCCATAGGCGGAAGACTACTTCTCTACCATGGGATTCATGGCCCCTACCATCGCAAAAGCCGAGACTGTGTCGCGTGAGCAACTGCTCGAATTCGTATCTCCGCGGCACCACCACACCCTGATCACGCGTAAGCGCGACGACGGTCTGCAGGTCTCCCCGGTGTCCGCAGGCGTGGACTCGGAAGGCCGCATCGTCATCGCCACCTACCCCGAGCGCGCCAAGGTGCACAACATCCGCCGCACGCCGGCCGTCACCGTGTTGGTGCACAGCGACGACTGGAACGGCGACTACGTCCAGGTCGACGGGACGGCCGAGATCATCGATCTCCCCGACGCCGTCGAGCCTCTGGTGGAGTACTTCCGCAGCATCGCCGGCGAGCACTCGGACTGGGACGAGTACCGCGCGGCGATGGTGAAGCAGGGAAAGTCGTTGATCCGCATCACGATCGACACCTGGGGCCCGATCGCCGCGGGTGGCTTCCCGCCCGGGAGAGTGTGACAAGCCCCCGGGAAGAACGTGACAAGCCCGCCCGGGAAGAGTGTCGCAAGCCCTCCCGGGCGGGTGTGAGCTAGGCCTTCAGTGGTGCTGCGAACAGTGGCACTGCGTTGTCCAGTGCATATCGGGTTCCCGCGACCGAGGCGGCCGAGAATGCGTTGGACAGGTCGGTGTCACCGAGCACGACGAGGCGTCCGTCGCGGGCCGATGGCAGTCCCTGGATGAGCGGGTTCTCGGTGATGACCTCGGGTCCGCTGCCGATGGGGAACATGACCGTCAGGTCGGCGTCGAGGTTCGCGATGTTCTCCTCGGAGAGGTCGACGCTGAACTTCCCGGGTTGGGCGAGGTCCTGGATGGCCGGGGCGTTCGTCAGTCCGAGTGCTTCGAGGAAGTCGACTCGGGTGTCGCCGCGTACGTAGGCCCCGCTCTGGCCGCTGTACAGCGTGCCGACGGCGACGGACTTGCCGGCGAATTCCGGGTTGGCAGCCACGGTCTCGGCGAATTGGGTCTTGGTGTCGTCGATCAGCTTCTTGCCTTCGTCGACTTTTCCGAGCGCCTCGGCGACGATCTCGGTCTGCCCGTCCCATGTGGTGCCGTAGGCGACGTCGGTTCCCGGAGGTGCCGCGACAGTGGGGGCGATGTCGGACAGCTGGTCGTACACGGCCTTGTCGTTGGTGCTCCTGGTCCACAGGATCAGGTCCGGTGCCAGGGCGGCGACCGATTCGACGTCGATGTCGTAGGTGGCCAGGATCGTCGGGTCGGTGTCGTACTTTTCGGTGACCCAGGGGCCGAGGCCGTTGCCGCCGACGCCGAGCCAGTCACTGGCTCCGACGGGCTGCACGCCGAGAGCCAATGCGGTTTCGGCGTCGGACCAGCCGAGCGCAACTACTCGCTGGGGGTCGGCCGGCACCTCGACCTCCCCGAACATGTCGGTGACGACGGTGCCCGCAGCAGCCGAATCGGCCGGGTCGCCGTCGTCGGAATTACCGGATCCGCACGCGGTCAGGGTCAGGGCGAGGGCCACGGCTGCCGCAGGCAGGGCCAGAGATCGAGAAATGCGCATAGGGCACGCTAACCTATCAAGCGCGGAAGTGCTCCACGATCTTCGCGCAGAAGGCAGGCAGGTCGTCGGGGTTGCGGCTCGACACCAGATTGCCGTCCACGACCACTTCCTCGTCGACGACAGTCGCACCGGCGTTACGAAGGTCGGTCCGAATGCTCGGGTAGGACGTCAGCGTGCGGCCTTTCAGTACGTCTGCTTCGGCCAACGTCCACGCGCCGTGGCAGATGACTCCGACCGGTTTGCGCGCCTGAACGAACGCACGCACGAACTCCACTGCGTCCGCATCCACGCGCAATTGATCGGGATTCGTGGTGCCGCCGGGCAGGATCAATGCGTCGAAGTCGTCGACCGATACCTCGCCCGCGATCTTGTCGACACTGAACGTGTCGCCTGCGTTCACGTCGCTGTTCATGGCTTGGATGTCGCCATGATCGAGCGACACCAATGTGACTGTGCCACCGGCATTTTCGACGGCTTCACGGGGCTGCACCAACTCGACCTGCTCTACACCGTCGGTGGCGAGAACGGCAATGCGGCGTCCGGACAATGTTTCGTTGCTCATGCTCGTTCGGATTACCGGCGCGATCGACTTTCAAACGAGAACCGTGTGCGCGGCAGTGGTACGAATGGACACATGAGCGAATCACCGATCGAATCTCCGACCGAGGATCGCGTCGAGCAGAATCTGCCGATCGCGGACGAACCGGACGAGCCGGATGCGGGCGATCTCCCCGTCGAGGCCGACGCCACGGACGTCATCGAACAACGCACCGAAGTTCCGCTCGACGACGAATACGACGAGCGCTAGGACTTACCCGGCTCGTCGTCCACCAGAGGATGCGGCTGCGACTTGAACTTGGCCGGTGAGCCGTCGGCCATGGCCACGCCGTGGATGCCGCCCCACATCATCATGCAGAGGTAGTCGATCAGGTCGTCGGCGGACATGGACTTGTTCGAGATCCACCAGTGCGTGGCCAACTGGACTGCGCCGACGATGGCGAACGCCCACGGCACCGAGCCGCCCGAATCCATCTCACGTTGGCGCAGCCGCTCACCCAACACGGTGGAGAGGAGTTCGGCGATCATGCGCTCGGACTCGGCCACCACGTCCCGGTTGTTGCCGGCGTTGTTGGCCATCACGTAGAGGTACACCTCGGGATCGGTGGCCACCGTCTCGACGTAGGCGGTCACCACCACCCGGGTCAGCTCGTACTCGTCGAGCTCGTGGGAGATCGCGGAGTAGATGCGCGGCGCGAGGGTGGTTTCGACGTACCGGGACATCGTCGCGCTGGTCAGATCGTTCTTGTCGGTGAAATACCGATAGAGCACCGTCTTCGAGATACCGATCTCCGACGCGATCTCGTCCATCCCGATCTCGCGACCACGCAGCCGGATCGCGGCCAACGTACCGTCGACGAGCTCCTCGCGTCGGGCAATCTTGTGCTCTCGCCATCGACGCTTGCGGCCGTCCGGCTTCTCGATCTTGGGCTTGTCCGCGTCCGCCTCGGGGGCGTCCTCCGAGGCTGCCGCCGCACTATTTTTCACCACGTCACCCACCTTATGCGTCGGGTACGACACAGGAGGGGGCCGTGCCCGGTTGATCGGTTGCGATTCTGGGCACAATGTCGGGTGTGCAGCTCATGAACTTCGACGACGAGACCAAGCGTCGCGACCTCCGCAAGATGAAAACCGTCGCGACGGGATTCCTCGTCTTCGCCTCGATCGTCTATCTTTTCTGCCGCTGGCAGGAATCCACCGGGGCCGGGGCATGGGTGGGGTACGTCCGAGCGGCGTCGGAGGCAGGCATGGTGGGCGCGCTGGCGGACTGGTTCGCGGTGACGGCCCTGTTCAAGCATCCGCTGGGCATTCCGATTCCGCACACGGCCCTGATCAAGAAGAAGAAGGACCAGCTCGGTGCCAGCCTGAGCTCGTTCGTCGGTAGCAACTTCCTCGCGCCCGAGGTCGTCTCGGAGAAGGTCGCGTCGGCCCAGGTGCCGTTGCGACTCGGCACCTGGCTCGCCCAACCCGACAATGCGGAACGGGTGGCGGCCGAGGCGGCAACGGTGCTGCACGGCGTGGTCGACGTGCTCAACGACGAGGACATCACCGCCGTCATCGACAGCACCATCGTGCGCCGACTGGCCGATCCGCAATGGGGGCCGCCGATCGGCCGCATCCTCGACGAGCTGCTTCGCGAGAATCGTCAGCTCCCGCTGATCGACATGCTGGCCGAGCGCGCTCATCAGTGGGCACTGGGCAGCCAGGAAATGATCGATCGTGTCGTCGCCCGGGACTCGCCCAACTGGTCGCCGAAGTTCGTCGACACGCTGCTGGGGGAGAAGGTCTACAAGGAACTCGTCGAGTTCACGTGGAAGATCCGCTCCAATCCCGAACACGAGGTGCGCCTGGCGGCGAACAAGTTCCTCGTCGACTACGCCAACGATCTGCAGAACGATCCGGCCACCATCGAGAAGGCCGAGAAGCTCAAGGCACAGATCATGGGCCGCGAGGAGATCACCGGGCTCGCCGCGTCGACGTGGAAGGTGGCAAAGCGTCTGATCACCGAGTCGGTGGACGATCCGACGAGTACTTTGCGCAACAAGATCAAGGAGAACACGGCCAACTTCGGCATTCGACTGCGCGACGACGACGAATTGCGCGGAAAAGCGGACGGTTGGCTGCTGGGTGGGGCCCGTTACATCGCTGCCAACTACGCAGACGAGATCACGACGATCATCGGCGACACCGTCGCGCGCTGGGACGCCGAGGAAGCGAGCAGGAAGATCGAACTGCAGGTCGGACGAGACCTGCAGTTCATCCGGATCAACGGCACCGTCGTCGGTTCCATCGCAGGCCTGGCGATCTACACCGTCTCCGATCTGATCTTCGGGCACTAGTGCTAGCAGAGTGCTTGCAATAGTTAGCACCCTTCGGTACCGTCCAGTAGGACACCGAAACCAGGAGGCCGAGATGGCCGAGAACGAGGGGGATCTGGTCGCCAAAGCGACCGAGGCGACGCAGGTGGTCGCCGAGGCCGGAGACCTTGTCGCCGCAGTCGTCACGACTGCAGCCCAGGACATCGGAAGCTACATCCGGTCCCAGCGAGAAGCCGCACAAGTATCCATGCGGCAGCTCGCGAGCAGGGCCGGAGTGAGCAACCCGTATCTGAGCCAGATCGAACGCGGACTACGCAATCCGTCCGCAGAAGTGCTTGCGCAGATAGCCAAGGGTCTGCGCGTCTCCTCCGAGGTGCTGTACGTCCGGGCCGGGATCTTGGAAGCGCGTCCCCACGGTCCGGTGCGCGAAGCTCTGCTCGGCGATGAGCACATCACCGAACGGCAGAAGCAAGTGCTGATCGAGATCTACGACTCGTTCTGTCGTGAGAACGAGTCGACGCAAGAGCCCGAAACCGACGAACAGGAGACACCCGATGTCTGATTCCAAGAACTTCGAGAACGTCAAGACTCCGATCTACGCAGCTGTCGGTGCCGGCGACGCAGTCGTCCAGGCCGTAGCAGATGTCGTGGCACAGGTGCGCTCGCGCGCCGAGAGCCGGACCAGCGAGGTCAACGCCCGCATCGCAGACCTCTCCGACGAGGTCACCGAGGGCGTCGAGTCGCTCCGCGAGCGCCTGACGAACCTGCCCGCAGAGCTGCCCGACGAGATCGCCGAGCTCCGCGAGCGCTTCACCCCGGACGAGCTTCGCAAGGTAGCCGAGGCGTACCTCAAGGTCGCGTCCGACCTGTACACCTCGCTCGCCGAGCGCGGCGAAGAGACCGTCGAGCGCATCCGCCGCACCCCGGCAGTCGAAGAAGGCCTCGAACGCGCCAACTCCGCCGCCAACGACGTCGTCGACCTCACCGAGCACGCTCTCGGAACTGTCGCATCGCAGACCCGTGCGGTCGGCGAGCGCGCCGCAGCTCTGGCCGGCATCGCGTCGGACAAGGTTCGCGAAGGTGCCGACGAGATCTCCGAGGCCGCCGACGAGCTCGCCGAGAACATCGACGAAGCCGGCGACGAAGCCAAGGACAAGGCCGTCGAGGCGTCCGACAAGGTGAGCGGCGTGGCGGGCAAGGTCGAATCCAAGACCCGCGGCACCGCCGACGCACCGATCAAGAAGGCTGCTCCGGCACCGGCCAAAAAGACGGCACCGGCACCGGCCGCCAAGAAGACCGCACCGGCACCGGCTGCCAAGAAGGCTCCGGCCAAGAAGACCACCAGCTAAAGCACTCGTAAAGAAAACGACCCCTGCACCGCACGGTGCAGGGGTCGTTTCTCGTACACTGGGCGACGTGATTGCGAGCAGCTTCTCCCAGACGATCTTCCTGATCCTGCAAATCATCTCGATTGCAGGGGCTGCGTACGCAATCTTCCACGCGCTACGCCAACGTGCCGACGCTTTTCCGGCCACCGGCAAGCTGACCAAGAACGCCTGGCTGGGCATTCTGGCCGTCGGGCTGCTGCTGACGCTGATCGGCCCGATCGTCATCATGTTCTGGATCATCGGAGTCGTCGCGATCGCGGTGTACCTGGTGGACGTGCGTCCCAAGATCGACGGAATTCAGCGCGGACCGCGCTGGTAGAGGGGCTTCGACGCCCGTTCGGCGCTGGGCGTAACCTCTACCGCACCCGCTCGGGGGTCACATGTAGAGGGGAATATCAGTGGTTTCGCGCAAGGTAATCGAACGTTCGCTGCTCGGAGTCGGAGGCATCGCCGCTGTCGCGAGCATCGGGGCCTTCGTCGTTCGGCGACGTCGACTGCATTCGTTCACCAAGACCACGGACGTGCAGCCGGACGAGTTGCTGCAGCATCCCACGTTCGAGCCGACCGTCACCGAAGTCGTCACCGATGACGGCGCACACCTGCACGTGCGTAGCTACGGTGACCCCGATGCCGAACCCGTCCTGTTCAGTCACGGTTGGACCTGCTCGGCCGATTACTGGTTTCCGCAGATCAATGCGCTCGCAGGTCGCTACCGCGTCATCGTCTACGACCAGCGCGGACACGGGCGCAGCGACGTCGGAACGCGCCCGCTGAGCCCCGACGTACTGGCCGACGACCTGTCGGCCGTTCTCTCGGCCACCGTCACCGAGGACAACAAGACCGTCCTGGTGGGGCACAGTATGGGCGGCATGTCGATCATGGCGTGGGCCGGAAATTACCCCGATCAGGTCGACCGCCTGGTCAGCGCCGTGCTGCTCGCCAGCACGGCGACGGATTCCCTCGTCCGAGAGACCACCGTCATCCCGTTGCCGCAGCGCTTCCCACGGGTACCCGCTCCGGTGGGACGCGCTGTGCTGAGCTCGGCGCTACCGCTACGGCCATCCCCGGTGACCCGCCAAGCCATCAAGTACATCTCGATGGCCCCCGGTGCCACGCCCGCCGAGGTGGCGTTCTGCGAGAAGATCGTGCTCGAGTGCGCGCCGCGTACCCGGGGTATCTGGGGCGCTGCGTTGAGCGACCTCGACATCCGCGAGGCGCTCGAGAACATGTCCGTGCCCACCAGCGTGCTCGTCGGATCTGCGGATCGACTGACCCCGCCCGTGCACGCGCGCAAGCTCGCCCGAGCACTCGACGACCACGATCACCTGAGCCGACTGATCGTGATCCCCGGAATCGGCCACATGAGCTCGGTGGAAGCGATCGACGACTTCAACGCCGAAGTGGTTCGCCTGCGGAACCTGTGACCCGAACGGTCTAGCTGAACACCACGGTCTTGCGTCCGTGCACCAGGACGCGATCCTCGAGGTGCCAGCGCAAACCGCGGGAGAGCACCAGCTTCTCGATGTCGCGCCCCTGACGCACCATGTCGGCCACCTCGTCGGAGTGGTCGACGCGGATGACGTCCTGCTCGATGATGGGACCCGCGTCGAGCTCGGCCGTCACGTAATGGCACGTCGCGCCGATGAGCTTGACGCCACGGGCGAACGCCTGGTGGTACGGCCGAGCACCGACGAACGACGGCAGGAAGCTGTGGTGGATGTTGATGGCGCGACCGGCCCAGTGCTCGCAGAGCGACTCGGGCAGCACCTGCATGAAGCGCGCCAACACCACCGCGTGCGGGTCGTAGGAGTCGACGAGCGAGCGGACTTCCTCGAAGGCCGGTCCGCGCTCGGACGGGTCCTTCGCGAACTCGACGTGATGGAAAGGTGTTCCGTGCGCCGCAGCAACGGGCTCGAGCGACCTGTGGTTGCCGATCACCGCCGAGATCTGTGCGGGTAGCTCCCCGCCGGCCGCGCGGCCCAGGAGATCGTGCAAGCAGTGTGCTTCCTTGCTCACCAGCAGTACGACTCGCTTGGGTGCGCCCGAATCATGCAGTGCCCATTCGGTTTCCGGGCCGAGCTCGGCAGCCACCTCGGCGAAGCGGGCACGCAGATCCTCGACACTCATGCTCACCGACGAGGCCCGCACGGCCTGACGCGTGAAGAACCAACCGGTATCTGGATCGGCGTGATAGGCGGCCTCGACGATCCAGCCGCCGACCTCGGCGAGGAACGTGGAGATACGGGCGACGATGCCCGTCTTGTCTGGGCAACCGAGGGACAGAACGTAGCGGCGATCCTCGGACACGGAAGAACTCATGAGGGCAATTCTCTCAGGGCGCTCGCAACCCGGTTGCCACCAGTGTCCCGAGATCGATCGAATCGATGCCGCGCTCGGTCAGCGACGCGAACAAGTCCGCTCGAATCCGCCCGACGGCTGCATCGTCGAACGGGGTGAGGGCACCGCGCAGAGCACTGCCCAACACGAAGCTCCACACGAACGACTCGGTGGCGGGTAAATGATTGCTCAGCTCGGATACCCGGACGTCCGTCGTACCCGCCGCCGCGAGCCACGTACCGAGCAGATCGGCCGTCTCCATCCGCCGGATCGGGTGCTTGTCGTACCCCTCCTGCGCGAGGCGGCCCACCTGCTCCGTGGACGGAGAATGTGCTGCGATCACCTCGAAATACGCACGGGAGAACGCCTCGATCGCGCCCTGACGCCACACCGTCACCCCGACGCCGCCACCAGGCCGGACCAGCGACACCAGGCGCGAGAAGTCCCGCTCGGGATCCGGCAGGAAGAAGATGCCGTACGAACACGCCAGGGCGTCGTATCCGGCGTCGGGAACGGTCGACGGCGGTTCCCAGGCAGTGGCGTCGGCGACGACGAAGTCGATGTTGCGTAGGGCGCGCTCGGTGGCTTTCACCCGGCCCACCTCCAGCAGGTCGTCGGCGAGGTCGACGGCATGGACCAGACCGTCCGGGCCGACAGCTGCCGCGGCGGGGAGTGCGGACGCCCCCGTGCCGGAACACACGTCCAGTACGGCGTCGCCGGATCGCAGCCCGAGAGCGAATATCAGCGACTGCCCGGCCGGGCCCCAGACCAGCGGCGTCACCGCGTCGAACTCCCTGCTGGTGGCGTTGAACGTGTCGGCGAGCGAGGCTGCGTCCATAGCCGAGAATGGTAGACCGACAGGGCCGCGACATGCGGTGCTGTGAAAAGCTGGGTTCATGACACTCACCCGCGCCGCCCTCGCCGGAATGGTCGATCACACCCTGCTCAAGCCGGAGGCCACGGCCGCCGACGTGGAGGCCCTCATCGAGGAAGGCCGCGAGCTGGGAGTGCTCGCCGTGTGCGTCTCCCCGTCGATGCTGCCGATTCGCGCCGAGGGCATGCTCACCGCTGCGGTGGCCGGATTCCCGTCGGGCAAGCATCATTCGCTGATCAAGGGATCCGAGGCGCGACTGGCCGTGCAGCAGGGGGCCGACGAGGTCGACATGGTGATCGACGTCGGCGCGGCCATTGCCGGGGACTACAACGCCGTTCTGGCCGACATCGTGACCGTTCGCGAAGGCATCGGCGACGCGGTACTCAAGGTGATCATCGAATCGGCAGCGCTGTCCGACGAGGCGATCGTCGAAGTGTGCCGCGCCGCGGAGAAGGCCGGAGCTCACTTCGTCAAGACATCCACCGGATTCCATCCCGCTGGCGGCGCGAGCGTCGAGGCGGTGCGGCTGATGGCCGAGACCGTCGGCGGACGTTTGGGCGTCAAAGCCAGCGGCGGCATCCGCACCACGGACGCTGCCCTGGCCATGATCGACGCCGGTGCCACGCGGTTGGGGCTATCGGGTACCCGTGCGGTGCTGGACGGGCTGAACTAGAGCGACTGCGTCGCACGTGCACGGAAACTCGTAGTGGGCTACGAGTTTCCGCTCACGTGGGTTACGCGACCAGGGAGCAACCCTCAGGCGTCTGCTGATTCTGGTTCTGCTGGGTGGCCGGGATGGTGTACTGGCCCCCTTCGAGGGCGAGCTCGATGCCGGAGTCGGTGACGGTCAGCGACGTCGGAGCCATGTCCAGCGGGTACGCCTGCAGGCTGTCGGTGAGCACGCCGACGACGGAATCGACCAGATCGGTGGGGATTCCCAGGCCCAGAATCGATGCGTCGACGGTTTGGACGTCGACCTTGCCGCCCGTGACCTGGGGCTTGACGGTCAGCTTCGCAAGCGCGCCGACGGCGAACTCCAGGGTGCCCGCCGACGCGTCGGACGTGACCCCGGAGACGATGGCACCGATGCCCTGGCTCTGCAGGGTGCGGGTGATGCCGTCGGTCGACCACGAGATGTCGGCACTCGAGCTACCGATGGTGCCGCCGGAGTCGGCGCTCTGGGTCAGATTCAGATCGTTCGCCTCGGCGTGCACGACCATGCCCTCGGCAGGGCCGAATCGAGCATCGTCGCTGTCGACGGTCACCGACGAAACCTTCTTGTCGACCAAGGACAGCAAGACCGGCTTGAAGCCGAGACCCACCTCCACCTGGCTGCCCAGCTCGGACTCGAGCTGGCCGGCGAGGCAGGATTTGATCTGCTGCCGAACGAACAGTTCTCCGCCGATGACGGCGACGAGGAGGACGACAACAACGGAGACTGCGATCAGCGGTACTGTGCTGCGCCTGGCTGAGGATGTCATTCCCGGCAGTCTTCCCGAAGTTTCTGAGCAAGCTCTGTGAAACTCGCCGAGTCCGGGGATTCGATTCGAAAGTTTGTGATGTGTAACACATTCTGACGTACTCTTGCTGCATGAGCACGATAGGACCGAGTGTGCAGGAGCTGCACTCGCTCGCTACCCGGCAGGACGGCTACTTCACCGCCGAACAGGCCGGTGAACTCGGCTTCGACTCTGCGATGGTGCGCGTCAACCTGGCCACGTCCACGTGGACTCGCGTCGAGCGCAACCTGTTTCGGCTCGGGCAGTGGCCGCACAGCGAACTCGAAGTGTTCGCCATGTGGTGCGCGTGGTTCGGCGGCGAGGCAGTGATCTCACACCAGAGCGCCGCCGAGTTGCACGGTTTCGGACACCTGCACCCGCAGTTCGTACATCTCTGCGCGTTCGGAGACCTACGACTCACCGACACTCGCCTGGCAGTGCATCGACTGCGGCTCGAGCCGCGTGACGTCGAATCGGCCGGCACGTTCAACATCACCACTCCCGTACGCACGGTCCTCGACCTCGCCGCAGGTGGCATCTCGCAGATCACCCTCGACGAGGTGGTGGGCGACGCCGTGGCCATCGGTCGCGTCGACCCGCAGGCGCTGTACTCCGAGGCCGGCAGCAGCACCGATCGAGTGGCCGAACGCGTCGAACTGGCGCTGTCCGCCTGTACGTGATCGCTAGCCCGCGTGCACGATGCGGGTGCGGGTGACGACGAAGCCTGCGCGCTCGAAGGCTGCTCGCATGGGTGCGTTTGCTGCATCGGTGGTTCCGACTATGCGGTGCTGCCCGTCGTCGTGGTGTATCCGGACCATCTCGGACAGTAGATCGTCGACATAGCCCTGACCACGATGCTCGGGGAGCACCCCGAGATAGCTAATGGCCGCGTCGTAGGCATTTCTGGTCGGGACGACGAAGCCCACCGTCGTGCCGTCGAGTCGGCCGGCGATCTGCCAGGACTCCCGCCGCCCCGGTAGCGAACCATAGAAGACGAGATCGTCCGCGGCGAGTGTGGCGACGCCGTGCTCGGCGACCATCTCTCGAGTATGGGAGTCGAGGCTTCCGGCTGCGACGGCTTCGAACACCTCGAGGAATTCTGCATCGGTGCCCGCCGAGAAGTGCAGTCGGGTCGACGTCTCGGGCGGCGGGGCGTCAGCCGTCCGGGCGAACGAGACGCGTTCGGTCGTGCGGGTGAATCCGCCTCCGTACGCAGCCGATGCGCGCCACGCCAACGCCCGCGGCAGGGAATCGTCCATCGAGTTCCCCACCGGCACATCGACATTGAACTCGAGTGCGGTGCTGCGATCGAACGCCGCACGGGCGGCACCGACCAGGGCAGCGCCGACGTCGTCCGGTCTCTCCTCGTCCGGGGCGACCGACAAGCAGTCGAGGGTGACCGGGCTCGTTGCGTCGGAACGGCCCCACCACACCGCGCGCCCGACCGGACGACCGGCGCGTTCGGCCAGCCACATCCACTCGAACCGGTAATTGCCCGATGCCATGTCCTCGTGGAGGCGAGCCGAATCGACCCACTCGACTGGATCCACAGTGCGCCACTGCTCGAGGACCTCGAGGTCGTCGCGCACACACGGCCTCACCGTGAGAGGGCCAGGTGGCTTCATGCGGTTTTCTTTCGCAGCAGGGTCGGTCACCTCGGGGCGACCGTCGACCAGGGCACTGTGAGCACGTTGTCTCGCATGCGGCGGCGGGGGAGTGTTACCGGGAGTCCTTGCTCTGCAAGCACTTTCAATGCCGCCCGCCAACGCAGGCGGGGTCCGAACGGGGCCAGTGGTGCCGAGACCGACCACGCGCGGTCGGCGCGGCGGAGCACATCGTGGATCAGCTCGCCCTCGATGTTGCGGTGTATCAACACTTTCGGAAGCCGCTCCGCGATGTCCGACGGCATCTCGACATCGAACGGGTCCCAGGCCAGAGTCAGAGATCGTGGCCCATCGGCGTCGAGCAGCACCCATGCGCAGCGTCGACCGAGTTCGTCGCAGGTGCCGTCGACCAACAGGCCGCCGGGTGCCAGGCCCGACAGAATGCGGTGCCAGGCACCGGGAACCGCGTCCTCGGGATATTGCCGCAGCACGTTGAAGGCCCGCACCAGATTCGGTCGCAGTCCGGCCAACTCGAAACCGCCACGGGCGAATTCGACGCCGCCGCTTCCTTCGACCACCCGCGCGGGATCGATTTCCAGACCGGTGACTCGGAGATCGGGCCTGACGGTGCGAAGTCGGCCCGCGAGTTCGAGAGTCGTGTTCGGCATCGCCCCGTACCCGAGGTCGACGACGAGGGGGTCCGGTGATTCGCGCAGGACGCGTCGGACATCGGGATCGTGCATCAACCACCGGTCGCTGCGACGCAACCGATTGATACCGGTGGTGCCGCGGGTGATGACACCCTCAGGCTTGTTCAGGGCTAGGCGTTCTTCTCGAGCCAGTCGGCGGTCACTTCGCCCTCGCCGCGCCACAGGTCGATGAGGTTGACGAGCATCAGCTGTTCGAGTTTGCCGCCGATGAACGGCAGGAACACCTTGGCCTCGGAGGACGTGCGCAGCGTCGAGCCACCGTTGGTGGGGAACAGTGACGTGGTGCCCTTCAGTGAGCCGGGTCCGGCCGGAATCGACGCGTCGTAGTGCCCCGCAGTGGTTTCCCCGTACGCGTCGAAATGCACGTTGCGGGTGATGACCATGTCTTTCTTCATCACCGTCTGTGCGATGTCGGGCAGTTCGGTACGGGGGATGACGTGGTGCATCACGATGTCGATTCCGGCGTCGGACACCTCGAAGCTCTTCAGCTCGTTCTCCGAATACTTACGCATCTCCTCGATGCGCGCGTCCCAGTGCTCGCGACTGGACAGCGCTGCATAGACCTGCTGCGTCGAGTGGGTGAACCGGGCGGAGTAGTTCATTCGGCGAGCCATAGTGCGCCAGGTTACCCAGGAGTGGAGCCTGCGGAACGACCAGGCTCAGCTGCTTGCTTGCGCCGCGATCCAGTTACCGGTGAAGTCCTGCTCGTTGTCGATGAGGGCGAGGACCTGCTCGCTGATCATCGCTTCGATCTTCCCGCCGAAGATGGGGACCTTGACCTCGGTGGTGCCGGCCAGCGCCACGGTGGTCGTCTCGCCCTTGCCGTCGAGGCTGGTGGTGCCGGTGATGCGCGCAGGTGCTCCTTCGACGGTTGCTCCGAAGGTGCCCGCGGCGTGGGTGCCGTCGAACTGTCCCCAGCTCTCGGTGCGTTCGATGATGAGGTCGCCCTTCTTGAAGGCTGTGACCGCGGACGGCAACTCTTCTTCGGGGACCGACTGGGTCATGACGACGTCGATGGTGCCGTCGCCGACGGTGACGCTCTTCAAGCTGGCACCGGGGCCGCCGATCTGCTCGATGCGGTCCTTCCAGTACTGCTCGGACGTCAGCGCTGCGTGGACCTTGTCGGCGGAGGCGGGCACAGTCGAGCTGTGCTCAATAGGGCGAGGCATCCCCGCAGGTTACCGGGTGACTGAGGACGTTCGTGCGCGACCGGTAGCGTGAGAGTCCGTGCCTACTGCAATTTCCGAACTCACCACCATCCGGGTGGGCGGCCCAGCCCGTGAATTCACCGTCGCGACGAACGCTGACGAGTTGGTCTCCCTGGTGCGTGACGCGGACCGTGCAGGGACGGACGTGCTGGTCATCGGCGGCGGATCCAACCTGGTCGTCGGCGACGACGGGTTCGACGGCCGGGTGGTTCGGGTGACCGGCTCGCGGTTGGAGATCGACGGCGAACGGGTGACCGTGGACGCCGGTGTCGAGTGGGATGCCGTCGTACAGGCGACGATAGATGCCGGGCTGTCCGGGATGGAAGCGCTGTCGGGGGTTCCTGGAACGACGGGCGCGACGCCCATTCAGAACGTCGGGGCCTACGGCGCGTCGACGTCGGAATTGCTGCACAGCCTCACCGTCTACGACCGGCAGACGCAAGAGACGGCAGTGTGGACGCCGGAGCAGTGCGGATTCGGAACGCATCGGTCGTCGGTGTTCAAGCGATCGTCGCGCTACGTGATTCTGGACGTGACGTTCGCGCTGAAGAAGACCACCGAATCGCTGCCGGTGCGCTACGCGGCGTTGTCGGAGCGGCTCGATGTGCAGATCGGCGACGTCGTTCCGGTACCGGACGTACGCGCAGCAGTGCTCGCGCTGCGCGGTGAGCGTGGAATGGTGCTGGATGCGGCCGATCACGACACGTGGAGCGTGGGGTCGTTCTTCCTCAACCCGGTGTTGCCGGAGGTGCCGGAGCAGGCAACCCACGCGCCGAGCTTCCCCGATCCGGCCGGCACGAAGATTCCGGCCGCCTGGCTCATTCAGAACTCGGGATTCCCGCGCGGCTACGGCACCGAGTTCGGCCGCGGTACCGCGGCCCTGTCGACCAAACATGTACTCGCGATCACCAACCGGGGCGGGGCCACCGCGTCGGACATCATGGCTCTTGCCGCGCACGTCCGAGACGGTGTGCGAGAGAAGTTCGGGGTCACGCTGACCCCCGAGTGTGACCTCGTCAACTGCGCTCTGGGTTAGGGACGCTCGAAACGGCGCATACGATGGAGATTCGAGAGTTCGGCTCGTAGGAGGTAAGTCAGTGCAGGTCACCAGCGTGGGGCACGCGGGATTCCATATTCGGACCGAGGCGGGGAGCATCCTGTGCGATCCGTGGGTGAACCCGTCCTTCTACGCGTCGTGGTTCCCTTTCCCCGACAACTCGGGCCTGGACTGGGACGAGTTGGGTGATTGCGATTACCTCTACGTCTCGCACCTGCACAAGGACCACTTCGATCCGAAGAACCTGGCCGAACACGTCAACAAGGACGCGACGGTGTTGCTGCCGGACTACCCGGTGCTCGATCTCAAGCACGAGCTGGAGAAGCTCGGCTTCCACAAGTTCTACGAGACCACCGACTCGGTCAAGCACACGTTGACCGGGCCCAAGGGTGATCTCGACATCATGATCATCGCGCTTCGCGCGCCTGCCGACGGCCCGATCGGCGACTCCGGCCTGGTGGTGTCCGACGGGAAGACCGTCGCGTTCAACATGAACGACGCGCGGCCGGTGGACCTGGACATGATGACCGAGCAGTTCGGTCCCGTCGACGTCCACATGCTGCAGTATTCGGGCGCGATCTGGTACCCGATGGTCTACGACATGGTCTCGCGCGCGAAGCGGAACTTCGGTATCCAGAAGCGTCAGCGACAGATGGATCGTGCGCGCCAGTACATCGAGCAGGTCGGCTCCACCTGGGTCATTCCGTCGGCGGGCCCGCCGTGTTTCCTCGACGACGAACTGCGCTCGCTCAACGACGTCTACGGCGACCCGGCCAACGTGTTCCCGGACCAGATGGTGTTTCTCGAGCAGATGCGCCTGCACGGTCACGACAAGGGTCTGCTGATGATTCCGGGCACGACGGCCACGTTCGAGGGTTCGGATCTGAAGTCCCACGAGCATCCCATCCCCACGGCCGACGCCGAAGCCATCTTCACCACCGGCAAAGCCGACTACATCGAGGCCTACGCCCAGCGTCAGGCGTCGGTCATCGCAGCCGAGAAGGCGGGCTGGGCACCGGCCGAGGGAGAGTCGCTCCTCGAGCCGTTGCGCGGACTTTTCGAGCCGATCATGGCGCAGACGGATCTGATCTGCGACGGCATCGGCTACCCCGTCGGGATCACGATGGGTGACGAGACGGTTGTGCTGGACTTCCCGAAGAGGATTGTCCGAGAGCCTATCTCGAACGAGAAGTTCCGTTACAGCTTCACGATCCCGCCGGAACTGGTGCGCACGGCAGTGCGTGATCAGGAGCCGGACTGGGTCAACTCGATCTTCCTGTCCACCCGGTTCCGGGCCCGACGCGTCGGCGGGTACAACGAGTTCCTGTACACGTTCTTCAAGTGCCTCACCGACGAACGCATCGCCTACGCCGACGGCTGGTTCTCCGAAGCACACGACGACACCGCCACCATCACGATGGGCGGCTACGAGATACAGCGTCGCTGCCCGCACCTGAAGGCGGACCTGACTAAGTTCGGCATCGTCGAGGGCAACAAGCTCACCTGCAACCTGCACGGCTGGGACTGGAACCTGGACTCGGGCCGGTGCCTGACGTCGAAGGGACACGAGCTGCGCTCGCAGAAGCTCTGACTCGTCGTCGACGGTTCGCTGTGAGACTGCCCCCAAAAACAGTGGGAAATGTGGGGTAGTTCGCAGACGCAGGTACGTTGGACAACGTGCATGAGCAGGTAGAACAGACAAAACGGACGCGCATGGTGTGGTTGGTCACCGTGCTCGTCGCACTGGTTGCGTTAGTAGCCGGCTGCACCGTCGGATCGGGCGACAAGAGCCCCGGTGCTTCGGCACCGACGACCGAGGCAGCGCCCGTCGCGCAGATCACGCAGAACCCGGCCGAAGGTGCCACCGACGTCAGCCCGGTGGCACCGATCTCGGTGTCGGTGACGAACGGAACGCTCACCCAGGTCGAGTTGACGAACCCGGACGGCAAGATCGTTCAGGGGGCACTGGCACCCGACAAGGCGTCCTACGCCGTCACCGAGCCACTCGGGTATGGGGTGAAATACACGTGGTCCGGTTCCGCCGTCGGCGCGGACAACAAGACCGTGCCGATCGAGGGCAGCTTCACCACCGTCGAACCGGACAGCCGCACCTCGGTGAGCACCAACATCGGCGACGGCCAGGAAGTCGGCATCGCAGCGCCGATCATCCTGCAGTTCGACTCGGCGATCGAGGACAAGGCAGCCGTCGAGAAGGCGCTGACCGTCACCACCAACCCGCCGACGCCCGGTGCCTGGGCGTGGTTCCCCGACGACAACGGCTCGCGCATCCACTGGCGTCCCACCAACTACTGGACGCCCGGCACGACGGTCTCGGTGAACGCCAAGCTCTACGGCGTGAACTACGGCGACGGTGTCTACGGGGCCGACGACGTCACCCTGAACTTCAGTATCGGACGCAGCCAGGTCGTCGTCGCCGACGCCACCAGCCACCGCATGCAGGTGGTGCGTGACGGCGCGACGATCATGGACATTCCCGTCAGCTACGGCGAGGGCAACGAGGATCGCAACGTCACCCGCAGCGGCATCCACGTCGTCACCGAGAAGCACGAGGACTTCCTCATGTCGAACCCGCCGTTCTACGAGAACGTGCGCGAACGCTGGGCGGTGCGCATCTCGAACAACGGCGAGTTCATTCACGCCAACCCACTGACCACCGGCGTGCAGGGCGCATCGAACGTCACCAACGGATGTATCAACCTCTCGACCGAGGACGCGCAGCAGTACTTCGGTACGGCTATGTACGGCGACCCGGTGGAGGTCACCGGCACCCGCATCGACCTCTCCGCAGCGGACGGTGACCTGTACGACTGGGCCATCGACTGGCCGACGTGGGAGTCGATGTCGGCGCTCCCTGCCGGCGGGGCACCAGCGACGACGACGCCTGCGACAACGGCACCCGCGACGACAACGGCACCTGCGCCCGCTGGGTGAGTGCCTACAGCAGTGGTCCGGTTATGTACCCCAGGGGGCACTTAACCGCACCACTGCGCGCAGCGCACTACTACTTACGGGAGAAGCGCCCCGGACCGGCCTGATCGCGTGGCTTGATGATGATCTGATCGAGATTGACGTGCGACGGGCGGGAGGCGACGAAGCCGATCACCTCCGCGATGTCGCTCGCGACCAACGGCGTGATGCCCTGGTAGACCGCGTCGGCCTTGGCCGCGTCACCGTCGAAGCGGACGAGTGAGAACTCGGTTTCCACGGCACCCGGTGCGACCTCGGTCAACCGCACCGGTTTGCCGAGCAGCTCGCCGCGCAGCGTCCGATGCAGTACGGCCTGAGCATGTTTGGCGGAGGTGTAGCCCGAGCCGTTGTCGTAGGCCTCGAATGCCGCGACGGAGGTGATGGTGACGATCAGGCCGTCTCCGGAATCGATCAGCTTGGGCAGCAACGCTTTCGTGACGCGGAGTGTGCCGAGAACGTTGGTCTCCCACATCCAGCGCCAGTCGTCGAGGTCGGCGTCGATCACCGGGGCCAATCCCTTCGCGCCACCGGCATTGTTGATCAGGACGTCGACGCGGGGGATGACGGCGGTGAAGGCGGCCACCGAATCCTCGTCCGTCACATCGAGTTCCAGGGCGGTGCCGCTGATCTCCGAGGCCAGTTCTTCGAGTCGGTCGAGCCTGCGTGCGCCGATGACGACGTGGAATCCGTCGGCGGCGAGTTGGCGCGCGGTGGCCGCGCCGATGCCGGAACTCGCTCCGGTGACGACGGCGATGCGGGTATCGGGTGCGATGTGTTCGGGCGAGGTCATGGAGAAATTCTAGTTCGGGAGAAACAGCGCATCCGGACGGGCCCGATTGGACAATCGGGCTTCGAGTGCTAATTTTGGGTTCATGTCCGCCAGCGAGACCACCGCGATGCGGGTCACCTATGTGACCGCGTCCCTCGGGTCTCGCCTCCCGCTTCCTCGGGAATTGTGTTGTCTCGGCCAAGGAACCTGTCTCTAGCCTTCTCGCGCTACGGGCAGTCGATTCGCGTGACGTGGACCTCCCCGGTCCGCCTCACCCCTTGACCTGCATCACTTCGCACCTTCGTCGACGTCTTACACGAGACGGAGGTTTCCACTGCTGAGGAACACGACGGATGTCCGTATCCACGCTGCACCACCACTCTCGCCCCACCGCGCTGCGCTCGCCGGCGCGGTCCACCTCCCACGCCCCGCTGCGATCGCGGGTCCAGCTCGTCGCGCCCGATCTTCGGATTGCCGACAGTCCCGCGGCGTCGGTACTGCGGGTCGCATGCGTCGAGGGCCCGATCTCGCGTGACAGTGCTGCGCGCACAACGGGTTTGAGCATTGCCACGGTCAATCGTCAGGTGTCTGCTCTGCTCGGCGTCGGATTGCTGCGCGAGCGCGCGGACCTCACGGCCGCCGGTGCGATCGGACGACCCCGCGTGCCGTTCGAGGTCAATCACGAGCCGTTCTCGACCATCGGGATCCATATCGGTGCCGTCGTCACCGGAATCATCGTCAGTGACCCGCGCGGAAAGATCCTGGGGGCTGTGGAGATTCCCACGCCGAGCGGGTCCGCCGATGCAGCGCTCGCTTCGATCACCCGCAGCGCCGGGGCCTTCGCCGGCAGATGGCATCGGCGCACCCCACTGTGGGTGGGGGTTGCCCTCGGCGGCCGTGTCGACACGACGACGGGCACTGTCGATCATCCGCGGCTGGGCTGGGAGAACGCCCAGGTGGCGGGTGTCATCGGCGGTGGGTTGGGGCTACCGATCTCTGTTTCCGGCCACGTCGAAGCGATGGCGGCGTCGGAACTTCTGCTCGCACCCCGGGTATCGGACGCCGCTGCTCCGTCGAGCAGCACCGGCACCTCGCTCTACTTCTATGCACGCGAAAGCGCAGGCATGGCGCTGACGATCGACGGCCGCGTGCACACTCCGTCCAGCGGACCCGGGTCGATCGCTCACCTGCCCACCGGCTCGTCGGTGCTGTGCAGCTGCGGCAACCGGGGCTGCCTCGAAGCGGCCGTCAGCGATCGCGCGATAGTGACCGCGGCGATCGACCGCAAAATTTTCGCGAGCGTAGCCCGCGGAGCCCGGCCGACTATCTCCGCCGTGTACCGAGCCGCGACCGACGGCTCGGAGGCGGCCAGGGACTTGCTCGTCGAACGGGCCGTCACGTTGGGTCGGACGGTCGCCCTGTTACGCGACATGTTCAATCCGGATCGAGTGGTACTCGGTGGCCAGGCGTTCACGGCGTATCCCGCAGGGATTCCGCACGTGGGGGAGGCCTTCGCCGCCAATTCGACGTTGCCGCGCAGGGACATTCGGGTCACCGGATTCGGCGACAGGGTGCAGGAGTTCGCCGCAACGGTGGTTTCGCTCAGTTCCCTGTACTCGGATCCACTGGCCTCGATGCGCCGAGCAGCCGCGTAAGTTGACCCCACATGAGCACCCCTGCAGCAGGACCGGTTCGGCAGGCCACCGGCATCGACGGAACGAACATCGTCTACCGCGTCACCGGTGACCCGGCGGCGAGACCGCTGGTTCTGCTGCACGGGTGGGCGCAGAGTTCGGCGTGTTGGGGCGACGGGCTGCTGGCCGATCTTTCGTCGCGCTACCGCGTCGTTGCCGTCGACCTGCGTGGCCACGGTTACTCCGATGCCCCCGAGGCCGGATACGACGACTCGAAGATCTGGGCCGGGGACGTGGCCGCGGTGCTGGACGCCGAGAACATCACCGCAGGCGCAGTGCTGTTGGGGTGGTCGTACGGCGGGCTGGTGATCTGCGATTATCTCGCGACTCACGGCTCGGACGCGATCGCGGGCATCGTGCTCGTGGGCGCGATTACGAGTATCGGCAGAGGCGAGGCAGGCGGACGGGTGGGCACGGCCATGCGGGCGGCGATCCCCGGGGCGATGGCGGAAGAACCGCGTATCGCCATCAAGGCGCTGGGTAGTTTCGGTAATGCGTTGACAGGCCCCGTCGAGGGAAAGGGCACCGAAGCGCAGGCCCTGTTCGGGCTGACCCTGTCCACCCGGCCGAGGGTTCGCGCCGCATTGTTCGATCGCACCGTCGGCCACGACGAGCTGCTGCGCAACCTCGATGTCCCCGCCTTCGTGCTGCACGGAACCGACGACACCGTCGTCGATGTCTCGGCCGGTCGGCACGCCGCGGACCTCATTCCCGGAGCCGGCGCGTCGTACTGGGACGGCGTCGACCACGGCCCGTTCGTGGCCGATCCGCAGCGCTTTCTCGGCGAGGTGAGCGAATTCGTCGACGGTCTGGACGGGTGAGCAAAAGCGCAGGCCGTGCGAAGCGGCAGACGTGGCGACGTAATGTGGAGGCGTGCACGCTGAAGAAGTGACTGGACGCCGGCTGAACAGGGTCGCTGTGTTGTCCTTGCATACCTCCCCGCTGGCGCAGCCCGGAACGGGCGATGCCGGGGGAATGAACGTCTACGTACTGCAGAGCGCCAAGCAGTTGGCCGAACGCGGCGTCGAGGTCGAGATATTCACCCGCGCGACGTCGTCGAGCGATGCGCCGGTCGTCGAGGCCGCTCCCGGGGTGCTGGTACGCAACATCGTCGCGGGGCCGTTCGAGGGTCTGGACAAACACGACCTGCCCACTCAACTGTGTGCGTTCGCGGCCGGGGTGCTCCGCGAGGAAGCTCGGCACGAGCCCGGCTACTACGACCTGGTTCATTCGCACTACTGGCTGTCGGGTCAGGTGGGTTGGTTGGCGCGTGATCGCTGGGGAGTGCCGTTGGTGCACACGGCTCACACCCTCGCCGCCGTCAAGAACGCGTCTTTGGCTCAAGGCGACGCACCCGAGCCCGCGGCCCGTCAGATCGGTGAGCAGCAGGTGGTCGCCGAGGCCGATCGATTGATCGCCAACACCACCGAGGAAGCGAAATCGCTCGTCGAGATCTACGGGGCTCGGCAGGAGTCGATCGACGTGGTTGCCCCGGGAGCCGATCTGGCGCAATACAACCCGGGAGACAAGCGGGCTGCACGTGCCGCACTCGGACTCTCGCAGGACGAGGCCGTCGTCGCGTTCGTCGGGCGGATCCAACCGCTCAAGGCCCCCGACGTTCTGGTCGCTGCGGCTGCCGAAGTGCTGCAACGACATCCGAGCATGCCGCTGCGGATCCTGATCGTCGGCGGACCGTCCGGCAGCGGGTTGGACCGACCCGACAGTCTGATCGATCTGGCCGATACGCTCGGGATCACCCCGCACGTGACGTTCATGCCGCCGCAGCCGTCCGCTCGCCTGGCGCAGGTGTACCGGGCCGCCGATCTCGTGGCGGTGCCGAGCTACAACGAATCGTTCGGTCTGGTGGCGATCGAAGCCCAGGCCTGTGGAACACCGGTTCTCGCGGCAGATGTCGGCGGGCTCGGTGTCGCGGTGCGATCCGGTGAAACCGGGCGACTGGTGCAGGGACACCGCATCGCGGACTGGGCCGACGCATTGGCGTCGATGCTCGTCGATCGAGCGGCGTTGTCCGAGATGGCAATTGCCGCACCACTCCATGCGCGAAACTTCTCGTGGGAACACACCGCGGACGGCCTGATCGAGAGCTACCGGCAGGCCCGATTCCACTTCGATCGAGGCGAGGCACCGAGTGAATTCTCGCCGCGTCGAGTCAGAGGATTGTCGAAATTGCGCAGATCGGGAGCAGTGACTGCATGAGCGAAACCGCCGAACTGATCGACCGGGTCCTGAAGGACCGCGAACTGGACTACACGCGGCGCGGCGAGGTGTTCACCGTCGAACTGCCCGGGGAACGCAAACTGAAGACGACGACGATGGTGACCGTCGGACACCACGGGGTGCGCATCGAGGCCTTCGTCTGCCGCAAGCCCGACGAGAACTTCGAGGGCGTCTACAAATACCTGCTGCGTCGCAACCGTCGGCTGTACGGAGTGCATTACACGATCGACAAGGTCGGTGACATCTACCTGGTGGGCCGAATGTCGTTGCGCGCCGTCGACGGTGACGAACTCGATCGGATCTTCGGTCAGACCCTCGAGGCCGCCGACGGCGATTTCAACGTGTTGCTCGAGCTGGGTTTCGCGGAGTCGATCAAGCGCGAATGGGCCTGGCGTGTGTCACGCGGAGAATCGCTCGCGAATCTGAAGGCGTTCGAGCACCTGGTGGCCGGTGGCAGCAGCGACGAGCCGGAACATCCGTAACTCGCCGGAAACGGCTGGGTATTGCCCTCGGTAACGTCCGGTTCCTAGCCTGAGGTCATGACCAGGCCCGAGGACACTCGCCCGCCGCTGCTGCAGATGTTCGGTTACGGCATGCAGCACATCCTGTCCATGTTCGGCGGTGTCATCGCCGTCCCGATCATCGTGGGCGGAGCAGCGGGCCTGTCCGGGGCCGATCAAGCGCTGCTCATCTCGTGCGCGCTGTTCGTCAGTGGCGTCGCGACCGTGCTGCAGACCGTCGGAGTGCCCTTCTTCGGCTCGCAACTGCCGCTGGTGCAAGGCATCTCGTTTGCATCGGTGTCGACGGTGCTGACCATCATCGGCAGCGCCGAGGACGGTAGAACCGGGCTCCGCACGGTCCTCGGGGCCGTCCTGGTGGCCGCGCTGATCGGTTTGGCCATCGCCCCGTTCTTCTCGAAGATCGTCCGCTTCTTCCCACCCCTGGTGACCGGAAGCATCATCACCGTCATCGGGCTGTCGCTGATGCCGGTCGCCGCACGCTGGATCACCGGCCAGGAGATGGTGGGCGGTGCGCCGAACCCCCAGTACCTGGACCCCGGCAACATCGGACTGGCGATGTTCACCCTTCTCGCGGTGCTGGTGATGACCAAGATCAAGGTGCTCTCGCGCCTGTCCATCCTGCTCGGGCTCGTCGTCGGGACGATCGCAGCACTGATCGTGGGCAAGACGGACTTCGGCGGCGTCGGGGACGCCGCGGTGGTCGCGGTGCCCACCCCGTTCGCCTTCGGCTCGCCGATCTTCGCCGTCGGTGCGATCGTGTCGATGACGATCGTGATCCTGGTGGTGATGGTGGAGACCACGGCCGACATCCTGGCCGTGGGAGAGGTCGTCGGAACCGACGTCGACTCCCGACGTGTAGGCGACGGATTGCGCGCAGACATGGTCTCCTCGGCCGTCGCCCCCATCTTCAACACGTTCCCGGCGACGGCGTTCGCACAGAACGTGGGACTGGTTGCGATGACCGGCATCAAGAGCCGCTTCGTCGTCGCCCTGGGCGGCGGCGTGCTTGCGCTGCTGGGTCTTTCGCCGGTTCTCGCTGCGGTGGTCGGCGTGGTTCCGCTGCCCGTGCTCGGCGGTGCCGGAATCGCCCTGTTCGGAACCGTCGCCGCCAGTGGAATCCGCACCCTCGGCAAGGTGAACTACGACAACAACGCCAACGTCGTCATCGTGGCGGTGACCTTGGCTTTCGGTCTCATTCCTGTTGTTGCGAGCGACTTCTGGGACGAGTTCCCGGACTGGTTCGTCACGGTGTTCCATTCCGGAATCAGTGCCGCAAGCATTGTCGCAGTGGTGCTCAACGTATTCTTCAACGTATTCAAGCCCGGTACGCCGTCGAATCCATCGGTGGTCGCCGCGGGCCCGGCAGTGATGGTGCGCGAGGACGAAGCACGGGTACTCGGCAAAGGCGGAACCTTGCCCGGCAAGGTCGCGCCCGAGTCCGATACCTGAGTGAAATCCTGCGCACCCAGGTTCGCGCGAGTACCGTCCCGAAACAGACGAAACACACATCGATATTGGAGGACATCTTGTCATTCGTTACCCGCACGAGTACGCGGAAGGCAGCACTCGGCGGCGTCGCGTCGCTCGGTGCCATCGCCCTGATCGCAGGCTGTGGATCCGCACCCGAGAACGAAGGATCCGGCGGGGGCGGCTCGAGTGACTTCCTGCCCTGCATGGTCTCCGACAGTGGCGGATTCGACGACAAGTCGTTCAACCAGCTCGGATTCGAAGGACTCACCGAGGCAGCAGGCGAGCTCGGCGTCGAGCCGCGCACCGTCGAGTCCACGTCCCCCACCGACTACGCCCCCAACATCAACAACCTCGTCGATCAGGGCTGCAACCTGATCGTCACCGTCGGATTCGACCTGGCCGACGCCACCAAGGTCGCGGCCGAGGCCAACACCGACATCGATTTCGCGATCATCGACGACTCCTCGATCGATCTGCCGAACGTCAAGCCGCTGACCTACGACGCGTCGCAGTCGGCATTCCTGGCCGGTTACGCCGCCGCCAGCTACAGCAAGACCGGAGTCGTCGGCACCTTCGGCGGCTCGCAGCTGCCGACCGTCACCATCTTCATGGACGGTTTCGCCGACGGTGTGAACTACTTCAACGAGCAGAAGGGCAAGGCAGTCCGCGTCATCGGCTGGGACGTGCCCTCGCAGAACGGCTCGTTTACCGGCGGATTCACCGCCAACGAGGTCGCCAAGAACACCGCCCAGGGCCTGATCGACCAGAACGCCGACGTCATCTTCCCGGTCGGTGGACCCATCTATCAGAGTGCGGCGCAGGCCATTCGGGACTCCTCTCGTCCGGTCGCGCTGATCGGTGCGGACGCCGACGTATTCGAGTCGGACCCGTCTGTCGGCGACCTGCTGCTCACCTCGGTGACCAAGGGCCTCAAGACCAGTGTCGACGAGGTAGTGGCCAACTCCGGTGCAGACAAGTTCGACAACAGCCCGTACGTGGGCACCCTCGAGAACGACGGCGTCGGCATCGCGCCGTTCCACGACTTCGAGTCCCAGGTCGACCCCGCGCTGCAGGGCGAACTGGACACGATCAAGGCCGGCATCGTCGACGGGTCCATCACCGTCGAATCGCCGTCGGCACCCAAGTAGCCTCGGTCGTAAAGGGATATGAAGCTCGAACTTCGCGGTATAACCAAACGATTCGGCTCGTTGATCGCCAACGATCACATCGATCTGACGGTCGAATCCGGCGAGATCCACTGCCTCCTCGGTGAGAACGGTGCTGGCAAGTCCACGTTGATGAACGTGCTCAGCGGCCTGTACCGCGCCGAGGAGGGCCAGATCCTGCTCGACGACGTCGAGCAGCAGTTCGCCGGACCGGGCGAGGCGATGACTGCAGGAATCGGCATGGTGCATCAGCACTTCATGCTGATTCCGGTGTTCACCGTGGCCGAGAACATCGTGCTCGGCAACGAAACCACCTCGCTCGGTGGACGACTCGACCTCGTGGCAGCACGAAAGCTGGTACGAGAGATATCCGCGAGGTTCGGCTTCGACCTCGACCCCGATGCTCTCGTCGACGATCTCCCCGTCGGCGTGCAGCAGCGGGTCGAGATCGTCAAGGCGCTCTCTCGAGAAGCCAAGGTGCTCGTGTTCGACGAGCCGACGGCCGTGCTGACGCCGCAGGAAACCGACGATCTGATGCGGATCATGCGGGAACTTGCGGCGTCGGGCACCACCATCGTGTTCATCACCCACAAGCTCCGTGAAGTACGCGAGGTAGCAGACAAGATCACCGTCATCCGGCTCGGCAAGGTCGTCGGCGAAGCGAAGCCGACGGCAGGCAACACCGAACTCGCCGCGTTGATGGTGGGACGTGATGTGCAGCTGACCGTTTCGAAGGAACCGGCCGAGCCGGGTGCTGCAGCATTGGTCGTCGAGAACCTGTCGGTGTTCGACGCCCAGGGCAACAAGACCGTCGACGACATCAGTCTCGAGGTCGCCGCGGGAGAAATCCTCGCCATTGCCGGCGTGCAGGGCAACGGGCAGACCGAATTCGTCGAGGCGCTACTCGGCTTGCAGGAGAACGTATCCGGAAAGATCGCCCTCGACGGCCGCTCTCTCGTCGGGGCGACAGTTCAGCAGGTGCTCGACGCCGGCGTGGGGTTCGTGCCCGAGGACCGGACCGTCGACGGCCTGGTGGGGGAGTTCTCGATTGCCGAGAACCTGATGCTCGACCGCTCCATCAGCGAGCCGTTCGTGCGGCGCGGAGCGGTACAGCGGGAGTATCTCGACACGTTCGCGTCGGAGAAACTGACCGAATTCGACGTGCGGGCACCGGGAATCGGAACCGCCGTCGGACGCCTGTCCGGTGGTAACCAGCAGAAGGTGGTGCTCGCACGCGAACTGAGCCGCGATCTGCGACTGTTCGTCGCCGCGCAGCCCACTCGCGGAATCGACGTGGGATCCATCGAATTCGTACACAAGCGCATCGTCGCCACCCGGGATTCCGGGATCCCGGTCATCGTGGTGTCGAGCGAACTCGACGAGGTCGCCGCACTGGCCGACCGCATAGCCGTCATGTATCGAGGAGCAATCGTGGGAATCGTCCCCGGGGATACGTCCCGCGAAACACTCGGATTGATGATGGGCGGCGAGCGCGGTGAGTGAGACCGAGCAGCCGTCGAAAGCTCATGTCGTACTTCGGCAGATCTTCACCGGCAGTGCCATCATCTCGGTTCTCGCGGTCCTGCTTGCGCTGATCGTCGGTGCCGTCCTCATTGCCGCGACCAACTCCGGCGTCCAGGAATCGGCAGGCTACTTCTTCTCCCGTCCGTCGGACATGCTGACGGCGATCTGGGATTCGGTGTCCGGCGCGTATTCGTCGCTGTTCCAGGGGTCGGTGTACAACTTCCGTCGTCCCGGGTTCGAGAACGGCATCCGGCCGTTGACCGAGACGCTGACATTCGCGACACCGCTCATTGTCGCCGGACTCGGTGTGGCCCTTGCCTTTCGGGTCGGTATGTTCAACATCGGTGGTCGTGGCCAGATGCTCATCGCCGCCGCCTGCGCGGGCTGGGTCGGTTTCGGGGTGAGCCTGCCCGCCGGCATCCATCTGCTGGTGGCCGTCGTCGCAGGCGTTGTCGGCGGCGCGGTCTGGGGCGGCATCGCCGGATTCCTCAAGGCCCGCACCGGTGCCCACGAGGTGATCGTCACGATCATGCTCAATTACGTTGCGTTCTATCTCATCTCGTACCTGCTGCGTACTCCCGGTGCGCTGCAGGCTCCGGGATCGAACAATCCGAAGACGGCCCCCATCGAATCGACGGCCGTGTTCCCGAAGCTGTTCGGCGACAAGTACAACCTGCATCTCGGGTTCGTGCTGGTCATCCTCGTGACGGTCGCGGTGTGGTGGCTGCTCGAACGATCGAGCCTCGGATTCCGATTCCGTGCCGTCGGTGAGAACCCGCACGCGTCCCGCGTCGCCGGAATGAACGTCAACCGCATCTACCTCTACGCGATGATCCTGTCCGGAGCTCTCGTCGGCCTGGCCGGTGTAGCGCAGGTGCTCGGTACGGTCACCACCGGCTTCAGTGCCGACATCGACGCCGGTATCGGATTCGACGCCATCACCGTGGCCCTGCTCGGGCGATCCAAACCGTGGGGCGTCTTCTTCGCGGGAATCCTGTTCGGCGCGTTCAAAGCCGGCGGGTTCGCCATGCAGGCGGCCGAGGGCGTACCCATCGACATCGTGCTCGTCGTGCAGTCGGTGATCGTGCTGTTCATCGCCGCACCGCCGTTGGTGCGAGCGGTGTTCCGATTGCCCAAACCCGGTGAAGAGAAACTCGCCAAAGCCGAGACCGCGAAGGTGGGTGCACTGTGACCACCTCCGTCGACTCACCCGCAGAGACGGTCCTCGGTCGTAGTTGGAAGGTGCCCACGATCCTCGGGGTCGTGACACTGCTGGCGTTGGTGCTGTTCGTGGTCCGAAAAGGCTCGGGCACCAGTACATTCGCGCTGGCCTCCGAAGACGACTTCTTCGCACTGCCCGCCGTCGGCGTACCGTCGTACGGTGCCGGCCTGGTCGTGGTGGTACTACTGGCCGTCATCACCGGCTACGCGGCGCTGTTGGCGTCGCGTTACCGGTCGACGCCGCTGTGGCTGCTCGCCGTGTTCGCAGTGCTGTTCGTGTTCGGATTCCTCGCGTGGGCCGCGGACGGGGAGACGATCCCCGTGCCCGGATTGCTCATCGGCGCAGTCGCTTTGAGCACACCGCTGATCTTCGGTGCGATGGGCGGAGTGATCTCCGAGCGCGTCGGCGTCATCAACATCGCCATCGAAGGGCAGCTACTGGCAGGGGCTTTCGTCAGCGCCGTCGTCGCGTCGATCACCGGTTCGACCTACGTGGCGTTGCTCGCCGCTCTGGTCGCAGGCGCACTGACGGCGTCTCTGCTGGCCGTGTTCTCGATTCGCTACTTCGTCAATCAGGTCATCGTCGGTGTGGTGCTCAACGTGCTCGTCGTGGGACTGACGAGCTTCCTGTACTCGGTGGTGCTCACCAAGAACGCCGAGACGCTGAATTCACCACCGCGCTTCGCGCGCATCGACATTCCGGTGCTCTCGCAGATTCCGATCCTCGGTCCGGTGCTGTTTCGACAGACACTGATCGTCTATTTGATGTACATCGCCGTGGCCCTGGTGTTCTTCGGTCTGTTCCATACCAAGTGGGGTCTGCGACTACGTGCCGTCGGTGAGCATCCGCAAGCCGCCGACACCGTCGGAATCAACGTGGCCCGAACGCGGTTCTGGAACGTCTGCCTCGCCGGTGCCATCGCCGGGCTCGGCGGTGCGTATTTCACGCTCGGGTCCGTCGGAGCCTTCGGCAAGGAGATGACCGCAGGTGCCGGCTACATCGCACTCGCCGCGGTCATCTTCGGCCGATGGGATCCGGTGCGCGCCACCCTGGCCGCATTGCTGTTCGGATTCGCGTCGAATCTGCAGAACGTACTGGGCATCATCGGGTCCCCGGTGCCGAGCGAGTTCATGCTGATGCTGCCGTACGTGGTCACCATTTTCGCCGTCGCCGGCCTGGTGGGCCACGTGCGAGGACCGGCCGCGGCGGGCAAACCGTACGCGTCCAGGAGTTGACGGTTTCGCCATCTGACTCAGCGGTAGGGTCGCTGTCCGATGTGACCGCTTTCACTGTAAGGTTCGATCATTGTTGCCGCAGTTTTTCGAAGGAGAGCCATGAGCTTCCGCAGTCCCTTTCCCGACGTCGAGATCCCGAATCTGAGCGTCTACGACTTCCTGTTCGGGTCCATCGCCGAGTCCGATCTGGACAAGCCTGCGCTCATCGACGGCACGTCGGGTGACGTCACCACCTACAAGAGCCTGATCGGCCAGGTCGACGCGATCGCCGGGGCGCTCGCTGCCCGTGGGCTCGAGGTCGGCGACGTCGTCGGACTGCATTCGCCGAACGTCCCCGCATTCGCTTCGGTGCTGCACGGCATTCTGCGTGCCGGCGGAACCGCGACGACGATCAATGCGCTCTACACCGCCGAGGACATCGCCAAGCAGCTCACCGGCTCCGGCGCGAAGTTCCTGTTCACCGTCTCCCCGCTGTACCCGCAGGCCAAGGCCGCCGCGGACAAGGTGGGTATCGACGCCGATCACGTCATCGTGCTCGACGGTGCCGAGGGCCACCCGAGTCTGCGGGACCTGCTCACCCAGGGCGCGCCTGCTCCCGAGGTCTCGTTCGATCCGGCGACGCACGTTGCCGTGCTGCCGTACTCGTCCGGCACGACGGGTGTGCCCAAGGGCGTCATCCTCACGCACCGCAACCTCGTCGCCAACGTGGCCCAGATGGAACCGCGCGTGGGCATCGACAGCAACGACGCGATCCTGGCGCTGCTGCCGTTCTTCCACATCTACGGCCTGACGGTGCTGCTCAACATCGCCCTCAAGCTGCGCGCGCATCTGGTGACGATGCCGAAGTTCGACCTCGTCGAGTTCCTGCGCATCATCCAGGACCAGAAGCTGACCTACCTGTTCATCGCCCCGCCGGTGGCCGTCGCGCTCGCCAAGCACCCGATGATCGATCAGTACGACCTCTCGAGCGTGCACACCATCTTCTCCGGCGCGGCCCCGTTGGACGAGGAGCTCGGCAAGGCCGTCGCCAAGCGCTTGAACACGCGGGTGCGTCAGGGCTACGGCATGAGCGAGCTCAGCCCGGTCAGCCACGCGATCCCGTTCGATCGCGACGACATGCCGCTCAGCTCGGTGGGCCAGCCACTGGCCAACACCGAGAACAAGCTCGTCGACCCGGGCACGCTCGAGGAAATCGAGCTGCCCACAGAGGGATTGAGCAAGCCGGGCGAGCTGTGGGTCAAGGGACCGAACGTGATGGCGGGATACCTGAACAATCCTTCCGCCACCGCGGAGACCCTCGACTCCGACGGTTACCTGCACACCGGCGACATCGCCGTCGCCGACCACGAGGGTGTCGTCTACATCGTCGACCGCCTAAAGGAACTGATCAAGTACAAGGGCTACCAGGTGCCCCCGGCGGAGCTCGAGGCGCTGCTGCTCACGCACGAGGAAATCGCCGACGCGGCCGTCATCGGTGTTCTCGACGACGAGGGCGAGGAAATCCCCAAGGCGTTCGTCGTCCGCCAGCAGGGTGCCACGATCGACGAAGAGGGCATCATCGCGTTCGTCGCCGAGCGCGTCTCCCCGCACAAGAAGGTCCGACGCGTCGAGTTCATCGACATCGTGCCGAAGTCTGCGGCCGGCAAGATTCTTCGTAAGGATCTGCGGGCCGCGGAGGCCGGAAAGTAATACTCCGTTCCATGACAACACCCCGTCCCACACTCAGTGGGGCGGGGTGTTGTGTTGTGGCGCAGACGTTTCGATAGTGCGCACCCATTTTTCCGACCGCGCGACCCTCCTCGGGCGCAAACATGGGCGCTCAGTCGGTAGCAGGGGTGTGAGGTTGTCGTGGAACCGCGCTCGAATCAGCCGGGTGCACTCATCGCCGGGCATCGGGTGAGGCGGTTGTATTCGTCCAGGGTGGTCAGTGGGGGACGGTCGACGAGAGACAACGGTGCCACGCTCATCGAGAGCTGAGTTCCGGTGGTGGAGAACGTGGTGAACCCGGCTCCGGAATCGCTCAGGCCCAGGCGCGAGAACATCGTGGCGATGATCTGCCGACTCATGACAGCCAACTCCGACGTCGGCCGATTTCGATGCCGTCGGGTTCCCAGTCCGACCTGGCCGATCGCGCCGATACCCAACCGGTCGCACGTATCGAGCAGTACACCGATCTCGACTCCGTAGCCGGGGGCGAACGGAAGTGCTTCCAGGAGGCGACGAGTCGCGGCGTATTCCCCGCCCAACGGTTGGAAGACGCCGGCGAGTTCGGGCCGAAGCGCCGTCAGTAGAGGACGTACCGTCAGCTGCGTGACGCGGCCGCCGCCGTCCTCGTCGGTGGTGTCACCGATCGTCAGCGGCCGACGGTAGAAGCCTTTGACCAACTCGACGTCGTCGGACATGACCAGTGGACCGACGAGGGAGGGAACGAAGTGCGAACCGGGATCGACCAGATCGGAGTCGACGAACACCACGAGGTCGCCCGAGGTGGCGGCCACTCCGCGCCACAGCGCTTCACCCTTGCCGCGAACCACGGGTGTGCCGGGTAGGGCGTCCTCCCTGGAGACGACGGTGGCACCGGCGCAGCGGGCCCGCGCCGCGGTGCGGTCGGTCGATCCCGAATCCAGCACCACCAGCTCGTCGATCAGGCTGCCCAGATGGGGAGTCATCGAGGCGATGACGCCGGCGACGGTCTCTTCCTCGTCGAGAGCGGGCAGCACGACCGAGACGGTCCGGCCACGTTTGGCCCGGATGATGTCTGCCAGTGGCCACGGAGAGCGGGCCCAGGTGGCAGCCAGAGCCGGAGTGCCCGCAACGTCGGTTCGGTTCATCGCTTTTCCTTCGTCATCGCTCGAGGAGTGCACGGCTCAGGACGGGCCGGTCGGCAGCCCCAACGACGGTGCGATCACCGACCACGAATCGTGCAGATCCTGTTGCCAGTAGGCCCAGGAATGGGTCCCGTTGGGTCGGAAGTTGTAGGTGGCCTCGATGTTCAACTCCTGCAACCGTTTCTGCATCTGTTGCGAGCACACATCGGTCGTCGCTTCGATCACTGCGCCGACGGCGAGTTGTTGGGCGAGCTTGCCGTAATCGCTGCCGATACCGGGGCCGCCCGGCACGTCGAACGCACCGGGCGCTCCCGTTCCGGACGAGATGTAGACGGCCATGCCGCGCAGCCCCTCGGCATTGACGTAGGGGTCGTTGGCAATCCAGTCGGCGCTGCCCTGTGGTCCCCACATGTTGGCGGTCGACCCACCGCCGCGGGCCTCGACGACGGACCTGACGTACATGGCACCCACCGGGTCGCTGGTGCGTGCGCATCCACTGAACGCGGCGACGGATCGATACACCGAGGGATGGGCGATGGCCAACTGCAGAACGGACGTGCCTGCCATCGATATACCGGCGACCGCATTGGCCCCGTTGCCGTCGAGCAGAGCATCCATCAACGGAGGAAGTTCGCGACCGAGAAAGGTGGACCACATGTTTCGGCCCAGTACCGGATCGTCGTGCAACCAGTCGGTGTAATAGCTCGCAGCGCCGCCCCGCGGAACCACCACGTTGACGTTCTTGTCTCCGAAGAAGCCGGCGATGTCGGTCTGATCGAACCAGCTGCTTCCCCCGTCACCGCCCGCCGCTCCGTTGAGTAGATAGAGCGTGGGTGAACCGGGCTGCGCCGACCGAAATACGTCGAGCTGGATATCGCGGTCCATGGCTGCCGAATGCACCCATACGATGTCTCGTCGGTCGGCAACTCCCTCGACGCCGACCACCGACGAGACGGTGTCGGCGGAAGCCGACCCCGCCGTAGTCGATAGGAGAACGACGACGGTAGCGAGCACACTCAGCGCCGACAAGGTCGCCTGACCGAGGCGAAATCGACTGGGCATCAACGGTTCCTGACATTGTGGGAGCCACGCACGACTAACCTCCGGCGAGCGCGATGTGCCTTTGGACGGTAATGCGAATCACTGGTGTCGACAACAATGTTGACGATCCTTCAGTTCTGACACAGATATCCCGCGAATCGTTGTCAATTTTCCAAAATGCTCGTCGACGGGGTTTCTCGGCCTCTGCCCGGGTGATGCACTGGCCCCTCCGACGCACCTCGCCGCGTCGAATCGCTCTGTCTCCTTCGAAAGGTTGTGTCGTGGTCGCATTCGGACTCATCGACGAGTGGAAGCCCGCTCCAGGACCGCTCACCACGTGGTCACCCACCGTCGCCTCACGAGCTGCTGCCGCGGCTGCGCCCGTTCACCCGGCACCGCCCTCGCACATCCAGCAGGCGTATCTCGAAGCCGCCTACCGCAACCGGGGATCGTCGTTCCGATTCTCCCGGCTGTGCCTGGTGACGTTCAAGATCGAAGGCGCACTGGACCGCACCGCGATGGGACGAGCATTCAACACGTTCGTCACCCGACACGATTCGTTCCGTAGCTGGTTCTCGACGACGGCCGAGTGTTCGACGCGCCACCTCGTCGACGTCGCCGACATCGCGCTCGAAGCGACCGATTTCGGAACGCCTGCGGACTCCGAGGCCATTCGGAGTCACGTGCAGGACAGCACGCCCGGCCCCGAGAGCTGGGACTGCTTCTCGTTCGGAACGATCGAACACGACGATCACTTCGTGGTGTACGCGGCGGTCGATCACCTCGACACCGACGGCATCTCGCAGGCCCTGACCTACTACGAACTGCGCCAGCTCTATCGCAACGCGGTGACGGGGGAGTCCGACGGCCTGTTCACCCCGGGCAGCTACCTCGAGTACTGCCAGCGCGAACGCCTCGAGAGCGACGCGACGACTCTCGAGAGCCCTGCGGTTCGGACCTGGATCGACTTGGTCACCGACAACGGGGGAGATCTGCCGACGTTCCCACTTCCGTTGGGACGCAACAGCGCCGACTACACGCGGACCTCGCACAGTTCGTTCCCGTTGTTCGACGGTGCCACCGCGCAGGCAGTCGACGAGGCGTGTGCAAGCGTGGGAGTCAAGTTCATCGGCGGAATCTTCGCCGCCGCAGCGCTGGCGGAGTACGAGCTCGCCGGCCGGGGCAGCTACCTCGGTCTGACGCCCAAGAGCACTCGGGCGACCCCGGGCGAATTCGCGTCGATCGGGTGGTATTCGAGCCTGATTCCGGTGCAATTCGACCTCGGTGAGCAGCCGACGTTCCGTACCCTCGCAGTGCTCGCACAGGCAGCATTCGACTCCGGAAAGTTGCTGGCGAACACCTCGTACCACCGGGTGCTCGAGCTGGCCTTGCCGGAACACGGAATCACGACCCAGCCGGGATGGACCGCGCCGATGATCTCGTACGTCGACGTTCGCAAGTTGCCGGGCGAAGCCGAATTGGATGCGGCGGGAGCGGGTCTGTACGGCAACCGCGGCAGTTCCGAGGAAGTCTTCATGTGGATCAACCGTTTCGAGGACCACACCGGCGTCGAGTTCCTGTACCCGGGCACGGACGAGGCCGATCGTTCGATCGACCTGTACTTCTCCAAGATCTCCGAAATCTACGCCGCCGTCGTCGACAAGGGTGACTACATCCCACAACCACCCGAGGCTCACGTGTTGGCCCACGAGCTTCCGGACGTCAGCAGGGTATGACGCTCCCTCGCCGCGGGTCGTGGCTGACGCTGGGTGCCTGCCTGCTGGCCGTCACGATGCAGATGATCGACGTCACCGCCGTCACCGTGGCGTTGCCGACGATCGCGCGTGACCTCGACGCGTCGGGCACCCAGCAGGTCTGGATCCCGACGGCGTATCTGCTCGCCTTCGCCTGCGCGCTGCTCACGATGGCGCGCGCAGGTGAGGTGTTCGGGCGCAGAACGGTATTCGTCACCGGCACTGCACTGTTCGCCGTGACGTCGGTGCTCTGCGCCTATGGGCCCACCGTCGAACTGCTCGTCCCCGCCCGCGTGCTGCAGGGGCTCGCGGGAGCGGCGATGTCGGCGCAGACGGTGGCGATCGTGACAGCGGCCTACTCCGGCACGCGGCGCACCACCGCGTTCGCGCTGTACGGTGGCACCGCGGGGCTGGCCGGACTCGCCGGGCCGTCCATCGGCGCAGCGCTGCTGCACCTCGACATCCTCGAAACCGGTTGGCGAGCACTGTTTCTGATCAACGTCCCGATCGCGGCGGCGGCGATCGTTCTCGGCCGCAGGTTCGTGGCATCGGGTACCGAGCAGGTCCCGGCCGGACACGGCGGACGGTTCGACCCGGTCGGTGCCGTCCTGTGGTCGATCGGGGCCCTGCTGATCGTCTGTCCCGTCATGATCAGCTCGAGTGTCGCCGCAGCGTTGCCCGCGGTTGGGCTCGGTCTGACGACACTGGCCGGGTTCGCGATGTGGGAGCGTCGTCGACGTGCTGCAGGAGCACACGTCATGGTGAACATCGGCGTCTTCGGTGAGCGAGGATTCTCCGTGGGATGCGCGGTATCGGCTCTCGTGTACGGGACCTTCACCGGGTTCGTTCTGACGATGTCGGTGACACTGCAATCCGGACTGGGTGAGAGCGCGTCGACGGTGGGAGTGATCACTGTTCCCTTCGCTCTCGGGGCGGTGCTCGCTTCGGTGGCCGCGCCGATCTCGTTCCACCAATGGGATTCTCGCGTCGTTGCGGCCGGCGCGGCCGCCATGGGACTGGCTCTGCTCGTTCTCGGCGTCACCACCGAATATCTGGACCGTGCCGGCTTTCCCTGGTGGGCGGTCGTGCCGCTCGGGATACTCGGCGCGGGTCTCGGGTCGGTGATCGCGCCGTTGCAGAGCACCATCGTCGCGGGGGTGGCCCCGCACGCCATCGGCTCGGCATCGGGAATTCTGCCGACCGTCCAACAAGTGGGATCGGCTGTGGGAACCGCGGTGTCCGGGGCCCTGTACTTCGGTCTGCTTCCTGCGGAGCCGGTTGCCGCGGACTATCTGGCGTCTCAGCGGACGGTGTTGTTCGGGCTGGCCGCGACCATGGTGGTGGCCACCGCAGTCGCGGCCGCGCTGCCCCGCGGCGTCATCGAACGCAGCTCGTCGATGGTTTCCCAGGGTGTGCCGTGAATATTTCTAAGTGATTGTCCCGCAACAGTATCCGTCAATATCTCACCCGGACCAGGAGTTCGGGCCGATCGAAATCGAGAAGAGTTACACCATGCTTCGCACCCTCGTGACCTCGACACTCGTCGTCGGGCTTATGTCGCTGTTGTTCGTAGCTGCTCCCCATGCGTCGGCCGCGCCCGGTGATCCGGCCCCGGTACCCGGCACGTTGTATGCGGCGGCTGCGGACCTGAACGGGAAGAACAACGGCGATGTCGTTGCCAGTCGGCGGTTTTCGAGCCCCCTGTATCCCGGTGCCGACATCTGGCAGCTCCAGTACCGGTCGTCCGATTCCCGAGGCGACGCCATCGCCGCAGTGACAACCGTTCTGGCACCGACGAACCGCGCACCCGGTGGGCCTCTACTGTCGTATCAGCCGTTCGTCAACGCGCTCGGATTGCAGTGCGCACCGTCGGAGTCCCTGTTCGGTGCCGACCCGACGACCGGTGTGCAGGAACGTGAATTTCTCAACCTCGCGCTGATGCGTGGATGGACCGTGGCGGTACCGGACCACCTCGGGCCCAAAAGTGCTTACGGCGCAGCCAAGTTGGGCGGACAGATCACGCTCGACGGCGTCCGCGCCGCACAGCGCGTGCCGGAACTCGGTTTGGCAGCGAGCCCGGTAGGTATGGCCGGTTACTCCGGCGGCGGTATGGCGACGGCGTGGGCCGCGGCGCTCGCTCCCAGCTATGCACCCGAGCTGAACATCGTGGGTGCCGCAGCCGGAGGTGTGCCTGCGGATCTGGACAACATCGCTCGCGCGTTGGGTTTTCAGCCCCATCAGGCATTCGGTCTCGCGTTCGCGGCCGCCCTCGGACTCGAACGCGAATACCCGGATCGCCTGCCGATCACCGCGCAGCTCAATCCCACCGGTCTGGCGTTGAAGGATCAGGTGTCGAATGCGTGCACGCCGGTGATTCTTGCGACCGGAGCCTTCAAGAGTGCGCTGGCGGTCTCGACCACTACGTCGTTGGTGGACAGCCCCAAGGCGCAGCAGATCATCGACGAGAACAGTCTGGTCAAGTACGCCGGTGTGCCGACGGCACCCACGCTTCTGTGGGGAAGCGACAACGATCCGCTCATTCCGATCGGTGCGTTGCGTGACACTGCTGCTCGGTACTGCGCGAGTGGTGCCACCTTGCAGTTCGACGTCGTCCACGCACCGCAGCACATCCAGGCGGCGTTCGAGGGTCTTCCCGCGGCACTGACATTCCTGGACAACAGGTTCCGGGGTGTCGCACCGCCGACGAACTGCCTCCGATGAGACGACTGGCAACCGTCGTCGCTGCTGTGACGACGGCTCTGGTCGCGGCTTCCGCGCCCGGATATGCAGCGGAGCTTCCGGTCCTGGCACCGCAGACGCTCGGCGACTTCTCGGTGCAGACTCGGTACTTCGACGTCGCAGTGGGGCCCGAACACGACCAGCATTGCACCGTCGTCGGAGATGTGTACGTTCCTGTCGGGCTGGGACCGGACCACCGAGCTCCAGCCATTCTGACCAGCAACGGTTTCGGCGGATCCAAGGACGACCAGGCCGGTGCCGCTGCCAGATTCGCCACTCACGGCTACGTGGTTCTGACGTACTCGGCTCTGGGTTTCGGCGGCTCGACGTGCAAGATCTACTTCGCCGATCCCGATTACGACGGCATGGCCGCATCGGCTCTGATCGGCTATCTCGCCGGTGAGAGCGGCGGGGTGTTCACCGATCCCGCACGGACGGTTGCCGCCCCGGCACTGGATGTGGTTCGACTCGACGCACCGGGTGACCCGCGCGTCGGCTACCTCGGCGGTTCCTATGCCGGCGCAACGGGATTGGCGACGGCGTCGGTCGATCCACGATTGGACACCGTCGCGTCGATGATCACCTGGAACGATCTGGCGCGGTCGTTGGCACCGGACGGGGCCGGCCGCAGATCCGTCGGGCCGGTCAAGAGCGTGTTCGGTTCGGCATTTCTGGCCGCCGGTGCCGTTCTGACCGGACCGGGCGGATACGCCGTGGATCCGGCACGGGCACAGGGGTGCCCGAACTACGCCCAGTGGGTGTGCGACGCCGCGTCCGCCTTCACGGCCAATCGCGAACCCGACCCGAGAACTCTGGCGGCGATGCGTCATGTCTCGCCCGTCGACTATCTCGATCGAGTCGATGTGCCGGTGTTGCTCACGCAGGGGCAGAAGGATTCGCTGTTCAGTCTCGACGA
Organism: Rhodococcus sp. 3258; assembly: GCF_031456475.1. Taxonomy (NCBI): domain Bacteria; kingdom Bacillati; phylum Actinomycetota; class Actinomycetes; order Mycobacteriales; family Nocardiaceae; genus Rhodococcus; species Rhodococcus sp. 3258. The sequence goes on from NZ_JAVDUT010000008.1 coordinate 105,899, forward strand.
GGCCGCAGCCACGTTCGAGGCCCTGCGGGCGCGGGGAGTGGAAACGTCCATGGTCTGGCACTCGTGGGGACACAATGATCGCAAGGGTTATCCGGGTGAGTTCGACATCAAGGCCCCCGACCCGTTCACTCAGCACGAAGCGGCACTGGTGGGCAATTGGCTCGACCGACACCTCAAGGATCGTGACGTCGACCCAGGACCGGCTTTCACCTACTTCCGGGACTGGGTGCCCTACACCGGCGTCGCGTCGCCGGCCTACATCGAATCCGAGACATTTCCCGTCGGTGCTCGCCGCACGTTCCGTTTGTCGAATGGATCACTGGCGGAGGGGGATTCGTCGAACGAAGTGTGGACGCAGACGATTCGGGGTTCAGGTGCGCCGATGCCCACCACGTTCGGACTGCCGAATCTCGCGGCCGAGTTGCCCGTGCCGCGGGTCTCGCTACCCGGCTCTGCCGCGCACTGGACGACGCCGCCACTGACCGAACCCATCGACGTCGTCGGCGCACCGGAATTGTCCATCGGTCCCACGGTGTCCGGTCCCGCGACCGTCTTCGTCACCGTGCTCGACGTAGCACCCGACGGTGCGCGAAGCCCGATTCACGGACTTCTCGCACCCGCCGTACTCACCGGATCCGGTGAACCGGTGACCATCTCGCTGCCCAGCATCGTCCATCGATTCGACCGCGGTCATCGCGTCGCCGTCGAGATCACCGCGTCGGATCCGTCCTTCGCAGGTGGGCCGGGCCCAGCGGACGTCACCGTGTCCTCGACGGATCCGATCAACCAGTTCTCTCTTCCCGTAGTTCCGTGATCTTCGATTTTGCTCACCCGAAAGGCTCGCTGTGATCCGAAAATTCTTTACCCTGGGGTCCATCCTGGTGGCACTCTGCGCGTCCCTGTTCGCAGTGGGCACAACAGCTTCGGCGGCTCCCGCGCCGACGGCCCCGGATCCGGACGTCTTCTACGCGGCACCGGCCGACATCGCCGATCACGCGCCGGGTGACATCCTGGCCAGCCGACGGGCCGACGCCTGGATGTACCCCAACACCGACATCTGGCAACTCAAGTATCGGTCCACCAACTCCGCAGGTGCACCCGTCGCCGCGGTGACGACCGTGCTGATGCCGCGAGGCAAGGGCGCGGGAACCCCACTGGTGTCCTATCAGGCCGTCATCAATGCTCTGGGCGTCAAATGTGCACCGTCGCATGGTCTTTTCACATACGAGATCGGTGAAGCGCCGAGCCTGTACGTCGGTATGGTCGCCCGCGGGTGGGCGGTTGCGGTGCCGGATTACCTCGGCCCGACCGGAGCCTACGGAGCCGCGGAGTACGAAGGTCGTTTGACGCTCGACGGTGTGCGGGCCGTGCAGAACTTCGAGCAGTTGCCGCTGAAGGACAGTCCCGTTGCTTTGCTGGGTTACTCGGGAGGTGCACTGGCGACCTCGTGGGCCGGTGCCATGGCACCCACCTACGCGCCGGAGCTGAACATCGTGGCCAGCGTGCACGGTGGAACCCCGGCCGACCTGGGATTGATCGCACAGAACCTGGGTTACAGCGCGATTCCCCACCCCGCCTTCGGAATGGCACTCGCGGCATCACTCGGACTCGAACGTGAATACCCGACGGAATTCCCCGTCTCGGAGAACCTGAATGCAGCGGGCCTGGCCCTGCGAGATCGCGTGAGCAACGAATGCAGGCGCCCCATCATCATCGGCGGAGCGTTCAAGAGCGCGAGAGATCTGTCGAACGTCGACATCGCGTCCCTGCCCTCTGCGCAGGCGGTACTGAAGAAGAACAGTCTCGTCGACTACGACGGCGTCCCCACGGCCCCGGTGTACATCTGGCACGGCATCAACGACTTCATCACCCCCTACGCGCCGGTGAAGGAGACGGTCGACCGCTACTGCGCAGCCGGGGCAACCGTGCAGTTCCGGGCGTATCCACTCGCCGAGCACTTCAGCGGATCGATCGTCGGACTGCCCGAGGCCTACGCCTACGTGGACGCACGATTCCGAGGAGAGCCGGCACCGTCGAACTGCGGCTGATGTCCGCTGGGTAATGACCTCACACCGCATTTGTCGACTTCGCGCCCTTGCTCCTGAGAGTGGGGGCGCGCAGTCGGTAGTAAGGGTGTGAGGTTGCCGGGGAACCGAGTCGGGGCTCGCCGCGTCCAACCAGTTGTGAGAGCAACGGGGCGCTGGGTTACGGGTGTGGTCGGACTGATGATGCTGGTCGCCGGATGTGGTGAGTCGACGCCGAGTGCACCGAATGCTGCGTTGCCGACGTCGACCAGCGTTGCGCCGATCGCCACCGAGCCCTGGGATCCCTGCACCATCCCGGACAATGCCGTCGAGGCCGCGGGATTGGATGTGGACAGTAAAAGCTCGAACCTGTTCGGAGACGCCCCGCTGTCGAACGACTGGAAGACGTGTATCTGGACAGACCCTGACCCTGGATCGTGGTACTTCCTGGGCGCGTTCTCGGGCTTCCACTCGCTGGACGATCTGGAGGCGAACGACCGCTTCAATCAATTCTCGAAAGTCGACGGTCTCGGCGGATACCAATTCCTCCGCGCCGATCGCCCCGCCGGACGAAGTTGTGGCATGGCATTCGAGGTGGAGAAGGGTCTGGTGTATTTCGTCCTCGACACTCGCGCGGCGAGCGAGCCAGCAAGAGATCCGTGTGTGGAAATCGAGAATATTGCGCGCACCACGCGCGCATCGCTCCCACCTATATCGAACTGAACTGGAGGGTATGACTGTGGGACAAGACCCCGGGGATCTGTTCGACTCGATGCAGAACTGGAGGCGCTTGTCGGATCAGGCCGCAGCCGGAATTTTGGATATACCGGAAGGTGTTGCGGCGCAGTGCGACGCTGCATGCGTCACGTACATCGCCCACCTGGAGGGCATGGTGCAGCAGACGGAGTTTCTCGTCGATCTCGACGCATTCGGAACGCTTCCTTCAGCTCAACAGCTGGGTCGCAAGTTCAAGCGACTGGCCGATGGTGAGGAACGGTCGGCGGCTGTCGCGATCAGGCAACACATCGAGGTCATCGAATTGATGCGCTCGGTGTTTCGGCGCTATTTCGTCGACACCGAAGAGGTTGATCAGAGCGTGGGCGCTCGGGTCGGCGAGATCGGGGCGGCGCTGGGGGAGTAGTCCCGCAACCTCACACCCTTTCTCCGGACCTCGCACCCCCGCTATGCGGGGAACCCCGGCGCGCGGTCGCCCAAAAGGGTGGGAGGTTCCGTAAATCGCCAACGCCGTACCGTCGACCCTGCCCGAAATGTCCGTAAAGGCAACTACGGCAACGCAATCACGACAACATTCGCGAATCGGATGCCTTACTCTGCCTTCGTGAATCTTTCCACGGCCCGGCTGGTACAGATGCGTCCGCGCGATCCGAACGAACCGCATCGCGCGGCGAGTCCACTCGAATTGTTCTTCGACCTCGTGTTCGTCGTGGCCGTGAGTATCGCGGCGGTGCAACTCCATCACGCGCTCACCGAGAACCACGTCGCCGACGGCCTGCTCAGTTACGCCCTCGTGTTCTTCGCGATCTGGTGGGCGTGGATGAATTTCACGTGGTTCGCCACGTCCTTCGATACCGACGACTGGCTCTATCGAACGCTGACCGTCGTACAGATGGCCGGCGTGCTGGTGCTCGCCGCCGGAGTCGAATCGGCGTTCGTGGACAAGGATTTTGCGGTCGTAGTGCTCGGCTACGTCGTGATGCGCGTGGCGATGGTGACGCAATGGGTTCGAGCGTCTCGGACCGGTGACTACAAGAAGACCGCACTGACATACGCGACAGGCATTGCGGGCGTTCAAGTTCTGTGGATTCTCTGGCTGGTGCTGTTCGACGGCATAGCCGCCGTCGTCTTGTTCTTCGTCCTGGCAGCGGCGGAAATGGCGGTTCCACTGATCGCCGAACGCAGCGGGTCGACGCCATGGCACCCGCATCACATCACCGAACGCTACGGGCTGTTCACGCTGATACTGCTCGGCGAGAGTCTGCTCGCATCGGCCAACGCCATCATCGAAGCGCTGCACGACGAGACGGCGCTGGCACCCTTGATCTCGATTTCCGTCCTCACCCTCGTCGTCACCGCGAGTCTGTGGTGGATCTACTTCTGGCCGCCGCATCACCGGGCCATCGGAAAGTTCGGCAACTCGCTGATCTACGGCTACACGCACTACTTCATCTTCGCCGCGGCGGGCGCGTTCTCGGCCGGCATCGAGGTCGAGATCGATGTGCTCACCGAACACAGCAAGCTCGGCGACGTCGCCGCGTCGTTCACCGTCACGGTTCCGATTGCGATATTCGTCCTCGGCGTCTGGCTGATCGCCATCCGCGCCCACGCGGATCGCGTCGTCAACATCGCAGTTCCGGTCGGTGCCGTGCTCGTCTTGTTCGACCCGATCATTCCCATCCCGATCACCCTCACCGCGGTCGTCATGATCGTCGTCGTCGGCGTGCTCGTCGCACGCGGGCCACGACCCCCAGCGTTAGGTCGTTCCGCAGGCTCCACTCCCCAGCGTCCCGCATGAGAAACTGACCACATGAGTATCGGAACCCTGATTCTGCTTCGTCACGGCGAGAGCGAATGGAACGCGTCCAACCAGTTCACCGGCTGGGTCGACGTGCGACTGACCGAGAAGGGCGAGGCCGAGGGCAAGCGCGCCGGCCAGCTCCTCGCCGAGGCGGGCGTACTGCCCGACCTGCTGTACACCTCGCTGCTGCGCCGCGCGATCAGCACCGCGAACCTCGCGCTCGACGCGGCCGAGCGGCATTGGATCCCCGTCGTGCGCGATTGGCGTCTGAACGAGCGGCACTACGGCGCACTGCAGGGCTTGAACAAGGCCGAGACCAAGGACAAGTACGGCAACGAGCAGTTCATGCTGTGGCGTCGTAGCTACGACACGCCGCCGCCCGCCATCGAGGCAGGCAGCGAGTTCAGCCAGGATGCCGATCCCCGCTACGCCGACCTGGACAGCGTTCCGCTGACCGAATGCCTCGCCGACGTCGTCGAACGGCTCATCCCGTACTTCGAGGAGACGATCGTCGCCGATCTGAAGGCCGGCAAGAACGTGCTCGTCGCCGCACACGGCAACTCGCTGCGTGCACTTGTGAAGTACCTCGACGAGATCTCCGACGCGGACATCGCCGAACTGAACATCCCCACCGGCATCCCATTGCAGTACGACCTCACCGAGGTCGACGGGAAGCTCAAGCCGACCAATCCGGGTGGCACCTACCTGGATCCGGAAGCAGCGGCTGCGGGTGCGGCTGCCGTGGCAAACCAGGGCGGTAAGTAACTCCGCCACGCACAAACCGGCAGTTTGTCGAAACTGCAGGTGAACGAACGAAGAACACTGCCGACGAGGGCTATGACGACCAGGGAAATGCCTGCACCCTGCGTATGTGAGCCGTCCATCGAACGTACGATTCCGGTGTGAGTGTTGCATCGGCCGTACTACTGGCAATTGCCGCGGCCTTCGTGGGATACCTCGTCGGCGGTGTTCTGATCCCGTACCTCAACACTCGACACTCGGAGCGCCGCCGCGCCACCTCCGGATTGACGATGTCGCAGGTACTGGACCTGATCGTGCTGGCGTCGGAGAGCGGTATCGCCGTCGTCGATCAATTTCACGACGTGGTGCTGTCGAATCCTCGGGCCGAGGAGCTCGGCCTGGTGCGTAACCGTTCCATCGACGAGCGGGCGTGGGCCGCGGCGACGAAAGTGCTGTCCGACGGCAATCCCGTCGAAGTCGATCTCAGTGCCAAGGCCCCCCGGCCCGGCCGCGACAAGATCGCTGTCCGGTGCGTCGCGAGACTTCTCAGCAAAGAAGACCGACGGTTCGTCGTTCTCTTCGCCGACGACGATTCCGAGCAGGTACGGATGGAGGCCACGCGTCGCGACTTCGTGGCCAACGTCAGTCACGAACTCAAGACACCGGTCGGTGCCATGAGCCTGCTGGCCGAGGCGCTGCTGGAATCCGCCGACGATCCCGACTCCGTTCGGCACTTCGGCGGCAAGGTCGTCGCCGAATCCAAGCGCCTGGGCAACATGGTGACCGAGCTGATCGCACTGTCGCGTCTGCAGGGGGCCGAGAAACTGCCCGACCTGGAAGTGGTGGACGTGGACACCGTCGTCAACGAGGCGATGGACCGATCCAAACTCGCTGCCGAGAACGCGGGCATCTCCGTCACCACCGACCACCCGAGCGGGCTCGAAGTACTCGGCGACCAGGCGCTACTGGTGACGGCGCTCGCCAACCTCATCCAGAACGCGATCGCGTACTCCTCCGACGGTTCACCCGTCTCGGTCAGTAGGGCACTGCGCGGCTCGAACGTCGCGTTCGCCGTCACCGACCGCGGAATCGGTATCGCCAAGGCGGACCAGGAACGCGTCTTCGAGAGATTCTTCCGCGTCGACAAAGCTCGGTCGCGGGCTACCGGCGGCACAGGCCTGGGCCTTGCTATCGCCAAACACGTCGCAGCCAACCACAACGGCAGCATTTCGCTGTGGAGCAAGCTGGGCACCGGATCCACCTTCACCCTCCAGATCCCCGCGTACTTCGAAGAAGAAGACGACGCCGCGGTTACAGAAAGAGAGAATCAGTGACCAACGTTCTGATCGTGGAAGACGAAGAGTCGTTGGCCGATCCACTGGCCTTCCTGCTCCGCAAAGAGGGGTTCGAGGCCACCGTCGTCGGCGACGGACCGTCGGCTCTGGCCGAATTCGATCGTGCCGGCGCAGACATCGTGCTGCTCGACCTGATGCTTCCCGGAATGAGCGGCACCGACGTGTGCAAGCAATTGCGTTCGCGCTCAGGCGTTCCGGTGATCATGGTGACCGCGCGCGACAGTGAGATCGACAAGGTCGTCGGGCTCGAACTCGGTGCCGACGACTACGTCACCAAGCCGTATTCGGCCCGTGAGCTGATCGCTCGTATCCGCGCCGTACTGCGCCGCGGCAGTGACGCCGAGGTCGACGGCGGCACCGACACCGGAGTGCTCGAAGCCGGGCCGGTGCGGATGGACGTCGAACGGCATGTGGTGATGGTCGGATCCGATCAGATCACGTTGCCGCTCAAGGAGTTCGACCTGCTCGAATACCTGCTGCGCAACTCCGGCCGGGTCTTGACCAGGGGCCAGTTGATCGACCGAGTGTGGGGTGCGGACTACGTGGGCGACACGAAGACTCTCGACGTGCACGTCAAACGACTGCGGTCGAAAATCGAGACCGACCCGGCCAAGCCGGAGCATCTCGTCACCGTGCGCGGTCTGGGCTACAAGCTCGAGGGGTAGAGCCTGCGGCATGTGAGTGGAAAAGCGTAGTGGGCTACGAGTTTCCACTCACGTGCGGCGCCAGCCGCTCTACCGGCGCTGGGCCTCACGAGTAGCCGGATGTACGGCAATCAGACCGAGGCCACGACGACGCTTGCACAGGGACGCCAACTCCTCGTACGCGGCCTTGCCGAGCAGCTCGGTCAATTCCGGCTTGTACGACTCGAACACCTGCTTGGCTCCGACGTGCGCGTCGGGTGAGCCGGAGCAGTACCAGTGCAGATCGAGTCCGCCTTCGCCCCAACCGCGTCGGTCGTACTCGCCGATGGTGGTCTTGAGAATCTCGGAGCCGTCGGGCCGCGTCACCCAATCCTGGGTGCGCCTGATGGGCAACTGCCAGCACACGTCGGGCTTGACCTCGAGCGGCTCGATGCCCTTGCGCAGCGCCATCGAATGCAATGCGCACCCGATGCCACCCTCGAACCCGGGTCGGTTCTGGAAGATGCACGCACCCTTGTACCGCCGCGTGCGCAGAGATTGCTCGTCGTCGAGATCGTCGTATTCGACGTATCCCTTCTTGCCCAGACCCTTGTCCATCAGCTGCCAGTCCTGCGGCGTGAGCAACTTCACCGACTCGTCGAGCTTGCGTTTGTCGTCCTCGTCGGACAGGAACGCGCCGTGCGAACAGCAACCGTCGTCGGGGCGACCCTCGACGGTGCCCTGGCAGGCGGGGGTACCGAACACGCAGGTCCAGTTGGACAACAGCCACGTCAGATCGGCGGCAATGACATGTTCGGCATTGTCGGGGTCGGGAAACTCGACCCATTCTCGCGGGAAATCCAACTCGACCTCTGCAGCGAACGACTGCTGCTCACGACCTGCTGTCACAAACGACGACGGTAGACCCAGTACCGTGGGGTTGTGCGATTAGGGGTGCTCGACGTCGGTAGCAACACGGTGCATCTGCTCGTAGTGGACGCACACCGTGGCGCACACCCGACGCCGATGAGCTCGAGCAAGGCGACGTTGCGCCTGTCGGAGAACACCGACGCGTTCGGCAACATCACTCCAGCAGGTGCCGATCGGCTCGTCGACGAGGTGCGTGAGTTCGCCGCCATCGCCGCCCGGTCGGGTTGCAGTGAACTGATGGCGTTCGCCACCTCCGCGGTGCGCGACGCCTACAACTCCGACGACGTTCTCGCGCGGGTTCTCGCCGAGACCGGAGTGGCCCTGGAAACCCTGTCCGGCGTGGACGAGGCCAGATTGACGTTCCTGGCCGTGCGCCGCTGGTACGGCTGGAGCGCCGGGCGCATCCTCGGACTCGACATCGGCGGCGGATCGCTGGAACTGACCAGCGGCAGCGACGAGAATCCCGACGTGGCGTTCTCCCTGCAGCTCGGTGCCGGCCGCCTCACTCGGGACTGGCTCGACGAGGATCCTCCGGGAAAGCGTCGTATCGCCGTTCTTCGTGACTGGTTGGATGCCGAACTCGCGACACCGGCCAAGGAACTGTTGGCTGCGGGCGATGCGGACCGCGCGGTGGGAACGTCGAAGACATTTCGTTCGTTGGCTCGCTTGACCGGTGCTGCGCCTTCCGCGGCCGGTCCGCGAGTGACGAGAACGCTGACGGCGAGCGGTCTGAGGCAACTCATCGCGTTCATATCGCGGATGACGGCCGCCGACCGTGCAGAATTGGAAGGCATCAGTGCCGACAGGTCACCACAACTGGTGGCCGGGGCGCTGGTAGCGGAGGCGAGCATGCGGGCACTGTCGGTGGAATCACTCGAGATCTGTCCGTGGGCGCTGAGGGAAGGTTTGATTTTGAGGAAGCTGGACACCGAAGCCGACGGCGATCTGGTGGGGAGTTCGAGATGAGCGACGCCAACCCGGAAGACACCGGGCAGATCTCGGTCGCCGAGCTGTTGGCCAGAAACGGCCAGAAGACCAACCTGACGGCAGGAGGGCGACGCCGGCGAGGCGTCAAGGGCGGCATTTCCGTGGCCGAACTGACCGGGGAGATTCCCGTCGTTCGTGACGAACCCGGCGACCGCAGCGCACCCGTCGTCGACGAGCCGCGGGACGAAGCTCCCGATACCGCTGCGAACGAGACCACGAGCAGCGCATCCGACGGCGACACGACCACGTCGTCCAGGCCGCAACCGGCCCGGCCCCAGAGCACCCGCCCGACCCCGTACCAACCGGCAGGCAAGCGCGACAAGCAGCAGCCCGAACCGGAACTGCTGTCGGGCTCCACGACCGTCGCCGGAGACCTGCTCAATCGATCTCACGACGACACCGCGCGCGGGTTGCGGCCCGCTGCTCCTGCCGCGCAAGGATCGGAGCGACGCCCGTACGGGTCGACCCAGGCCGAGCAGGGACGGGCCCGTCGATCGGCGGGATTCCAGCCGCCGCGTTCGACCGAATCCGCCGAACCCAAGACCGACGTCACCTCGCGTGCGCCGCTCGTGGAGAGCCCACATGCCGCTCTCGTCGAGGTGGACGACCTGGCGAAGACCGCGGTCACCCCGCGCATCACGCGCGGTAACGAGGTCGACGACAAGAAGACCGCCGACAAGAAGACCGCTGACAAGAAGATCGCCGGCGAGAAGGCCACTGACGAATCGGCCGACGAGGCCGGCACTCAGGTCATACCCGAGGTGGTCGACCTCACGAAGCCGACCACCGACGAAGGCCCCGCCGACTCGACGACCGCCGACCCGAAGACCGCCGACACCGCGAGCACCGGCTCGCGTGCCGATCGACGCAAGTCGGCGAGTAAGGACAAGGCGAGCAAGGACACGGCGAGCAAGGACACGGGAAGCAAGGACAAGTCCCCGGTCAAGGGCAAGGGCGGCGCGGTTCGGCAGTGGCTGGTGCTCATCGGGCAGGCCGTGGTGTCGATCGTCGTCGGTGCGCTGCTGTTCAAGGGCTTCGAGCAGCTGTGGGACGTGTTGCCATGGGTGGCACTGGTGCTGTCGGTGCTGGTCATCGTCGGTCTTGTCGCCGTCGTGAGGATTCTCCGGCGTACCGACGATCTGGTCTCGATCGTCATTGCCATAGCCGTCGGTGTGTTCGTCACGCTCGGTCCGTTGGCCTTCCAGCTCAGTACCGGCTGAGCTTCGACAACGATGGCGGCGAAGCGAATCAAGGTCGGATTGTCCACGGCCTCGGTGTACCCGCAAAACACCGAGGCAGCGTTTCGCTATGCCGCCGATCTGGGTTACGACGGCGTCGAACTGATGGTGTGGGCCGAATCGATCAGTCAGAACGTCGATGCGGTGGCTGCGCTGTCACGTGAGTACTCGATACCGGTGCAGGCCATCCATGCGCCGTGTCTGCTGATCTCACAGCGGGTGTGGGGATCGGATCCGATCGTCAAACTGGCCCGGTCGGTCGAAGTGGCCGAGAAGCTGGGTTCGGCGACCGTCGTCGTGCATCCGCCGTTCCGCTGGCAGCGCAAGTACAGCGACGGATTCGCCGATCAGGTGGCGGAACTGGAATCGAATTCCCACGTCGTGGTCGCGGTGGAGAACATGTTCCCGATGCGTGCCGACAGATTCTTCGGGCGCAAGGAGAAATCCGCCCAACGGCTGGAACGACGCGGAGGCCCGGGAGCGGCCCTGTCGGCGTTCTCGCCGTCGTACGACCCGACCGACGTCGGTCACGGCCACTACACACTCGACCTCTCGCACACCGCGACCGCAGGCTCGGACGCACTCGAGATGCTCGACCGGATGGGCGACGGGATAGCGCACCTGCATCTGGCCGACGGCCGCGGCGCGTCCGTGGACGAGCATCTGATCCCGGGGCACGGCAGCCAGCCCTGCGCCCAGGTCTGCACCGAACTGGTGCGGCGTGGATTCGACGGCCAAGCCGTCATCGAGATCAACACTCAGAATGCGCGCACGGTGCCCGAGCGTTCGTCGATGCTGGACCAGGCGCTGCAGTTCGCCCGCGCACACCTGTCCTGACTGCCGGTAAGTTGTCCGGAATGAGTTCCACCAGCCCGTTCCGGGCCGCAACCACACTGGTCCCACTCGACGTCTCCGCAGACACGGCGTCCTTCGCCGGTGCGATCGATTCCACCTGGACCATCGGCCCCAAAGTGCACGGCGGGGCGATGCTCGCCATCTGCGCGGCCGCGGCGCGTCAGCAGATCGTGCTGATCGACCCGGCCCAGGTCGAGATCCAGCCGCTGGCCGTCAGCGTCAGTTATCTGGCCGCGCCCGATCCCGGCGAAGTGGCGCTCACGACGATCGTGCGCAAGCGCGGCAGGCAGGTCTCGCACGTCGACGTCGAGCTGACTCAGGCCGGACGTGTCGCAGTGCGGGCGGTGGTCACCCTCGGTCGGCCCGACTCGGAGGAACCGAACCACGAAACCCCGTTGTCGCTGGCGTCGATGGCCGCGGAGCCTCCTGCGGACACCCTCGCGGTGGCAGGCGATCACCCCATGGCGTCGATCGTGCACGTGGCCAAGGGCTGCGAGATGCGGATCGAACCGTCGTCGGCATCGTTTCTCACCGGTCAGCAGGGTGAGGCCGAAATTCGACTGTGGGTGCGCCCCTTCGCGGGCGACGAAGCCGACGCCGACACGTCGGTGCTCTTCGCGTTGATGGCAGGCGACATCTCGGCCCCGGTGACGATGAACCGCGGAATGTTCGGTTGGGCACCGACGGTCCAGCTGACGACATATCTGCGTCGCCGCCCGGCTCCGGGGTGGCTGCGAGTGGCAGCGACCAGCTCCGTCATCGGCAGCACCTGGTTCGAGGAGGACCACCTGATACTCGACTCGACCGGTGCCGTGGTGGTGCAGAGCCGACAGTTGGCGATGGTGCCGCGCTCGAACTGACATGGCAGGCTTGGCCGTATGACGAGAATTGCAGTGATCGGTGGCGGACGGATCGGCGAGGCATTGATTGCGGGACTCCTCGAGGCCGGTCACGCCGTGCGCGACCTCGTGGTCGCCGAGAAGTCCGAGCCGCGCGCCAAAGAGATCGCGAAGGACTTCGGAGTACTGACCGCCAGTGTCGCCGACGCGGCCGAGGGAGCCGACGTCATCGTGCTGGCGGTCAAGCCGGCCGACGTCGAGGGCGCACTGAATCAGATCACCAAGATCGAGCTCGACGGTGACCGCGAACAACTCATCGTCTCGCTCGCCGCAGGCGTGCCCACCGCCAAGTTCGAGCCCAAGCTCCCCGCCGGATTCCCGGTCGTACGGGTCATGCCCAACACCCCCATGCTGGTAGGGGAGGGCGTCAGTGTGCTGGCCCCGGGGAAGTACGCCCGCGCCGAGCACCTCGAGCTCGTGCGCTCCATCCTCTCGGCCGTCGGCAAGGTCGTCGTCGTCAAGGAACATCAGCTCGACGCGGTGACGGCCGTGTCCGGGTCCGGTCCGGCCTATTTCTTCCTGGTCGCCGAGGCCATGATCGACGCGGGAGTGGGCCTGGGATTGAGCCGGGATGTCGCGTCTGCACTCGTCGCACAGACGATGGTGGGGTCGGGAGCGATGCTGGATCGCTCGGACGAGTCCGCCAGCGAGCTTCGGTACGCCGTGACCTCCCCGGGCGGAACGACCGCCGCGGCGGTGCGCGAATTGGAGCGAAACGGCCTCCGAGCTGCGTTTTTCGATGCTCTCGGTGCAGCCAACGCCCGATCGATTGAGATGGGCATCACAGCAGAATAAAAAATCTTTTCCCCACACCCGTCGCAGTAACCCCATCTGTCCCTATAGGCTCGGGGGCAGCACGTGCGTGTCTGTTCGGCAGGAGGGGAAGCCTGCCGCATGAGACGTGCCGGAGGTAAGTGGATTGATGGCGTCTATAAACAAGCCGTCCAAGGGTTCGTCCCCGGACGGTCAACCGGCTCTGGCCGGAACACAGTTCCTCACTGTCGCCGAGGTGGCGACTCTGATGAGAGTTTCGAAAATGACCGTGTACCGACTGGTGCACGGCGGAGAGCTGCCCGCAGTACGGGTGGGTCGATCTTTTCGTGTGCACGCCAAGGCGGTACACGACTATCTCGAGACCTCGTATTTCGACGCAGGCTAGTGCACGTAGCTAGGTCGTAAGACCGGGCCGGTTTCGTAAGTCACGGCTCACACCGGTAGGATTGGCGTTCGTCGTGCCAGCCAGCCGGTGTGCAGCCGTGGGCGAGTACGTGGCCCCAGCGCCAGCTCGGTGACCAAGGTTGTTGGCTCGAAGCCTTCGGGCTTGGTTGTCAGGTAGGCGTACGCAAACGGCGTGCGCGAAAACGCTAGAGAAGAACGTGAGGACACCCGCATGGGTTCAGTGATCAAGAAGCGTCGCAAGCGCATGTCGAAGAAGAAGCACCGCAAGCTGCTTCGTCGTACCCGCGTGCAGCGCAGGAAACTCGGCAAATAAGCCTGCCGTCATCTGCTTCACGGCCGAGCCCGTCACCATCGGTGGCGGGCTCTGCTCGTTCGAAGGCGAGTGGCACCTTTCCTTTCAGACCTCGCGGAAACCTGTAGATCCAGTAGGCTCGGCACGGGAGCCGAAGTTGGGGAGGCGCAGTGAGTCCGAGCGATCGTGGTGTTGCCGCGCCCCGGGTGGTGCTCGTGACCGGTGCCAGTCGATTCCTCGGCGGATACCTCGTTACCCGGCTCGCTCAGAACCCTCGCATCGAACGTGTCATCGCTGTCGACGAGAAATCTCCGAGCAAAGATCTGCTGCGACGTATGGGTCGCGCGGAATTCGTTCGTGCCGATATTCGAAACCCGTTGATCGGCAAGGTGATTCGTAACGCCGGCGTCGATACCGTCGTGCATGCGGCCACGGTCGCCAAGCCTCCGAAATCCGGCGGCCGCGCGACGATGAAAGACCTCAACGTCATCGGAGCCATGCAGCTGTTCGCGGTGTGCCAGAAGTCGCCGACCGTGGAGAAGGTGGTCCTGCGGTCGTCGTCCTCGGTATACGGATGCAGCGCCAAGGATCCGGTGAAATTCACCGAGGAGATGAGTGCCCGACGCCCACCGAGCGGCGCGTACGCCAAGGACACCATCGACATCGAGGGCTACATTCGCGGACTCGGTCGTCGTCGCCCGGATATCGCGGTATCGATCCTGCGTATGGCCCCACTGATCGGCCCGCGGCTCAACGGCACCATCTCCCGGTACATGACGTCACCGCTGATCCCGAGCATCGTCGGACGCGACGCGCGCATGCAGTTGTTGCACGAGGAGGACGCCCTTGCGGCCCTCGAACGCGCGACCATCGGCGGGCCGGCGGGCACGTTCAACATCGGTGCCGACGGCACCATCATGCTGTCGCAGGCGATTCGACGTGCCGGTCGCGTGCAGGTTCCGGTGCCGTTTCCACTGTTCAAGAGCGTGGGGCGGGCGCTCATGGGCGGAATGATGCGCGAATTCACGACCGAGCAACTCGATTACTTCCATTTCGGCTGCGGGCTGGACACCACACGGATGCGGTCCGTGCTCGGGTTCGAGCCTCGGTGGACCACAGTCCAGGCGTTCGACGACTTCGTGCGCGGCGCGGCTCTTCGGCCGGTCGTCCGAACCGAATGGGTCGACGCCATCGAGAATCGGCTGCTCGGGGCCGTCGATACGGGCGCGTCCGCGGCGCGCGTACTGGCCTCGCTCGGCAGTGCCGACACGGCGCGAGAATCCGGAGCGGACAGGTGAGCGACGTGGCCAAAGTAATTCCCTTGCACGGCGGCGCGTCCGCGCGGTCCGCCCGCGCAGCGCAGGGTTCACGCGAGCGGCACCCATCGGCCTACGCCGATCCACGTGAGCCAACGCCGCTGGTGGACCCGACCCCCGCCGCTTCTGCGGCCACGATCGCCGCAGAAGCGGCACCCGTGCTGTCGATGATCGACGACACCAAGACCGCGATCGTCGACCAGATCTCCTCGGTCGCCGAGTTCGTGCGTCGACGCCTGGCCGGCGACTACAGCGTCGACGAGTTCGGCTACGACCCGCACTTCGCCGATGCCGTCTGGCTGCCGCTGCTGCGTCCGCTGTTCGACAAATGGTTCCGCGTCGAGGTCAAGGGCATCGAGAACATCCCCGCCGAGGGAGGTGCGCTCGTCGTGGCCAACCACGCCGGAGTCGTACCGGTCGATGCGCTGATGACGTCGGTTGCCGTGCGCGATCATCACCCTGCCCACCGGCCGTTGCGAATGTTGGCTGCCGACATGGCATTCGAGATGCCCGGCGTCGGCACGATCGCCCGCAAGGCCGGGCATACGCTGGCGTGCAATCCCGACGCGGAGCGGCTGCTGCGCACCGGGGAAGTTGCCGCCGTGTTCCCGGAGGGCTTCAAGGGCATCGGCAAACCGTTCAGTGAGCGGTACAAGTTGCAGCGGTTCGGCCGCGGCGGGTTCGTCTCGGCTGCGCTGCGAACGGGTGCGCCGATCATTCCGTGCTCCATCGTCGGGTCAGAGGAGATCTACCCGAAGATCGGCGACATCGCCCCGCTGGCACGACTGATGGGGATGCCGTACTTCCCGGTGACACCGTTCTTCCCGCATCTCGGGCCGCTGGGCCTGATTCCGTTGCCGTCGAAGTGGTACATCGAGTTCGGCAAGCCCATCCACACCGACTCCTACGACGCCACCGCGTTCGAGGATCCGATGGTGCTCTTCGAGCTGACCGACCACGTGCGCGAAACCATTCAGCACACGTTGTACCGACTGCTTGCCAAGAGACGCAACGTCTTTCTCGGATAGCTCGGGTTATCCTCTGCCAGTGCATATTCGCGACACCACGGTAGAAGACCTCCCCGACATTCTCGACATCCACAACGATGCGGTCGCCAACACCACCGCCATCTGGGACGAGGAACAGGTGGACCTCGCCGATCGCACAGCGTGGTTCGAGGGACGGATCGCTGCCGGGTACCCGGTACTCACCGCGGAGGTCGACGGCCGGGTCGCCGGCTACGCGTCGTACGGCCAGTGGCGAGTCAAGAGCGGCTACCGGCACTCGGTGGAACATTCGGTGTACATCCACCGCGACTTCTATCGCCGCGGCCTGGCCAGTGCCCTGCTGAGCGAATTGATCGACCGGGCCCGAGGCGGCGACGTCCACGTGCTGGTGGGGTTCATCGAATCCGAGAACACCACGTCCATCGCACTGCACGAGAAGTTCGGATTCGTTCGCGTCGGACAGATGCCGGAGGTAGGGGTCAAGTTCGGGCGCTGGCTGGACCTGACCCTGATGCAACTGACGCTCTGATCCGACGGACGGGCGAGGTCAGGCCTTACGGCGACCGATCACCGCGGCGAGACCGCCGCCCACCGCGCCCAGGGCCAGCGCAGTGGGAACGCCGATCTTGGCGGCCTTGCGTCCGGTGCGATAGTCGCGAATTTCCCAGCCGCGGTTCTTCGCCAGCTCACGCAGGTCCGGATCGGGGTTGATCGCGACCGCGGTACCGACGAGCGAGAGCATCGGCACGTCGTTGTGGCTGTCCGAATACGCGGTGCACCGCTTGAGGTTGAGGCCTTCTCGTACGGCCAACGACCGCACCGCATGAGCTTTGCCGATGCCGTGCAGGATGTCGCCGACGAGACGGCCGGTGAAGACGCCGTCCTTACTCTCGGCGACAGTTCCCAGCGCGCCCGTCAGGCCCAGCCGCTTGGCGATGATCTGCGCCAGTTCGAGGGGAGTGGCGGTGACCAGCCACACCTGCTGACCTGCGTCGAGGTGCATCTGGGCGAGGGCACGGGTGCCCGCCCAGATCTTGTCGGCGATCATCTCGTCGTAGATTTCCTCGCCGAGCCGGCTCAGTTCGGCAGTGGGACGACCGGTGATGAACGAGAGCGCCTTCTCGCGGCCACTGGCCACGTCCTCGCTGTTCTCCTTGCCGCTGACCCTGAATTTGACTTGCTGCCAAGCGAATTGGGCCACGTCGCCCGTGGTGAAGTACTTTCGGGCGGCGAGTCCGCGCGCGAAGTGGATGATCGACGCGCCCTGGACCATGGTGTTGTCCACGTCGAAGAAGGCGGCTGCGGTCAGATCGCGGGGAACCGCTCCCTCGGACTCGACCTGCAGGGCGAGAGCGGCATCGGCGCTCGCTTCACCCGCGACGTTGGCGCGGACCTCCGCATCGGACGGGCCGAACGGATTGCGAATCCGGCGAATACGCCGCTTGCGCTGCTTGTCCCCGTCCGGATCGTTCGTGTCGACCATGTCGACATCGGGCGTGTCCTCGATCGGCAGGTCTGTGCCCCCGTCAGTCACCACGTCCACCTCCCTCGCCAGTACGTCACTCGCAGCCTAATGCGTGTGTCCGACACGAGCGTCGCACGACGGCACCTACCGACGATGAACAGTTCCCGACGCACCGCGCAGCTGTGACCTTCGTCTCTGTTACCGGCATGTCAGAGTGGACGGATGGAAACGACTCCGTCCGGCGTGGCACTTCTCACCCGCGCAGGCTGCCATTCCTGCACCCACGCGTCCGCGGTGCTCCACGAGGTGTGCGCCGAATTCGGCGTCGCCGTGACGGTCATCGACGTGGACGAGGCCGCGGCCGAATCGCCTGACCTGCGCGCGGAGTACGGCGACCGAGTGCCCGTGGTGCTACTCGACGGTGTCGAGCACAGTTACTGGGAGGTCGACGTGCCCCGATTGCGGGCCGATCTGGGCCGGGCAGGGCACCCTAAGAACGTGTGATTGCTCTCCGTGTGCAGGTGAGGGCCGGTATGCGCAACTTTGTTCATTCGTTCACAAGCAGTTACCGTGGTGTGAACAGCATTCGTGAAATAGACACGAACGCAGGATCAGCGTGAAGACCGGCATCGACGCCGTTCGGACGAGGAGCCCCAGACGTGACCGAAGAGCGCCCGTCGCCCAGCGGCGTAGAGCGGGTCATCCCTCAGGCTACGGTCACTCGTCTGGCGACATACCTGCGGGTCCTCTCGATCCTTGCAGACGAAGGCGTTCTCATCGTCTCGAGTGAAGAGCTTGCCACCGCAGCAGGCGTCGGATCTGCGAAATTGCGCAAAGATCTCTCGTTCCTCGGACCCAACGGTGTGCGCGGAGTCGGTTACGACGTCGCGCGCCTGCGCGCCAAGATCGACAGTGCTCTCGGGCTCGACCGTGGCCACCGCGTCGTACTGGCCGGTGTGGGCAACCTCGGTCAGGCCCTCGCCGGATACGGCGGTTTCGCACGTCGCGGATTCACCATGGTCGGCCTGTTCGACAACGACCCCGCGCGAGTCGGCACCGAGGTCGAGGGACTCACCGTTCGGCATATCGACGAGCTCGAAGACGCCTGCCGCGAACTCGAGGCGACCATCGGTGTCATCGCCACTCCCGACGAGGCCGTCCACCAGGTGGCGGGCCGGTTCGTTTCGGGCGGAGTCGAGTGCATCCTGAGCTTCTCGCCGATGGTGCTCGACGTCCCCGACCACGTCGAGGTACGCCGAGTCGACCTGGCCGTCGAGATGCAGGTTCTGTCCTTCAACAGCTCCCGCAACGTGTCCGGGCCGACGATCGTGACGGCCCCGGTGCCGACGCCCGTGTTGGCGTCACCACTGCCTTCCACCTCGCGTCTGGGCCGCAGTCACGGCCCGCGCATCGCCGGTAATCCAAGCCCAGTCAACAGTTCGACAAGAAACGGATCGGTGATTGCACCGTGAGTGTCCTTCTCGTCGGGATATCGCACCGTAGCGCTCCCGTCGCAGTCCTCGAGCGTGTCGCCATCACGGACACCGATCGCCCGAAACTGACCGACAAACTGATGGCCAGCGGAAACATCTCCGAGGTCATGGTGGTCTCCACGTGCAACCGCGTCGAGATCTACGCGGTCGTCGACGCGTTCCACGGCGCACTGACCGCCGTCGGCGAAGTTCTCGGTGAGCACTCCGGCCTCGAAATCGCCGACCTGACCAAGCACGCCTACGTTCGGTACAGCGAGGCAGCCGTCGAGCACCTGTTCGCCGTGGCCAGTGGCCTGGACTCGATGGTCATCGGAGAGCAGCAGATCCTCGGCCAGATTCGATCGGCCTACGCCGCTTCGGACGGTCAGCAGGCATCGGGCCGCGTCATGCACGAACTCGCGCAGCAGGCTCTGCGAGTCGGCAAGCGCGTGCACAGCGAAACCGGCATCGACGCCGCCGGAGCCTCGGTGGTGTCCGTCGCTCTCGACCGCGCCGCAGACGTGTTCGGCGGCTCGCTCCGCGGCCGCACCGCGGTGGTCCTCGGCGCAGGAGCGATGGGCGGACTCGCCGTCGCACACCTGGGCCGCGCCGGAATCGACGCGCTGACCGTCGTCAACCGCACCCGCGAACGAGCCGACCACCTGGCCGAGAACGCCGTCTCGAACGGAATCGCCGCCTCCTCGGTCGCGCTCGAGAACCTGGCCGACGCAGTGGCCGCCGCCGACATCCTCGTCACCTGTACCGGTGCGGTGGGGGCCGTCGTCTCCATCGCCGACGCCCACCTCGCACTCGCCCGCCGCGACGCAGACCGGCCGCTCGTGATCTGCGACCTGGGACTGCCGCGCGACGTCGACCCGGCCGTCTCCGGTCTGCCGGGCATCACCGTCTTCGACATGGAATCCCTGCAGCGCGACCCCGCTGCCGGAGCTGCCGCGAACGACGCGTCGGCCGCACGCGAGATCGTTTCCAATGAGCTCTCGGGTTACCTTGCGGGACAACGACTTGCCGAGGTCACCCCCACCGTCACAGCGCTGCGCCAGCGCGCCGCCGAGGTGGTCGAGGGGGAACTGCTGCGGCTCGAGTCGCGGTTGCCCGGGCTCGACTCCCCGCAGCGTGACGAAGTGGCCCGCACCGTGCGCCGCGTCGTCGACAAGTTGCTGCATTCACCGACGGTGCGCGTCAAGCAGCTCGCCAGCACTCCCGGCGGAGATTCCTATGCTGCGGCGCTGCGCGAATTGTTCGAGCTCAGCCCCGGTTCGGTCGAGGCCGTGGCGACTCCCATGGAAATCGGTTCCCTGGAGTTGGTCGACGACTTCACGGCAAGCCGTACCGATCTTCGCCCCGGAACCACCGCCGAGGGGGATCAGGAATGACCGGCGTCGTCAAGATCGGTACTCGCGGAAGCCTTCTCGCGACCACTCAGGCCGATACGGTTCGGGTGGCTCTCGCTGCGGCGGGAGTCGAAGCCGAACTGGTGATCGTCAAGACCGCAGGCGACCTGTCGGCAGCACCGGTGCAGACCATCGGCGTCGGGGTGTTCACCGCGGCGTTGCGTGAGGCCCTGGCCGACGGCACCGTCGACATCGCCGTGCACTCGTACAAGGATCTGCCGACCGCCGCCGACGAGCGCTTCACCATCGCTGCCATTCCGGAGCGTGAAGATCCCCGAGATGCACTGGTGGCCCGCGACGGGCTCGTGCTCGGTGAGCTGCCGGCCGACGCGAAGGTGGGTACTTCCGCGCCTCGTCGGATCGCTCAATTGCGTGCTCTCGGACAGGGATTGGACGTTCGGCCCCTGCGCGGCAACCTCGACACCCGCATCGGCAAGGTGGCCTCGGGTGAGCTCGACGCCGTCATCGTCGCGCGGGCGGGACTGGCCCGTATCGGCAGGTTGGACGTCGTCACCGAAGCGCTGGATCCGGTGCAGTTGCTGCCGGCTCCCGCACAGGGGGCACTGGCCGTCGAATGTCGCAGTGGCGACACCGATCTCGCCGCCTCCATCGCCACACTGGACGATGCACATTCGCGGGCCGCAGTGGCCGCCGAACGCGGATTGCTCGCAGAACTCGAAGCCGGCTGCACCGCGCCGGTGGGTGCCATCGCCGAGGTCGTCGAGTCCATCGACGAGGACGGCCGCATCTTCGACGAGTTGTCGCTGCGCGGCTGCGTCGCGGCCATCGACGGCAGCGACACCATTCGCGCGTCGATCGTCGGGTCACCCGACCGGGCCGAGGAACTGGGCCGCGAACTGGCCCGCGAACTACTCGATCTCGGTGCACGCGAACTCGTTTCGGTCACCGAACCAGCACAGGGCGGATCTCATGTCTAGGGCAATAACGGCACCCGTTCGCGGACGCGCCAAACGCGCGGCGACCCGTCCCGTAGTGCGAAGAGAGTCGATCGCCACTGCCCGGCTGATTCCCAAACGGGGCACCGCAACCCCGATAGAACTGCAGTACCCATACAAGACAGCACTGGAGAACAACCGATGAGCCCAGTCCGCAAGAACACCAACGGACGGATCCTGTTCGTGGGATCCGGGCCCGGTGACCCGGCTCTGCTCACGGTCCGGGCACGGGAAGTGCTCGGAGCGGCCGAGCTCGCTTTCACCGATCCCGACGTCGACAAGGGTGTCACCGCTCTCGTCGGTGCCGACGTCCCTCGCGATGCGGAGACGGGTGAGAACGGGGTCGAGGTGCGCCCGGCACTGGGCGAGCCCGCCGAGGTCGCCAAAACCCTTCTCGCCGAAGCCAAGAACGGCCACGATGTGGTGCGTCTGGTCTCGGGAGATCCGCTGACCACCGACTCGGTGATCGCCGAGGTCAGTGCCGTGGCCCGCACTCACGTGCCGTTCGAGGTGCTGCCCGGTCTGCCTTCGGGCTCCGCGGTACCCAGTTACGCAGGCATGGCACTGGGCTCCGGCCACACCGAAGCGGACGTTCGCGGCGAGGTCGACTGGGCTGCACTTGCGGCTGCTCCCGGCCCGCTGGTGTTGCACGCCACGGCGGGGCACCTGGCCGAAACCGCCAGTGCCCTCGTGGAACACGGCCTGGCACCGCAGACACCTGCAGCCATCACCGTGCGCGGCACCACCCGTCAGCAGCGCACCGTCGAGGCCACACTGGCCACCCTCAACGACGCGGGATCCGAGCTCGTCGGATCTCTGGTGGTCACCGTCGGCAAGGTCGTCTCCGGACGAAACAAGATGTCCTGGTGGGAGTCTCGCGCACTGTACGGCTGGACCGTGCTGGTGCCGCGCACCAAGGATCAGGCCGGCGAGATGAGCGATCGCCTCGTCACGCACGGGGCCATCCCCATCGAAGTTCCGACCATCGCCGTCGAGCCCCCGCGCAGCCCGGCTCAGATGGAACGGTCGGTCAAGGGCCTGGTCGACGGCCGCTACCAGTGGGTCGTGTTCACCTCGACCAACGCCGTTCGCGCGGTGTGGGAGAAGTTCGAGGAATTCGGCCTGGACGCGCGTGCGTTCTCCGGCGTCAAGATCGCCTGTGTCGGTGAGGCAACCGCGGCCAAGGTGCGCTCGTTCGGTATCAATCCCGAACTCGTTCCGTCGGGGGAGCAGAGCTCGCTCGGACTGCTCGAGGACTTCCCGCCGTACGACGAGGTCTTCGACCCGGTCAATCGAGTTCTGTTGCCGCGCGCCGACATTGCTACCGAGACGCTCGCCGAAGGGCTGCGCGAACGCGGCTGGGAGATCGACGATGTCACGGCCTACCGCACCGTCCGGGCAGCGCCGCCCCCCGCCGAGACCCGCGAGATGATCAAGACCGGTGGATTCGACGCGGTGTGCTTCACCTCGAGCTCCACCGTGCGGAACCTGGTCGGCATCGCAGGTAAGCCGCATGCTCGCACGCTCGTCGCGTGCATCGGCCCGAAGACTGCCGAGACGGCCGTCGAGTTCGGTCTGCGCGTGGACGTGCAGCCGGAGTCGGCTCAGGTCGGACCGCTGGTCGAGGCGCTGGCAGAACACGCGGCTCGGCTGCGGGCCGAGGGTGCACTGCCGCCACCGCGCAAGAAGTCACGCAGGCGGTAAGAAGTCACGCAGGCGCTGAATGCGCCTCGTGCGCGTTGTGCGTAGCTCCGGCCACACACAACGCGCACGACGAACCAAGTGAGGCAGGTTCGCTTGTTCCCCACCGACCGTCCCCGACGCCTTCGCCGCACTCCGGCACTGCGCCGCCTCGTGGCCGAAACGTCGCTGCAGCCACGGCATCTGGTGTTGCCGATGTTCGTCGCCGACGGCATCTCCGAGCCCCGCGCGATCAGCTCGATGCCCGGAGTGTTCCAGCACACGCTGGACTCGATGAGCAGGGCCGCCGAGGAAGCAGTCGCAGCCGGTGTCGGCGGCGTGATGTTGTTCGGTGTCCCCAAGGTCGAGGACAAGGACGAGAACGGTTCGGGGGCAACGGATCCGGACGGAATCCTCAACCGGGGCCTGGCCCGTCTCAAAGCCGATCTCGGTGACTCGACGGTCATCATGGCCGACACCTGCCTCGACGAGTTCACCTCGCACGGCCACTGCGGTGTGCTGAGCGAGAACGGCTCGATCGACAACGACGCGACGTTGCTGCGGTATGTCGACATGGCCGTCGCGCAGGCGGAATCCGGAGCGCACCTGCTCGGGCCGAGCGGCATGATGGACGGCCAGGTCGGTGCCATTCGGGCTGGACTCGATGCGGCCGGTCACGTCGAGGTGGGGCAGCTGGCGTATTCGGCGAAGTACGCGTCTGCGTTCTACGGACCGTTTCGTGAAGCGGTCGGCTCGTCGCTGCAGGGTGACCGTCGGACGTATCAGCAGGACGCGGCCAACCGCCGTGAGGCGACCCACGAGGTCGAGCTCGATCTTGCCGAGGGTGCCGACATGGTGATGGTCAAGCCGGCGATGTCGTATCTGGACATTCTCCGCGACGTGGCCGAGATGTCACCGGTTCCGGTTGCGGCGTACCAGATTTCGGGGGAGTATGCCATGATCACCGCCGCTGCCCAGAACGGGTGGATCGACCGGGACGCCGCGGTCCTCGAATCGCTCGTCGGCATCAGGCGCGCCGGTGCAGATGTCGTACTGACCTACTGGGCAACCGAAGTGGCGGGCTGGCTGTGAACGATTTTCCTCCGAGCAACAACGCGGACGGTAACAATCCTGACAGCAACGTGCCGAACAATCCTCCGTTGCAACCGGACTGGCAGCGCTGGGAGCTCGAACACGGCTTCCCTCAGTCCGGTCCCGAGCTCGAGCCGTCCGCTCGCCCGGCACCGGTGGATGTGGAGACTGCCCGGCACCTGTGGTGGGGAGTTGCACTGATCGGTGCGATCTCGGCGCTGTACTCGGTGTGGACGCTGTTCGGCGCACGCGCGGAATTCGCGCAGTCTCTGCTCGACGACCTCGCAGCACAGGGCGCGGCGGCGGACATGACCGTCGAATCCACGCAGTCCATGGTGACGGTGATGCTCGTCGTGACGCTGTTCGTCGTCGTGGGATTCGGTGCCCTGTTCCTGTTCTGGGTGAAGCGGATGCGTGCCGGCAAGATGTGGGCGCGCATGCTGCTGACCGTCATCGGCTCGATCACCGTGTTCACCACGATTCTCGACCTGTTCGCGATCGCATCGAGTGCCGGTGCGATGAACATCGTCATGAGCGTGCTGAGCATCGGCCAAGGTGTGCTTGCTGCGGGTGCGATCTACCTGATGCACCGCAAGGAATCCAACGAGTACTTCCTGTCCTCGCGGAAGCGCTGATTTCGAGCGTGTTCCGCGCGCCGAGCCTGTCGGTGTGACTACCATCACTTTCGATAAACGTATCGAGTGATCGGATCGAACATGGCAGAGAACATTCCGGTGCCGCCCAGTCGTGCCCTCCCGGAGTCGATCGCGGCGGCCGAGAGCAACGCGTGTCCCGCCGAGAACGGCAGGCCCGGGTGGGCATTGCTCGGTCTGCTGCTCGCCGTGTCGGCGGCCATCGCCATCATGGCGCTGGGAATTTCTGCCGGCTGAACTCTGCGCCGCCGCGCGGTGGCAGTATGTCGAGCGTGAGTGCTGACATTGACGAATCGATGGTTCGTCCCCGGGTGGTCTCCACCGCGTACTGGTTGTGGTTGGCGTCGGCAGTGATGCTGATCGTCGTGTGCATGATCGCGCTCACGTTGCCCGTCGATCAGATCCGCGCGTCGTTCACCGACGGCGGCGCGAGCGACGAACAGATCGACTCTTTTCTGACCGTGTTCCGAGGTCTCGGTGTCATCTTCGGAGTGGTCGGCCTGGCAGTGGGGCTGATGTCGGGCCCCGTCCGAGGTGGCGACCGACGGTTCCGACGGGCGTTGGTGGCGCTGTCCGGGGCCACCGCGCTGCTCTTGACCTTCGCCGCGCTCGTCTTCCCGTTCGTGTTGCTGATCATCACGATCGCGCTGGTCGTTGCATCGGTGCTGGTGTATCGCCCATCGGCGCGAGAGTGGTTCGTCCGTGAGCAATGATCTCGGCGGCACCGACCCCGTTCTGTTCCACGAGCCCGGTGGCCGTTGGCGCGTACTGCTGTGGGGCCCCGCGTTCTGTCTGGTGGTGCTCGCGGTCGAGCTGGCGTCGGGCCCGGTGATCCACTGGTTCGCCCTGGCGCTGTTCTCGCTGATTCTCGTCGGACTGACCTACGTACAGCTCCGCGCAGCCCGGATGCATGTCAGCGTCGAGCTGACCACTCGGCAGCTGCGCCAGGGGACCGAAACCGTCGACGTCGCCGAGATCACGGAGATCTTCCCTCCTGCCGAGTACGAGGACGGCGAATACGAGCCGAAGAAGTGGGAAACCGCACGCGTTCTCGGGGAGCTCTCGGGGGTGCCGCGCAAACGGCACGGCATCGGGCTGCGACTGGTCGGTGGCGGTCTGGTGCAAGCGTGGGCAAAGGACGACGACGGTCTACGCGCCGCACTCGAGACGGCGAAGCAGGAGTACGTGTGAGGAAGTCCGTCGGCTGGGTGGAACTGGTCCTCGCAGTGGTCGCGGTGATCTGCGCGATGGTGTGCTGGAAGGCAGGCGTACGCACCACCGAATTCGCCGCCGTTCCCGACGTGTCTCCGGCGTACACGGGCACGTACTACTCGGGGTCGTGGATTGCGGTCGCCGCCCTGGCGGTGATCGTCGGGGGACTGGTTGCCATCGATGGCGTCCGTCGACTGCTGACGGACGAACCTCCCCATACCGGGTAGGGGTATGATCGACGGCATGAGCAGCTACAGCGCCGAACAGGACGACCTGCTGAAAAGACTGCGTCGCATCGAGGGGCAGGTGGCCGGCATTTCACGCATGGTCGCCGACGACCGGTACTGCATCGACGTTCTCACCCAGGTATCTGCGGTGACGAAGGCGTTGCAGTCCGTCTCGCTGAAGCTGCTCGACGCCCACCTCGCTGGGTGCGTCGTCGACGCCGCGCGGCAGGGCGGACCCGAAGCAGACGCGAAAGTCAAAGAGGCGTCCGAGGCCATTGCGCGTCTCGTACGTTCCTGACCAGGCACAGGAGGCAACAAAATGCAGACGACCTACTCCGTCGAAGGTATGACGTGCGCGCATTGCGCAGCGTCGGTGAAAGAAGAAGTGTCCGAGGTTCCGGGCGTCACGGGCGTCGATGTGGACGTCGACACCGGAGCCGTCGTGATCAGCAGCGACGCGGAGCTCGACGCTGCTGCCGTCGACGCCGCGATCGAAGAAGCCGGCTACCGAATCGCGTCCTGACTGCGTCGGCCATCTCCTCGGTGTGTTTATGATCGTGTGATACCGGTCATATCGGGCTGGTGGCCGATCGTCGTCAGGAGTGTGGATGAACAAGCTGGTGTCCAGTTCCGGTGTACTCGCCGCCAGCGTCTTCCTGACGCTGGCATGCTCGACGGGCGCGACGGCACAGGCCGATCCACTGCCCGACCTGACGGTCACCACCGTGCTCGACGGGCTCGCGAAACCGTGGGATGCCGTGGTTGCCCCCGACGGGACGGTGCTGACCGGCGAGCGAGCGGGACGATTCGTCATTCGTGATGTCGGCGGTGCCACTCGCGAAATCGAAGCGGATCTAGGCGATCTCTACGCGTCGGGCGAGACAGGCCTGATGGGCATCGCACTGGCGACGGACTTCGCCACATCCAGAACGATCTACACCTGCCAGGGCGTGCAGGGTCAGGGAACAGGTGCCGGCAGTGCGGGCACCGGTAGTGCGGGCGGGGGCACCGACAACCATATCGCCGTGGTGTCGTGGACCGTCGACTCTGCATGGACCGAGTTGACGCGCACCGGCACTCTCGTCGACGACATCCCCGTCGCCGACGGTGGTCGCCACGGCGGCTGCCGCATCTTGGCCCACCCCGACGGCACCCTGTACATCGGCACCGGCGACACTGCGTCGCCGTCGGTGCCGCAGGATCGAAACTCGTTGGGCGGCAAGGTGTTGCACATCAACGCCGATGGCTCGGCGGCGGCCGATGCACCCGGACGTGTCTTCACGCTCGGTCATCGGAACGTACAGGGGCTCGCAATACGACCCGGCACTCAGGACATCTACGAGGTGGAGCAGGGCACCACCAGGGACGACGAACTCAACCTGCTGGTCCCTGGCGGCAACTACGGCTACCGGCCGGATCGGCTGCCGTTCGTCTACGACGAGTCGGTGCCGATGACCGATCCCACCCGGGTGCCCGGGGCCCGCGCGGCGGTGTGGAGTTCGGGTAGTCCCACGATCGCGACTCCCGGCCTGACCTTCGCTAACGGCGCGGGATGGGGTTCCTGGAACGGTTCCGCAGTGGTGTCGAGTCAGCAGGGCGAGAAGCTCGTGTTCCTCAAGCTGTCCGAGGACGGCACGGACTACGTCGACGAAGCCGACGCCCTGGTGGGTACCTACGGTCGGCTGCGCTCGCTCACCAGCTTCGGAAGCGACGGAGCCTTCCTGCTGACCACCGACAACGGATCCGACGACAAGGTTCTGCTCGTCACCCCTGCTGCCGACTGATGTGCGGCCCCGAGGTCGTCGAGTCTGTTCACCGCAGGATCGGACGTAGGGCGCTGTTCGGGTCGTTGGGGGCAGCTGCTCTGACGGTCGCGGCCGGCGGTGCTGCACGCGCCGCACCGGCGGTCGCAGCGGTGATCCCCGCAGGTCGACTAATCGATCTGACGCACACGTTGAGTCCGACGTTTCCGGTGTGGCCGGGTAACGAACCGTTCTCGATGCACCCGGTCGCCGCCTACGAGTTGGGCGGCTTCCTCGTCAACAAGCTCTCGTACTACGAGCACACGGGCACGCACATCGATGCCCCCGCGCATCGAGTGCGCGGCGGTGCGACGGCCGACATCCTGCCGCTGGAAGACCTGATCGCCCCGCTGGTCGTGCTGGACATCTCCGCGCGGGCCGCGTCGGATCCGGAATCGGTCGTGACGACCGAGGACATCGCCCGGTGGGAGCGCGAGCACGGACGGATACCCGATCGCGCACTGGTGGTCATGCACAGTCGATGGCAGGACCGGCTCGCCGAACGTGCCGCACCCGGGTTCGGCGGTGACGCGGCACGGATGCTGGTGCGCGAGCGCAACGTCGTCGGAATCGGGGTAGACACGCTCAGTCTCGATCGGATGAGCGACCGCGACTATCCAGCGCACACAGCGGTACTCGGCGCGGGCCGATACGGAGTGGAGGCACTGGCGAATCTGGATGCCGTGCCCCCGGCAGGGGCCACGGTCGTCGTCGGCGCACCGAAGCACGCGGGCGCGACCGGTGGTCCCTGCCGGGTCTTCGCGATCTCTCCCGGCTGACCCCCGACTACGCGTCAGTGCGCGTGGCTGGGGTTTCCGGCCGGTTCTTCCTCGGTACCCGCTCCGGGCTCGCCGAGCATCGCGGCACCGACGAGAGCCTCGGGCACGCCGAAGCCGTCGACCAGCAACTCCGCATGCGGACGCAGGGTGCGGCACCGCTCGTTGATCGCGCGAGTCACTGCCTTGGAGCGCTCGGTGGACAGGTAGCGATGCTCGATGAACCAGGCCTTGTCGTCCTCGATCACCGACAGGGCGTAGAGATCGCAGACCTCCTCGAGCAGGTCCTTGGTGGTCTCGTCCTCACACGACTCGATACCGGCGATGAAGGCCTCGAAGATGATGCGGTCGATGTGGGCGCTCGCAGCGTGCAGAACGTGGTCCTGTACCGCGTTGAACGCGTCGAACGAACTGCTCTCCTTCGACTTCGACTGCAGACGGCGCGCGACCGTGGACAGCAGGTACTCCTCACGATCCTCGAACATCTTGACCTGGGTGCCGCGGTTGAACAGCGACCCCTCCTCTTCGTTGTCCTGACGCCGATCGAGAATGGTCTGCATGATCGCCTGCGCCGCAGTGCGTTTGACGACGCGATCGCCGACCATGTCGGCTGCGAACTTGACCCACTCGACCGGGCTCATCGACTTCACGTCGTCGGCGTACGCGGTGAGCAGTTCCTTGGCCACCAACTGCGTGAGCACGTGGTTGTCGCCCTCGAAGGTGGTGAACACATCGGTGTCGGCCTTGAGTGAGATCAGCCGGTTCTCGGCCAGGTAGCCAGCGCCGCCACATGCCTCGCGTGCTTCCTGGATCGCGGCAGTGGCGTGCCAGGTGTTGGCGGCTTTGAGGCCGGCGGCACGCGACTCGAGCTCGCGCTGCTCCTCGGCATCCGGGTTGTCCGCAGTCTGCAGCTCGTGCATCTTCGACACCAGCTCGTTCTGCGCGAACTGCAGTGCGTACGACTTGGCGATGAGCGGGAAGAGTCGACGCTGATGCACCAGGTAGTCCATGATCAGCACTTCCTGATCGGAACCGGGGGCAGCGAACTGCCTGCGCTGCAACGCATATCGCGTCGCGATGTCGAGGGCGACACGAGCTGCGGCCGCAGCGCTGCCACCGACTGTGACGCGCCCGCGGATCAACGTGCCGAGCATCGTGAAGAACCGCCTGGACGGATTCTCGATGGGGGAGGTGTACGTGCCGTCAGCAGAGACGTCGGCATACTTGTTGAGCAGGTTGTCCCGCGGAATGCGGACATGGTCGAACATCAGTCGGCCGTTGTCCACGCCGGGGAGTCCGCCCTTGTACTGACAATCCGAGGTCGTCACGCCGGGGAGGTCGTCGCCGTTCTCGTCCCGCAGCGGCACGAAGAAGCAGTGCACGCCGTGGCCCTCGGGCTCCTCGCCCGGCCCTGCGGTGATCAGCTGCGCGAAGACGGCAGCGACGGTCGCAGTCTCGGCGGCACCACCGATGTAGTCCTTGCGGGAGGACGGAGTGGGTGAGTTGATCACGAACTCGTCGGTCTTCGGGTCGTACGTCGCCGTCGTCTCGAGAGACTGCACGTCACTGCCGTGTCCGGTCTCCGTCATGGCGAAGCAGCCCAGCAACTCGAGGTTGATGATCTTCGGTACGTACGCCTCGTGGTGACGCTCGGTACCCAGGTTCTCGATGGCACCGCCGAACAGTCCCCACTGGACCCCGGCCTTGACCATCAACGACAGGTCGCTCATCGCGAGCATTTCGATCATCGTCACCGCGGCACCGACGTCTCCGGTACCGCCGTGTTCCTTCTTGAATCCGTTGTCGGCAGCCCCGGCCGCGGCGAGAAGCTTGAGCTGCTCGAGCGCCTTGGTGCGGGCGATGACGGTGTTCGGTGTGTAATGCGGGCGGAACTCGTCGCGCGCGAGTTGCTTGCGCGCCTCGTTCTTCACATCACGCCAGCGGCCGTCCAGAGTGTTCCGAAGGTGATCCGTTGTGGTTGCCATACTCGACGGTAACCTTTTGCCGCGGCCCGTGAGGCCCGGAACTTCAGACCGGCCAGACGAATTCTCGGAACACGGCCCGGAAGGTCCGCCAGAAGCCGGATCTGCCGTAGGGACCGTCGTGGAACAGCGACGCGCAGTTGTCCTCCATGGCCCTGGTCACCAGGGGACTGAAGTCGGTGAACTCGCAGACCAGGAACTCTTTGAAGCCCGTCGGCCACGCCTGCTGAGCCGGTTCGTGTTGTGCCTCCACGGGCACGAGTGTAATCCAGCGGTAACACCGGTGTTACAAATCCCACTCACTTCAACAAAGCGAAAGCTTCCTGCGCAACCAGGAACGCGTAGCTGGACGGGATCAGGTCGATGGCACCGTCCGCCCGGAACTGCTCGGTGACGATCCAGTCCTGGCCCGAGGCGTCGGTTGTCAAAAACGCCGCGGCGAGGTCGCCAGGAGCGTTTCCGCCTTTGAAGCCGGAGTACGGCCATCGAGCGGGATCGAGCTGCACACCCGGGGTGATGGCCAGGATCCGACGGTTCTCCTCCGCCGACGGGCCGGTTGCCAGGTACCCCATGGCCGCACACACGTCCTGCGCGTTCGCGAACCACTCCACGCCGTCGGCCGATGCCGGGTTGTCGAGAAAATTCTCGAAGTCGATGTCCAGCGGCCGGGAATCGGCTTGCTTCAGGAGCTGCTCGCGAGCGTCGGCGTCCGCGTCCGCCCATTCGGAACGAAGATTCGGATTCCCGAACCCGATGACGAAGAACTGTCGGGTGTCCATCATCGGCGTCATCGCCGCGGGATCGTGATGACCCATCGTGGCGAGCTGAGCCTCGACGCGGCCCCGACCGAGGCGTTCCATCAGCAGGTCCGTGGCGGTGTTGTCGGACAGCGAGATCATCTTCTCCGCGGCCTCGCGCACCGACACCGTCGTGCCGTCGCGGCGATTCTGCAGCTCACCCGATGGCGCACTCTTGTTTTCGTCGCGGATGGTGAGCTGGTCGTCCCATCGCACGCTGCCCGCCTCGATCTCGTCGGTCAGCGCCCCGAGAACGTACAGCTTGAACACCGATCCCAGCGGGAGCATCGCGTCGGCATTGACCGAGTACACCGACTCGCACTCACCGCCGTTCAGACGAGACGCGCTGTAGGAGTAATTCGGAGCCACCTTCGACAGGGCGGCATCGAGCTCGTCGAAGGACGAGATCTTCGGAGTTTCCGGACTGGCCAGAATGCCGTCGAGCGTGCCGTCGGCACCGAGGGAGGTGGTGATCGTGGCCGGAATGCCGGCGGTGGTGAAGCGAAGAACGGCGCTGTCCGGTCCGGCCTCGAAACCCGTCGCCACGTTCGGCGCACCGGCGCGCAACTGCTCGAGAGGGGTGACGAGCCCGCCCATCGGCTCGAGTGCTGCCGCCAGCTCCGGGCCGGTGACGGCGTCCACCGCCGCGGGATCCGGGGCGGCGTCGGCGTTGATCCACTGCAGAATTCGGTCGTTGACCGCGCCCAGCGGCGTCGAGGTGTCGATCGCGAACGCCGGTGCCGTGGTGGTCGTGGGCGTCGGCGTTTCGGACGGTCCCCCGCAGGCGGACAGCGTCAGAGTTACGGCCACGACCACCCCTGCCAGTCTCGTCACGGTGCGCGTCGTCATGTCGCAATGCTAAAGGATTCGGACATTTCGCCACCCGCCCAGTCTCGGTACGACCGGTCGGGTGCTGTGGCAGTGTGCTCTGGCGTGCTGACTTCAGACGACGTCCGTCGAATAGATTCCGAGCATCTCTGGCATCCCTACAGCGGGTTTCCGTCGACGACGACACCGTTGGTCGTCGACAGCGCGTCCGGGGTTCGACTGACGTTGGCCGACGGTCGCCAACTCGTCGACGGCATGAGTTCGTGGTGGGCGGCGGTGCACGGCTACCGGCATCCGGTGCTGGACGCGGCAGCGCGAGACCAGCTCGACCGCATGAGTCACGTGATGTTCGGAGGCCTCACACATGCGCCCGCGGCGCGATTGGCGGAGCTGCTGGTCTCGATCACGCCGGCCGGGCTGGACAAGGTTTTCCTCGCAGATTCCGGGTCCGTGTCCGTCGAAGTCGCGGTGAAGATTGCATTGCAGTACTGGCGTGGGCGGGGTGAGAGCGGGCGTACGAAGTTGCTGACGTGGCGGGGCGGCTATCACGGGGACACGTTCGCGCCGATGAGTGTCTGCGATCCGGACGGCGGGATGCACAGGTTGTGGACCGGTGTGCTGGCGCAGCAGGTGTTCGCGCCCGCGCCACCCGCCGCGTCCGATGCGGCGGGTATCGCCGCCTACGTCGCCGAGTTCGAGCAGGTGCTCGCGGCGCATGCGAACGATGTGGCCGCGATCATCGTCGAGCCGATCGTGCAGGGTGCCGGCGGAATGCGCTTCCACGACGCACGTCTGCTGGTCGAACTGCGCCAACTCGCGGACGAGTACGGCGTGCTGTTGATCTTCGACGAGATCGCCACCGGGTTCGGCCGCACCGGTGAGCTGTTCGCCGCCGATCACGCGGGCATCGCACCCGACATCATGTGTGTCGGCAAAGCGTTGACCGGCGGCTACATGACGCTGGCGGCGACGCTGTGCACCACCGAGGTGGCGGAGACGGTGTCGAACAGTGAGGCGGGCGGTCTGATGCACGGGCCCACGTTCATGGGCAATCCACTGGCCTGCGCGATCGCGGTGGCGTCGGTGGAGCTGCTGCTCTCGCGCGACTGGCGCGCCGAGGTCGCCGCCGTCGCAGACGTGCTGACCGAACGGCTCGAGCCGGCCCGGTCGCTCCCGGGCGTGGCCGACGTGCGCGTGCTCGGCGGAATCGGGGTGATCGAACTGACCGGCGCGGTCGACATGGCACGTGCGACGGCCGTCGCCGTGGACGCAGGTGTCTGGCTGCGGCCGTTCGGCAGGTTGGTCTATGCGATGCCGCCGTATGTCTGTACCGATGCCGATGTGGCAGCCATCGCCGATGCCATGGTGGCGGTGGCGCGCGACCATACTTGAACACCCATACTTGAACACTGTTCAAGTATGGTCGTGGACATGAGTGCACTCGATTGGCTCGACGCCGCCGCATACGACCGTCGCGCGGCCGGGCTCGAGCGCGTCGTCCACGCTCGCAGTCCCGAGGATTCGACACTCGACCTGGCGTCGAACGACTACCTCGGCCTGTCTCGTCATCCGCACGTCGTCGACGCGGCCTGCGCGGCCACGCGTCGGTGGGGCACCGGGTCCACCGGATCTCGATTGGTCACCGGCACGACCACCGCCCACGAACAGCTCGAGCAGGACCTTGCCGACTTCGTCGGTGCCGAGACCGGACTGGTCTTCTCGTCCGGCTACACCGCCAATCTCGGAGTCGTCACCGCGCTCGCCGACCGCGACTCCGTCGTGATCTCGGACGCCGCGTCGCACGCGTCGTTGATCGATGCCTGCCGTCTGTCTCGGGCGCGGGTGGCCGTGGCGCGGCATCGCGACGTCGAGCACGTCGAGCAGTTGCTCCGCGAACGAACGGAATCTCGCGCGCTCGTGGTGACCGACTCGATCTTCAGCGCCGACGGCGATCTCGCGCCGCTGCACGAGCTGTACGCGGCGTGCCGGAGATGGAACGCGGTGCTGATCGTCGACGAAGCCCACGGGCTGGGCGTCCGAGGTGACGGTGGGCGCGGTGCCGTCCACGACGCCGGTGTGGCGGGACTGCCGGACCTGGTGATCACCGCGACGCTGTCCAAGGCGCTCGGATCGCAGGGCGGGGTGGTGCTCGGGCCGGCTTCGGTACGGCACCAGGTACTGCACAGTGCGCGCAGCTTCGTCTTCGATACCGCGCTCGCCCCGGCCGCGGTCGGCGCGGCATCGGCAGCGCTGGCGGTGCTGCGCAGCGAACCCGATCGGGTCGCTGCGATCGGTCGGCGGGCAGGGCAATTGGCGGTGGCCGCCGGTGTATCGCCGACGGCGTCGGCGGTGGTTCCGGTAGTACTCGGCGACGCCGTGCGTGCCGTCCGCGCGGCCGGGGAGTGTCTGAACCTGGGCGTGCGCGTCGGGTGCTTTCGGCCGCCGTCGGTTCCCGCGAACGCATCTCGGCTGCGATTGACCGCCCGTGCCGACCTCAGCGACACCGATATCGACCGTGCCACGTCCGTTCTCTCGACGGTGTTGCGTGCGGCGGTGTCGGGATGACGGTTCTTCTCGTCACCGGAACGTCGACCGGCGTCGGCAAGACCGTGGTGACCGCGGCGCTCGCGGCCGCAACCCGGGCACATGGACGGACGGTGGCGGTGTGCAAACCGGCGCAGACCGGAGTCGGTGACGACGGCCTGGACGAGTCGGATATGGATGTGGTGGAACGTCTTTCGGGAGTCCGCGGAATCGAGCTGGCGCGGTACCCCGAGCCACTCGCGCCCGACGTCGCAGCACGCCGTTCGGGTCGGTCGATGCTCGAACTCGACCACGTCGTCGACGCGGTGCGAGGGCTCGACGAGGCCCACGATCTCGTCGTGGTCGAGGGTGCGGGCGGGGTAGCGGTGCGCCTGGGTGCCGGCGGGTTTACTGCACTCGATGTCGCCGGTGCCGTCGGCGCATCGGTCCTGATCGTGGCAGGGGCAGAGCTGGGGACGCTCAACCACAGCGCGCTGACCGTCGCCGCGGTGCGCGCAGCGGGTGTGACATGTGCGGGCCTGGTGATCGGATCGTGGCCGGCCGAACCCGATCTGGCGGCGCGGGTCAACGTGGAGGAGTTGCCGCTCGTGACGGGCGTCGAGCTGCTGGCATGTGTGCCGAACGGGGCCGCCGCGCTGGACGCACAGGACTTCGGTGCGCTCGCCTGGACGATGTTCGGCGAGTTTGCCGGCTCATTACTCGGGTAACCGGCTCGGAACGTCTGCCACTTCGGCAGTCGGAACAGATCGGGAGTTCCATCATGAGCACCGCAGTGTGGATCATCGTTGCAGTAGTAGTCGTAGTGTTGGTCGTTGCCGTCGCCCTGGTTGTGGCACGCAAGGGCAAAGAGCGAAAGAGGCTGGAAGCGAACCACCTTCGCGAGAAGGCGGCCGATCAAGCGACCGTCGTCGAGGAGCGTGAACTGCAGGCCCGCGAGAGCGAGGCCAAGGCACGCCGCGCCCAGGCGGAGGCGGACGTCAAAGCTGCCGAGGCGGAGAAACTTGCTCAGCAGGCCCAGTCTCACCAGGGAGTCGCGGCGGCATCACGCGACGAAGTGAACTCACAGTTCGAGCGCGCGAACCACATCGATCCGGATGTGAAGGGCGACCGCAAGGTGACCGGTGACCACAACGTCGGCCGCGACGCGGGCGCGGATCGGGACTTCGGTGCGCAGCACAACGCGACTGTCGATCGGAACGCGAGTGCCGATCGGAATGCGACTGTCGATCGGAACGCGAGTGCCGACCGGTCCGAGGCAGGACAGCATGACGTGACCGGTAATCCGGACCTGCCCCCGACGGCGGCCCGGCACGAGCGCAACTAGCTCGTCGAGGTATTGGGCAGTTCGAGTTCGACCACGTCGTTCTCGCCCAGGTTCGGACGCTCGTGGGTGACCTTCGCCTTGGCGTAGGCCAGCAGGGTCGACACCTTCGAGCCCGGGGTGGACCAGTACTCGGCACCTTCGGCGGCCACGTGGATCAGAGCGACCTCACGCGAATCGGGGTTCTTCTCGAACCACGCGGCCGCCCGAGAATTCCATAGCTCCTCCGCCTTGGCCTTGTTCTCGACGACCGCAGCAGTACCGGACAGTGACACCCAGCCCTGACCGGATTGGAACGAGACGTTGACCGTCGGGTCGGCGGCGATGTCGCGTACCTTTCTGGAGTCCTGCGCTGCGAAAAACCACAGGTCCCCGTCGAACTCCGCTTCCTGCAATGCCATCGGACGCGAGATGAGGTGGCCGTCCCGGCCCACGGTGGTGAACATGCACAGTCCGGCTTCGGACATCAATTCGGCGACCTTGGTGACGCCATCGGTGTTTGTCATCGAAAGTAAATACCCGGGGCGGGGGTCTTCAATCGCCGAAACCAGGCCGACTCCCCGTTTCGGTGATTATTACGCCCTGTAGTTGGTGATTTCACAGAACCTGGGACACTGGAAGTCGTGACTGTTCCTGACGGCAACGACGCCCCCGTATCGGCCCAACTCTTCGCCCGCGCGAGCACAGTGATTCCAGGTGGCGTCAACTCTCCGGTGCGTGCGTTCGCATCGGTCGGCGGCACTCCACGCTTCATCACGCAGGCCAGCGGATACACGATGACCGACGCGGACGGGAAGTCCTACGTCGACCTCATCTCGTCCTGGGGTCCGATGATCCACGGACACGCGCATCCGGCCATCGTCGAGGCAGTCCAGAAGGCGGCCGCAACCGGACTGTCGTTCGGCGCACCCACCGAGCGCGAAATCGAACTCGCCGAGGAAATCGTGCGCCGCGTCGGCCCCGTCGACCAGGTTCGCCTTGTGAATTCGGGCACAGAGGCCACGATGAGCGCGGTGCGTCTGGCGCGCGGCTTCACCGGCCGCACCAAGATCCTCAAATTCTCCGGCTGCTACCACGGCCACGTCGACGCCCTACTGGCCGACGCGGGCTCGGGACTGGCCACCTTCGGACTGCCGACGTCACCCGGAGTGACCGGCGCTCAGGCGTCGGACACCATCGTCGTTCCCTACAACGACCTCGACGCCGTCACCGCCGCGTTCGACGCCAATCCCGGCGAGATCGCGTGCATCATCACCGAGGCCGCCGCGGGCAACATGGGCGCGATCCCGCCGGTCACCGGCTTCAACGAGGGACTACGCCGACTCGCGACCGAGCGCGGCGCATTGCTGATCATGGACGAGGTGATGACCGGATTCCGTGTCAGCGCCGCAGGCTGGTACGGCATCGACGGTGTCGCCGGCGACCTCTACACCTTCGGCAAGGTCATGTCCGGCGGGCTACCGGCCGCAGCATTCGGTGGCCGCGCGGACGTCATGGCCTACCTCGCACCGGCCGGGCCGGTGTACCAGGCGGGCACCCTCAGCGGAAACCCCGTCGCCGTCGCAGCCGGCCTGACGAGCCTGCAACTGGCCGACGCCGCCGTCTACGAGAAGCTGCAGACCAACTCACAGCGACTCGGAACACTGCTCGGCGATGCTCTCACCGCCGAAGGCGTCCACCACCACGTGCAGTTCGCGGGCACTATGGTGAGTGTGTTCTTCGCCGATGGACCCGTCACCGACTACGCGCAGGCCAAGGCTGCCCAGACGTGGCGCTACCCGGCGTTCTTCCACGCGTTCCTCTCTCGCGGGGTGTACCCGCCGCCGAGCGCATTCGAGGCATGGTTCGTCTCGGCTGCTCTCGACGACCGAGCTTTCGAGATCATCGCCGACGCAGCCCCGGCTGCCGCGAAGGCTGCGGCAGCCGCTGTAGCACCACTGTGACGTCCACTCAGAAGTGATCACCACCCGACTAGCGAGAAACAGGACCCCGACGTGACCGAGGCCCCCGCAACACATCCGCACTCGACGACGCGCACCATCGTGCACGTCCTCCGGCACGGCGAGGTGCACAACCCCAAGGGCATCCTCTACGGGCGGCTGCCCGGCTTCAAGCTGTCGGTCACCGGCCAGTCCCAGGCCAAGGCCGTCGCAGATGCGCTCGCCGGTCACGACATCACCCACGTCGTCGCGTCGCCGTTGCAACGCGCCCAGGAGACTGCCGCCCCGATCGCGGCAGCCCACGGCCTGACGGTGTCCGAGGACGAGAACCTCATCGAGGCGGGTAACGAGTTCGAGGGGCTGCGCGTTGCCGTCGGCGACGGAGCCCTGCGTAGGCCTCGGCACTGGTGGAAGCTGCGCGACCCGTTCACCCCGTCCTGGGGCGAGCCGTATCTGCAGATCGCGCACCGCATGCTCGCGGCCGTCAACGCGGCCAGAGTCGCAGCCGTCGGGCACGAGGCCGTCTGCGTGAGCCACCAACTCCCGGTCTGGACGCTGCGCCGGTTCCTCCAGGGCGACCGGCTCTGGCACGACCCGCGCAATCGCCAGTGTGGACTCGCGTCGCTGACGTCACTGGTCTACGAGGGCGATCAGCTCGTCGATCTCGTCTACTCCGAGCCAGCAGGAGCATCCGACCCGAGGATCACCGGTGCGTAGGTTACTGCTTGCGATTGCCGCTGTGGCCCTCGTCGCCGGCTGTTCGACCGGCACCGACGCGGTTGCTCAGGGCGGAACCTTCCAGTTCGTCTCGCCCGGCGGAAAGACCGAAATCTTCTACGATCCGCCGTCCGACCGCGGCGCACTCGGCGAACTCTCCGGGCCCGACCTGATGACCGAGGGCAAGACGACCTCGCTGTCGGACTACGAGGGTGACGTCGTCGTCCTCAACGTCTGGGGTCAGTGGTGCGGACCGTGCCGCGGGGAAGCGGACGACCTCGAGAAGGTCTACGAGGCCACCAAGGCCTCCGGCGTCGAATTCCTCGGTATCAACGTGCGCGACGAATCACAGACCGCAGCACAGGATTTCGTCGTCAGCAACAACGTCACGTACTCCTCGATCTACGACCCGCCGATGCGCACCCTGACCGCGCTCGGTGGCGTTCCGACCTCTGTCATTCCGACGACCATCGTGCTCGATCGACAGCACCGCGTGGCCGCAGTGTTCCTGCGTGAACTGCTCGTCGAGGACCTGCAGCCCGTCGTCGAGCGCGTGGCAGCCGAGGAGCCTGTGCAGCCGTGAGCGAGATGTACCTAGCCGGCGTCGGCGCGAGTTTCCAGGAAGCTGCGGCCTCCGGGCCGCTGATCCTGGCCCTCGGAGCCTGCGTCCTGGCCGGGCTCGTCTCCTTCGCGTCACCGTGCGTCGTACCGCTGGTTCCGGGATATCTGTCGTACCTCGCCGGGGTCGTCGGAGCCGACGCACCGGCGGTCAGCGCCGACGAAGCGGCCGTCAAGACGAAGGTGCGCAGCGGTCGGCTGCGCGTCGCGGGAGCCGCGGGGCTGTTCGTCCTCGGATTCACCGTGGTGTTCGTTCTCGCCACCGCGTCGGTGTTCGGCGCAATTTCGGTGCTGGCGATCAACCGCGAACTGCTCATGCGAATCGGCGGCGTCGTCACCATCGCCATGGGCCTGGTGTTCGTCGGACTGATTCCCGCGCTGCAGCGCGATGTGCGGTTCGAGCCGAAGCAGATCGGCTCCCTCGCCGGAGCGCCCTTGCTCGGGGGAGTGTTCGCACTCGGCTGGACCCCGTGCCTCGGGCCCACCCTCGCCGGCGTCATCTCGCTCGCCGCAGGCACCGACGGTGCCACGGCTGCCCGCGGAGTCACCCTCATCGTGGCGTACTGCCTCGGTCTTGGATTGCCGTTCGTGATCCTCGCGTTCGGATCGGTCAGCGCACTTCGAGGCGTCGGCTGGCTACGTACACACGCACGACAGATACAGGTGTTCGGCGGAATCATGTTGATAGCGGTAGGAATTGCACTGGTCACCGGTGCCTGGGATCAATTCGTCGGCTGGGTGCGCGACGCCTTCGTCTCCGATGTGGTGTTGCCGATATGACCGCCGAGACCGAGGAGCGGACAGAAGCGTCGCCGCCGCACAAGCAATCCGTACTCGGTAAGGCCGTGGCCGTGGTGCGCAACACCTGGCGCGGGCTCACCAGTATGCGGACCGCGCTGGTGCTGCTGTTCCTGCTGGCCTTCGCCGCCGTGCCCGGAGCCCTGGTACCGCAACGCAGCCTCAACGCGGGCAAGGTCGACCAATACATCGCCGACCGTCCGACACTCGGCCCCATCATGGACAAGCTCGAACTGTTCGACGTGTTCGGCAGCTTCTGGTTCACCGCGATCTACGCACTGCTGTTCGTCTCCCTGATCGGCTGCATCCTGCCGCGGTGCATCGAGCACGCAAAACAGTTGCGTACCAAGCCCGTTCGTGCGCCGCGGAACCTCTCGCGCTTGCCGCACCACACTCGGTACGACGTCGACGGCGCACCCGAGGAGATCGCAGCCCAGGTCCGTACTCAGCTGCGTGGGTGGCGCGTCGCGCAACGGTCCGAGGGCAGCGGGGCAGTGACGCTCTCGGCGGAGAAGGGCTACGTTCGCGAACTCGGCAACCTCGTGTTCCACCTCTCGCTCGTCGGACTGTTGGCCGCGATCGCCATGGGCAAGCTGCTCGGCTACGAGGGAAACCGCATCGTCATCGCCGACGACGGCCCCGGATTCTGTACCTCCACGCCTGCCAACTACGACTCTTTCCGGGCGGGCAACCTCGTCGACGGCACCGACCTCGAGCCGTTGTGCTTGCGCGTCAAGGATTTTCAGGCGGACTACCTCGACAACGGCCAGGCGGAAATGTTCACCTCGAACATCCAGTACCAGGCCGGCGAAGATCTGGCGAACAACGACTGGCAGGACGACCGACTGCAGGTCAACCATCCGCTGCGGGTCGCGGGCGACCGCGTCTACCTGCAGGGCCACGGCTACGCGCCCACGTTCACGGTGACGTTCCCGAACGGCGAGACCCGCACCGACACCATCCAATGGCAGCCGACGGACGCCACCACATTCCTCTCCAGCGGGGTACTGCGAGTCGACCCACCCGGTGGCCTCTACCCCGACGCGCTGGACCGGCGTAAGAACCAGATCGCCATCGAAGGACTGTTCGCCCCGACGGCGTCGTTCCACGGCAGTCTGCTGTCGTCGAGCTTCCCGGCGATGAACGACCCGGCCGTCGCCATCGACATCTACAAAGGCGACACCGGACTCGACACCGGACTCCCGCAGTCCATCTTCTCGCTCGATCAGGAAATGATCGCCCAGGGCAGGCTCGTCAAGCAGGACCGCGTCAACCTCATGCCCGGGGAATCGGCCACACTCAGCGACGGCACCGTCGTGAGATTCGACGGGGCGAAGGAATTCGTCAACCTGCAGGTCTCGCGCGACCCGGCTCAGACCTGGGTCCTGGTGTTCGCGCTGACGATGATGGGCGGACTACTGGTCTCACTGGTGATCAAACGTCGCAGAATCTGGGTCCGACTCACCGCCGACGACGACCCACGACGTACTGTAGTAGAACTCGGCGGACTTGCACGCACCGATCAGGCGGGGTGGGGCGAAGAGTTCGACCGCCTGTGCACCCGCCTGCTCGGCGACACCTCGAAACAGGAGAACTGACCGATGCCGATCAACGAGACACTCTCGCAGTACAGCGACTGGTCGTT
The DNA here is from genome assembly GCF_031456475.1 of Rhodococcus sp. 3258. Classification (NCBI taxonomy): domain Bacteria; kingdom Bacillati; phylum Actinomycetota; class Actinomycetes; order Mycobacteriales; family Nocardiaceae; genus Rhodococcus; species Rhodococcus sp. 3258. The sequence goes on from NZ_JAVDUT010000008.1 coordinate 147,818, forward strand.
CGAATCAGCCTTCACCATTTACGTGCTCGCATTCGTCCTGCTCATCGCTCAGTACGCCTCCGCCAAGGCGACGGCCGCTCAGGCCAAGGAACTCGTCGGTGCCGGAGCCCCCGTGACCGCGTCGTCGCAGGCTGCGTCCTCCGGCCCGGGACGCGTTATCGAAGCACCCAAGCGCCCGCTGTCCGAACGCCTCGCAGGTATGGGGTTCGCGCTGCTCGCACCGGCCCTCGTCCTACACATCGCCTCGGTCGTGCTCCGCGGATTCGCCACCCACCGATTCCCGCTGGGCAACATGTACGAGTTCGTCACCATGGCAACCGCTGCCGCAGCACTGACCTCCGTGGTGGTGCTGCGCAAGAAGGCGATGCGCCCGATGCTGGTGTTCGTCCTTGCACCCATCATCGTGCTGATGTTCTTCGCCGCCACCAAGCTCTACGCCGACGCCGCACCCGTCGTCCCGGCGCTGCGCTCCTACTGGCTGCCCATCCACGTCACCATCGTCAGCGTCGGCAGCGGCATCCTGCTGGTCTCCGGTGTCGCGAGCCTGCTGTTCCTGCTGCGCATCAAACAGCCCCTCGGCGAGGAGAGCGTGGGATTCTGGGGCCGCTTCGCCTCCAAGCTCCCTGACGCCCAAGCCCTCGACCGACTCGCCTACAAGACGACCATCGTCGCCTTCCCGCTGTTCGGAGCCGGCGTCATCCTCGGCGCGATCTGGGCCGAGGCCGCCTGGGGACGTTTCTGGGGCTGGGACCCCAAAGAAACGATGTCCTTCATCACGTGGATCATCTACGCCGCTTACTTGCACGCCCGCGCCACCTCCGGCTGGCGAAACACCCGCGCCGCGTGGATCAACGTCGGTGGATTCACTGCCATGCTGTTCAACCTCTTCATCATCAACATGGTCGTCTCCGGTCTGCACAGCTACGCAGGACTGAACTGACCGCTGCGCGTTCCACACGCTCCGCTGCCGACGTGCAGCTGGTAGCGTCCGATCCGGCTCGATGGGGGAGACATCCGAGCCGGCACTCGACGCGGGACGCACACTGGGGGGGAATCGGTCATGGCCGATCGGCACGGAAACAATTGGCAACCCGTCCGACCGATGGACGACGACGAACCCCCGAACACGCCGGAGCCGGTGGTGACCGAGACCCCGGTTGTCGGGTCTGCCGGGGTTGGGGAAGTTTCGGGGGTTGCGGGGTCTGCCGAGCCTGCGGGGTCTTCTCGGGTTGTGGGGGAGTCTCGGGTTTCGGGGGAGCGTGAACCGTTCCGATCCACCCCCATCGCCATGCCGCCCGCGGATGCTCCGAGCCCGACTCCTGTTGTCGCGGCAATGTCGACTCCACCCGTCGAGGTGACGCCACCGACCGACGAGATGCCGACGATGCCCGAAGCATCGGGTCCACCGGTTGTGCCACCGGTTTCGTCCGACACTGCCATGCCCCTTGGTCCGCCGACTCGGCCCATGGGCGAGCCGCAGCCGCCTGGGCAACAGGGTCAGCACCCTGTCCAGCCGCAGAACGGGGTGGTGTTGCCCCAGAATGCTGTTGTGCCCCAGCAATATTGGCAGCCGAACAACGAGTGGGCAGCCCAGAATCAGTGGCAGTCCCAGAACGGCTGGCCGACGCATGGGCATGGGCAGGGAAATGGGCAGGGTCAGGGGTATGGGCAGTGGGCTCCGCAACCCGGTTCGTGGCCGCAACCGATGGTGCCCGGCCATGTTCCTGCTGTGGTTCCTGCCGTGGCTGTTGTCGTTCAGCCGGATCATCGACCACCGTCGCAGCCGATGTCGGCGGCCGACCTCGGCGATTCGTTGCTCATCAGGTCGGCAAGTGTCGCTCCGGTGGCCGGGTGGCGTCGTGCGCTGTATCTGATGTCCGGTGGTCGGATCGATGTGGGGAACAGTCCGGCGCAACAGCGACGCCTCGAATTGACCGCGCAGGTCGATCGACAATTGGTGGGGTGCTACCGCGTCGCGGTGCTCTCGCTGAAGGGTGGGGTCGGAAAGACGACGACAACGGCCACGTTGGGCTCGACGTTCGCAGACATCCGCGGTGACCGCGTGATTGCGATCGACGCGAACCCCGACCGCGGAACGCTGGGGCAGAAAGTACCGTCGGAAACGACGGCGACGGTCCGAAATCTGTTGCGAGACATGGATTCCTTGGAGCGCTACAGCGACGTTCGGGCCTACACCTCACAGAACGTCCATCGGCTGGAGGTGCTGGCCTCCGATTCGGACCCGGCGGCGTCCGAGGCATTCAGCGGTGACGACTACGACCGAACGGTGACACTGCTCGAGAAGTTCTACAGCATCGTCATCACCGACTGCGGCACCGGATTGATGCATTCGGCGATGGAAAGCATTCTCGAGGGCGCGGACACTCTGGTCGTCGTCAGCTCAGGGTCTGTGGACGGGGCGCGGAGCGCGTCGGCGACATTGGATTGGCTGGATGCTCATGGCTATCGAGAACTGGTGGCCACGTCGGTGGCGGTGGTCAACGCGGTAAGACCGAGGGCGGGAAAAGTCGACTTGCAGAAGGTGGTCGAACATTTCGAGCAGCGATGCGCTCAGGTTCGGACGATTCCGTTCGACCCGCATCTGGAGGAGGGGGCTGAGATCGAACTGGGCAGGCTTCGTGGACGCACGCGAAAGGCACTCCTCGAAGTAGCTGCGGCGGTGGCAGCAGGCTTTCCGGCCTCGCCCACTACTTCTCGCCGCAGCTGACCGGAAACTTTATTCGCCGACTTCAGTGCCGGCGTCGGTCCCGTCCTTGCCTCCGCGACGAGCGTCCCGGTTGATTTTCCAGAGAAATTCCGGATCGTCATCGGGCCCGACAGTCCGCGGGGGTTCAGGTTGCGTGCTGGGTCCGAATGCCTTCCACAGCAGCACAATCACTGCCACCAAACCGATCAACGCCAATAGATAGATCACGACGCACCTCCTACTACGAGGGTAGCCGTCATGCAACGACCTCCGCACCCGTCGAGCGTCGAAGATTCCTGAGAATGTTCGATGAGTTCGTACGGGTGCGGAGGTCGTTGCCGAAACTGCGCCGAATGGCCTGTCTCAGTGCTGTACGCCGGCTTCGGTCGTCAGAGAAGTCAGCAGCTGCATGACCTCGGTTTCGCGGAAGCGACGGTGTCCGCCGGGAGTGCGGAGCGATCCAAGACGTCCGGCGTGCGCCCAGCGAGTCACGGTCTTGGGGTCGACGTGAAAAAGCGCTGCTACCTGACCCGGTGTGAGAAGTGAGTCCTGAGCTTTGTGGAACGTGGGTGCGCTCATCTGTCGTGTCCTCCTACGGTGCGGTTCTGTGCATTTGCGTCGAACCGGAGATATCGGTCTGCGGTGTTGTGAGCCCCATGGTTGCACTCGGACCCCTAGGTACTCGACTGATACAAGGTTGGTAAAGGGGAGGTAATGGACAAATCGGTCACGCCAGGGGTGGGTGGGAAGCCCTGGCGTGACCGGTAACCTTGAGCTCGTGAGCGATGCGACGAATGCCGACCGAAGCGACCCGACCAGCGGAAACCCCACGCCCGGCCGTTCTGCGAAGAAGTCCCTTGCCGTCAATCTCGCCGTGTACACGTTTGCGCGTCTGGCGCTCGTCATCGTCATCGCCGCGATCATCATCGGTGTCGGTTTACTCTTCGGCATCGAGGTTCCGATCCTCGTCGCCGCGATCTTCGGCGTCCTCATCTCGCTGCCGTTGTCCCTGCTTCTGTTCAAGCAGATGCGCATCCGCGTCAACGAGTCCATCGCTGCGGTCGACGAACACCGACGCACCGCTCGCGCGGACCTGCAGTCCAAGCTGCGCGGTGAAGACGGCCGCAAGTGACCGCATCGGTGGACCGCTCCGGATCGCGTGAGTGGGTCGACAACGCAGTCCGGTTGATCGAAGCCGATTCTCAGCGCAGTGCCGACACACACCTGCTGAGCTATCCACTGCCTGCCGCATGGGGAATCTCGCTGTACCTCAAGGACGAATCCACTCACATCACCGGCAGCCTCAAACACCGGCTGGCGCGATCGCTGTTTCTGTACGCGATCTGCAACGGCTGGGTCACCGCGCGAACCACGGTCGTCGAGGCGTCGTCCGGCTCCACGGCGGTCAGTGAGGCATATTTCGCCGGCCTGCTGGGATTGAAATTCGTCGCAGTCATGCCCAGAAGTACAAGTCCCGCCAAGATCGCCCTCATCGAATCGCACGGTGGGCGCTGCCACTTCGTCGACCACCCGGGTGAGATGTACACCGAGGCGCACCGGCTCGCAGCCGAGCCCGACTGCCACTATATGGACCAGTTCACCCACGCCGAACGGGCCACCGATTGGCGAGGAAACAACAACATCGCCGAGTCCATCTACGATCAGCTCCGGCTCGAGAAATGTCCCATCCCCGATTGGGTGGTCGTAGGCGCGGGAACAGGCGGAACGAGCGCCACCATCGGTCGCTACATCCGATACCGCAGACACGCAACGCGTTTGGCCGTCGTGGACCCAGAGAATTCGGCCTTCATCGGAGGCTACGAAACCGGTGACGCGAGTTTCGAGACCGGTAAGTCCTCACGTATCGAAGGCATCGGGCGACCGCGGGTGGAACCGTCCTTCGTCGGCCAAGTGATCGATCGAATGATCGCGGTGCCCGACGCTGCGTCGGTGGCGGCCGCGAGATTCACTTCGGCTGCGATCGGTAAACGAGTGGGAGGATCCACCGGCACCAACATCTGGGGTGCCTTCGGATTGATCTCCGAGATGATTGCCGCGGGGCGCACCGGCAGTGTGGTGACGTTGTTGTGCGACGGCGGAGACCGTTACTCGCAAACCTATTTCGACGACACCTGGGTCGCGGGCCAGGGGATGGATCTCGACGAACCGACCGCCGCGCTCGAGCAGTTCATCCGTACCGGGGTGTTCTGAGCAGATCTACCAGGTCACGACCATCGACGTCACCGCAGTGACAGCGGCGACCGTCCCGACGGCCGGCCACGCACCGATCTTCTTCGCGAGCGGATGCGACGCACCGAACGCCACGAGGTACGTCCCGATCAGTGCGCCGGCACGAGCCGAGCCCGAGGATTTCTGCCATTGCGTGGTGCAGGCGACGCCGACTGCAGCGAGCACTGCTCCGCCGAGTTGGCGATTGTGCGACCGGCGAGCAACAGCGAAGCCGCCGAGCAAGCCGCCTGCGGCGAGAGCGGACGTGGCGAACGAACGTCGAGCATCATGGTCGGACATGATCGTCACCCTAGCCGAGCCTGCACGCGCAAACTCCGGGCCAGGTGATCTCTCTGCTCGATCACCAAGCGCCGCAACGCAGCCGGTGCCCACTCGTGCTCGGCGAGCCACACGTCTGCACTGTCGGTCGACGATTGCTGAGGAAAGAGGCGAACAACTATCCTCCGTGCGATCTCGATGCTGCGTGAGGTCCACAACGAGGAGATGGACTCGAAATACCGGCCCTCGTACGGTTGAGTGAGGTCCGGTCGGTGACCCGCCCCGAACCCGGTGATGTAGGCGTCGAGAACATCGTTGGACACGTCGTCGCGCTCGGTGATGGAAGTCCACGCGCTCGCTTTGACTGTGGCGTCAGGGATCGCCGTCGCCGCCGCTGTGTGGGCAGTGCGCCCCGAAAGTGTGTCGTCCGAACCGAGTTCGGCATCCAGCTCTGCGATAGTTGCGTGTCCGGTGGCGGCGAGTGCCAGCCAGAATGCCCAGCGCTGATCGGGGTCCAGCCTCAGCCCGGCAATGGTCGCGGTGCCATCGAGCAGGGAGCGTAGATCGTCGGCCAGGAAGTCGTCGAGTTGCGCAGCCGATGCGACCGCCCGCGCCCACACCAACTGCGCGTCGCTTCCGGGTTCGCTCGACTGCAGCTGCCGCCACGACGCTTCGAGCCAATGCCGGGTGGGCTCGTCCCGTCGGTCTTCGGGGAGGTAGTGCGCGAGTGTGTACGCGACGTTGGCCGTGACTGCGGAGAGCAACCCGATCTTGGGTTCGGTTGGCGCGAATCTGGTTGCGATGTCCAGGTATTCGATCGCAGAGAGCTCGGCGTCCCGGGTGGAGTTCCACAGTGCCGACCACACCAGCCCTCGTGCAAGGGGATCGACGATGCGATCGAGTGAGGTCCGCACGGTGGCGGTGGAGCGCTCGTCGAATCGGATCTTGGCGTAGGTCAGATCGTCGTCGTTGAGCAGAACCAGTGCAGAATCGGGGAAGTCGACGGGCGTTCGCGAGTCGGTGATGTCGAGTTCGTAGCGGTGGGTCCTCGTGAGATTTCCGGCCTCGTTCGGATCGTAGAGCCCGACCGCGATGCGGTGCGGACGCGGATCCGACTGCTCGACGGCGTCGCCGGTATAAGTCAGTGTGGACACGCCGGTGGTCTGCAGCCACGCGCCCGCCCAGGTCTCGAGGTCTCGCCCGCTGGCGGTGGACATCTCGCTCAAGAGATCCGTCAGGGTCGTATTACCGAAGGCATGCGTACGAAAGTAGTTGCGGGACGCTGCGAAAAAGGCGTCGGCACCGACGAACGCCCCCAACTGCTTGAGCACGCTCGCGCCCTTCGCGTAGGTGATGCCGTCGAAGTTGAGCTTGGCTGCCTCGAGATCGGTGATGTCGGCGACGATCGGGTGAGTGGTGGGAAGCTGATCCTGCAAATAGGCCCACGCCTTTCGGCGGTTCGCGAAACTGACCCAGGCATCGGTGAATCGGGTGGCTTCGGCCGACGCGTACGCACCCATGTAGTCGGCGAACGACTCCTTGAGCCACAGATCGTCCCACCATTGCATCGTGACGAGGTCGCCGAACCACATGTGCGCCATCTCGTGCAGAATCGTGTTCGCCCGAGCCTCGTACTGGGCTTCGGTTGCCGCCGAACGGAATACGTACGATTCGGTGAACGTGACGAGCCCGGGGTTCTCCATCGCACCGAGGTTGTATTCGGGGACGAAAATCTGGTCGTACTTACCGAACGGGTACGGATAGTCGAACTTGTCGTGGAAGAAGTCGAGGCCACGCTCGGTGATGTCGAAGATGTCCTCGGCGTCGAAATACTCGGCGAGGGATGCGCGGCAGTACGCGCCGAGCGGGACAGTCAGATCGCCTCGAGTCCAGGACGATTCGACGCCGTGGTACGGCCCGGCCGCAACCGCGGTGATGTACGTCGATATGGGCAGCGTCGGGGCGAACGTGGTGACTGTGCCGTCGGTGACTCCCGCGCGGTTGGACAGGACCGTCCATGCCGGGGGTGCTGTGACCCTCAGCGTGAACGAGGCCTTCAGATCGGGTTGCTCGAAATTCGCGAACACCCGTCGAGCATCGGCAGGTTCGTACTGGGTGTACAGGTAGACGTTGTCGTCGACGGGGTCGACGAAGCGGTGGAGTCCTTCACCCGACCTGCTGTACCGCCCGCGTGCACGTATCCGAACGACGTTGTGGTCGGCGAGTCCGACCAGTTGAATGCGAGCTCCGTCGTAATCGACCTGCGCATCGGTGCCGTTGACGGTGACCTCGTCCACGGACGCACCGATGAAATCGACCCATGTCGCCGCCGTCGTCGCATCGAATTCGATGGTCGTCACCGACTCGAAGGTGTCGACGTCCGTGTCCTCGGCGCGCAGGAGGTTCAGATCGACGAGATACTTCACCCCGTCTATGTGGCGCGATCGCCTGCGAGTTTCGGTTCGGGTCAGATTCGCGGTGCTCACCGAACCAACCCTAGGTGATTGTTTTTCACAGGGCGGGTGGGGTGAAGTAGTGACGTCCGAGTGGATCGACGATATGTAGCACTCCATCCGGAAGCAGTTCGGTGCGCCAAAGTTTGCGCGTTTTGAGGTTGTGGTGGAGCCGACAGCGCGGACCGATGTTCGTGAGGATGGTCCAGCCGCCCTTCTCGGGGCGGTGTCGGTCGAATTCGACGATGTGGTCGAGGTCGCATCGTTCCGAGGGCACGTTGCAGCCAGGATGCAGGCAGTACGGGTTCTCGGCTCGAACCTTCGCCGCGAGAGCTCGACTGGGCGTATAGCTCAGCGCGCCTGGCGGCGGGAGTTTCATGCCCCCATGGCCGTCGGGGTACAAGGCGTGGATCCCGATGGGGTCGTCCCCGACGGTGGCACGCCACCGTTCGATCAGCGTTCCCCCACCCGGCCGCGATCGGGTAGCTCTGGTATTCACAGAGCCGGGCGTGGGAAGCCTGGGTGGCGGTGCGTCCGGTGGGATCGTGTTCGGTGATTGGCTCGTCGGCGGCTCGTCCCCCGGTGCAGCGGAAGTGGAACTGCCGCTGCGTGTTCCGTCGGTTGCGGCGCAGTCGGTGTCCGATGGTTCGTTGTCCGCTGTGTCCGGATCATCGTGCTCGGGGGCCCTGTCGCCGTCGCGCGGCGTCAGGCATGTCGCGCACTCGCACAGCAGTGTCTCCCCGCGCATCAAGGCGGTCTGAGCGTCGGCCCGTCGTTGGTCGTCCGACCGCGGATCCTCCGGGTGCAGGCGTATGACCTCGGCGTCGATCCGCGCAAGTTGTTCGTCGGCTTCGCCGTCGGTCATCAGTGTGGTCAGGCTCGACAGTCCTCGTGCCCGGCGACGAAGGCGGATTCGCTTCTCGGTGCGTGCGGCACGCTTGCGTACCGCACGGTCCCAGTCGGCGTCGGCCTCGATGAGCAGTCGATCGATTTCGCGGCCCAGAGCTCCCGGTGCCATCTCCCGGGCGGCCTTGAGAATCTCGGTCTCCAGGGCAACGGCCGTCTCCGGACGGGCATGAAGTAGATGATCGTGGATCGTTCTGACTCGCTCCAGATCGAGGGCACCGTCGATGAAGCCCTGACGCACGAGAGGGCGCAGTTGACGCCACATCTGCACCTTGTTGTTGATGGCGGCAAACGTGGACGACAGAGCCGCCGCCAGTTCACAGACTGCCGAGTTGAACAGATCTTTCTCGGTGACCCCGGTGTCCCACGGTGACGCGCCGGCCGTTCGGCTGCGGACATACTCGTCCAGCAGAGCAAGTTCCGAAGCGACGGCAGCGTTGATCGTCCGTCGCGCTCCCAGAACGTCGGCGAGCGGAGAATGGTCCCCCGTCACCCACGCCGCTTTCCGTAGCCCCATGTCACCCCCCAGCGACTGAAGATCGAACACGTATTCGATCCACTGCGGCAAGTGTAGAACAGGGCACCGACACATTCTTCGGCGCTGGCAGGAGGCGTCAGACCGCGCTGACGGCTCGGGTCACATCGAGTTCGAGTAGGTAGTGATTGATGGCGATTGCAGCCTTCGATCCTGCTGCCGCCGAATTGATGAGCTGGGCGGGCGAATCCGAGACGTTCCCCGCAGCCCACAGGCCGTCGACGCTGGTGAGCCCGGTCGGGTCCGTGGCGATCCATCCGTTTTCGAGACGCGTGCACCCCATCGGCATCAGGAGAATGTCGTTCGGAACGAACGTCGGGCCGACGAACACGACTGTTCGAGGATGGACCATCCCGTCGGACAGCTGGATGCCTGTGACGCGACCGTCCTGCACAACGATTCGGGCAACCGGTACGTCGACGATTCGGACCGATCGGGCGTCGAGTCGGAGACGTTCGTCGTCACTCAGTTCGATGCCGTTGGTGAAGAAGACGACGTCGTCCGACCATTGGCGGATCAGCGACGCCTGGTGAATCGTGAACGGTCGGTTGGAGCCGCCGACGACGGCAATGGGCTGGTCCCGGACCTCGTAGCCGTGACAGTACGGGCAGTGCAATACCCCCGAACCCCACTGCTCTCGTACTCCGGGGATGTCGGGTAGCTCGTCCCGCAGCCCGGTCGCTGCCAGGACCGAGCGCGAACCGAGGACTGTGTCATCGTCGAGGTGGAGCTCGAAGCCATCCTCGATTCGAGTTACGTTGCCAAGCAGAAACTCTCCGCCGTAGCGCAGGACTTCGCGACGTCCAGCCCGACGCAATTCTTCTGGTGCGGAACCATCGCGCGAGAGGAAGTTGTGAACATGTTCGGCACGCGCGTTGCGCGGCTCTTCGGCGTCGACGACGATCACCTTTCGGCGGGCGCGGGCCAGAAGTGTCGCGGCACTGAGTCCGGCGGGGCCGCCACCGATTACCACGGTGTCGTACGTCAAGATGCCTCCTCGGTGGTGGGATATGTTGTGAACGTAGCAGAACTGTCAACTAGTTAACAATATTGGTGGTGCCGATGACCGATGCCTCGCTTCGTGAGCTGACCTGTGCACGGTGGGCCGAGCTCAATCCGGAGCTGGACACCTCGCCGATGCAGGTAGTGGCCGAGATCAAGCGAATCGTCGCGCTGCTCGACGTGGCCGTCGAACCGATATACGCCGCGGCCGATGTATCCGTCGCCGAGGTGGAATTGATGGTGCCCCTGCGGTACGCGATCGAACCTGTGACGGCAGCGCGGTTGGCGGAGCTGCTCGGCATGACCCGCGCAGGTGTGAGCAAGACGCTCGGAAAGCTCGAACGTCGCGGCTTTCTGCAGCGAGTGCCCAGCGCCGAAGATCGACGGTCTGCGTCGATCACCCTGACCGATCAGGGGAGGCGCATCGTGGATGATGTATTTCCCCGAGAGCTCGAAGCGCACGGGCGATTGTTCGATGCGTTGGGTGCACGTCGAACCCGTGTTCTCGAGGCCCTGACCACGCTCGCCGAGTCGATGGAGTCCGGTCTGTCGTCGCAATGACGTTCCCGTCGGCCTGTGTCACGGCTACGCTCGCCGACACGTGCGGGGCGATTCCTTAGGCGGACATGATGAATACATTTCAGAAGTCGGCGGCAGTGTTCAACAAGGCCTTCATGGTCGTGATGAAGGCTCCGGTTCTCGACAGGGTGCTCGGACGTTCGATGGGCATTTTGACCTACACCGGCCGGAAGTCCGGCAAGAGGATCTCATTGCCGCTTGCGATCAGCCGGACGGGCGAGCACCTGAAGGTCAGGGTGGCGATGCCGGACAAGAAGAACTGGTGGCGAAATTTCGTGGACGGCGGCGGTCGTGCCGACGTCGACCTCGGCGGTGTCCAGTACTCCGGCCTTGCGACGGCGACCCGTGACGACCGTGGGCGGGTCTCTGTCGATATCGCCTTGGATCGCTGACCGGCTGAAGTGTGTCAACAAAGGTTGACAACCTCCTTTCTGTCAACCTAAATTGACATGCATGACAGAAGCCACTGCATTGGCCGCCGCGGCCGCCAGTTCCGATCCGGGGGAGGGGTTGCGTGCCGTAGCCGCACTTCGCCGTCTGCTCGAACGTCTGGAAGCCGTCCAGGTTCGCAACGCACGGAATCAGGGATGGGCGTGGCAGGCAATAGCGGATTCGCTGGGTGTCAGCAGGCAGGCCGTTCACAAGAAGCACGGCGGAAAGGGAAGGTAGACAATCATGTTCGAGCGATTCACCACACAGGCCAGGGCGGTCGTCGTCAGTGCCCGGCTGCACGCCCGGGTGTTGCACTCGGAGCGGATCGAACCCATCCATCTGTTCCTCGGTGCGCTCGACAAGGCCGACGAACCGCTCGGGTCTGCGCTGGCCGAGGCGGGGTTCACCCTCGACAACGCGCTCGAGGACGTGCTGTCGAGGGACGCCCGGGCCCTACGGTCCATCGGCATCGACCTTCACGAAGTGATCGACACCGTCGAGACTGCGGTGGGATTCGGCGACGTCGACCATTCGAACGATTCTCACCTGCCGTTCGCGCCGTCGGCCAAGGAGGCGCTGAAGCAGGCCTTGAAGGAGGCCGTCCGACTGCGGGACAGGGAGATCGGCGTCGAGCACATGCTTCTCGGTGTGATCGCAGGTGCCGATCCATCGTTCACCGAGCTCGTGAGTGTTCGCGGCAGCCTGGACGATCTGCGCGACGCCGTCCTGCTGGTTCGCACGTCATAGCTCCGTGCGGGCCCGAACTCTACGATGGGCGCCATGAACTTTTTGATTCGGCTCGTGATCAATGCCGTCGCCATCTGGGTTGCGAAGGAATTCGTGGACGGCATCACCGTGACCAGCTCGGGCCGCGGTGACGGGTGGGACATCGTGGTCCTGCTCGGTATTGCGGCCGTGTTGACGATCGTCAACGCGTTCATCAGGCCGATGGTGAAGCTGCTGTCACTGCCGCTGCTGATTCTCACCCTCGGGCTGTTCACTCTCGTGATCAACGCGTTGATGCTGATGTTGACGGGGTGGCTGTCGTCGCAGACCGGTTACGGCCTCGAGATCGTCGGTTTCGCTGCCGCGTTCTGGGGTGCGATCATCATCTCGATCGTGAACTTTCTGCTCGGCGCATTCGTGCCCGAGAGGCGTTAGGCGAACGCCAGCGCCACACCCGTGCCGGCACCCCAGACGAGCATTGCCAGTCCCGAATCACGCAATGCAGGAATCAACTCGAAGCCGTGAGCACCGCCGCGAACCGGCGAGTTGGCGCGCGCAGCGAGAGGTAGTGCGAGCAGGGCGACCAGGGCCCACGGGGTTCGGGCGGTCAGCGCGACGGTCATGGCGAACGGGACGACCAACAGTGCCAGGTGTAGATAGCGCGTGCGGGTATCGCCCAATCGCACTGCGAGCGTTCGTTTTCCGGACTCGGTATCGGTAGGGATGTCCCGGAGGTTGTTCGCGACGAGTACCGCACTGGAGAAGGATCCGACGGCTACCGCGGCCAATACCCCCGCCCAGTCGATCTGCTCGGCCTGTACGTACTGGGTGCCGAGCACGGCGACGAGTCCGAAGAACACGAATACGGCAATCTCGCCGAATCCGCTGTAGCCGTAGGGCTTCGAGCCACCGGTGTAGTACCAGGCACCGGCTATGCAGATCAGGCCGACGATCACCAACCACCAAGCGCTCGTGGCCGCCAGGACGAGACCTGCGACGGCACCGACCGCGAAGCAGCCGATGGCGGCCCGTTTGACGGCTCCTGCCGAGGCGGCCTTGGAGCCGACGAGTCGAAGTGGGCCGACTCGGTCGTCGTCCGTGCCGCGGATTCCGTCGGAGTAGTCGTTGGCGAAGTTGACGCCCACGATCAGCGCCAACGAGACGATCAGTGCCAGTAGAGCCTTCCACCACACGCCTGCGTCCAGGGACACGGCTGCACCGGTGCCGACGAGGACGGGGGCGATAGCGTTGGGGAGCGTCCGGGGTCGCGCCCCTTCGATCCATTGTGCTGTGGTGGCCATGAGCGACGATCTTTCCGTATCTGCCGGGAGGATGTGGACGCGGCCGGTCAGAACGGCAGACGCGGCAGTACCGGCAGCGGGATGACGGGCATCTGGACACCAGGGATCTGCGGAAGCGGCACCGTCGGAGCCGGTGCCGGCGGCGGCGGGTTGTAGTGCGGTTGATACTGCACGTACGGCGTGCTGTCGGCGGCCGGAGGTGGTGCAGCGGACGTCGGCGGCGGGGCCGGGACGTCCGGGGTCGGCGACGGTGTCGCGGTGGTGGTTCGTGCAGCCGGCGGTGTCGTGGTCTGCCGGATGCCCTCGCCCACGCTGGCCGGGGTGCTCAGCGGTTGGTCTTCGTTCTCGGAACTCAGGCCCGAGAACAGTCCGACGGCGGCGATGACGCCCACGATCGGGAGCGCGATCAGTCCGAGCCGCGCCAGCGCCGGACGGTGCGAGACGACCGGCGCGATGCGGTCGACGTCGACGCGCGCAGCGTGGACGGCCGCCCCACCTGCAACGACGAGTTCCGGTTGCTCGGGAACGATGATCGGAAGTTGCAGAAACCGTTCGAGTGTCGTGCGGACCAGAGGAACGTTGCTCGTTCCGCCGATGGCGATGACGGCGTCGGGATAGAACTCGGCTTCGAGCCCCAGTTGGCGGACCGTGGTGGCCGCCTGTTCGGTGAACCGGGCGATCGACAGCTCGAAGATGTGGCGCTCGAGGAGAATGTGTTCGCCGTCGGGTGTGCTGGTGGTCTCGTGCGTGGACAGTGCCTCTTTGATGCCGCGGCAGAATGCCGTCAGAGCAGTGTCCTCGTCGTGTGTGTGCGGCTCTCGCACGATGCCGAGGCCCAGTATGTGTTCCCGAACCACCGCGTCGAACGATGCCCCACTGATCGCTGTCGTACGAGTCGAGCCGTAGGAACGGCCGGACTCGACGTCGACGATGTCTATGTCGACACCGGTTTCGCCTGCGTCGAACAGGGCGATGGTGCGGTGCTGACTGGCCAGGCCGGGACGTAGGTACTCGAGTGCAGCGTCGGTCTCGTCGATCAGATGTACGTCCGAGACGTATTCCTCGGCCAGAGCGTTCGTGATGCGATCACGTTCGTCGGCGGTCCGGTATGCAACGCCCAACGATTGCGGCGCATCCGGGCGGTCGACGATTCCGCGAACGACGCGCGCGACGTCCTGAGGGGAGGGGGAGAGCTGCCAGTCTTCGAAGGGAGCGGCGTCTGTCCAGGTGCCGTCTTCGGTCGTCCGAGACGTGCGGATGCCGCACGTTCCCAAGGACACACCTACCGACGAACGCATCTCTACCCGGCCTCTCCTGTACGGCGACGTGGACACTGTACCGTCTCGAGGTTTGATTAGAGGTCCAAAACAATCCGAACGTCAGGTCGAGGGTGCTCGACGGGCGGCCTACGATCTGATGTCAGTGCGCAGTGACATCTCCGACCCCCACACGACGGACCCCACGACCGGCAAACCGGTGGTGGGGCTTCTCGGCGTGGTCACCGCGACGGTCGACGGCCGTTCGGTGCCGGTTCCCGGTGCGCGAGCGCAGTCCCTGCTCGTGTCTCTGGCGCTGCATCCGGGGCGGGCGCGATCACCGCAGGCCCTCATCGACGACGTGTGGCCCGACGAACCCCCTCGATCTCCGAAGAATGCGTTGCAGACGCAGATCTCTCGGTTGCGGTCGGTGTTGCCCGACGGTGCATTGGCCGGCGGCCCCGGGGGTTATCGGTTGCTCCTCGGTGCCGAGGACACCGACCTCTCCTGTGCGCAGGCCCTGGCCCGGGCAGCGGGCAACATGCTCGACGACGGGCAGTGTCAGGAGGCCCTCGACGCTGTCACCGAGGCACTGGGCCTGTGGCGCGGCGAGCCGCCTGAAGCCGTCCGCGTCGAGGCCGACGCGGTGGAGACTGCCCTGACATCCCTGCGGACAGCAGCGCTGCTCGGCCTGCGACGATTCGGCGAGGTGATCCCGCTCGCGAAAGCTCGGGTCGCGGCCGATCCAGCGGACGAGGGCGCTGCCGTCGAGCTCATGCGGGCTCTGCACGGCGCAGGTAGATCGAACGACGCGTTGATGGTGTTCGCGTCGCTGCGTACCGAACTGTCACAGCGGTTGGGAACCGATCCGTCGCCCGCGACGACCGCTGTGAACGCCGACATTCTCCGACAGATGGACGCGGCTCCGAAGGTGTTGCACACCAGCGGATTGCGCGCCGCACCCAATGCCCTCATCGGTCGAGACGACGATCTCGTCGCGATCGAACACATCCTGGCCGGCTCGCGCGTGACGACCGTGCTCGGGCCCGGTGGGGCGGGAAAGACGCGGATCGCGCACGCGCTCGGGCGTCGGGCCGCAGCGAGAATGCCGGTGGCGTTCGTCGAGTTGGCTTCGCTCCGTAGCGGAGAGGACGTGGCATCGGCCGTGGCTGCGACTCTCGGTCTGGCCGAGGCCGACTATCTGGTGGGAGGGTTGCAGGTCGCTCGGATCCATTCGATCCAGGAACGTCTGGCCGACGCGTTCTCGGCTCGGCCCGGTCTGCTCGTTCTCGACAATTGCGAGCACGTGATCGACGAGGTTGCGGCGGTGGTGGACAACCTGGTTTCGGCCACCGATGCGGTGACGGTGTTGACGACCTCCCGTTCTCCGATCGGGTCGACGTCGGAATCGGTGTATCCGCTGCCGCCTCTCGGTGCGGCCGGACCGAATTCGCCTGCCACGGAACTGTTCTGCCTCCGGGCGCGTGCGGTTCGCCCTTCTGTGACGCTCGACCTCGAGGCGGTCGCCCGGCTGTGCAGGTCGTTGGACGGGCTGCCGCTGGCGATCGAGTTGGCTGCGGCGCGGGTCAAATCGATGACGGTGGAGGACATCGCCGCCAGATTGGACCGGCGCTTCACGCTGCTTCGTTCGGTCGATCGGACCAGACCCGAACGGCACCGGACCCTGCACGCGGTGATCGACTGGAGTTGGAATCTGCTCGACCCCACCGAGCAGGCGGCGCTGCGACGCCTGTGTCGCTTTCCGGCGGGTTTCGATCTCGAGGCCGCACGTCTGGTCGCGGAATGGGCCGACGTCGAGGATGTTTCGGCTGCAGTCGACGGTTTGGTCGATCAGTCCATGCTCACCGTTGTCGAAACGCAATTGGGAATCCGCTATCACATGCTCGAGACGGTTCGTGAGTACGGTGAGGAGCAGCTCGACGTCAGTGGGGAAGCGGCCGAGGTTGCTGCACGGGTGCGTTCGTGGTCCGAGGCCGTCGCGGTTCGGGTGTCGGCTGGTTACTCTGCTGGGCGACCGGCCGAGATGGTTCTGGTGTTGGAGGCCGAGCACGACAACTTGTTGTCGGTGATGAGACATTCTTTCGCGCATGATGTTTCGGACAATGTGTGCACACTGTTCTCGGTGTTGGGCTATTTCTGGGCCATGCGCGGCGCGCACGCGGAGGTGCTGAACTGGGCCGGCCGGGTGCAGGACAGTATGCGCCGCGGCCTCGCCGGTACACCCGACGACAATGCCGCGATGTGCCTGCTGGTGTTGGCGGCGCACTTCGCCTACGGCGGGAACCTGCGCCAGGTGGCGAGAATGCGGGTCTACTTACGGCATCTCCTGCGCACCAGGCCGGGAATGGCACCGGGGTTGCGGTTCGATTGCGAGGTGGTGGTCCATCACACGGGCGGCCGCGGGCTGGCCCGAAAGCTGGCCCTCGCCAGTCGATCCGAACACGAGGATGTGCGCTGTAACGCGTACGTGGTTCGGTCCATGCTCGCGCAGAACTCGGGTCGGTTGTTCGAGTCGATCAGGGACGGCGAGCGCGCACTGAGTATCGCTCGGCGGCGGGGCGACCTGTGGGCTGTCGGGTCGACCTCGCAGACGTTGGCGAGCTCGTACGGTCTGTCCGGTGACCACGTTCGCGCGGCCGAGTACTACCGGACGGCCGCCGATGTGATGTGGGAGATGCACGCGTACGAGGAGAGCGTGCAGACCCGAACCTTCCTTGCGATGGCCTTGATCGGCGCGGGACGGGTTGCCGAGGCGCGGCCGTTGATCGACGAATTGTCCTCGCCCACAGGGCAACCGGAGTGGTTCGTCGATGGGGGTGCAGAGACCGCGGAGCGTGACGGCGACGGTGTCGGTGCTCGATGGGATCGAGCCCAGCAGAGGTCCACATCGGCGTCCTTGACTGCGGCGCGAGCCGCCGCGGATCTGGAGGACGGTTCGATCGAGCAGGGGTTGACGCTGTTTCGTGAGGCGCTGGCGATGGGTGGGTGGCCGTCGGACGATCCGACCGATCCGTTCATGTCGATCCTGGTGTGTGCAGCCGTGGGCGCACATGTGTTGCACCGACGCGCCGAGGATGTGCGCGGTGCGGTGGAGCATCTGCTGCGCACACCGTGGAACAAGCTGATGCCAGGCGGTTTCTACGATATTCCGATGCTCGGTGCCGTCGCCTGCGCGGTGGGTTCTTTCGAGGTGCACTGTGGTGACCGAGAGCTGGGTCTGCAGTTGTTGGCGGCGTCGAACCGAGCGGTGGGGCGACAGGACTTTCCGTCGATGCGGATCGATCGGCACGTGACCGCAGCCCGGGCGATCACCGGCGACCGTGCGGTCGATTCCGGTATTGCCCGGGCTGCTGGGATGACCAGACATGCTGCACTGCAGGAGATTCTGAGGTTGCTTTCGCTTCGCTAGGCCTTGCGCATGTAGGACCTGACGGTCAGTGGGGCGAAGGCAGCGACGATGACCGCGGCACCGATGAGTGACCAGACGACGTGGATGCCGACGTGTCCGTTGTTGGCCAGCTCGCGCACCGCTGTCACCAGGTGCGAGACGGGGTTGATGTTCGCGAACGACCGGAGCCAGTTCGGCATCGTCGAGGTGTCGACGAAGGCGTTCGACAGGAACGTCAGGGGGAACAGCACCATCATCGAAATGCCCTGTACGGACGAGGCTTTGCTCATCAGGGTGCCCAGGAGTGCGAAGATCCAGCTGATGGCCCATGCGCAGACCATGACGAGCAGGATCGCTCCCGCGAGACCCAGTACTCCGCCTGCCGGGTGGTATCCCATCGCGAAGCCGGTGAGAAAGGTGACGACTGCGGCAATGAGGTAGCGGACGACGTCGGCCATCAATGCCCCTGCGAGCGGGGCTATTCGAGCGATCGGCAGCGATCTGAACCGGTCGAAGACGCCTTTGTCCATGTCTTCTCGTAGCTGAGTCCCGGTGACGACCGAGCCGGTGATGACCGTCTGAACGAGAATGCCCGGCACGATCATCGGAAGATACGACGTGACGTCGCCGGCGACGGCACCGCCGAAGATGTAGCTGAACATCAATGTGAAGATGACGGGTAACAGCACCACGTCGGTGAGCTGTTCGGGATTGTGGCGGAGCTTGAGCAGTCCGCGGTAACCCATCGTGACCGACTGTGCGGCCGTTCGGGCGGGACCTATGTACTTCGGGACGTGCCGGTCGGCGGGGTCGATGGTCGTCGGGGCGTCGTGGGTAACGGTGATGGTCATGCTGCGTCCTCGTCTGCACTCTTGCCGGTGAGGGTCAGGAAGACCTCGTCCAGGCTGGGTTTGGTGACTGTGATCTCGCTGACGTCGATACCGAAGTCGCGCAACCGGATCAGGATGTCCGGCGTGGCCGAGGTCTCGGTCATCGGGGCGGTGAGCCGTGCTGCCTCGGGGCTCACGGTGACCTCGACACCGAGTTGCCGAGCGACGATCGCTCGGGCATCGTCTATCTGGCTGCGGTCGGTGAGGGTCAGTGCCAGCGACGACGTTCCGACCGAGGACTTCAGCCCGTCGGCAGTGTCGTCGGCGATGACGCGGCCGTGGTCGATGACTGCGATGCGATCGCACAGTTGGTCGGCCTCGTCGAGATATTGCGTGGTGAGCAGGACCGTCGACCCTTCGGCGACGAGACGACGGATGGTGTCCCACATCTGAGCACGGGTCCGGGGATCGAGGCCGGTGGTCGGCTCGTCCAGGAACAGTAGTGGCGGAGCCGAGATCAGGCTCGCGGCGAGATCGAGTCGACGACGCATACCGCCGGAGAACATTTTCAACGGTCTCGACGCGGCGTCGGTCAAGCCGAATTCTTCGAGCAGCGCAACGGCTTTGGCTTTGCTCTCGCGTCTGCCGAGCCCGAGTAGACGCGAGAACACGACGAGATTCTCGGTGGCGGTGAGGTCCTCGTCGACCGACGCGTACTGGCCTGTCACGCCGACCAACGATCGGACCGCGGTGGCGTCGGCGACGACGTCGTGACCGAAGATGCGGGCAGAGCCGCCGTGGGGTCGGAGCAGGGTGGCGAGCATGCGTACCGTCGTGGTCTTGCCTGCCCCGTTGGGGCCGAGTACGCCGTACACGGCCCCGGTGGGAACGGTCAGACTGACGCCGTCGACCGCGCGTTGCTTACCGAATGTCTTGACGAGGCTCTCGGCCTCGATGGCTGGAGTTGTCATGGGGCAAGAATTGCCCCGGCCGCTTGCACGACGCGTACGTCACGCTTGCGTCGGCTGTCGTGTCAGAGCGGGAGTGAGGTCTCCGTCAGGCCGACGCCGCCGGTGCCCCTCAGTTTGCGGAACCATTCGAGGCCGAACGCAGTGGTCAGTTGCTCGATGGGCATTGCGAGAAACGGTCCGAAATCGCCGACCTGAGTCTCGTGCGCTTCCATCGCAGCCCGCTTCGCCGCGATCACGCTCGACACGTCGACGACCGTGGTGATCTCGGTTTCGGGCAACCCGAACGTCTCCATGTCCGGTGGTGACGCCTCTTCGCCCCAGTGGGGATTGGCTTCCATCAACCTGCGCATGTGGTCACGGTTGGTGGTCGTCTCGTACACGTACGGGGTCTCGGCGATCTCGGCCGCGCGCTTGCCGACGACGTGCACCTGAATATGGTCGGGGTGGCCGTATCCACCGTTCGGGTCGTAGATGGTGACGACGTCGGCGTGCTCCTCGCTGAGGATGTCCGCCAATCGCTGCGCCGCGGTGTCGACGTCGACGTTGCAGAACGCCTCCGGGTTGCCGTTCTCCGGCGTGCCGGCCATCCCGGAATCGGCATAGTGCAAGCGGACGACGCGCGCGACGCCCAGGACGGCAGCCGACCGATCGAGTTCGATGTGTCGGCGCTCGGCCAACGTCTCGCCGTCGGCGAGGATGCCGGCGGGATATTCGCCGACGGCACCGTCGGTGGCCGTCACCAGGACGACGCGGTGGCCGGCGTCGGCCGCGAGCCGCATGACGCCGCCGGTCCCGAACACTTCGTCGTCGGGATGCGCGTGGAAGCAGACCAGAACACTCATGCTGTGAATGCTTGCACGTCGTAGTGGGTACGACCCAGTCGGCGGCCATTTACGATTGGCGGGTGACCACACAGCGGTCTGCCTCGATACGTTCGTACTGGCAGGATTCGCGGGCGGATCGGTACTGCCGCTCACTGCATCCCGTCGGTTCGTTCTTCGCTCTGGTGTTCTTCGCGCTGTCGATGACTCCGTCTCTGCTGCCCCGCGTGTGGTACCTGCAGGCTGTGGCCACCGGAATCAGTGTTGCGATCGGGTACGGCGTGGGGTGCCTGATCGCCTGGGTGGTCAGGCTCTGCGGGGTGGCACCGGACTGGTCGGACCGGTGGCGTCGACGTGGGTGGTGGGCGTTGGTCGTGGCTGCGATGGTGGTGATTCCGCTGTTCCTGATCCTCGGATCGTGGTGGCAGCAGATCGTGCGCAAGCTCGTCGGCGTGGAAGACCCAGGCCGGCCGCTCTACCTCGCGGTGCTGGTGCTCTCGGTGGTGGTAGCGGTGGCGGTGCTTGCTCTGGGCCGCCTGCTGCGCAGAGCGACCCGGGCACTGACGCGATGGGGTAAGCAGTACGTTCCGAAGCCGGTGGCGCGGATCGCCAGCGTGATCGTCGTTGCACTGCTGGTGGTGTTCGCCGTCAACGGTGCCCTGATCCGGGGCATAGTGGCCGTTGCGGAGAAGTCGGCGTCGACCGCCGACCGCGGCAACCACGAGGGTGTGGAAAAGCCTGGTGCAGAAGAACTTTCGGGGTCCGATGCGTCGAACGAAGAATGGGATTCGTTGGGCCAGGAGGGGCGACGCTTCGTGGTCTCCGGGGCATCGCCCGACGAGATCGGCGACTTCACCGGAAGGCCTGCGGTGCAACCGATCCGGGTGTACGCCGGAGTCGAGTCGGCCGACACCGTAGAGGGCGTCGCAGACCGGGTGGTCGCGGAGCTCGAACGCACGGGTGCGTTCTCCCGGGCCGTGCTCGGTGTCGCGACCACTACCGGACGCGGATGGGTCAACGAATCCGTGGCCGGGCCTCTCGAGTATCTGTACGACGGTAATTCGGCGATTGCGTCGATGCAGTACTCGTTCCTGCCGAGTCCTATGGCGTTTCTGGCCGATCGTCAGACCCCGCAGGATGCCGGTCGTGCGCTGTTCGAGGCGATCTACGCGGTGTGGAGCGAACTCCCGGAGGGCTCGCGACCCAAGTTGGTGCTGTTCGGCGAGAGTCTCGGCGCCTACGGTGGCCAGGATGCGTTCAGCGGTGCGCAGGACATGATCGCGCGTATCGACGGTGCCCTGTGGGTTGGCAACCCGAACTTCACTCCTCAGTGGGCCCGCATCACCGGTGGACGCGACGCCGGTTCCCGCGAGATCCTGCCTGTCATCGACGACGGCGAACACGTCCGTTTCGCCGGGTCTTCCGGTGATCTCGACATCGGCGGTCCGTGGGAGGAGCCGCGAATCGTGTACTGGCAGCACGCATCCGACCCCATCGTGTGGTGGTCACCCGATCTGATCCTCGGCAAGCCCGACTGGTTACGGGAACCCCGCGGCACCGACGTCGACCCGGGAGTGCAGTGGTTTCCGTTCGTGACGTTCTGGCAGTTGACCTTCGACCAGGTGTTCTCCACCGACGTCGACGACGGGCACGGCCACAGCTACGGAGCCGACGCAGTGCGCATGTGGGCCGACATCCTCGAACCGGCGGGATGGTCCGACGCCGACGTCGAGCGGCTGTACGAGAAAATGGCGGGTTGACATCGGTGCCGGAGAACGACGAGGTCGGCCAGGTGTTGGAGCTGGAGCGGAAGTTGCAACGTGCCGAGACACGGGGTGACAGAAGCAGACTCGTGGCTCTGCTCGCGGACGATTTCGTCGAGATCGGAGCGTCGGGGGTGGTGTGGACCAAGCAGTCGATACTCGAGCTGTTGGGCGGAGAAAGTGCGGCCGACGGCATCATCGAGGTCCACGATCTCTCCGGACGGATACTGGACGTGGGTGTCGTTCTGGTGCAGTGGACGTCACGACGGTCGGGACGTCGAGCCCGTCGATCATCGATCTGGCGACGCACCTCCGATGGATGGGAACTGGTGCATCACCAAGGCACACCTGTGGTCGACGGTCCGCCGGATCGGACGGGGTAGCCGAACCCGGGGACGCAGAGTGGATTTCTGCGTCCCCGGGTTGCAGGGTCAGGCAGTCACGACGACGAATTCGTTGGGCGTGACATCGAGTTGCTTGCTCTCGGTGACGTTTCCGGTGGTGAGGTCGACGGCGTGGATGCTGTTGCCGGCCGGTTCGGTGACGTAGGCGGTGTCACCCGCGATGGAGATGCCGGGGTGGGCGTCCTGGTATTTCGCGGGACCTTCCCAGGCGTCGATGACGGGGTACGAGGCGGTGAATGTCTTTGTCGTCGGATCGAATACGTGGACTGCGCCGTCCGATCCGATGATGTAGGCCAGGTCGCCGGGGCCTCGGGCGACTCCGCGCCAGGTGTACTCGGCACCGTCGGGGAGCTTCACGACGTCGAGGGTCTTGGCCGCGGGGTCGATGACGGTGACCGCGTGCAGGAGTGAGCCCTCTGCGTCCGGGTCGTCCTTGTAGTCTCCCACGATGAGGGGGCTGGTCTCGCTCACGTACGCGTTGCCCGTCCGCCCGTAGGGCTGGTCCGGAGCGTCGAGCTTGGTTATCTGGCCCTTGTCGTAGATCAGAGCGCCGTTCTCGCAACCGAAGACGACGATCTCGCCTTCCGCTGTTCCCTCTCCGTGGACGCCGGGGCACTGATCGTTTTTGGCGACGACCGCTCCCGATGCGTCACGAACCTCGATGCCGGTGCGGCCGTTCGAGTTCCCGACCGTGGTGAGAAACGTGCCGTCTTCGAGGACGATCGAGACGCCGTGGTGCGCGTCGACACCGGGGATGCTCTCGGTCTCCGGAAGCCCGTCTGCGGATTCGAGCGCTGCGGTGTCGAAGATCGTGGTGTCGCTGGTGCCGTCGGCGTACAGGATGGTCTTGCCGCCGTGTCGTACGACGTGACCGGGCTTCTCGGCTTCGAAGACGGTGTCGGTCAGTTGCGGTTGCTCGGTCGTCCCGGCCGCGGTGTCGAGCACACGGAAGCCCTCGCTCGTGGTGACCATGACGTTGCGGTCGTCACCGGCGAGGTTGAGGCGCGTGTACTCCTCGGAGTCGAAATCAGCGACGGTCTCGAACGTGTCGGCGTCGAGCACCCGAAGGCCGCCTTCGTAGGACACTGCGACCCGTGGCCCGGCCGCAATCGCTGTGGATTCGGCGGCGGGGGTGGTGCCGGAGGAGCACGCCGCCAGGGTCGCTACCGCACCGAGGGCGAGCGCGGTGACGCTCGCCCTTCGAAAATCGTTGATACGCATGATTGTTCCTTTTCTGTGTGACGAATCGGTCAGCTGGTGAGTCCATCGGAGATGCGCTCGGTGTTGACGCGCATCATGGTGAGGTAGTCGGGGGCACCGCCGTCGGGTGCGGTGAGGGATTCGGTGAACAGTTCGATCACAGCGACACGAATGTCGGCCTCACTCGCCAAGGCCTGGACGAGACGATCCGGAGAAGACGATTCCGCGAATATCGCGGGAACACCGGTCTTCTCGATGGCTCCGACGAGTTCGGCCAGATCGGAAGCAGACGGTGCCGCCAGGGTGGTGCCGCCGGGAATGGCTGCCCCGATCACCGTGAAATCGAAACGGTCTGCGAGATAACCGAATACATGGTGATTGGTGACGAGTGCGCGGCGCTGATCCGGGATCGCAGCGAAGGTGGCGCTCATGTCGTCGTCGAGCCCCTTCAACTGCAGCCGATAACCTGCTGTGCGGTCGGTGATTTCGGCAGAATCGACACCGTCCAACCCGGCGAGCGCCGGCTCGAGGGCATCGACGACGGCTGTCATGCGCGCGGGATCGGTCCAGAAGTGCGAATCGGGACTGCCTGCGGCGTCCCCTTCCGTGTACTCGAGGACGTCGATGGCGTCGCCCGCGACGAAGGTGGGCACGTTCTCCGCCGTTGCCTCGTCGAGGTGTTGCTGCAGACCTTCCTCGAGGCCGAGACCATTGGAGACGATCAGGTCTGCCGTGCGTAGGCGGGCACCTTCCTGCGCCGAGATCTCGAAGGAATGCGGGTCGGCGTTCGGCTTCATCAGCGTCACCACGTCTGCCTCGTCGCCGACGAGCTGCTGCACGACGTCGCCGAGGATGTTCGTGGACACGATCACCACCGGGCGGTCGTCACCGTCGGCGGAGCAGCCGCTCAGGCACAGTCCGATTGCTGCGGCTATCGCCACTGCCGATGAGAAACGGCCGACGCGTCCGCTCGTCATCGTCCGGTCTCCGCGGTGAAGGCCGGTTCGGTCGCGGTGTCGAAGGTCCGCGCTATGCGGGCACCGTCGGCGTAGTCGATCTCGTACAGCCGTCGTTCGGTCGGGGCGCTGAGATAGGCGCGCTGATCGTCGGCGACGAGGGTCGGGGACGCGCCGGCCTCGAGTGATTCGGCCACCAGCGGTTCGGTTTCGGCCAGGATTGCTCCGTTGTTGCCGTCCAATACCAGGACCCGGCCATCCTCGGTGAGGGCCAGCACGTGCTCGTCCGCATCGTCCACGGCGGTGACGTGTACCAGGGGTGCCGGTGCCGGGAGTAGGGACCACGATCGTTCGCGGGTATCCAGTATCCAAATGCCCTCTGCATAGGCAGAACCTGCGACCGTGGGGCGGCCCTCGCGGTTGTCGAACGACGTCGCTGCCGCGGCGGTGGCGCCGGCCGGGTAGGGGATTCTCTCGACCGCCAATTCGTCACCGGTGGCCGAGGCGAGCAGTGCGCCGTCTGCGCACCCGATCACGGCGCCAACCCTGGTGGTGATCGTGCTGCGGGCCTGCGGGCACGGCTCGACCGGCCCGGTGCGTTCGCCGTCGGCGGTGTACCCGACGACCGAGGTCGACGGTCCGGATCCCTCGGTCACGAGCGCGAAAGTGCCGACGGGAACGACCATTCCGGCACCGGGCGTGGTGACCTTTCGGAATCGTTCCACGACTGTGCCTTTCGACAGGGCCTCGGTGTCGAGCAGCACAGCCTCGCCGGAGTCGGCAAAGAACAGTCCGGTACCTCCCGAAGTCGAAAGGTTGGACGTGGCAACGGTTGCCGTACCTGAGCCGCCGACCGTGCCGAGCAGTCGAGGCTCGCTGCGGTAGTAGTGAAAATGGTCGACGTGGTCCCAGGTCCAGACCCCGCTGTCGACGATCTCGACGCCCGCGTCGGTCTGCACGAACAGGTAGCGGCCGTCGGTGTGTAGAGCCTGCGGGGCTCCGATGGTCCCGAGATCGGTGACGGTGTCGTCGAGCAGATCGAGATGGGACACCCGCCCCGTCGGGTCCACGGACGTGAGCCCGAGCCGCGGTTCGGCGAGTTCGGCGGCACCGGCTATTGCCCCGTGGCCTCCGCCTGTGGGTTCGTCTGTGCGCGGCACGTTCGTCTCCGAGGAACAGGCCGTCGATGCGAGAACGAGGGCACCGACGGCGATTGTGGTGGTCAGGATGCGGGGGCGCACGTGTTCCTTTCGGGTGAAGTGGGGCGAGGACGGATGGCGGTGACGGCACTGCGTATCGCGTACGACAGGCCGGACACCGCGATCGCGGTCGCCGCCACGGAGGCACCGGCGGCGGTGGCCGCGTGCCAGGAGATCAGTAGGCCGCCGAACACGGACAGCACGCCGAGGACGGCCGCCAACAGCATTCGAGTGGGAATGCGGGTGGTCCACTGCCCGGCGGCGACGGCAGGGGCGAGCAACAGTCCGACGACCAGCAGCGAGCCGACGGCTTGGTACGACGCGACGACTGCCAGCGTCACGAGTGCGACGAGAACTGCTTGGGCCGAGCGAGGCCCGAGTCCGAGCACGGAGGCAATTCGGGGGTCCAGCGCAACGGCGACCAGCGGTCGATGAAACAGCGCCGCGACGGCGACTCCGAGTGCGGCCGATCCGGCCAGGAGATAGAGGTCCGTGTGCGAGATGGCAAGAATGTCGCCGAACAGTATGGACGTGGCGTCGGTGGCGAAGCTCCCCGAGTGGGAGATGACGATGACGCCGAGCGCCAACATGGACACGAACAACATCCCGATGCTCGTGTCGTAGGACAGTGTTCCGCGGCGTTGCAGCGCGGTGATCCCGAGGCTCATGGCGACCGCGCTCAGTGCGCCGCCGATCATCACCGGAACTCCGAGAACGGTCGCGAGAGCGACACCGGGCAGCATTCCGTGTGCGAGCGCCTCACCCAGAAATGCCATGCCGCGGATCACCACCCACGTTCCGACCACCCCGCACAGCACGGCGACCAGGGCTCCGCCGAACAGGGCGCGTTGTACGAAACCGAGGGCGAACGGCTCGAACAGCGCGTCGATTGTCTGAAATGGCACATTCGGGAGCCTAATGAGATTGATAACGATATTCAAAATCGTATAGTGGCAATGTGAACACCTCAGCTGTCAGCGCGTCGTCCGAGTTCGCTCGCCTCCGGGGCGTCCGCGTCGAGTTCTCCGGCCACACGGCACTCGCAGGCGTCGATCTGGACCTGTTACCCGGTCGGCTCATGGCCATCGCAGGGCCGAACGGTGCCGGCAAGTCCACGTTGCTCGAGGTGGTCGCCGGCACCCGGCCACTGACGGGCGGGACCCGAAGCGCAACTCGCGCAATTGCATTCGTTCCGCAGCGCGCTGCTGTGCCGGATCGGTTGCCGTTGACCGTATGGGATGTCGTGGCAGTGGGTGCGTGGGGACGCCTCGGCCGGTGGCGTCCGATGAACACCGAGGCTCGGGCATCGGTGCGCGACGCCCTCGAGCGCCTCGACATCGCGGAACTGACCGGCATGCCGTTCGCCGACCTGTCCGGAGGGCAGCGTCAGCGCACCCTACTGGCTCAGGGTGTGGCCCGCCGGGCCGATCTCCTGTTGCTCGACGAACCCACGACAGGTCTCGACGCCGCCAGTGGACAACGGATTCGAGCCGTCATGCGTGAGGAGACGATGCGCGGAGTTGCCGTTGCGTGTGTGTCTCACGATCCCGAGGTGTTGGCCGCGGCCGACGAAGTGGTGCGACTCGAGGACGGTCGAATCGTCTTCTGACGGATACGCGTGTCGGGTGCTCTCACCGCGCCGCCAACGCGGCTCGCAATCCCGCGCGGTCCAGTTTGCCCGGGCCTCGGGTCGGAAGTGCGTCGACGAGGAACAGCTCCCGCGGTGCAGCGGTGGCATCGAGCGACTGCTCTACGTGAGAGCGCAACTCCGTCAACGTCACCGGCGCAGAGGCAACCACTGCTACCACCACTTTCTGGCCGAGGCGCTCATCCGGCAATCCGACGACAGCGCACTCTCGGACAGCGGGATGCGTTGCCAGCGCGGCTTCGACCACCTGCGGTACGACGGTCAAGCCGCCCGTCGAGATGGCCTCGTCGAGTCGACCGGTGATGCTCAGCACCCCGTCGATCATCGTGCCTGCGTCGTCCGTGCGGAACCATCCCGGCTCGGCGAATGCCGGATGGTCCGGTAATCCGCGATAGCCCGAGGCCAGAGTCCGCCCGCCCAGAACCACTCGTCCGTCGTCGATCCGAACGACGGTGCTGTGCAACGGAACTCCGTCGTACACACAGCCGCCCGCGGTTTCGCTCATGCCGTAGGTGCGTACCAATCGAACGCCCGCGGCAATGGCTCTCTCGCGCAACGGAATCGGCGTGGCAGCGCCGCCGAGCAACACGGCGTCCAGCGATGCCAGTGCAGCAGTGGCCTCGGGGTTCTCGAGTGCTTTGACCAACTGGCCGGGCACCAGGGAGGTGTAGCGCAGCGGACCCGACATCCGTCCCACGGCCTCGATCAAGGCGGCCGGGTCGAAGCCGGCAGAGACGTCCATGATCACCGGCGACGTGCCGGCGAGCACGCTGCGCAGCAACACCTGCATCCCGGCGATGTGGTGTGCTGGCAGAGCCAGCAGCCACGAGCCGGGGCCGCCGAGGCGCTCCTCGGTTGCCGTCGCCGACGCGACCAGTGCGGACGCAGACAGCATGGCACCCTTGGGAATTCCCGTCGTCCCGGATGTCGCGACGACCAATGCGACGTCGTCGTCGATGGGGGTTCCGGGGGCCAACGCGTCGTGCAGGCGACGGATCTCGCGTGGATCGTCGGCGGGGACGGGGAGGACGGCCGGGCCGTCGCCGGCCAGCAGACGGCTCAGCCGCGGCAGGATGTCTGCCGCGGCCGAGCCTGCTGGAATGGGAACGCTCTCGAGCACACTGGCGAGATTAGTCCTTGCGCCGGATCGTGAACGGGTCGGCCAGAGGCCAACCCCCGGCGGCGAGGTTCGCGCGCACCCGATTGACGTCCTCTTCTCGGGGCAGCTCGTTGGTGACCTTGGTGATGGTGACGGAAATTCCGGCCTTGTCGGCAGGTAACTGGCCGTCGGCGATGAGGGCATCCATCACCGACTGCACTTCGTCGTCGGACAGTCGCCGATTCAGAAGGGCAAGGAGGGGAACGTAATCCGCTTCGGGTACCCCGTCGGGATACCCGCCGCGGAGCCACTCGACGATCGAGTGGAGGAACGACGGGACCGCCATGGTCTTACAGGGCAGCCGGATCCGCGAGCGGCCAGCCACCGGCGGCCAGTCGTGCCGAGACACGGGAGATGTCCTCGGCCGTCGGCTCGGCGTCGATCTGGTCGCGGATGTACGTCGCGATCTCCTCGGTCGAAATGGCACCGTCGTCGAGTGCGCCGGTGGCGGGAGAGACGAGTTCGAGAACGATCTCTTGCACCTGAGCGTCGGTGAGTGCGGCGCGGCGCAGAAGGGCGACGAGCGGGAATCGGTCCTTGGGCGGAACGCCCTCGGGGTATCCGGCTCGGAGCCATTCGAGCACCGAGGCCGGGAATGCGGTCTTGGTGGAGTCGGTCATGAGAGCTGTACCCCTTCTCGGGTGTGTCAGAAGACGGAGATGCCGAATGTGCTGTCGAGGAAGTTCTTCATGATGAAGAGAATTCCGGCCACGATGGCGACGACGACCACTGCGAAACAGAGGACGGCCGCGGCGGTGGCGACTGCGGGTCGGGCCACGCGTGTGGTGCCCGAGGCAGTGGCCTCGTCCGAGGGCTCACCGACCGAGAGTGCCTTGAGTCCGAAAGCGAAGATCGCGGGCAGTCCGGCACCGAGCAGCAGGCCGACGAGAACGACCTGCCAGAGCGAATCGAGTGTGTGCTTGAGGGTTTCCATGATGTTCAGACCTTCGCGGGGGAGTCGGTTTCGGCGGCGGCAGGAACGAGTCCGCCGTCCCATTCGGCGTTCACGTTGTCCGGATCGACGGGTTCGCGGCGCGAGCGGATGTACATGACGGTGGCCAGGCCGACGAGGATGGCGAAGACCACGAGGATGCCGGGCAGACCGCCGATCGTGTGGGCGAGCAGCCAGCATGCGGCGCCGACCACGCCGGCGAGCGGCAAGGTGATGACCCAGGCGACGGCCATGCGTCCTGCGACGTTCCAGCGCACGGCGGCACCGGGCTTTCCGAGTCCCGATCCGAGGATCGAGCCGGTCGCGACCTGCGTGGTCGAGAGCGGGAGGCCGAGGTGGCTCGACGTCAGAATGATTGCGGCAGAAGAGGACTCGGCTGCCATGCCCTGCGGGGATGCGATCTCCACGAGGCCCTTACCGAGGGTGCGGATGACGCGCCAGCCGCCGAGGTAGGTGCCCAACGCGATGGCGAGGGCGCACGTGACCTTGACCCACAGGGGCATCTCGGCGTCCGGCGAGACAGTCCCGTAGGCGACGAGCGCCAGGAAGATCACGCCCATCGTCTTCTGGGCGTCGTTGGTGCCGTGGGCGAGCGAGACGAGTGAGGCCGAACCGATCTGGCCCCACCGGAATCCGCGCTCCTTGGACTTCTCGGGAACTGCGTTGGTGATGCGGTAGATGATCCAGGTACCGACGGTGGCGACGAGGCCGGCGACGATGGGGGCCAGCACGGCGGGCAACACGATCTTGCTCCACACCCCGTCCCACACGACGCCGCTGGTTCCCAGGCCCGCCATGGTGGCACCGATGAGGCCGCCGAACAGTGCGTGCGAGCTGCTCGACGGGATGCCGAGCAGCCAGGTGGCGAGGTTCCACAGGATGCCGCCGACGAGGCCGGCGAAGATGATGGTCAGCAGGGCCTGGCCGCCGGTGTCGCCGAGATTGACGATCCCCTTCGCGACGGTGGCTGCGACCTCTACGGACAGGAAGGCGCCGACCAGGTTGAGGACGGCAGACAGGGTGACCGCGACCTTGGGCTTCAATGCCCCCGTTGCGATCGACGTCGCCATGGCGTTGGCGGTGTCGTGGAAACCGTTGGTGAAGTCGAAGGCCAGGGCCGTCACGACCACCACGAGAAGTACGAGAAATTCAGCGCTCACGGTGGAAAGTGTGGGACACGAACGGCCATTCGCGGAAATTTCTTGCGAAGTGTTCTTCTCGGGTGCCGCGAAGTCGTCTCCAGTTCACCTCCAGTTCACCTTTTTGCCTTATATGTCCACTTCGTCTGTGGCGTAGCGCACGACGGTGGTCTCCTCCGGTCGAAGCATTGTGGAACAGTGGACGACGTGAAGGGATCCGGTATGGATGATGCGGTGTCGGCCGCCCTGTCGTACTTCGATTCCGTCGATCCGGCTCTTGCCGCCGACGCCCGGCTCGGGTGGGACGGACTGGCCGCGGTGTCGCCGCCTGCGGGGCCGACACAGCATTCCGTACAGACATTTCTGTGGATCTATCTGCGCCACGCGGCCGAGGGCCCCGATCGGGCCGTCGACATCGCCCGAGCGCTCGGGGATCTGCTCGAGCGGCTGGGACGCGTCGCGTATGCGGAGATCGCACGCAGCGGCGTGACGGACGAGCTCGTACGTGCCACCGACGATGCGATCTGGCTGCAGCAGTATCGCGCCGCCACCGAGCAATCCGGTATCGGAGCAGTCGACACCGAGTTGGTGACGTGGCAGGACGCTCCGACCGGGGTCGAGCGGGCCATCGTCGAAAAGATCGGTGAGACACTCGAAGTGGCGACCATTGCCGGTGAGTTCGAGCCGTCGAAGCCCGGTGGCAGGCCGCTGGGAGTCACCGCACGGGCGACGCGTCGCCGCGGCGTGACCGACGCGGTGCTGACCTCGGATCAGGGCAAGAACGGCACCGACGACGTTCTGCTCGAACAACTTCTCGACCACCGCATCGAACTGTGGAGCAGTTACAGCGCTCCACGCGCCGAGCTCTACCTGGGCTTGCGCGAGGCGCTGCACGAGGCAGTCGAGCCGGTGTACGGGTGCGTGCGCAGACTCGAGAGCTTCATCGGGTGCATCGGCGACGGCGTGGCGCTGACCGATGCCGGGTATCTGCCGGACGATCTGGTGGCGCGGATCGCTCGCACCGTCTTTCCGGTAGCCGAGCGTCCGCAGTTCGTCGGACGCGAACTCGATACCGACAAGGTTCTCGCTCTCCGGCGCCTGGTGATGCGACTTCGGTTGATGCGTCGATCCGCAGGCAGGCTGGTTCCGACGACGCGCACCCGGCAGCTGAGCTCGGACGGATTGTGGCGCGTGCTCACCGGGGGAATAGTCGGCAGTGACTACCACCCCGACTCGATCGCGGCGGAGGTTCTCCTGGCCCGGATGATCCTGGGCAACGACATCGCCGACGCGCAGGCGACGGCCGACGATTCGGCTCGACTGTTGCGTGCGGAGGGATGGACCCATGCGGGGGAGGAGCCGGAGTCGGAGCACGCCGAGACTCTGGCGGACACGTTGATCGCAGAACTCGACGCTCTCGGAGCGTTCCGCTCGGCCGACAACCGCGTCGCAACCGACGAAGGCGCACGGGTGGCTGCGGCTGTGTTGCGTCATCGGCTCCTGCACACACGCTTCCCGGCATTGTGACGAGCTCGAGATGGGGTTTGCCTGCGGTCTGCCGTTCGTGCACGGTTAAACTCGGTTCCACCCGGGTCGAGAGCGTGCCCGGATGTCGGCTGCGAGGAGATGCTGGTGGACGGTGAGGTGCACGACACCGCACGCTCCCAGTCCCGGCGGCAGAGCGACTCGGCTCGCCGCTACCTCGATCTGGAAGCAACCACACCCGCGTTGCGCTCCACCGTCGAATTCGCGGCACGCAGTGTCGGATTCGCCATCGCCCAGCTGAACGTGTTGGACGAGGACACCCAGTACACATTGGTCAACATCGGTGGTCCACCGATGTCCACCGTGGTGCGGGCCGACACCCTGTGTGACGACGTGGTGCGCACGGGAGTGCCTGCGGTCGTCGCCCACGGCCGGGTCGATGCCACCACCCGGCAACGCGCGCTGCTCGACGAGAACGGCATCGAGTCCTATGCCTCGGTTCCGCTTCGCGGACGAGAAGGTCTGGTGATCGGCACTCTGTGCTTGCTCGACCGCACCTCGAGGCCCCTCTCCAACGACCAGATGCAGGAGCTCGAACAGTTCGCGTCCGTCCTCGAAGAGCAGCTCGATCTGCATCGGCGGGTCGGCTCGGGATCCACCCGACTCGGCAGCGACAACGACATCGCCGACTCCCTCGCCGACGGTCACATCGTCCCGTGGTTCCAGTCGATCGTGGACCTACGGACAGAGGAGATAGTCGGCTTCGAGGCATTGGCGCGCTGGCACCATCCCACTCGGGGTCTGGTGGTGCCCGCGGACTTCGTGCCGTTCGCCGAGGCGAGTGAACTGATCATCGACGTGGATCTGAGCGTGCTCGCGCAGGCAGCCGCGGAGATGAAGAAGTGGCACGTACACCGACCGGACCTGCGGCTGACCGTCAACATTTCCGGACGTCATCTGGCGCATCCGGACGGCGTCGGCCAACTCGAACGCGCGATCGCGTCGACCGAGGTGTCCCCGAAATCCATTTCGCTCGAACTCACCGAGACCTCGTCGGTGACGCCAGGGCCGTTGCTGCGCAAGCACATCGACGACGTGCACCGGCTGGGTTTCCGCGTCCTGCTCGACGACTTCGGCTCCGGCTGGTCGTCTCTCGAACGCTTGGTGACGTTGCAACCGGACGGCATCAAGATCGACGGACATCTGACGCGGTTCATCGACACCGTGGCCGGTCGGGCGATGATCAAGTCGTTGGCCTCGGTCGCCAAGGATTTGGAGCTGACGATGATCGTCGAGGGGATCGAAAGTCGAGCTCAGGCCGACGCCGCTCTCGATCTCGGATGCACTCTGGCGCAGGGATATCTGTGGTCGAGGCCGCAATCGGCGTCGGCGGTACTGCGAACCGTCTCGGGTGGCTAGCGAGTATCCCGGCGGAGTGGGTGGTCCTGCGGAATCTGCACCAGCACGATGGGGATTCCGTCGGGATCCTCGATCCACATCTCGATGAGCCCCCAGGGTTCGGTGGTCGCCGCCCGCACGATCGCAATGCCGGCCTGCTCCAATTCCGCTGTGGCAGAATCGATGTCGCGAACCTGCAGCCACAGTGCCCCGGAGAACGATCCCGGCTCCTCGGTGCCGCCGTGCGCTGCGATCTCGATCAACCCTTGGCCTGCGAACAACACCGTGCCGCCGGGATATTCACGGCACACCGCAAGAGACAGGCCGTCTCGATAGAACTCGAGGGTCTTCCGGTAGTCGACCGGGCGCAGGATGGTACGTGCAGCGAGGATGTCCACCACGCATGGATATCACGCAACCGACCATCACTGCCGCAGGATGGTCACAGCGAGAGTGGAGCCTGCGGAACGACCCGGATCAGTGGCGTCACAGCACCGTCGTGACGATCCGGTTTCCGCCGGCTGCCTTGGCCTCGTACATCACCGAGTCCGCCACCCGCATCGCCCGCGTCACGAGGTCGAGGTTCTGCTCCCACAGGGGTGAACTCGCGTGCAGGATGGCTGCCCCCACACTGACCGTCACGGCGACGCCGTCGTCGGGATCGCGCATGGCTCGTCGAACACCGTGGATCAACGCATCGATGTGCAGGCGCGACGTCGAGACCACGGCGAGGTATTCCTCGCCGCCGGTGCGCGCGATCACGCCGTATCTACCCATGTGTACGCCCAGACGCTCGGCGACGCGAACGATGACGGCGTCTCCCTCCTCGTGCCCGTAGTCGTCGTTGACGGCTTTGAAGCGATCGATGTCCACGACCACGACGGCCGAGCAGCGATCCTCCTCGCGGCCGAGCAACCAGACATCGTGGATCACCGATTCGAGTCCGCGCCGATTCAGCAACCCGGTGAGCGGGTCGAGCAACGAACTACGGGCGTCGTCGGTCAACACGGTGACCAACAGATGCGAGGTGAGCGGCACCCCGGCGATCGCGAGCAACACCACGTCGGTCCGGAAGATCAGTGACGCGACGTCCACGTCGCCGGTGCGGTATGTCGCCGCCGCGGCAGCGACGGTGCACGCCACCGAGAAGATCAGGTGAGCCACCAGCCACCGTGGGCTGACGAAGAACGTGCAGAAGGTGCCGATGACGGCGAACAGCGCGCACGTCAGGATCGCGTCGGCGATCGGGTTGACGAGGATCGACGACGCGGTGCCCAGATCGGCGAACACCGCGAATGCCACCACCCCGAGGCGACCCGGGAACGGCTTGGCGATCCACGCGGCCGCGACCGCCACCGCCATGACGACCAGGAATGCCTTCCAGCCGATTGCCGCGGCGTTCCGCGTGGCACCGTCGGAGAAGAGGGCCACCACCGCCAGAGCGCCGTAGTTCAGCGTCAGGATCGCCATCACCCATCGGATGAGCTTTCCGGTGGGCCGCGAGTTCTGGAAGTCCGCCATCCAGCGGTAGTCGTACGGCTGCGTGAACCAGGCCCACAGAGCACCCGCGGCAGTACCGCGATCGCGGTGATGTGAGTTCGGGGTCACGAAGCGTCAGAAATATCGAGGAAACGGCGACCAGTCGGGCTCGCGCTTCTCCAGGAACGCATCGCGTCCCTCGACGGCCTCGTCGGTCATGTATGCCAGCCGGGTGGCTTCACCGGCGAACAACTGCTGGCCGACGAGACCGTCGTCCTGCAGGTTGAACGCGTACTTGAGCATCCGCTGCGCCTGCGGCGACTTGGCGTTGATCTTCGCGGCCCACTCGATGGCGGTGTTCTCGAGTTCGGCGTGATCGACCACCTTGTTCACCGCGCCCATGCGGTGCATTTCCTCGGCCGAGTACGTCTCGCCGAGGAAGAAGATTTCTCGGGCGAACTTCTGCCCGACCATCTTGGCCAGGTACGCACTGCCGTAACCACCGTCGAAGCTGCCCACGTCGGCGTCGGTCTGCTTGAAGCGAGCGTGCTCGCGGCTCGCGAGCGTCAGATCGCACACCACGTGCAAGCTGTGCCCGCCACCCGCTGCCCACCCGTTGACGAGGCAGATGACGACCTTGGGCATGAAGCGGATCAGCCGCTGCACCTCGAGAATGTGCAGTCGGCCCGCGCGAGCCTTGTCGACCGTCTCGGCCGTTTCACCGTCCGCATACTGGTAGCCACTTCGTCCGCGAATGCGCTGATCGCCGCCGGAACAGAACGCCCAGCCGCCGTCCTTGCTGCTCGGCCCGTTGCCGGTGAGCAGCACCGTTCCCACGTCCGAACTCACGCGAGCGTGTTCGAGCGCGCGGTACAGCTCGTCGACGGTGTGCGGCCGAAAAGCGTTGCGAATCTCGGGACGATCGAACGCCACCCGCACGGTCGCGTCGGACACGTGGCGGTGATAGGTGATGTCGGTCAGATCTTCGAAGCCGGGAACGGGACGCCACAGTGCGGGAGTGAAGGTCACGTGGGCCAGCTTAACGGTGGCGAGGGCTGAATCCGCTGCGGCCGGGCGATGCAGCTAGCGTGCAGGTCATGACCGATCCGATGCAGCTCGACCGCAGTTCCGACCCCGATTACGACCACCACGGCGGCTTCCCGCGTTTCGTTCCGGCGAAGGTGGGGCCGGAATACGGGCAGTTGCTCGAGGCACTGCGCACGGTCCAGGATCTCGCGGTGTCCACGTCGCTGCCCGCAGACGTCACCGAGGCAGCCGCGAGCAAGACTCGGGAATTGATCGAGTTGTTGGAGCCGCACGTGGTCGCCGAAGGCAAGCAGACCGCGGGGCGGGTACCTGCTCTGCCGGGCCGTGGTTCGCTGCTGCTGCCGCCGTGGATCATCGAGAAATTCGCAGCCGACGGCGTCCGTAGCCGTGGCATGTTCCGTCGCTTCCACCTCGGTGGCAACGCCGCCGCGCACGGCGGCACCCTTCCGCTGCTGTTCGACGACCTCTTCGGCCTGATCCAGCACGCCTACGGTCGGCCCATCAGCCGGACCGCATATCTGCACATCAACTACCGCAAGGTGACCCCCCTGAACACCGAGTTGGTCGTCGAGGGTGCCGTGGACAAGGTGGAGGGTCGTAAGACGTTCATCAGCGCGAGGCTGACGGATCTGGACGGCAACCTGCTCGCCGACTGCGAGGCACTGATGGTGCAGTTGCTCCCGGGGCAGCAATGATTCCCCCGATCGACGATCTGCTCGACGGTGCGCACGTGCTCTCGATGCCGATGCGGACGAAGTTCCGTGGGATCACCACCCGTGAGGTGATGTTGATTCGTGGTCCCGGTGGGTGGGGTGAATTCTCTCCGTTCCCCGAGTACGACGACGTCGAGTCCGCCCCGTGGTTGGCGTCGGCGATCGAGGCCGCGTGGGAGGGCCCACCGAATGCGGTGCGTCGACGCATCGCGGTCAACGCGACCGTGCCCGCGGTCGACGCCTCCGATGTGGCGGGCGTGCTGAGCCGCTCACCCGGGGCCGAAACGGCGAAGGTGAAAGTGGCCGAGAAGGGGCAGAGCCTGGCCGACGACGTGGCTCGCGTTCGTGCGGTGCGCGAGCTGGTGCCGCGGGTGCGGATCGACGCCAACGGGGGCTGGACCGTCGACGAGGCAGTCACTGCGTTGGTTGCTCTCACTGCGGACGGGCCACTCGAATACGCGGAGCAGCCGTGCGCCACGGTTGCCGAGCTCGTCGAGCTGCGCCGCCGGGCTCCGGGAGTTCGGGTGGCCGCGGACGAGAGCATCCGTCGGGCCGAGGACCCGATGAAGGTCGTGCGGGCCGGCGGCGCGGACATCGCGGTACTCAAGGTCGCTCCGCTCGGCGGCATGCGCGCACTGCTCGAACTGGCCGGCGAACTGGGGGAGTACGGCGTGCCGGTGGTCGTGTCGAGTGCACTCGATTCGGCTGTGGGCATCGCCTCCGGGCTCGCCGCTGCCGCCGCGCTGCCGCATCTCGAATTCGCCTGCGGACTGGGGACGGGCAGCCTGTTCGTTCGCGACGTCGCACCGGCACCCGAGGTGGTCGACGGAACGTATCCGGTCCAGAGCGTCGAGCCGGATCCGCACGCGTTGATCGAACTCGGTGCCGACGCCGAGCGCACCCAGTGGTGGATCGAGCGAGTGCGGCGCTGCCACGCACTGCTGCGGTAGTGTTGCGCCCGGTCCGCGTGGGGCCGCCGACACATCTGGGAGGAAGTTCGAAGTGGTTGCTGCACTGAAGGATTCGCTGCTCGACGAGTCGAAGGCCGACGCTCTGCGCGTCGACGTATTGGCATTGATCGACGCCGAGGTAGCCGACAAGAAGGGCGCGAGTGGCCTCGCGGTCAAGGGGGGCTACGGCGCAGTGAAGAAGGTCGGTCCGTCCTACATCGACAATGCGGTCTCGGCTCTGTGGCCCGATTTCGTCGACAAGCTCGATCCGTTCTGGCAGTCGTACAACGCTGCCCCGCAGGGCACGTTCGGTGAGTACCTTGCTGCCAACGGAGATGCCGCGTCCGACGCTTTGCTCTCGGTCACCGATGCGCGCATCGAGGAGACGGACAAGTCCGTCGTCAAGAAGTTCTACGGCAGCCTGCGTGGCTCGGCGAAGAAGAACGTCACCGAGGCACTGCCGCGCGTCGGCGATCTGGTCGCCAAGCACGCCTGAGCGGCTTCGCCGCATGTGATGCTCCTATGAGTGTCAAGTGGCAGTTTTCTGGGTGAGAAGTTGGAACATTTCGCGGGCGACGGCTCGTTTGA
>NZ_JAVDUT010000009.1:0-178569 GCF_031456475.1 Rhodococcus sp. 3258
ACATAATCCGCTGCCTCAAACGAGCCGTCGCCCGCGAAATGTTCCAACTTCTCACCCAGAAAACTGCCACTTGACACTCATAGGAGCATCACATGGGTCTCAGCTCTCCCGCGCCGCCTCGGCCTGACCGAGAGCCTTCTTGCGCGCGATGTCTTCGAGCGCCGCGATGTACTTCGCTCGCTCGGCTGCGCCGGCCTCCCAGGCCGTCTTGCGATTGCGGACGACTTTGGCCGGGGCACCGACGGCGATGCTGTAGTCCGGAATCTCACCCTTGACGACGGCATGGGCACCGAGGACGCAGCCTCGCCCGATTCTGGTTTCCCGCAGGATCGTCACCTTGGCGGCGATCCAGGTGTCGGGTCCGATTCGTACCGGGCCCTTGACGATTCCCTGGTCCTTGATGGGCATGTTCACGTCGTCCATCCGGTGGTCGAAATCGCAGATGTAGCACCAGTCGGCCACGAGCGTCGACGCGCCGATCTCGATGTCGAGGTAGGTGTTGACGACGTTGTCCTTGCCGAACACCACTTTGTCTCCGATGCGGAGCGAACCCTCGTGGCACCGGATGGCATTGCCGTCGCCGATGTGGACCCACCGACCGATCTCGAGGCGAGACAGTTCAGGGGTGGAGTGAATCTCGACGTTCTTGCCGAGGAAGACCATGCCCCGCAGGATCACGTGCGGGTTCGCGAGCTTGAACTTGGCCAGACGGTAGTACCGAACCAGGTACCAGGGGGTGTAGGCCTTGTTGGCGAGCACCCAGTCGAGGGACGCCCGCGTGAGAAACCGCGCCTGCTCGCTGTCGCGTCGTCTCGACCCGCGCCAGCGTGTTCGCAGCGGCGCGTTCCACATACTCGTCATGGACGTTCACCCTAGTTTCTCGCTCGCCCGCTCTCTGCCGGCACCCGTCAGCGGGCTAGTG
The DNA here is from genome assembly GCF_031456475.1 of Rhodococcus sp. 3258. Lineage (NCBI taxonomy): Bacteria > Bacillati > Actinomycetota > Actinomycetes > Mycobacteriales > Nocardiaceae > Rhodococcus > Rhodococcus sp. 3258. Next base: position 923 of record NZ_JAVDUT010000009.1, read on the forward strand.
TTGTCTCTCGACCGATGCCCGGGCATCGGCGCAACGGGCCGAGCGACCGCCGATCGAAAGGGCACAACGGACATCATGGGGAGTGCTCGAATGCGTGTCGGGTTCGGTGCAGGTTCGACGTCCGGAGCAGGCAAGGGTCTGACTGCAGTGGCTGCGACGGTCCTGTTGACCCTTGCCGGGTGCAGCACGGAACCTGCTGCCATCGAACCGCTCTCGCCCGACTCCTGGCCCGCGGCGCACGCGAACCTCCGCAACAGTGGCTCGACGGACGTATCGGTCGGTGCTCCACTGACGCTGGACTGGACTCGACCCACCGGCGGCACCGTGACGTCACCGGTATCGATCGGCTCGAACGGTCAGATGTTCGTCACTGCCGCAACCGAATCGGGTTGCAATCTGTTCTCGTTCGAGATCGAGTCCGCCCGCAAGCGCTGGTGCAACCGGATCGGCCCTTCCGTGGTGACCGCCACCCCCACCGTCGATTCTGCGATCAATGTCTACATCGGCGACGAAGGCGGGCTTAACTCGTACAACGATCATGGGCAATTACGTTGGCGTACACCGGTATACGGTGTTCCGAAATCCGCCCAGTTCTTGGGCGACGGCAGCGTGCTGTCGATCACCCAGATGGGTCAGGTCAGTGTCCTCGATTCCCAGAACGGCCAACTGCGAGTACCCATCCTCGATCTCGTTCCGGCCCCGGACTTCTTGACCGACCCCGATGCGGACTTCGAGCCGATGGACACCGGACTCGCCCAGTGCAGTTCGGGCGAATCCGAATGCGCTGTGCCCGCCGCGCCCGCGGTGGACCGCGACAGCGACGCCATCTACCTGACCCTGTGGCGACCCGGTTCGATTGCGCCGCAACTCGTCTCGCTGCAGTACTCCCGCGACGGCGCACCTGGACTCGTCGAACGGTGGTCCTCGGACCTCCTCCCTGCAGGCGTCGCATCGAGCCCGGTGCTCTCCGAGGACGGATCGACGGTCTACATCGCCGACGTCGACGGGCGACTGACCGCATTCGACACCTCGGACGGGAAACAGAAGTGGACCGAGGGCACGGGACTCGGAATCGGAGGCAGTCCATCGATCGCCTCGGACGGCACCATCGTCCCGGCCGGCGGCGACGGCACCCTGATGGGACTTCGAGACAACGGCGACTCGGCCGAGCGCGTGTGGGTTCGCGACGACGTCGAACAGGCCGGGGCAGCAGCACAATCCGCGGACGGGCGCGGCCACACCGTCGTTCGCGACGGCGACGGACTGGCTCTGCTCACGTTCGACGCGACGACGGGCGACAGCATCGATTCGCAGCCCTTACCCGATGTCGTCGGCACCACCGTGGGCACGTCCGTCGGTCCCGACGGGCAGGTCGTCACGGCGAGCTACCTGGGCGAGATCTTCACCTACACCGGCTGACGGACCGCGCCCGGCTCGCAGACGAACGCCACGGCCGAGCGCTCGATGCGAGTGATGACGACCGACAGCGAGACCCGGCCCCGCAGCTTGAGTTTGGGCCTGAGCAACGCGGGATCCACGTCGACTCCGCGCACCAGGATCTCCACCGCGCCACACCCCAGTCGATTCAGTTGCTGCCGAAGCACTTTCTCCGAGAACTTCGACTGCTCGAGGATTCGGAAACCACGCACGCCGACGGGTACGGCTTCGCCCGTCAGGTACGCGATCCTCGGATCCAATTGCCAGAGGCCGAATTTGGCACCGTAGTGCCGCACCAGCCCGGCCCGCACGACCGCACCGTCCGGATCCACGATGTAATCACCGGGCGGCCGAACGGGAATCTCGTCCGACTCGGCGTCGGTAATCTCGAGCGCACTTCCGTCGGATCGCAGGACCGCGGCACGACGCCGAATTCCGCTGTCGCCGAGACCTTCCGACCATAGGCACGCCTCGCGTACTCCCCCGTCGAGGGAGACCACCTCGATCTCACCGGGCCAATCGAGGGCATCGAAATCCAACCCGGGCGCGCATTTGACGACCAGATCTCGCCCCCGATACGCGTCGAGGAGATGCGGCAACGGAGGCTCGAGCGCCGCGGGATCGTGCCGTCGGCGACCACCGACGCGTCGTCCGGGATCGGCCACGATCACGGTCCCCCGCGTCGTCGGGGTCAGTGCGTCGGCGCGCAGTACCGTCGCGGAAGGCACGTTGTGGGCAGCCATGCGCACCCGAATCGGGTCCAGGTCACTTCCGACCGCGACGGCCGCCGTGTCGACCAACGCCGCCAGCTCGCTGCCGATGGAACAGGTGACATCGTGCACCCGCCGTCCGGCCAGGCGGGCCGCGCGCCTGCGAGCGACGGTCGTCGGCGTCGCCTGCTGAACCGCGTCGTCGGTGACGAGCCAGCCGTCGGACCCCAGCAGCTTCGCCCGTGCTTTCCGCCGCACCGTCACCGTCTCGACGAGGGCCGCAACGTGCTCGGGGTAGCGGGCACGTACCGAGGCGATATCGCGCAGCGAAGTTCGCGCATCGAGCTCGAGTCGGTCGACTGCACCGAGTGCCTCGGCACCGGCCTCGCTTCGCAGAAAGTCGAGGTCGGTGCCGGTGAAGTCATAGCCCACGGTTGGGACCGATCGATGCAGCGTCGGCCGTACCGCCGACGGTGGTGGAACGAATCAAGCGCGGGGCGCGGGCTTGGTTCCGGTGATCATCACGTTGTAGAACATGCCTCGCGGTACCACGTGCTGCAAGACCTTCTCGTCGACCCAGCTCAGCGTCTTCCACCCGTTGAACGCGAACTTGGCCCAGTTCCAGCCGAGCTTGCCTGCCGGAACGGCGGCCTCGAACGTGCGCACCGGCCACCCGAGCAGAGCGGCAGCGAATTCTTCGGTGTTCGCCTGAACGGCCTCGGCACCCGCCGACAACGCGATGTTCTCGAGGTCGGTCGGATCGAACGTGTGCAGGTCCACGACGGCCTCGAGTGCTGCAGCTCGCGAGGACTCGTCGAGTTCTTCCTGTGGTTTGCGCCAGTCCGCCAGGAACGGCAGCTTGGTGGCACGAGTGGTCGCTTCCCAGGTGATACGGCCCAGCCAGCGCGCGTAGAAGTTGCCCACCGTGGTGGGCTCGCCTGCGAAGACGAAGCGTCCACCCGGCTTGAGAACGCGCAGAACTTCTCGAAGAGACTGCTCGACGTCCGGGATGTGGTGGAGCACGGCGTGACCGACCACCAGATCGAAGGTGTCGTCGTCGTACGGAATCGTTTCTGCGTCGGCCACCCGGCCGTCCACTTCGAGTCCGAGGTGCTCGGCGTTGCGCAGCGCGACCTTGACCATTCCGGGTGAGAGGTCGGTGACCGAGCCCTTGTCGGCAATCCCGGCCTGCATCAGGTTGAGCAAGAAGAAACCTGTGCCACAACCCAATTCGAGCGCACGACCGTACGGCAGAGCCGCTCGAGCCGATGCGTCACCGGACACCGCCTGATCGAACCTGCCTCGGGCGTAATCGATGCAGCGCTCGTCGTAGGAGATCGACCACTTGTCGTCGTAGGTCTCGGCTTCCCAGTCGTGGTAGAGCACCTGCGCCAGTTTGGTGTCCGACCGCGCTGCCTCGACCTGCTCGGCCGTGGCGTGCGGATTCGGTGCCGGATCGACCTCGCGGTCTCGCGCCTCGGCCGAGACGAGAGGCGTCACAGAAGCAGTCGGTCGATTCGCACCGTCGTGGGGGCTTGCAGTCATGAGGCGAGCCTACTATCCGGTAGCCATGGAACAAGTTCGTCCACCGACCTCGATGCTCAACGCCCGGTGAAAGCGGCCTTACCCGGTCCGTTCGCGATGAAGGATTCCATCCCGACGGTGCGGTCCTCGGTGGCGAACAGGGCCGCGAACTGCTGTGCCTCGACGCGCAGTCCGTTGGTCAGGTCGACGTCCAACCCCTGATCTATGGACGCCTTGGCCGCAGCCAGAGCGCGTGACGCTCCGGTCGTGAACTGCCCCGCCCATGCGCGTGCCGCGTTGTACACCTCGTCCGGCGCGACCACCTCGTCCACCAAACCGATGCGCAGGGCCTCCTCGGCTCCGACGAAACGGCCGGTGAAGACCATGTCCTTGGCGCGACTGGGCCCGATCAGACGGGCCAGGCGCTGCGTGCCGCCGCCCCCTGGAATGACTCCGAGCAGCACCTCGGGAACGCCGAGCTTGGCATTGTCTCCGGCGATGCGTCGGTCCGCGCCGAGCGCGACCTCGAGTCCACCGCCCAGTGCGTATCCGGTCACTGCGGCCACGACCGGTTTGGGAATCGTGCTGAGCGAGCCGAGGGCAGACTGCAGTTCCGCCGCGATATCGGTCATCTCGACGACGGACATGGCCGCCATTTCCTTGATGTCGGCACCGGCCGCGAACACCTTTTCGCCGCCGTAGACGATGACCGCTCTGACGTCGGAGTTCACGGTGGCTTCGCGTGCCGCAGCCCGGATCTCCTCCTGCACCTGACGATTGAGCGCGTTCATCGGTGGGCGATCCAAGCGAATGGTGCCGATACCGTCGGATACTTCGAGAGTCACGAACTCAGCCATGGCCGAAGGCTACCGCGCCCGAGTTCAGCGATCCGACCAGGGATGGACCGTGCCCGCGTAGTACGCGTCCTCGCCGTCGAACTCCACTCGGACGGTGCCGTTCTCCCGGGTCAGGACGGGCAGGACCGCCGCGATCGTCTGCTCGTGATCGAGAACGTCGGCCACCGTGTCGAAACGGCCGAGCGCATCGAGCTGGCTCCACGTCGGTGGCAGCAGGACGGTGGTCCCCGAACGCCAGTCCGTCAACGCGTCCTCGGCCGAGCGCCAGCTCACCGACGCCGCCTCGCTGGTCTCACCGTCGGCGTTCTGCCCCTCGGGGAGCACGGCAACGAAGAACCTCGTGTCGTACCGTCGGGCTTCACCGATCGGGGTGATCCAGTGCGACCACGGCCGCAGCAGATCTGCTCGCAGAACCAGATCGTGGTCGGTGAGAAACTGGGCGAACGAGAGCTCCCGGCGTTCCAGTCGACCGCGTTCCGCAGAGAACGGGGCGGTGTCGGCGACCACCGAATCCGCCGTCGGACCGGCCAACAACACGCCGCACTCCTCGAACGTCTCGCGTGCCGCTGCGCACACCAACGCCTGCGCCTTCCCCTCGTCGGTACCGAACCGGTCGGCCCACCACGACGGCGGCGGACCTGCCCACTCGATGTCCGCGGCCGCATCCGACGGATCCACACCGCCGCCGGGAAATACCGTCATGCCGCCCGCGAACGCCATCCCGCCGACGCGTTCGAGAAGGAACACCTCGATGCCGGGTTGTGATCGGCCGTCACGGATCAGAATGACGGTCGACGCATCACGTGCTGGAACGGGATCGGCGGCGGTGCTCGAGCTCATCTCCGCAACGTACCGCTGAGCCGGCGCGCCCGGGCACGGGGTCCGCTCTAGCGGCGGTGCGCCCCGGCAGCGCGCGTGCGCCGCGCGAAGTAGCGACCGTCGACGCGATCGAGCGTGATCGACTGGCTGAACGCCTCGGTCAGGTTCTCCGCCGTGATGACATCGTCGACCAGGCCTTGCGCAACCACGCCGCCCTCCTTGAGGAGTAGTGCGTGGCTGAAGCCGGGCGGAATTTCCTCCACGTGGTGGGTGATCAGCACGGTCGCGGGAGCGTCGGGGTCGGCAGCCAGATCGGCCAACCGGGCCACCAGTTCCTCGCGGCCGCCGAGATCGAGGCCGGCAGCGGGCTCGTCCAGCAACAGCAGTTCGGGGTCGGTCATCAGGGCACGGGCGATCAGTACACGCTTTCGCTCACCCTCCGACAGGGTGCCGTAGGTCCGCGTCGCCAGATGTTCGGCCCCGAGGCTTTCGAGCATCTCGACGGCCCGTTCGGTGTCGATCGCGTCGTACTTCTCCCGCCAGCGCCCCAGCACGGAATAGCCGGCGGATACGACCAGATCGGAGACCAGTTCGTCGGCAGGGATTCGGTGCGCCAACGAGGACGACGACAGGCCGATTCGAGGACGCAGTTCCGAGACATCGGTTCTGCCCATCACCTCACCGAGGACGTGAGCGACACCGGACGTGGGATGGATCTCGGCGGCAGCGATACGGAGCAGCGACGTCTTACCTGCACCGTTGGGCCCGAGTACGACCCACCGTTCGTCCAGTTCCACCTTCCAGGTGACGGGACCCACCAACGTCACGCCACCTCGGCGGACTACGACATCGGTGAAATCTACGAGCAGGTCGGGATCCGGTTCAGACACGGCTCCTATCCTCCCGCACACTCCCCGCGCAGACACGGCAGGATGTGCACGCGTGTCGCCCATTGACGATGTACCTCGCACCTCCCGCCGTCCTGTCGACGGGGTCACTCGCGTGAACCCGCCCGGGCAGCCGTTCCCCCTGGGTGCCACTGTGCACCCCACTGGTACGCAATTCGCAGTCCACGCTCCCGGTGCGGATGGCGTCGAGGTATGTCTGATCGACCCGGACGGCGGCGAGCGGCGTGTGGAGTTGACCAACCGGACTTTCGGCATCAGACATGCCTTCGTCCCTGACGTCGGGCCAGGCGTGCGGTACGGCTTTCGCGCGCACGGCACCTGGGATCCCCACTCGGGCCGACGATTCAACGGGGCCAAGATCCTGCTCGACCCGTCCGCCCGCCAGGTGTCCGGTGACTTCGGGGATCCCGCGGCCCTGTTGGCCTACGAGGACGACCCGTTCGGAGCCCCCAGCAGTCGCGATTCCCTCGGCCACCTCCCGCTCGGCGTCGTCCGCGGACCGTCGGACAACGGCGACCGACCGGTGAGGCCTGCCGTTCCCTGGGACAGAACCGTGCTCTACGAATTGCACGTCGGGTCGTTCACCGCGCGCCACAACGGCGTACCCGAACACCTTCGTGGCACCTACCTCGGGCTCGCGCAACCGGCCGTACTCGAACACCTGGCTCGAACGGGCATCACGTCGGTCGAATTGCTGCCGGTCCACACCACGTTCACCGAACCCGGCGTGCGCGCTCGAGGGATGCGAAACCATTGGGGCTACTCCACGGGCGCGTATTTCGCTCCCGATCCGCGTTTCGCCGCCGTGCGAGGCAACGAAGTGGACGAGTTCCGGACGATGGTCGACGCGTTGCACAGCGCAGGGATCGAAGTAATTCTCGACGTGGTCTACAACCACACGTGTGAATCCGCGGTCGACGGGCCGTCGATCAGTTGGCGGGGTCTCGACGCGCCGGGGTACTACCTGCTCGACGGTCGCGGATCCGACGTCGACCTGACCGGTTGCGGCAACACACTCGATTCGGCGTCTCCCGCCGTGGTCCGCATGGTGTGCGACAGCCTGCGGTACTGGGTGCAGGACATGGGCGTGGACGGATTCCGATTCGACCTGGCCAGCACGCTCGGCCGACCGGGCGGTTGGCGATTCGATTCTCGTGCACCGCTGTTGACGGCGATCGGTACCGATCCGGTGCTGTCGGACGTCAAGTTGATCGCCGAACCCTGGGATGCGACCGGTGCCGGATATCAGGTGGGCAACTTCGGGGTCATGTGGTCCGAGTGGAACGACCGCTACCGAGATACCGTGCGAGGATTCTGGGCCGGCCATCACGGAGTGCGCGAATTGGCTTCCCGCCTGGCCGGTTCCGAGGACCTCTATGCCGGCAGCGGTCGACTGCCGTGGGCGTCGATCAATTTCGTCACCGCACACGACGGATTCACCGCACACGATCTGGTCTCGTACGAACGAAAGCACAACGAAGCCAACGGCGAAGAGAACAGAGACGGCACCGACAACAACTCGTCGGTCAACTACGGCGTCGAGGGTCCGACCGACGATCCCTCCGTCCTCGGAGACCGTGGACGACACGTCCGTGCTCTGCTTGCCACCCTGACGCTGTCGACCGGAACACCGATGCTGCTCGCAGGTGACGAACTCGGCCACAGCCAGGGCGGAAACAACAACGCCTACTGCGTATCTCACGATGCACCGGCATCCGACGCCTGGGCCGTCGACTGGGACAGCGCGGACCAGAACATGATTCGCTTCGTCGCGCGCCTGCTGCGCGTACGTGCGAGCGCCCCGACACTGCGTCAGCAGGAGTTCTTCACCGGACGGGCGACGCCGACCGGTCGACCGGACCTCGTCTGGTTCGATTCCGCCGGAATCGAATTCGATCACGACAGATGGAACGACGATTCGGTGCGCACGATCTCCGCCTGGGTCGACGGGTCCGACGTGCGTTCCTACGCCTCCGACGGCGGGCAGGTGGACGACGCGAGTTCGTTGCTGATCTTGCATTCCGGCGGTCCCGCCGAAATCACGCTGGCCTGCCCCAGTTGGTCGTCGTCTCGATTTGTGCCCGTCCTCGATTCCTCTCGCGTGGACGGCGTCCCACCCGATACCACTGCACTGGAGGCAGGTTCGAAGATTTCGGTGACCGGCTCGACCGTTCTCGTGTTCCGCAGCGCCGGTAGGTGAGTCATGAACAGCTGCACGAGCGGTCCTACCCCGAGCGCGTAGAGCACCGTACCGACACCGAGAGTTCCGCCGAGCAGCCAGCCGGTGAGTACCACTGTCAGTTCGATTCCCGTGCGAGTGAGGCGAATCGACCATCCGGTGCGCGCCACCAACCCGGTCATCAAACCGTCTCGGGGGCCCGGGCCCATTCCCGCACCGATGTAGAGCGCCGTGGCGAAGGCATTGACGACGATGCCCGACACCATTGCCAGTGTCCGAACGATCGGCCCGTCCAGATGGGGCAGAATCGCCGACGTCGTATCCACGGCGACAGCGATGACGATCACGTTGCTCACGGTCCCCAAACCCGGACGCTGCCGCAGCGGTATCCACATCAGGAGCACCGCCACGCCGGTGATGGCAGTGATGGTTCCGAAGCTGAGCGACAGGTGCCGCGACAGACCTTGGTGGAACACATCCCAGGGGTTGACTCCGAGTCCACCGGCGATCATCAGCGACATGGACGCGCCGTACAGCCACAGGCCGACGTAGAGCGCCGTCAGGCGAGACGGGAGACGACGGCCGGCGACGCGTAGCGGTGAGAAAGGCATGGTGTCAGTGTCCGGCCACTGGATACCTCGTTCGATAGCCAGTTATGCGACAGTGGACCCCGACCGATGCTGCGTTACGTCCGGACAGCGATCACGGTCGTCGAACCGGGAGCCACTTCAGTGAAACCAGCATCTCGAACTGCGACGGCGCGACCCGCGCGGACCTCGTCCAGCGCGTGCGCCCACTGCTCCGGATCCGCCGATCGAACCGAACAGGCGAAACCGGAATCGGCCCAGGCTCGACAGTCGTCGAGGCTCATCGCACCGGCCAGCAACATCGACGCATGACCCACCTGCGCCGCGGCCTTGCCCACTGTCATCGACAGGGACGCGTCGATCCACAGCACCGGACCGGCGCTCGGCGGTGACTCTTCCTCGGCCGGCACGTCGGTGCCGCCGATCTGAAGACGCTTGATGCGCGGATCCAGATCGCCGACGCGGCCCGGCACGAAAGCACGGGCCGAAGCGTTCCCGACGTCGACCGTGACACCCGGAACTTCCTGCGCTGCAGTCCATTGCGCGCCGCGGGCACGGCGGGCCACCTTCCTGATCCGCGCCGAGGTCCACGCGACGAAAGGCTCGTGCCACGAGGCGTCGACACCGACCCGTGGGTCGAGGCACAGCGCCACGACGGCTCGGGCGGCGGCTTCGAGTAGGTCGTTGCGCACCGGCGGATCGGCCTTGGGTATGTGCAGCACCATGGGCATCGCCAGAACCTCCGACGGGTCCTCGGGATCGTCCGCGCCGCCATAGCCGCGGGCCAACTCGGCGTGACGCGAGGCGAACGTGTTGGCGTCCGAGAACTGCTCGGGTTCAGCCGTATCGGACGTCGACCCGGCACGGTCCCGATCGACGGAGTCGCCGACGGCGGGGGCGTCGGTCATGGGATCGGGACGCGGCGGACTCCCCCGTCGACGGCATCCGCGGCTTCGATCTCGTTTCGGGTGACCCCGAGAATGAACAGGACGGCGTCCAAGTACGGGTGCGAGATCGCAGTATCGGCGATCTCGCGAAGCGCGGGCTTGGCGTTGAACGCAACGCCGAGCCCGGCCGCGGTGAGCATGTCGATGTCGTTGGCACCGTCGCCGACCGCGACCGTCTGCTCCATCGGCACTCCGGCTTGGGCGGCGAACTCCCGCAGTGCGGTCGCCTTCGCAGCGCGGTCGACGACGTCGCCGATGACGCGACCGGTCAACTTCCCGTCGACGATCTCGAGTGTGTTCGCCTTGACATAGTCGAGTTCGAGTTCGTGAGCCAGGCCCTCGATCACCTGGCGGAATCCACCCGATACGACACCGCAGGCGAAGCCGAGGCGGCGAAGCGTCCGGATGGTCGTTCGAGCCCCTGCCGTCAGCTCCAAGCTGTCGGCGACGTCGTCGATGACGGAGGCGTCGAGGCCTGCCAGCGCCGCGACACGCTGTTCCAACGACTCGGCGAAGTCGATCTCCCCGCGCATCGCCGCCTCGGTGACGGCACGTACCTCGTCTTCGCGCCCGGCCCGGGCGGCAAGCATCTCGATGACCTCGCCCTGGACCAACGTCGAGTCCACGTCGAACACGATGAGTCGTTTCGACCTCCGTGCGATGCCGGCTCGTTCCACTGCGATGTCGACGCCGATTCCCGCTGCGATCGCGGCGAGGCCGGTGCGTAGCTGGAGGTCTGCCTCAGGCGAGGTGTCGGTGGCGGTGACCTGAAGTTCGAGGCCCGTCACCGGGTAGTCCGCGATCCCACGGATGGAATCGATATTGGTCCCCTGCCGGGCCAATTCCCTCGAGATGGTGCTGAACGCTCGCGCGGTGACCGGACGGCCGAGCACGACGACGACATGCGTGGCCAGCGTGCGTCCACCGTTCTGTGCCGCGTCGATTTCGACATCGACATGGACGCCCACGGTGGCCATCGCGTCTTCGAGTTCTTCCTGGAGCGCCTCGGGATCGCGTGGACAGGTCAGCAACACCCCGAGGGTCAGCCTGTTGCGGATGACCACCTGCTCCACGTCGAGCAGGCTGACGTCGTGCCGCGACAGGGCCGCGAACAGCACCGATGTGACACCTGGTTTGTCGGGTCCCGTCACCGTTACCAACACCGCAGTGTCGCTCGATCTCACCGAATCTCCCTTTCGCACTGTCCCCCCATTACTGGTGTGCCCTGCTCGTGTCCCGCGACTGCCGCCGAACGGGCCGGACGCGCAGGAAAGATTGTCGCAAGCGAAGAGCCCCGCCCGGTAGCCGGGAGGGGCTCTCGCTGTGCTGTGGACTACCGGGGATCCGGGTCGCCCGAACCTTCGTGATCGCTGGTGGCGATCGGAGCCCGGCGGGCCTGTTCGAGTACCGCGGTGGTCTTGCCACCGTGAGCACCAGGACCGACGTGCGCCTCGGACCGCATCCGCTCGACCATGTGCGGGTAGTGCAGCTCGAACGCCGGACGCTCGGAACGAATCCGGGGCAGCTCGGTGAAGTTGTGCCTCGGGGGCGGGCACGAGGTGGCCCACTCCAACGAGTTTCCGTAACCCCACGGATCGTCGACGGTGACGACCTCACCGTATCGGTACGACTTGAACACGTTCCAGACGAACGGCAGCGTCGAGGCACCGAGGATGAACGCACCGATGGTCGAGATGATGTTCAGTTCGGTGAAGCCGTCGGACGGCAGGTAGTCGGCGTAGCGACGCGGCATGCCTTCGTTACCGAGCCAGTGCTGCACCAGGAACGTCGCATGGAATCCGAAGAACGTCAGCCAGAAGTGCCACTTGCCCAGAGCCTCGTCCATCATCCGGCCCGTCATCTTCGGGAACCAGAAGTAGATTCCTGCGTAGGTCGCGAACACCACGGTGCCGAACACCACGTAGTGGAAGTGGGCGACGACGAAGTACGTGTCGGTGACCTGGAAGTCGATGGGAGGCGAAGCCAACAGCACACCGGTCAGTCCGCCGAACACGAACGTGATCAGGAAGCCGATCGAGAACAGCATGGGCGTTTCGAGCGTGACCTGTCCGCGCCACATCGTGCCGACCCAGTTGAAGATCTTCACACCGGTCGGAACAGCGATGAGGAATGTCATGAACGAGAAGAACGGCAGCAGTACCGCGCCGGTGGCGTACATGTGGTGGGCCCACACGGCGATCGACAGTGCAGCGATGGCGATCGTCGCGTAGATCAGACCCGAGTAACCGAAGATCGGCTTGCGGGAGAAGACCGGGAACACCTCGGACACGATTCCGAAGAACGGCAACGCGATGATGTAGACCTCGGGGTGCCCGAAGAACCAGAACAGGTGCTGCCACAGCAGCACTCCGCCCGTTGCCGGGTCGAAGAGATGCGCGCCCAGGTGGCGGTCGGCGGCAAGGCCGAGCAGTGCGGCGGTCAGCAGCGGGAACGCCAGCAGGATCAGAATCGACGTGACCAGGATGTTCCAGGTGAAGATGGGCATCCGGAACATCGTCATACCGGGGGCGCGGAGGCAGATCACCGTGGTGATCATGTTGACGCCACCGAGGATGGTTCCCAGACCGGCGACGGCGAGGCCCATGATCCACAGGTCGGCACCGACACCGGGCGAGTGCAGAGCAGAGGTGAGCGGCGTGTACGCCGTCCATCCGAAGTCGGCCGCGCCACCCGGGGTGATGAAGCCGGCCGTGGTGATCAGCGCACCGAACAGGTACAGCCAGTAGGAGAACGCGTTGAGACGCGGGAACGCCACGTCCGGCGCACCGATCTGCAGCGGAAGAATGTAGTTGGCGAAGCCGAACACGATCGGCGTTGCGTACAGCAGCAACATGATGGTGCCGTGCATCGTGAACAGCTGGTTGTACTGCTCGTTGGACAGGAACTGCATCCCCGGCACGGCCAACTCGGCGCGCATCAACAGCGCCATCAGTCCACCGACGAGGAAGAAGGCGAACGACGTCGCGATGTACATGATCCCGAGAACCTTGGGATCGGTTGTGGTCACCGCCTTGTGGATGAACGAACCCTTCGGTCCCATCCGCGGCGGGAAAGGCCGAGCAGCATCCACCGCGGGAGCGGGCCTAGGCGCTAGGGCAGTCACAGATCCTCCTGATTGCGCGTCCGACCCCGAATCACGAGGCGACGTCACTAGTCGTGCGCTACTCGAATCGTAGACCGTCGGACCGGCGCTTGCCGAACCGGTCCTACCGTGTGTCGTATTGGATTCGATCGAACCATGGTTCGGGGTGCGATCTGCCTGCGCCGTCGGCCTTTACGAGCCCGCCGGCACACCCCGGAACACCGTGCGAACAGATGGCCGAGAAGGGTCCGCGGCAGTGCTCTGCGCGAGGCGATTTCCGTTACTGTGTGAGACCACCCGACCCGCAGAAAGAAGTTCCGCGTTGCCACTTCGACCACGACTCCCCCGCCGGTTCGCGCCACACACCACGGGCACGGCGGCCGCTGTCTGTCTGATGGCAGCCGTGGCGTTGACCGGATGCTCCGACTCCGCGACCGAGGACGACGCATCCACCATCGTTCGCAGTACGACGAACATTGCCGGAGCGGGGGTGGTCGGTAACAACCGGGACACCGTCGGACTGTGTCCCGCACTTGCCCCACTCGACCCGACGGGAGTCGAGGGCGATACGCGCCCCGTCGGGCACGCCGAGGGAATCAGTGCCATCCCGGCCGATCCACAGCGCATCGTCGTCCTCGACGCTGCAGGCCTCGACGCCAGCTGCGCGGTCGGGATCTGGGAACGCGTCGTCGGCGCGGCCACGCTCGACCCCGACTTCCGGGGAGACGGAGACCAACCGCTGTACCTGGGTACCGGCCTGGCGTCGGTTCCGTCGGTCGGCCCGGTCGGTGCCCCCGACCTCGATGCGATCGCCGCCCTCGCCCCGGACCTGATCCTGGGTGCCGATTCTCTCGGATCCGATACCTACGATTCGCTGACTGCCATCGCGCCGACCGTGTTCACCGCAACCGGACAGGGATGGAAAGACACCTTTCTGCAGTCCGCAGCCGCCTTGGGTCGAGGCCAGGCAGGATTCGACCAGCTCGCGTCGTTCTCCGCGGATGCCGAACGCGTCGGTCGCGAGATCGATGCAACCCAGACGCAGGCGTCGGTCGTCCGATTCGATGCCGACTCCGTCGAGGTCGACGGCCAGGATTCCTTCGCGGGCCAGGTGCTCGCCGAGGTCGGCGTTGCACGGCCACAGAATCAGCGTGACACCGGTTTCTCGGTCGAGCCCGGCAACCTGGAGCCCGTCGAGGGCGACATCGTCTACGTGCGATTCGCGGGTCCGGACGGCGAGACCTTCGGCCGTGAGGTGATGGACGGCGACGCGTGGCACGCTCTCGGCTCGGTCACCGACGGGCGGGTGTTCGTGGTGAACGACACGGTCTGGTCGGGCAGCGGGGTCGTCGCGGCGCGGGCGGTTCTGGCCGACCTGTCCGCTTCTCTGAACGCCTACGTGTCCTGACGCGATGCCCATTCCGGACTTCGTTCAGGCGCTGCGCAGCGTCGTCGGCACGTCCCCGCTGTGGCTGTCCGGCGTCAGCGCTGTCGTTCTCGACGACGATCGGCGCGTGCTGCTGACTCTGCGGGCGGACAACAACACCTGGGCGGTGGTGTCCGGAATCCTCGAGCCCGGCGAGGAACCTGCACCCGCCGCGCTGCGTGAGATCGGTGAGGAGACCGGTGTGGACGCCACGATCGTGCGCCTGACGAGCGTCGACGTGACAGAGCCCATCACCTACCCCAACGGCGACGTCGCGCAATATCTGGACATCACGTTCCTCGCTCGCTACACCGGCGGCACTCCTCATGTCGCCGACGACGAGAACCTCGACGTGGCCTGGTTCGAACTCGACGGCCTACCCGAAAACCTCACGGCCACCTCACGATTGCGGATCGAGAAGGCCATCGCCGACGACCCGTCGGCGTGGTTCCGACGCTGACTCCCCCACCATCCCGAGACCGCAGCTCCGTCGAACCGTCCCCCACTCGGTCGATAATGTGATATCACTTTAGTATCACTCACGAGAGGGAGGTTCCGATGTCCGTACCCACTACCGTCGCCGAGAAGCCGACGGGTACTCCGACCACCACCATTGCCGAGCGCACCGGCTGGGATCTACCCGGCTGGTCGATGCTCGGCGTCGGTCTCGCGCTGTTTCTCGGCGGAATCGCCGCGTTCGCTCTCGGACTGGTCTTCTCCGTGGTGGGGCTCACGGTCGTCGGAGTCGTCCTGTTCGTGCTCTCGCTGCCGGCACTCATGGGATTGACTCTGGTGCAACCGAATCAAGCTCGCGTTCTGCAGCTACTCGGCAGTTCGTACAGCGGGACGCTGCGTACACCGGGGCTGCGCTGGACCAATCCGTTGACGTACCGCAGGGCCATCTCGACGCGAATTCGCAACCACGAGACCGGTCAATCGAAGGTCAACGACGCCGACGGCAATCCGATCGAGATCTCTGCCATCGTCGTCTGGCAGGTTGCCGATACCGCCCTGGCGTCCTTCCAGGTCGACGATTACGAGGAGTTCGTGGCCGTTCAGACCGAATCTGCGGTTCGGCATATCGCCGGTAGCTACCCGTACGACGCCGAAGGACGAATGTCGTTGCGCGAGAACGCCGACGAGATCACCGCCGCCATGTCGGAGGAAGTACACGCGCGGGTGCGATCGGCCGGCGTCGAGGTGATCGAGACCCGCATCAACCGTCTTGCCTATGCTCCGGAGATCGCGCAGGCCATGCTGCGACGCCAGCAGGCCGGAGCTGTCATCGCAGCGCGTCAGCAGATCGTCGAAGGTGCGGTGGGAATGGTGGAGATGGCACTCTCGAAGCTCGAGGAGAAACACGTCGTGGAACTCGACGAGGAGCGGAAAGCGGCCATGGTGTCGAATCTGCTCGTGGTGTTGTGCAGCGATCGCGATACCCAGCCCGTCGTCAACACCGGATCGCTGTACCAGTGAGCCATGGCCGTCGAGCGTAAGAAAATTCTGCTTCGGCTGGACCCAGCGGTGCACGACGCTCTTGCCCGCTGGGCCTCCGACGAGCTCCGAAGCACCAACGCTCAGATCGAGTTCCTACTGCGTCGAGCACTGAGCGAGCAGGGCCGAATGCCGAAGGAGGCCAAAGACATTCGCGCGCCGGGCCGCCCACCGAAGGAGTGAGCGGCCCGGCGCGAGGATGGGTTTCTAGAAGTCCCAGTCCTCGTCTTCGGTGTTGACGGCCTTTCCGATGACGTACGAGGATCCCGAGCCGGAGAAGAAGTCGTGGTTCTCGTCGGCGTTGGGTGACAGTGCCGACAGAATTGCCGGATTCACATCCGTCTCGTCCTTGGGGAACAGACCCTCGTAGCCGAGGTTGTTCAGTGCCTTGTTGGCGTTGTAGCGCAGGAACTTCTTGACGTCCTCGGTCAGACCGATCTCGTCGTACAGATCCTGGGTGTACTCGACCTCGTTGTCGTACAACTCGAACAGCAACTCGAACGTGTAGTTCTTGAGTTCCTCGCGCCGCTCCTCGCTGACCTTCTCGAGACCCTTCTGGTACTTGTATCCGATGTAGTACCCGTGCACGGCCTCGTCGCGAATGATCAGCCTGATCAGGTCCGCCGTGTTGGTCAGCTTGGCCCGTGAGGACCAGTACATCGGCAGGTAGAAGCCGGAGTAGAAGAGGAACGACTCGAGCAGAGTCGACGCCACCTTGCGCTTGAGCGGGTCGTCACCGTGGTAGAAGTTCAGCACGATCTCGGCCTTGCGCTGAAGGTTGACGTTCTCCTCGGACCAGCGGAACGCATCGTCGATGTCGCGGGTGGAGCTGAGGGTGGAGAAGATGGAGCTGTAGCTCTTCGCGTGCACCGACTCCATGAACGCGATGTTGGTGTACACCGCCTCCTCGTGGGGAGTGATCGCGTCGGGAATGAGGCTGACTGCACCGACGGTGCCCTGAATGGTGTCGAGCAGCGTCAGTCCGGTGAACACGCGCATCGTCAACTGCTTCTCGACGGCGGTCAGAGTGGCCCACGACGGGATGTCGTTCGACACCGGCACCTTCTCGGGCAGCCAGAAATTACTGGTGAGACGCTCCCAGACTTCGGAGTCCTTGTCGTCCTGGACCCGATTCCAGTTGATCGCGGTGACACGATCGATGAGCTTTAGCGCTGGAGTTCCGTGAGCCGGCGTTTGCGGCTTGGATGCGGTCGTCATTTGGGTCCCCGGTGTCGAGTCGTTTGCTTGGGTTGGTCAAATCTATGTGTGTCCGACCCTCAAACTCAACTTAGCTTCTGATGGTCGGCCTGCCGCTCGATGCTGATCGGCGACCTGAATCAATCTTGACCTTCAAACTACACCCATGCAACTCAGTTGGCTGACGACTCGCCTGATGCAGCAGTTTGCACAATTCACCGAAACTTGTTGTGAAACAGCACTAGTGGCGACAAGATAGCTTGTCGCCACTAGTGCTGTTCGTTCAATTGTGCCATCGCGGCCAGCTGCAATAGCCAGATCAACCAGCGTCGCGCTCCTGTAGAGCCGCGCGCATTGCTACAAACTTCCGAAACAAATCCAACACGTCATCGGAGCTTTCCAAAGCTCGCAGAGTCACCTTGAGGTTCGTCCGCCTGCCCGGCTCAAGCCCTGGCAATGTTCTGAGCCTGTACTTCGGACTCTTCAACAATTTCCCTCTAGAGTTCAGAACCGCCTGCTCGTCCTGCACATAAGTCAGTACGCTTGTCTCGTAGAAGCGGCGAGCAGACATGAGCATCCCAGAGCGAGCCCAACTCGTCGGCACGAGCAGAAGCGGCTCGCCATGTGCCACGGGCAACGTGAACGCTGCTACAACCCATTCTCGCGTCGACGGATCCCACGCCTGCGATCGTATGGTCACCAGCTTATGACCGTGCGATGAAAACTCGGGATACCTCCTGACCATCTCTGCCGTGTACCGGGCGAGAGGTCCGTAGATGATTCTGGTCGTTATGTCCGACGTGATGTCATCCCCGACACCGTCGATGTACAGCGGCAATTCCTCCAGGCGCTTGAGGACGCCCACCCTCAGCAGGGCATGAAGATCAGTCGACAGGCCGTTCCAGATCCAACGTCCAACGTCGGCAGCTCCCCCGTGTCCATGGAATCCATTGACGGACATACCAAATCGAGTTTCCTTCGGCTCCGGAAAGTGATTAAGCAAGGCCCGTCCGCGCATGCGATCCGACACCGATGGTGACATCACACATCGAGCGATCGTGTCGAAGTAACTGTCGATGCAGTCAATCGCTTCTCCCGCAAACGGACCAGGAGTTCTACTTAGCCTGATCGCATGCGGATCAATGAAGAGAAGGTTGTCCCTAGCGACAGCCACATCGACGAACGGGACTGCTCTGGTGATACCGAAATACTGAGTGATGTTTTTCATAATGCGGTCCTCCTGGGGATTTAGGCCCAGAGGACGGAAAGAGGCATCTTGCCTCAAGAAGTTCCGATACGCTCAAGTGGACTGATGAAGTCACCCTCGCGCCTCCGGGCCGAGATCGGTCTGGCTCCGTTGCCGCGGAGCCAGACCGAATTTTATTCAGTTCTCTGGCTGATATGCCGAGCCCTCACAACATGCAGGAAACGCAGCCCTCGACCTCGGTGCCCTCGAGGGCCATCTGACGCAGACGGATGTAGTACAGCGTCTTGATGCCCTTACGCCATGCGTAGATCTGTGCGCGGTTGATGTCGCGGGTGGTGGCCGTGTCCTTGAAGAACAGCGTCAACGACAGGCCCTGATCGACGTGTTGCGTTGCGGCAGCGTAGGTATCGATGATCTTCTCGTAGCCGATCTCGTACGCGTCCTGGTAGTAATCCAGGTTGTCGTTGTCGAGATACGGTGCCGGGTAGTAGACGCGGCCGATCTTGCCTTCCTTGCGGATCTCGATCTTCGACGCCACCGGGTGAATCGACGAGGTCGAGTTGTTGATGTACGAGATCGAGCCGGTCGGCGGAACGGCCTGCAGGTTCTGGTTGTAGATTCCGTACTCCTGCACCGACGCCTTCAGCGCGGCCCAGTCGGCCTGGGTCGGGATGGCGACGTCGGAATCGGCGAACAACTTCGCGACCTTCGGTGTCGCAGGCTCCCACACCTGGTCGGTGTACTTGTCGAAGAACTCACCCGACGCGTACTTGGAATCCGGGAAGCCCTTGAAGTACTGGCCGCGCGCCTTCGCCAGCTGGTTCGACGCCTGGATGGCGTGGAACAACACCGTGTAGAAGTAGATGTTGGTGAAGTCGATTCCCTCGGTCGAGCCGTAGTGAATGCGCTCGCGGGCGAGGTAGCCGTGCAGGTTCATCTGACCCAGGCCGATCGCGTGAGAGTCGTTGTTGCCCTGCTCGATCGACGGTACCGAGAAGATGTGGGTCTGATCCGACACCGCAGTCAGACCACGGATCGCCACCGCGATGGTCTTACCGAAATCGGGCGAATCCATCGTCTTGGCAATGTTCAGCGAGCCCAGGTTGCACGAGATGTCCTTGCCCACATGGCTGTACGAGAGGTCGTCGTTGAACGTCGACGGCGTCGAGACCTGGAGAATCTCCGAGCACAGGTTGGAGTGAGTGATCTTGCCCTTCACCGGGTTCGCACGATTGACGGTGTCCTCGTACATGATGTACGGGTAGCCGGACTCGAACTGCAGCTCGGCGAGGGTCTGGAAGAATTCACGCGACTTGATCTTGGTCTTGCGAATCCTCTTGTCGTCGACCATCTCGTAGTACTTCTCCGAGACGTCGATGTCGGCGAACGGCACTCCGTAGATGCGCTCGACGTCGTACGGCGAGAACAGGTACATGTCCTCGTTCTTCTTCGCCAGCTCGAACGTGATGTCCGGGATGACGATTCCGAGGGACAGCGTCTTGATGCGGATCTTTTCGTCGGCGTTCTCACGCTTGGTGTCGAGGAACTTGTACACGTCGGGGTGGTGCGCGTGCAGGTACACCGCGCCCGCGCCCTGGCGTGCCCCGAGCTGGTTGGCGTACGAGAACGAATCCTCGAGCAGCTTCATGATCGGGATGACACCGGACGACTGGTTCTCGATCCGCTTGATCGGCGCACCTGCTTCGCGAATGTTGCTCAGCAGCAATGCAACTCCGCCGCCGCGCTTGGACAGCTGCAACGCGGAGTTGATGGATCGTCCGATGGACTCCATGTTGTCTTCGATGCGGAGCAGGAAGCACGAGACGGGCTCGCCGCGCTGCTTCTTGCCCGAGTTGAGGAAGGTGGGCGTCGCGGGCTGGAATCGGCCGGCGATGATCTCGTCCACGAGATCGGTGGCCAGGGCTTCGTCACCGGCCGCCAGCGTCAATGCCACCATGCACACACGGTCCTCGAAGCGTTCGAGGTAGCGCTTGCCGTCGAACGTCTTGAGCGTGTAGGAGGTGTAGTACTTGAACGCGCCGAGGAAGGTCGGGAATCGAAACTTCTTCGAGTACGCGTGGTTGATCAGGAACTTCACGAACTCACGTGAGTACTGGTCCAGAACCTCGGGCTCGTAGTAGTTCTCCTCGACCAGGTAGTCCAGCTTCTCGTCCAGGTCGTGGAAGAACACGGTGTTCTGGTTGACGTGCTGCAGGAAGTACTGATTGGCAGCTTCGCGGTCCTTCTCGAACTGGATCTCACCGTTGGGCCCGTAGAGATTGAGCATCGCGTTGAGCGCGTGATAGTCCATGTCACCGTCGCTGCGAACGGGCGCGGGTGCGGGTGCTGCGTCGGTGATGGTCGGTGCCACGGCGGTGCTCCTACTGGTCTGTGGTGGTTGATGCTCAGTGCGTGTGGGCAGCGCGACGGACTTCCCGTTCCCAGAAGTCTTCGAGTCCCTCGCGGACTCGCACTACGTCCTCGGGGGTGCCCATCAATTCGAAGCGGTAGAGATACGGAACCGCGCATTTCTGCGAGATGACGTCTCCGGCAAAGCAGAAGGAGTCACCGAAATTGGTGTTTCCGGCAGCGATGACGGCTCTGATCAACGATCGATTGTGCTTGTCGTTGAGAAACTTGATCACACGCTTGGGGACGTAGTTGGTGTCGCGGCCGGCGTACGTCGTTCCTCCGCCGTACGTCGGCACGATCAGGACGTAGGGAGAGTCGACGCGAAACGTGCCGTCCGGATCTCGTAAGGGAATGCGCGTCGCGGGGATATCCAACTTCGACACGAAACGGTGCGTGTTCTCCGACGCGCTGGAGAAGTAGACGAGTGAGTTCGAGGACTGCTGTTGTGAACTCACCGCTCACTCACTTTCTCGATCTGTTCAAGCAGCGTTCGTCGCTAGGGTCTTGATGCGATCCGGGCGGAAACCGGACCAGTGGTCGTCACCGGCGACGACGACGGGGGCCTGCAGGTAACCGAGCGCCATGACGTAGTCACGTGCCTCGGGGTCCTGCGAGATGTCGATGACGGAGTACTCGATACCCGCTTTGTCGAGGGCGCGGTAGGTGGCATTGCACTGGACGCAGGCGGGCTTGGTGTAAACGGTGATGCTCATGGTGTCCCTCTTTCCGTTGTCGCCGTCGGGTGCACCGATGGCGACGATGTGCTCTGCGTGTGGCACCGAGAACATCTCCCGCTCAGGGCGACTGCGACCTGCTCGAACCCACGTCGTTCGGGCTCTTCGAGTTGTGGTCTCTCGGCGGGTCAAACACTACACCTAGTGTCCCCCATCTGCCTAGAACACGAGATGTTGCGAACAACATGCGTGGTATTCGCTGGTCACGGCCGTGCGACCGACGCTCGTCCACCCCACATCGGCGTGTCGGACGTCACAAAACGAGGTGTCTTTCGTCACTACCGACCGTCGCCCCGACAGTGACGTTCCCCTACGACATCCGCGCACGACGACGGCCCCTCGGAATTGCTCCGAGGGGCCGTCACGTGGATCACGCGAGCGTCAGCGTTGACGCGCCTTGAACCGCGGCTCCTTCTTGTTGATCACGAACACGACCCCATGGCGGCGAACCACCTGGGCACCGGGCTTGTTCTTGAGCGATTTCAGAGAATTTCTCACCTTCATGAGACCAGGCTACATGAAAACGATTCCCGATACCATCAAGCGGTCACGCGCTGACGAGTTCCTTCGATGCCTTGACCAACTCGGCCACGACGTGACCGATCTCACCGGACACCTCGGCGTTCTCACGCGGGTGAGCGGTCCCGAACTTGTCGATGGTGCCGCCGATGGAGAGCTGGACGTCCTCGAGTACGGATCCGCCGGCGATGCGGACGGCCTTGCTCGTGTCCTCGTGGGCCCACTTGGCCCCGTTGCCGCTCGGCGATGCGCTGATGACCACGACCGGCTTGCCCACCATGGCACCGGCACCATAGGGACGTGAGAGCCAGTCGATGGCGTTCTTCAGCACGGCCGGAATGGTGCCGTTGTATTCGGGCGTGACCAACAGCAGCGCAGAAGCCTTCTCGGCAGCGGCGCGCAGAGCGAGGGCGGCCGCAGGCACGGAGCCGTCGACGTCGATGTCCTCGTTGTAGAAGGGAACGTCGCCCAGCCCGTCGTAGACCACGATCTCGGCATCGGCCGGTGCGACGGTGACTGCAGTCTCGGCAATCTGCTTGTTCACCGATTCGGCGCGCAGGCTTCCGACGAGAACGAGTACGTGTGCGTCTGACATGAAATCTTCCTTCGAAAGTTCGGATGACGTGATCGTCGTGTCAATTCATACCATCCAAACGGACCGCGGTCCACTTGTATTCCTCAGCGAGGTACCCTGAACAGGTGACCGGTCCGATGCTGCCCGTAGTAGGCGAAGACTCCGAACGCTGTGACGCTGCCCGCAACCGCCGGCTGCTCCTCGACGCGGCGACGGAGCTGGTGGCGACCCTCGGTGCCGACGCCGTCACCATGGAGGCCGTGGCAACGAGGGCCGGCGTCGGCAAAGGCACCGTGTTCCGGCGCTTCGGCAACCGCGCCGGGTTGATGCGAGCCCTGTTGGATCACACCGAGAAGATGTTGCAGAGCTCGTTCATGTTCGGCGAACCGCCGCTCGGGCCCGGTGCCGATCCCATCGACCGCCTCGTCGCGTTCGGTCGGGCACGGCTGGAGTTCGTCAGGGTTCAGGGTGAGGTGCTGCGGGCCGCGGAAAGCTCGGCCGACGCTCGGTATTCGGCTCCGGCGCACATGGTCAATTTCACACACGTTCTGTCTTTGCTCCGTGCAGCCGGCGTGGAGGGAGACCTGGAACTTCTCACCTATTGGCTGCTCACACCCCTGGAAGCCACGTTGGTGCTGCACCAGTACCGAGACCTCGGAATGACGATGGATCGTCTGGCCGACGGGTGGGAAGATCTGGTGCGCAGAGCAACTCGCGTCCCATAGCGGTTGTCGGTCACGTCGCGAGGATCGACAGTGCCGCCGAATGCAAGGCAGTTCCGTACGAACGGCCGTGTCCGGCCGCATGTACGGCCAGAGGATGCAACTGGTGGAGGGCGGTCCGGTCGCGCCACCCCGTCCGCAGCGGGTGCACGGACTCGTAGCCGTCGACCATGGCGTCCAGATGAGGACAGCCGAACAGTGCCGCCATCGCCAGATCCGTTTCGCGATGGCCGCCGTGTGCCGCGGGATCGATGAGCACGACACCCGCATCGGTCCAGAAGACGTTGCCGTTCCACAGGTCTCCGTGGATTCGACTGGGCGGTTCACCGTCGTCGAACTCGCCGTCCGCCACCCGTCCGCACGCCGCCTCGACGGTCGCCGCCTCGGACTGCGTCACGTTTCCGGCGTCGACCGCGATCCGCAGATACGGCAGCACTCGCTCGGCGGCGTAGAACGAACCCCACGTGGCGTGGACAGTGTTGGTCATGGGCCGCGAGCCGATGAACAACTGCCCGGGAAACGGTGTGCCGTCCGGGCGATTCGGCGGAGCCCCGAATCCGGCCGCGCCGCCGTCGTGCATCCGGGCCAGTGCGCGCCCGAATCGACGGGCCGCGATCTCAGTGGGACGCGCGGCCGTCAACCGCTCGAGTTCGATGAACGTCGGTCCGCGATCGAGAACACCGACGACAGGCACCCCTGTCTCACCGAGCCACGCGAGTCCCGTCGCCTCGGCCTCGAAGAAGTCCGGGTGCGCGCGGGTATCTCGCTTGACGAAGGTATCCGTGGATCCGCTCACGTCGAACGACACTACGCATCCTTCTCGACCCGAACGCGTACCCGCACTCGTCATTAGGATGATCGGATGGGACACATCAACTCGGAATTGCGCTCCGGAATCATGCGTGAGCTGGCGGTACAGTCGACCATCGATCCGGTGACGGAGGTCCGCAGGCGCGTGGACTTCCTCAAGGACTACCTCGCGTCGACCCCGGCCTCCGGTTTCGTACTCGGGATCAGCGGCGGACAGGACAGCACGCTCACCGGCAAGCTCGCACAACGGGCGGTGACCGAACTACGTGCCGACGGGCACGAGGCCGAATTCGTCGCCGTACGGCTCCCCTACGGTGTGCAGGCCGACGAGGACGACGCGGCGATCGCACTGAAGTTCATCGATCCCGACCGCACGGTGACGGTGAACATCAAGGAGGCCTCCGATGCCGCAGCCGCTGCGACCGCCGAGGCTCTGGGAACCGGCGAGGTCCGAGATTTCGTGCGCGGCAACATCAAAGCACGTCAACGCATGGTCGCCCAGTACGCGATCGCCGGCGAACTCGGCTATGTGGTCGTCGGCACCGATCACGCGGCCGAGGCGGTCACCGGCTTCTTCACCAAGTTCGGCGACGGCGGGGTGGATTTGACACCTCTGACCGGCCTGACCAAGCGACAAGGCGCTGCGCTGCTGCGCGAGCTCGGTGCGCCCGAAAGTACCTGGCGCAAAGTCCCCACCGCGGATCTCGAAGACGATCGACCGGCTCTGCCCGACGAGGAAGCACTCGGCGTCACATACGAGCAGATCGACGACTACCTCGAAGGCAAGGACGTCACCGAGGAAGTGGCCGACAAACTCGAGAAGATGTTCGCCGCGACGCGGCACAAGCGAACCGTTCCAGTGACACCGTTCGACGATTGGTGGAAGAACGGTCACTGACCGACCTTCGTCGGCGGCGATCGGTGACGATCAGCCGCCGGCGAACGGCGGCAGTACGTCGACTCTGCTGCCTACGGACCGCCCCAGATCGCGGGTCAACTCGTCTCCGACCAGATACGCCGACACCCGCAGAATCGGTTCCATCGGGGCTCCGTACCGAGAACGGATGGCCTCGCGCAATTCTCCCAGCGTCGCACCGGCCGGCAGAGTGAGGTGTTCCGACTCGCAGCCGGACGCGTCGACGGCGGCTGCGAAGTACCGCACCTCCACCTGCATCGTTCGACTATCGGTCGTGCTGGGCTGTGTCTCAACCACCGATTGCTCCCATACTGCGGGTCGGTGGCACGAAGCCCTCGGCGTCGATGCCGTGCCCGGCCCATTTGTTCCACATGGCTCCGCGCCATACTGCTGCCAGCTCGTCATCGGTGGCACCGCCCCGCAGCGCCGCGCGAAGATCCGTCTCGTCGTCGCTGAACAGGCAGGACCTGATGGTCCCCTCGGCGGTGAGCCTCGTGCGATCACAGTCGCCGCAGAACGAGCGCGTGACGGACGCGATGATTCCCACGGTTGCCTCCGTGCCGTCCACGCTCCATTCCTCGGCGGGAGCGGACGGATCGGCGCGACCCACTTCACGAAGATCGAAAGCAGTGGACAGCTCGTCGAGCAACGTCTGGGCGTCGATCATGTTGTTGCGGGCCCATTCGTGATCGGCGTCGAGTGGCATCTGCTCGATGAATCGAAGCGCGACCCCCTCGTCCAGACACCACCGGAGCAGATCCACGGAGCCGGAGAGCGTATCTCGCATCAGTACGGCATTGACCTTCACCGGACCGATGCCCGCCTTCTTGGCCGCTCGGATACCGGCCAGCACCGACGGCAGACGATCGCGTCGAGTCAAGCGCGCGAACTGTTCACGATCGACCGAGTCCAACGACACGTTGACGCGCGTCAGACCGGCCTCGGCGAGGGCCTGCGCACGATGTTCCAGACCGACGGCATTGGTGGTCATGGACAACGGAACGCCGTCCGCCACAGCGGAGCACGAACGAAGGATCTCGTCCAGGTCTCGGCGCATCAGAGGCTCACCGCCGGTGAAACGCACGTCGCGTATTCCCAACAGGCGCACGGCAACCGAGACGACCCGAGCGATCTCGCCAGCGGTCAGTAGGTCGGCTGCGGGGATTGCCGGCAGCCCCTCCTCCGGCATGCAATACGTGCACCGCAGCGAGCACTTCTCGGTGATCGAGATGCGCAGATCGCGTGCCACCCGCCCGAAGCGATCGATCAGATGCGGCACGTCGGGACGATCGTCCACCGGGCCGAACGACGACCCCGAGGAAGCTGCGCCTATACGTGGGATCCCGAGGGACGTGACACTGTCCACCGTCACCTCACACCTCGAATCCGTCTGTTCCTGCATGTCTCACATCGGCTTGTCTACCCAGTATGCCGCAGCCCACACGCGCCCGTCGTGTCGGCGTGCCTAGGATTGGCAGCCATGACGGCTGAGCACACTCGAGCGATCACCGGACCTGCACTGTGAGCGCCGTATCCGTCGAGGAGCACGCAGCAGCGATCGAGTGGCTGCTCGCAGACTTGGGCACCCGAGCAGCTCAACGAGTGCCGCTGACCGACGCACTGGGGCGGGTGGCATTCCACGACGTGACCTCCCCCGTCGATCTACCTCTGTTCCGGAATTCGCAGATGGACGGTTATGCGGTCGATTCTCGCTCGGTGCAGTCTGCGCCCGTGACGCTTCCGGTATCGACGATCATCGCTGCCGGACCCACCCGACCCTCGACGCTCACGCCCGGTAGCGCAGCCAAGATCATGACCGGTGCACCGATACCCGACGGAGCGGACGCCATCGTCCCCGTGGAGGACACCACGGTGACCACCGCAGGTGCGGTGACCGTCGAACGAGCCCGCGTCGCAGGCGAATTCGTGCGCGAACAGGGTAGCGACGTACGCGCGGGAACGATCCTGATCGACGCGGGCAGAGTGCTCGAGCCCCGGCACATCTCGGTTCTCGCGGCCGTCGGACTGGCCACCGTCGACGTACGGTCGCGTCCTCGTGTGGCCGTGGTGACCACCGGAGCAGAGTTGGCCGACGCAGGCGAGACGCTCTCGCCCGGTCAGATCTTCGACTCGAACGGCATCACTCTTGCCGCGCACCTGCGCGCGAGCGGTGCCGACGTGGTCACCGTCGCACGCAGCACCGACGATCCGGAACGCTTCCGAAGCATCCTCACCTCCGCAGCCGCATCGGCGGAGCTCATCATCACCTCCGGTGGAGTGTCGATGGGCGACTTCGAGGTGGTCAAGGACGTTCTCGCGCCGCTGGGTGGACAGTTCGGATCGGTTCGGATGCAACCGGGTGGACCGCAGGGCATCACGATGTTCGACGGCACTCCGGTCCTGAGTTTCCCCGGCAACCCAGTCAGCACCGTGGTGTCGTACATCATGTTCGCGCGCAACATCGTTCGGCGATCTGGCGGCCTGCCACCGGTCTTGTCGGGCCCTGCGACTCTGTTCCAGTCGATCACCTCGCCGCCGGGCAGGCGTCAACTGCTCCGCGGGAAATTGCGTGACGACGGCCGGGTCGAACTGGTCGCCGGACCGGGGTCCCACCTGGTGGCCGCACTGGCGTGGGCCGACGTGCTCATCGACATCGCCGCCGAGACGACCGAACTCGCCGCAGGATCACCCGTGGAGGTATGGCCGCTGTGACCACCGAAGTTCCGCAGAACCCCCTGTCGCACCTCGACGACGAGGGCCGCGCCCGCATGGTCGATGTGGCGCACAAGAAAGAGACCTCCCGAACCGCTGTGGCGGCAGGCGAGTTCGTCACCACGCCCGAGGTCATCGGGTTGGTGCAGGCGGACGGCATGCCGAAGGCCGATGTCCTGGCGACCGCTCGGATCGCCGGTATCTCGGCTGCCAAGCGCACGTCCGATCTGATTCCGCTGTGCCATCAACTCGCGCTCTCGTCGGTCAAGATCTCCTTCGGATTCACCGACACCTCCATCACGGTCGAAGCCACCGCGCGCACGACCGGTAGGACCGGCGTCGAGATGGAAGCCCTCACCGCCGTCGCGGTTGCCGGGCTGACCCTGCACGACATGGTCAAGGCAGTCGACCCGGGTGCGACGATGAACGGCGTCCGGCTGATCACCAAAGACGGTGGTAAGCATGGACATTGGCAGCGTGATGCGAAGGCGACCGCCCCCGACGACGACGCTCGGCCGTCGGAGGGGACGAAGTCGGCGGTCGTGCTCGTGGCCTCCACCGGCGGTGCTCGCGGAACCCGCCCGGACACCACCGGCCCGTCCATCGCATCCTGGCTGACCGATCGGGGCTTCGCGGTGCGCGGCCCGCTGGTGTACGCCGATGCCGACATCGAGGCCGGACTGCGCGACTCGCTACGCGGCGAGCCGTCGCTGATCATCTCGACCGGCGGAACCGGCGTCTCCCCTACCGATGCAACTCCGGAGGCCACGGCGGCACTGCTCGACATCGAGATGCCAGGAATAGCAGACCAGATCCGCGCCAAGGGAACCTCCGCGACGCCGCACGCGGTGCTGAGTCGCGGAGTGTCCGGGTTGATCGGACGTACCCTCGTCGTCAATTTGCCCGGATCACCGGGAGCCGTGAAAGACGGCTTGGCCGTTCTCGATCCGCTCCTCGATCATGTACTCGCCCAGATCTCAGGAGGAGGACCCCACGATGACTGAACTCGTCGCCCGCATCTCGAACGAGCCGCTGACGACCGCCGAGGTAGAGGCCGCGGTACAGGATTCGCACCACGGTGCCGTGGTGCTGTTCAGCGGAATCGTTCGTGACCACGACGGTGGCCACGCCGTGGAAACTCTCGAATACCGCGCCCACCCCGATGCGGAACGCTTCTTGAGCCGATGCTGCTCGGAGGTCTCGTCCGAAACCGGTCTTGCGGTCGCTGCCGTGCATCGCGTCGGGGACTTGCGGGTCGGCGATCTCGCGCTCGTGGCCGCAGTCGGATCGGCTCATCGCGCCGAGGCGTTCGAGGCGTGCGCCCGACTGGTCGAACGCATCAAGGCCGAGGTACCCATCTGGAAACGGCAGGGCTTCGAAGGCGGGCGCACCGAATGGGTCGGACTGTAGAAGACCTACGC
The DNA here is from genome assembly GCF_031456475.1 of Rhodococcus sp. 3258. Taxonomy (NCBI): domain Bacteria; kingdom Bacillati; phylum Actinomycetota; class Actinomycetes; order Mycobacteriales; family Nocardiaceae; genus Rhodococcus; species Rhodococcus sp. 3258. The sequence continues at coordinate 30,138 of NZ_JAVDUT010000009.1, forward strand.
CGGCTCGAGGTATCGATGGACCGGCAACATGGCCGAGGCGTCGACTGCGTCGTCAGGGCCGCGCACGCAGGCCCGCAGTCGATGTTCGACCGCGTCCGCATCGAGTTCGGTGCCGATCAGCACCAGTGATGTCTGCTGGGCTTCACCCCGTGACCACGCTGCACTCTCGAACCGGATGTGTCGCCCTACCGTCTGCACGATGAACTTCTGCTGGTGTCCCGGCAGGTCGAAATGCACGACACCCTTGATGCGGTAGAGGTTTCCGGTCGGGTTCTCCAGAAATTCGATCAGCCGACGCGGCTCCATCGCTGCTGTGCTGACGAACTCGGTATGCGAGTACTGCGCATGCAGGTGTCGGTGGTGTCCGTGCTCGTGGCAGCTGTCGTCGTCGAGGTGCTCACGCAGAAGTTCGTCGAAGGACAACTGCACGGGTAGTGCCGATTCGACCGGCCCGTTCTGGGGCCGGTCGAACAACAACAGAGGATCGACGCGTCCGAACGACACAGCTGCGACAGGGACGTCGCCGACAATGGACCGAACCGTCGACACCACCGCAGAGCGCTCCGAATCCTCGACGGCGTCGGACTTGTTCAGTACCACCAGATCCGCCAATTGCAGATGCTGATCGATTTCGGGATGCAGGGTGCGGGTAACCGCGAATTCGACCGCGTCGACGACTCCCACCAATCCGCCGTACACGATGAACTCGTTCTCACTGCCGCGCACCATTCGAATGAGATTCCGTGGCTCCGCCAATCCGCTGGCCTCCACCACGATCACGTCTATGGCCGAACGGCGGTGTGCCAGCGTATCGAACATCGCGTCCATGTCACTGATGTCCACCGCACAGCAGATGCATCCGTTGCCCAGTGACACCATCGAATCGACCTGTCCTGCAACGAGCATGGAATCGATGTTGATCGCACCGAAATCGTTGACCACGACGCCGATCCGAATTCCCGCATCGTTGCGCAACAGATGATTGAGCAGAGTGGTCTTGCCGGCACCCAGAAAGCCGGCAACGATTACCACCGGAATTCGTCGACGCGCCACGCCGGTCGAGACTACCGGGCGGCGAGAATTCGATTCAGGAGGCCTCGAGCGAAGGTGGAGACGCTGCTGACGTTCTCGTCGGTCACCAATCCCTTCAACCCGTCGACACCGAACGATTCGACATACGGCGAGACGCTTTCGAGTAGTCGAGACAAGGCACTACGACCCGCTACGGACGTCGACGTAGCGGCGGGGACAGTCGCGCTCGTCGGCGTCGGCGCAGAGGCGGTGGGAACTGCGACGTCCGGCGACGAGGCAGCCTCGGCTCCGAGAAGATAGTCGATGATGCCGGTGGAGATGGCGATCGCATGCTTCACCTGACCGTCCGAGCCCTCGAGCACCGCCGCGTCGTCCGGGTTGGAACCATTGCCCATCTCGACGAACACCAACGGAACAGTCGTCAGTGCGGGCCCCGCGACGTCGGATCGTTCCTGGATCCCGTCGACAACGCCCGAGTAATTGGCGGGATCGAACCCGGCGCGAACGTAGGAATCTCTCATCAGCTTCGAGGCCGAGCGCCCGCCCTCGGACTGAGCCGCATCGGCCGCCGCATTCGGAATCGGCAGTGTCGGCACGATCAGATGGAATCCGTGCTTGTCGGTGTCGGTCGTCGTGCTCGTCGAGTCCGCATGAATGCTGACGGCCACATCGGCTCCGGACGCGCTGGCAGCGCGAGCCCGATCGTCGACGCACCCGCCCCATCCGGCGTCGTCGACGCGGCTGGTCTTCACCGTCGCACCGAGACTCTCCAGACTGGACCGAACCAGCTCCGAGACCTTCCAGTTGATGGTGTGCTCCGGCACCCCGTCCACCGTGGTCATGCCCGTGGTCTGGCAATCCTTGGTACCGCCGCGCCCGTCGTCGACCTGCCGTTGCAGATTCTCCGAGTGAGCTGTGCCCTGGTGACCCGGATCGAGGAAGACCGTCTTTCCCGTCAACTCTCGTCCGGCCGATTCCGTGCCGGGTGTCGCCGACGGCGCGGTGGCGGGCGTGGACGGGTCGGCCGATGCCGGTGCGCCGACGAGCGCTCCAGCACCCAGTAGACCTGCGCACATCAGCGTCACCGCAGCCGACCCGGCTGTTCGTGAAGATTTCATCGACTCGTGGGCGCTCCGGTGGAGCCGGTCGCGCCACTCCCCTCTCGGCACCTCGGACGCCGTCGAGCCACGCGGTTCCCATTGGCATCAGGAGCTACCGTGCGTCACAACAGACACTTGCTGCTCGAGTGAACCAGAGATCGATCCATTCGAGTCCCTGATCGAATTTCGTTAGCCAAAGGATTGCATTTCGTGATCGATCCGTTGCGATCTGCCCAGCCTTCTCATGTTTCCCACGACGGCGACACAAGTGCCGCGAAACTCCGAAACCGGCCGCCGGCTCGAACCGACCCCGAGAACGAATTTCCTATGAATACCGGACAGTTTGTCTTTGTTCACCGCAACAGCGATCCCTCGCACTGCGCACACACTTAATGCCTGCGCCACGTCGGTTTCGACGAATACATCTGCAGATTCTGTGGCAATGCTGCGAAACCGGTAACAATCGATCGGCCAGCATGGATATACACATTGTTCGGCCGTATAGTCGACACAGTTCGATCTGGACATCCCCCCGCATCATTCCCTGCACCATTGGAGAGCTTCAGCATGGCCAGAAAAGTCTATGTGCAACTAGTCGATGACATCGACGAAAAACCGATCGAATCCGGTGGCGAACACATAACCTATTCGGTCAACGGAGTCAGCTACGAAATCGATCTGAGCGACAAGAACGCCAAAGAATTCCACCGCAAGCTCGACTATTACATCGAGCACTCGACGAAGGTGGGCGGAAAGCGACAGAAGAAGTCGAGTTCCCCGGCCACCGGGGCGAAGCGCGACGCCAATCAGACCAAAGCCATCAGAGAATGGGCGAAGGCGAACGGCCACAACATTTCTGCGCGCGGAAGAATACCCGCCGAAGTGGAGCAGGCGTTCGACGCAGCTCACTGACCCCCGCCTTCCGAATCGGCGTCTCAGGACTCACGCTGCAGACGCCGATTCGGTGGCCGAAGCCATAGACACAACAAAAGCGCCGCCCGATGGGCGGCGCTTTTGCTTTCTCGGTGGAGCTAAGGGGACTCGAACCCCTGACCCCCACACTGCCAGTGTGGTGCGCTACCAGCTGCGCCATAGCCCCGAGTACTGCGTGCTCCCGCTCATGCGGTTGCTCGAACGAAGTTACACCATCGCTCGCGGCAGCAACAAATCAGCTGGTGCGGCCCCTACTCGATGCTCCGGTACGGGCCCCCGCGCTCGACCCCGATCAGCCGACCGTAGCCAGCCATTCCGAGTCGCCCAGCGCGTCGACCACCTGTCCATCCACCAGAACACCCGGAGTTCCGCGTGCGCCCGATGCGGCCAAGGCGTCCCGACCGGTCGTCGCGTCCGCCACCGCTGCGTCACGCTGCGCGCCCGTGGTGATGCACTCCACCGCAAGATCGCTCGCTCCGTTCGACGTTGCCAGCTCCGCCAGTTCGGCATCGGTTCGGTCGGAGTCGCTTCCTTCCTCCGGCTGGAATTCCGGGTCGAACAGTGCGGCGTGGAAACCCGAGTAGACCCGCGCATTCTCGGTTGCGGCCACGCAGTGCGACGCCGCAACGGCCCGCGTCGAATAGTCACCCGAGGCCGAGCTCGCATCGAGGAAATTGATCAGGTGGTAGTTGACCGAGACAACGCCGTCGTCGATTTTCTGAGCCAATTCCTGGCCGTGCTTCACCTCGAGATCACTGCAGAATGGGCACATCGGGTCCTCGTAGATATCGATGACGCGCTGCGCGCCCGGACGAGCCAATACGACGACACCGTCTCCCGGCAACGACAATTCGACCTCGGGATTCTTGACCGATCCGTACCCGTCGTTCCGGGGCGCGTCGCTGCCTCGCTGCCACAGGATCGCTACCACGACGACCGCGACCACCACGAGGAATGCAATACCGCCCAGAATGTACGTCACGGTATTCGACGAGGCCTGCGGAGTGTGTTTCGTGCTGGATGTCTTCTTCTCGCTCACAGAGCGAATACTACGGACGTATCCGTCAGCTGCGCTCGCGCTCGAGGGTGTCCGGAACGCGCGACCACCACAACCCCGCCAGTAGAAGCAGTGCGCCCGTCACGGCGAAAGCCGGACCGAACGAGACCCGTTCCACGATCATTCCGGCCACGATCGGGCCGATCACCGCGCCCACGTCGGACGCCATCTGGAAGGCAGCCAGCACGGGTCCTCCACGGGCCTTGGAGCCGATCACGTCCGCGACCGAGGCCTGCTGGGCAGGACTCATCAGGCCCGATCCGATTCCGGCGATCAACGACACCGCGAGGAACAACACCGGATCGTGGACATAGCCCATCACGACCGTTCCCAGGCCGCAGACCGCCAAACCGCCCAGCATGAACGGTTTGCGTCCGCGTACGTCGGACAGGCGACCGGCAGTGGTGAGAACCAGGGCATTACCCACTGCGAACACCGTGAGAGCAATCCCGACGAACACCTCGGACCGCTGCATTGCCTCGACGACGAACAACGGCACCAGCGCCACCCGGACACCGAACACGGCCCATCCGTTCGCGAAGTTCGACGCCAGCGCGGCCCGATAGGACGGGATTCGCAGAGCAGCGAGCAACGACATCGTCGGCGGCGCAGTTCCCTTCTCCGGCTTGACCAGATCGGAATTGCCGAGGGTGAAGTACACGACGGCAGCGGCGATCACCAGAGCCACGGCATAGATGACGAACGGCACCCGCAGACCGAAACCGACGAGCGCGCCGCCGACGAGCGGACCACCGATGGTTCCCAGCAAGAAAGCGGTCGCGTACAGCCCGGAGATGCGGCCTCTACTGGTAGGTGGACTGATTCTGATCAGCAGTCCGAGAGCAGACACCGAGAACATCGTCGACCCGATTCCGCCGAGTCCGCGAAACACCAGCAGCTGCCAGTACGTCTGAGCCAGAGCGCACGCACCGGTGGAGACCGCCACGATCAACAGTCCGATCAGGTAGACGGGTCGTTCGCCGAGGCGCTGAACCAGAGCACCGCTCGCCGGTGCGAACAGCAACCGCATGAGGGCGAAGGCACTGATCACTGCCGATGCGGCCGTGTATCCGACGCCGAATTCTCGAGCGAACTGCGGCAGGGCAGGCGCGACGATGCCGAATCCGAGGGCGATGACGAACGCTGCCGAGACCAGCACCCAGATCTCCGGAGGGAGTTTGCCTCCGGGTTGGAATGCCGGCTCGGGGGCCGAGCTGTCGTGGTCGGGTGTCGGTGAGTCGGTCACGAGCTCTCGAGAGCGGACGAGACCAATTCACGTGCGGCAGCCTGGACCTCGGCGAGGTGTTCCTTGCCCTGGAACGACTCCGCGTAGATCTTGTAGACGTCCTCGGTTCCCGACGGACGAGCTGCGAACCAGGCGCTCTCCGTTGTCACCTTCAGCCCACCCAGTGCGGCCCCGTTTCCGGGAGCCTCGGTCAGCGTCGCGGTGATCGGCTCCCCCGCCAATTCGGTGGCTGTGATCTGGTCGGGCGACAACTTCGCGAGCACAGCCTTCTGCTCCCTGGTTGCCGGAGCGTCGACGCGGGCGTACGACGGGTCGCCGTACTCGGCTGTGAATTCTGCGTAGCGTTGCGACGGTGTCGATCCGGTGACCGCGGTGATCTCCGAGGCCAACAGCGCCAGAATGATTCCGTCCTTGTCCGTGGTCCACACTCGCCCGTCGTGCCGCAGGAACGAGGCACCGGCGCTCTCCTCGCCGCCGAAGCCGAGCTCGCCGTCCAGCAGCCCCGGCACGAACCACTTGAACCCGACCGGGACCTCGAGCAGCTTTCGTCCGAGACCGGCGACGACGCGATCGATCATGGAGGAACTCACCAGCGTCTTGCCGACTGCCGCGGTCGGTGACCACCCGGGTCGGTGGGTGAACAGATAGTCGATCGCGACCGCGAGGTAGTGATTGGGGTTCATCAGACCACTGTCGGGAGTGACGATGCCGTGTCGATCGGAGTCGGCGTCGTTGCCCGTGGCGATGTCGAATCGATCCCGGGCTGCGATCAGTGATGCCATCGCGTTCGGCGACGAGCAGTCCATTCTGATCTTGCCGTCCGTGTCCAACGTCATGAAGCGGAACGTGCCGTCGACCAACGGATTGACGACGGTCAGATCGAGGTTGTGTCGTTCGGCGATCGCATCCCAGTAGTCGACACTGGCACCGCCGAGCGGATCCGCACCGATGCGAACTCCGGCGGCGCGGATCGCATCGAGATCGAGCACATTCGGGAGGTCGTCCACGTAGGTGCCGAGGAAGTCGTACCGCGAGACGCTTCCCGCGAACGCCTGCGCGAGAGTCACACGCTTGATACCGGTAATGCCCTCGCGGAGAAGCTCGTTGGCGCGGGCAGCGATCACCGACGTCGCATCGCTGTCGGCCGGTCCACCGTGCGGAGGGTTGTACTTGAACCCGCCGTCACGCGGCGGATTGTGGGACGGTGTGACCACGATGCCGTCGGCTTTCGCGGTCGGCCCCGACTCGTTGTACCGGAGAATGGCATGACTGACGGCGGGCGTCGGGGTGTAGCGATCCCCCGAGTCGACCAGAACGTCGACGTCGTTGGCTGCCAACACCTCCAGAGCCGTCGTCCACGCGGGCTCGGACAATGCATGGGTGTCTCGACCGATGAACAGTGGCCCGGTGATGCCTTGCGCGGAACGATATTCCACGATGGCCTGCGTGGTCGCGACGATGTGCGCCTCGTTGAACGCCGAATCCAGGCTCGAACCTCGATGACCCGAGGTCCCGAACACGACCTGCTGACTCGGCTCCGACACGTCCGGAATGCGCGAGTAGTACGCCGTGACGAGTTGCGAGAGATCGACCAGATCCTCCGGCAGTGCAGTGGTTCCAGCTCTCTCGTGCGCCACGATGCGCCTCCTCAATCCTCGAACGAACCGAATCCGGTCGACGAACCGAATTTCTCGTTCAACCCTAACGCCGCTGCCCCACCCGCGAGCTACTTGCTCTGCCGTTTCGGTGGCCGTGGCAGAAAATAGCTGGTTCGCTGCTGATATTCGCGATACCCCGGACGCTTCTCCATGCTCTGTTCCAACAGCCGAGCCCCGGTGGCGAACACCAAGAAGTACGTCATCGCGACGGGCGACAGAATCGTGAACACCCCAGGCCACGCCGAGGCCGAGACGAGGAACAGTCCCCACCACACTGCCGAGTCGCCGAAGTAATTGGGATGCCGCGTCCAGGCCCACAGACCTCGGTCCATGATCTTGCCCTTGTTCGACGCGTCCGCCTTGAACTCCTTCAATTGCGCGTCGCCCACTGCCTCGAACGTCCATCCGAGTAGCCAGATCACTACGCCGAGTACGACGACGGGTAGAACCGATCCGTGTGAGACGGCGGATATCTGCAGTGGAAGGGACACGAACCACAGCGCAACCGCCTGCGTCAGATAGATCTTCCGCAGGGCATACCAGGTTCTGTTGCCGGTGGCCTTGGACAGCAGCTCGGTGTACCGCGGATCCTCACCGTGTCCGCGTGAGCGCTGCACCATGTGCAGCGCAAGACGAAGCCCCCACACTCCGACGAGCACGACGAGCAGGAGTCGTCGCCATAGATCACCGGTTCCGGTCGCAGTCGAGATCAGCGCGATCAGAACGAAGCCGCCACCCCACGTCACATCCACGACATTGTGTCGTCCGATACGGGCACCGACGAGGGCGGTGACCATCATCAGGACAGCGGTACCGCCGAGACTCGCCAGTGACACGGTGAAGAAGTCGGACCAATTCACCGCGCGGCCACCCACACCGGGCGGACCGGTTCCATCCCGGACGACCCGTCGACCGGGCGAACGGACAAGATCTGGTCGACGCCCATCCTGTTGTCCCGGAATGCCATTCCCCCGCCGATCAGGTACAGCCGCCACACGCGCGCGACCTCTTCCCCGACCATCGCCACCACGTCGTCGTACCGCGACTCGAAGCGCTCGGTCCAGACGTCGACGGTCCGCACGTAATGCTCCCGAAGCGCATGGACGTCCCGAACCTCGAGTCCGGCCTCCTCGATCATGGCCACGGTCCGCCCGACGGGGCGCATGAACATGTCGGGCGCGATGAACGATTCGATGAATGCCCCGCCGCCGGGGTTGTCGCCTTCTCTTCGCGACATCTGCTGGATCAGTACTCGTCCGCCGGGCTTGACGTTGGCATGCAGTGCGGCGGTGTAGGTCGGGTAATTGGCCTCCCCCACATGTTCACCCATCTCGATCGACGCCACCGCGTCGAAGGGCCCGTCCGGAATTTCGCGGTAGTCCTGGATTCGGATCTCGACGTTGTCCTGCAGTCCTCGGTCGGCGATTCGCTTGTCGATGAAGGCCTTTTGTTCGCGCGAGATGGTCACTCCGACGACCTGCGCTCCGTATTCCTGTGCCGCATGCAGGCTGAGAGACCCCCAGCCACAGCCGACGTCGAGGAACCGTTGCCCGGATCGTTTGTCGAGCCCGATCTTTCGGCACACGAGGTCGAGCTTGTCGCGCTGGGCATCATCGAGGGTGTAATCCGGCGAATTCGAGGTCCAGTACGCCGACGAGTACGCCATGTGCGAATCGAGGACCAGTTCGTAGAAGTCGTTCGACAGGTCGTAATGGTGGCTGATCGCAGCGCGGTCGCGAAGCAACGAGTGCAGCCGCCCCTTCACCGAGGCCTGCGACGCGGGTGGCGGTAGTGGGCGGCCGAACACGCCGAGATCCTTGGCCAGCCGCGCCAGCCGCAGTAACGATGCCGGCCCCGGTCGTACTGCCGAGAGCCGGCGCTCACGGACCACACCCCAGACATGATCGAGAGCCGCGGCAAGATCGCCGTCGACGTCCAACTCCCCGGTGACGTACGCCTGCGCAGCACCGAGTTCACCGGGGCTCCACAGCAATCGACGAAGAGCGCTGGGGCTCCGCAACAGCACTTTCGGTGCCAGGGCGTCGCCGGCAACGGATCCGTCCCACGCCTGCAGCCGGACGGGAAGCGGGCCACCCACCATGGGTTCCATCAACTCGGCAATTCGGTGTGCAACACCGACGCTGCGATCGGTCCGGTCCACGGTACTTGTCGAGGTGGTCATCGGTCGTCCCTTCGATCGAGCACGATCTGCTGAACATCGAGGTACCCGGATCGAAATCCGGCCTCCGAATAGCAGAGGTAGAAGTGCCACATTCGCGCGAATACATCGTCGAACCCGAGATCCGCTTCCTCGCTGCGGTATTCACGGAAGCGACTGTCCCACAGGGCCAGGGTTCGCGCGTAGTGATCACCCATGGACAGGCGCTCACGAACCCGAAGCGAGGTGTGCTGCTCGGTCACCTCCTCGATGGCCCGCACCGACGGCAGGAACCCGCCGGGAAAGATGTACTTGTGCACCCACGTGTACGTATTGCGGGTGGCCAGCATCCGGTCGTGCGGCATGGTGATGGCCTGGATCGCCACGCGTCCGCCCGGTGCCAGATGTGCATCGATCGTCCCGAAATAGGTTGCCCAGTACTGATGACCGACGGCCTCGATCATCTCGACCGACACGATGGCGTCGTATCGGCCGTCCACCAACCGGTAGTCGAGGAGATCGATCTGTACTCGATCGCTGTATCCCGCTGCCGCGCAACGCTTACGCGCGAGCTCCTGCTGCTCCACCGACAGTGTCACCGACCGGACCGTCGCACCGCGAGCGGCCGCGCGAATGGCCAGCTCGCCCCATCCGGTGCCGATCTCGAGGACCCTGGTTCCTTCGCCGACGCCTGCGCGATCGAGTAGCCGGTCGATCTTTCGGCGCTGGGCGTCGGCGAGCTCCACGCTGTCGTCGGGTCCCGATCCGGCGAACAACGCACTCGAGTAGGTCATGGTCTCGTCGAGGAAGAGCTCGAACAGCTCGTTCGACAGATCGTAGTGACGCGAAATGTTGGATCGAGTGTTCTTCGTCGTATTCCGCTCACTCCGTGGAGGTTTCGGGATGTAGAGCCCACGGAGTCGCTGCAAGGGCTCGGGAATCAGCGACGCCATTCGACGAGCGAAGACCTCGAGCACAGCGGTGAGATCCTCGGCATCCCAGTCTCCGGCCATGTATGCCTCACCGAATCCGATGAGGCCGCTGTCGCCGACGCGCGCGGCGAAGTCGTGTGGCCGATAGACCGTCATCAACGGTGCGTCGGACGATCCGGCCCCGAGCACTGTGCCGTCCGGCATCGCGACTCGGACCTGCAATCCCGCGACCGCACGACGGAAGAGAAAGTCGGCAACGGGCGCGGCGACCGTAACTTTCACGCCACCGGGAACGTGGGCGATCTGGGGCCAGACCCGAGGATCGACCAGCGGGCGCGGCCCGGGGCCGGACGGGTGCGACACGGAATCGGTTCGAGACACCGTCGTCATCTGTGAGCTCCTTCCTTCTGAACTCTCCGCGCCCCCGGAGGGGCAGGTTTCTGCACGATCTTCAGACCCCGCGCCCAGAGCCGAATGCCTTGCCAGCGAATCTGTATCACCACTCGCAGCGGTGCCATCGGGATCTCGAGTGCGGTACGAAGAATCGATCGCGTCGTCACCTGGCTGCGACGGCCGACGACGGTCGCCACGAACGGAGGGTGACCGAGACGTTCGAGGACGATCGACAGCCGGAGTGTGGCGTCCGGCTCGGGCAGCTGCATGGAGTACTCGCCGTCGACGTCGTTGAACGGTGAGACGTAGAACTCTTTGGAAGTCCGTGCCTCACCGTGGCGACCGGTGTCCAACAGGTACCGGTATCGCTCCCCGTAGGTGTTGTGCACCTCGGCCACCACGCAGCGGAGGTCTCCGTCGCGGTCGTGACACCAGTACACAGTCAATGGGTTGAACGTGTGCCCGAACACCCGCGCGCTGGCCAACATCGTGATGCGACCGCCGCCGAGATCGATTCCGCTCTCTGCCAAGAAGGCATCGACGTTCTGGCGAATGGTGGCACCAGGGTCACCCATGTGGTCGCGGGAATCGAATGATGCGAGTGGCCGCAGGATCCGCGGCAGTTCGGGAAGTGCGTCGAGGTCGACGAACCAGCTGTAGCTCTTGTACGAGAACGTATTTCGTATCGGTGCTCGTCGGACGTGATCGATCCGAGTGAGATACAGCGCCGCCCCGTGCGCCCGGGTGTTCGGCAGAACCGACGTCAGAGCCACGAGGCCCCCACCCGTTGCGCGGCGCGCGCTCCGGACAACGCACCGTCCTCATGGAATCCCCACCCGTGGTACGCCCCGGCGAACGACACCGTATCGGTGTCCAATTCGGGCAGCCGTCGCTGCGCTGCGACGGATTCGGGGGTGTACTGCGGGTGCTCGTAGGTCATCTCGTCGAGCACCGTGTTCGGGTCGATGCGATCTGCTCCCCCGAGGGTGACCAGCATCCTTCGATCGCTGTCACCCAATCGCTGCAACCTCGTCAGGTCGTAGCTGACCAGAACTCGATCGGGTTTGGCGCTACAGGACGGGAGGTGGTAGTTCCACGACGCTCTCGCTCTGATGTTTCGTGGCAGCACCGACGAGTCGGTGTGCAGTGCAGTGTGATTGACCGAATACGGCATAGCTCCGAGAACGCTGTGTTCGAGCGCAGTCGGCTCCGCGAGCATCTTCAGCGCGGCACCGGGATGGACTGCGATCACGGCGGCGTCGAACGTGCGCAGGTCGTCGTGGCCGTCCCGGATCTGCACCGAATCCCCGGACCGGTAGACAGCATGTACCGGATTGTCGAGCAACACCTCGTCGATGTGCTCCGCAACCCGACGAACGTATTCGATCGACCCGCCGGTGACGGTACGCCAGGTGGGAGATCCTGTGACGGTGAGCATTCCGTGGTGGCGGAGAAAAGTGAACAGGTAGCGAGCCGGGTAGGCGAGAGCAGTGTCCGGATCGCACGACCACACCGCGGACACCAACGGTGTCATGAAGTGGGATTCGAAGTATGCGGAGAACGAGTGCTGCTCCAAGAATTGAGCGAGCGTCGTCTCGGTGTCCGCGGCGTCCTCGCGCTCGAGTAGCTCGGTCGCCAGACGATGAAAACGCTTGACGTCGAGCAGCATCGAGACGAAGCGAGGCCGGAGGACCGCGGTCCGCTGCGCGAGAATGCCCCGCATTCCCTGTCCGCCCGAGTATTCGAGCCCGCAACCGTCGCACCGAACGGACATGCTCATGTCCGAATCCTGCGTCGGCACGTCGAGCTCGTCGAACAGACGGAGCAGCGTCGGATACGTGCGGTCGTTGTGCACGATGAACCCGGTGTCGACGCCCACCGGACCACCGGGGCCGTCCACGAAGTGGGTGTCCGCATGGCCGCCGAGCCGAGAGTCGGCCTCGTACAACGTCACCGACGAGTTCTTGGACAGCGCGTATGCCGCCGTGAGGCCGGCCACCCCGCTACCCACGACGGCAACACGGCGGGTCACGACGATTCTCCCCTGCAGCCCGTCGACGCACCGGATTCGCTCGAATCGGCTCGCGCCCTTGACTCGTCGGCGATACGGAGAACGAAGTCACGAGTGACGCGCGACCACACGCGCGGATCACGCAGCATGAAATGGCCTCCAGGCACCGAGAGATATTCGGCGTCGGCACCGTTCGCCATCGCGCGTTCGGTCGCACGACGGGAGGTTCGCGCGTCGGTCCACCGGTCGGCAGTTCCGTGCACCACGAGCAGCGTGCGATTCTCGTCGAATCCGTCGGCCTCCGTACCCTGCGGCCACCACGGAGCAAGCGCAACGACACCCGCGATCGACGGGTCGTCGATCAGCGCAGCAGCTGTGCGCCCGCCCATCGAGTGCCCCACCACAACCACAGGAACTCCGGGATTGCGGTCACGAATGCGGCGCAGCGCCCACCGCGCGTCCTCTACCGGCGTCCGTTCGGGGGCGTTCCAGCCGCGGAACCGATATCGCAGTTGTTGGACCGAAATATCGCGGCTACGTCCGGCCCGCCGAAGCGTCCAGGTGAAGGGCCACATTCTCAACCCCGCCAGGTGCCACGGCCTGCTGCGCGCGCGACTCACGTCCTTGCCACCGCTCAGAACCACTACCACCATCGACGGCGACGACAGCCGCTTTCCCGCGTAGAGAACTGGGGTCCGCTGGTTGCTCATGCCCTCTATTCGGCACCGAGCCCCCTCCGGGTGGGACCGGGTCGACAGCAGTGTTTGTGAGGTGTCCGACACAAAAAAAGACCGGGCCGAGAGAAAGTCTCTCGGCCCGGCCTTCACAGTGGAGCTGCCGGGAATCGAACCCGGGTCCTCTGCTGCATTGCCAGGGCTTCTCCGTGTGCAGTCCGCTATGCCTCTACTTGGATCTCCCGATCTCGCGAACAAGTCAGGATGACGATCCCAGCCACTGTTTGATGTTCCTCATCATCCCGCGGCCGGATGAATCGGTGAGCCCTCTAGCTGATGCCAGTACCCGGGCCGAGGGCAAGCCCGGACTGACAGACACGCAGTCGCTACTTAGGCAGCGAGTGCGTAGTCGCGCTGATTGGAATCGGCGCTTATAAGGTTGCGATGACGCTTACGGTGGTCTCTCGCCTGCACCGACACGCTTCCCCTGACTCAACATACAAAGTCGAAACCGTTCAGCCCCGTATGTTCCCGGACACCGTGCCCGGGCTGTTCAGTGTAACGCGTCGATCGGCCATATTCATCCCGTTAACGGCCGGCAGGTCCCTGCGCCGCGGCTGCACCGGCGTCGGACTCGACTCGATCCACTACTGTCCGCAGCATTCGACGAGCAACGGCCCTGCGTACGGGCAACGACGCGTACCACACGGCTCGCCCGGCCAGTCCGCGAGGAAAGAACACGAGTCGCTGTTCGATCGTCGGCTGCTTGGCGGTGCCACCGACCGTGAGATCCAACCACGCCTCTCCCGGCAGCCGTCGTGACGACTTCAGCCGGGTGGTGTGCTCGGTTCCCGAGGCGGACGCATCCGGCCCCGTGGCGTCACGGTGCCAACCGGTGAGCACCTCGGCGTCGGCCAATCGTTCGAGCGCGGGCCGAATGGCGCTCGAACGCGCGCTGCTTCGGGCCACCCGGGTATCGGTGTAGACGACCTCTCCAGCCCAATCGGGGTCGGAGGGCAGCGGATCCGACGGGGCCGCAGTTCCGGTGGCGTCGGTCCACCGTGTCTCGACTTCGCCGTCGTCGATCTTGCGTAGAGCCAGCCGCACCGAATCTCGGTAGCCCGTCAAGCCTTCGGCCGGACGTGGAACGACGGCGTCGATATCCATTTCGTGACCGACGGCGTCGTACTGCAACGATTCGATGAGCGGCATCGCCAATCCGCGCGGAATCGGCGTCACCAACCCGATCCAGTGACCGGCCAGGCGAGGCGTCAACACCGGCAGCACGATGATGCGACGCTGGCGCAGACCGGCCACGTCGGCGTAGATGTTCATCATCTCGCCGTACTGCATGACGTCCGGCCCGCCGATGTCGTACGTGCGGGACTCGGTGACCGGAGCGCTCGCGGCCCCGATGAGGTAGTGCAGCACGTCGCGTACGGCAATCGGCTGAATTCGGTTGTGCACCCACCGTGGGGTGGTCATCACCGGCAACCGATTGGTCAGGTGGCGAATCATCTCGAACGAGGCCGAACCGGAACCGATGACGACGCCCGCCTGCAGCACGATCGTCGGGACACCCGACTCGATCAGAATACGACCGACCTCGGCGCGTGACTTCAGGTGTGGCGACAGCTCTCCCGTCGGCGGATGCAGGCCCCCGAGGTACACGATGCGACCGACGCCGCAATCCGCAGCGACGGTGGCTACGTTCTCGGCGCTGTCGCGTTCGGTGTCGGCAAAATCGGAATGGCCCGCGGTGCCCATCGAGTGCACCAGGTAGTACATGACGTCGACGTCGCTGAGCGCCTCCTTCAGTGACTCCCGATCACTCAGGTCACCCTGGACGATCTCGACGTCCGCCGCCCACGGAACGTTGTCGAGCTTGCTCGGGGTCCGAGCCAACACGCGAACTCGGTAGCCCTCGTCGAGCAGACGCGGTGCCAGACGACCGCCCAGATATCCCGTGGCACCGGTGACCAGCACACGCGGCCGAGACGACGCGTTCTCGGATGTGGGGACATCGGAGGTAGAACCGGAAGCAGTCATAAACGGGTTCATTACCCGTGCGCGGGCAAGTTCAACCCGCGAGCGCGATCATCGCGATTGCCCCGAGCGCCAACGCCATTCCCACCTTCTGCAGTGCGCCGACCCGTTCGCCGAGCATCACCATCGCCAGCAACACCGTCGCAGCCGGATACAGCGAAGCGATGACGCTCACCAACGACAGCAGACCGCCCTCGTATGCGTAGATCATCGCGGCGTTGGCGACCACGTCGAGCACGCTGACGAACGCGGCAAGTTTGAGCACGCTGCCGTGGGGCGGTGCGAAATGCCCCGATGCCAACGCGACTGCCCAGACCACCGCGGTGGCCGATGCGCGTGACGCCGCGAGGGGCCACAGCCCACTGCCGTCACCGATCTGATGCAGGAAGATGAAGGCGAAGGCGAACGTCACACCCGACCCGACCGTCAGCCAGGCCACGGTGCGGGTGAACTTCATGTCGCGGCCGCCCGCGACCTCGCCGGTCACCTCGTCCGGTGACTCCTTGCTGACCAGCACGACGGCCACCAGGGCAACGGCGATGCCCACGAAGGCGATGACGCCGGGACGCTCACCCATCGACAACCCGACCAGAACCGGGATCCCGGCGACCAACACAGCCGTCACCGGGGACACCACTGCCATCGGCCCGGCCGCGAGCGCGAGATAGAACCACCACACGGCGACGCCGCCCGCCACACCCGACGCCAGGCCCCACAGCATCGCGGGGAGTTCGATGGTCCCGCCGACGAACGGAGCGACGAGCAACACGATGACAAGCGACAGCGGGTAGGACACGATGACCACCCGCAGGGCTGCGACTCGACGGGACGCGACACCGCCGACGAAATCGCTCACCCCGTAGCCCACGGCAGCTACCAGAGCGAGCAGGACAGCGGTCAGCGCATGCCCTTCACTCGACGCCCGAGCTCACGAGTGACTTCGCGTTCGGCGGTGCGCTTGGCCAACGACTGTCTCTTGTCGTAGTCCTGCTTGCCCTTGGCCAACGCCAGTTCGACCTTGACCTTGCCGTCCGAGAAGTACATCGACAGCGGTACCAACGTCAGGTTTCCCTCTTTGACCTTGCCTGCCAGGCGGTCGATCTCGCGACGATGGAGAAGAAGTTTGCGGTTTCGACGCGGCGCATGGTTGGTCCAACTTCCGAGCGTGTATTCCGCGATGTGCAGCCCGCGCAGCCAGATCTCGCCGTCGTCGACGGTCGCGAAGGCGTCGACGAGGGAGGCCTTGCCGTCGCGCAGGCTCTTGACCTCGGTGCCGACGAGCGCGACTCCGGCCTCGACGACGTCGAGTATGGAGTAGTTGTGCCGTGCCTTGCGATTGGTCGCAATGGCCTTGCGGCCCTTCTCTCTCACTGCAGGGCCCTTTCTCGAGCGTTCGATGCGTGACGCCGCCTCATCGGCAACCGCTCCAGCATAGAACCGATCGGCAACCGAATTTATTCGCGCACGTAGAGGCGCAATGTGATGTAGGCGGTGACCGCCGCCATTCCCACTCCGACGAGTGCCAGGAACGGCGAGACCAACAGCACGTCACTATTCGATATCCGAGCCAGAATGTTCGCTTGATAGACGTCGGAGAGGACGTCGTCGATGAACATGTTCTTCGCGGTGAACAGCCCGGCAATCGCCAGCGCCGAACCGACCAGAGCTGCGACCACGGCTTCGAGGAGGAACGGCAGCTGGGTGTACCACCGGGTGGCACCGACCAGCCGCATGATTCCGACCTCGGTTCGTCTGGTGAACGCAGCGATCTGGACCATGTTGGCGATCAGGAGGATCGCAGCGATCGCCTGCACGGTGGCAATCGCGAACGCTGCGTTGCGTACTCCGTTCAGGACGCTGAACAACCGCTCCACCAGGTCTCGCTGGTTGAGCACGCTCTGCACACCCGGACGGTTCTCGAAGTTGTCGTTGATCACTCCGAATCGCTCCGGGTCGCTCAGACGCACCTTGAACGAGGCCGGGAAACTGTCGGCACTGACCAACTCGGCCAGTTCGGGTTGGTCCTTGAACACTCGCTCGGTCGCATCCTTCACCGCGTCCTCGCGGTTGAGGTACTGCACCGAGACCACGGAGGGTGTGTTCTCGAGATCCGAGCGCAACGTAGCGCACGTCTCCTGGGCACAGTCTGCGTCGGTGGCAGAGATGTCGTCGGTGAGGAAGATCTGCACCTCCACCCGGTCGAGGAAGATCTGCTGGGTCTTTCCTGCCATCTGCACCACGAGCAATCCGCCGCCGAACAGACCGAGGGAAATAGCGGTCGTCAAGATCATGGCGATCGTCATGGTGATGTTGCGGCGAAGCCCGGTGAAGACCTCACTGAAGATGAAACTTGCGCGCATCGCGGAATCCGAGCCCTTCGATTCGTTCGGTCGAGAAGTCTGAGCGGTCGAGTTCGGTGGTCGGCGTCAGCGGCCGACGCCGTAGACCCCTCGGGCCTCGTCACGAACGACTCGTCCGTTGTCCAGTTCCACGACGCGTCGACGCATGGAATCGACGATGTGGTTGTCGTGGGTCGCCATCAGCACGGTGGTTCCGGTGCGATTGATGCGCTCGAGCAGCAGCATGATGTCCTGACTGGTGTCCGGATCGAGGTTTCCGGTCGGCTCGTCGGCGAGCAGCACCAGCGGTCGATTGACGAACGCCCTGGCGATCGCCACACGCTGCTGCTCACCACCGGACAACTCGTTGGGCAGACGGTCGGACTTGCCGCCGAGTCCCACCAGATCCAGCACCTCGGGAACAGTGCGCTTGATCATCGATCGAGGCTTGCCGATCACCTCGAGCGCGAACGCGACGTTTTCCACCACGGTCTTCTGCTGCAGCAGTCGGAAGTCCTGGAACACGCACCCCATGCTCTGTCGTAGCCGCGGGACGCGACGAGCAGCGAGCCGGTTGACGTGAAAATCCGCTACGTGGATATCGCCGGACGTCGGCGTCTCTTCCTTGAGCAGTAAGCGCATGAATGTCGACTTACCCGAACCCGAGGGCCCGATCAGAAACACGAACTCGCCTTTGTCGATGGAGACCGTCACCTTGTCCAGAGCGGGCCTGGTCGAGGTCTTGTAGGACTTGGACACATTCGAGGTGCTGATCACGGGTCGCCAGTGTAGTCCTTACCCGTCGGTAACCGCCGGAAGCGAGCGGGTGCCGCGGCGAGTCCCGAGGGCCGGTAAAGAGTGCCTCAGCGCGACGACGTCGGTGCAGGCCGGGACGGGATGAGCGACTGAATCGCCGGCGGGATGGGCACGCCGAACGGGGCAGTCGTCGTGGTCGGCGGGGCGGTGGTCGTCGTCGACTGGGTACCGGTGTCGTCGGCGCTCGTCGACGACTCCGGGTCGGTGGTCGTGCTGGGTGTGGTGGTGGTCGACAGACGTGAGGGGGTCGGTACGTACGTCTGCGATTCGCTCGGTTGCGTGAGCTCGTCCGGGCTCACCGCAACCGGCCCCTGAACCGCTTCCCCGTTCCTCTCGGCGATATCTGCGCTGACCTGCCCGTACAGCAGAGCGGTGAGCACGAAGCAGATTCCGAACGCCACGGTGGAGGTTCGGACGCGGCCGTAGATCTTGGCCGGAATGCGCCACTGCCGCCAATTTCGTTGCGAGCGTTCGGTTTCGGTATCGGGTGTACTCACTGGTCTTCCGTTCGATCTCGTCCCGATGATTCCGGTGCAACTCCGGCCGTGCTGACGTCGGGGGCAACGTTGATGCCCTCGGGCTGCAGCGCAGCGGCCACTCTCACGCGAAGCTCACGCCCCACCTGGAATTGCTTGCCCGGCAGCGTCCGCGCGACCAAGCGCACGTTGACCTGCCCCACCTCGATGCTCTCCACGCCCATCACGGTCGGTTCGTCGAGTAGGAGCGGACGCAAGTGTGAATCTGCGAACGCATCGCGGCCTACCGCACGCAGCAGCGCATTCACCTGAGTCAGATCGGCGGTACTGGGGACCGGAACGTCGACGACGGCGCGAGCCCAATCCTTGGACAGGTTGATCGCCTTGACGATCTGCCCGTTCGGCACGGTGATGACCTCGCCGTCGACGCTACGGACCCGCGTCACTCGGAGCGTGACGTCCTCGACGGTGCCCTCGGCATCCTCGGCGGAGCCGTTGACGGCGATCTGCACCACGTCACCGAAGCCGTACTGCCGTTCGGTGATGATGAAGAAGCCGGCCAGGATGTCTTGCACCACGCGCTGAGCACCGAAGCCGAGGGCTGCACCGATGACAGTTGCGGGTGCCACGAGTCCACCGACCCCGAAGCCGAACCGGCGCAGCACCTCGATGGTGACCAGGATGTAGATGAGCGTGACCAGCACCCAGGTGATGACCTGTGCCAGGGCATGACGGTGTTTGGCGGCCTCCGACCGGACGAGCGCGTCGCTGTGCTGGTAGTTCTGGTCGATGCGGGCAGTGATTCGGGAGCCGGTCCACGTGACGAACCGCGCGGCCAGTAGCCCGCCGAGGATGTACAGCACGATTCCGAGGCCGTTGAGCTTGACCTCGGGCGTCACGTTGAGCCAGGCCGTCATCGGTTACTGCTCCCCTCGCATTCGCCAGCGAATTCCCGATTCCAGGAAGCCGTCGATGTCTCCATCGAGAACAGTAGACGGATTGTTGACCTCGTACTCGGTACGCAAGTCCTTGACCATCTGGTACGGGTGCAGCACGTACGAGCGCATCTGATTACCCCAGGAGCTGCCGCCGTCACCCTTGAGCGCGTCCATCTCGGCCCGCTCTTCCTTGCGCTTGACCTCGAGCAGCTTGGCCTGCAGCACGCGCATGGCCGACACCTTGTTCTGCAGCTGCGACTTCTCGTTCTGGCAGGTCACGACGATTCCGGTTGGAATATGCGTCAACCGGACGGCGGAGTCGGTGGTGTTGACCGACTGCCCACCTGGCCCGGACGAGCGATAGACGTCGACCCGAATGTCGTTCTCGGGGATTTCGATGTGGTCGGTGGTCTCGACGACCGGAAGCACCTCGACCTCCGCGAACGACGTCTGGCGTCGACCCTGGTTGTCGAACGGGCTGATCCGGACGAGCCGGTGCGTGCCTTGCTCGACCGACAGCGTTCCGTAGGTGTACGGGGCCTTGACGGCGAACGTCGCGCTCTTGATTCCGGCTTCTTCGGCGTAGGACGTGTCGTAGACCTCGACGCCGTACCCGTGCTTCTCCGCCCAGCGGATGTACATGCGCATGAGCATTTCCGCCCAGTCGGCGGCGTCGATTCCGCCGGCACCGGAGCGAATGTTCACGAGGGCGTCGCGGGCGTCGTACTCACCGGACAGCAGCGTTCGAACTTCCATGGCAGCGATGTCCTCTCGGAGCGAGGCGCGTTCGGCGTCGGCGTCAGCGGTGGCGGACGCGGCGGCCTCGCCCTCTTCGCCCTCGGCCAACTCGTACAGAACCGGCATGTCCTCGAGCCGCTGCCGGAGCTCCTCGACGCGGCGCAGTTCGGCCTGCGCATGGGACAGCTGACTGGTCACCTGCTGAGCGTGTTCCTGGTCGTTCCACAGGTCGGGTGAGGCGGCCTGATGTTCCAGCTCGTCGATGCGTCGCCGCAGCTCCTCGACGTCGAGAACGGACTCGACTGTGGACAGAGTGGTGTCGAGCTCGGCGAGGTCTGCAGAAACGTCGGGATGCACGAGAGTCAAGGTTACCGGCACACGAACCCGTCCCTGACCGCCCCCGAATCCGACGACGATGACGAGTGGTCGTCCAGGGGTTCGAACCGTGCTGATTCGAACCCTGTTCGGGCACCTCGCCCGCTGTTAGCTTTCGACGCGTCGACATATGCGCACGTCGACATCACTGCCGCCGCACGGTGCCAGCGACATTCGATGGACACAGGAGTCTCGTATGACCGTCACCGACCAGTACCTCGAGAACAACAAGGCATACGCCGCCCAGTTCGACGGCCCTCTACCGCTGCCGCCGTCGAAGCACGTCGCGGTGGTCGCCTGCATGGACGCCCGGCTCGACGTCTACCGGATTCTCGGCCTGGCCGACGGGGAAGCACACGTGATCCGCAATGCGGGTGGGGTGATCACCGACGACGAGATTCGTTCGCTGGCCATCAGCCAGCGGCTGCTCGGCACCAAGGAGATCATCCTGATCCACCACACCGATTGCGGCATGCTCACGTTCACCGACGACGAGTTCAAGAACGACCTCCAGGAAGAAACGGGTCTGAAGCCCAACTGGGCTGCCGAATCGTTCCCCGATCTGAACCGCGACGTTCGGCAGTCCTTGGCTCGCATCGAGCTCAGCCCGTTCGTCACGAAGCACGAGTCGCTGCGCGGGTTCGTCTTCGATGTTGCCACCGGAAAGTTGACCGAAGTCACCGGATAGGCCCGGCCACCCATATTGCCGCGTACGAGCAGGCCCGTGCGCGGCGATAGTCTTCTGCGGTGACCGACTACTCTGCCGATCTGCATCTCGCCCTCCGGCTCGCCGACGAAGCCGACGCCATCACCCGTGGACGATTCCTCGCCATGGACCTGACGGTGGACTCGAAGCCGGATCTCACACCGGTCAGCGACGCAGACCTCGCCGTGGAAACGATGATTCGGGCGGAGCTCGGTTCGGAGCGTCCCGACGATGCTCTGCTCGGCGAGGAGTTCGGTGGCACGGCTACGTTCAGCGGCCGCCAATGGGTCGTCGATCCGATCGACGGCACCAAGAATTTCGTGCGCGGGGTACCCGTGTGGGCCACGCTGATCGCGCTGCTCGAGGACGGCGTTCCCACCGTCGGAGTGGTCAGCGCCCCGGCGTTGCATCGCCGATGGTGGGCCGCCGACCAGCTGGGATCGTGGACGAGCGTCGGCGACGAAACCGCCCGTCGAATCCACGTGTCGAAAGTCGACTCACTTTCCGCGTCGAGTCTGAGCTTCTCCAGCCTGTCCGGCTGGGCCGACCTCGGAACGAGAGACCGCTTCATCGGACTGACCGATGACGTGTGGCGAGTCCGCGCCTACGGCGACTTCTTCTCGTACTGTCTGCTCGCCGAAGGAGCCCTCGACATCGCCGCCGAGCCGGAGGTCTCCCTGTGGGATCTGGCGGCACTCGATGTTCTGGTGCGCGAGGCGGGCGGGACGTTCACCTCGCTCGACGGACGCGTCGGGCCGCACGGCGGGAGCGCGGTAGCCACGAACGGGCTGCTGCACCAGGACATCCTCGGCCGCCTCTCCCCCGCTGTGTGAATCGGTCGGCACTCACCGGATACGGACGGTGAGAACAGCGAGCCGTCAGAGGACTGCGGCCAGGACCAGGGCCAGTAGCGGAGTGATTCCCTGCACGAACGCGGGCCGGAAGTACTTCGCTCCGCCGGTGGCGAGCACCAGAGCCGCGCCGACGATGCTGGCGCACGCGAAGTAGACGATCGCGTCGCCGGCCGAGCCGCCGACGATGAGGCCGACCACGATGCCGATGCCGAGAAACAGGTTGTAGAAGCCCTGATTGAAGGCCATCGGCTTGGTGATGTCGGCGTCGCTCTGACTGGCGACACCGAACTTCGCCCACACGGCCGGCTTGGACCAGAGCACGCTTTCCATGACGAAGATGGCGACATGGAGTACCGCGGCGAGGGCGGCGAAGATCTGAGCTATCGGATGCACGGCAAACAGCCTGTCACATCGGTACGACGCAGGATACGTAATGCTCACCCGGGTGTCGTGCGCCACCAGTACTTACTCGGTAGTAGACAGCTATCTTACTCGGGAGTAAGATCTGTGAAGTCCGTGCCCGACGCCGAGGAACTGGTGATCATGAGCAAGCAAGACAGTGTGGTCGACGCGAAGGCCCCCAAGGTGCCCCGCGATACTTCTGCGGTTGGCCTCAACCCGTTCAAGAGAGATGCGATCGGAACCGCCATGCGCGTTCTGACGGCCATCACCGGGTCCGAACTGGCGGAGAAGTACAACCTCCGACAGACGATCGACCGCGTCACGTACGAGAGCACCAAAACCGGTTTCAAGACTCTCGGTGCCGCCAACCGTACGTTCGCCAAGGTCACCGGAGGCGGCAAGCCCAAGCGTCTCGACGACGGTGCCGCGAAAAACCTGAGCTACTTCGACCTGACGCCCGACGACGAGCAGCGCATGATCGTCGAAACGGTCAAGGAGTTCGCCGAGGAAATCCTCCGGCCGGCCGCCTTCGAGGCTGATCACAACGCCTCCTCGCCCGAGGACTTGGTTCGTCGCTCGGCCGAACTCGGCATCACGCTCATCAACGTTCCCGAGGAACTCGACGGTGCCGCCAGCGAGCGCGGTGCGGTCACCAATTCCCTCGTCGCCGAGGCTCTCGCCCACGGCGATATGGGCCTGGCCCTGCCGATCCTCGCGCCCAGCGGTGTCGCTGTCGCCCTCACTCAGTGGGGAACGGACGCGCAGCAGAAGACGTACCTCCCGGCATTCGTCGGCGAGAAGGTACCGAACGCAGCAGTGGTCGTCAACGAGCCCCGCGCACTGTTCGATCCGTACGCGTTGCAGACCAAGGCCGTTCGCTCCCCCAGCGGGTACAAGCTCAACGGAGTCAAGAGCCTCGTGCCTGCGGCCGGCAGCTCCGAGCTGTTCGTCATCGCCGCTGAACTCGAAGGTCGCCCGACTTTCTTCATCGTCGAGTCCGATTCCAAGGGCCTCGTCGTGGAAGCGGATCCGAGCATGGGTCTGCGCGCCGCGGGACTGGGTCGCCTGATCCTCACCGATGTGGCAGTGCCCGAGTCTGCCCTGCTCGGTGATGGTGACGCCGACCAGCGCGCCGCCGAGTACAGCGCCGCCATCGGTTTGGCCCGTCTGGGCTGGGCTTCCTTGGCCGTCGGTACGAGCCAGGCCGTACTCGACTACGTCATTCCCTACGTCAACGAGCGCGTCGCGTTCGGCGAGCCGATCAGTAATCGCCAGGCCGTGGCCTTCATGGTTGCCAACATCGCGATCGAGCTCGACGGCATGCGCCTGGTCACGCTGCGTGGCGCGTCGCGAGCCGAGCAGGGCCTGTCGTTCGCTCGTGAATCGGCGCTCGCGCGTCGACTCGCGTCCGAGAAGGGCATGCAGATCGGCTCCGACGGTGTGCAGTTGCTCGGTGGACACGGTTTCACCAAGGAACACCCGGTCGAGCGCTGGTACCGCGATCTACGGTCCGTCGGCGTCGCCGAAGGCATCGTTCTCATCTAGCTCGCCGCCCCGAATTCCATGGCACTCACCCAAGGACACACACGATGATCAATCTTGAACTTCCCAAGAAGCTTCGGGCGCAGGCGAATCAGGCTCACCAGGTCGCTGCCGAGATCTTCCGCCCCATCTCCCGCAAGTACGACCTCGCCGAGCACGAGTACCCGGTGGAACTCGACACCATGGCGTCCATGGTCGAGGGCATGTCCGACGCCGGTGGCGAAATCGGCGGAGCGGCCGGTGGCCGCGAGAAGGACAGCGAGTCGGCCAAGCCCAGCAAGACCGCCAACTCCAACGGCGGCAACATGTCCGCTCTGGTGAACGTCATCGAGACCTGCTGGGGCGACGTCGGCCTCACACTGTCGATCCCGTACCAGGGACTCGGCAACTCCGCTATCGCCGCGGTCTCCACCGACGAGCAGCTCGAGCGCTTCGGCAAGGTGTGGGCTTCGATGGCCATCACCGAGCCCAGCTTCGGCTCGGACTCCGCGGCAGTCACCACCACCGCTGTCCTCGACGGCGACGAGTGGGTGCTCAACGGCGAGAAGATCTACGTCACCGCCGGTGAGCGTTCCACCCACATCGTGGTGTGGGCAACGGTCGACAAGTCTCTCGGCCGCGCGGCCATCAAGTCGTTCGTCGTCCCGCGTGACGCTCCGGGCCTGTCGGTTGCCCGCCTCGAGCACAAGCTGGGCATCAAGGCGTCCGACACCGCAGCCCTGCTGCTCGAGGATTGCCGCATCCCGAAGGACAACCTGCTCGGCACCGCCGAGGTCAACGTCGAAAAGGGCTTCGCGGGCGTCATGCAGACGTTCGACAACACTCGCCCTCTGGTTGCTGGAATGGCGATCGGCGTCGCCCGTGCCGCACTCGAGGAGTTGCGGTCGATCCTGGTCGATGCCGGAGTCGACATCTCGTACGAGACTCCCGCCTACAACCAGCACGCGGCGGCCGCAGAATTCCTGCGACTCGAAGCAGACTGGGAAGCCGCGCACCTGCTCGCACTGCGCGCGGCATGGATGGCCGACAACAAGGAGCCCAACTCGCTGCAGGCGTCGATGTCGAAGGCGAAGGCCGGACGCTCCGCAGTCGACATCACCCTCAAAGCAGTCGAGTTGGCCGGTACCTACGGCTACTCCGAGCGCCCACTGCTCGAGAAGTGGAGCCGTGACTCCAAGATTCTCGACATCTTCGAGGGCACGCAGCAGATCCAGCAGCTGATCGTTGCCCGTCGCGTACTCGGAAAGTCCTCGGCCGAGCTGAAGTAAGCAGTGGCTCGTCATCGAGTCGGCACGTGATCGACAAGCGGCACCGGACTGTGCGTCCGGTGCCGCTTTCGTGCGCTTGAAAGAAATGTCGAGGGTCGGTGTCGATATCGTGATGTCTCGATCGTCGTCTTCGTGTACGGCGAATCGCGCCGCGACACCGAGGTACCGAGCCAAGGAGCGCACCATGAAGTACATCCTGTTGATCAACGCCGACACCTCCCCCGGTGCTGCACCCGGCTGCAGCAGTGTGGAGGACTGGATGACGTACGAGAAGGAACTGAAGGAGGCCGGGGTCTACGTTGCCGGGCACGCGCTGGCCGACTTGACCACTGCTACCGCGGTACGCGTCGATCCGAGCACGGGCGAACGGACCGTTACGGACGGCCCGTATGCCGAGTCGCACGAGGTACTCGGGGGTTACGACGTCATCGACGTTCCCGACCTCGATGCAGCGCTCGAGTGGGCGGCCCGCTGCCCCGGCTCCAAGGACGGCGGCACCGTCGTCGTGCGCCCGCTCGCGGAATTCTGACGCGCGGGATCGTTCGGTGAGCAAGGTCGAGGTCAGTCGAACGATCGGATCGGTATTCCGTGCCGAGCGCTCGATGCTGCTCGCGTCGTTGGTGCAGCGCTACCGTGACCTCGACCTCGCGGAGGAGGTGACGTCGGATGCCATCGAGGCGGCCCTGAAGCATTGGCCGATCGATGGCATACCGGCCAAGCCAGGGGCCTGGTTGCTCACCACAGCCCGGCGCAAGGCAGTCGACCGCCTTCGACGCGATGAGACACTGGCTGCGAGAATGGCCTTACTGCAGATCGACTCGGACCGCGACAACCCGTCCGGCTCGAATGCGCTCGACGATCGTGTGCCCGACGATCGCCTCCAGCTGTTCTTCACGTGCTCCCACCCGGCTCTTGCTGCCCAGGCCCGACTCGCCCTGACGCTGAGGTGTCTCGCGGGTCTGTCCACAGCAGAGGTGGCGCGCGCACTGCTCATCCCTCCGGCCACGGCGGCACAGCGAATAGTGCGGGCCAAGAACAAGATTCGCACGGGTCGCATTCCGTTTCGCGTTCCAGGACCGGACGAGCTGGCGGAAAGAGTGCCGATGGTGCTCGAGGTCGTCTACTCCATCTTCACCGAGGGGTACTCGGCGACATCCGGCGATGGAGTCGGACGCGTCGATCTCTCGGACGAAGCGATCGGTATGGGCAGAGTTCTGCACGCGGCTCTGCCGGGCACGTCCGAGGTGACCGGCTTGCTGGCGCTGATGTTGCTGACCGACGCCAGACGCCGCGCCCGGATCGACGAACACGGCGAGATCGTGCTGTTGGCCGATCAGGACCGGCGCGTATGGAATGCCGCGTTCATCTCCGAGGGAACGGAACTCGTGAGCGAGGCCCTGACCCGCGGGCCGGCCGGCCCGTACTCCGTTCAGGCCGCCATCGCGGCATTACACGACGAGGCTGCTGACGCCGCGAGCACGGACTGGCCTCAGATCGTGGCTCTGTACGACGTGTTGATGGCACTCACACAATCACCGGTGGTCGCGCTCAACCGGGCCGTCGGCGTCGCAATGACCGAAGGGCCCGAGGCCGGGCTCGAGTTGTTGGACGCCATCGCCGCTGAGCCGGCCCTGCGCCGGTACCACCCGTTCGCGATGGCGAAGGCCGATCTGCTGCACCGACTGGGCCGGATGGACGAGGCCGCCGTGCACTACCGGAGAGCACTGGATTTCGCGCGAACGGCACCGGAGAAGCGTTTGCTGAGAAGACGACTGGCCGAGGTTGCCGACGCACGGGATCAGACGGACAGCACAGCATCCACCTGATCGGCCGTCAGCGGTCGGTCTGCGTACACCAGTCGGATGGCCTCGGGATCGGGGTTGCCGATATCGGGTCCACGGGATACCAGCTTCAGGCCGGCGCGCTCTGCCACGCGAGCGGAGGAGAGGTTGTGTTCGAGAAGATATGCCACGACCGGCATTTCGGGCCGAGTTCGGTACGCGCACTCGACTGCGGTTCGACACATTTCTGCGGCGTACCCCTTGCCCTGCGCGTCGGGATGGAGACGGTAGCCGAGATTCCAGAAGGCATTCTGTCGGATGGAACACCCGCCGTAGCCGCTGATCATGTCGCTGCCGTGCTCACGAACGATCCACGTACTCAATCCATCTCGACGCCATTGCGCAGTCCAGTTCTGCACCATACGTTCGGTCGTACCGATATCGGTGTGCCGCAAGCTCGGAAAGTGTGTCCACGACTGCGGATCGCTGCAGATCTCGTACAACGCGTCGAGATCTGCATCTGCAGGCTCGTCGAGAACCAGTCGTGGGGTCTGCATTCGCACACCGGTGATCCTAGAGGGCTCGGGTCTGGTAGACCGGTGGTAGACGATCGAGCGAAGGGTGACAGTCATGGCCGAGTGGATCAAGAAGGTCGAAGAGAATGCCAAGGGCCTCATGGCAGAGGCAGAACAGGAATTGACGGCTCTCGAGGGCGCGGACACCGTCGACCTCACCGCAGACGAGCCGGAGGATGCTGCGACCACCGACGACGATGACATCGTCACCAGCGACGATGCACGGGAGCAGGTCTCGGACTGACGTCGGTGCCCGACCCCTCCGTGTCCGGCCGAAGCACTTGGTCCACCACGACGCACGACTGGTCGATGGACGTCGATCGAGATCACCTCTCGCACATCAGACGCCGCCCCGGTGAGTACGCGCCGGGTGGAGTGCTGCACCTGGTTCTCGAAGTCCTCGCGTATGCGGTGGACGAAGCCGAGGATCAGGGAGGCGGTCACGCGACCATCACGTTCGACTCGGACGGCACGATCGATGTAACGGACCTCGGACGAGGTACCGACACACGGTTCGACCGCGGACTCGCAATTCGCAAGCCCGTTGTGAGCACTGCAGATGTTCGCTTCTTTGACCGGCTGGAGCCAGTGCTGTTGGCGGACGGACATGCCCGCCGCGGAATGTCGACTGTCGCAGCGCTGTCGGAGGTGCTCGAGCACACCAACCGTCGGAGTGAGGGCTCGTGGACCCGCCGATACCAGCACGGGTTGCCCGTCACCGAATTGGTGTCGACTG
This sequence comes from Rhodococcus sp. 3258, assembly GCF_031456475.1. Lineage (NCBI taxonomy): Bacteria > Bacillati > Actinomycetota > Actinomycetes > Mycobacteriales > Nocardiaceae > Rhodococcus > Rhodococcus sp. 3258. Next base: position 58,924 of record NZ_JAVDUT010000009.1, read on the forward strand.
CCCCTACGGATCGGACCGGTACCACGATCCGGTTTCGTCCCGATACGTCACTGCTTGCCGCAGATCAGCTGAGGCCGCACGATCTTCGTGCTCTGGTCGTCGACACCCAGTCCTTCACGGTCACGGTTCTGTAGATCTACTCGAACACGTACCAGCAGATGCTGTTTCTCCTGTGCTGGTCCTCCAACACCAGAGCCCGCACGCTGTCCGGCAGCTGTTCCCTCTGCCACTCATTTTCCGCATACGCCGCGGCTGCTGCGCTCGACGACGGTGCCGCAGCTCGAACTGCCTTGATGGCGTATGCCGCTGCTCCGAGGTCGTGTTCGGCCACGTGCGACACGCATGCGGCCTGACCTGCAGCGTAGGCGGCGAATCGAGCCGCTCCGCGAAGGGGACGCGCTGCGCCCATCGCGTGTCCGCCGAGGGCGCGGGTCTCCATCATCGGCAGCTCGCCGCGTATCCACGCGCCGATCCCGTCGATGGCTTCCCGGGGTCTGGCGTCCGACGGAACCGCGCTCTCGAACAGGGGCAGCACGTGTTCGGCACAGGCAGCAGCCCAGAGTGCCAGGGCCCGATGATCGTCATCGGACAGCAGTCCCCCGCGCCGGGCGGTGACGAGCCGGGGATCTCGAACAGCGGGCAGGATCATCCTCGCTCGCCCTCTTCGCGCGGGCATCGGGCAGTCCAACGTGATTGCACGGTGGCTATCAGAGCACAAAAAAGCCCGAGACCGTGTGGTCTCGGGCTTTTTCGAGTGGTAGCGGGGACAGGATTTGAACCTGCGACCTCTGGGTTATGAGCCCAGCGAGCTACCGAGCTGCTCCACCCCGCGTTGCATCTACGAAGTTACCCCCGCGTGTACGACGAATGCAAATCACGTGACCACGGGGTGCTCGGTCCAGTCGATCAGGCTCGACGCGCGGCCGAGCCGACCCGAACAGCACGTTCGCAGCCCCTCGAAATAGTGCTCCGGGTCTCTTTTCTTGCGTGTTTCGAGTCACATAACGGTCGGGTCACGAAGGTGAAACATTCCCGCCACAATGCGGCTCGAGCTGCACGAACAGGGGGCCCAATCCCACTATGTGGACGGGTCGCATCCCATATCCGGTCAGTGACGGTGAGTGAATCCTCGACTACCTTCACGGACGGCCCTAAACCGCTGGGCTTGCACCACCCCGCCGCTTCTTTCGCTCTGCCCCGCGGGTGTGGTCCCCAATACGTACGGGGGCAGAGCCGCGACGATACGAAGTGCCTGGTCGTTATCGCCATCACCACCGGCGTAACGATTCGCAGGCCAGTCGCGCCAGTCGAGCGCGGAGAGGATTCACCCCGCATGACCACTCAGAACAACTTCGGTAAGCGCGCACTCGGATTGGCCGCCATCGCCGGCGCAGCCGTCGCCATTCCGCTCGGCGTTTCTGCCGGAACCGCCAACGCAGCCACCCACAACTGGGACGGCGTCGCACAGTGCGAGAGCGGTGGCAACTGGAACATCAACACCGGAAACGGCTACTACGGTGGCCTGCAGTTCTCGCAGAGCACCTGGACGGCCAACGGCGGAACCGGATCCCCGGCCAACGCCTCCAAGGCCGAGCAGATCCGCGTCGCGGAGAACACCCTGCAGAGCCAGGGACCGGGCGCATGGCCCGTCTGTGGTCAGCAGCTGACCACCGGCACCTCGGCAGCCGAGCCCGAAGCGGCACCGGCACCGGCTCCTCAGGCAGCACCGGCACCGGCCCCCGCGCCTGCCGTCGCACCCGAGGTCGCAGCAGCTACACAGGCCGCTCAGGGCGCATTCGATGCAGCATCCAAGCTCGCAGACCAGTACGGCCTGAGCACCCAGTTCCAGCACTTCGCTGCTGCGAACGCTCCAGTGCTCGCGCCCATCGGACGCTGATTCACCGGCAGTTCGCTAGAACTGCCTCGTTCCGCTCGCAGTGGATGCCCAGCGCATCCGATGTAGCGAACAACGACAGAGCCGCCTCACCGATTCGGTGAGGCGGCTCTGTCGTTGCAGTCAACCCGGTGGAACAGTGCCGATCAGCTACCGGCCCCGTTGTACGCGTCGACCGCCGTCTGCAGGTTCTCCAGCGCGGTACCGAGCTGCGCCAGGTTGCCGCTCTGCTGTGCAGTCCGCACGGCGGAGAGTGCGTCGTTCAACCCGGTGACAGCGGCGTCCCTGGTGGTCGACCCACCGGTAGACGGAGCCGGATTCGCCGGCGTCGAACCGCCCTCGGACGGGGTCGTCTCGGGTACGGCACCCGGCTGTGTACTGCCGTCGGTCTCCCCCGGCGCCGTGACGGTCCGTCCGGCACCGGCCCCGAACACCTGCTCGATGGCCTCGGGCAGCGTGGCGGCGTAACCGACACGACCCTCGTACGAGACCAACACCCGGATCAACTGCGGATACGCCGACGCCTCGTTGGTGCGCGAGGCGTACACCGGCTCCACATAGATCAGACCGCCGTTGCCCACAGGCAGGGTCAGAAGATTGCCGAACTCGACAGTGTTCTCCCGGCGAACGATGCCGAGGCTTTCGGAGACGTCCGTCGTGGTCGTCATCTGGTTCTGTACCTGATTCGGGCCCTGAGTGGACGTATCGGTCGGCAGCCTCAGCACGGTGATCTTGCCGTAGTTCTCCGGATCCGAATCCGCGCTGACATACGCGCCCAGCACTTCTCGGCGATACCCCACCAGCGCACTGGTCAGCTGGAACGAGGCCTGGTTCTCCTCGTTGGAGATATCGGACGCGACGACGTAGTACGGAGGCTGCTTGGCGGCAGTGTTCTCCGCGGTCGGGTCGGTCGGAACCTCCCAGAACGCGTTGTTGGTGAAGAACTCTCGCGGATCGTTGACGTGGTATTTCGTCAGCAGTTCACGCTGAACCTTGAACAGGTCCTCCGGGTACCGGAAGTGATCCCGCAGTTCCGGAGACACCTCGCTCTTCGGAATGACCGTTCCGGGGAACACGCCTTCCCATGCCTTGAGCACCGGATCGTTCTCGTCCTGCTCGTACAGCTTGACAGTGCCGTCGTAAGCGTCGACGGTGGCCTTGACCGAGTTCCGGATGTACGAGACTTCCCGGCTCGGCAGTGCGCGCGTCGTCGTCGACTCGATGCTGTCGGCAGTGGCATCCTCGAGCGACATCCGCTGGGCATACGGGAAGTTGTCCAGCGTTGTGTAGCCGTCGATGATCCAGACGAGCTTGCCGTCGACGATCGCCGGGTACGTCGAACCGTCGGTGGTGAGCCAGGGCGCGACCTTCTGCACACGGTCTCGGGGATCACGGTTGAACAGAATCTTCGATTCGTCACCGATCACACTCGAGAACAGGATGTTGCGCTCGGCGTACTTGCTCGCGAACACGAGTCGGTTGAAGAAGTTGCCGACGTCGACACCCGCTGCACCGGTGTAGGAGTAGCTCTTGCTGTCAGTGTCGTACTCACGGGGTTCGCCGGCCGAGCCGACGATGGAGTAGTCGGCGTCGGAATTCGCGATGACCGGGCCGAAGTAGATGCGCGGCTGATCGAGGTCACCTGGGCCGTCCTTACGCACGGTTCCCTCGGCGTTGTTCTCGATCCAGTTCACCTGGTAGTTGGGATAACCACCACGCCCGCCGCTGGACTCGTCGGCGACAGCCTCGTCGACGGAGTTGGCAGGAGCAGCAACGAAGCCGTTTCCGTGCGTGAACACGGTGTGGCGGTTGATCCAGTCACGCTGGTTCGCGTCGAGAGTCTGCGGTGAGATCTCACGCGCGGCGACGACGTAGTCGCGGAGGTTGCCGTCCGCGTCCGGGTAGCGGTCGACGGCCAGTGTGTCGGGGAATCCGTAGAAGTTACGGATCTGACGCTGCTGAGTGAACGTCGGCGCGAGGATGTTCGGATCGAGCAACCGGATGTTCGACATCGTGGCCGACTCCGATGCCACTTCGCTCGGGCTCAACGACGCTTCACCCGAATAGTCGCGGTACGAGACCACGTCATCGGTCAAGCCGTACGCAGACCTCGTTGCCGCGATGTTGCGCTCGATGTACGTGCTCTCCTTGTCGGCCGCGTTCGGACGAACCGAGAACTGTTCCATCACCAACGGCCAGACGGCACCGATCAGAATCGACGACAACACCAACAGCGCTGTGGCCAAGGCAGGGATTCTGAGGTCACGAAGGAAGATGGCCGCAAAGAAGGCAATCGCGCAGATGACTGCGATGGCCAACAGAATCAGCTTGGCCGGCAGCACCGCGTTTATGTCGGTGAAGCTGGCACCGGTGAACGTCGGCTCCTTACGACTGCTCGACAACAGCGTGTATCGGTCGAACCAGTAGGCGATGGCCTTGAGCAGGACGAAGGTGCCGGCCAGCACAGCGAGCTGAATCCGCGCCGCACGGGTGAGCGCTCCTTCTCGGCCGGCGAGACGAATGCCGCCGAAGACGTACTGCGTCACCAGATTTGCGAAGAATGCAACCAGGATGGCAACGAACAGCCAGTTCAGGATGAAGCGGTAGAACGGCAGATCGAACGAGTAGAACCCGACGTCCAGGCCGAACTGCGGGTCGGTCTGGCCGAAGTCGCCGCCATGCAGGAACAGCTGCACGGTGACCCAGTTCGTCTGCGCGATCATGCCGGACAGGAAACCGAACACGACCGGGATTCCGATGCCGAACAACCGCAATCGGCTCATCACCGTGGTGCGGTATCGAGCGATCGGATCGTTGGGTCCGGCCACTGGAACGAACACCGGGCGATTGCGGTACGCGACGACCAGCGCGCCGAAGACGATGAGCCCGACGACGACCGAGACGACGAGGAAGATCACCAACCGGGTCAACAGAGTGGTGGTGTAGACGCCGCGGAAGTCGACTTCTCCGAACCACAACCAGTTCGTGTAGATATCGATCAACCGCGGACCGATGAGCAGCAAAGCTGCTACTACCAAGGCCAATACGAGCAAGATCCGGCTTCGCCGCGACAACGACGGCATACCGGTGGGGGGCCTCATGCCCACGTGCCACACTCCAACTTCGGGCGACGCCGATGGCGCCGCAGATGACTGTCACGGCGCACCTCGCGTGCGCCGCATGTCCGTTTCGCCCTACTGTACGTACGTTGATCCTACGGCTGTGACGCCCGTACCGCGGCCCCGCCGGACCGCAGGTCAGGAGCATCGACATTCGTGGAACCATTCGGATGCGAGGATAGTGCGGTGAGCAACGACAGTGACGGACTGCCCGGCCAGGAACATTTCGGAGACGACTTCGACCCCGAGTCGGGCGGACCCGGCGTCGCCGAGGCATTGGCTCGGTGCGCGCGTGAGGTGGCGGACTTCGTCGACGCGGGCGGGTGGGGCCAGTCGCCCCAGATGTTCGCGCTGGTGCCCACCGCCGCCCTCGCCGCGGCAGAACCCGGCCTGCTCGACGATCTGGCCGACGGTGCTGCACTCACACCGATCCAGCAGCATTCGTTGCCCGAGGACATCACCGGCGGCTCCCCCGCCCTCGACGAATTCCTCGCCACGTCGACGTGGCCCGAGGGCGTCGTGGGATGCGCACTCGTCCAGGAGATCGTCGTACTCCCCCCGGCGGCGGAGTCGGCACTCGACGATGCGCTGATGCCGCTTCTCGCAGATCCCGACGCGGCCGACAACGCGGCGCGATCGGCCGCCGAGAACCATCCCGAGAAGCGTGACGCGCGGCTGATCGTGGCAGTGCTCAAGGACGGACCGTCGTTGACGTTGTTGCAACTGCATCCGGACGAGAACGCCGATCCGTTCGCTCCCATCGACCTTCGCATCGCCGAGAACCTGGCACCCAACGTCGTCCACGGTCTGTACGCGACGTTCGATGTGGTCGACGACGAATAAATACGACCGAGCGGGTCAGCTACACGTCGGAACGTCTTCGCCCGACCCGATCGCTCGGAGCGAGTCGATCGCGTTGTCCAGCGATTCGACTCGCACCAAGCGCAGACCGTCGGGCACATTCTGTTGCGCCTCACCACAATTGGCGTCGGGCACCAGGAACGTGGTGGCCCCTGCCTCGCGAGCTGCTATCAGCTTGTAGGGAATACCGCCGATGGGGCCGACCGTTCCCGCTGCGTCGATCGTGCCGGTTCCCGCCACGAATTCGCCGTTGCTCAGCTCGCCGGGACTCAGTTTGTCCACCACCGCGAGGCTGAACATCAAGCCGGCGGAAGGACCACCGACGTCGGCGAGATTGAACTTCACGTCGAACGGAACGTCGGGCTGCTCCTCGGGCGTCACACCGAGATATCCCTTGGACGGATCGTCCGGCCTGGCCCCGAGCACAACGGAACCCGCACGAGGGGCACCATCACGCACGTAGTCGATGTCGAGCGAATCGCCGGGCGCCTTGGCGCTGACGGCCTCGCGAACCGCGCCGGCCGTCGAGACGGGGGTGCCGCCCACCGCAACCAGAGTGTCTCCGATGTTCAGCACGCCTGCGGCGGGGCCGTCCTGGGCCACGCTCGTCACCGACAGCGACACCGGGAGGTCGAGGTGATGCAGAGCGGCGAGTTCGGCACTGGATTCCGATTGCTCGAAATCGGCCTGATTACCTTCCTGTACTTCCTCTTTCGACTTGTCCGGTGGGTACACCTCCTCACGAGGTACCAGTCCCTGACGCCCACTGGCCCAGAACCCGAGGGCCTCGAAAAGATTGAGCTGATCCCGCACGGCCACCGTCGTCATGTTCAGATGGCCTGCGGTGGGGTCGACGTCGGTGCCGTCGATCTGGACTACGGGCACGCCGTCGACGTCGCCGAGAGTGTTGTACGTCGGCCCGGGGCCGAGTGCCGCGAACGGAACGGTGACGACCGAGCCGGTGACGCCCAGCACCACGACCGGTACCAGCGCTGCGACGAGTGTGGCGATCCTTCGGTTCACTCGGTAGACATTAGATCCGAACGTGCGGCGGCGTGGATACCGCCCCTGCCGGAGCCCGACGCACGATGCGACGAAGCCGTTCTGTTCGCCGTCAGCGTGACGATCTTTCGCGCTCCGAGTGCTCATGGCTTGTACCGTTGAGCCATGAGCAATTTTGGTTTCGGTGCTTCCGACGACGACCCGGACAAGAAGAAGGATCCGGACGGGTCGGGTAACCCCGCCGGTTTCGGGTTCGGGGCCGAGGGCTTCGACCCTGCACAACTGGGCCAGATGCTCACCCAGTTCGGCCAGATGCTCAGCGGCATGGGTGCCGCGGGGTCGGGCGGATCGTCGGCCGGACCGGTCAATTACGACCTCGCCAAGCAATTGGCCCGACAGCAGATGGGCGATTTCAGCCCGGTGTCGGCCGGGGAGCGTGAGGCCATCACCGAGGCAGCGCACCTCGCCGAGCTCTGGCTGGACGGTGCCACCACATTGCCTGCCGGTGCCACCAAGACCGCAGCGTGGACGCCGGTCGACTGGCTGGACAACACCATCGACACCTGGAAGCGGCTGTGCGATCCGGTCGCCGAGCAGATCTCGGGCATGTGGACCTCGGGGTTGCCGCCGGAGGCTCAGCAGATGGCCGGACCGATGATGGGCATGCTGACCCAGATGGGCGGAATGGCGTTCGGCTCGCAACTCGGTCAGGCACTGGGCCAACTGTCGAAAGAAGTCCTGACCTCCACCGACATCGGTCTCCCGCTCGGCCCGTCGGGCACGGCCGCGTTGCTGCCGTCGGCGATCGCGTCGTTCAGCGAGGGTCTCGAACAGCCCGAGCGTGAGGTGCTGGTGTTCCTCGCCGCCCGCGAGGCTGCACACCAGCGGCTGTACAGCCATGTTCCGTGGCTGCGCCAGCGTGTTCTCGCCACTGTCGAGGAATACGCTCGCGGCATTCGCATGGATTTCTCGGCAATCGAGGAAGCCGCAGCCGGGCTCGACCCGTCGGCACTGACGGATCCGTCGAAGATCGAAGCGCTGCTGCAGCAGGGTTCGTTCGAGCCGCAGACCACACCCGAGCAGAAGCACGCTCTCGAACGTCTCGAAACGTTGCTGGCGCTGGTGGAGGGCTGGGTGGAGACCGTGGTCACGGCCGCACTCGGCGACCGTCTCCCCGGCGCGGTTGCCCTCGCCGAGACCATTCGCCGTCGCCGCGCCTCCGGCGGCCCGGCAGAGCAGACGTTCGCGACGTTGGTCGGTCTCGAGTTGCGTCCCCGCAAGGTGCGCGAGGCCGCGGATCTGTGGCGCCAACTACTGGCCGCCGCGGACGTGGAGGGCCGCGACGGGGTGTGGGCACACCCGGATCTCCTGCCCGACGCATCCGACCTGGACAATCCGGCGGCGTTCATCGACCGAGTCGTCGGCGGCGGCACCTCCAGCTTCGACGACCCCATCGCGCAACTCGAGGCGATGGAGGCAAAGGAGGCCGCCGAACGAGCGGAACACGGCACGGACGACGCCTCGGAGGACGGCGACGACCATCCGGACAAAGGCTCTTCCACACCCTGAACCCGGACGGCGCACACCAATGCCGTCGGCCCCGTCGAACGCCTGCTCGAAGCCCATTTTCCCCTGTGGATAACGTGCTTCGAGCGGGCGTTTGCCGTTCGACCGAGTGTCACAGTGTGGTTCATGATCACATCGACCGTTCGACTCGATCCCGCCGTGGCCATCCTGCCGCGACGGGACGGAACCGTCCAACTGGGGTGGAGCCCCGAGACCAGCGTCGTCGTCACTCCCCCTCCCGGTGCGGAACCGGGCTCGATACTCGAGATCCTGCGGCTTCTCGCGGCAGGACGTTCCAGGCCTCACATCGTCTGTCACGCAATGACGTTAGGTTTGTCCGCGAACCGAGTGTCGTCGATGCTCGCCGAATTGGACGATTCCGGCCTGCTCGTGCACGGCACGAGTGGCCCGGCGGCGAGCAACGCGGACGCTCCGTCGAGTGAACTGCGCGACATTCGTTCCGTGCATCTCGTGGGCCGCGGGCCGCTCTCGGATGCGCTGACCGCCGGGTTGCGGCGCACCAGTGTCGCGGTGACCAGAACGAGCCTGACCCCGACACGCTATCCGCACCTCGCCGTGAACTCGTGGCAGTACGACGTGGTCGTGCTTACCGACGACCTCGTCGCCGAGCCTCGTCTGGTGACCGATCTGGTGCGGAAAAGGATCCCGCACCTGCAGGTGCGACTGCGGGACGGGAAAGGAATCGTCGGCCCGTTCGTGGTGCCCGGACAGACGAGTTGCCTGCGCTGCGCCGATCTCACCCGCTGTGATCTCGATCCGGAGTGGCCGCATCTGTCCGCACATCTGCTCGGCACGGTGGGCCAGGCGAGTACCGCCACGGTGTTGGCCACGGCGGCGTTCGCGTTCGCGCAACTCGAGACCCTCATCGATCGCACGGACGGAACGATGCCCGAAACCACCGACTGCACGATGGAGCTGAGTTTCGCGGCAACCGGTACGTCCGTGCACAAACGGCAGTGGACGCGACATCCACATTGCGATTGCTGGTACTGACGACACGGTCACTCGACCACCCGCCCACCTCGGCCGTCGAGGCCGCGGTTTCACCGGTCCGAGCATTTGTCGGAAGGTTCAGCCATGATGGAGCTGTGTCAGACATACCGCGCCGTGGATCCACTCGTACCGCGAAACTAGCCAGCATTCCCCTGGGAATGGCCGGACGTGCCGCGATGGGCTTCGGAAAGAAGCTCGCCGGCGGAAACCGCGACGAGATCGACGCGGACATGGCCGCCAAAGCAGCCGAGCAACTCTTCTCTGTCCTCGGAGAGCTCAAAGGCGGGGCCATGAAGCTCGGTCAGATGCTGTCGGTGATGGAAGCCGCCGTCCCCGAGGAGTATTCGGAGCCCTACCGTGAGGCACTGACGAAGCTGCAGGCTCAGGGCCCGCCCATGCCGGCCAAGACAGTGCATCGCGTACTCGATCAACAACTGGGTACGGCGTGGCGATCACGGTTCGAGAGTTTCGACGACACCGCAATCGCCTCGGCCAGCATCGGCCAGGTCCACCGAGCCACGTGGGCGGACGGGCGCGACGTCGCGGTCAAGATCCAGTATCCGGGTGCGGACGACGCCTTGCGGTCGGACCTCAAGACTCTGTCTCGTTTCGCGAACCTGTTCAGCACGGTGCTCGCCGGTACGGACGTCAAGCCCGTGCTCGAAGAGCTGACGGCTCGCACCGAGGACGAGCTCGACTACCGTATCGAGGCAACCAATCAGCGCGCCTTCAGCAAGGAATTCGCGGGCGATCCTCGGTTCGCGGTACCCAAGATCGTTGCCAGCGCCCCGAAAGTGGTTGTGAGCGAATGGATGACGGGCAGGCCCCTGGCCGATGTGATCGCGCACGGAACTGCGGACGAGCGTAATCGAGCCGGCGAACTACTGGCGCGGTTCGCGTTCGAGTCTCCCGCGCGCGCGAAGTTGTTGCACGCGGACCCACATCCGGGAAACTTCATGATGCTCGACGACGGCCGAATGGGCGTCATCGATTTCGGGGCATGTGCCCCGATGCCCGACGGCCTGCCTCCGGTCCTCGGCCGGATGGTCGCACTCGCTCGTGACGACAAGTTCGACGAGCTGGTCGAACTGTGCACCGAGAGTGGCTTCGTGGTGCCGGGTCGCACGGTGACAGAGAAGGAAATTGCCGATTACCTTCGCCCGTTCACAGACCCGATTCACACCGAGTCTTTTCACTTCACTCGGGCGTGGCTGCAGAAAGCGGCAGGCACCGCAGCCGATTTCAACAGCGCACAGTTCCGCACCGTTCGCTCGCTGAACATGCCGCCGGAGTACGTGATGATCTTCCGGGTACTGGGCGGCCTGGTGGGAATCTGCGCGCAGCTCGACGCCTATGCGCCGTACATGGCAATTCTGACGGAATGGTTGCCCGGCTTCACCGAGTGAATCACTCGGTGAAGCCGGACCTCCGGATCGAGCTTCATGCCGCGTTCTTACGTGGCCGTCCGCGAGGACGCTTGCGTGCGATGACAACACCCTGTTCCAGGATCTCGCCACCCCATACGCCCCATGGCTCGGCGCGATCCAATGCGGCGCTGAGACAGGTTCGGCGGATGGGGCATTCGGCGCACAGCGCCTTGGCCTGCTCCAATTCGGCAGGGGTGTCGGCGAACCACATGTCGGGGTTCGCCGCTCGGCAAGGCACCGACAGCTCGAGCTCCGCCGATTCGGCGAAACTTGTTGCTGCGTAGGTGCTTTCGGACTCTGGTCGGCATGTCGTCCGGATCGTGGCGGTTGACACGTCGGTCTCCTCTACTTTTCGTGCGGCGTCGTTATCGGTTCGAGGGGTAATGCGAACCATGTCGGCCTCACGCTCGGGTAGAGGATCTACCTGAACGACAAAGGCCACGGTCCGCGAGTGCGGGTCCGTGGCCTGGTGGGCAAATCGAAGCGTCTACCTACAGTGAAGTCGGTATCTGCTGTCGAACACGGACGCGCGTGGTGCGCGGTGACGTCGATGGGTGTACACAGCGGGTGCTGCCAACGCCAGGACGCCGGGGGCGGAATTCGACCCGAGGGCTTCCGATGCGGACTGGTGCATCGGGCCGAAAGCGGTGGGACGAATCCACGTCTGCGCAACCGAGCCGGCGGCTACGGCCGCAGCAGCGGGCGTACCGACCAGCGCATCGCCGAAGGGCGTTGCACCGCAGACAGGGCTGAGCACGACGGTTGCTCTTGCACCGGCGATGTCGAATGTGTCGATCATGTTCTTCAGCTCCTGTTCTGGTCTCGTGGGCGGACTGGGCAGTATGCGGTCTCCCGCGACACGAGAAACAGACTAAGCCCCCCGCCGAGATCTGCACAAGTTATTTTTGACCAGCAGTTTTACGGCATCTGTTCGACGGACGGTTACCGGTCGGAGGACCGCACCACCGTGAGCACGTCCTCGCCGAAGCGCTCGAGCTTCTTGGCCCCGATTCCCGGTATCGCAACAAGCCCACGCTCGTCCTGCGGTTGCTGTTCGGCGATAGCAGTCAACGTGTTGTCACTGAACACGACGTATGCGGGCACCTTGAGTTCACGAGACTTGTCCAAGCGCCACGACTTCAACGCGTCGAGCAGGGCGATGTCCACGTTGGACGGGCAGCTATCGCATCGTCCGAGCATCGTGGCCGACGTGCCGATCAACGGCTTACCGCAGATTCTGCACTTGGGCCCCGACCTCTTGGCCGCGGGTGCCGCGATGCGCGACGCGGGCGAATCCTCGGGCACCAATCCGACGAGGAATCGGGAGCGGCGACGCGACTTGCGCCCACCCTCGTTACGGGCCAGGGCCCACGACAGGTGCAGGTGGACCCGCGCCCGGGTGACACCCACGTAGAGAAGGCGACGCTCTTCCTCGACGGCGGCCTCGTTGTTCGCACTGGGATCGTTGCCGATCGCGTGAGATATCGGCAGCGTTCCGTCGGCAAGCCCGACGATGAACACTGCATCCCACTCGAGCCCCTTCGCCGCATGCAGCGAGGCCAGCGTCACGCCCTGCACCGTCGGTGGATGTCGCGCCTCGGCGCGAGCCGCGAGTTCACCGAGAAGTGAGTCGAGGGTCAGTTCGGGGTCGTGCAGCAACAATTCCTCGGTGAGTTGCACGAGACCTCCCAGGGAGGCCCACTTCTCCCGCGCCTGCGCACCGGTCGGCTCGGTAGCGGTCAACCCCAGTGGAGCCAGCACGGCCCGAACCAGACCGGTCAGGCCGTCCCCGGAACGAGAACCGTCGGGTAGATCGTCTCGGCCAGCAGCCTGGCGCAGTGCATTGACTCCCTGCCGCACTTCGGGTCGAGTGAAGAAACCCTCACCGCCGCGAACCTGATAGGGAATCTTCAGCTCGGTCAGGGCCTGCTCGTGCGCCTCGGACTGCGCATTGATGCGGTACAGAATTGCGATCTCGGCAGGCTCGACGCCTTTCGAGATCAACCTCTTCACCGCGCGTGCCACTCCGTCCGCTTCGGCGGGCTCGTCGTCGTACTCGAAGAACTCCGGCTCCGGACCGGAATCCCGCTGACCGATCAGCTGCAGCCGAGTGCCCGCAATGCGACCCCGCGCGGCACCGATCACGCGATTGGCCAACGACACGACCTCCGGTGTCGATCGGTAGTCACGTTCGAGACGGACAACCGTGGCCTCGGGATACTTGCGAGAGAAGTCGAGCAGGTAGCGAGGGGACGCTCCGGTGAACGAGTAGATCGTCTGATTCGCATCCCCGACGACGGTGAGGTCGTCACGATCGCCCACCCAGGCGTCGAGAACCCGCTGTTGGAGCGGCGTCACGTCCTGATACTCGTCGACGACGAAGCAGCGATAGCGTTCGCGGAATTCGTCGGCCACCGAGGAGTGCTCTTCGAGCGCCGCGGCGGTGTGCAGCAGCAGATCGTCGAAGTCGAGCAACATGCCGTCGCCGCCGCGTGATTTGAGTTCTTCGTATCCCGCGTACACCGCAGCGACCTTGGCTGCGTCCATGGGCACGTCGCGTCGGTTGCTCGCCGCAATGCGCGGGTAGTCCTCGGGAGCGATCAACGAGCCTTTCGCCCACTCGATCTCGCCCGCAAGGTCGCGGATGGCGTCGGTGGAGGTGGACACTCCGGCCCGGTTCGCCGCCTGCGAGACCACGGTGAATTTGCGATCGAGCAACTGCCACCCGGTGTCGCCGACGACCTGTGGCCAGAAATATTTGAGCTGGCGCATCGCGGCAGCGTGGAAGGTACGAGCCTGCACCGGAGGGCCCTCTCCCCCGACGCCGAGTTCTCGAAGACGGCCGCGCATCTCACCGGCCGCCCGCGCGGTGAAGGTGACCGCCAACACCTGGCCGGAGGACACGTGCCCCGCGGACACGAGATGCGCGATGCGTCTAGTGATCGTGCGGGTCTTACCCGTTCCGGCCCCGGCGAGCACACAGACCGGACCGCGAGGGGCCAGCACTGTCGCGGATTGCTCCGGATCGAGACCGGCAGTCATCGCGTCGTCAGCCATGGGTCCATTGTGTCAGTGCCTACCGACAGCGATGTCCGGGCCCGACGCCGCCGAGACTCGCCGAGGCCGCCGTCACGGAACAATCACCTGCGCCCTGCTGTTGACTGTCTCCGTGACCACTACCGAGAACACCCCACAGACCCCGGCCGCGCTGACCGTCTACTCCACCACCTGGTGCGGGTACTGCCGCCGGCTCAAGACTCAGCTCGACGAGGCCGGAATCGCCTACTCCGAGATCGACATCGAGCAGAACCCCGAGTCCGCCGAGTTCGTCGGCAGCGTCAACAACGGAAACCACATCGTGCCCACCGTGCAGTTCGCGGACGGATCGACGGCAACCAACCCCAGTCTCGCCGAGGTCAAGCGCGCTCTGTCGCTCTGATCGAGCGTCAGGTCGTCGCTGCCCACGCCTCCAGCATCCCGCGAGCGATCGAGATGGATCCGGGAAGCAGCAATCGAGACGTCGACTCCGATCCCCAGTCGCCCAGTTCGAGGGCGGCGACGACCTCGGTCCGCTCGAACCAGTGCGCCTCGGCGATCTCGCCGTCCTGAAATGCGAGCGGCTGATCCGGGTCGGCGACGGCCGAGAAGCCGATCATCACCGAGCGCGGAAACGGCCACGGCTGACTGCCGAGATATTCGATGCCGGATACGTCCAGCCCCACTTCTTCCTTGATCTCCCGCGCGACGCAGGTCTCCAGCGACTCGCCGGCCTCGACGAATCCGGCCAACACCGAGAACCGACGTTCGGGCCACATCGGTGCGCGCGCCAACAGCACTCGATTCGCGCCGTCATGAACCAGGCAGATCACCGCAGGATCGGTGCGCGGAAACTCTTCGTGACCCGAGGACGTGCTGGTCCGCGACCAGCCTGCAGCCGACGGAACGGACGGAGCGCCGTCGAGCGAGCTGAACCGCGCACTGGCGTGCCAATTGAGGATGGCCAGAGCCCCGGTGACCATCGACAGCGACACACTGTCGAGGCGCTCACCGTCGGTGCGCAGATCTCCCAACGTGCCCTGGACGAGTTCTACGCGCCGGGTCCACAGGTGACGATCTTCATGAATCCCGAGGAAGACCACGTCCTCGGTCGGTTCCGTGGCCACGTCTGCGGCGTCGACGAAGACCAGACCACCGTCGTCCACTGCGAATCTGCCGCGACCGTCCACGTCGAGTATGCGAGCCGTGGACCAACCGGCGGCCAGTGCCGCTGTGTCGCGGCGCAATTCCTCGGCCCGGTCGAGCGGTGATCGAGACAGTCGAGGTGGATGGACGAGCTGAAAATTCGGCACGCTCACGACCCTACTGGGCCTGCTCAGTCGGCCACGCGACGGATGTACAGCAGTCGGTCGGTTGCCTCGATCGCGTCGACCTCGGGTGATCCGACCCGGAACAGCTTGCCGCCGCGGACCACTCCCAACACGATGTCGGCCAGATGACGCGGTGAACCGCCCACCTCGTCCCGCTCCACCTCTCGCTCTGCGACGGCGAAGCCTGCCTCCGGGGTGAGAAGATCCTCGATCATCTCCACGACGGACGGTGTGGACGTGGCAATTCCGAGCAGCCGACCCGCCGTCTCGGACGAAACCACCACCGAGTCCGCACCCGACTGGCGCACCAGGTGCGTGTTCTCGGCCTCTCGGATCGCCGCGACGATCTTGGCCTTCGGAGCGATTTCCCTGGCCGTCAGCGTCACCAGGACCGCCGTGTCGTCGCGATTGGTCGCCACGATGATGGCCGCGGCATGTTGAGCGCCCGTGAGCCGAAGCACATCGGACTTGGTGGCCGAGCCGTGGACGGTGACCAGACCCATCGCCGAGGCCGCGTCGAGCACGGTCTGGTCGGTGTCGACCACGACGATGTCCGAGGCCGACACTCCGTCGCCGAGCATCGCGTCGACTGCGGTTCGGCCCTTGGTACCGAAACCGATGACCACGGTGTGATTGCGCACGCTGCGTCTCCATCGCTGAATTTTGAATGCCTGTCGAGACCGCTCGGTGAGAACCGACAGCGTGGTGCCGACCAACAGAATGAGGAACAGGACTCGTAAGGGGGTGATGACCAGAATGTTGACCAGACGCGCAGACGGACTCATCGGCGCGATGTCACCGTATCCGGTGGTCGACAACGACACCGTCGCGTAATAGAACGCGTCGAGGAACGACAGCTCGCCGTTCTGATTGTCGCTGTAGCCGTCGCGATCGAGGTAGACGACGAACGCCGCGAGAAAGAGAATTCCCAACGCCATCAGAACCCGCTTGTAGATCGCGCTCCACGGGCTGGATTCGATTTCCGGAACCCGCAGCACACCTACCAGCGCGAAATCGGGCTTGTCGGTCAACGCGCCGCTGTCCCCCAGGCGCGTGCGCAACCTACCTCCCACGTCGCCCGCCGAGGTGCTCACCGAAGTCGAGATCATTCACGGCACGCAGCGTAACCCCATGCCGCGCTTCTGCGTCGACAACCGACCGCTTCGAGCGGACCGGATGGGCGGATGCAGCACCGTGTGGCACGGTGTGTGCATGACACAGAGACCGAGTCAGGCCGCAGCGCTGCGTCTCGCGGCATTGCTCGCCGGCGCCGGAGTACTCCATTTCGTCACTCCCCAATTCTTCGATGCGCAGGTACCGACCGCCCTGCCAGGTTCGGCGCGGACGTACACCCAGGTATCGGGAGTAGCCGAGCTCGCTGTGGCTGCCACGTTGGCCGCACCCCGCACCCGTCGAGTGGGCGGTGCGTTGGCAGCGGGCCTGTTCGTCGCGGTCTTCCCCGCCAACATCAACCTCGCATGGAAGTACGTACGCAGCTCCAAGACGTCACCGGCCTTGAAGGCCGCCATGATCGCTCGTCTCCCCCTGCAGATCCCACTGGTCACCGAGGCTCTGAAAGCTCGTCGACTGGCACGGTAGTGTCGACGTCGTCCACGACGGATCGACCTTCGAGCAGCGCCGCCAAAGCTGTTGCGTCAGGCAGCTTTTCGGGCGAGATGGTACGACCGCTTCGGACGTAGTGGAACGCCGCACGGACGCGATCGAGCGGTACCGGCTCGGCACGACCGACGGACATCAACTCCGCCCACGCCAGCCGGTACGCCGCCAGCTGCATCGCCACCGCCTGCTGCTCGGACGCCGACGGTTCGGCACCGGTTTTCCAGTCGACGACGGTCCAGCCGCCGTCCGGGTCGGCGAACACCGCGTCGATCCGACCGCGCAGCACTGTTCCAGCCACCGACGTCTCGAACGGCACCTCTACCTCCACCGGACTGCGCAGTGCCCAATCGGAGGCCTCGAACGCCCGCTGAAGAGTGTCCAGGTCCACATCGGCAGAAGCACCGGTATCGGCGGAGCCCGGCAGTTCGTCGAGATCGAGCAGTCGGGTCGCGCCGAACCGGCGCTCGATCCACGCGTGAAACGCTGTTCCCCGGCGCGCCAACGGATTCGGGGGAAACGGAAGTGGCCGGCGCAGTCGCGAGGCGAGCGCATCCGGATCTGCCGCCAAGTCGACCAGCTGAGTCACCGACAGGTTTTCGGGTAGTGCGACATCGACCCCGGCAACGGCCCGCGCCGAGCGCTCGGCCAGCAAGGTCCGGACGTCGAAGCCCCACTTCTCCGGGTCGTCCTCGTCCTCGTCTTCGTCCGAATCATGGTGGGAGCCGGCCCTGTCGGCCAGGGCCCGCAGAACCTCGGCCGCACCACTCTCGATCGCGCCTCGCCGCGGCCCGAGCGGATCTCGCGGCCAGGATGCCGTATGCGGCTCGGCCCCCAACGGGTTGACGGCTCCGGCTTCGGGGGCCGGTGCCCACTGCTCGACCACCGCGACGGCGTCCTCTGCCGTCGAGGTGTACCGGTGGAGCTCGTCGAGAAACTCGGACGGGCCACGAGGCTTCGTGGACGTCTCGTCCCACTGATGCGCCGAGACCAGCAGCACCCGTTCGGTTCTGGTGAGTGCAACGTAGAACAGTCGACGATCCTCGGCGAGCCGACGCCGAGCGAGCGCATCCTTGTGCCGCTTGACGGCGTCCTCGAGGTCCTTTCGGTTGTAGAGGTCCTCGAGCTCGAGTACCGGTACCCCCTCGGAACCTTCACCGTCGAGAGCGCGGTCGCCGCGCAGGGAAGGCGGCAGTTCGGCCATCGCCCCGAGCCAGGTCGACGAGGCGTTCGAGGACGGGAACACTCCGGTCGCCACGTGCGGTACGGCCACGACCTCCCATTCGAGGCCCTTCGCCGAATGCACCGTCAGCACCTGTACTCGATGCGGGGCGACATCGACCTCCCCCGGAGCCAACCCGTCCTCGACAGTCTCGGCCGCCGCGAGGAACGACAGGAATCCGGTGACCGTGGCCGTTGGATTGTCGGCGTAATCGGCCACCACATGGGCGAATTCGTCGAGATGCTCGCGCCCGACTGCCCCATCCACACCGAACGGTGTCCGCGCCTGCGCTTCGACGCCGATGCCCATGATGCGTTCGATGTCGGCGACCAGTTCCGTCAGCGGCTGCCCGATACGGTCGCGCAACAGATGTAGTTCTCCGGCGAGCGCAGTGATGCGTCGGTGCCCGGCCTCCGAATATCGTTCGGCCGAACCTGGATCGGCGATGGCGTCGGCCAGACCGGCCTGCTCCGACTGTTCCCCCGGCAGGGCACTTCCGAGCGCGGCGTCGAGCGCCTGTGGGTCGTCGACACGGCCCGCGGTGCCGTAGCCGCCCCGAATCTCGAGCTCCTTGGCGCGCTGAGCGAGCGCCCGCAGATCGGCGGCCCCGATCTGCCATCGGGAGCCCGTGAGGATGCGCATGGCCGAGCTGCCCGCAGTCGGATCGGCCACCAGACGCAGCATCGCGATGATGTCGGCGACCTCCGGCACATGCAGCAATCCGCCGAGCCCGACCACCTCGACGGGTAGGCCACGGCTACGCAGCACCTCGGCAATCGGCTCGGCATCGGCGTTGCGCCGCACGAGTACCGCGGCACTGGGCGGAGGCCGGTCCAGTTCGAGGGCGTCGCGGTAGTGCTCGGCGATTCGGTCGGCGATCCATTCCCGTTCGTCGAGGACGGTGTCGGTGACGGCCAGCCGTACATCGCCGGGCACCGCGCCCGGCCGGGCCCGCAGGGTCGGCACCGGTACACCGACGCGGCGCAGGGGGTCGGTGATCAGATTGGCGAGAGCGAGTGCCTCGGGCGGGTTGCGCCAGCTGGTGAGGAGTTCGAGCCGCGGTGCGGGACTGCCGTCCGCCTGCGGGAAATCGGTGGCGAACCGCGGCAGGTTCGCCGCTGACGCCCCTCGCCACCCGTAGATCGACTGCATCGGATCGCCCACGGCTGTCAGCGCCAGGGTGGCATCGCTACCGGATCCGAACAGTGAGGACAGCAGCACCCGCTGGGCATGACCGGTGTCCTGGTATTCGTCGAGCAGAACGAGCCGAAAGCGTTGCCGCTCTGCGATTCCCACTTCGCGATGTTCGGCCGCGACCCGCGCCGCCATCGACATCTGCGAACCGAAATCCAGTGCCCCTTCGTGCCGAAGCGTCTGCGCAAGTCGTTCCACCAACGGCAGCAACGTGATTCGTTGATGTTGGGCATCGAGGATGTTGAGCAGCTCCTTGGTCGGCCCACCACGTTGACGCGGACCGGGGCCGAGTGTGTGCACCAATTTCTCGAGTTCCACGTGCGCCTCGCGCAGCTGGTCGGGGTCCACCAGATGCTCGGCCAGCTGACCGGAGAGGGCGAGTACCGCCTCGGTCACCGACGTGGGATTTCGGTCGGTGTCGAGATCGCCGTCCCACGTGCTGACCACACGATGCGCGAGCTGCCACAGTTCGGTCTCCGACAGCAGCGTCGCGGAGGGCTCGATGGGCAGCAACAGGCCGTGCTCGGTGAGCAGTCGCCCGGCATACGAGTGATAGGTGCTCACCTCCGGCTCGGCGGCGAGAATACGTTCGCGCAGTGCCAGACTCGGATCCAGCGCGCGCACCAGATCCGACCCGGCGAGCCGCGCCAGCCGAGCGCGGATTCGGGACGTCAGTTGCTGCGCGGCCTTTCGGGTGAACGTCAGTCCGAGTACCTGATCCGGATCGACGAACCCGTTGGCCACCATCCACACCACTCGCGCGGCCATCGTCTCGGTCTTCCCAGCCCCTGCGCCTGCCACGACGAGCGTCGGACCGGGTGGGGCGGCGATCACCGCCGCCTGCTCGTCGGTGGGTGAGTGCTTCTGCCCGAGGGCGCGGGACAGTTCGACGGGTGAGACCCGCACGGTTGCGCTGCGCGTCGCCGAGGCGGTCACTGCTCGGTCACCTGCCGTCCTGTCTCGTGGGCCGGGCAACTGGATTTGACGGGGCAATGTCTGCACCCGTCGTTGACTCTGGCTTCGAAGACGGGACCCTGCGTCGCCGAGGCCGCCCGGTGGACGGTGTCTCGCCATTCCTCGAGTTTCTCCGGTGTCGGCACCTCCTGGATCCGCTGCGTTGCGCCGTCCTTGTTGTGCGGTTTGGCCACGAACACCAACCGAGCACCCCCGGGTTCGCCCGCGGGCTCACCTTCGATCGCACCCGCGGCAGCGGCGACCTGATACGTGGCCAATTGATGGTGGTTGCGCGCGTCTTCCTTGGACATCACCGTTTTGGCCGTCTTGACGTCGATGACGACCGGGCGGCCGTCCGGATCGTGTTCGAGCCGATCGATCCGGCCGCGCAGGGCGACCGCAGGCTCGTCCTCGGATCGGGCGGCCAGAATGCCGTCGACCTGTACCTCGACGCCCGCCTCGGTGAGCTCGCCTCGGGTGCCCTGCAGCCAATTCTCGAACGTGTCGAGCATCGCCCCGGTTCGATCGAGCTCGTGACGCGAGAACCACTGTGATCCGAGATCGACTGCATCCCAGGCCGTCTCGAGTGCCCGCCTGAGCTGGTCCGGTGGAATCCTGCCTGCCACTGCCTGCACCAGAGTGTGCACGAGGGTTCCGGTGACGGCGTGAGTGTTGGTGCCGTCGTTTCCTCCGTGACGTTCGAGCATCCAGCGCAGCGGGCACGTGGTGAGCTGTTCCACCGTCGATGGCGAGAGCGGGACCGGCCCGTCGCCGAGGTGCCACAGGGGCTCGCTGGTGCTGAGCCCCGCAATCCCGAACCACTCGTCGGGATGTGCGCCTCGGACGCCGGCCTCGGCGAGTGTGGCCAGGTGCCGCGCGGCGCGTGCTCGCTTGTCCGGATCATGTTCGGCAACAACGGGATCGCAGACGACCCCGCGAAGCTCGGCGACCAACATCGGTAATGCCAACACCCGGTGCGGGGTCGGCGGCTCGGAAACTTCGGGCAGCGGGACGGGATCTGCGTCGCCGTCGACTCCTCGGAGTTCGTCGACGAATCGGGAGCGAACCAGATCGGTATCGCCCGTGCTCGAGTCCACGGCGGTGACGAGCAGAGTGGAGCGCGCGCGACTGCACGCCACGAGGAAGAGCTTGCGTTCCTCGGCGAGTAGCGGTGCAGCTTTCGACAGTCGTCCGTCGAGGGCCGCAGCCGCGTCGACCTTGCCGGACACCAGATCGACGAGCGTGTCGGTTCCGAGGAGGCTGCCGCGCGCTCGCAGACCCGGCCACAGCCCCTCCTGAACCCCGGCGACCGCCACCAGTTCCCATTCGCGACCGGCTGCCGAGTGCGCGCTGAGCAGCGTCACCGCATCGGCCGGCGCGGTCGAACGGTTCGAGCTCGAGGTAGGAATCTGTTGCTGCGCAATGTAATCGAGAAATCCGCCCAGCTGCGCGCGCGGCAGCCTGTCGACGTAGGCCGCCGCGGCGTCGAAGAGTGCGACCACCGCGTCGAGGTCTCGATCGGCTTGAGCACCTGCGGACCCACCCCACGCGGACGCGGCGGCCCAACGCCGCTCGAGTCCGGACGCCTGCCACGCAGCCCACAGCACGTCCTCGACTCCGCGGCCTTCCCGAGCCACCGCTCGCGCCTTACGAACGACGCTCAGGGCTCGTCGCAGCGGTGCCGCTTCCACGTCCGACAGGCCAGTGATCCACCCGAACTTCTCTCGCGTCTCGCCGGTGAGAACGACTCTGAGCAGTTCGGCCGAATCGCGCTCGCCGCCCGAGGCCAGTTCGAGTCTGCGGACACCTCGGCGCAGCCGCCGCAGACCTACCGGATCGGCACCCCCGATCGGGCCGGACAGCAGCGCCAGCGCATCTTCTCCGTCGAACGACGGGTCGGAGAGCGCCCGCAGCACCAGCAGCAAGCCCACCGCTCCATGCTGGCGATGCAACGGCAACTCCGAAGCCGGGGTGATCATGGGGACACCGGCCGCGTGCAGAGCGCGACGCAGCGGCGCGACGGTACGCGGGACCGACCGCACGACGATCGCCATCTCGGACCAGGGCATTCCGTCGATCAGGTGCGCGCGTCGCATGGCGTCGGAGATGATCGCGGCTTCCTTGGCAGGCGACGACACGACGTGTACCCGGGCCTCCGGCTCGCCGAACCGAGCCGTGGCCACCGGCTCGGGACTGCGGTGCCGACCGAGCCCGGGCAGTCGCCCCGCCACGATGTCGGTCAGTTCCGCCACTGCAGGCACCGATCGAAAGTTCCGCGTCAGAACCACCCGTCGAGGCGAGTCCGCATCGAGCAGATCGGCCACGAACGTGGGATCCGCTCCACGGAACGTGAAGACGGATTGATCGGGGTCCCCGGCGATCACGGTCGATTCGGTATCGGTGCCGATCAGCCGAATCAGCTGCGCAGCTTGCGGATCGAGGTGCTGTGCATCGTCGACGACGAGGTGCCGGATGCGGGCGCGCTCACTGCGCAGCAGGTCCGGATCGGTGGCGAACGCCATCAGTGCGCTGCCGATGAGCTCGGCCGCGTCGAGGCCCGGTGCCGTGGCCCCTGCGGCTTCGACGCCGACTGCGCCGCGCAGCAACATGGCTTGTTCGTATCGAGCCGCGAACTTGCCGACGGCGATCCATTCGGGTCTGCCGTGCGTGCGGCCGAGCTTGACCAGATCCTCGGGTCCGATTCCGCGTTCTGCTGATCGGAGCATAATGTCTCGCACCGCGGTGACAAATCCTGCAGTACCGAGAGCCGGGCGCAATCGATCCGGCCAGTCGGTCGCTCCGTCCTCGATGTCGCCCCGCAGCATCTCGCGGACCACCGCGTCCTGCTCGGCACCGGTCAGCAGTCGAGGAGGCGGATTGCCGTAGAGGGAGGCCTGCAACCTCAGTACCGCGAACGCATACGAGTGCACCGTGCGTACCAGCGGTTCGCGCGTGGCGCGCAGCGCGTGATCGCCGCTGAACAGACCGGCGGTGATCTGCTCGCGGAGCGTGATGGACGCGCGCTTCGACTGAGTGAGCACCAGGACCGATTCCGGATCGCCGGACACGATTCGGGAGACTGCGTAGTCCGCCACGAGCGCTGTCTTTCCCGAGCCGGGCCCGCCGAGCACCTGCCAGGGGTTCCATCGAGGAGCGCCCTGAGCCGCCTCCGCCGCCGAATCGGGAGTCCACGCCAGCAACCGGGCAGCGGAATCGG
Organism: Rhodococcus sp. 3258; assembly: GCF_031456475.1. NCBI lineage: Bacteria > Bacillati > Actinomycetota > Actinomycetes > Mycobacteriales > Nocardiaceae > Rhodococcus > Rhodococcus sp. 3258. Next base: position 82,378 of record NZ_JAVDUT010000009.1, read on the forward strand.
TCCACCGGCGGGGCGGCTGCGCCACCCTGGGTGCACGGACGAGGGTGACCGTCGCGCCGTGTCTGCCGTCCGTGCTCATGCGGGACATGCAATCACGACCCACCGACACGAACGGCCGTGCCCCGATCCGGCGGCCCGGGGGCGGCAGCCGACCCGTCCCTTTCGAAACCGGGGCCTTCGATGCGGCATAGTGGTTCACGTGCCCGAGTTGAATCTGCATACGTTCGGACCCGCAGACGGTCCCGAAATCCTCGCCGTTCACGGTGTGACCGGCCACGGTGCCCGTTGGTGGGACCTCGCCGAGAATCACCTGCCCGAGGCCCGCATTCTGGCTCCCGATCTGATCGGCCACGGCCGTTCTCCGTCCGTTCCACCGTGGGACATCGACGCTCAGGTCACCGCACTGAAGGCCGTGCTCGACGCCCATGCGCGCGGTCCGGTCGTGGTGCTCGGACATTCGTACGGCGGCGCGTTGGCCGTGCATCTCGCACAGCGGTTCCCGGAGGTGGTGCGCGCGCTGGTGCTGCTCGATCCTGCGATTGCCTTGCCGCCGGAGGAGCTGCTCGAGGTCGCCGAGGCCACTGCGAAGTCCCCCGATTACACCGACGCCGACGAGGCGCGTTCGGAGAAGATCCACGGGGCTTGGGCGGACGTGCCCACCGAGTTGCTCGACCGCGAGGTCGCCGATCACCTGGTCCCTGCCGGCGGCGGGAAGGTCGCGTGGCGAATGTCGATTCCGGCCATCGTTGCGACGTGGGGCGAGCTCGCTCGTCCGATCGTGGTGCCCGCCGAGAGCGTCCCGACCATCGTGGTGCGGGCCATGCGCGTCGAACCTCCTTATGTGACCGAAGAATTCGTGTCCGCGCTCCGAGACAAGCTCGGCGAGAACCTGCGCACCGTCGAACTCGACTGCGATCACATGGTCGGCCAGGCCAAGCCGGCCGACGTGGCCGAGCTGGTGCGATCCCTGCTGTAGATGGCTCCGATCACCGAGGCGCAGGTGGAGCGGGTACGCGCGTTGGTCGCGTCGATTCCCGTCGGTTCCGTTGCCACCTACGGGGACATCGCGGCGGCGGCCGACCTGTCCAGCCCCCGCATCGTCGGGTGGATCATGCGGACCGACTCCGCCGATCTGCCGTGGCACCGTGTCCTGGGTGCAAGCGGAAAGCCTGCGGCGCATCTGGCGACGAGACAACTCGAGACGCTGCGCGGTGAAGGTGTCGAGATCCGCGACGGGCGAGTGTCGCTGAAGTCCGTTCGCTTCGACTTCGGGGCGCTCCCCCAGCCTCCGACGTCGACCACTAATCTCGAAGGATGAACATCGGAGATCGGCTCGGGCAGTTCGATCCACGCCCTACGGCGAAGTTCGCCCTGTCCAAGGCGAGCACTTTCGTCGCCGCGGCCGGCCTGGTGATCGACGAGGTCTCGGGCACGCGGGTAGCGGGGCACATCGAGTTGACCGAGGAACATTTCACGCCCTGGGGCGTCGTACACGGTGGGGTCTATACCAGCGCTGTGGAAAGCGCCGCGAGCATCGGTGCGAGTGAGGCGGTCAAGGATCGCGGTGAGTTCGCGGTCGGAGTGCACAACGGAACCGATTTCCTGCGCGCCAGCAAAGGCGGACGGGTGGATGTTCTCGCGGAACCGTTGCAGCAGGGCCGCGTTCAGCAACTCTGGCTGGTCACGATCACCGCGACCGACAGCGGTAAGACCATCGCGCGCGGCCAGGTTCGACTGCAGAACGTGCCGCTGCCGACGTGATGGGATCGCACCGGTGAGCGGCTCGTCGACCGAGCCGATCTGCGACGCCATCGTGCTCGCGGGTGGTCGCGGCTCGCGAATGGCAGGCATTGCCGGCACGGCATCGGCAGAAGTCGACAAGCCCGCGCTCACCGTCGGCGGACGACGAATGGTCGACATTGCAGTGGCGGCCGTCTCGGACTGTCGCCGAACGGTACTGGTGGGCCCCACACGCGACGCAGTACCGGGTTCGGTTGTGCAGACCCGAGAGTCCCCCGCCGGCGGCGGCCCGGTGGCAGCTCTGGCCGCCGGACTCGAATCACTCGACGGGACAGCCGATCTGGTGGCAGTCGTAGCGTCGGACATACCGCTGCTGAATGCTTCTGCGGTGCAGTCTCTGATCGATCACTTCGACCGAGTCGAGACCGACGCAGTGTTCGCGGCCGACGCCACCGGCCGCACCCAGTTCCTGCTCGGAGTCTGGCGCTACAGCGCGCTGCGCTCGGCGGTGGCGGCGCTCGATACCGTCGAGGGTGCCCCGATGCGCGCACTCGTCCCGAACGAGCACCGCGTCGTTGCGGTTGCCGATATCGAGGACTGCGATACCCCTGCCGATCTGGTCGCCGCGCGCGCCGCAGCCGCGTCGAGATCGGAGGACGTACTCGACATCGACGCCGCGCACGAACGAATTCGACAGCGAGTAGCCGCCCTCCCGGTTCATCGAATTCCGTTGCAGGACACGGCTGGGACCGTGCTCGCGCAACCGTTGGTGGCAGCAACGGCACTGCCTGCGGTCGACATCTCCGCGATGGACGGATTTGCCGTGAGCGGACCCCCTCCGTGGACGCTGAGACCCGATATCGCCTACGCCGGAACGTCCGGCATCGCCCGACTCGCCGACGGGAGCGCAGTACGCATCGCGACCGGCGCAGCGCTTCCTCCCGGTGCCACTGCGGTCGTTCGCGACGAACACGCGGTCACGACACCGGCCGGCGTCGTGGAACGCGCACCGACGGCGACGTCGACCGACGACACGCGTCGCCGCGGCGAGGACTGGCTTCCCGGAACGGAGTTGGTTGCCTCGGGTACCGCGATCGACACTGCTGTTCGGTCACTCGCCGCGAGCGCGGAGGTGACCGAACTCGATGTGCGGGGGCCGGTTCGCGCACGAATTGTCATCAGCGGAAACGAGATTCGGGTATCGGGTCCGCTGGCACCCGGGGAGACCAGGGATGTACTCGGATCGGCGCTGCCGGAGTATCTGGCGCACTGTGGAATCGCTGTCGTGGACGCACTGCTGCTCGACGACACGGCGACCGCGTTCGCCGACCTTTTGGGAAGTACCGAGAACATCGACCTCGTGGTCGTGGTCGGAGCCACCGGAGGAGGCGCCGCCGATCAGCTACGCTCCACGCTCGCCGCCCTCGGTGCCGAAACCGTCGTCGGGCGAGTGCGCGTGCGACCCGGCGGATCCCAGATCACCGCGACCCTGCCCGACGGTACGGTTGTCCTCGGTCTCCCCGGCAATCCGCTCGCGGCAGTGAGCACGGCGCTGCTGACGGCACCGGCGATCGTCGACGCGCTCACCGCTCGCGGTCCGCGTTCACCGCGAACGGGGTTGTTGTCCAACGCATCCGAGGTTCGAGCCCCGATCCCTCGAATCGTTCCCGTGGTGGCCGACGGTACCCGCTGGCGAGCCGACATCAAGGTCAGGACAGCTCATCTGGCGCACCTCGTCGGCCGTGATGCGCTCGCCGTGATACCCGCCGATGTCAGCGACGACGAGCCGGTGACAATTCTTCCGTTGCCGTACTGAATTCCGAACCGGCCAGCAGCCGAACACCCTCGTGGTACCGCTCGACGACGAGATCGACGATGGCCGGATGCACCCCGAGCGGCGCACCGACGCCGTCGGCTCCCACGTCGGCCAACCGGTTGTGGAAGAGCCCACGAGCCAGCAGATAGCTCGCCACGAACACTCGATCGTGCCCGGCTTCCCGCAGTCCGGACACCGCCTGCGCGACGGTCGGCGTACTGGTGGCCACGTATCCGATCTTCACCGGTGTCCGAGCGGCGTCCGCGAGCATCGCTGCCGCGATCCGATGTTCCTGCAACGCACGAGGATCGGATGATCCTGCGGCCGCGAGCACGATGCTCTGGCCGGCTCGCCAGCCGGCGTCCCGGAGCCGATCGACCATCACTCGTGCGAGCACCGGGTCCGGCCCGAGGGCACGGGTGACGGCGACCGACGAGTGCGCACTGTCCGTGATCTCGCGCGGCACGTCGGTGTGGACGTGATAACCCGATGCCAGAAATGCCGGAACGACGACCGCGGATTCCGGAGTATCGCGCAGCACCTCGGACGGGGACGGTCCCAGCACGTCGACGAAGGCGACACGCGTGGTACCGATCTGCTTCGAGACGGCGTCGGCGAGCGCGGCGACCATCTCCACACCGCGCGGGTTTCGAGTGCCGTGTGCGACCAACACCAAGGTGGGTTCCATCAGTACTTACTCCCCTCGCTCACGGCAACAGCCCCCGCGGGTTCGTGTGCATCGCAGTCGGATTCGGTCTCGATATAGTCCAACGCGATACGGTAGCCGCGTTTGACCACGGTCTGGATCGCCTTGGGTGCCCCCAGTGAGGAACGGAGTCGGGTCATGGCGGTCTCCACCGCGTGGGTATCGCCACCCCCTCCGGGCAACGAGGCCAACAGGTCTTCACGGGAGACCACGCGCCCCGGATTACGACTCAACGTCTTCATCAGCGCCATCCCGGCCGGGGACACGGGCCGCACCTCCCCGTCGACCACCACACACCGTCCCCGAACACTGACCACATGCCCGCCTGCGTGCAGGCGACCGGTTCTCCTGGGCAGCTCCTCGGCGATGTGACGGGCGAGCGCGCCGAGGCGCGCACGCGCAGGCGCAGTGGTGGCAACCGACAGCTGTTCGAGCGGGGCTGCGGTGACCGGCCCCACGCACACCGGAAGCACCCGCGTACGCATCGACTGCAGCAGAGGCTCGAGTACGCCGTTCTCGTCGGCACGCATCAGCATCGACGCGACCGCCGGTGCCGAGGTGAAGCTGATGGCGTCGAGATCACCGACGACGACCGATTCGATCATGCGATCCATCGGACTCTGATCGTCGGGCGCCGTCCAACGGTAGACGGGCACCGGCACCACTTCGGCTCCGGCGCAACGCAGTACCTCGCAAAAATCCGGAACCGGCTCCCACTCGGTGGTCGCGCCGTGCAGTTGTACCGCTATGCGTTTGCCCTCGACGCCCTCGGCGAGCAGATGTTCGAGCACCTCGGCGGACGACTCGGAGGCAGGCGACCATTCCTCGCGCAGATCCGCCGCGCGAATGGCACCGGTGGCCTTCGGACCGCGCGCCAACAGTCGCGACGCACCCAGAGCACGACCGAGTTCTTCGGCTCGCCCCCAACCGTCGGCGGCCTCGATCCAGCCACGAAAACCGATTCCCGTGGTGGCGACGGTGATCTCTGGTGGTGCAGCGATGATCGCCGCGGTGACGCGTTCCAACTCTGCGTCGTCGGCGAGCGGGATGATCCTGATCGCAGGCGCGTGCATCACACTGGCCCCACGCCGCTCGAGCAAAGTCGCGAACTCCTCGGCGCGACGCGACGCCGTCACCCCGACGGTGAACCCGGCCAGAGGCATGTCCGCCCCGGCATTTTCGGTCACGTAGATCCGCCGCGGACGAGCACGACACCCTCGACCGTGGCGACCTCGAACGAGCCGAGCGAGACCTCCGCATCGTCGAGGCACCGTCCGTCGACGAGAGAGAAGACCTGCTTGAGCAGCGGAGACGCGACCGTGGGCTCGCCGCCGCGGTCGCCGACCAGACCACGCGACATCACTGCGGCCCGGCCGTAGGGATCTATGTTGCCCACGGCGAACAGTCGTCCGTCGTCGAGCAGGAACAGTGCCGCCTGGGTGCCGCCGCGCAGCAACACCGCCACCCCGCGACCCGGGATGAGAGCGTCGAGGGTGCAGGCCGGGGTCCAGTCTCGCGAAAGATCGTTCGGTACCGAAGTATGTGAATCGATGACAGTCATGGCGTACCTCCTGGTCAGCTATTTGACGCTGCCCGTGTTTCTTGGCCGTTAAGCGGCGATTACCCACCTGTGCACATGCGCTCAGGTTCGTGACCTGTCGGTTGTCAGGAACCCGTCACTCGAGCACGTCACGCTCCGATGCGCGGCATCCCCATCAGCACGGGCACCTTGCGTGCGCCGGACTCGTCGAACGCGATGGTCGGATCGGCCTCGGCCGGAGCGTTGACGAAGGACACGAACCGGCCGAGCTTCTCCTCGTCCTCGAGCACCCCTGCCCATTCGTCCTTGTAGCCGGCGACGTGGCGTGCCATGTCGGCCTCGAGTTCTGCGCCGATGCCCAGGCTGTCCTCGCAGACGACGGCTTTGAGATGGTCCAATCCCCCATCGAGCGATTCCAGCCACGGTGCGGTGCGTTGCAGGCGGTCCGCGGTGCGGACGTAGAACATCAGATAGCGGTCGATGTAGCTGACGAGTGTGGCGTCGTCGAGGTTGGACGCGAGCAACTGGGCGTGCTTGGGCGACTGGCCACCGTTGCCGCCCACGTAGAGATTCCAGCCACCTTCGGTGGCAATGATGCCGACGTCCTTGCCGCGGGCTTCGGCGCACTCACGTGCGCAGCCCGACACTCCGAACTTGATCTTGTGCGGCGAGCGCAGTCCGCGGTACCGGTTCTCGAGGTCGACGGCCATTCCCACCGAGTCCTGAACACCGTAGCGGCACCAGCTGGACCCGACGCAGCTCTTGACCGTACGCAGCGACTTTCCGTACGCCTGACCCGATTCCATGCCTGCGTCGACGAGCCGCTTCCAGATTTCGGGAAGCTGTTCGACGCGGGCACCGAACATGTCGATGCGTTGCCCGCCGGTCACCTTGGTGTACAGCCCGAAGTCGCGGGCGACCTCACCGATGACGATCAACTGCTCGGGCGTGCACTCCCCTCCCGGCATCCGAGGCACCACCGAATAGGTGCCGTTCTTCTGGATGTTGGCCAGGAAGTGGTCGTTGGTGTCCTGCAACGACGCCAGTTCACCGTCGAGAATGTGATCCGACGAGGTGGACGCGAGAATCGAGGCCACCACGGGCTTGCAGATGTCGCAGCCGGCACCCGATCCGTACTTGGCGATCAACGACGAGAAAGTTCGGGTGTTCGTCGCCCGCACGATCTCGAACAACTCGGCCCTCGACTGAGAGAAGTGCTCGCACAACGACTTCGACAGCACCACTCCCGATGCCGCCAGCAGCGATTTGATCGACGGCAAGCATCCTCCACAGGTGGTGCCTGCCGTGGTGCAGCTCTTCACCGCGGCCAGATCGCACGCACCGTCGGAGATGGCCGAGCAGATCGCACCCTTCGTCACACCGTTGCACGAGCAGATCTCGGCGTCGTCGGGAAGCGCTCCGATGCCGACCTGCTCGGCCGCCGGAGAGATCAGCGAACCCGGATCGCCCGGCAATTCGCGTCCGACGAGCGGCCGGAGCAACGAGTACGCCGATGCGTCGCCGACGAGGATGCCGCCGAGCAACGTCTTGGCGTCGTCGGTGACGACGAGCTTGGCGTAGGTGCCCTTGGGTGCGTCACTGAAGACCACCTCGAGCGCACCCGGAGTTGCGGCCATCGCGTCACCGAAGCTCGCCACATCGACGCCCATGAGCTTGAGCTTGGTCGACATGTCCGCTCCGGGAAACTCCGCTGCGCCGCCGAGCAATCGGTCGGCCACCACCTCGGCCGTCGAATATCCGGGCGCGACGAGTCCGTAGCATCGGCCTTCGACCGCAGCACATTCGCCGATGGCGTAGACGTCGGGATCGGAGGTGGTGCAGCCGATGTCGACCAGAATACCGCCGCGCTCGCCGACGTCGAGGCCGCTCTCGCGAGCCAGCCGGTCCTGCGGTCGTACCCCCGCGGAGAACACCAGCAGCGCCGCGTCGATCGTATCGCCGTTGCTCAGCTCGACCGTCAATCCGGCGCTGTCGTTCTCGGTGATCGACGACGTGCCCACTCCCACATGCACGTTCAATCCGAGATCGGTGACGAGGCGGGCCAGTAGCGCACCGCCGCCTTCGTCCACCTGAAGCGGCATCAATCGCGGCGCGAACTCGATGACGTGCGGCGTCATGCCCATCTTCTTCAACGCGTTCGCCGCTTCGAGGCCGAGCAGGCCGCCACCGACGACCACGCCCACGGCTCCCGGCCCGGCCTCGTCGGCACGCGCGCGAATCCTGTCCAGGTCGTCGAGAGTGCGGTAGACGAAGCACGCGGGCAGGTCGTGTCCGGCGATCGGCGGAACGAACGGGTAGGAGCCGGTGGCGAGGACCAGCGCGTCGTAGTCCACGGTGTCGCCGGCCGAGGTGACGACGGTTCGGTGGTCACGGTCGACGCGTTCGGCCCGCACCCCGGTACGCATCTCGACGAGGGAGTCGCCCGGATAGTCGTTGCCCGCCAACGCAAGTTCCTTGTGGTCCCAGGCACCGACGTAGGACGACAGACCCACCCGGTCGTACGCCGGCAGAGCTTCCTCGCACAGGATCGTGATCTTCCACTCGGCACCCTCGTCGCGCGCCCGCAGCGCCTCGACGAACCTGTGCCCTACCATTCCGTGCCCTACCACTACCGCGTTCTTCATTGCGGGTCCTTCCGATTTCGTTGCCGTGCAGAGTGTTTCGAGTGCGCCTGCACCGAGCGTCAGACGGCTACCGGTGCGTCGGCGTCGGCGGAGTCGGTCCTGCGCAGGTAGATCGCCCACGTGACGATCGCGCAGACCACGTAGAAGCCGAGGAACACCCAGAACGCTGTGGTGGCCGACTTCGCACTACCGGAGTACGACGCCCGCAGCACCAGGTTGATGGCGACACCGCCGAGTGCGCCGATGGCACCGGCGATCCCGATCAGTGCGCCGGACATCTTGCGGGACCAGTGCTGCTGTTCCTCGACCGTCATGCCCTGCAGTGCAACAGATTTCGCAGCGAAGATCGCGGGAATCATCTTGTACACCGACCCGTTGCCGAGGCCCGAGAGCAAGAAGAGTGCGATGAATCCGATGACGAAGAGGACCATCACAGTGCCGCTGGCCGCCCCTGGCGTCGAGTCGTCCCAGGTGCTGGCCGCTACCAGAATTCCGGTGGAGAAGGTCATGGCCACGAACGTGTACAGGGTGATTTTTCCGCCGCCGATCTTGTCGGCGAGCTTGCCACCGAACGGCCGCGACAGCGATCCCAGCAGAGGTCCGAGGAACGCGATCTGCGCAGCGTGCAGCGAGGCCTGGGCCTGCTGAGCCGCCGTGGCGGGCGCCCCGTCGGTCAATCCGGCCAGGAAGTTGATCTGGAGTACCTGCCCGAATGCGAAGCTGAAGCCGATGAACGATCCGAACGTGCCGATGTAGAGGAAGGCGATCCACCATGCGTCGGAGAACTTCAACACGTCGATCATGGAGCGGCCGTTGGTCTTCTGGTTGTCGAGGTTGTCCATGTACAGCGCGGCACCGACGGCGGCGATCGCGATGAACACCAGGTACACGGCGCAGACGATCTCGGGCGCGGTGTTGCCGATGGTAGCGATGACCAGCAGACCGATGAGCTGGATGACCGGTACGCCGATGTTGCCTCCGCCGGCGTTGAGTCCGAGGGCCCAACCCTTTTCGCGCTGCGGATAGAAGGCGTTGATGTTCGTCATCGACGAGGCGAAGTTACCGCCGCCGACTCCGGCGAACGCCGCCACGATGATGTACGTGGTGTACGAGGCCGGGTTCAACATGAAGTACATCGTCAACAGCGTGGGAATCAACAACACCAGAGCGCTGAAGATGGTCCAGTTGCGCCCGCCGAATTTCGCCGTGGCGAACGTGTACGGAATACGCAGGACAGCACCGACGAGAGTGGGGACCGCCACCAGGAAGAATTTGCCCGCGGCATCGATGCCGTAAACCGACAACGGCATGAACAGCACCATCACCGACCAGATCGACCAGATCGAGAAGCCGACGTGTTCGGCGACGACCGACCAGATCAGGTTTCGTTTGGCGATCTGCTTACCGCCGCCTTCCCACGCCTGCACGTCCTCGGAATTCCAATGCGCGATCCGGTGATTCACCGAGACGGGAACGGTTCCGGGCGGAACGGGTGCGGTGGCAGCAGAGCCGGTTTCGGCTGAAGCGCTGCGAGAAAGGCTGGTCACGTATGGCCTCCTGGTTCGGTGAGTGACACCAAGATAGGAAAGCCATGTTGCAGCGGCGCTGCGTGCGGTGACCCGCTGATTAACTCGTTCTCACCCGCTCGTCGGCGCGTACGTGAGATCGAACGCGTCGACGAGCCGGGTCACCAGGAGTCTTCGAGCATCCGAGGTCGACAGCACAGATAGCCGCCGACCAGCAGAATCACAACGCATCCGGTGAGCAGCGTCAGCGGCAATCCCCAACCGCCGGACACGGTGTGCAGGAAGCCGAACAGTATCGGTCCGGTGGCCGACACCACGTAGCCCAGCCCCTGGGTGAAGCCCGAGAGCGAGGATGAGCCCACCGCGGTGCGGGTCCTTAGATTGATCAGCGTCAGCGACATCGGAAAGGTCATCGTGCCGAGGCCGATCAGGCACACCCAGATCACCGTTCCGGCGGCAGGCGAGAAGTGCAAGCCGGAGAACCCACAGAGGTAGCACACCGCGGCGACCAGGACGAGGCCGAACGGATTTCGCAGTTTTGCGCAGAGGGTCGGCGTGGCCAGCGACGTGACCAGGCCCATCGCTCCGAACGCGGCGACCGAGGCTCCGGCCAACCCCTCGCCGATACCCGAGTCGATCAACAGCGTCGGCAGCCACGTCAACATCGAATACGTGATCAGCGACGTCATCGCGAACATCATCACCATTCCCCACGCGAGCGAGGATCGATGGATGCGGCCGCCGGATCGGGTGTGCACGGCCGCCGAACCGGCCTCGGCAGAGACGTCCTTCTCGTCGCGACCACGTCGGGCGATCACGACACCGAGCCACGGCAATGCTGCGGCAACACCGACGATCGCCCAGACCCCGATGGAGAGCCGCCACCCGTGGGCATCGGCGACCGGAACCGCGAGCAGCGGCGGAATCATGGTGCTGATCTGGAGTGCACAGATGTAGATGGTGCTGACCACTGCGAGTCGATCCGAGAAGTACCGCTTGACCAGAGGTGGGATGACGACGTTTCCGATACCCATGCCGGCGAGGGCGATCGCGGACAGCGCCAGCAACGACGCCGTGTTCGGCGCAAATGCCCGGGTGGCCATCCCTATCGTGGTCAACGCCATGGCGAGCAGGGCGGCGCGCTCGAGACCGGTGCGCTTGGCGAGAAACGGTGTCGCCAACCCGAACACGGCGAACATCGCCGGCGGCAGCATCCCGACGACGCCGATCACGGCGTCCCCGAACTGCAGATCCGTTGCGATCCTGCCGAACAGAGGGCTGATGGACGTCACGGCGGCGCGCAGCGTCAGCGCAGAGAGAACGATGGCGGCGAACACCAGTAGGCGGCCGCGAACGAGTGATGTACCGGTCTGGGTGGTCTCGGAAACGGTAGGCGCACTCACCGCGTAATCATAGGATGACCGGATCATCGGGTGCAACGCAGTATCATCGTCGGCGCAGCACCACGAGCACTGCACCGCCCCCAGAACGAGGAGCCTCCGTGCGCCAGGTCCACCGATCGAGCCTGATCACCCAGGTCACTGCAGCCCTGCGCGACGAGATCACGTCGAAACGATGGCCGGTCGGCAGCAGAATTCCCACCGAACCGGAGCTGTGCGAGATGACCGGCACCGGGCGAAACACGGTTCGTGAGGCCGTTCAGGCACTCGTCCACGCCGGCATGGTCGAGCGACGGCAGGGGTCGGGAACGTTCGTCATGACCTGCTCGGACCTCGGCGGCACCCTGGGCAAGTACTTCTCGGACGCCCGTTATCGCGACGTCACCGAGCTACGGGAAACTCTCGAGGTGACCGCAGCAGCATTGGCTGCGGATCGACGCGACGAGCACGACATCCGAGAGATGAACGACGCCCTCGAGAACCGCAATGTCGCCTGGTCGAGCGGCGACGTGCCGTTGGCCGACGCCGTGCGAATCGACGCGCGCCTGCATCGCAGCATCGTCGCCGCCAGCCACAACGCGATCTATCTGGAGTTCTACGACTCCTTGCTACCGGTGATACACGAGACGATCAGAGAACACGCCACCGCTCACGACGACGACTACGTCGCCGAGCACACAGCCCTCGTCGACGCGATCGTGGACGGTGATTCGGCCCGGGCAATCGCCTCCGCCCGGTCGCTGTTCCGCGAACTCTCCGCCCCTCCGGGCCACGCGCCCGAACCTACAGAATGAGACGCACCAGATCTGCCGTGCGCGCGAGGCCGGGAAATGCCTCCGACGTCGACCGCGGATGAAGTGCGTGCACAGCCAGACGAAACATCAACGCGCGCAACAGCATCTGCGGCCATTCCGGTAGATCGTCCCACCGGCCCACCAGACCGTCGTCGGCGTCTCCCCACGAGAGCGCGTCCACCACAGCGACGCCCGCAGCCCACGACGCCGGACGCCAGTACGGGGTGATGTCGCTGATCCCCGGTGCATCGCTGCCGGAGAACAACACCGTCCCGAACAGGTCGCCGTGTACCAATTGATCCGGCGATTCGACGGGCTTGCGCAGTGTCGCAAGCTGTTTGACCAACTCGAGGCTGCTCTTGCCGTCACTCGACGACGGCTCGGGCGCACCCGCACCGCGAGCGGTCCGTAGCGGAACGGCCTCCCAGGCAGCCCGGTCGGCCGCGACGAACACGTCGACGTCGGCCCACGGGGCGACGGGTGGCTGCACCAAGAAGCGGGGACGTTCCAACTGCGCGGTCGCTGCGTGCAACCGCATGGACAACGAGACCACTTCGTCGTGGCGAGGCTCGGGTTCGCCCGCGACGAACGTATCTGCACGCCAACCGGACACGACGTATCGACCATCGGTCGAGCGCACCGGTCGAGCGAGGCGAACACCGTCCACAGTCAGTGTTTCTCGCACCTTCGCAGACCAGGCTGCGCGAGCATGATCGGCGACGGGCGAGAGCACGACGTCACCCAGACGCCACCCTCCGTCCCAGTCCGCACCCAGTGGCGCAGGCTCGACATCGCGCAGCCCGAACGTAGAGATCACGTGCTGAGGAGGTTCGACAGAGCTCACGAACGCCACGGTACCGTCGATCGGGCAGAGCTCTGCGGACGACGCGCGCATGCGGCCCAGCCGCCACGTCAGTAGATGGGCAGGCCGGGCTCGATCTGCTTGGCCCACTCCACGATTCCGCCGTCGAGATGGGTTGCGTCGGTGAAACCGGCACCGACGAGAGCGTCGAGAACCTCCGCGGACCTGATGCCGGTTTTGCAGTACAGAACGATCGGTACCTGCTGTGGCAGTTCGGCCAACGCCGCACCGGACAGAATTCGCCCGCGTGGTATCAGCCGAGCGCCCTCGATGCGGACGATGTCCCACTCCACCGGCTCACGCACGTCGATCAAGGCGACCTCGCGTCCGGAATCCAACATCGCCCGTAGCTGCTCGGGGCTGATCGAGGCGTCGTCGGATTCGACGGCCGGCACCACCCCGCAGAAGGCGTCGTAGTCGATCAGTTCCGTGATCGGGGTTCGGTGCGGATCACGGGCCAGTCCGACGGTTCGGTAGCTCATGGCCAACGCGTCGTAGATCATCAGCCGTCCCAGCAGCGTCTCGCCGATTCCGGTGATCAACTTGATGGCTTCGGTCACCATCACCGACCCGATCGAGGCGCAGAGCACGCCCAGGACGCCGCCCTCGGCGCAGGAGGGCACCATTCCCGGCGGCGGAGCCTCGGGGTACAGATCTCGATAGTTGATCCCGACGCCGCCCGGAGCTGCATCCCAGAACACCGAGACCTGCCCCTCGAACCGGTAGATCGAACCCCACACGTACGGGATACCGACCAGTGCGGCCGCGTCGTTGACGAGGTAGCGGGTGGCGAAGTTGTCGGTGCCGTCGAGAACGAGATCGTAATTGCCGAAGAGGTCGATCGCGTTGGACGAGTCGAGGCGGACCCTGTGCAGCACCACCGAGACGCCGTCGTTGAGTTCGAGGATCGAGTCCCGTGCGCTGTCGGCCTTCGGTCGTCCGACGTCGGACCGCCCATGGATGACTTGTCGCTGGAGGTTGGACAGCTCGACGTCGTCGAATTCCACGATGCCCAGAGTTCCGATGCCGGCGGCCGCGAGGTACAGCAGCGCAGGCGAACCCAGTCCGCCGGCTCCGACCACGAGCACGCGGGCGTTCCGCAACCGCTTCTGGCCGTCCGTTCCGACGTCCGGAATGATCAGGTGACGGCTGTACCTGGCAACCTCCTCGGAGGTCAGTTCACCGGTGGCTTCGACCAGTGGCGGTAGGTGGACCACGCTCAGCGACTCTCCTCGACTCGACGGGGCGACCACATAACTGCGTTCGCCGCCTTCGAATCTAATCCGCGATCGCTCACCCGCGTGGATAGGGCCACGGGTTGAACCGGCAGGTCTTGCCGTCCATGGGCACGACGCCCTCGGGGTCGAGCCGCGCGATGTCGTCGTTGGCCGTTCCGAACGTCTGCTGCATCATCACCGGCGCCAGCCCGCCGTCGGTTTCGCACGGCTGATGCTGCTGGTAGCCGATGGCGTGCCCGACCTCGTGGTTGATCTGATATTGACGGTACGAACCGATGTCTCCCTGGAAGGAGATCGCTCCGCGTACCCATCTGGGTTCGTTGAGCACGACCCGTTCGATGCCGGGGTTGTAGCAGGACACCTCGAGTTGAATGTCGTATCCACACGCCTGCCGAATGGACATCTGCGACGTCAGGGAGATCCGGAAATCCGGGTCACCCTGATCGATACGGCGGAACGCGAAACGTGGGTCGTTGGTCCAGCTCTTGGGGTTGGCCAACGTCTGATCCACCAGACGGCCGAACGACTCGTCGCCGCCGAAACCGACGGTGTCCACACCGTCCTCGACCTCGACGGTATAGGTGAACACCCGCTCGGTTCCCTGGCCGACCTGCTCGGTGCTTCCGGCGACGGTGTGCCAGGTGCCTGCCCCCTGCACCGCGAACGGTCCACCGTCGGGCAGCTCACCGGACGAGATCGTTTCCGCGAAGTTGCCGTCGGCCTGCGGCGGGACCCCGATGATTCCGGTTCCGGACGTATCGGAGCTCAGCGTGCCGAACCCTGGGTCCTGCGAGGTGCCCTGAGAGGCGGTGCCGACGACCGGGTCACCGGCCCGAACGGCATCGACGACCACGAGCGCGGTGACGGCGATCAGGATCGGTACCGCGTACGCCCGCCAACCGTAGGTGGCGGCGAACTTTCCCAGCTTGGTCTGTTTGCGCACGTCACGCTCGGGACGGCGACTGCGGTCCTTGACCTCGCGCTGCGTCGGGTCCCACTGAGCGCGCAAGGGCTGATGCGACCCACGACCGCCCACGCCGCGTGGAAGATCGTCCGACCGCTCGTCGAACCCGCCGGACTGCACACCGCCGCGAATTCGCGGCTCGCCTCGGTCAGTCACTCGCTCACGATCTCACAATCCTGCTCGCTCGCCGCTCGGCACGCCGATACCGTATCGGGGACGGATCTATCGGGCTCTCGGTACGACAAACATCGTACAAACAAACCATCCGATGTGATTCGAGATCGCCCGTTTCCGACAAGGATCCCCCAGGATCCCAGCGGTGCCGACGGCCACGAGTATCGTTGCCCGTGATCTGCGCTACGAGCGGTCCGAACCGAAGGCCACCCGCCGAAAGTTCACGAAGGACCGCACGTTGTCGAACCAAGACGAGCGCAGCTGTCGACGCGATGGGAACATATTTGATGACAGATCTCGACGACCGGAGGTCCTCCGACCGTCCGGCCACCACCGGCAACCGCCGCAGCGCCAGGCTGCCGCGTGATGCCCGTCGGGCGCAACTGCTGGCTGCTGCGAGCGAAATCTTCGTGACCCGCGGCTATCACGCGTCGGGAATGGACGAGATCGCCGAATGCGCCGGAGTCAGCAAGCCGGTTCTCTACCAGCACTTCCCCGGCAAACTCGAGCTGTACCTGGCGGTACTGCAGAGCTACGTCGACACCCTCATCGCCGGGGTTCGTCAGGCTCTGCGTTCGACGACCGACAACAAGCAACGCGTCCGCGCCGCCGTTCTGGCGTTCTACGATTTCGTCGACACCGACACCCAGGGCTTCCGTCTGGTCTTCGAGTCGGATCTGATGGGTGACCCTCAGGTCAACGCCCGCGTGGAGCAGGCGACCGAAGCATGCGTCGACGCCGTCTTCGACCTGGTTGCCCACGATTCCGGACTCGATCCGTACCGGGCACGAGTGCTGGCCGTCGGCCTCGTCGGTGCCAGCCAGTTCACCGCGCGTTACTGGCTCGGAGCAGATCGGCCGATCTCCAAGGAAGACGCCGTCGACACCACGGTCTCACTGGCCTGGGGCGGCCTGTCGCACGTTCCGCTGCAGTCTCCGTAACCAGCCGGTCGGGCATCCCGCCCACATACGCCACACGCCCCTCGTTCGAGAAGAACGAGGGGCGTGTGGTGTTACCGGCCGTCTCAGGTGGTTGCGAACCCGACCTTGCGAGGATCGGACGGGCCGATCTCGACGTACGACACCTTGGCGGTCTGGATCAAGAACTTGCGTCCCTTCTCGTCCTCCAACGACAGCACTCCGTCCTTACCTGCGAAGGCGGTCGATACGAGCGCTTCGACCTCGGCCGGGGACTGCGCACTGTTCACGACGAGCTCACGGGAACTCTCCGACACACCGATCTTGACCTCCACGGTCAACCTCCGAACTCTCGACAACTGACGCTGTTCTCGCCAGGCTAGTGCAGCCCGCGTGCCGCAGCCGCTTCCAGGCCTGTGCTGTCAGCGAACACCGGCGGGGACCGGCTCCGCCCGGTGCCCGATCTAGCCGATCAGTCCAACCCGAGCGAGGACATCCGTTCGGCATGCTGCTCCTGCATGCGATCGAACAGAGCGACGACCCCGTTGAGGTCGCCCGACGCGGTGATGACGAGATCGGTCAGCGACTCGCGCTGCGCGAGCACGAACTGGGCCTGCGTGATCGCCTCGCCGAGCAGTCGACGCCCCCACAACATCAGGCGTGCCTTGTCCTGGGAGCTCGCCCGGACCCGTTCGGACACCTCGTGGACGACGAACTCCGAGTGCCCGGTCTCGGCCAAAACGTCGCGGACGATCTCCGCGACGTCGGGGGCGAGGCTGTGCGCGATCTGCCGGTAGAAATCAGCGGCGATTCCGTCACCCACGTATGCCTTGACCAACGACTCCAACCAGGTCGACGGCGTGGTGGAGGCGTGGTACTCGTCCAGAGACCGCACGAACGGATCCATCGACGAATACACGTCGAGGCCACGGTTGGACAAAGCCTGTTCCAACGTCTCGAAGTGACTCATCTCGGCGGCGGCCATACTCGCCAGCGCCACCCGGCCTTCCATGGACGGAGCCATTCGAGCGTCCTCCGCCAAC
Organism: Rhodococcus sp. 3258; assembly: GCF_031456475.1. Lineage (NCBI taxonomy): Bacteria > Bacillati > Actinomycetota > Actinomycetes > Mycobacteriales > Nocardiaceae > Rhodococcus > Rhodococcus sp. 3258. Next base: position 99,743 of record NZ_JAVDUT010000009.1, read on the forward strand.
CGGTAGAACGCAGAGATCTCGCCGTAGGCGAGCACGGCGAACAAGTCGGGAACGCCCGGGTGATCGTGTGCGATCGCGGGCTCCCCTCTGTCCGGATCGCTCGACCCGACGAGGGCGGTGGATGCAACTGCGGGCGACGACGACTCCGACGAATGGGCTCCCATTCCACGAATCGTAGACCCGTGTCCGACGCCCCGTCGCGGGGCGCGTCACACCTGCCGCGACCCGTCGACCGTGGAGAATCGGGCCGGGCAAGCTACCATGGTGTCGATCGTTGCTCGCGGACCTGTCACACGGACCGAAAGCCGATGCGGCGATCATCGATAATGTGTGCGCACCTGATCCGGGTCGCCTCGAGAGCTTCGCCGCAGCGAACGTCACAGTTCGCGGCCGCGCTGAGGCTGACGGCGACATCACATCGGATTGAGGGCATCGACTTCGGCCGGCAATAGGCCTGTGCCCTTCCTTGTGCGTACGTTCGACCACGAGGAAGGCCAGTCCCCTGAGCAAGATAGTCGTAGACCAAGAATCCGAGACCGGCGACACGACCCTGTCTGCCCAACTGGACGACACGCATGTGCCACCGACGTTCGCCGAGTTGAACGTCGACGCCGACATCGTTCGTGCACTCGCCGACATGGGTATCGAGCGCACCTTCGCCATCCAGGAGCTCACTCTTCCGCTGGCGATCGCGGGAGACGACCTCATCGGGCAGGCCAGGACCGGAATGGGCAAGACCTTCGGTTTCGGTGTGCCTCTTCTGCATCGTCTCGCCACGGAGAATTCCGGAACGACCCCGCTCGACGGCACGCCACGCGCGCTGATCATCGTGCCGACCCGTGAGCTGTGTGTTCAGGTCAGCTCCGACCTCGAGAATGCATCGAAGTACCTCAGCGGCGCGAACGGCCCGGTGAAGGTTCTTTCCATCTACGGCGGCCGCCCGTACGAAGCTCAGATCAGCGCGCTCCAGAACGGCGTCGACGTCGTCGTCGGCACTCCCGGCCGTCTACTCGACCTCGCCAAGCAGAACCACCTGATCCTCGGCAAGGTCGGCGTCCTGGTTCTCGACGAGGCCGACGAGATGCTCGACCTCGGGTTCCTTCCCGACATCGAACGCATCCTGGGCATGGTCCCCGACAAGCGTCAGACGATGCTGTTCTCCGCGACGATGCCCGGCCCGATCATCACGCTGGCCCGCACGTTCCTGACGCAGCCGACGCACATCCGGGCCGAAGAGGCTGAGTCCTCCGCCGTGCACGATCGCACCGCCCAGCACGTCTACCGGGCGCACGCACTCGACAAGGTCGAGATGGTCGCCAAGGTGCTCAAGGCGGAAGGCCGCGGCGCGACGATGGTGTTCACCCGCACCAAGCGCACCGCGCAGAAAGTCTCCGACGAGCTCGCCGAGCGTGGCTACTCGGTCGGCGCGGTCCACGGAGATCTCGGGCAGGTCCAACGCGAGAAGGCTCTCAAGGCGTTCCGCACCGGCAAGATCGACGTGCTGATCGCCACCGACGTCGCGGCCCGAGGTATCGACATCGACGACGTCACCCACGTCATCAACTACCAGTGCCCCGAGGACGAGAAGACCTACGTCCACCGCATCGGCCGTACCGGCCGTGCAGGGCGCACCGGTATCGCCGTCACCCTCGTCGACTGGGACGATATCCCGCGCTGGCAGCTGATCGACAAGGCCCTGAATCTGGGTATGCCGGATCCGGTCGAGACCTACTCGAGCTCGCCGCATCTGTTCGCCGAGCTCGATATCCCCACCGATGCGACCGGCACCGTACGCAAGGCGGCACCCGCGCGAGCCGCAGAGCAGGCCGCTGACAAGGCCCCCGACACCGAGTCCGCAGCACCGTCGGCAGAGGCGTCCGCACCGAGCAAGCCGCGCCGCTCACGCAGCCGCCGTCGCACCCGCGCGGGACAGGACGGGGACCAGGCCTCGACCTCGACCGACTCGGCCAACGCCTCTGCATCGACCGCGAACCCTGTTGCAGCACAGTCGGATTCGACCGATTCGTCGACACCGGAAGCGTCGACCAAGACCGCTCCTCGTCGCCGACGCCGTCGCCGCACGAGCGGATCGTCCGCCGAGACCGGACCGTCGACGGCGAGCGCGTCGGAGTAGTCTCCAGCCGTGCTGGCTCCAGAACGTAGGTCGAGAACCGATCTCGTCGTCGCGGCAGTCATCGCGGTGACGGTGGTCGTGGCCGCGAGCGTCGCTTGGCTCACGGGTGACGCTCGGGGCACCACCTCTGTCACGGCCGACAATCCACTCGCGCCGTCCGAGGCGGCCGCCTCCGTGCCCGCCGCCCTGTCCGAGTTGTGGCGGGCACCGAGTTCGGCGACGGATTCGGCGCATACGCCGGTTCCGGTCGTGACCGGTTCGGCAGTCGTGACCGCCGATGGCGGTTCGGTCGTCGGCCACGACCCCCGTTCCGGCGACCCGGCGTGGTCGTACTCGCGAGACCTACCCCTGTGCTCGGTGATCGCCTCCTGGAACACTGCCGTCTCGGTCTACCGCGACGACCGCGGTTGCTCGCAGGTGACCACGCTCGACGGATCGACCGGCGTCCGCACAGCACAGCGCACTTCCGACGCAGACGACTCGGTGTACCTCTCGTCCGACGGCACCTACGTGACCTCGCGAGGTGACACTCGGATGGAACTGTGGCGCTCGGACATGGTGCGCACACTCGAATACGGGCGCGTCGATGCTCCGGTCAACCCGGGTACTCAGCCGAGAACCGGATGCACGCTCCTGTCCACCACGTCGTCCAATTCGCGGACGGCGGTACTCGAACAGTGCCCGGGTGAGCCGGCCGCACGACTGTCTCTGCTCAACCCTGCCCCCAAGGATGCGAGCGAACCCGAGGAGTACGGATCCTCGGTGGTCCCGGATCTCGTCACCTCGGAGCAGGAGCCGACATCCGGACGCGTCCTGGCTCTGACGGGAAGCCTTGTCGCGCTGTATGTTCCGTCCGCAAACGGTGCCCCTGCGCGCATCGCGCTCTACGACGACACCGCCACGGCCGTCTCCGAGTTCGCTCTCCCCGCGGGCCTCGGCCCAACATCCGCACCGCCCGCCTCGCCGGCAGCGAAACAGGGTTCGGTGTTCACCTGGTTCACCGGCTCCGGAGTGCAGGCACTGAACTCCACCGACCTGACTCCGGCGTGGTCCATGCCCGGGGCCCTCGGCAGCGGTGCCGTCATGGCCGGCAGGCTACTGGTTCCCGTGCCCGACGCGATCGCGGTGGTCGAGCTCGCCACCGGCACGGTGATTGCCGAGATTCCGATCGATCGCGGCGACTACGACGGACCGGTGCAGACCTCCGTGATCGGCGATGTCGTCGTCGAGCAGCGCGGTTCCGACCTGGTCGCGCTGGGTTGATCGAGGACGGCCGATCGGAGGAGCTACTCCGCAGGGTCGTACGTCTTTAGTTCTGCTGTGCCCTCCCAGTGGGCCAACAAGTTCTCGGCCAGCTCGCGATACGCCTGCGCGCCCTTGTTCTTTCGCCCCGACAGCACCGTTGCGCCGGATGCACTCGCCTCCGCGAAACGCACCGTCCTGGGGATCGGCGGAGCGAGGACCGGCAGCGAGTACCGATCGGAAACATCGCCGAGCACGTCTCGGCTGTGGGTGGTACGGGCATCGAACAGGGTGGGCAGTGCACCCAGCAGTGCGAGGTCGGGGTTGGTGATCTGCTGTACCTCGGACACCGTCCGCAGTAGTTGTCCGACGCCGCGGTGAGCGAGCGTCTCACACTGGAGCGGGACCAGAACCGATTGCGCTGCAGTGAGACCGTTCAGCGTGAGAACACCGAGCGAGGGTGGGCAATCGATGACGACCACGTCGAAATCCTGCAGAATCGGTGCCAGAGCACGCTTGAGTGCGAACTCGCGACCGGCGCGCATGAGCAACAGCGCCTCCGCACCCGCGAGGTCGATCGTGGCGGGCAACAGCACGATCCCCTCCGCCGTCTCGATCAGCACGTCCTCGACCTGTGCGTCCCCGGTCAATACCTCGTGCACCGACGAGTCGAGCTTGTCCGGGTTGTGACCGAGCGAGAACGTCAGGCATCCCTGCGGGTCGAGATCGACCACCAGAACGCGTCGGTCGAGTGCGTGCAGCGCGGCTGCCAGCGAGGCGACCGTAGTGGTCTTGGCCACGCCGCCCTTCTGATTCGCTACCGCAAGAATTGTCGTCACGCCCTGATCCTTGCCTAGATTCGCCGCTCGAGCGAGGTTTGTCGGTTCCGGGCGCGTCAGTGCATCACGATCGGCGGCGCGGATTCCTGAGAAACGTGCTTGGTTCGGGGCAGGAAGAACGCGGGCACGAACGTGATGACGATGAGCACCAACGCGACCATGAAGGTGGTCCCGAACGCGCGCGCCGAGATGTCGAATGCTTCGAGCTGGCTCGAGGCCGTCAGCGCCGGCTTCTGCTGCGCGGTCAACACCACCGACATCAACGCGGTTCCGATCGATCCGGCGGCCTGCTGGACGATGTTCATCAATGTCGAACCGCGAGCGACTGTTTCGTTCGTCAACGTCTGCAGCGCAGCAGTCATGATGGGCATCATCGTCGAGCCGAGCCCCAGCCCCATGACGAACAAGGCTCCGATCAACAACGTGTACGACGTGCTGGTGCCGACCTGGGTGAACACCGCCATGCCTGCGGTGATCAGGACCATGCCCATCAGCACGATTCGTCCTGGACCGGTCTTGTCCGCGATCACTCCGGCGATCGGCATGGCTATCATCGCGCCGATACCCTGCGGTGCGAGAAGCAGCCCGGCCGACAGTGTGGACTCGCCGCGGAGCAGAAAGTAGCTGGGAAACAGCAACCCTGCGCCCATGAACGCGACCATGAAGAAGGTGGTCGTGATGACTGCGACGGTGAGTGAACGGTTCCGGAAGAGCCTCAGGTCGATCAACGGATGCTCGACGCGCAGAGCGTGGAAGACGAACAACACGATCAGCACCAGGCCCACGATGACCGGAACCAGCACCTTGACGGCCAACACGGTCTCGGTTTCGACGACCGACGACGCACCGTAGAGAAACAGGGCCAGACCGGGCGAGAGCATCAGCATCCCGCGGAAGTCGAACGATTCCGACGGGGTCGGATTGTCTCGCGGAAAGATCACGATTGCGGCGATCAGCGCGAGTATGCCGATCGGCAAGTTGATGAGGAAGATCCAGTGCCAGCTCGCGGCCTCGATCAGCCACCCGCCGAGGATGGGGCCCGCGATGGGCCCGATCAGCATCGGCACACCGAGCACGGCCATCACGCGGCCGATCCGTTCGGGGCCGGCGGCACGCGTCATGATCGTCATGCCCAGGGGCATCAACATGCCTCCGCCGAGGCCCTGCAGTACGCGGAACACGATCAACGACGTGATGTCCCAGGCGAAACTGCACAGCACCGAACCGAGTACGAACAGCACCAGGGCGGTGATGTACAGACGCTTGGTGCCGAAACGGTCCGCAGCCCAGCCCGTCAACGGGATGACGGTGGCCAAGGCGAGGGTGTAACCGGTCATCGTCCAGGCCGCGTTGGCATACGTGGTCTCGAACACGTCGGTGAACGTCCTCAGGGCCACACTGACGACGGTGACGTCGAGAATCGACATGATCGCGCCGAGAACGACGACACCGGCGATCTTCAGCAACGCTCCGTCGAGCTTCTCCGGGGCACCGGAGGGCGCGGGCTTCTGCAAGTCGGTCATTGTTCTCCAGATCGATGAGAAGAGCTACGAGGTCAATGCAGTGAGCACACTGACGGGCAGGACTGCGTTGCCTGCGACGGTGAAGATCCAGAAGAGAATAACCGTCCGGTAGGTCTGGACTCAATCGCGTTTTCGGACACATCCGCCGGTTCGGTATGACGAAGCCCACACCCGACCGGCAGGCATGATCGTGTGCATGACCAACCACGGAGCCGTCGAGGCCGGCCGAGTCGTTCTACTCCGTCACGGGGAAACCGAATGGGCCCTCGCAGGTAAGCACACCGGAAACACCGATGTTCCACTCACCGCGCACGGTGAGCAGCAGGCAGTCGAGGCCGGCTCACTGCTGACTCTCCTGAATTTGCGAGACCCGGTGGTCATCAGCAGCCCGCGCGAACGGGCCCGTCGAACAGCCGATCTCGCGGGGCTCGAGGTCGATCGAACATGGGATGCACTGTCGGAATGGGACTACGGCGACTACGAGGGCATCACGTCGTCGGAGATCCACGAGACAGTGCCGCACTGGACCGTCTGGACGCACCCGTGCCCGGGCGGAGAGTCGATCGGTGACATCGCTGTTCGCGTCGAACTGGTGTTGTCCGTTGTTCTTCCACTGCTCGAAGGCCGGGACGTGGTGCTGGTGGGACACGGCCATTTCTCGAGAGCACTGATCGCCGGCTGGACGGAAGCGTCCATCACCGAAGGGAAGCGCTTCGCATTGTCCCCGGCCGCCTACTCACTGCTCGGTTTCGAGCACTCCTTTCGACAGCTCATCGCCCACAATGTTCACCCCTCGATTCTCTCTGCAGCCACCGATCGCTCGATCGGCACCGACCCGACCGGAGGACCACGATGATCCGACGCGCCACCGAAGACGATGTATCCGCCATCTGCGGGTTGGTCCACGAACTGGCGGAGTACGAGAAGGCGTCCTCGTTGTGCACGGTCCGAGACGATAAACTTCGGTCGGCTCTGTTCGGTGAGAATCCGTCGGTATTCGCGCACGTCGCCGAGCACGACGGCGTGGTGGTGGGGTGCGCTCTGTGGTTCTTGAACTTCTCCACCTGGGACGGGGTCAACGGAATCTATCTGGAGGACCTCTACGTGCAGCCGGACGCACGCGGCCATGGGTTCGGAACCGCACTACTCGCAGCGTTGGCGGCCGAGTGCGAAACCAACGGCTACACGCGACTGACCTGGTCGGTGTTGGACTGGAACACCCCGTCGATCGGGTTCTACCGAGCGTTGGGCGCGCAGGCTCAGGACGAGTGGACCACATTCCGATTGACCGACGGTGCCCTGCGGGACCTGGCAGCGAAAGCGTCCTAGAGACGCGGTTCGTCGTCGACGTCGCTGTACTCGGCCGCCATCCACTGCGACGAGGGTGGACTGAACAGCAGCACCAATACCGCAACCACAACGACTCCCAGAACGATGCCGTAGACGGTCTGATGTGAACCGGTGAGCAGCGACCACACGACGGGAAGCAGCAATAGCTGGACGACGGTTGCCAGTGCTCTCCCCCACCGTTTGCCGAGAATCAGGGCGACGCCTGCCGCGCCGACACCCAGGCCCAGCACGCCGAACCACCCGGCCGTGCCGTACCCGTTGGCGACAGCGTTGTCGCCCTCTCCGGAGACCGCGCGCACGACGAGAACGAAGGCCGCGACCAGCGAGACGGCACCTTGTGCTGCGACGAGGACCCCGGCGGATCGAAAAGTGGCCGGTGGGGTGAGGTTCTCGGGTTGGGTGGACACGGGACCAGCCTAGGCAACCGGGAGTGGAGCCTGCGGAACGACCCAGGGGGCGGGAGTGGAGCCTGCGGAACGACCCAGGGGGCGGGAGTGGAGCCTGCGGAACGACCCAGGGGGCGGGAGTGGAGCCTGCGGAACGAGCCGGGTGGTGCCGGTGGAGTCCGCCGAGCCACCCGGTTAGTGTTTGTTCCTGTGCGTGCGCTGCTGATCGTCAATCCCAATGCGACTTCTACGACGGCTGCAGCTCGGGATCTGTTGGCTCATGCATTGTCGAGTCGGTTGCGGGTGACGGTGGCGCAGACGACGCATCGTGATCATGCGTCGGAGTTGGCTCGGGGTGCCCGTGAGGACGGGGTGGGCCTGGTGATCGTTCACGGGGGTGACGGCACGGTGAACGAGGTCATCAACGGTCTGCTCGGGGTTCCGTTGCCGACGTCGATGCAGGCGGTGACGATCGGCGCGATTCCGCCTATTGCGGTCGTTCCCGGTGGTAGTGCGAATGTGTTCGCGCGCTCTCTCGGAATCGAGGCGGATCCGGTAGCGGCCACGAATCAGTTGATCGGTCTGCTGGATGCGCGGGCGCGGCGGACGGTCGGTCTGGGGCATTGCGACAACCGGTGGTTCACGTTCAATGCCGGGATGGGTTTGGACGCGGAGGTGTGTCGGGCCATCGATGCGAGCCGGAAGGACGGTACGCCGGTGTCGGCGACGCGTTATCTCAGGTTCTCGGTGCAGGAGTTCTTCAAGCACAAGCGTCGTCCGGCGCAGTTGACGGTGGAGGTTCCCGGGCGGGATCCGTTCGAGAACGTGCACTATGCGTTCGTGTCGAACTCGAGTCCGTGGACCTTCTTGAACGATCGTCCGGTCCATACCAATCCCGGGACCGCTTTCGATTCGGGTCTCGGTGTGTTCGCGATGCGCTCGACGGCACTGTTCCCCACGCTGCGGGTGTCGCGTCAGCTGTTGGCCAAAGGTGCAGAACCGAAGTCTCGCAAGTTGATTCGAGTCGACGACGTCCCGAGTGTTCGAATTACGTCTACAGAACCGATGGGGCTGCAGATGGACGGGGACTACCTGGGTGAACGCACCGAGGCGGAGTTCTTCTCGACTCCCGACGCATTGGATGTTGTCGCGCCCGTCACGTGAGACCCACTGTGACCTGGGCGCGAAGAAGCTCGATGGGCAATTTCCTGCGAAATCACGAGCAATATCCGCCGAGTCGGGGTACAAAGGAGCGCAGAAGGCTAAAGCGAGCCTAACAGAGTGAGCTTGACCACGGTCACGCGCGTATCCCTTGACTTCACCTGAGTTCGTGAAAGCATTCACAAGCAACAGTGCGGAAACATTGGTTACCCACTCGTGAAACAGAAGAGAAACGAAACGGCGCTTCGGCGCCCGGTAAGGAGCAGAGGATGGACTGGCGCCACAAGGCAATTTGTCGCGATGAAGATCCGGAACTATTTTTCCCGGTGGGAAACAGTGGTCCGGCGCTCGCGCAGATCGCCGATGCCAAAGTCGTCTGTACTCGGTGCCCCGTCACCGCAGAATGCCTGTCCTGGGCACTCGAATCCGGCCAGGACGCAGGAGTATGGGGCGCAATGAGCGAAGACGAGCGCCGTGCACTCAAGCGACGCAACGCACGTACGCGCGCACGTAGCTCCGTCTAGGACGCAGACACACAACACTCGGTAGGCCCGGTATCCGCTCAGCGGATACCGGGCCTTCTGCATGTCGGACTGCATAGCGGGCGCTTCCACAGATCGGGCGTTCTCACGTCACAGTGCGGCCGGTTCGTAACGCACTGTTCACGAGCGGCCCGTCAGGCTCGCGGCACCCGACGGCCCAGTGGCACTCGCAGCATGGCGTCGGTGCCACCTCCAGGAGCCGGATGCAGGCCCAGAGAACCGTTCAGTTCGACCGACACCAGAGTGCGTACGATCTGCAGCCCCAGTCCGTCCGAACGCTCCAACGAGAACCCTGCGGGCAATCCGCGGCCGTCGTCGTGGATGACGACGTCGAGCCATTTCGACGAACGATCGGCACCGATGCGCACCACGCCGACCGATCCGGCGTCGAACCCGTGCTCCATCGCGTTCTGCACCAGCTCGGCCAACACCATGACCAGCGGCGTCGCCCGCTCGGCGGAGAAGACACCGAGTTGGCCGTCCCGGACCACCCGCACCCGAGGGTTGACGGTGGCGATGTCGAGCATGATCGGCACCAACCGGTCGACTATCTCGTCGAGATCCACTTCTTCGTCGACCGACATCGACAGCATCTCGTGCACCAGCGCGATGGACGTCACGCGGCGAACGGATTCGGACAACGCGGTGCGAGCTTCCTCGTTCTCGAGTCGACGCGACTGCAGTCTCAGCAGAGCCGCCACGGTCTGCAGGTTGTTCTTCACTCGATGGTGGATTTCGCGGATCGTCGCGTCCTTGCTGAGCAGCGCACGGTCGCGGCGCTTCACCTCGGTGACGTCTCGGACGAGTACGGCTGCGCCCGCGGATCGACCGTGCGGCTGCAGTGCCAACGTGCGCACCAGAACCGTCGCGCCGCGGGCGTCCACTTCCATTCGGTGCCCGACGTTGCCGGACAGTGACGACCGGATATGGTCGGCCACTTCTTGCGAATCGAACGGGTCGGTCACCAGAGACCGCGTCACCGACGCGAGGTCACGGCCCGACAGTTCCGTCGTCAAACCCATCCGGTGGTACGCCGACAGCGCATTGGGGCTCGCGTAATCCACCCGTCCCTCGGTATCGATGCGGATGAAGCCGTCGCCGGCCCGCGGCGACGAGTTGACGTCGGTTCGCTCCTCCGGCGTCGGAAACGTTCCCTCGCTGATCATCAGGCACAGATCGTCCGCACATTCCCGATACGCGACCTCGAGCGCACTCGGCGGACGAAGCTGGGCCGGATTGGTGTCACGGGTCAGCACGGCGATGACGTGCTCTCCACACCGCACGGGAATGCTCTCGCTGCGGGTCAGAACACCACCCTGCACGATCTTTCGCTGTTGCAACGCGACGAGCACTTCGGGGTGCTCGGACTCGGAGATGGTCGTCCCCACGATGTCGTGGGTGAACACCGTCGGCGCGGTGGTGGGTCTGCACTGGGCGACACACAGCACATCCGCCGACCCGTCCGAGACATCGTCGGTACCGACCCAGAGCAATACGTCCGCGAACGACAGGTCGGCCAGGAGCTGCCACTCCCCTACGACGCGCTGCAGATGGTCCACCGCGGCACCGGGCAGATCGGTGTGTTCGGCCAGCAGGTCACTGAGGGTCGACACAGGTTCTCACGCAGCCGTCGGTCAGGACACCACAGCGATGAGATCGCCCTGTTGAATGACATCCCCCACTGCGACGTCCACGGACGTGACGGTGCCTGCGGTCTCGGCGAGCACGGGAATCTCCATCTTCATCGACTCCAGCACGACCAACGTGTCACCGACCTCGACGGCATCACCGCGGGCCACGACCACCTGAAACACCGTCGACACCATCTCCGCACGAACATCCTCGGACACCGGCGAACCCCTCTCTCACGACACCTCGAACCGCGGCGGGCACACACCGGAGACCATGCCCGTCACAGTAAGCCAATCACACGTGGGAGACTGTAGTGAACAAACGAGAGGAGCCCATCATGGGAAAGCGTGGACGTAAGAAGCGTGCTCGTAAGGGCAACAAGGCCAACCACGGCAAACGTCCCAACAGCTGACGTTCTGCCACCAGCCACGAAGGGCCGAGAAGCACTGCTTCTCGGCCCTTCGTCGTCGGTACGATCAGGTTATTCGGAGTCGACGCTACGGGTCAGAACCGTGCGTCGGATTTCCACGCTGAGTCGTTCGCGAAGCCCGGCGGGCGCTTGATCTCCGCCACATTTACGGGAGATCAGCCGCTTGACCTTCTCCTCGATGCCGTACGCCTCGAAGCACGATCCGCACTCGTCGATGTGCTTCTGCAACCGTTGCCTGCTGGCCTCGTCGCACTCGTTGTCCAACATGATCCATACGTCCGCGATCACGGCCGAGCAATCCAGTCGCTCGAATTCGGCGTCGGCTCCGCCGTCGCCCACAGAACCGCCGCCGATGATGTCATCGCCGGAATCACCGGTGCGCGTCACTGGACTACCTCCTGCTCGTGCCGGTCGACTGCGCCGTCCCGGTTGAATCCACGGTCGCGGGCCACACCCGCCAGCAAACCTCGAAGTTGCTTACGCCCACGATGCAAGCGCGACATCACCGTTCCGATGGGCGTTCCCATGATCTCCGCGATTTCCTTGTACGGGAAACCCTCGACGTCGGCGTAGTACACCGCCATCCGGAATTCCTCGGGCAACGACTGCAGAGCGGCCTTGATGTCGTCGTCCGGCAATGCGTCCAGCGCTTCGACCTCGGCCGAGCGCAGTCCGGTGGACGTGTGTTCAGCGGTTGCGGCGAGCTGCCAGTCACTGATCTCGTCGGTCGGGTACTGCGCCGGCTGACGCTGCTTCTTGCGATAGGAGTTGATGTAGGTGTTGGTCAGGATTCGGTAGAGCCACGCCTTCAAGTTCGTGCCCTCACGGAACGACCGGAACGCCGAGTAGGCCTTCACGAACGTCTCCTGCACCAGGTCCTCGGCATCTGCGGGGTTGCGCGTCATCCGCAGCGCGGCACCGTACAGCTGGTCGAGCATCGGCAACGCGTCACGCTCGAAGCGTTCGGTCAGCTGGGCCTCGGTCTCGGCTGCCCGCTGCTCGGCGATCGCCTTCTCGTCCGCTTCGGTGGGAGTCCTGGCTTCTGTCACGCTGATCCCTTCGGTAGCTTCCACCACCCAGGCTACCGCGCCCGAAGTCGGCTTCTGCGACGAGATCACCCCCTTGATCGCCAAGGGACGTCCCGCGGTCAGCACTGCCATTCGTCATTCCTTCCGCCTGCATCCGTATCTGCCCTGTCACAACACTGCCGCGCGCCACGGTGTTCCCGTCGCAGTCGATAGAGTCCGACGAATGGCTGCGTCGACTCCCGCTCTTGCGCTGCTCACCGCACGGAAGGTGGCGCATATCGTGCACACCTACGAGCACGATTCGCGCACGCAGTCGTTCGGCAGCGAGGCCGCCGAGATTCTGGGCGAGCGCCTCGGCGTGCGCCCGGAGCAGGTGTTCAAGACCCTGGTCGTCGAACGCGCAGATCGTTCGCTGGCCGTCGCGGTGGTCCCCGTCACCGGATTGCTCTCGTTGAAAGCGGCAGCAGCAGCTCTCGACACGCGGAAGGTAGCGATGGCCGACAGAGCTGCCGCCGAACGGTCGTCGGGCTACGTGTTCGGTGGAATTTCTCCGCTCGGCCAACGTAGATCCCTGCCCACCGTCATCGACGACTCGGCACTCGAGTTCGACCGTGTGCTGTGCAGCGGGGGTCGCCGCGGCCTGGAGATCGAACTCGCTCCGGCCGATCTGATTCGCCTCACGCGCGCCGTCACCGCGCCCATCGCCGCACACTGACCGCCGATGAGCGAAGATGGACCGGTGAGCACTTGGATAGCCCCCGCCGCCGATGGACCCATCGACGCGACAGTCACTCTGCCCGGATCGAAGTCGATCACCAATCGCGCGTTGATCATCGCCTCGCTCGCATCCGGCCCGTCGACCGTCACCGGCGCGCTTCGCAGCCGCGACACCGACTTGATGATCCATGCTCTGGAGACACTGGGCGTGCAGGTGGCCGCCGACCGCAACGATCCGACGTCTCTCCGTGTGACGCCGGGAACGCTGCACGGTGGATCCGTCGAGTGCGGCCTGGCCGGAACGGTCATGCGTTTCGTCCCTCCCCTGGCCGCGCTCGCCGACGGCGTGGTGTCCTTCGACGGAGACGAGCAGGCTCGCATCCGGCCGCTCGACACCATCCTCGACGCACTGCGCGCTGTGGGCGCCGACGTCGACGGCAGCGCGCTGCCGTTCACGATGCGCGGTACCGGTTCGCTGCGTGGTGGATCCGTCGAGATCGACGCCTCGGGGTCGTCGCAGTTCGTCTCGGGCCTGATGCTCTCGGCCGCGGCGTTCGACGAGGGAATCGAGATCCATCACATCGGTAAGCCCGTCCCGTCCATGCCGCACATCGACATGACCGTGGAGATGCTGCGCCGTGCGGGCGTCCGAGTCGACACCCCGGAATCGAGCGGAGACGCGAACACCTGGCGCGTGCATCCCGGTTCGGTCACCCCCGTCGACTGGAGCATCGAGCCGGATCTCTCGAACGCCACCCCGTTCCTCGCTGCCGCCGCTGTCACCGAAGGTGTTGTGCGAGTACCGAATTGGCCTGAGTCGACGACTCAACCCGGCGATGTGTTCCGCGAGATCCTCACGCAGATGGGCGCGGTGGTCGAACTACGCGCAGGGGTGCTGACCGTCGAAGGTCCGAACACGTTGCGCGGCATCGACTTCGATCTGCACGACGTCGGCGAGCTGACCCCCACCGTCGCAGCGCTCGCCGCCCTGGCCGAGGGGCCGTCCATCCTGCGCGGCATCGCCCACCTACGCGGTCACGAGACCGACCGACTGGCCGCACTGACGACCGAGATAGTGCGCCTCGGCGGGCGAGCGGTCGAAACCGACGACGGCATTCGCATCGATCCCGCACCGCTGCACGGCGGCACCTGGCACTCCTACGCCGACCACCGCATGGCCACTGCCGGCGCGATCGTCGGGCTCCGCATCCCGGGCGTCGAGGTCGACGACATCGGCACCACTGCCAAGACTCTCCCCGGCTTCGAGAACCTGTGGGACACGATGTTGTCCGCTTCCACACCCAGCGGGGTCGGATCCTGACCGCGCGCCGCTACGACGAGTCCGACGTCCGCATCCGGCCGGGCAAGAGTTCTCGTCCGCGCACCAAGACTCGACCCGAACACAACGACGCCGAAGCCGGCATGGTGGTGTCCGTGGACCGCGGCCGCTGGGGCTGCGTACTCGACGGTGACCCGTCTCGGCCGGTCGTGACGATGCGGGCCCGCGAGCTGGGTCGAACCCCGATCGTGGTGGGCGACGAGGTCGGCATCGTCGGAGATCTGTCGGGCAAGGTCGACACTCTGGCCCGAATCGTGCGCGTGGCCGAGCGGCGAACGGTGCTGCGCCGCACCGCGGACGACACCGACCCGTTCGAACGCGTCGTGGTGGCCAACGCCGACCGACTGCTGATCGTCGCAGCGCTTGCCGATCCACCTCCCCGCACCGGCTTCGTCGAGCGCGCTCTCGTCGCGGCGTACGTCGGCGGACTCGAACCGGTGCTGTGCCTGACCAAGAGCGATCTCGCTGCACCCGACGAGTTCACCGCGTCGTTCGCAGATCTGGACGTCCCGGTGGTACTGGCGGGCCAGTCCGAGGACCTGACCGAACTGACCGCCATGCTGACGAACAAGGTCACCGCGCTCATCGGACACTCCGGTGTCGGCAAGTCGACGCTTGTCAACAGACTGGTGCCCGACGCCTATCGCGCGACCGGGGTGGTCTCGGGCGTCGGCAAGGGCCGCCACACGTCGACACAATCGGTGGCGCTGCCGCTACCGGGCGGCGGATGGGTGGTCGACACTCCCGGCATCCGATCGTTCGGATTGGCGCACATCTCGCCGGAGAACGTCGTGGCCGCATTCTCCGACCTCGCCGAGACCATCGAGGACTGCCCCCGCGGCTGCACTCACCTGGGTCCGCCGGCAGATCCCGAGTGCGCTCTCGACACGCTCACCGGGGATGCAGCACGACGGGTGGCTGCCGTACGGCTCCTGCTGGAAGCGGTTCGAACGAACGAAGCCTGGTAGAGACCCACGGGGTCTGTACCAGGCTTCGCTGCTCGAAATCGGAGGCGGTCAGGCTGCTTTGCCGACCAGTCTGCGAATTCCCTTGCGCTTCTTGGTTTCTGCGATCGCGGTCCGGAGGCCACGCCGCTTTCCGGTGTCGGGGTCGACGGCGAACAGACCTGCAGGTGCCTGTTCCCATTTACGCTCGGACGCGGTTTCCGGCGCGTCGTCGCTGGTCGCCTTCAAGTACTTGTTCGGAAGCGACAGCTTGGCAATGGTTCGCCACGACAGGAAGTACTGGTGCACGATCGAACCGGTCGTGTACGGCAGGTCGTACTTCTCCGCGAGTTCGAGAACCCGAACCTTGATCTCCCGCAGACGATTGCTGGGTAGATCGGGGAACAGGTGATGCTCGATCTGGTAGCAGAGATTGCCGCTCATGAACTCCATGACCGGACCGGCATTGAAGTTCGCGCTGCCCAGCATCTGACGCAAGTACCACTGCCCCTGCGTTTCGCCTTCCATGTCCGACTTGGTGAACTTCTCGGCACCGTCGGGGAAGTGCCCGCAGAAGATGACGGTGTTGGTCCACACGTTGCGCATCATGTTGGCGACGATGTTCGCCGTCAGCGTGCTCTTCCAGGCAGGTCCGGTGAGCAGCGGATGCAGGACGTAGTCCTTGCCCATCTGCTTGCCGACCTTCTCGAGGACCTCGCGACGCTTCTGCTCGAATTCTTCACGTGGGACGCGGCCCTTGGCCACCTTGCCCAGTTCCAGGTGCTGCAGCGCCACGCCGTACTCGAAGAACAGCTGCAGCAACAGGTTGTAGACCGGGTTGCCGATGTTGAACGGCTTCCAACGCTGGTCGCGGGTGACGCGCAGCAGGCCGTAACCCACGTCGTCGTCCATGCCCAACACGTTGGTGTACTTGTGGTGAATGTAGTTGTGCGTCTGCTTCCAGTGCGCCGAGGGCCCGGTGTTGTCCCACTCCCACGAGGTGGAGTGGATCTCCGGATCGTTCATCCAGTCCCACTGGCCGTGCATGACGTTGTGGCCGAGCTCCATGTTCTCGATGATCTTCGCGACCGCGAGCATGGCGGTACCGACCAACCATGCCGGGCGGCGGCGACTGGCGAACAGGACTGCACGTCCGCCGATGTCGAGCGAGCGTTGCAGCCGAATCGTGTTCTTCACGTACCGGGCGTCGCGTTCACCACGGGACGCCTCGATGTCTCGCCGAATCGCATCGAGCTCGTGGCCCAGCGCTTCGATGTCGGCGTCGGTCAGATGCGCGTATTCCTTGATGTCCGAAATCGCCATGGGAAACAGCCTCCTGGCAGTTGTGAACACACAGCGTGCGGTAGTGAGCCGTGTGCATTTCCGTCACCTACCGTATCGTAACTTACGGTCGCGTAGGTTACGGGCGCGAATCTGTGTGACGATTCACAATCAGGCGGTGACGTCCGATCGCCGGAGCGCCTTCGCCTGTCGTTTGGCTTCTTTCTTCGCGTTGCGCAGAGCTCCTCGTGCCTCCTGCATCGCCGAGCGCAGTCCACGGCGCTGGCCGGTGAGCGGGTCGATGCGAAGTGCGTGCACGGTCGGAGAATCGCCGACGCGCCAACGCCGCTCCGACGATGTCTCGGGCGCGTTGTCCGAGGTTGCGCGCAACCACTTGTCGGGCAGCGACAGCTTGTGGATGGTCCGCAGTGCCAACAGGTACTGCTTACCGAGCGACCCTGTCGTGTACGGCAGGTCGTACTTGTCGCACAGCGCGTGCACCTTCTCTGCGATCTCCGAGTACCGATTGCTCGGCAGGTCCGGGAACATGTGGTGCTCGATCTGGTAGCAGAGGTTTCCGCTCATGAACGCCATGACGGGGCCGGCCTCGAAGTTGGCACTACCGAGCATCTGCCGCAGGTACCACTCGGGACGGGTCTCGTTCTCGAACTGACCGATCGTGAACTTCTCGGCACCGTCGGGGAAGTGACCGCAGAAGATCACGGCGTAGGCCCAGAGGTTTCGAACCAGGTTGGCCGTGGCATTGGCGGTCAACGTGGACTTCCACGCCGGGCCGGACAGGGCGGGGAACAGGACGAAGTCCTTCCCGACCTGCTTGGCGATCTTGCGCGCGAAAGCGCGGGCCGCCGGTGACTTGAAGAGGCCCTTTTCGTGGTCCCCGTCGAGCTGCTTCTGAGCGTCGTAGTCGTGCAGCGCGATGCCCCACTCGAACGTCGTCGCCAGCACGATGTTGGCGAGCGGCTGAACGAGGTTGATCGGCTTCCACGGCTCGTCGCGGGTCATCCGTAGGATGCCGAACCCGATGTCGTCGTCCATTCCGACGATGTTGGTGTACGTGTGGTGCGAGTAGTTGTGCGCCCGCTTCCACTGCTCCGACGGTCCGGTCTGGTCCCACTCCCACGAGGTGGAGTGAATTTCCGGATCGTTCATCCAGTCCCACTGGCCGTGCATCACGTTGTGGCCGAGTTCCATGTTCTCGATGATCTTGGCGACGCTGAGCATCGCGGTCCCCACGAGCCATGCCGGCCGGTACTTGCTGCCGAGCAGCACGGCGCGTCCGCCGAGCTCGAGCATGCGCTGAGCTCGGATGGTCCGGCGGATGTATGCGGCATCGCGTTCACCGCGACTGTCCTCGACGTCGCGGCGAATGGCGTCCAGTTCGCGCCCGAACGCTTCCATGTCTTCTTCGGTCAGGTGAGCGAACTCTTTGATGTCGGTGATGGCCACCGGGTCCTCCAACAGTTGTGTGCGGCGCCCGAAATACCGGGGTTCAGCGTGGGCAACCTACGTGAGCGTAACCCAGCAGCCTGAGAAGGCAGTGTGCGAAAAACAGACCTACAGTTCCAATGTGCAGTCGCCCGCGGCCGCGGAAATGCACGTCTGGACGCGGTCACCCTCGCTGTGTTCCTTACCGGAACGCAGGTCGATCACATGCCCTGCGGTCAACGGCACCACACACGTCTGGCAGATACCCATACGGCAGCCGAACGGCATCCGAACACCCACATTTTCGCCCGCTTCGAGCAGCGTGGTCGCCCCGTCCGCCGCCGCTTTCTTGTCGGACTTGGAGAACGTGACGGTTCCGCCGGAACCGGACGTGTCGGCGCGTGAGATCTCGAACCGCTCGAGGTGCAGCTTGTGCTCGATGCCCTCGCGCTTCCACGTCTTCTCGATTTCCTCGAGCAGTGCCGCGGGACCGCAGGCCCAGGTGTCGCGGGTACGCCAGTCGGGGTAGAGCTCGTCGAGCGAGGACAGAGCGAACTTGCCGTCGGAACGCGTCAGCTGCACGTGGGAAGTGAACTCGGGATGCGACTTCTCGAGGGCTGCGAGTTCGGCCGCGAACATCACCTCGTCCTCGGTGGGGGCCGAGTGGATATGCACGGTATCGGGCATGTCGCCGTGACGATCGAGTGCTCTGAGCATCGAGATGACCGGGGTGATGCCGCTACCTGCGGTGACGAAGAGAATCTTGGCGGGCGGCGGAACGGGCAGTGCGAAATTGCCCTTCGGTGCCGCCAGTCGCACGATGGTCCCCTGCGGCACGCCGCCCACCAGATGTGACGACAGGAACCCTTCGGGCATCGCCTTGACGGTGATGGAGATCAGCTTGTCTTCCCAGTTCGGCGGCGAGGTCAGTGAATACGAGCGCCAGTGCCACCGACCGCCGAGATGCAGTCCGATTCCGATGTACTGACCCGGCTGATAATCGAAATTGAAGCCCCACCCGGGCTGGATCACCAGTGTCACCGCGGTAGCGGTTTCCTTCTCCACGCGTACGACGCGGCCGCGCAGTTCACGGGCCGACCACAACGGGTTGGCGAGGTGCAAGTAGTCGTCGGGCAGCAAGGGAGTGGTGATGCGGGTGAAAGCACCACGCAGCATGTTCAGCCTCGGCCGCTTGGGTGCCGAGACACCGGCCACCGGGGCCTCCAACCACTTCTTCAGATCCATCGGGTGTTCCCCATCCCCTCGATCGTCGTACCGAACCGCGTGCGGGCATCGAGGTTACGCTACCGTAGGTTGAGTCCCCTGGTCACCTCTGCAGGCAGCCCAACCGTGGATATCGCCAGGTCGTGGCCGAGAGCAGGATCACAGCAGATCGAGCAGAAACGGTAGTTCCTGGGGGGCGTACCACGCCAGCGTGTGGTCTTCGGCATCACCGAGAACAAATTCTGCGTCGGCGTCGCCCATGTCCGCTGCATCCACGGCGGAGACAGCCTTGGCAACTGCTTCTTCGGCCCCTTCCAGATCGACGTGCACCGACGCGACCTGATCCATTCGCAGCGGTTCCTTCAGCCGAACGACAGCGTCGTCGAGATCGGGACGCAGGGTGGGATCGTCGACGTCTGCGGCAATCACCGCCCGTCGGTAGACCACGCCGTCGGCCACCGTCCCCGTGTCCGCCTCGTCGTCGACGGCCGCGGCGATCAGGCGCAGCGAGGCACGCGCGGCCTCCCCCATCGCGACCTCGGACAACTCCTCGTCGTCGCCCGACGAATACGCCTCACGCAAGGTGGGCGTCACCGCGAATGCGGTGCGCGAGACCGGACTGAACTCGCCCTCGGCTGCGAGCACTTTCAAGAATTCCAGCGTCGCCGGAACGTAGACACGCATTGCAGAAGACCTCACACTCTCGATTCGTTGCTGGCGTCGACCAACTCTTCCAGCGCCTCGTGCAGTAGCGCTGTCACCACATCCACATCGGGCATCGCTCCGCGGTCGGCGTTGAGCCCGAAGAACACGAAACCGTCGTACGACGTCAGCCCGATACTCAACGCCTGATTCTCGAACAGCGGCGACACCGGGTACATCTCGAGCATCCGGGCACCACCGACGTACAGCGGAAACTGCGGGCCCGGCGCGTTCGTGACGATCAGGTTGAACACTCGTTGCGAGAGTCGGCTACCCGCGCGCGCACCCATGGCATGCAGGCTCGCCGGAGCGAACCCACTGATCCGCATCAGCGTCTGAGCCGTCACACCGCGGCTCTGATGAGAATGGGCCTCGGTCGCGTGCGCGATGTGAGACAGCCGAACGACGGCGTTCGACTCCCCCACCGGGAGGTCGACGAGGAACGAGGACACCTCGCTGCGATCGTCCTCGGCCGGCTCACCGGACATGTCGCTGCCCTCACCGAAGCCGACGCGATCGGACGAGACGTACACCGACATCGGCACCATGGCCCGCACCGTGGACGATGCCGTGACGGGTTCGCCGCGCGAGAGCAGCCAATTTCGCAGCGCGCCGGTGACGACTGCGAGCACGACGTCGTTGATCGAGCAGTCGAATCTGTCGTGGATCCTGCGGTAATCGGCCAGCTCGGTCTTGGCCACGGCGAACCGACGATTTCGTGAGATCGGCGCGTTCAGTGGGCTGGACGGGGCGCTCTGTGTCGCGGTACGCAGCACGGCCGCGACCTTGCCCGCGGCGCGCAATGCGTCGCCCGCGAGACCGGCAAC
Organism: Rhodococcus sp. 3258; assembly: GCF_031456475.1. Classification (NCBI taxonomy): domain Bacteria; kingdom Bacillati; phylum Actinomycetota; class Actinomycetes; order Mycobacteriales; family Nocardiaceae; genus Rhodococcus; species Rhodococcus sp. 3258. Next base: position 120,490 of record NZ_JAVDUT010000009.1, read on the forward strand.
CCCGTTGACCGCGCCGCGCAACGTCTCGATGCTCTCGCCCGGACGCACCACCAGTTCGGTGAGCGCGTCGAGCACCAACACCGAGTCCTTGGGCTCACGAGCGGGCATCCACAGCTCCTCGGCCATCGGCGCGGGGTTCTTGCTCGCGTCCAGAATGACCTGACCGATGTCGAGCGCATTCTCGCCGTCGACGAGGGCCGAATGAGACTTGGTGAAGATGGCAAAACGATTCTTCGCGAGTCCCTCGACCAGGTACATCTCCCACAACGGTCGGGTGCGATCGAGCGGCCGTGAGGTCAGTCGCGCGATCAGGTCGTGCAACTGATCGTCCGTCCCCGGCTTGGGTAGTGCCGAACGACGGATGTGATAGGTGATGTCGAAGTCCGCGTCGTCCACCCAGACCGGCCGCGCCAGACCGAACGCGACTTCGCGGACCTTCTGCCGGTAGCGCGGAACCAGCATCAGTCGCTGTTCGACCAACGACAGCAGTCGGTCGTAACTGAAACCGCTCCGCGGGGTCCGAAAGACGGCGAGCGAGCCGAGGTGCATGGGACTGCTGCCGGCCTCGAGAAAGTAGAACGACGCATCCTGCGCCGTCAGTCTGGTCGCCATCGCGTGTCTCGGTCCCCGTCCTCGCACGTGGTGCGCCCCGATCGATACCGCCTGTTGCGCGGTGTGCTCGAACTCAGAGTACGTGGGTTCGCGACGTGAGTCCCAGTGCCGGGTAGGCACCGACGTGTCGTCGATCTCGGGAACCGAAATTCGATCGCGACCGTCAATGTCGGTGTGAGCGTCATCGAATCCAACGATCCGCCGGACACCGGGGACGACAGTCCGATGCCGTCGCCGGCGGACTCTCGGCTGCGCGCCGAGCACCATTGCTTTCTGTCGCGGCCGACCCAGTTCGAGCCGCCACTCTCGGCAGGCGCGGTGCACACCTGGGGCCGGGGTGAGAGCTCGCAAAGGCCACCGGAACGCCATCCGGCATCGGTACGCAGCACTCGCCCCCGCCGCCGGACCGAGGCACCCCATCGACCGATCGTGCAAGACGTGCCCGCCGATGCGCGGGCGAGCGCCGAACGCGCCATGCGGTTGCTCATCGAGGTGATCGACCGCAGGCGCAGTGCCGAGCAACTGTCCTCGTTGTTCACTGCGCCCGTGATCGACCTGATTCGCACCATCGTCCGCACGCCCCCACCGGGACGGCGACTCGGATTCGCCGCGGTGCGTCGCGTGCACGTCGCCTATAGATCGGACACGTCGGCCGAGATATTCGGCTCGTACACCCGCGGCCCACGCACCTTCGCCTTCGCGGGCCGAATCGAGCAGGCGGTCGACCCGAAGCGGCCAGGATGGACGGTCACCTCGTTGCGAGTGGGTTGAGAACACGAGTCGCCCGGCGAGGTCGCGCCGGATCGACCCGGCCGACTACTTCTTGCGCTTGGAGCGCGCCGACTTCTTCGGTGCTTTGTTCTGCGCTCGCGCTGCTTCGCGACGCTCGCGTCGGGTTCCCTCGGCCGCCGACTCCGCGCTCGCTGCAGCATCCGATCGCTGCACAGCCGTACCGCCCCCCTCGGCCGGGCCGGAGAACGTCAATCTCTGTTCGTCCCGCTCGTCGAGTCCTTTGGCACGTAGAGCTGTGGGAGCTGCCTGAGCTGGAGCGGCCGGGGCCGGGGCCGCCTTGGCCGCAGGCCGATCGCCCGTGGCCGCAGGTGCCGACGTTGCCGCAGGTGCCGGGCGACCGGATCCGACGGGTGAGGCCAACCCGGGGGCAACCGCGAGACCGGCGGACGCGGCCGGACCTGCCGGGGCAGGGGTTGCTTCGACCTGGAGGTTGAACAGGAAGCCCACCGACTCCTCTTTGAGGCCGTCGAGCATGCCCTGGAACATGTCGTAGCCCTCACGCTGGTACTCGACCAGTGGATCTCGCTGGGCCATCGCACGCAGTCCGATGCCCTCCTTGAGGTAGTCCATCTCGTAGAGATGCTCGCGCCACTTGCGATCGAGGACGGACAGCAGCACCCGACGTTCGAGCTCCCGCATTCCGTTCTCGCCTGCGATGCCGTCGATCTCGGCCTCGCGAGCGGCGTAGGCCGAGCGGGCGTCCTCGAGCAGAGCCTCGCGCAGCTCGTCGCGGCTCAGGTCACCCTTTTCGCCGTCCTCGTTCTCGCCCGAGAGAACCTTGTGGTCGATACCGACCGGATACAGAGTCTTCAGCGCCGTCCACAACTGCTCCAGATCCCAGTCCTCGACGTAGCCCTCGCTCGTCGCACCATCGACGTAGGCGGTGATCACGTCGGTGATCATGCCCTCGACCTGGCCCTCCATGTCGGCACCTTCGAGGATGCGCCTGCGCTCCTCGTAGATGACGGTGCGCTGCTGGTTCATCACCTCGTCGTACTTGAGGACGTTCTTGCGGATCTCGAAGTTCTGCTGCTCGACCTGGGTCTGTGCGCTCTTGATGGCCTTGGACACCATCTTGGCCTCGATCGGGACGTCGTCGGGCAAGTTCAGCCGAGTCATGATCGATTCGAGTGCGCCGCCGTTGAATCGACGCATCAGCTCGTCGCCGAGCGAGAGGTAGAACCGCGATTCGCCCGGATCACCCTGACGACCGGAGCGCCCTCTGAGCTGGTTGTCGATACGGCGTGAGTCGTGGCGCTCGGTGCCGAGAACGTACAGGCCACCGGCCTCGCGCACGGTGTCCGCGTCGGCCTTGACCTGTGCCTTGACCTCTTCCAGAGCAGGCTCCCAGGCGGCCTCGTACTCCTCGGGCGTCTCCACCGGGTCCAAGCCCTGCTTACGCAGCTTCAGGTCGGCGAGGATGTCCGGGTTGCCGCCGAGCACGACGTCGGTGCCACGGCCGGCCATGTTGGTCGCCACCGTCACCGCGCCTTGTCGCCCGGCCTCGGCGATGATCGTCGCTTCCTGCTCGTGGAACTTCGCATTGAGCACGTTGTGCGCGACGCCGCGCTTGGTGAACTGCTTGGACAGATACTCCGACCGTTCCACGCTCGTGGTGCCGATGAGAACCGGCTGGCCCTTCTCGTGCCGCTCGACGACATCGTCGACCACCGCGTCGAACTTGGCTTCTTCCGTCTTGTAGATCAGGTCGCCGTTGTCGACGCGGACCATCGGGCGGTTCGTCGGGATCGGAATGACGCCCAATCCGTAGATCTGATGCAGCTCCGCGGCCTCGGTCTCGGCCGTGCCGGTCATGCCGGAGAGCTTGTCGTACAGGCGGAAGTAGTTCTGCAGCGTGATCGTGGCGAGGGTCTGGTTCTCGGCCTTGATCTCCACCTTCTCCTTGGCCTCGATCGCCTGGTGCATGCCCTCGTTGTAGCGGCGTCCCACCAGGATGCGACCGGTGAACTCGTCGACGATGATGACCTCGCCGTCGCGGACGATGTAGTCCTTGTCCTTGGTGTAGAGCTCTTTGGCCTTGATGGCGTTGTTGAGGTAGTTCACCAGAGGCGAGTTGGCCGCCTCGTACAGGTTGTCGATACCGAGCTGATCCTCGACCAGCTCGACGCCGGCCTCGTGCACACCGATGGTGCGCTTGCGGATATCGACCTCGTAGTGGGTGTCGACCTTCAGCATGGGGGCGATCCGGGCGAACTCGCCGTACCACTTGCTCGACGCGTCGGCGGGGCCCGAGATGATCAGTGGGGTTCGCGCCTCGTCGATGAGGATCGAGTCGACCTCGTCGACCACGGCGAAGTTGTGTCCGCGCTGCACCAGATCGTCGAGCGAGTGCGTCATGTTGTCGCGTAGGTAGTCGAACCCGAACTCGTTGTTGGTGCCGTAGGTGATGTCGGCGGCATACGCTGCACGGCGTTCGACCGGCGTCATCCCGGACAGGATCACGTCCACCGACAGACCCAGGAAGCGGTGCACACGGCCCATCCACTCCGAGTCTCGCTTGGCGAGGTAGTCGTTGACCGTCACCACGTGCACACCGTCGCCGGAGATGGCGTTCAGATAGGCAGGCAGAACACACGTCAGGGTCTTGCCCTCGCCGGTCTTCATCTCGGCGATGTTGCCGAAGTGCAGGGCAGCTCCGCCCATCACCTGCACGTCGAAGTGCCGCTGAGACAGCACCCGCCACGATGCCTCACGGGCGACGGCGAATGCCTCGGGCAGCAACTGATCCAAGGTCTCCCCGGACGAGTACCTCTCCCTGAACTCGGCGGTCTTACCCCGCAGTTCGTCGTCGGAGAGACTCTCGACGTCCGAAGACAGGGTCGAGACGTGGTCAGCGATGTTCTTGAGCCGCTTGACCATGCGACCTTCACCAACACGGAGCAGCTTGGAAAACGACAGCGACGGCACGGGTTTTCTCGTCCTCGATCCTCGGTTCACGGGTACTGACACGAACAAATCTGTTACTCGACGCGTTACTGCTACCTGCACGAGCGCACGGGTTCGTCACCGTGACGTCCGCGCGGCAGTAACCCGAACGCGTCCATGGTAGGCGGTCTCGCTGTGGGTACGGCAGTCCCACTGTCGGTCCCCGAACGACACCACGCCGGCATTCGGACAACCCCGACACAGCACTGCAGGCTCGACGTGGGGATCGTGTGTCCGGCGTCGAGCCTGCAGTGGTCGGATATTTCACGGACGGCGAACGACCCGTTCGCCGTCACGCTCGGTCAGGTGAGCCTGATCAGGCCGTAGTCGAAGGCATGCCGTCGATACACCACGGAAGGCCGGTCGGTGGCGCTGTCGTGAAACAGGAAGAAGTCGTGGCCGACCAGTTCCATCTCGTACAGCGCATCGTCGACGCTCATCGGTGCGGCCGAGTGAACCTTCGTGCGAACGATGTGCCCGGGGCCGGTCTGATCGTCCTCGAACGAATCCAGCTTGGTCTCGGGATCGAGCGCAAGTGTGTCGTCTTCGGCGAGTTCAGCGGTGGCCTCGGCGACGGATACGGGTCTCTTCTCGCCGTAGTGGACCTTGCGCCGATCCTTGGTACGCCTGAGTCTGCTTTCGAGTTTCGAGGTCACTGCTTCGAGTGCGGCATAGAAACTGTCTGCGCACGCTTCGGCACGAACGACCGGGCCTTTGCCCTTCGCGGTGATCTCCACGCGTTGACATGCTTTGGCCTGACGGCGATTTCGTTCGTGCTGCAGTTCGACATCGAACAAGTAGATGGAGGGGTCGAAGCGCTCGAGGCGAGCCAGTTTCTCGGACACGTATATCCGAAAATGGTCCGGTATCTCGACGTTGCGGCCCTTGACCACAACGTCGGCATTGCTCTTGGCGGGTTCTTCCGAAGGCTTCTCGTCGAAGAAAACCGAGGCTTGTGAAGGGGTCGTCACGTGTACCTCCCGATATCGGCCACGCCCACTGTTGGACGTGGCAGGTGTGCATGCCGAATGGGGAACCTTCCGGCATCTCGAGTCCGGGGCATCACCTCACGTCCGTGTTTCTACGGGTCGTTCTACCGGTCCGCTCCGTCGTGATGGAGCGTGTCCGCGACGTTAGTCGGTCATCGACGCGTGTGCCACCGTTCACCCCGAATTGGTTGTCGGCGTGTCTCGTCGACTCGCGTTCACGCGCTGGCCACCACGATCGCACCGGCCAACGAGATCCCGAAATCGGTTAGCACTCTTGCATATTCGGCCAGGGTCGCCCCGGTGGTCACCACGTCGTCGACGAGAAGAACGGTCAGTTCGTCGGTTCGCGGCCGCGGCCGGCCGATAGCCGGGCGCGACTGTCCGACCAACTCGATCCGGCCCGCCACGTTGTGCTGACGCTGACCTGCCGAGAGCCCGACCGAATCCCGCACTCCCCCGGCCATCTTCAGCAGCTGGGGAACCGGTACTCGCTCCGGTGCCAACTCGGTCGCTGCGTTCCTCGCACACCGCAGCACCGGATCGCCCCCTCGGGCTCGCGCTGCGCGCGCCCGGGACGGAGCGCACACCAGAACGAGGGGACTCAGCTCCGGTGGATCGATCTCGCCTGCAGCACGCAGTTGGTGCACCGCACCGGCCAGCGCCCGCCCGAACGGCACGGACACGGCCCGTCGGCCCCGTTCCTTCAGTGCGATCACCCCGTTGCGCCGAGGGCCGGTGTACGTGCCCAGCGCCCAGCAGGGCACCCCCGGATCGACCCGCGGACGCACCCGGACAGGCGGCACCGACAGCGCCTGTTCACAACGGCGACACCACTGCTCCCCCGGCACCCCACACCCGGCACATTCGAGGGGCAGGACGAGGTCGAGAAGCGTTCTCATGACCGTGAAGTGTGCCGGTAGCCACCGACACCCGCCGGACGTCAGCCGGGCAGGATCGGCACGGCCTTCACCCCGGCCAGGCCGGTGACCTCGCGCCAGTACCTGTCGCCGACCGGATCGGCATTGTTGAGTGCGAACACGGCGCGGGCGTCGGCAACGTACTCGGTCTCCGGCGACGCATCGACCGCCAGAACGGGATTGGTGAGATTGCGCGACGGCAGGGCGTCCATCCTCGAGCCGTCGACCGTCACCTGGACCACCGGTGTATCGGTAGCAACCCGTGCGATGACGATGGCCTCGCCGGTGCTCCAGTCCAAGCTGGTGGCGTCACTGCCGAGTCCGATCGCAACCGCGCGCGGGGCCGTCAGCGAATAGACGCCCGACGGATCGCGTACCACGGTGGCCACGTACACCACGCCGTCGACGATGAGTGCGGCCCGAACGCCGTCGCGGGCCAGCCGGAGTTCGGTGATGCGAGTTCCCAGGGTGGTGACCGCGCGGGCATCGACCGGTATCACCGATACCTGACCGGTCGAGGGGTCGCGGGCCGCGCGAATGACGTTGGTGCCGTCGATGACCGCCCAGGCGGCGTTGTCATCGGCTCCCCATGTCGGACGCGTGATCGACTGCCCCTCGGCCACCGGGAACGCGCCACCGTCGTAGCTACCGACCATCAATGTGCTCGACGGTGCCGGAGCGGGTCTACCGGTGTCCGCGACGCCGGCCACGAGTGTTCCGTCGTTCGACAAGGCCACCGAGCGCAGATTCCGTGCCTGCCCGAAGTACCCGGGGGCGGGTGTGGTCGCGGATTGCTCGACGCGGAGCAGTCGACCGGAGGCCAGTGCGTGCAGGCCGACCGATTCGTTGGTGGAGCTCTGTGGATCGAAGGAGTCGACCCCGGCCGTCGTCCACCCGTCCGGCTTGGTCGTGTCGATGGGTTGTCCGTCGGCGAGCAGCACGTAGGGCCCGGCCACCTCCGCCGAGGCCAGAGTCCAGATCACCTGTGCGGCAAGCAATTCTCGGTCGCGGTCGCCCTTGTTCTGCAAACCACCGAAGTCGATTCTGATGCCGCCGAGACCGACTCCGACCTGTGTAGTCTGTCCGTCGGCCTTGGTGATGGGCCCCCGGATACTGACGTCGTCGGACAATTCGTTGCTCACCGCTGCGGACAGCGCGGACTTGGGTCCATCGATCAACAGCTGCACGAGCTGGTTTGCGAGCTGATCCTGCGATCCGCTCGTCCACCGAACATCCGGCACCAACACCCCACCGAGCGGATCGACGAAGTAGATGGATCGCTGCTGATAGGTGTCCATGAACGCCGAGCGATCGATGACCACACCCGGTGGCAGCTTCGAGATGCGCCATTGGCCGTCGACGCGCGTCATGTCGATCGCGATGTCGAACGTGTCCGATCCGGCCTGATATTCCCCGCCGGGAGCCAGGATTCCCGCTGTCGTCGACCGAATCGTGAATTGCGCAGAGTCTGCAGTTCGGGGCCCCGACAGGGTGTCGATCCGATCTGCGACGACGGTACGAGCGCCGTCGTCCCACGTGTTCGACGCGTCCTCGGTCAGGAACTGTCGGGCGGCCTGGTGGCGGTTGGCCGACACTGCGCTGGCCTCGAAGAAGTCGTCGAGCAGCCGGTCGGGCTCACGTCCGGGTTCGGGAGCCGGGGCGCTGGTGGGCGCGGCACCGTCGGTCAACGTGCCGATGGCCTGGGGGCTCGAGGACTCGGGCAGGCTGGCACAACCGGAGACGAGGGCGGCGATCAGGGCGCAGACTGCAACCGAGCGAGACAGGCGACGAGACGAGCGAATCACGTCGACGACTCCGACGCGGCCCGCTGCGCACCGATGGCCGGGATCGGTTGTCCCTGAGCGTATTTCTTGGTGCTCGGCTTCAACGGCAGAGGTGAGCCGATCACTTTGTGGCCACGGACCAGTGGCACCGTGAGCCGGAAACATGCGCCTTCGCCGACTGCACCCCACGCCTCGAGCTTACCGTCGTGCAGCCGGGCGTCCTCGACGCTGATCGCCAACCCGAGGCCGGTACCGCCGGAGCGCCGGACGCGGGAGGGGTCCGAGCGCCAGAACCGATTGAACACCAGCTTCTCCTCGCCGGGGCGCAGACCGATTCCTTGGTCGCGCACCACGAAGGCTGCCGCGTCGGCATCCGATCTCAGGCGCAGCAGCACCGGCTTGCCTTCCCCGTGATCGAGGGCGTTGGCCAGAAGGTTGCGCAGGATACGTTCGACACGCCGCGGGTCCACCTCGGCGATGACCGCCGTCTCGGGCATGTCGACGATCACCTCGGTACCGGTTTCGCGGGCGAGGTGACGCACCGTGGAGACCGCAGCGCGTGCACACATCCGCAGGTCGAGTTGCTCGGCGGCCAGTTCGGCGACACCGGCGTCGTGGCGGCTGATCTCGAGCAGATCACCGAGCAACGTCTCGAACCGGTCCAGCTCGTTGACCAACAGCTCGGAGGAACGCTTGAGGGCAGGTTCGAGATCGTCACTGGCGTCGTGAATGAGATCCGCGGCCATCCGCACGGTGGTGAGCGGCGTCCGTAGTTCGTGGCTGACGTCGGAGGTGAACCGGCGCTGCAGGTTTCCGAATTCCTCGAGCTGGGTGATCTGTTTGGACAGACTTTCGGCCATCTCGTTGAACGACATCGCCAGCCTCGCCATGTCGTCCTCACCGCGAACCGGCATGCGCTCCTTGAGCCTGCCGTCGGCGAAACGTACTGCGATGCGGGACGCGGATCGAATGGGTAGCACCACCTGCCGCGCGACGAGCATCGCGATCGCGGCAAGGAGTACCAGCAGCACCACGGCCCCGATGAACAGCGTGCCGCGGACCAGGGAGAGCGTCCGGTCTTCGCTGGCGAGCGGGAAGATGAGATACAGCTGCAGCGCCGATATGTCGGAACCGGTGGGCGACCCCATGATGAGCGCCGACCCGGAATATCCGCCGTCACTGTCGGTCACGGTGGCGTACTGCGAGCTGATCAGGCCCTTCTTGACGAAGTCGCGCAAGCTGGCCGGTATCTGGTCGACCGGACCGACCGACGCTTCCGCGCGGGTCGCGTCGCCCTCGACGATCAGAACAGGGTCGAAGGACCCTGCCGACCCGGTGGTCGACGCGGCGTCGAGGTCCTGGTTCGTCAACGCTGCTCTCGCCCGTTCGAGACGGGTGGACAGGCCGCTCGAATCATCGGCACCGGCGAGGTTGCCCTCCACCGTGGTGCGCGAGCGGTCGAGTTCCTCGGTGGCTGCAGACAGCTTCGCTTCGAGCAACCGATCGGTGATCTGGCTGGTCAGAACAACGCCGAGAATCAGGATCACCACGAGCGACAACGTCAGGGTCGAGACGACCACGCGCAGTTGCAGTGACCTTCGCCAGGCATGACCCAGCGATGTGCTCAGCGACCTGAACCAACGCAGGAGCGGGGAGAACTTGCCGTTGATTCGTCGCCGAGAGTGGGAAAAACCGATCACGGCGGTCCGGCCTTGTACCCGACCCCCCTCACGGTCAACACCACCTCCGGGTTCTCCGGATCCTTCTCAACCTTGGCGCGCAGGCGCTGAACGTGGACGTTGACCAGGCGGGTGTCGGCGGCGTGCCGGTAGCCCCACACCTGTTCGAGCAGAACTTCACGGGTGAACACCTGACGGGGCTTGCGGGCCAAGGCGACCAGCAGATCGAATTCGAGCGGAGTGAGCGAGACCAGCTCGTCGCCGCGGCTGACCTTGTGGGCGGGGACGTCGATGACGATGTCGGCGATCGACAACAGTTCGGCCGGCTCGTCCTCGGTTCGACGCAGTCGTGCCCGGACGCGTGCCACCAGCTCCTTCGGCTTGAAGGGCTTCATGATGTAGTCGTCGGCCCCGGATTCGAGACCGAGCACCACATCGACGGTGTCGGTCTTGGCCGTCAGCATGACGATCGGGACCCCCGAGTCGGCTCGCAGCACGCGACAGACGTCGATGCCGTTCATTCCGGGAAGCATCAGGTCGAGCAACACCAGATCGGGTCGATTCTCGCGGACGGCCGCCAGCGCTTGGGTGCCGTCTCCGACGACGAACGGCTCGAATCCCTCACCGCGCAACACGATGGTGAGCATCTCCGCCAGAGCCGAATCGTCGTCCACAACCAGAATCCGAGGCTTCATGGCTCTATCGTGTCACTTTCGGCTCGGCGGATGGCTGATTGAACATGTCGGCGGCGAGTCGATCGGGGTCGACGTCGGCGCGCACGACTCGCCAGGGCGACGCCCAGTTCGTTTCTGCGAGACGGCCGTAGACGGCCGAGGTTCGGGTCTGCAGCGAGCCGTCGCGTTCGTAGGCATCCCGGGTGCGCGCGGCGTCCGCACTCTCACGCGCGGCGGCGCGCTCCGCAGCGAGAGCCACCGGTACGTCCAGCAACACCTGCACGTCCGGAACGGGCACACCGAACCGCTCGAATTCGAGTGACCGGATCCACTCGACGGCCGCTCCGTCGACGGACTGCTCCAACCGCGCCGCGGTGTAGGCGGCGTTGGACGCCACGTACCGGTCCAGCAACACGATATCGTTGCGGGACAACAAGTTTCGGATCTCGTCGGCCGCATCCTTGCGGTCGAGTGCAAACAGCAGCGCCATGGCGTGCACGCTGCCCGCGGTGTCTCCGTGTTCCCCCTGCAGCGCCTCGGCCGCCAGATCGGCATGAACCGACCTTCCGTACCGGGGAAACCCGACCCGGACGACGGCCAGGCCGTCGCGTTCCCACGCCGAGACGAGCCGACGGGCGAGCGTGTTCTTGCCCGCTCCGTCGACTCCCTCGATGACGAAGAGCTTTCCCAACGACCGAACTCTCTCGGTCAGTAGCGGTAGTGCTCGGGCTTGTACGGGCCCTCGACGTCGACGCCGATGTACTCGGCCTGCTCCTTGGTGAGCTTGGTGATCGAGCCGCCCAGCGCTTCGACGTGGATGCGAGCAACCTTCTCGTCGAGGTGCTTGGGCAACCGGTAGACCTCGTTGTCGTACTCACTCGGCTTGGTCCACAGTTCGATCTGCGCGATGACCTGGTTGGAGAAGCTGTTGCTCATGACGAACGACGGGTGACCGGTGGCGTTGCCGAGGTTCAGCAAACGGCCCTCGGACAGCACGATGATCGAGTGCCCGTCCTTGAACTGGAACTCGTCGACCTGCGGCTTGATGTTGATCCGCGTGACGTCGGCAGCCTTCTCGAGGCCGGCCATGTCGATCTCGTTGTCGAAGTGGCCGATGTTGCCCAGGATCGCCTGGTGCTTCATCTTGCGCATGTGCTCGAACGTGATGATCTTGAGGTTGCCCGTCGAGGTGATCACGATGTCGGCCTGCTCGATGAACTCGTCGACCGTGCGCACGTCGAAGCCGTCCATCAGTGCCTGCAGGGCGTTGATGGGATCTGCTTCGGTGACCGTCACGCGAGCGCCCTGGCCCTTGAGTGCCTCGGCGCAGCCCTTGCCCACGTCTCCGTAGCCACAGACCAGCACGGCCTTGCCGCCGATGAGAACGTCGGTGCCACGGTTGATGCCGTCGATCAGCGAATGGCGAGTGCCGTACTTGTTGTCGAACTTGCTCTTGGTGACCGAGTCGTTGACGTTGATGGCCGGGAACGACAGCTCACCGGCAGCAGCGAACTGGTACAACCGCAGCACACCGGTCGTGGTCTCCTCGGTGACACCCTGCACGGATGCGGCAATCTCGGTCCACTTGGTCGTCGACGCCTCGAGGGAGCGACGCAGCAGGCCGAGGAACACCTTGTACTCGTCGGAATCCTGGTCGTCGTCGGTCGGCGGAACGACGCCTGCCTTCTCGAACTGAGCGCCGCGCAGCACCAGCATCGTGGCGTCACCGCCGTCGTCGAGGATCATGTTGGCAGGCTGCTCGGGCCAGGTGAGCATCTGCTCGGCGGCCCACCAGTACTCCTCGAGGGTCTCACCCTTCCAGGCGAACACCGGAACGCCCTTGGGCTCTTCGACGGTGCCGTACGGGCCTACGACGACGGCCGCTGCAGCGTGATCCTGGGTGGAGAAGATGTTGCACGAGGCCCAACGCACCTCGGCACCGAGTGCCACCAGCGTCTCGATCAACACGGCGGTCTGCACCGTCATGTGCAGCGATCCGGATACTCGTGCGCCCTTGAGCGGCTGAACGTCGGCGTACTCGCGACGAAGCGCGATCAGGCCGGGCATCTCGTGCTCTGCCAGCCGTATTTCCTTGCGGCCGAATTCTGCGAGTGACAGGTCTGCGACCTTGAAGTCGATTCCACCGCGGTGTTCCACGGTGAGTGCCGATCCTGACGTAACTGAGGTCGTCATCTTGCCTCTCCTGTTGACTTGAATGTCTTCGTCCAGGCTATCGGGTCGCGGCGCGCGGCGACCGTCTGCCCGGCGAATCGGTCCGATGCCCTTCAGACGGCTCGTCGAGTGGTCCCGCGGTCACCCGTGTTGCTGGGCTCGCGCCAGAATCCGTTCGCGCTTTCGGGGCAGAATGTTGGCCCGGACGAGATCACCGTCGTAGTGGTCGAGCACCCGCGGGTCCATCACCCGACGCCACAGCGGCGGTACCGCTGCCAGTAGAACCATCGTCGCGTACCCGGCGGGCAATTGCGGGGCCTCGTCGCACGAGAGCAGAGTCTGGTATCGCTTCCCCGGATTGGCATGATGATCGCTGTGTCGCTGCAGGTGGTAGAGAAAGATGTTGGTGCACAGCCGGTCGCTGTTCCAACTGTGCCGCGGTGCGCATCGCACGTATCTGCCTCGCTCGTTCGTCTCGCGCAGCAGTGCGTAGTGCTCCACGTAGTTCACCATCTCCAGGAGCACGAATCCCACGACGGCTTGTATCAGCAGATACGGCGCGATCGCCCAGCCGAAGACGACCATCAGCGTGACGAAGAGAACGGCGCTGAGCAGCCACGTGTGCAACAGAGCGTTCGACGGGTGAAACACGGAGTGGCCCTTGCGACGCAGCCGCCGAGCCTCGAGCTTCCAGGCCGAGGCCAGCCCGAGAACAGCGCTGCGCGGCACGAACGTCCACACGCTCTCTCCCAGCCGGGCACTGGCCGGATCCTCCGGAGTGGCCACCCGCACGTGGTGACCGCGGTTGTGCTCGACGAAGAAGTGTCCGTACAGGGTTTGCGACAAGGCCACCTTCGCCAACCAGCGTTCGTGCTGCTCGACGCGGTGGCCCAGCTCGTGGGCGGCGTTGATTCCGGTTCCCGCGACCAGGCCCACCGTCACCGCGAGCCCGATCTTGTCCACCACGCTCAGACCTCCGTACGCCCACATCCAGCAGGCGACGATCAGACCGATGAATTGGATGGGCAGGAACAGGTAGGTGCACCAGCGGTAATAACGGTCGTTCTGCAGCTTGTCGGCCGCAGACGCGTCCGGGTTGTGACCGTCCTCGCCCGCGAGCAGATCGATGATCGGAATGATCACGAAGAACACCAGGACGCCGCTCCACCAGAACACCGGCATGCCGGTCCAGTACACCAATTGGGACGGCAACAGTGCCGATGCCGGTGCCAGCAGACCCAGCATCCACAGGTAGCGCTTGTTGTCCCACCGCCGAACCGCAGGTGCAGCCCCGGCCGAATTCCGCTCCCCGAAAGCGACACCCGAATCGTCCGATGAGGTGATTCGGCCGTCCACGCTCACAGTTGCCACACCCTCTCACCGAATGTTTGCGGTCCTATCAGTTTGTTTTCGAGGGTATAACATGCCGGGCGTTCGGACCGAGGGGTGTGACGGATACCCCGGACACGTCGGATCCGAGAAAACCGGCCCCGCCCGCACGATCGACGGTCGGGGCCGGCCTCGCAAGACGACTCGGCCGCGTCTCACTCGGGTCGCGACTCGACTTTCTTCGCCTCGCGCAGACCCATCACCGAATGGCGGCGACCGTACAGCACGTAGATGACGACACCCGCTGCCATCCACACCAGGAACCGCAACCACGTCTCGACCGACAGGTTGAGCATCAGCCACAGGCACGCGGCCACTGCCAGGATCGGAACCAGCGGAACCCAGGGCACGCGGAACCCGCGCTCGAGATCGGGACGCGTCTTGCGGAGGACGAGGACACCGGCCGACACCAGAACGAAGGCGAACAGCGTTCCGATGTTGACCATCTCCTCGAGCGTGCCGAGAGGGACGAACGCGGCGAGCAGTCCGACCACCACACCGACCAGGATCGTCGTCCGAACCGGCGTGCCCTTCTTTCCGGTGTGGGCCAGACCGCGCGGCACCAGGCCGTCTCGCGACATGGCGAACAGGACGCGAGTCTGCCCCAGCATGAGAACCATGACCACCGTCGTCAGACCGGCCAGTGCGCCGAACGAAATGATGTTCTTGGCCCACGTCAGCCCATTCAGCTCGAAAGCCGTTGCCAGCGTGGCACTGTCGCCGGCCAGATCCGTGTACTTGACCATCCCGGTCAGCACCAGGGTCACCGCCACGTAGAGCACGGTCACGATGGCCAAGGATCCGAGGATGCCGCGCGGCAATGCCTTCTGCGGCTCCTTCGTCTCCTCGGCCGTTGTCGCGACCACGTCGAAGCCGATGAACGCGAAGAACACCAGCGACGCCGCCGCCAGCAGTCCGTACCAACCGAAGGTGCTACCGCCCGCACCGGTGACGAATGAGAACAAGGACTGATGAAGCCCCTCACCCGTGGACGCGGGCTCGGACGGCGGAATGTACGGGTCGTAGTTGGCGACCTTGATGTAGAACGCACCGAGCACGACGACGAACAGCACGACGATCACCTTGATGGCTGTGATCACCAACGACACGCGCGAGGACAACTTGGTTCCCGAGGCGATGAGAACCGTCAACACCACCACGATGAGCAGTGCGCCCCAGTCGAAATTCAGCGAACCGATCTGCAGTACCGGGGCCGACGTGCCGAGCAGGTCTCCCAGATAGAGCGACCAGGCCTTCGCCACCACCGCCGCGGCCAGTCCGAATTCGAGGATCAGATCCCAGCCGATGATCCAGGCGATGAACTCACCGAATGCGGCGTAGGAGAACGTGTAGGCACTACCGGCGACCGGAACCGTGGAGGCGAACTCGGCGTAACAGAGGGCAGCGAGCCCGCAGGCGATGGCCGCCAACACGAACGCCACCGAAACAGCCGGTCCGGCAACGTTTCCGGCAGTCCTCGCCGTCAGCGTGAAAATGCCGGCTCCGACCGCCACCGCGACACCGAACACGGTCAGATCCCACGAACCGAGCTCCTTGCGCAACTTGGTGTCCGGTTCGTCGGTGTCCTTGATCGATTGTTCGATCGACTTGGTCCGGAACCACCCCGTCGTACGCGGAGCCTTCCTGGGCCGGTCTGCCTTGGTCATCGGACCTCCGTATCGCCACGTCGCTTCTGCAGACGGCCGGTCCGATCGGACCCACCCGTCCCAGAATTCACTGTGACATCACCCTATTGGTAGCGGGCACCCGTGTCGGACACTTCGGCCACTCGACTTGCCGCGCCTTACGACTGCAATGATCCGACCGCCGCCACGAACACTTCGGCACCGTCGGAGTCCGCGGTGACGGTGACCGATCGGTCGGCAGCGGGAATCCACGCCGAACTACCCTGGGGCACGGTGAGCCCCGCGTGTGTGTCACCGGTCGTTGCCAGCACCGAACCGCTGGTGCACAACAGAATTCGCGGACCGGTTCCAGGGATCTCGACGGTCTCCCCCGGACCGACCGCCGTCCGGCTGAGGACGAATTCCGGGGCCGGCGTCGGGTACCGGTAAGTGGGCCGATCGTTCTCACCCGGCGTGATCGGAGAGATGTCGGCGGGCTCGAAGTCCAGCACGCGCAACAACTCCGGCACGTCGACGTGCTTGGGCGTCAACCCTCCACGCAGAACGTTGTCGGAGTTGGCCATGATCTCCACACCTGTTCCGCGCAGGTACGCATGGAGATTGCCCGCATCCAGGTACAGGCCCTGGCCGGGAGTCAGGGTGACCCGATTGAGCAGTAAGGCCGCCAGTACTCCAGCATCACCGGGATACGACTCCCCCAGCTCGAGCAACGTCCGTGCCTCGGCAGCGAATCGACCGCCGTCGGCGCGGGCAGGCCCCGACAGATAATCGATGCAGCCCTGGGCGACCGCAGGCAACAGGTCGTCCAGGGACTGCCCGGGCAACGTGATCCACGAAGTGAACACCGTCCGGAGGCCCGACGCGTCGGGCTGAGCGGCGAGCAACGTGCGATACCCCGCGAGGGACGGCACGGCCAACGCATCGAGAAACTCGACCGTCTCGGCCGGTTGCCGAAACCCTGCCAGTGCTTCGAATTCGGTGAGTGCCACGATCAGCTCGGGCTTGTGATTGGCGTCCCGGTAATTGCGCACCGGGGAATCGATCGCAACACCTGCGGCATTCTCCCGCGCGAAACCCTCACGCGCCTGCGCGCTGCTCGGATGTGCCTGCAACGACAGAGGTTCTTCTGCGGCAAGCAATTTCAGCAAGTACGGCAGCCGCGACGAGAAGTCCGCTGCAGAGCCGCCCAACTGTGTTTCCGGATCCCCGTCGATGAGGGTGAGCAACGGCGTGCTGCCACCCTCGTGAACCACGTGCGCAGAATCGGCCGGGTGTGCACCCAGCCAGATCTCCGCCTCGGGATGATCGGACGGTACCGGCCTGCCCTGGATACGAGCCAGAGCAGTGCGCGAACCCCAAGCGTAGGACCGGACTGCGCCTCGCAGGAGTTGCACTAGCTACCGCCCATCAACGACAAGTACGCGGCAGTGGTGTCCAACCGCGTTGCCAACACCGACATCGTGTCGAGCATCGAGAGTGTAACCGGATCGGGTGACGCCGCGCGGGCCTCGAAACCCGAACTCACGAACTCCCCGCCGGACGTCGCCTCACCGGACTCGGTCAGTACCAGTTCGGAATTCGGAACACCGGCAATGCGTCGTTCGGTCAGCGCGCGATCGGATTCGGACGCCAGGACGAATACCCGCATCGGCTGTTCGGGAGCCGGTCCGTCGAGCTCCTCGTCGTGGAAGATCGAGTCGAAGGTGCTGACCGGCCCCGATGACTCGACCATGGACGCACGGATGGACGCAGCGATGACATCGCCGAGCTCACCCGCAGCCACGATCAGACCGGCCACCCGCAGCAACACCTCGCTACCGTGCCGCGCCACCTCGACGGCAGCCGGCCCGGCACCGCTGAGCACCACACGTTTGCCGCTGAACCCACTGGCAAGCGCTTTGGCAGGGTTGTGGAACACCTCGTTGGACGGGCTGTTGCGCACAGCCTCGGCATCGAGCAGATCGGCGAGCCGAGAAAGGTTGGGCAGCAGCGCCTTCCACGAACCACCGGCAACCGCGCCGAGGACGGCCACGAACGCCGCAAGATAGCGCATCAGCGCATTGTGGTCACGCACCGCTATGCGCGGCGGCAACCACATGACTCTGGCACCGCGCACGGCACGTAAGGGACCCTCTTCCGGTGCCACGACGACGACCTCCGCGCCGCGCCGCGCTGCCGCGTCGACCGATTCGGCCAAGCGCGGATCGCCTGCATCGTCGCCGGCCACCACGACGACATCCAGTGGCCCGATCCACGGCGGAGTTCCGGTACTACGAACCAGAGGAACGCCCAAATGGTTTCCGAGAGCAGCGACAAGCAGGGACGCGGCACGACTGCTGCGGCCGTCGCCGGTCACGATCACCACGCTGCGAGGTCGCAGGTCGGCCAGGCGCGCCAGCACCGACTCTTCGACCGCAGTGGCGACGGCGCGTACTTGAGCACCCGCGAGCGCGGCGCTGCGGAGCGCGCCCTCCCGATCGGCGGCCACGATCGCGCCGGCGTCGTCGAGATCGACCAGAGACGTCACTGCCCTCATGACCTCGGCACCTTCCCTTACGTCACCGACTCGAAATGCCTGCATACCCACTTGTGAACTCTAGGTAACCACTATTCCAGTCCGGAGCGAACGATGCTCAATATCTCGGTCGACAACGCGTCGACCTCGGTGCGGGTGCGCGCCTCGACATTGAGTCTCAACAGGGGCTCGGTGTTGGACGCACGCAAGTTGAACCATGCACCACCCTCGAGGTCGACGGTCACGCCGTCGAGACGGTCGATTCCGGTGGTCCGATCGGCGAACGCGTCGAGCACGGCCTGGGTGCGCTCGGCTGCGTCGTCGACCGTCGAATTGATCTCACCCGACGCGCTGTACGTCTCGTACGAGGCCATCATCTCCGAGAGCGGTCGATCCTGGGCACCGAGGGCAGCGAGAACGTGCAGCGCGGCGAGCATGCCGGAATCGGCACCCCAGAAATCGCGGAAGTAGTAGTGCGCGGAATGTTCTCCGCCGAAGATCGCACCGGTATCGGCCATCTGCTGCTTGATGAACGAGTGCCCCACTCGGGTGCGGACAGGCTTGCCGCCGAGCTCGGTGACCAGCTCCGGCACCGCACGCGAGGTGATGAGATTGTGAATGATCGACGCACCGGGTTCCTTGGCCAGCTCGCGTTCTGCCACCAAGCAGGTCACGGCCGACGGCGAGACCGGATCGCCCTTCTCGTCGACGACGAAGCACCGGTCGGCGTCTCCGTCGAACGCGAGCCCGATGTCGGCGCCGGTCTCGACGACGAAGCGCTGCAGATCCACCAGGTTCGCCGGATCCAGTGGGTTGGCCTCGTGATTGGGAAAGCTGCCGTCGAGTTCGAAGAACAACGGTTCGATCGTCACCGGGAGCGGAGCGAACACCGCGGGGACCGTGTGTCCGCCCATACCGTTACCCGCGTCGACGGCGATCTTCATGGATCCGATGCCGGAAAGATCGACCAGATCGCGGACGAACCCGGCGTAGTCGGTCAACACGTCTCGCGACGTTGCCGTACCGGCCGGGCCGTCGAAGTCCGGCACGCCGTCGATCAGTTCCGACTTGATAGTGGCCAACCCGGTGTCCTGTCCCACCGGCTTGGCACCGGCGCGGCACAGCTTGATTCCGTTGTACTTCGCCGGATTGTGGCTTGCGGTGAACATGGCACCGGGGCATTCGAGCAGGCCCGACGCGAAGTAGAGCTGATCGGTCGAGGCGAGACCGATGTGCACGACGTCGAGTCCCTGCGCGGTGACGCCGTCCGCGAAAGCGCGGGACAGGCCCGGCGAGGAGTCGCGCATGTCGTGTCCGACGACGACGGTCCGCGCTGCGCCCTCCTCGTCGCGTACCAACCGGGCGAACGATGCACCGACGTCTCGGACGAACGCCTCGTCGATCTGCTCACCTACGACGCCACGGACGTCGTAGGCCTTGATGACGGCGTTGACGGACTCTGCGGTTCGGGCCACGAAGATTCTCCTGATTGTCGGTCGTCCGGCGTCGGACATCCAGCGTTGGGTACGGGGCGGTCAACACCGAAGCTCGGCAGACCGGCTTGTCCGTTTCGGTACTGGTGCAAACCTTGCCAGACGCCCGGTGGGCGGGCCAGTCGACCCGTCGTTCATTCGGGCGGACGCAGCGCATAGCCCCGCCGCGGCGTTCTGCGCAGGTGGTCTAGGACGTGGGATCGGGTAGAACTCTGAGGTGTCCGCGTCGGCCGGTTCGGACGGCAGGCGTGGCCCGTCGCTCGGTGTCCTGGTGGCGAGCCGGCGACCGGTCACCGCTGTCTCGATCCTCGGAGCGCGTCCGGTCTCCCCGACCGGCTTCGCGTACGGCCTCGGCCAGCGCGGTCAGATCGTCCTCGTCGGGGGTCGATGTCGAGTAACCACCCTCGTACCGCACGAGCTCCCAGCCCTTGGGTGCCGTGGTCGTCGAGGCATGGACCTCGCACAGGTCCCAGGAGTGCGGCTCGTCCACGGTGGCCAGCGGACCGACGACCGCAGTGGAGTCGGAGTAGACATATGTGAGCGTCGCAACGGCAGAACGGTTGCAACCAGGCCTGCAGCAGCCACGCAGTGATCTCACGAGTGCAGAGTATCCGGTACGTGCAACCGACCGAACGACCGACACACCGGACAGCCGCGATAACCTGCCCCCATGCCTCAGTTCTCTTCCGCGCGCAGGATCACGTCGCGGTCCGTTGCGCGGCACGGCCGCGGCATCCGCGGACCGGTGCTGCCCGAGGACCTACCTGCCCGGCGATCACGTGCAGAGAAGTTCGACCGGCTGGTACTCGACGCGTTCGCGCGCATCGACCACCGGTGGCACGACAAGCTCTCGAAGCTCGACATCGCCGTCGACGACGTGCCCAAGATCAGGGCGCTGGACCCGGAATCGGTCACCTGGCCGCCCGAGGTGGTCGCAGAAGGACCGGTACCCCTGTCGCGACTGGTCCCCGCAGGGATCGACAAGCGCGGAGAGACGACACGCGCCCGTGTGGTGCTGTTCCGGCGTCCGCTCGAGCGGCGCGCCAAGCACCCGGAAGATTTGGAGGACCTACTGTTCGAGGTCCTGGTCGAGCAGGTAGCGACGTATTTGGGCATCGATCCCGACGAGGTGGACCCCGCCAGCGCCGAGCCGTGATGCAGCGTCGGCTCGTGGGTGGATCCTACTGAGAGCGCTCGGCTCAGCCGATCCCGCGCTTGAGCCGACGACGCTCACGCTCGGACAGTCCGCCCCAGATTCCGAATCGCTCGTCGTTGGCGAGAGCGTACTCGAGGCATTCGTCCTTGACCTCGCAGCCGAGGCAGATTCGCTTCGCTTCGCGGGTGGAGCCGCCCTTTTCGGGAAAGAAGGCTTCGGGATCGGTCTGAGCGCACAGGGCGCGCTCCTGCCACTGATCCTCGATTTCCTCGAACATCTCGTCGAAACCCGCCACGAGACTGAGGAACGGCTTGGCGGGTGGAACCGATTCGGCCACGAACGGCATCGAATCGGCGTCGTTGTCCGAGTCGTCGTTATCGACGTCGTCGACATCCGGGCTGTCGACATCGGGGCTGTCGATGTCCTGATCGATTTGCACGGCGTCACTCGAGAGTTCGCCGTCGACTGCATCGTTCGACGGGGTCACGTACGCAGAACCGGCGTCGACGGAGACGCTCGAATCCACGCCGGAATCGGACTCGGTTTGCGGCGCGTCGTCGACAGCGCTGAGGTGTGCAGTGGGTCCGCCCCGCTGATCACGTGTCACGTGCTGGTCATACATCGCTTCCGCCTCCTCACCTGTGGTAGCGCAGATACTTTCGGTCCTCGTAATCTCGAATACCTTGCCCCGCGCCGGTATTCGATCGAGCTGGTACGTCCGAGCCGACTCTCCACCCGTCCAACTCTCGACCTCTACTCCACGTCCACTCAGGGACGAACAGGAAGGGAACGAGTGTTCGAAACCAGGTTCGCTGCAGTCGAACTCGTGCCGCGAACGCTGAATGACATACCTGTGATTAGACACGTACAGGTGTGTCGCGGTCAAGCCGATCGCACAAATCCAATACCATCCCATGCCCGAAATCGGCTGTCTCCCCGAATCGGAGCGCGTCCCGTGCGTGTCGCGGCGGTTCTCGGGCTCGGATCCCGGCCCCGCGGACGGTCCGGGTGGGCGCTCACCCGGGCGGGCGGCAACCGCACTAGGCTCGCATGTTGTGAAAGTTACTGTTCTGGTCGGTGGCGTCGGTGGCGCACGGTTCCTCCAGGGGCTCAAATCCCTGTTCGGCGACTCCCTTCTCGGCGACGAACCCGAGAACGAGATCACGGCGGTGGTCAACGTCGGCGACGACGTCTGGATGCACGGCCTTCGCATCTGCCCGGATCTCGACACGTGCATGTACACCCTCGGAAACGGAATCGACACCGAGCGAGGCTGGGGCCGGGTCGCGGAGACATGGAACGCCCGCGACGAGTTGGCCGCCTACGGAGCAGATCCCGACTGGTTCGGCCTCGGCGACAGGGACATCGCCACGCACTTGATCCGCAGTCGCATGCTGCGCACCGGATTTCCGCTGTCGGCCGTGACCGAGGCGCTGTGCAACCGATGGCAGCCCGGGGTCCGATTGCTGCCGGTCACCGACGACCGCTCGGAAACACACGTCGTGGTCACCGACCCCGACGACCCCAGCGGCGAGCAGCAACGTGCAATCCACTTCCAGGAGTGGTGGGTTCGCTACCGCGCGCAGATTCCCACGCACAGTTTCGCTCATATCGGTGCCGAACAGGCCACTGCTGCACCGGGAGTCGCCGAAGCGATCGCCGAGGCCGACGCGGTGATCCTGGCCCCGTCCAACCCGGTGGTCAGTGTCGGCGCAATTCTTGCCGTACCCGGCATCCGCGGCGCACTGCGCACCACCGCCGCCAAGGTCGTCGGCCTGTCCCCGGTGGTGGACGGTAAACCGTTGCGCGGCATGGCAGACGAGTGCCTCTCGGTCATCGGCGTCGAGACGACGGCCGAGGCCGTCGGCCGCCTCTACGGAAGCCGAAGCGGCACCGGCATTCTCGACGCCTGGCTGGTGCACAGCACCGACTCGGCGGTGGTCGACGGAGTCGACGTGCAGTCGATTCCGTTGCTGATGACCGACCCGGAGACCACAGCGGTGATGGCCCGCACCGCCCTGCGCGCAGCCGGACTCGAACTGTGACCGCCCCACGCGAGGTGGCGTCGAAGCCGGAGGCTCCCGGTGACCACGCACCGGGCGGATCGATCGAAATCCTGCCGGTCACGGGACTTCCCGAGTTTCGTCCGGGCGACGATCTCGCCGCAGCGATCGTCGACCGAGCGCCCTGGCTGCGCGACGGAGACGTCCTCGTGGTCACCAGCAAGATCGTCTCCAAGGTCGAGGGACGTCTGGTGCCCGCACCGCAGGACCCCGAGGAGCGGGACGCAGCCCGACGGGTCCTCGTCGATCAGGAGGCCGTTCGCGTCGTCGCCCGAAAAGGCCGGACACTCATCACCGAGAACCGCCTCGGCATCGTGCAAGCCGCGTCGGGAATCGACGGGTCCAACGTCGACGGCAGCGAACTGGCGCTGCTCCCGGAGAATCCCGACGCCAGCGCGGCGGCTCTTCGGCGAGCACTGCACGAGTCGGCCGGAGTCACCGTGGCTGTCGTGATCACCGACACGATGGGCCGGGCCTGGCGCATCGGTCAGACCGATGCCGCGATCGGGTCTGCCGGCCTGGCGGTCGTCCATCGATACGCCGGGGCAGAAGACGGCCAGGGCAACGAACTGATCGTCACCGAAGTCGCCATCGCCGACGAGCTTGCTGCCGCAGGCGATCTCGTGAAGGGCAAGCTGGGCGGCGTTCCGATAGCCGTCGTCCGCGGCCTGTCACCGGTCGACGACGGCTCCACCGCCGCCACCCTGCTGCGCGGCGGTGAAGACGACCTGTTCTGGCTGGGAACCGCCGAGGCACTCGAACGTGGTCGACGCGAGGCCCTGCTCCGCCGGCGGTCGGTTCGATCGTTCTCCCCCGACGCAGTCGACCCGGATTCGATTCGTGACGCCGTCGCGGACGCCCTCACCGCCCCCGCCCCGCATCACACCCACCCCGTCAGATTCGTCTGGATCAGAACGCCCGCGGTGCGTCGACGACTGCTCGAGACCATGCGCGAGCAGTGGCGAGCCGATCTGGCCGGAGACGGGCTGACCGAGGACCGCATCGCCGCGAGGCTGAGCCGCGGTGACATTCTGTTCGATGCGCCGGAAATCGTGATTCCGTTCTGTGTGCCGGACGGGGCGCACACCTATCCCGACGAGAGGCGTCGCGCAGCGGAGGACACCATGTTCACCGTGGCGGTCGGTGCCGCCGTTCAGGGTTTGCTCGTCGCCCTGGCCGTTCGCGATCTCGGTAGCTGCTGGATCGGTTCGACGATCTTCGCCGCCGATACCGTCCGCGCCGAGCTCGGCTTGCGTGCGGACTGGAAAGCATTGGGGGCCATCGCAATCGGACACCCCAGCGAGCCGCTGACGGTACGAGATCCGGCCGCGCCCGGTTCTTCGCTGGTGGAGCTCTGACCGACGATGTCCGCTTCCTCACTGTGGCAGTCCGCGGCCGAGACACTCGATCGGTGGGCACCGACCGACTCCAGGGACGAATCCCTTCGGCATACCGTGATCGCCTTTCTGCACAGCAATCCCGACGCGTGTCTTCGCGCCAACGAGGCCGGCCACATCACGGCGTCGTCGCTGGTACTCGACGCGTCAGGACGACACGTTCTGTTGACCCTGCATCCTAGGGTGGGCCGGTGGATTCAGCTGGGCGGTCACTGCGAACCCGAGGACGAGACGGTCGTCGCCGCAGCGCTGCGCGAGGCGACCGAAGAATCCGGAATTACCGATCTGTCGATCGATCCCGAGTTGCTCTCGGCGCACACTCACCCGATCACGTGCTCACTGGGTAAGCCGACCCGGCACCTGGACCTGCGGTTCCTGGTGCGCGCCCCGGACGGCGCGCGCGCCGTGCGCAGCGAGGAATCGACGGACCTGCGCTGGTGGCCGGTGGACGAACTACCCGACTCGGCCGAGCGCGAGACCATCGACCATCTCGTCGCGCTCGCGGCGTATCGCTGATCCGCCCGGGTCGGCCCCGCTCAACTCCTCGGGACGACGATCAGACGTCGGTGGAGAAGCGCACTCCCCCGTCGGGCAGCTTCACTCCGGGCCATACCCGTGCCCCACGCAGCAACTCGCACCGAGCTCCGATATCGGCACCGTCACCGATGACGGCGTCACGCACGAGTGCGCGCGGTCCGATGCGGGCTCCGAAGCCCAGGATGGACCGTTCGACCACGGCCCCTGCTTCGACGATCGCACCGTCGAACACCACCGCGCCGTCGAGACGAGCGCCTGCGCCGATCTCGGCACCACGTCCGACGACGGTTCCACCGATCAGCAGTGCGCCCGGCGCGACACCCGCTCCGGGGTGAACCAGGGACTCACCGCGATCTCCGTGCAGTGCGGGCGACGGCGCAATCCCACGAACGAGGTCGGCCGATCCCTTGACGAAATCCTCCGGCGTACCCATGTCGCGCCAGTACGCACTGTCGACGTGCCCGTAGACCTTCTTGTTCTCGGCGAGCAAGGCAGGGAACACCTCTCGCTCCACCGACACCGGCCGGTCGGCTGCGATGGACTCGATGATCTCACGCTTGAACACGTAGCAACCGGCATTGATCTGGTCGGTCGGCGGATCCTGGGTCTTCTCCAGAAACGCGGTGACTCGGCCGTTCTCGTCGGTCGGGACACAGCCGAACGCTCGGGGATCGCCGACCCGAACGAGATGCAGCGTCACGTCCGCGTCGGTCGTGCGGTGCGTATCGAGCACTGCCGTCAGATCGGTACCACCCAACACGTCACCGTTGAACACCATGACGTTGTCCGCCCGCAGTCGCGGCAACACGTTTCTGATTCCGCCGCCGGTGCCCATGGGCTCGGTCTCGAACACGTACTCGAGTTCGATGCCCAACGCCGACCCGTCGCCGAAATGTTGCTCGAACACTTCGGCTTTGAACGACGTTCCGAGAACCACGTGTTCGATGCCCGCAGCCTTGATCCTGGCCAGCAGGTGGGTGAGAAACGGGAGTCCTGCAGTCGGGAGCATCGGCTTCGGTGCCGACAGAGTCAACGGGCGCAGTCGAGTTCCCTTGCCGCCGACCAAGATCACTGCATCCGTCCGTGCGGCGACCGATGGGGAACTATCCGACATGTCCAGCCTCTGTTCTCTCGTCCGACGGTCGTTCTTCACGAGCTCGGGCCCGAAGCGTCGAAGTCACAACGACCTTCGACCGAAGACCGAGACCCGCGCGCAGCGCCCATCGTAGTGGAGCCTGCCACACCCGGTCGTGTCTGTCGGCCTGGAATCGGTAGGCGCTGGTGTGGTGTGCGGGCAGCATCACTTCCGGATGCCGTCCTGCCGCATGGCCTTTCGAGTGCGTGACCTCGACCTCGGGTACGTAGACGTTCTGCCAACCCGCCCTACCGAGCCGGTCGCCGAGGTCCACGTCCTCCATGTACATGAAGTAGCGCGAATCGAACCCGTCGATGGAGTCGAACGCCGCGCGGCGAAGCAACAGGCATGATCCCGACAGCCATCCCACCGGCCGCTCGGACACCGTCTCGTTCTCCTGGCGGTATCGCCGAGTCCACGGATTGGTCGGCCAGAGCTTGCCCAGAATTGCGTGGCCGGCCCCGGACGTCAGATCGGGCACCGATCGCGCGGACGGGTATCGCGACCCGTCCGGCTCACGAATGAGTGGGCCCAGCGAACCTGCGCGCGGCCATCGCGCCGCGGCGTCGAGCAATCCGTCCAGGGACCCGGGGTGCCACCTGACATCCGGATTAGCGACCACGACGAATTCGACCTCGGGGTCGACCGCGGCGATCGCCCGATTGACGGCAGCGCCGTAGCCGATGTTGGCGCCGGTACGCAGCAATTCTGCTTCCGCGAACGCCGCCTCGGCAGCTTCCGGAGTGCCGTCGACCGACCCGTTGTCGGCCATGATGACTCGCACGGGCCGAGTCGTGGCCTCGCGTAGAGACGTCAGAAATTGCTCGAGGTATTCGCCGGGGGAATAGGTCACCGTCACCACGGCCAGGTCGGAACTCACGCGGGCAAGACTAGCCCGAGGCGAGCATCGATCCCGCATCACGACCGAGCAAGAGCCGCCGTCAGAGCCTCGGACCAGGGGCGGGGCGCACCGAGCCCGGCTGCGGACCACGCATTCGGTGACAGCACCGAGTATGCGGGCCGAGGTGCCGGGACGACGTACTCTGCGCTCGAACACGGTCGCACCCGGTCGGGGTCGGCACCGATTCCCGAGAACACTGCCCGGGCGAGGTCGTACCAGCTCGCCTGCCCGGCGTTGGTGAAGTGAAGGGTCCGGCCGGTCACCGTCGCGTCGGCTTCGATCTCGAGCAGACCGGCGGCCAGGTCGAGGGCGAAGGTGGGCGATCCGATCTGGTCGTCGACCACCGAGACGGTCTCCCGCTCGCCTTCGAGTCTTCGCATCGTGGTGACGAAGTTCTTGCCGGTGTTGTCGTAGACCCATGCGGTGCGCACGATGACGGCCTCGGGAAGTTCCTCACGTACCGCCGTTTCCCCGGCCAACTTGGTGCGTCCGTACACGGACTTCGGCGCGGTCGCCGCGTCGACGTCGTACGGCTCGGTCGCTGTGCCGTCGAACACATAGTCGGTGGAAATGTGAATCAGTCGGGCACCGACACGCCCGCACGCCCGCGCGAGATTTCGAGGACCGTCGGCATTGACGGCCATGGCCCTGGACTCGTCGGTTTCGGCGGCATCGACGGCGGTGTACGCGGCGCAGTTGACGACGGTCGCACCCGCAGTCACCACGGCGTCGACGGCATCGGGGTCGGTGATGTCCAGGTCGGCGGACGAATAGCCGTGCACCTCGACGTCGGAATCACGCTCGGCGGCGAGCGAGACCACCCGTCGGCCCAACTGGCCGTGTGCACCGGTCACCACGATCGCATTCACGGTTGCCAAGTGTGGCACGCCGCGGTCGGTTCGGCGAGAGCGCGGCCGATCGCCAGTAACCTTCGAGTCGGGGGGAGTGAACGTCTGTCGGTGGGTGTCCATGCCTGCCGGAAACGAGGAAAGGGTCGAAGGTGCCACGAGATTCAGGCACGCACGGAGGTGAGCGCACGCCCCCACCACACCGGCGCACCTCGCGGCGAGCCGACGGCGACGGCCTGCGCGGCGAGCGACGCGGCCGTGACACCGACCCTCGTGCATCCCGCGGGCGCGACTCCCAGGATCACCCTGTACGTCCCTCCGCAGACGGCGAACCGGGCGTGCATCGCCGAGGCGGCGCGGCCGGCGACGCACGACGAACCACGGCCGGCCGTACACGACGACCGCAGCGTGGGCCCCGAGGCGACGACCGACGACCGGACTCAGGCGAGGCACCCCGCCGACCGGGCGCAGGCGGTCGCTGGCCGGCGACGCACGTTGCGGTGGCCGTGTTGTCGGTACTCGTCCTGTTGGTGACCGGCTTCGCGTGGCGCAGTGTGGACAGTCTGCGGTCGAACATCGCCACTGCGGGTGGCCTCGGTCTGGGCGGCGCAGCGGACGGCGCGGTCGACATCCTGATGGTCGGCACCGACAGCCGCACCGACGCCCACGGCAACGCGCTCTCACCGGAAGAACTCGCCTCGCTCAACGCAGGTGAGGAAGTTGCGTCGAACACGGACACGATCGTGTTGATCCGCGTCCCGAACGACGGCTCGTCGGCCACTGCCATCTCCATCCCGCGCGACTCGTACGTCGAGGTGCCCGGGATCGGAATGTCCAAGATCAACGCCGCGTACGGAGCGACCAAGGAGAACAAACGGCTCGAACTGGTCGAGCAGGGAGTCTCCGATGCCGACGCCGAACCGCAGGCCACCGAGGCCGGACGCGAAGCGCTGATCGATTCCGTCGCCAACCTGACCGGCATCACGGTCGATCACTACGCAGAGGTCGGCCTGCTCGGTTTCGTTCTGCTGACCGACGCCGTCGGCGGAGTAGCGGTATGCCTGAACAATCCGGTGCAGGAGCCGCTGTCGGGTGCGAACTTCGCCGCCGGTGAGCAGAACCTGTCCGGTTCGCAGGCGCTGAGTTTCGTCCGGCAGCGACACGATCTGCCCCGCGGTGACCTGGACCGAATCGTGCGCCAGCAAGTCTTCATGGCCTCCCTCGTGCGCAGTGTGCTCAGCGCCAAGACACTGAGCAATCCGAGCAAGCTCGGTCAGCTCAGTACCGCGGTGCAGCGGTCGGTCACCCTCGATTCGGACTGGGACATCCTGCAGTTCGCCACTCGCCTGCAGGATCTCGCCGGTGGCAAGGTCAAGTTCGAGACCATTCCCGCGGTCGACATCAATGCGACGACCGACTACGGCGAATCCATCGTGCAGGTCGACCCGGCAGCAGTGAAGAAATACGTCGCCGGACTACTCGAGGACGGGAACTCCGCCGAGACCAACGCCGAGAATTCGGATGCCCCGACCGTCGATCCGTCGACGGTGACGGTGGACGTCGCGAACGACAGCGGTATCGAAGGCTTGGCCAACGGTGTGGCCGGATCGTTGACGGCGCTGGGGTACGTCGGTGGCACCATCGGCAACTACGAGGGCTCGTCCATCTCCACGAGCCGCATCCAGACCGCCGACGTGGACAGCGACGCCGCTCGCGCCGTGTCGGCAGCACTCGGTGGCCTGCAGATCACCGCCGACGACACCATGCCGGCCGATGCCGTCCGGGTCGTGCTCGCCGACGACTACGCCGGCCCCGGCTCGGGTCAGGCCGCGACAGCCGAAACCGTGGCACCCGAAGCAGGTACAGCAGTCCCCGAGGAACCTGCGGCACCGATCGACGCGGGTTCCACCGGCCCCATGTGCGTGAACTGACAGTACGAACGCAGCGCGGAAATCGGGGCGGGTCGGCGTCGACTAGGGTCGTGGTGTGGCTTCGAACCTGACTCAAACCCTGCTCGAGCCGATCCTGGCGGCAGACCCGGCCGGTCCCCGCATCACGTACTACGACGATGCCACCGGCGAGCGGGTCGAGGTGTCCGCCGTGACACTGGCGAACTGGGCGGCCAAGACTGCCAACCTGCTCCGTGACGAGTTCGCACTCGATCAGGGCGCGCGCGTGTGCGTGCTGTTGCCGGCGCACTGGCAGACCGCTGCCGTACTTCTGGGAATCTGGTGGACCGGCGGCGAGGTGGTGCTCGGTGCAGACGACTCCGCGGATCTCGCGCTGGTGCACGGCGACCGCCTCGACGACGCGCCCGACGTCGACGAGGTTCTGGCGCTCTCGCTCGATGCCTTCGGCAAGGCAGTCCCCGATCTGCCCCTCGGGATGACCGACTACGCCACCTCGGTTCGCGTACACGGTGACCAATTCAGGGCAACCGGATCCGGGTCCGCGGCATTGGACGGCCGCTCGGTGGACGACGTCCTCGCCGCAGCAAGAGAACGCGCCGAGGCCCGTTCTCTTTCGGCCGCGGATCGAGTGTTGTCCAGTGCATCCTGGACCACCGCCGACGAGTTGATCGACGGACTGCTCTCGGTGCTCGCGGCCGGAGCGTCGTTGGTACAGGTGGCCAACTCCGACGAGAGCAAGAAGGAACGACGCATCGACACCGAAAAGGTCACGACGACCCTCGACTGAGACTGCGCTCGACCGAGTTGCAGACTCATCCGGTCGGGCGGTAGCCGCCGTCCGCGAGTCCCGCTTCGATCTCGAACCGATTGGCGCTGCCGCGGTGACGCGCTTCCTCGACGAGGTAGCGGAACGGAAAGGTCAGCCCGAACCTCGCCCACTGGTCGGCGTGAATCGCCTCGTGCCGCAGCACCCGACGGGCGGTGTTGTTCGCCGTCAGGTAGGCCCCACCGAATGTGGTTCCGCCGCGGCCGAATCCGCCGCGCAGGCCGGAACACACGAAGATCGAGAACTCGTCGTCGAAACGCGCCGTTCCGCCCCACAGCTGCGCGTAGCGCAGTGCCAGCCGGGTCACCGACACCGACTGCCACTTGCCGCGGCCGGCTCGTCGAATCTGCTCGCGCCGCGACGCCGCGGCACTCATCCCAGCAGCGTGGTTCGCAGTGCCGCGTCCTTGTCCAGAACCATGGCCTCGAGAGACGCCTGGAAGGCCGACATCCGCTGCTGCAGAACAGGATCGGACGCTCCCAGGATCCGCACGGCGAGCAACCCCGCATTGCGAGCACCACCGATGGAGACCGTCGCAACGGGCACACCGGCCGGCATCTGCACGATCGAGAGCAGCGAGTCCATGCCGTCGAGATACTTCAGCGGTACCGGAACGCCGATGACCGGCAGTGGCGTCGCCGACGCCACCATGCCCGGCAGGTGCGCCGCTCCCCCGGCACCGGCGATGATCACTTTGATTCCGCGACCGGCGGCCTCGCGGGCGTAGTCGAGCATCCGCTGAGGGGTGCGATGCGCGGAGACGACGCCGACCTCGAAACGAATACCGAACTCCGCCAGCGCTTCTGCTGCGGCCTCCATGATCGGCCAGTCGGAATCGCTGCCCATGATCAGGCCTACGACGGCGGTACCGGATTCGTCAGTCATGGTGCGGGTCCCATCCGTCGGTCCATTCGGCGTGCGACATCCAGTGCGCTGCGCGTTCGGCTCGTTCACGTACGGCCGCCACGTAGGCCGGGTCGCCGAGCGATCCGGACCTCGCGCCCAGAATGTTCACGTGGCCGATCTTTCGGTCTTTCCGCTCGGTCTTGCCGTACAGGTGCACCTTGGCGTCGGGCATGCGGGCGAACAGGTGATGCAGGCGTTCGTCCATCGTCATCTCCGGCGCTTCGGGTGCACCCAGGATGTTCGCCATCACCGTCAACGGTGCCAGTGGATCGGTGTCACCCAGCGGGTAGTCCAGCACTGCACGCAGATGCTGCTCGAACTGCGAGGTGCGGCAGCCGTCCATGGTCCAGTGACCGGAGTTGTGCGGCCGCATGGCCAGCTCGTTCACCAGAAGCTTGCCCGAGGTGGTCTCGAACAGCTCGACCGCGAGGTCTCCGACCACGCCGAGGGCGCCCGCGATATCGAGCGACAGCCGACCGGCGTACGTGGCGACGTCCTCGTCGAGGTCGGGAGCCGGGGCCAGAACCACCGCGCATTGTCCGTGTCGTTGCACGGTCTGTACGACGGGCCACGCAGCACCCTGACCGAACGGCGATCGCGCGACCATCGCCGACAACTCGCGGCGCATGGCGACCTTCTCCTCGACCATGAGCGGCACACCGAGGTCGAGCTGGGCAGTGACGATCTCTTCGGCTTCCTCGGCGTCGGCGGGCATCCAGACACCGCGGCCGTCGTAGCCGCCGCGGACCGCCTTGAGGACAACCGGCCACCCGTGTTCGTCACCGAACGCAATGGCGTCCTGCGCCCACGACACCTCCGCGTACGCCGGTCCGGGTGCGCCCAGCTCTTCGAGCTTGCGACGCATGCGCAGTTTGTCCTGCGCGAAGATCAGCGCGCTCGGTGGCGGCTGGACGTTGACGCCCTCGGCGACCAGGGTCTCGAGGTGCTCGGTCGGCACGTGCTCGTGGTCGAAGGTCAGGGCGTTGGATCCGGTCGCGGCCGTGCGCAGCGCATCGAGGTCGTCGTGCAGCCCGAACACGACGTCGGGGCTCACCTGAGCAGCCGGCTCGTCTGCGCCCGCGGCGAGCACGCGCAGCGTTTGGCCGAGTTCGATGGCCGACTGATGGGTCATGCGGGCCAGCTGACCTCCGCCGATCATCGTCACGACGGGCATTCCGGTCGACGACGGGCGCGCAGCGGTGGGGCGCGGTTCGGTACCTGTCACGGCTCACCATGGTGTCATGTCCTGCCGGTTCGGGCCGAACCGGCAGTCGCACGGCGGTCGTCGTTGTCGCGAAGACCGTGGAAACACTGTCGTCGAGACTGTGGAAACGCTGATGAACAGAGCGTCGGTTCGCCGGATCGGGCGTTCGTTTCGTAGACTTCACCGTTGTGCCGACGATCGACAGCGTGCTTCAGCGCTTACCCAAGCCCATCAGGGACCTTGCGATCCGGCACAGCGAGTTGATCAAGTTCGCCATCGTGGGCGGTACGACGATGGTGTTCGACCTCGTCATCTTCTACTCGCTGAGCCTGACGGTGCTCGAGCAGAAGCCGGTGATCGCGAAGATCATCTCGGGCGTGCTCGCCACCCTGCTCAGCTATTTCCTCAACCGTGAGTGGGCCTTCAAGCACCGCGGCGGGCGCGAACGCCACCACGAAGCGCTTCTCTTCTTCGCCATCAGCGGCATCGGAGTGCTCATCGCCGCCGGTCCGCTGTGGATCGCGAACAACATCTTCGACATCCGCGACACCAACGAGTCGCTGACGATGGTGGTCGTCATCGACTTCGTGCTGAACTACATCATCGGCAACCTGCTCCAGATGGCGTTCCGCTTCTGGGCGCTGCGTCGCTTCGCTTTTCCCGAGGACAACGCGCGCACCATCCTGGAAGTGGACGCCGAGCGCAACGGGGATCCGACCGACGCATCGAACGCGCTCGACTGACCCCCAATTCGGTCAGCGTGGTTCGCGCCGCGAGAGCGCGGGCGACGATTCGCGCCGAGCGGGCAGGAACACCGAGAACAGTGCCGGCCGTCTGCGCTGTAGTTCCAACCGTCCGCCGTCGGCCTCGATCAGGGCCCGGGCCAGCGCGAGACCGACTCCGGTCGAACCGGCTCCGGAGAATCCGCGGTCGAAGATGTGGGGTGCCAGTTCGTTGCTCACCCCTGGACCCTCGTCGGACACCTCGACACAGACCAGTTTCTCTCGCCGCCGGTCGGTCCCCTCGGCGGCGGACACGGCGCGCACTGCAACCGTGCAGGCACCGTCGCCGTGCACCAGAGAGTTGTCGACCAGTACCGACACGGCCTCGCGCAGACGCGAGCCGGTCACCGACGCCTGGAGGTCGGCGTCGCCCTTGAGCACCAGACTCCGACCTGCATCGTCGAAATTTCGCTGCCATTCGACCACCGTGCCGGTCAGTTCCTCGATGACCGATACCTCGTGCGCATCGGCGGCGCCGTCGCTGCGGGAGGAGCGGACGAGTTCGTCGATGGCCAGGGTCAATCGATCGACCTGATCCATCGCCTCGTTCGCCTCGTCGACCACCGCGGGGTCCGGATGGGTGGAGATCTCGTCCAATCGCAGCCTAACGGCGGTCAGGCGGCTACGAAGTTGATGCGAGACGTCGGCAACCAACGTGTGTTCGCGCTGCAGCCTGCCCGCGATCTCGACGGTGGCCGAGTCGAGAACCTCCGACACCCGGTCCAGCTCGGCAATGCCGTGCCGACGCGGATCCGGCCGAAAGTCGCCCTCGGCCAGTCGGGCGGCCCGCCGCGCGACGTCCTGCAACGGATCGGCCAGTCGCTTGGCCGTCAGCACGGCCACCACGGTTCCTGCCAGCGCGGACGCCAGGACCACCAGAGTCACCGCTCCGAGCGCCTGCCGCTGCAGTGAACGCATGTCGTCGGACGGTACTTCGAGCCGCAGTGATCCCGAGGTCCCCATCGACAAAGATTCGACTAGTGGCCGGGGGACGGATGCCTGCCCGATGTCGGCGCGGGACGCGGCGTCCTCCGGCGTCGGATAGATGACGACAAGGCGGCCACCCTGCGGAATCGCCAGACGCAGCGAACCGATGTCGAGTTGACCCTCGATCAGTCCGGCCGACCCCTCCTGCGAGATGATCTCCGCGGCCATTCGGTCGAGGCGTGCCTGCAGATCGTTTCGAGTGAAGTCCTCGACCCACAGCCAGGCCGTGTACATCAGTGGCAGCCCGAGCAGCAGGGCCGTCATGATGACGACAGCGAGGATGGAGACCAGGATTCGACGCCGCATCGACGACTAGTCGCTGTTGATGCGGAATCCGACACCGCGAACGGTCGCGATGCGACGCTCCGCCACCGGTCCTTCGTCGCCGATCTTGCGGCGCAACCAGGACATGTGCATGTCGAGTGTCTTGGATCCGCGCAACTCCGCGTCGCCCCACACCTCGCGCAAGATGACCTCCCGCGAGACCACCTGGCCGGCGTGATCGAGCAGCACCTTGAGCAACTCGTATTCCTTGTTGGCCAGCGAGATCTCGGTACCTCCGACGAGCACCCGTCGGGCGGCCGGTTCGAGGCGAATTGCACCGACCTCGATCGGAACGTCCTCGCCGGCACCGCGTCGACGCAGGAGCGCTCGAACCCGAGCCATCAGCTCGGCGAGCCGGAACGGCTTGCCCACATAGTCGTCGGCACCGGCGTCGAGGCCGACGACGAAGTCGACCTCGTCCGTGCGCGCGGTGAGCATCAACACGGCCACCTCGGACCGGTTGGCGCGGACCTGACGGCACACTTCGAGGCCGTCCATTCCGGGCAGCCCCAGGTCCAGGATCAGCAAGTCGAACTTGCCGTCGAGAGCACGCTGTAGCGTGGCCGGCCCGGTTTGTTCGACGGTCACGGTGTAGCCCTCGCGCCCGAGGGCACGGGAGAGGGGTGCGGCGATAGCTTCGTCGTCTTCGGCAAGCAGAACATCGGTCACGTCGGCAACCCTACGGTTCGAATGTGAGAACAGCCTGTGTTACCTGCGTTTCCCCGCGCGCCAACCGGGCTTGGACTCGGCCGGTGCATCGTCGGCCATCGGCTCGAATGCTCGGTCCCGATCGTGAACGGACTCGCGACGAAAGTCCATGGAGTCGAATACTTGCTGGTAGAGCAACGAATGAACGCGTTGCACCTGCGGAATGTCGTCGAACTCGAGTGGGTCGTCCGACGCCGACGCGATGATCAGGGTGCCGGTACCGAGCATCCTGTCCAGCAGCCCGTGTCGAAATTGCACGTTGCTGATGCGGCTCATGGGGATGTCGATTCCGGAATGCGTGAGCACACCCTGCCGAACGAGGACCCGACGATCGGTGACGATGAAGTGAGTGCACTTCCAGCTCACGAGCGGAACCAGGCATCGCCACCCGACGATCGCTGCCCACACCACCAGCGCGGCGATCGTGGCCACATCGGCGGCCGTGGATTCGAGTCGGGCACCTGCGACACCGAGGGCGACGCCGGCGAGACCCGTGGCGAGCACGAACGTGATCGACGGCAGGATCAACATCTTCCAATGCGGGTGACGGTGAAGCAGTAGCTCTTCCTCGTCGGCCAACGCATCCTGTGGGTAACCCACGTGCACTCCTGACTATTCGCGCCGGATCTGCCCGGGTGAAGATGGTCTCACGAGACAGGTCGGAGATGAGTGACGTCGCCGGCGGCCACCGCGAGAACCGAGGGCGATGCGGAGCCTGCACGTTCGACCTCGATCACGATCCGGCCGTGTTCGTCCACATCGACAGCGGTTCCCACTTCGTGCTCGCCGCCGGGCAGGTCGACACGCACTCGCTGTCCGATGGTGCCGCACCGATCTCTGTATCGGTGCGCCAGCGCCTCGGTATCCCAGTGCGCATCCCGCCACGAATCCACCTCGGCGGCCACCCCGCGCAGAATCGCACGCACCAGGGTGTCTCGATCGAGCACCGCGGCCTGTTCGAGCGCGAGTGACGTCGCCGTGGGCACCGGGAGCTCGGCCTCGGTCATCGAGACGTTCACTCCCAGGCCGATGACCACCGTCGGACTCGGCCCATGGGCGGCTACTTCGGCCAGAATGCCCGAGACCTTCCTACCGCCGATCAGAACGTCGTTCGGCCACTTCAACCGCGCATCGACCTCGGCCACGGTACGCAGCGCATCGACCAGAGCCACGCCGGTCATCAGCGGCAGCCAACCCAGCACCGCCGGGTCGATCCCCGGGAACTTCAGCAGCATCGACAGCAATATCTGCGATCGCGGAGCACCGGAGAACGGACGCGAATGCCTGCCCCGCCCACTCCCCTGATGTTCGGCGATCAAGGCCGTCCGGTCCGCCCGATCTGCCGCCGCAGCGACGAGGTCGGCATTGGTCGAACCGGTCTCGGTCACCACGTCCACCCGAGACCACGAGGCCTGCGGTCCGTCCACCAAGGCTCGACGGAGTGCGCGGACGTCGAGCGGTGGGCGATCCAGATTGGTCCACATGACCACCAGCATATGGGTTCGGCACGAACCGACGTCGGCTCGTGAACCACCCTCGGTCGGGGCGCAGATCACACTCGCAGTTAAAGTGTTGCCCCATGACCAGCGTCCAGGATTCCACTGCACCCGGGTCGGCAGATGCACCCGATATCCATACCACTGCGGGTAAATTGGCCGATCTTCGTAAACGTCTGGGGGCTGCGGAGATGCCGTCGGGTGAGGCGGCGGTGGAGCGGGTCCACGCGAAGGGCAAGTTGACCGCGCGCGAGCGGATCACGGCCCTGCTCGACGAGGGCTCGTTCGTCGAACTCGATGCGTTGGCGCGGCACCGATCACAGAATTTCGGGTTGGGTGACAATCGCCCCTTCGGTGACGGTGTCGTCACCGGCTACGGCACCGTCGACGGCCGCGATGTGTGCGTGTTCTCCCAGGACGCGACCGTCTTCGGCGGCAGTTTGGGGGAGATCTACGGCGAGAAGATCGTCAAGGTGATGGACCTGGCGATCAAGACCGGACGACCGTTGGTGGGCATCAACGAAGGCGCCGGGGCCCGCATCCAGGAAGGTGTGGTCTCCCTCGGGTTGTACGGGGAGATCTTCCACCGCAACGTCCGCGCATCCGGGGTGATCCCGCAGATCTCGGTGATCATGGGCCCCGCCGCCGGCGGACACGTCTACTCCCCAGCGTTGACCGACTTCGTGGTCATGGTCGATGGCACCAGTCAGATGTTCGTCACCGGCCCCGATGTCATCAAGACCGTCACCGGGGAGAACGTGACGATGGAAGAACTCGGTGGCGCGCACACCCACATGGAGAAGTCCGGGGTCGCGCACTACGTCGCGTCCGGGGAGCAGGACGCCCTCGACTACGTCCGCGACCTCCTGTCGTATCTGCCGTCGAACAATCGGGCCGATGCCCCGCGGACGGCCGCGTCGGATCCTGTTCTCGGATCCATCGAGGATTCGTTGACGGCGGAGGATCTCGAACTCGACACGTTGATTCCGGATTCGCCGAACACTCCGTACGACATGCACGAGGTGATCCGCCGGATCCTCGACGACGACGAATTCCTGGAAGTGCAGGAGGGGCGGGCCCGCAACATCATCGTCGGGTTCGGGCGGATCGACGGCCGGTCGGTGGGGATCGTGGCCAATCAGCCCACCCAGTTCGCGGGAACGTTGGATATCGATGCCTCGGAGAAGGCAGCCCGGTTCGTCCGCACGTGTGATTGTTTCAACGTTCCGATCATCACCCTGGTCGATGTGCCGGGGTTCCTGCCCGGGACGGGCCAGGAATACAACGGCATCATCCGGCGTGGGGCGAAGTTGTTGTATGCCTACGGGGAGGCGACGGTCGGGAAGATCACCGTCATCACCCGCAAAGCCTATGGCGGGGCGTACGACGTGATGGGGTCCAAGCACATGGGTGCCGATGTGAATTTGGCGTGGCCGACGGCGCAGATCGCGGTGATGGGGGCCTCGGGTGCGGTCGGGTTCGTCTACCGCAAGCAGTTGCTCGAGGCGGCGAAGAACGGTGAGGACGTCGATGCGTTGCGGCTGACGTTGCAGCAGCAGTACGAGGACACGTTGGTCAACCCGTACGTCGCTGCCGAACGCGGGTATCTCGATGCGGTCATCCCGCCCAGTCACACCCGCGGACAGATCGTGACCGCGTTGCGACTGCTCGAACGCAAACAAGTGACCCTGCCCCCGAAGAAACACGGAAACATCCCACTATGAGCGAAGCGAATCATGACGCAGTGAGCGACACGAATCATGACGCAGTGAGCGACACGAATCATGACGCAGTGAGCGATGAAGCGAATCATGACGACGTGAACGACGGTCAGGCCGTTGCCGATTCAGGCATGTCCGCGGCGATTCGGGTCGTCAAGGGCAACCCGGACGACGAGGACGTGGCGGCTCTGGTGGCGGTGTTGACTGCGGCGCAGAACGATTCGGCATCGAGCGCGGATTCCCGGCCTCGGGAATTGTGGGGTGCACCGTCGTCGATGCACCGCGGCTTCGCGGCGCAGTCGGCGTATTCGTACGCCGCGTCGGGCCGATACTCGCGGTGACGGTGCCGCCCGTGACGACCCGGGCCGATTCGGTACGACTCGTTCTGGCGTCGGCGTCACCTGCTCGCCTCGGGGTTCTTCGTAGTGCCGGCGTGGAGCCGATCGTCCGGGTGTCGGGAGTCGACGAGGACGCGGTGACGGCCGAACTGGGGCCGTCCGCGTCCGCCGCCACCGTGGTCACCGAACTCGCGCGGGCCAAGGCCGCCGCAGTCGCCGAGACGTTCGCGGATTCTTCGGCGGATCTGGTGATCGTCGGGTGTGATTCGATGCTGTCGATTGCCGGTGAGCTGCACGGTAAACCGCACACCGTCGAGGTGGCCCGTGAGCGTTGGCGGACCATGGCCGGGTCGATCGGGGCGCTGCTGACCGGTCATGCCGTTCTGCGAGTGACCGCCGGAGTCGTGGTGGCGCAGGCTGCAGCGCACAGCTCGACGACGATTCGTTTCGCAACCCCGTCTGCAGTCGATCTCGACGCGTATCTGGCGTCCGGCGAACCTCTGCAGGTCGCGGGAGCATTCACGCTCGACGGTCTCGGCGGCTGGTTCGTCGACAGCATCGAGGGTGATCCCTCGTCGGTGATCGGCATCGGCTTGCCGCTGGTTCGTACTCTTCTCGAGCGGGTGGGTACGTCGCTTGCCGCTCTCTGGGACGGCTCGCCGGACGACCCGATCGGGATCTGACCGGCGAGACCTACCTCAGGGCAACAGATCGATCAGCTCGCGAGCCCAGTCCTCGGCCATTGCCTTGGGCTTGATGTTCGACGAGCTGTCGTGCCGAGCGTGGGTGCCGACCTGCTTCGCACCGAGCTCGGTGAGCTTTTCGGCGATGATCTCGCCGCCGCGGTTGAAGGTGTCCTCGTATACCTTGTCTCCCAGACCGAAGACTGCGAACTGCAGTCCTGCGAGGTCGGGGGCATCCTCGACGAGTGCCTCGTAGAACGGCTCCGCGCCGGTGGGGAGCTCTCCGTCACCGTAGGTGGAGCAGATGACGACGTGGAAGTCGTCCGTGTCGATGTCGGAGACCTCGTACTCGAGCATGTCTCGCACCTCGGCATCGTGATCACCGAGCACGTCCGCGATCTTGTCGGCGACCTCCTCGGCCGTACCGGTCTCGGACCCGAACAACACGACCACTGCCATGGATCGCTCCCCTTTCTCACATGCGCTCGAACACTCGAACAGTCGCAAAAGCATAGCCGTACCGGGGATCCCGCCGAAAATCCGCGTACGCCCGATGTTGTGATTTGTCTCGAGGTCACCAGAATTCGGGAGTCAGGCCCCAGTTCGTGTACTCGGCCTCGACCAGCCCACGCAGGTGCTCCTTGCTGGGGAACGCGTCCGGGTCGAGACCGGTGACGCACAGCGTCGCGCGGTCACCCGAGTCGTTCCACCAGGCACTGACCCCGCCGGCGGTGCGACGGAGCAACGCCACATCGGTGTTCTGAGTGATCGACCGCATCGCCACTGCCGCAGCGTCGACGCCTCCGATGGTGCGCAGTCGCGCGCCGCGATCGCCGAGGTTCGAGCACAGACACAGAGGTGCCGAGCCCGATGCCGCCAGCTTGGCGACGACGACGTCGGGCAACACCTGCATCAGTGGTTTGAGCAGCTCGAACACCGATGTCACCGTACTGTCGGCCTGGTCGGTGAACGCCTGCTTGCTCGATGCGCGGATGGCCGTCAGATCGTCGCGGTAGCCCTGTCCCCCGTCGACGTGAATGGACACCCCGGACGTCGCGTTGGCGCGACTGTCGCCGGGTGTTCGGGTGCTGACAGGAAGGGCCACCCGTACCCGGTCCTGCGGACCGACGCGTCCACTCGCGGTGAGAATGCCGAGCACGACCGCGACAAGGAGACTGTTCGAGCTCCCGCCCCTGCTCGCTGCGGCCGCGGCCCAGTCCCCCGATGCGCAGTCGACGACCACCGTGCTCGGTACCCACTTGCCTTCTCGCGCCGCGGTGACGGCCGGGGCACGGCTCGGCGTCGGGCCGGGTGCCGTGGAGCCCGCTGCTACCTCGTCGGACGAGGTTCGCGAACGTACCGCGTCCACTGCCGTACGTCCGAGAGCTCGCGCCACCCCGGACGTTGCCGCACCGATCTGTCCGACGCCGTCCGCGATGTCGGACAGTACCGACGACCGCGGGGGAACGTGGTCGAGCCCGCCGCGAACGAAGTCGTTCGGAGTCGCCCGACCGGCGAGAGCTGCCGCCGCCGCAGAGGTCAGGGCACCGCCGTCACCGACCACGTGCGATCCGACGAGAGAGACCACCGTGCCGCCGCCGTCGACCGAGGTCGCCGACAAACGCCACGCAGGTCCGTC
The DNA here is from genome assembly GCF_031456475.1 of Rhodococcus sp. 3258. Lineage (NCBI taxonomy): Bacteria > Bacillati > Actinomycetota > Actinomycetes > Mycobacteriales > Nocardiaceae > Rhodococcus > Rhodococcus sp. 3258. The sequence continues at coordinate 161,659 of NZ_JAVDUT010000009.1, forward strand.
GATGGGGTCCAGCGTCACCGCTGCCTCGTTCTCGATCCACAGATCGATGCCGTCCCGGGCGATCGCGTGTCCGATGACGACCGGGGCGGCGGGCGTGCGGGCCGTGATCCAGCCATCGCGGGCACCGGGCACCGCCGAGCGTCGTACGGAGCGATCCAACGGGCCGGTAGCAAGCAACTGCCACATGGATTCGAGTGCGTCGAGCGGGACGGCCGAGTCGAACCGCCACACGATCTGATTGACCACGGGCACTCCGAGTACGCACTCCATGCGCAGGAACAGGTCGTCGTCGTACGTCAATCTCTCCACCACGAGAGACTATCCCTGCCCGCCCACGTAGGTGGAACGGCCGCAAATGTGTTTCCCGCCATATGTTTTCGTATCGGCTCGGTTCGGCCGGTGCTGATAGGTTGGGGCTCTTCCCCACGCCGACACGTCTGCGAGTGCGCCTGTGAAGTTCGTGATGCCGTTCAACGGAAGCCGAGGCGACGTGACCCCCGGTATCGCTCTCGGGCTCGAACTCGCAGATCGCGGGCACGACGTGCTGTTCGGAGCCCCACCCAATCTCACCGATGTCGTGTCGGCTGCCACGGCATCCTCCGAACGTATCGAGGTTCAACCGTTCGGGCCCGACACGCAGCAGCTGTTGGAGTCCGATCTGGTCAGAGTGCGTATCAAGTCTCGAAACCCGCGGACCCGCTTTGCTGCGCTGTCCGAGCTGGCTCATCACGGCTGGGACGACATGACGTCCGAGCTGAACCGAATGGCGGCAGGGTGCGACGGAATCGTCACCGGCTCGCTCGGTCAGGAGATGGCTCTGAACGTGGCCGAAGCGCACGGCACAGCGTTTGTGTCCCTGCACTACTGCCCCCTCAGGCGCAACGATGCAGTGTCGATCACACCGGGCGTGAACCCACCTGCCGTCGTCAATCGGTCGATGTGGGCGGCCCTCGAGGCACTGCGCTGGAAGTCGATGAAGAAGCGCGACAACGCGCAGAGGGCATCACTGGGTTTGCCTCCCACCACGGAGTCGACGCCCGTGAGGTCGGCGCACTACGGCGGTATCGAAATTCAGGCCTACGAATCGGCGCTGTTCCCCGGGCTTGCCCGACAGTGGGGCCCGCTACGCCCGTTCGTCGGCTTCATCGGCCTGGTCGACGGAGTCACCGAGACGGATCCCGCGTTGCGCCGATGGCTCGACGCAGGAACTGCGCCAGTGTATTTCGGCTTCGGCAGCATGCCGGTGCCCGAACCGGCTGCACTGATGCGCATGATCGACAACGTCACCGATCGATTGGGCGTGCGCGCCCTGGTCTGCGCGGGCTGGAGCGATCTGCTGGAGTCCGATTCAGCCGTCCATCGATCGAACCCGAACGTCTTCGTCGTGAAATCGGTCGATCACGCGACGGTCTTTCCGCGCTGTCTGGCCGCGGTTCATCACGGCGGCGCAGGGACGACTGCAGCCTCGGCACGAGCCGGGCTGCCGACCCTGGTGTGCTGGTTCAGCGCCGACCAACCGTTCTGGGGATCCGCGCTGCGGCGCGTAGGAGCCGGGTCGAGCACGAAGTTCTCGACGTTGACCGAATCCGTTCTACAGCAGGGCATTTCCGACCTCATGACCGAAGACGCCCGGCTGGCCGCGCGAGCGCTAGCCGATACGATGACGCCTGCTCGAACGGCGACGGCCGCTGCCGCCGACATCACCGAAGCAGCAGCGCGCGACCGCTGACCCACTCACCAGAAGCGTGCCGAGAGTCCCCATCTCCGAAGCGCCTCGGTCAGGTGTTCACGCAGTACATGCTCGTCCGGGCATCGGTCGGGGTCCATGGCGTGGACGGTCACGGTCACACTGGTGCCGGTCTCGCTCGACCATGCGGTCAGACCGCCGTCGAGCGAACGAGCGAAGTCGGCGTCGGCTCCGGCGAACGTCGCTCGACCGGACACCGCCCGGGCGGCGATCCCCGCCACCGTCGTGAAGTCGTCGGGAAGAGAACCGAGGTTCGACGCCAGCCCTTCGGCACCGTCGCGGGGCTGCGGCACTCGTGCGACCACCGCGTCGGGCAGCATTTGAACGAGTGCCTGGGACAGGCCGCCCGGAGCGGCACCGGCGGCCTGAGCAGCGGCGAAAGCCGTGAACGCCGATTTACTGGCGGCGCGGATCGGGCGGAGGTCCAGATCGGTCGGGTCGGCGATCGGCACGTCGATCTTGACGATCTTGGTGGCGTTGGACCGTGTGTCGGATGCGTCGCCGCGATCACTGACGGGCAGGGACCACTGCACCGTGTCTCCCACCGAAGCACGGCCGGCAAGTCCGGACGCAGCAGTCAGGACCGCCACGAACAGCGAATTGGATGTTCCTCCCCAGCGTTCCGCAGTCGATCGCCATGCATCGGCGTCCACCTCGGCAACCACGTGCGGGGATGTCCAGTCCGCCGCAGCCGCTCGCTCGGGAGCTGCCCGGTGTGGTTTCGGCCTCGACTGGGTGGCACCGGCAGGCTCGGAGCGTCCGGACAGAGGCAGAGCCTGCACCGCCGCGTTCACCAGCCATCCACCCGCGGACCGAATTTGCTCGACGGCGTCACCGACGTCGGAAGCGAGGGTCGCGAGGCCGCCCGAGGCGGAGGCGACACGGGACGCGACGGAGTCGGAGTTCGCCGCACGGAATGCAGCGATCAAGGCGCCACCGTCGGCGACCATGTGCGAGGCGACCAACGACAGCACCATGCCGCCGTCGCTCAGTCTCGTCGCCGCGAGTTGCCAACCCAATCCGGTCTCGGGATCGATATCGGGATCGATCCGGCCGTCCGCCCATCGCCGCACCATCGACGGGTCTATGAATTCTGGATGAAAATCCAGTGAATGAGAGGCGGCCGACGGCACCCACCGATCTCGGGCCGTCGGAATTGCCGATGCCACCACCCTGCGCGCAAGCAGACCGTCGGACAGGTTGTCACGCAGTCTTTCCAGGTCTTCTCGCTGCACGACGTCGTCGAACCACCACAGGAACTGGTTGTAGACGGGAAATCCGATGCCATGGTGCATTCGTAAGAAAAGGTGATCGGCAAATCCAATTCGAGTCACGCGCCGAACCTACTACATCGAAAGAAACGGGAAGGTGGTGCTGTTTCTCGTCGGTCGATTCATTCAATGTTTGCAATAGGCGCCATTCCACCGAGCGGACGCGCGAAGGTGACGCCGGTCTCGGGGTGCCGGTCCGGCCCGAGGTCTGGGTTCCGAACCCGTCACCCGGATCTGCTCTCTCGAATCATCGGGCCCTGACGTGCGGTTACGCTGGAATCACAATGCCGACGTGTGCGAGAATCAGTTTTCCGACCGATGTTCCACCCGTCGGTCAACCCCCTCGACAGTGACAAGAATTACTTTTACGCGTCGCGAAATAGTTTCGCTTTCGCCCTATTGTGAGTGCCGTACTCACGTCGACCGGACGGCGACTTCACGGTCCGTCGAATAGTTGTTCTTTCAATGTCGAAAGCAATGCGAGTGCACCCGATAAAAGCGAGCCGGACCGACGACTTCCGCCGTTACATCCACCACTCGACCGTAATCGAATGCCGATAGACACCACTACTGCCGAATACCGCTGGCCGAGCCCGGAACGGAAGAGGACACCATGGAATACACCGAACTCGCCGACTATCCACTTCCCGCCGGACGCTTGACCGAGTGGGTTCCCCGCGTCGACGACGCCCAGTGGGCTCTCGATCCCCGCGGGCTGTCGTTCACGCACGAGGACCATTGCGAGCGCAGCGCGCCGGGCTCCTGGATCGGCACGGTATTCGAGATCCATCGTCGCTACGACGTCGAGGCCGTACGCCGCACCATCGCCGCGTACATGGGTCGGCACGAGGCGTTCCGAACCAAGGTTCGTCGTGACGACCAGTCCGGTTCGTGGCAGCGCTTCACCGCACCGGTCGACGCCGTGCAGGTGACAGATCGCCCACACGCGGAGTCGCGATCGGAAACTCAGGTGTTCGGCCATCTGCAGTCGTGGTTCGGCGACACCGTGTCTCCGACGGCATGGCCGCATTTCGTTCTCGCCACCATCGAACCCGACGACGCGTCCCGCACTCTCGCCGGTGGGCCCGAGGAATCGTTCCTGCTCGCCTTCGCGGCCGATCATTCGGTCATGGACGCATACAGCCAGATCTATGCGATCAACGAGATCGACCGGCTGTACGCGCAGGCCCTCGACGGCATCGACCCGGAATTGCCCGAGGTGGGTAGTTACGTCGACTTCAGTCAGTCCGAACGGGCACTCGGCGACACCCTGACGGCGGATCACGGTGCCGTGCGAACGTGGCAGGACTTCCTCGCTGTCGAGGACGGCCGCTTCCCGGCTTTCCCGCTTCCGTTGGCGGGCGACCGGCCCCGCGCCGACACCGGCCCTGCGCCCCAGAGCAGCATCTCGTCGTGGCTTCTGACCTCCGAACAGTCGGACGGCTTCAATGCAGCGTGCCGCGCTGCCGGATACAACATGCAGGCCGGAATTCTTGCGGCGCTCGCATTGACGAATGCTCGCCTGTCCGGCAGTCGGTCTCTGCGCACGGTGATGCCGATGCACACCCGCGATGAGCAGAAGTGGGCCGCGTCGGTGGGGTGGTACGTCGGCATTCTTCCGATGGAGATCCAGCTCGACAACGCCTGCACCTTCGTCGAGGCACTCGAGGCCGCGGCTACCGCGGGCGCTGCGAACAAGGGCCTGGCCCGTATGCCGTACTCGAAGATCGCCAAGATCCTCGACTCCACCGAAATTCCCCGGTTCGTGGTCTCGTACATCGACCTGCGGTTCCTGCCCGACGCCGCCCAGTGGCAGGGGCGCAAGGGGCGGGCGCTCAGGAGCAACTGCCACGCCGACGACGAGGTCTACTTCTGGGTCAATCGCACGCTCGAAGGGCTCAACATCTCGGCCCGCTTCCCCAGTTCGGATGTCGCGTCGACCAATGTCCATCGGTTCATCACCGAGTTCGTCGCGGTTCTGACGGCGGTCATCGACTCCGACGGCGGTAGCGATACGGTGCTCGCGGCGGCCCCGCCGTCGGTCGTCGTCGCCGCAGAATGAGCATGGACGCAGAATAGGCGTGGACGCAGGAGAAGTGGATGCGCAGAGGACGGAGACGGCGGCGTAGGCAGCCGGTACGTTCCGTCCACTGCGCCCCGACCGGAAGAGTGAAGCGAACATGATCATCACCGCAATGGGCCGCTGGAACCCCGCGCCCGGCCGACTGCTCGAGTGGCATCCCACCGCGGCCGCACAGGCGAGCGCCGCTGCGGCACCGATCGATTCGACTCCACCGTCGTTTCTTCAGGAAGACCACCTGAAGGCAGCGTGGGCAGCTCGCGCACGTGGCGACGTGCACACGGCGTACACCGGGGTGGCCACCGAGATCGACGGCGACATCGACACCGAGGCGATGAGCCGTGCGCTGACTGCGTACGTGCTGCGGCACGAGGGTCTGCGGTGCTGGTTCGAGGTGGACGGCACCGACGTGGTTCGACACCTCGGCGGCCCGGAAGTTGCTCGTTTCGATACCGTCGACGCAGGTGAGACATCCGACGACGAGCAGTTCCAACACTATGTGCGGCAGCGCTTCTCGACCGAGGCCACCGCCGACATCTGGCCGGGGTTCGTCGTCGGAGTGGTATCGAGGCCAGGCAGCTTCACGTTGTACTACGGTGCCGATCACGCGTTCACCGATGGTGGTTCACAGGCTCTGGTCATCAGCGAACTGGCCGATCTGTACGCGATCGAGATCGGGGCGGATGTTCCGCAACCGGCTTCGGCGGGAAGTCACCTCGAGTACGCCGCCGACGAGCGCGCTCGCGCCGCGACGTTCGGTGCAGACTCCCCCGAGATCGCCGCGTGGCGTGACATCTTCACCAGGCACGAGGGCCGTATGCCTCGGTTCCCCCTCGATCTGGGGCTTGCACCCGGCGAACGCGCCCCGGTCCGAATCGTCGAACGCCACCTGTTGGACCGAGAACTCACGGCAGCGTTCGATGCCGCGTGCAAGGCCGCCGGCGCACGGATGAGCAGTGGAATCTTCGCCGCCGTCGGCATCACCGACTTCGAGCTCGCAGGGAACGCGGAGTACTTCGGAATCACGGTGCTGAGCACTCGCCACCACGGTCACTACGGACAATCCCAGGGTTGGTTCGTCAACTTCGCGCCGGTCGCGTTCGACATCGCCGGTCACGAGCGTTTCTCCGACGTCGCCGGCCCGGCGCACGAGGGTTTCGAGCGGGCCAAGCAGATCGCCGAAGCACCGGTCCATGCGGTACTCGGCGCTCTCGCCGCAGACGGCACGCTCGGAAGCGAACTCGCCGTGAGCCCGAACATGCTCTCGTACATCGACTTTCGCTGGTTCCCCGGCGTCGGGCGAGATGCGGACACTCGTGCCAAGCATTTCACCGGCGAGGGCGCGACCTCCAACGCGTCGATGTGGATCAACCGCGACGGTGAGCATCTGTATCTGGTGGCGCAGACCCCCGACACGGCCGTCGCTGCCGATTCGGTCGAGCGGTACCACGCACACCTGGCATCGGTACTGGAAAAGATCGCGCGCACAGGCGATTACGTACTGACGCCCGGTTCGGTTCAGGAGCGGGTCGGTGCGGGTCACCTCGATCACTGAGTACCATCCCCCGGCCGGTGTCGTCGTCGAATTCACTGCCGACGTCACCGGGGATGCACAACGGTCCCCGATTCCACCGTCGTTCAATCAACGGTTTCATCTGGGCGATCTGGGCGAGGCTCGGCGAGTATGGATCGCGGGCACGTTCGACGTGCCCGGCCGCATCGATGTCGACGCTCTCGCGTGGGCGTTCACTCGACTGATCGACCGACACGACACTCTGCGCAGCTCGTTCGTCCAGGCGACCGACGGCCTGGACAGGATGCTCCATCGCCCCGGTTCGGTCGAGATCGCGGCGTCGAACCGGACCGAATTCGATTGCCCGACCGAGCTACGTGAGCATCTCCGCCGAATACTCGAGTTACGTTGCGACGCACGACGGTTCCCGTCGTACACGTGTGTCGCGATCGACCGGCCGGACGTCTCGACGGTGGTCTGCGCATTCGACCACTCGAACGTCGACGCGCTGTCGATCGCAGTGACCGTGGACGAGGTTCGCGCCTGGTACGACGCGTACCGGCGCTGCCCGTCGAGTCCGAACATCGAGCTGAGTCCGGTGGGAGGATTCGTCGACTACTGCCGAATCGAAGCAACCGAGCCGGCAGTGGATCGCCATGACGAGCGCATGGTGCGGTGGTCGGAATTCCTTGTACGGTGCGGTGGTACGACGCCGAGTTTTCCGTTCGACCTGGGACTTGCGGACGGTGAGACTGCCACGCAGGCAACCCTTGTCGCGCCGATCCTCGATGCCGACCGCACTGCCGAGTTCGAGCGCCTGTGCACTCGGTCGGGCGGCGGGATGTTCGCCGGGGTCGTGGCTGCGATCGGTCAGGCCTGCGCCGCCATCGGCGGACCGCGGCAGATACCGTTCCTGTTCCCATTGCACACCCGTCACGAGGATCGGTTCCGGCGGGCACTGGGCTGGTTCACCAACAACGCCCCGATGACCGTGGACGTCGGCGACGTGCTCGTCGACACGATCGCCGCGGCCCAACGGGAGTTTCGTGCTGCGCTACCGCTGAGCACGGTGCCCATCCCCCAGGTGTTGGCATCCCTCGGAGACACGTTCACCCTCTCGCGAAACGACGTGTTCATGGTGTCGTACATCGACTACACCAGAATCGAGGGCCACCGCCGACTCGAAGAATCCAACGCACACCACGTCAGCAACGCGACGGTGTCCGACGACGCGCAGTTCTGGGTGTCGCGGACAGCCTCGGGTCTGGCTCTGCGGGCACGTTTTCCCGACACCGTCCTCGCGCACTCGGTCATGACTGCGTTCAGCGGCGCGCTGGTCGCGCTGCTGGCCGAGGCGACCGACCAGGCCGCCACAACGGCCCTGACACGCTGAGACAGTACCGACGCAGCGCTCTGTGCCTGCGGCTCCCGCCACTCGGTGGCGGTACGGCATAGGATTGTCGACGGAGACCGTTCACCCCCGAGCGGGCCGCCAGCCGAATATCTTCCGTAGGAGCCGATACGTGCCTGTACCAACCGATTCCAACGCAATGTTCGCCGACTACGCGCATCCGGATCGTCTCGTATCCACCGAATGGCTGTCCGCTCATCTCGGTACGCCCGGGCTCCGCGTCGTCGAATCCGACGAGGACGTGTTGCTCTACGACGTCGGCCACATTCCCGGCGCGGTCAAGATCGACTGGCACCTCGACCTGAACGACCCGGTCACGCGCGACTACATCGACGGCGAACAGTTCTCGAAACTGATGAGCCGCAAGGGTATTTCGCGTGACGACACAATCGTCGTGTACGGCGACAAGAGCAACTGGTGGGCCGCCTACGCACTGTGGGTGTTCACCCTGTTCGGACACCAGGACGTGCGGCTGCTCGACGGCGGACGTGATGCCTGGTTGTCCGAGAACCGCGACACCACTCTCGATGTCCCCGAGTTTCCGGCGACCGACTACCCCGTCGTCGAGCGGAACGATGCACCGATCCGCGCATTCGCCTCGGACGTGCTCGGAGCTCTCGGCTCCGTGCCTCTGATCGACGTACGCTCCCCCGCGGAGTACACCGGCGAACGCACCCACATGCCCGACTACCCGGAGGAAGGTGCGCTGCGCGGCGGCCACATCCCCACTGCCGTCAGCATCCCGTGGGCCAAGGCAGCAGCACCGGACGGGCGATTCCGCTCACGCGCAGAACTGGACGAGATCTACTCCGAGACCTCGGCAACCGACGAGGTCATCGCGTACTGCCGCATCGGCGAGCGGTCGAGCCATACCTGGTTCGTGCTGACGCATCTGCTCGGGTACGAGTCCGTCCGCAACTACGACGGCTCGTGGACCGAGTGGGGCAATGCTGTGCGCGTTCCGATCGCCAGGGGCGAGGAGCCCGGATCGGCACCGGCCGCTCGATGAGTTCCCTTCCAGAATCGTTGGCCGAGATCGTCGAGGATTTCGCCGCAGTCGAGGGCCAGGACAAACTGCAGCTCCTGCTCGAATTCAGCCGGGAACTACCCCCGTTGCCGGATCACCTGGCCCAGGATGCGATGGAGCCGGTCCCCGAATGTCAGTCGCCGTTGTTCCTGTCGGTCGATGCATCCGATCCCGCCCGGATCGAGCTGTACTTCAGCGCGCCGCCGGAGGCTCCGACGACTCGCGGGTTCGCCTCGATCCTGGCGCAGGGGCTCGACGGTCTCAGCGCGCAGGAAATCCTCGACGTTCCGGACGATTTCTACTCGGCTCTCGGATTGAGCGATGCGGTGAGCCCCCTGCGTCTCCGAGGGATGTCGGCGATGCTCGCACGTATCAAGAGGCACTTGCGCTGACCTCGTGGTCGGCAGCGCCCGGCCTTCGTCTTGATCGATACACGCCGCCGTCGGTAGACTTCGGTAGTGGGCATCGTCGCCCGCTGTCCGAACAATCCCCCGAATGCGTCTGACGAAGGCTGGTTGCTGCCGATATGGAGTTCACCGAGTTGGCGGACTACGCGGTTCCCGCGGGCACGCTCACCGAATGGATTCCCAGTGTCGGCCCACACGCCCACACTCCCGAAGCCGCCGGGTGGCAGCCCGACCCTCGCCCGACGTCCTACGTCCACGAGGCGCACCTGCGTACCAGCCTGAGCAGCCCTCGCCGCGGACGCGAGTCGTGGCTCGGCGCGGCGTTCGAGATTGCCGGTCCCCTGGACAAGCAGGCTTTCCGGCGGGCGGTGCTGAACTGGATCGACAGACACGAAGCCATGCGGTCGAGCGCATCGATCGACGAGGCCACCGGTGAGATGACCCGGGTGACCGCTGCGCAGGGAGCCGTAGACATCTGGCAGGTCGAGCAGGAACGGTGTGCGCAATCGAGTGAAGTCTTCGAGCATCTTCAGTATCTCTTCGACGAGTTCACCTCGCCCCTGATCTGGCCCGCCTACGCGTTCGTCACTCTCGAACCACTGGACGAAACGCGGCCGATCACCGTCTTCTTCGCAGCAGATCACTCGATCATCGACGGCTTGTCCACTGTCCTGGTCGCCCACGAGATCGCGGCCCTGTACGGCGAGGAGCTGGGCGGGGCACCGGCCGCCCTGTTCGAGGCCGGCAGCTATCTCGACTTCGGGTCCTCCGAACGCGAGCGAAACGCCGAGTTGGAACATTCGCACGAGGCCGTCGCGATCTGGCGCGATCTGCTGATCGACGGGGAAGGCCAGCTGCCCGACTTCCCGCTCGACATCGGTGATCCCAGCCCGGACGACGTACCTCAGGGTGGGCTCTCTGCTTGGGTGCTCGACCCCGAGCAAGCCGATTCGTTCTCGGTCGCGTGCCGGAAGACCGGCAACAGTCTGTTCGCCGGATTATTGGGGGTCCTGGCCATCACCGGCGCCGAGCTGGGCGGGGGCACCCAATTTCGGACTGTCACCCCGGTACACACCCGGGACGAGCCGCAGTGGGCGTCGGCACTGGGGTGGTTCGTCGGACTGTGTCCCATCTCGTTCGACATCGCCGGCGCGGAGTCGTTCGGCTCGGTCGTGGCCGCAGCATCGGCCGAGGTGAAGAAGACCAAGCCGATTGCGCGGGTTCCGCTCGATCGGGTGTTCACCACCCTCGGCTACTCGGCCAGGCCACGTTTCGTCGTCTCGTTCATGGATGTGCGGTTCGCGCCGGCAGCAGAGCACTGGCCCGATTGGAACGCGCGTGCGCTGCGCAGCAAGCAGTACCAACACGACGTGTACATCTGGATCAACCGCACACCTCAGGGAATCAACATCGCGGCTCGCTATCCCAACACCGAGCTCGCAACTGCCCGGGTACACGAATACATAGGCACCTTTCGCGCCCTGCTGACCGAGGTGGCCGACACCGGTACCGCCTCCTTCTCTGCCGCAACGTCCCAGCATCCCGATCCCGGGCACTCCGATACCGGGCGGATCGCTACCAGCCAGTAGTCCCATCCTGTCGCCCTGGACGCGCCGCAGCGGCCTGGACCGATTGCAGCGACGACCGAGTCGGTGCTTAGACTCCGACGTGACGTTCGTGACGATGGATGCGAAAAACACATCTGTAGGAGGCTCAGTGCCCAGCCATGCCAGTGCTCAGATCACCAAGGTTCTTGTTGCCAATCGTGGTGAGATCGCGGTTCGGGTGATCCGGGCGGCCGCTGATGCCGGGCTGGCCAGTGTCGCTGTGTACGCCGAACCCGACGCCGACGCACCGTTCGTCCGCCTGGCCGACGAAGCATTCGCACTCGGCGGACAAACCTCCGCGGAGTCGTACCTGGTCATCGACAAAATCTTGGACGCCGCCGCCAAATCCGGAGCCGACGCCATCCACCCCGGCTACGGATTCCTCTCCGAGAACGCCGACTTCGCCCAAGCCGTCATCGACGCAGGTCTGATCTGGATCGGACCCTCCCCGCAGTCCATCCGCGATCTCGGCGACAAGGTCACCGCCCGCCACATCGCCGCCCGCGCCAAAGCCCCCTCGGTCCCCGGCACCTCCGAACCGGTCAAAGACGCCGACGAAATCCTTGCGTTCGTCGACGAACACGGCCTCCCCATCGCCATCAAAGCCGCCTTCGGTGGCGGCGGACGCGGCATGAAAGTCGCCCGCACCCGCGAGGAAATCCCCGAACTGTTCGACTCCGCCACCCGCGAAGCCGTCGCCGCATTCGGGCGCGGAGAATGCTTCGTCGAACGCTACCTCGACAAACCACGCCACGTCGAAGCCCAGGTCATCGCCGACCAACACGGCAACGTCATCGTCGCCGGCACCCGCGACTGCTCCCTGCAACGCCGCTTCCAGAAACTCGTCGAAGAAGCACCCGCCCCGTTCCTCACCGACGCCCAACGCAAAGAAATTCACTCCAGCGCCAAAGCGATCTGCCTCGAAGCCGGCTACTACGGCGCCGGGACCGTCGAATACCTCGTCGGCCAAGACGGCCTCGTCTCGTTCCTGGAGGTCAACACCCGGCTGCAGGTCGAGCACCCCGTCACCGAGGAAACCTCCGGCATCGACCTGGTGCTGCAGCAGTTCCGCATCGCCAACGGTGAGGAACTCTCGATCACCGAAGACCCCGAACCGCGGGGGCATTCGTTCGAGTTCCGGATCAACGGTGAAGACGCCGGGCGTGGGTTCCTGCCCGCCCCCGGACCGGTCACCACCTTCACCGCCCCCTCCGGCCCGGGTGTCCGCGTCGATTCCGGTGTCGAATCCGGCTCGGTGATCGGCGGCCAGTTCGATTCGATGCTCGCCAAACTGATCGTCACCGGAGCCACCCGCGAGGAAGCCCTCGCCCGCTCCCGCCGGGCGTTGGCCGAATTCACCGTCGACGGGTTGGCGACGGTGATCCCGTTCCACGCTGCGGTGGTCTCCGATCCCGCGTTCATCGGCGACGGCGACTCCTTCTCCGTCCACACCCGGTGGATCGAAACCGAATGGGACAACCAGGTTCCCCCGTTCACCGCCGGGCAACCGATCGACGACGACGAGGCCCTGCCGCGGCAGTCCGTCATCGTCGAGGTCGGGGGCCGACGCGTCGAGGTCTCCCTGCCGGGCGAGCTCACCCTCGGCGGTGGTAGCGGCGGGAATGCCGGTGCGGTACGGCGTAAGCCCAAGGCCCGCACCCGTGGCGGTGCCGGAGCCGGCGCAGCCTCCGGTGACTCGGTGACCGCACCGATGCAGGGCACCGTGGTCAAAGTCGCCGTCGACGAAGGCCAGAGCGTCGAGGTCGGGGACCTCGTCGCTGTCCTGGAAGCGATGAAAATGGAAAACCCCGTCACCGCCCACAAAGCAGGCACCATCACCGGCCTGAGCGTCACCGCAGGCGACGCCATCACCCAAGGCACCGTCCTCGCAGAAATCAAGTGACACCGACGTTCGATGCCGAACGGATCGACCCCCGGGCGACTTTCGGCATCGAACGGCGGCGCGGATAGCGCTACCCTGTAGCAATGTCCGAGCTTCCGGAAATACGTATCGGTACCGCTGATCGGGAGAAGGCCCTCGATGTGCTGGGTCAGCACTTCAGCGAGGGCCGCCTGACGGTTCCCGAATTCGACGAGCGCAGTGGCACAATCGCATCCGCGACGACGCGTGGACAGCTCGAATCGGTATTCGTCGACCTCCCTGCCGCGTCCGGCACTGCGTCGGTCGCTCGATCCGGCACCGACGCACCGGCCGTGAAGGACCGCGGAATCGATTGGGCTGCAGTGGTGATGCCGATCGTCATCTTCGGATCACTTGCTCTGTTCTTTCTCACCGATTTCGACCAGAAGTGGCTTTTCTTCCTTCTCATTCCGCTGGCCGGAGCCATCCTGTCTGCGGTAGGACATCCGGCGGACAAGAAGAAAAAGAAGAAGAAGCGTTGAAAGCGCTGCTGTTCGACGTCTTCGGCACCGTCGTCGATTGGCGCACGAGCATCGCCCGCGAGGTCTCCGAAATATGCGGTCCGGGAGTCGACAGCTATCGGTTTGCCGATCGGTGGCGGAGCCTCTATCAACCGGCCATGGAACAGGTGCGGTCCGGTGGGCGACCTTTCACTCGGTTGGACGTACTGCACCTGGAGTCCCTGCGAACGGTGCTCTCCGAGTTCGAGATCGACCTGGATGCGGACGCCACGACCGCACTCAATTTCGCGTGGCATCGACTGGAGCCGTGGCCCGATTCCGTTCCCGGGCTCACGCGGCTGCGCACCGAGTTCGTCGTAGCACCGCTCTCGAACGGCAACATCTCTCTGCTGCTGGACATGGCCAAGAATGCCGGCCTTCCCTGGGACGCCATCCTCGGCGCAGAACCGGTGCAGGCGTACAAGCCCATGCCCGACGCCTACCTGCGTACCGCGAACATCCTCGGGCTGCGTTCTGACGAGTGCATGATGGTTGCCGCCCACAACAGCGACCTCGCCGCCGCAGCCGAGTGTGGCTTCGCCACCGCATTCGTCGCCCGCCCGCTGGAACACGGCCCGACGCAGACGTTCGACCTTGCTCCCGAAGCAGAGTGGACCTACAGCGTCGACTCGATCGTGTCCCTTGCCGACCGACTCAACTGCTGACAGACGCGGTTCAGAATCTCGCCGCCGGAACCAGTCGATCGGCCAGCCACCTGTTCACTTCTGCGTGCGATCGGAATCGCACGATCGTCAGGTCCGGTCGGCGCATGTTCAGTCGCTCAACGCGCGCGGCCGTCATCCGATGCGTGTTCCAGGCCCACCGGACGACGTGCTCGCGATCGAAGAATATGCGATGCAGCGGTGGCTCGAAGTTGCCGTTCCACAGCACTGTTCGACCGACCCGACGACGGAGCGTGCGGAAGACGATCTGCCGCATCACCGTTCGACGAGGCAGATCTAGCCACAGGCAGAGGTCGGCCCGATCGGCGAGTCGATCCCGCACAACGCTGTACTGCCACTCGGTGACCCAGGTTGGGCGGGTGATGAACTCGTCCACGTCCTGCTCGAACGTGACACGGGGCGTCCAGTCAGGCCCGTGATAGAGGCTGTCGATCTCGATGTGTTCGATTCCCAGAATCGATCCGAGACGAGCCGACAACGTGGTCTTACCGGAACCGGATGTTCCTGCCACCACGATTCGCGAGGGGCGACGCGATACCGCGTCGTTCGGTCCGAGAATCACGACTGTTTTCGCCCGCTACGGTTGAGCACAGAGCGCTACGATCGCGTCCGCCATGTTCTTCACGAAGTGTCGACGCGCCGTTTCGGGCAGCCGATCCAGTGAGAGGTACGGGTTCAGGTCTTCGAGCTCGACCAACAGCAGCGTTCCGTCGACGGTGCGGCATGCGTCCACCCGCGTGATTCCGTGGTCGATGTCGTTCCAGTCGACGAAACGTTGCGCGAACTCTTCGTCCTGAGCAGTACTCGAGTACGGCTCCAACTCCCAACGTCGGCCGGGGTCCGGAGCGTACAGGGCGTATTGCACTGTGCGGCCGATGAAGTAGAACGACACTTCGTAGACAAAATCGATCCGCGGCTGAATCAATGTGCCCGGCTCGACTTCCGACAGTTCGGCGCGTCCGATCTGACGCATGCCGATCGAGTCGGCACCCCATTTCGGTTTCACCACATAGGTATTCACCTCGGGTAAGCGCGAGACGCCCCGCGGATCGTCGACGGTAGGTATGACCGGAAAACCATCTGCGAAAAGATCGACCAGGTACTGCTTGCCTCTCTGGTCGCCTTTGCCGGTCAGCTGGGTGAAAACCTTCGTGCCGTTCTCGCGCGCATGGCGAGCAAACGCGTCGAACGCTTCCTGGTATCCCAGCACAGGCCCGGAGTTCCGGATAACAACAGCATCGAAGCCATCCATCAGTGCCAGCGCATCGAGCGGGTGACACAGCGCGATGTCGACCCACTCACGGAGCTGCGAAGACAAGAAGATGTCTTCGTCGCAGTAGCGTCGGCCCTTAGACAGATACGCCAAGTCGGTCACGAACAGAACGCGTGGACGGGGTGCGCACATCGGGCAGATCCTACCGATCGATGCGGTAGCCAGTAGGACATCAGCGGCAATGCCTGTCGCGTTCCCGCGCTATCGATCTCGAGATGTCACGATGTTCGCTTGCGCGCCATCAGAAATGCTTGCGGCGTCGGCTCGTATCCCACCGGAGCCCGGTGCACACGGATGTCCAGCTCGAACCCCGCTCCGGCGAGCATGTTCGCCACGGCATCGGAGTCCAGTCGATAGGCGTCGTACGAGACCGAGTGTCCGTACACATGTTCCAGTCGCACCCGCTCGTCCCCGGATTGAAATGCCAACAGCAGCAGTCCATCCGGACGCAGCACCCGATGCAGTTCGGCGAACACCTGCGGCAGCTGGGCCGGCGGGGTGTGGATGATCGAATACCAGGCGACAATTCCCGAGACGGTGCAGTCGCCCATGTCGAGCGACTGCATCGCGCCGACGACGAAACGGACGTCTGGAAATTCACGACGCGCAACGTCGATCATGCTGGGCGACAGATCGATTCCGGTCATTCTCAGGCCCAGGCGACGTAGATGGCCCGCGATGCGTCCCGATCCGCATCCCACGTCGACTACGTCCCCAGCGTCGACACGCTCGGCGAATGTGGCCAGCAGCGCCTGTTCCAGATGCTTGCCGTCCAGCTCGTCGCGAACCAGGTCCGCGTAGCTTTCTGCGACGGTGTCGTATGCCGCCCTCGTCATCGAAACGTGCTGCTGTTCGGCCACAACCGTCACGGTACAGACTCGCCCGGTTCGGCCAGGTACGAGCGCGTCAGCATCTCGAAGAAGTGGCCGGTGGGGTCGCGAAAGTACACCCCTCGACCGCCATGATCGGTGTTGATTACCCCGGGCCGAGTCATCCGTGGATCGGCCCAGTGTTCGACGCCCATACCGACGAGCCGTGTGTAGGCGGCGTCGAAGAGGTCGTCGGTGACTCTGAATGCGTAGTGCTGGAATTGAATGTCATCCACCGGTGGTTCTGCGAACTGAATCAACGTCCCGTCGGTGAGCTGTACGTTGACGAACGGGCCCCACGAGGGCGCCTCCGGCAGGTCGAACAGTTCGCGAAAGAACGCCGCCGACGCAGCACTGTTCTTCGCAGCAATGATGGTGTGATCGAACGAAACGGACATGCGCTGCCTCCTGGGCAGTACGAGGCCTCCATGCCTGACGCAGTCCGTCATCGACACGCGACGCTGCGCCAGATGGTTCCACGAGGCACTGTGGTGCGTCAACCCTTTGTGCGCGGTTTTGGGACCCCCGGGGTCGCCAAAACCGCCCCACCCGGTGGTGTGTGGAACGGGGGAATAACGGCCCCGCACCCCGCGATTTAAGTG
>NZ_JAVDUT010000010.1:0-156360 GCF_031456475.1 Rhodococcus sp. 3258
GGCGCCCCCCCGCCCGCGCCCGGGGCCGCCGCGGCGCGGCGCGCCGGGCGCGCCGCGCGCGCCCCCCCCCCCCCCCGATGTGGTGCTCAGGCGTCCAGTGGAGATATTCGACGCGTTGCTGGCCGAGCGCGAAGGGGCCGCGCGAACCTTGGAGAACTGCGCACCTCGAACAGAGCGTGGATCCAGTCGGTTCTCGACGGGCAGACTACATTCCGCGCAGGCTTCTACTGCGACCATACAAGGAGGTGCAATCGCGGAAGCAGTGGGTGCTACAACGACCTCGGTGCGTTTCCGGCTGCGGAATGATGTTTACGTGTGCGAGTCTGGACACAGGTTGGGAACCGAGAAAGTTGGAAGGGAGTTCGGTTTGCTTCAGGTCCTACCCAGCAGCAGCCATGAGTCGACCCCAGTCTTCCGTCCGCAGATCGCAATCTCGCTTGAAAACCAGACGCGTTGGTCCTGCGTTGCAATGGGCGCTACGCGCAGCTACGGCTGTGCAGATGAGTTGCTTAATCGGCCGGTGCGCTGAGCCATGGTTGACCGCCAGCTAGCTCGCTTTGACAAGATTACCGTGCTGATCGACGCCGGGTTGATTGCAGACGCGTCAGATGTCCTCAAGCGGGATAACCCGTTGCTGACGCCAGCGCAACATGACTTTTTAAGGCACAGAATAGACGCGGCTAAGCTGGCAAGACAGCTTAGAATCAATGATGCTAAGCCTGAAAAGCAGCTGGAAGCGGGCAGTACCGACTTGTCGAAACCCGTCGAGGCATCAACATTACAGATTGAAAGTTTTAAACCCCTCACAGCGAAGTCATTTCAATCATTGCTTTCGGCAGCGCAAGACGGTAAATGCCTGGACGACATACTTAATGCGCTTAAACATCTTGAACCCGCGGAATTAGGACTAATCCGCGCAAGGTTCGGCATAGGCGGTGACGGTCCACAGACACACGAGGAGCTGGCAAAGACGACAAAGCTGAGCCTCAATAGGATTCGCATCATCGAGGAACGTGCGCTCGGGAAAATCACGCGCCAACTCTCGACGCTCGGTGAGCTGCCTCCGATTGGCGATTCGACGCAGTCTTACGGCCATCTGCTCGAGCCGGACCCGGAGCCAAGGGTTGACGATCACCTTCGGGCCGTGCCGATCGATCCTGACAAGGCATCTAAAACCACGATGTCGGAGCCTGATGTTGTCTCGGAGATCGCTTACGGCGACCCAGCGCAAAGCACCGGCGGATCGACGTCCGAACAAGTAGAGCAGCCTAGTAATGCGTCCGCGGTGAGCAGTTTCCAAGGTGAATGCGACGACCTGCAGGAACTTTTAGACTTGCTCGGTCCGGCCCCGTCTCAAACGCAAGATGCCATGACGCCAGCGGTGGTCACTGAGGACTCCGTGGCAATATACTCGGTTTACAAGGGTATCAAGACAAAGGCGCGGCTGTATCCGACTATCGGCGCGGTGGCTATTTTGGACGGTCCACTGGCAGGTCGTGACTTCGCGACACCAAGTGGTGCCGCCAAAGCTGTTGTGGCTTATTACAGTCCAAGCATCAATCCTTTGCGAAATGGATGGGCTTTTTGGCTCGTTTACGACGGCTCTGGCAGGCAAATTGCGGTGTATAAAAAAACATAACCTAGCTGCGCGACGACCGTCACCCGCCTATTCTCGCAAAGTCGATGGTAGGAGACTAGCGACGCGCATCCTGCAGCACCAAGACGTGCGATCGGCAGCACGCGCGTCTAGGGCTAAAAGCTCGTGTTTCATGAGGTACCCGTGCCCGACGATGCACCGGTAATAGAATTAGTGGCGGGCGGTGGTGCTGGAGAACCAGGTGGTCTGCGATCAAGTCAAATTGAGCCACTGACACCGAAGCGGTGGTTTCCGTACTGCTACAGATTGGCAGGACCCCGACAGTCAACCGAACTCGGGGTAGTCCCGTCAGGTGGGGATCTGCATGGTGCCGTCAATTCCCTATGTAGTCCCGCCTTTCGTGGTTGACTGGATTCTTGATCGAAGTGGAGGAATCGTGAACCTTGACCCGACTGGCTGGGGCAGCACGGTATCGGACTTCTGAGTTCTTGTCGGACTGCTGCGCTATACAGGTACGGGACGAGGAGGATGATGATGACCAGCACCGAGAGCCGCAGGTGGATAGACGTGTTTCCGTGGGTCGCCGGCACGAGTTCGGGTGAGGATGCCTGTTGGACTTGCGCCGTTGATCCCCCCGATAGTCAGCTGTTCCACTTGCGCGTAGACGCTCTTGCCAGAGTCTTGGCGGAGGGTAAGACCCAATGGCCACTCGGTCAAATCTTCATCGAGTTGCCTCTGGATGCTCCGTTGGAGCGTTTACCATTCTCCGTGCGATCTATGAATGTTCTGACCCGCCATGGGTGTCGTGCGCTGGAGGATTTGCAAGAGCTCACGGTGGCGGACGTTTTTGACTGGCGAAATGTGGGTGCCGGCACCGTGCAGGATATTTTGACAGTGCTGACCTCGGCCGCTGCTGAAGCGGGCGCGTCCCCCCATGACCCTGTGTTAGCAGGACGTTCTTCGTTGCCGGCGAGCGATACACCAAAGCAGCATTTTGATGTTTGGTCACAGCACGGCCAACTTCAAGACGACCTTGTCGCTCTGTCCCAGTGGTCGGTTATGACCGGCAACTCAGCAACACCCTTGCTCTATATCGCGCAGGACGGTTCGGTGCCGCCGACAGTCCAAGCGGCACATCGACGCGTGATGTCCATGACCGCATCCGACTTCTTGGAAGAGGATCTACTATCCCTTGATATCGCGGGACGCCTAAACCGAATGCTGCGACAATTTAGTGAGCGTGAGCTCTTCGTTCTTCGAAAAAGGTTCGCCGCCGACGTACCTGCAAAACTGGATGCGCTGGGAAAGGACCTTGGTGTCACCAGAGAACGCGTCCGACAGATCGAAACGAAGGCACGGATTAAGCTTAATTCGCTAATTAGCCCGGGCGGCGAGTTGGAGTTTGCAGCGCGAGCTGTTCGTGAACGAGTGGGTTCATTACTCCCGCTCAGTGACTTGTTAATAGCAATTCCCGCTTTGTCGAGTGCCGTAGTCTCGCTCGGTCAGCCGGCTTGGCGAGTCCTGGATCGCATCGATAATGCCTACGAAATTGAGGACGGATGGTGCGCCGCACCGACGCTGTCCTCGAAGCGGGCGGGGTTGTCTACGCGACTCGATGAGCTAGCAAACGATTACGGCATTGTAGAACTGCACAAACTTGATGCTGCGATAGACGATTGCATACCGGATGTGGGGAGGGGGCGGCTCAAAAGTTGGATTGATTACTGCGGATACTTTGTTGATGGGCAACTAATATTTACCCGAACGCGCAGTATCCAAGACCGAGTATGCTCACTTCTGTTCGTTGAGCAGACGCCGATGGCATCCGATGCGATCGTCGCCACCTTCGAAGGTGATCGCTCCGCGACTTCGATTCGCAACGCAATGGCGATCGACGTCCGGCTGGTGAGGATCGATCGAGACAACTGGGCGTTAGCAGAATGGGGTCAGGATCCCTACCGCGGCATCCGTGACGCTATCCGAAGCGAACTTGCGGTGAGCGGTGCTCCCGTACATATCACGAAGCTCCAGGAGATCTTGGCCACTCGGTATAACGTGTCTCGCGCAAGCGTCGCCACCTATGCGAGCACGAGTCCCTTTCGGACGGCAGACGGCTATGTCAGCGAGCCGGAACACTTTAAAATCAGATCTAACAGAGCACCGTCTCAGACGAGGCGCTTGTATCGAAACCATGATTCTTGGTGTCTGCGGATAAGTGTCACCGCAGATCATGCGAGGGGAAGCGGTTTCAGCGTCCCCGTCGCATTGGCCGAACTTCTGGACCTCAAGACGGGGGAGACGCTTCGACTACCGTCGGCCATAGGTGAGCAGCCAGTGTACTGGAATGGGAGTCAACCCTCGCTTGGTTCGATTAGACGAATCCTGCTAGATCAGGATATTGACGTCGGACAACAAGTTTTTCTCCGCTTCAGGGACTCAGGTAAGTTTGAGATCGAGCCATTGAACGAACCTACAGGGTTTGAGCTCGCCGATGTCCAGGCGCTGGTTGGAATCGACCAACCATTGGCGAACTCAAACGAGGTGAGATTTTTGCTTGCTAATGCAATTGGCTTGGACAATGGATCATCAGTGTCCCGGATCGTCGAGGAGTACCAGGTGAGGGGAGAGCCAGACATCGCGGAGATGATCACGAGACTAAGGGGTGTATTAACGGATGCTGCGGCGCAGTCAGGGAGTTTGACAGTATCTGTCGACGAGTTGATGGATCTCCTGTGACCGGATCAGAGAAGGAGCCAGGGTTCAGGTCCCTCGGTCTCGAATCAAGGTATCGAAGTGACTCAGTGTCAGTTATCGATCGCTTTTACCTTCCCATGTTGTCGCGCGCGGTTACCTACGATCGCGCTGTCGGATATTTCACGGCTGCGGCGCTATACCGGATAGCAGTAGGAATTGATTCAATAGCCAGCCGGCATGGTCGAATACGTCTAATTGCATCGCCTCAGCTTGAGGCCGCGGACGTCGAGGAGATCCGTTTCG
This sequence comes from Rhodococcus sp. 3258, assembly GCF_031456475.1. Taxonomy (NCBI): domain Bacteria; kingdom Bacillati; phylum Actinomycetota; class Actinomycetes; order Mycobacteriales; family Nocardiaceae; genus Rhodococcus; species Rhodococcus sp. 3258. The sequence goes on from NZ_JAVDUT010000010.1 coordinate 4,595, forward strand.
GTTATGATCGCCGTAGGGCGCTGCAAGACGCTATTCTTCGGGAACTCTCGGATGAACGGGATCCAAAATTACTGGACGGGCTGAGCGTGATCGGGTCATTGATTGCTCAAGGACTGCTAGACATTAAAATTGCATTTGTTGACTCCAAGTCAGGTCTCGGAATCTACCACGAAAAAATCGCGGCCGCGCGCGATGGCTACGGTGATCTTATTGCTTTCACCGGGAGCGCAAACGAAACAATTGGTGGTCTTATAACAAACTTTGAATCTATAGAGGTCTATTCGGGCTGGGTGGCGGGCGACGGTGAGCGGGCACTCCGGATAGAGTCCGATTTCGCCAGGCTTTGGAACGACGAGACCGATGGCCTAACCGTCGAGGCATTTCCTCAAGTCGCCATTGACAGGTTGATTCAAATATCGCGCGAACGGGGCGTTACTGGTCTTGACGGGTTCAAAGAAGTCGAACCGGAAGACGCCGATGAGCGTGGAACTAAGTTGAGGACGCCATTAGGGCTGGAGCCGCGAGACTACCAGCGCGAAGCAGTCCTGAGTTGGCTACGCCAGAATGGCCGCGGCATTCTCAAGATGGCAACAGGCACAGGCAAGACGAAGACTGCACTTTTCGCGGCAACGCGAATCGCAGATGTTGAGGCTAAACGTGGAAATTCACTGCTTGTTGTAATCGTCGCTCCGCTCATTGCCCTCGTTGACCAGTGGGCCGCTGACGTGACCAGCTTTGGTATACGTCCGGTTCGTGTGTACGACGCGAGTTATAGATGGCTACCGATGGTCGAGCATGAGCTCAACGCGGCTGTGTTGGGCGAACCACGGACGGTTGTACTTGTGACCACGAATCAGTCATTCTTCGGATCGCGGTTTAGTCAGATTTTAGACCGTGTGTCGGTGCCGTTTCTGATCATCGCGGATGAAGTGCACAACCTAGGCTCAGAAACCTACAGCGCTGGATTGCCGGGCAGCGCGGTGTATCGGCTTGGTCTGTCGGCGACTCCTGAGCGATGGCTGGATGATGTTGGTACCGACAATCTGACCAAATACTTCGGCGAGGTCGCGTACGAGCTTGGTCTCGACAGGGCGATCAACGAGTTAGGTGTTCTCTGTCGATACACCTATCACCCGCGGATTGTTGAGCTGACACACGCAGAGAACCAACTGTACGCAGAGCTGACAGCGAAGATCGCACACGCCATCGTGTCCGGCGAGTCGATAGAACGCGCAAGGAATGACAGTCCGCTTGGTATGTTACTAAGAAAGCGGTCTGCCGTTCTCGGTCACGCCGAGGGCAAGATCGATGCACTGCGCCATGAGCTCAGACATCATGATCAGGACTACTTTCAGCTCGTTTACTGCGCGGAGGGCAGTCGACCAGCGGAGGATACGTGTGAAGACGAGGACGACGCAAGGCAACTGGAGGTGGTCATGAAGCTGGTCGGAACCGAGCTACACATGCATGCACATCCGTACACATCGAAGACTCCTCCGAAGGTTCGGGAGCAGACGTTGCAACGGTTTCGCACGGGAGACGACTTGCAGGTGCTGGTCGCCATGCGGTGCTTGGACGAAGGCGTCGACATACCGGATGCTCGTATTGGCTATCTGTTGGCGAGTAGCAGCAACCCACGACAATTCATCCAGCGACGGGGAAGGTTGCTTCGAAATGCGCCCGGAAAAGATATGGCAAAGATCGTCGACTTCATTGCTGTGCCCCCGTCGAGTTCGGAGCCCAACTTGGCTATCGAACGTAAATTGCTTGCGCGCGAGCTCACTCGAGTTAGCGAATTCGCTAAGATTTCTGAGAACTACGGCGAAACGCTCGAAATAATGCGTCCAATCAAGATGAAGTATGGATTAATGGACTTGTAGCTATGCATGAGTGAAAGGAGTGGTGAACTATGAGCATTCGACGAACAGAGAAAGACGTGCTCGCTGAGCTGTCCGATACAGAAAAGGCGTTGCTTAAGCGCGTTCTAGAAATCGAAAGGTCGGTCCTGCATTTGTCTGCCGCAGACCCAACTGTTCGAATTCAAGATGCGGTGAAGGAGATTATTCCGTGAGGTTGCACCACATCGAGCTTGAGAACTTCAGACAGTTCAAAGGAAGGCAGAAATTCAACCTTCAGTCTTCAGACGACCATCCGGTCAGTATCCTCTTCGGGGCGAACGGATCCGGGAAAACGACCCTGTTGAACGCTTTCACTTGGGCGTTGTACGGGACAGTATCTGACGACGTCGAGGTTCAAGAGCGGATGGTGACGGACATCGTATGGAGGCAGGCGTCGACCGGCTCGTCGTTATTGCTGGCGGTCGAGCTTCGGTTCGACCACGACGGCAGCACGTACAGCCTCAAGCGCCGGGCCGATGTGCGGAAGGAATCAGACGATCAACCGCGGAAAATTGCCCCGGAGGTTGTACTTCGGCGCGTTACGCCCGACGGGCAATCAGAGGATGTAGCGGCACCGCAGGAAATGATCTCTTCCATTCTCCCAGCGGGTATCAGTAGGTTCTTCTTCTTCAACGGTGAGCGTATCGAGAAGCTCGTTCAGAAAGGTGCCTACAGTGAAATTAGGCATGACATAAAGGCCCTCCTGAACATCAAGCACGTTGAGCGGGCGCTTGTCGATCTTCCAAAGGTTGCGCGTAAATTGTCGTCGACGATCAAAGACAGCGGCGATGAGGTTGCCGGAAAGCTGCAAGAACAAATTGAAGCTGTGGAAGATCAGCGAGATTCAGCGCTTGCTTTGATGAAAAGCGAAGAGCAAAAAGCAAAACTCTTCAAGGAAGAGGAACGCGAAGTTTCAGACATCCTCCGAAAGCATCAAAGCGTTGCGCCGCTACAAGAGGCGCGTGAGGATGCGCAGGCACAACTGGCTCAGGCTCGGGAAGAAGCCGTCGCTGCGCGTTCGGAACAATCGCGAATCGTTGCGACACGTGGATTTCTCGCGTTTTCTAAAGGTTTGTTGGAACAAACCGAAAAAGTCGCAGAGTCCTTACACGAGCGTGGTGCCTTGCCTGCGCCCCTGAAACGTGAGTTCGTCGACCGCCTGCTCGACGAACGAGAGTGCATCTGCGGCGCTTCTCTGGCCGAAGGCAGTGACGCGCACGCCAACGTACAAGTGTGGCGAGCGCGTGCAGGTCTGCAGGCGGTGGAGGCGGCCTGGCAAGGATTGAATGGGCAGATTCCTCCGATGAGATCAGCGCGCGATGACCTTCGAGCTTCGCTGCAGTCCGCCGCTGATCGACGGACAGATGCGGAAAGCCGGGTCGGGGTGCTGGAAGCGAAGGTGTCGGAGCTAACCGGAAGATTGATTGGGACCAATCTTGAGGATGTTGTCCGCCTGGATAACAAGCGTGTCGAGTTGGAAGATTTGATTCAACGTTGCATGTTAGAAAGTCGTGTCGCGCATCACCAGTATGAAGAACGAGAGAAAACTGCGCTTCAGCTCAAAAATCAACTCGCTACTGCACAAATGAACAATAAGTCTGCGGCTAAGGCACGAGACCGCACCACGGTGGTTCGAAATGTCGAAAAGGCTTTGGGCGAGATTCTAGAAATAAGATCGTCCGAAATGCGGGAACGTCTTGAGTCCGAAGTTCAGCAGATCTTTAAGCAAATCGTAATTCGGAATTACACACCGCGACTGAGTAAAGATTTGGAACTTACACTGCATCAAGATGTTGACGGTGTTGAGATGCAAGTTCCGAAGTCGACCGGCGAGAACCAGATCTTGAGTCTGTCGTTCGTGGCGGCAGTTTCAAAGATCGCCAGAGAGCGCCCAAAGGGAGTTCGCGCCGAGGGTGAAGACCGAGATGTTGGTACATATCCTATTGTGATGGATGCCGCTTTCGGTTCGCTCGACAAGAATTATCAGAAGGATATTTCGAGCGCTCTCGCGAAGTTGGCACCCCAGCTTGTGGTCTTGGTTAGCAAGAGCCAGGGAATGGGTGAAGTGATCAAAGAGCTGCGCCCACACGTCAGTAATATCGGAGTCATTACGGTAAATACTACTTCGACGCGCGATGTCGGTGAACAGATTGAGGTCGACGGTCGCTCATATGACTACATCAAGACTGGGGCAGAGTCGAACTATTCGGAACTGAAGGAGATCGGCAGATGACGTCAGCGTTCGATGCAAGGGTGCGCAGGCCTGAGGCCCACGAGCCTTTGCTCAAGTCGATGATGGACGACGCGGGGTTCTTGACCATGCGTGATGCGCTTCTTTTCGCGGCAGCGGTCGGAATTCATATTGGACGAAAGGCTCCATTTGGGAAGGCATATGGCGATTCGATCCGTTACGAGATTCTCACTAAGGAAAGTTTTTCGGATGCTTTCATTTCGATGATGGCCGCGAACGAAACCGACGATCCAGAGATATTAGGCAACGATCGAATCGATGACAGGCTCAAAACGTTCGAGCAATATATGGTTGGCGGTTTCGAGTACATCCAGGAGCTCGTAAATACTAGATCACAACCGGTGGAGCTAGTGGTCTCTAGTTTAGTGACCGAAGCATTATCTGAATTGGGAAACTCCGATCCTGCGTCGATCGAAGACCTGCTCGACGGGTACTAAGGGTTGCCGTGAGTGGTCTTACAAAGGAAGCTGAGTATGGCGAATCGCGGACATATTTCGCTGCCGCATGTTGCGAAATTCAATCGTCATCGGCCAAGCGAAAGCGTGGTTGCGTCCTCTCATTCGCGGGAATTCGAAGTATCTCAGTATCGTCGTCGAGTGGTTCGGAATCCAGAAAACGGCAAAATTCAGCAGTTGTGTTTTCACCTCCGTCACCGTACTGTACTCAAGATAATGGGGCTTGCGTAAGGGAGATAACACCTGCGTCAATCGTTCGTTAGTATCGAAGTCTGCAGACAATATTTTCAGGTAAGCAAATCGTGGAAATATTTCAAACTCGACTACCAAGAATTTGTTGGTCCTCGCCTCATAATCTACAGCTTGAACAAGCGGTGTCCCCGCACAATCTTCGACTTCAGTTCTAATGTTCGTCGCCATCCATCCAGCGTGCCAATCTGCTCGGGGCGCTCGTATAGTCCAGCCCGCACCTCGGAGGCGGTCAATTTTTGGTAGAGCGCGCGTCTCGGGTCGTCGGCACCCACGAATTCTTCCTTTCGATGAAGGAGGGGCGGATTGGTTGATCGGGTGTAGTCCCTCCAATCCACAGAGAGATCCCGCAAGTTGACAGTCACTGCACTCGCGAGTGTCGGATGTGCGTTGGCTTCAAAATCGGGATAGGTCAGGAAAGATACCTGTGGTTTGAGGACCGAAAGCTTGATCATATTGGCGCGCGGAATATTCCCTGACAGGACCCGCGCGCACCCCTCGTAGACCTGAAGGAGTGGAGGCAGCTCCGCAAGAGCGTTGCGATGGACATAAAGTGCTGAGGGTGTTTGTTTCCCAACTTTTGAGCTGCGAGCTGACATCAGTATTAGCGTTGGGTTGCCCGATGAGGCGAGGAGGCGATCGCCGAGGGTGGTGGCTTCTCGATATGTGTTGAAATGAGTTTTTATGTCGCGTTGCAGTGTTTTTCCCAGGCTGCCGAATTTCGGTCTACGGCCGAATCGCGAGAGGGCGGCATAGACAACGAGCTCGCTCTTGCACTGCGTTCGAACGCGATCCCAGTATGTATCTTCCGTGACCTTGTATATCAAATTCATTGCGCGGCCAAGCGTCTGAAATTGCTCTTTTATACTCCGTTCATGATCAACTTCAAGTTCACCAGTCTTCGGGTAGCGTCCATGTCGAGACATGAATTTGAGCAAGGGTTCAAGCAGCTCGCTGTTCTGCTCGTATGTGACGTGAGGGTCTATCTGTACGCGTGGGCGGTACGTGTGCACTCGGTTGGCTAGGAATTGTTGTTCATCTACTTCGTCCCTGAAAACGTAGAAGATACCGGGAGCAGCGGCGACGGGCTTCTTGCCGAGTGCCTGTTCAAGCCAATTCGATAATTCGGTTTGTTCGTAGAATTTTTGAAAGGTACCGGACTGTGTAATTATTCCGTCGGCAAAGCGACGGCCAACTAGATGTCTTGCTTCCCAAACGAGTCGCCCGGATACGATCAGAACTCGCCGCGCAAGCCCCCAGGCGGACCTGACTGTCTCTAGCCGCTCAGCAGGGTTTTCGATCACGTTGATTACGAACCCTAAGTTGACCACGTCTGCAGAAGATCTGACTGCCTCAGGACGATGGCCAGGGTCCCAGCCGGATGCGCGGTAACCCAAGGCAGACACGCCTCGAAGATCGTCCCCCCGCCCGCACCCGTAGTCGAAAAACGACATACCCGTCGTGAGGATCTGGTCCGCAAGGGCGGTTTCTACGGGCCTGGACAGGGCTGTTCGCGCCATGGCGGTCCTGTGCCGAGCAATGTTCTCCAGATGCATGCCAATGACCTACTCTGTCAGCGCAAGCTTGACCAGCCCCCCGATGTCCGAAGAACGGGTGTCACCAATCAAGTATCCGATTCCTCGGTGAAGATGCAATCGGAGATAGTTGGCAACAGTGTCTTCGTCCAAAGGCAGTCCATCTCGGTGGCATCTGTATCTCATTAGTGCCCATAGTGTTTCTCCGTGAGAACCGGCGAAGACTTTCCAGGTCATCTCAACGCTGCTGTCGGTAACGAGTCGTATGGCGGGGGGGACCGTCGGTTCGGCGAGCGATCGGCACAGAGCCCACCTGCACAGAACGTTCCAATGCTCGATCTTGGTACGCCGTTTGAGTGTTACTAGTTGGTCGCGGGCGGTTTGGGACAAGCGAACATGTTCGAGTGGCACTTTAGTTACTCCCAGAAGTAGCCGGGCAGCACGGACGTGGAGTTCGTTGCCTGGTCAAAATCGAGTCTGTACGCGCGGCCCACGAATTTCTTGATTCGCGCATAGGTAATTTCGTCGATCTCGGTGTCCGTGGACAAGAGGATCACTTGATGGCTTGCATACGGAAAGTATCGGTCGACCAAGTGGCCTCGATGAGATCCGTCCAGCCTGCCCAGCGGCGTGTCGACGACAACTGGTAGCGGTTGTCCGGACGCCCGAGCCAAGCCCCAGAGCAGCGAGACTGCGAGTAGTTGACGTTCACCAGCAGACATCTGGTTGGCTGGAAGTACGTTTCCGTCTCTCCCTACAAGTTCGACTGTGTAGGTATCGGGGTCGATATTTACCGAAGCCACGAGGGACTCTTTGCGAAGTAGCCGTTGCAGCGCTTCGAGGACGAGCTCTCCGATCCTTCCCAGGTATCGGCGTGTGGCCGCCCCACGAAGAGATTCGAGAGTTTCCTTGACCTTGTCTACGTGAGTGACGATCCGTGTGTCGTCATCCGTCGATAGCTCCGCGTGCGCGAGACGATCTAGTTCACTCTCGTAAGCCGCTTCGGCTTTGATCCTGTCTGCCCGGGTTGAGGTTAGAGCTTCTTGGACCATCTGAAGCGTCGCTTGCTTACGCACGAGATCAGAAGAAGCGTCGTTCAAGTCACCCTTCAGTTCCTGAAGGGACTCGGGATCAGGCATGGCGACCAGAACGCGCTCGAGCTGATCCAGCTCGGCACGTGTTGCGTGTCGACGCTCAAGAAGCGATGCCAGCCTTCTGCGGGCAGCCGGCAGCGCTGATTCTCTCAAGAACGTGATACCCGATGGGCTCTGAAGGCCGGTCACGTGAGGGACCGTTCCTTCGGCTTCACGACGTGTGCGATCTTCCGACATGTACAGGGCGATGGTGTCCAAGGCAGAGGTGTCGACGCTGGCAGTCGAGAGCATGTCGACGATCGCCTGATCGCGCAGAACGAGAGCGTCTGCGACTATTCGCTGATTTGAAGCATTGACTTCCGCCAGGCTTTGCCGTTCCAGTCCCTCAAGAAGGTCGCCGATCTGAAGTAAAGGAGCAACGTCGGCGGCTTCCTCTCGCAGTTCAGCCTCGATCTGGTCGAGAGATTCTCGGTGCAGCTCCGCGGAACTTTCGGTGGCCACACGTTTGTCGAGCAGTTCACCTCCGGTCGACCGATATCGCTCGGTTAGCTCGAAGTGACGCTTCTCCGCGCGCTCTAACTCGACCCTGGCGGATGCAAGCGACTCGACAGTGGTCTCTTCTACCTGTCGAGAGTTCGATGCCGCATCCTTTTTCTCTGCCACTTTGGCCTTGAGGGCTTCGGGTATCTGGTTCATGCGGTGCCGGCGTCTCAAAACTGCCAGATCGGTAGCGAGTCGCTCGACCAGATCGAGTCCCAACAAAGTAGACAACGCCGACCCGAGCACTTCGCGCGACTTTTGCATGTCGGCCAGGGCCTCGATCTGCTCACCGTCGAAAAAGAACAGACCTGCAATACCGCGTGGCAGGAAGGTTTCGACGTGTTCGCCCCACGTCGACGTCAGGGCCTTGTCGACAACCCCGTCCACTTCCACCTCGAGGCGTTCGCGAACCGGGTCTTTAGATCCCTCCCACGAGCGAATCACACGATACCGGTGCTCGAGACCCTGTTGGTTGGCGCGAAATTCGAGCTCGACCGCTGAAGTCGAGCCGGGAGCGGCACCACGGTGCACCAGGCTACGGAGGTAGTTCTCGTAGCTTCCCGATCGACGCCCTGTCGATTGAGCCAGCGTCCCGTAGAACGCAAGGTGAATTGCCTCCAAAATGGTCGTCTTGCCAGCGCCGTTCAATCCGCCGACCAAAATTATTGGCTTGGTCGACGACTTGGGCGTGAGTTCGATCTTGTGTCTCGCCGCGAAGGTGCCGACGTTTTGCAAGACCAGCTGATCGAGTATCACTCTGTTGCCCCTGTCGGAACCGCGCGAACGTACCCCGCTGCAATGTCGAGATCGCTGGGTGTTTCAGAGTCGCTTTCACGTTCGATTGCGTCTCGCCGCTTGTTGGCCCGGTTCAGGGCGTCGTCCTCGTCATCGTAGAAACCTCTGCGCATTGCCTTCGTCAGAGAGTCGAAAAGACCGGCACGGCGGGCTTGCGAACGGTGTCGCTGCTCGATGTCGAGCAGCTCGCGTACGAGCTCAAAATGGAGTCTGTCGTCGCCCACGACTTCCTGGAGGATGGCTACTGTCTCTGGACCGAGGGGGAGATGCTCGTCGAGTGTGCGTCCAGGGAAATCCTCGCCAGTCACTTCGCGATAGATGCCGGGTAGGTTGTCTTCGAACTCGTGCTTCTCGACTACCCACAGCCGACGGATTTCCTCGAGCTCGGGAAGTGTCACCAACTCAAGGTTTTCGACTATCTTCGGCCCGTTTGCGCGAATCCAAGTCTGAGCTTCGAGTAGCTTGCGAACCCATCGTTCGCGTGACTCCTGCGTGTATGGCCCCGGGATGGTTCGGTCGTGAAAGAGCTGGACGCTCCCGTTCATACGACGAAAGTCGCGAAGATGTCTGTCATCGGCTACGTCGAGTTCGTTACGTAGCTCAAGGAGTGGCAGCATCCACTCCTTTTCTTCGTCATTTTGAATCATCGCTGACATCGACTTGTCTTTGTCGACCAGTGTGCATGTCCAGCAACCGAACCGGCTATCACCGCAGCTGGGGGTCGAGGAGTCAACAACCAACGGGCACTCGCCATCGGACGAGGCACCTTGATACATGGTGAGAAGCTCTTTGTTCGAGTATCCCCATGGGTTCTTGGTTTGCATGAGGAAGGTCCATACATCGTCGTTTGACCAATTCTCAACAGGTGAATAGACCAGGCAGTTGGGAAGAGAGTCGTTGGGACTTAGCAGATCTCGCACCCGACGGGATTCTAGCTCGGCCATTCGATGTGACCGACCGGAGCTTTCAGCTTTACGGGTGCCCAGGACCAGTATCGCCTCACCGTGAGATTTCACCATGTTGATGATAAAACTGTTGGAGGGCTTGATTTTCAGTCGCTCTGTGCACCAACGGAACTTCGGACGTGGGGCGGGGTATCCGCGACCCGCCAAGTTGACCCAGAATGTGTCCGCGACAGCAGGCGTCAAACGGTGAGGTTCGATCGGCAGACCCTGTTGAGTGGCAGCGGCTCTGATCGTCTCCAGCGAGTGCGTGACCCACGCCGCAACGATGGGGTTCTCCACCAATGTATCGGTGCTGATGACATGAATTTGCTTGGTCCGCTTCTCAGGCTCTAAGCCAGCGATGGCCATCCAAACCAGCTGCAGTACAGCGGTTGAGTCTTTACCACCTGAATAACCGATGACCCACGGGATACCGTCTTCGAGGTAGAGAGTTTGAGTTTGCTCAACCAGCTCGTCGATCGTGCCCGACAGCCCTAGGTCGTCGAACGCAGATCGCGGTCGGATCGGTAGGTTGATGGTCACTTGTCTCCTCCACTAAATGCGGTTTCGGCGCGCTGCTCGTCGGCTGGCAACGGAATTCCTAAGGTTCTTCTGATGAGCGCTGTTGTCAGCAAGACGTTGCCGGCGCTCTTCGAGACGCGACCACCGGACATCGCCCGACCCTCCCATACGGACGAGTTCGATCTATGCCAATCGATGTCTCCGAGTTGCTTCAGGATCTTTGGCCACTTCTTCTTGTCAGGTGTGTCCCGCAGGATGGTGTTGCCGACCTTGCCGAGTGAGTGCAACACGATGCCGTGGCTGTGTATGAAGTCCCTGCGGATTTCGCCGGCGCTGACTTCGCGTTGGCGAACTTGAGTCCACTCGGGGATGTACTTCGAGACGGTGTCCCAAAAGACCTGAGCCATCTCGACTTTTTGATCGAAACTGCTGTCATCGAGCCCGTCTAGAAGTGCGCGGTTTGCGCTGTACATTGCCGACAATGTGAACAGCTTCCGCGAACGGGTTGCCAAGTTGCTCGACTCGGTCTCTGTCAGATCGTTGTAAAAGTCGGACTGGAAGACAACGACGCGCGTGATGGCGGACAGGTCATCTCGGTGGTCGTACAACACACTGATCGATTTCGCGGGCCGGATGGCGTACCTGTTCAGGTCTGCAAACATCTGCTGACAGCGCTTGAGCCCGAGGTCCAGAAACATGACGATGGCGATGGTCTCGTCACCGAGATCTGGGTTTTGGCTCAGAGCTTCCTGTATAGCCGCCCGGCGATGCTGTCCGTCGTTGATAACGAATTTGGCTGCCATAGGGATAGTGAGGGTGCCGATGCGGTCGTTCGGTCCACCGCCGCCGAAGGGCTCGAACGTGACGTCCGCGTCGACGGAGGCCGTGAGCGCAGAGAAAACGTAGCTGTCCGGATTTTCGACCACGTACCGAGCGATCTCCGGTACCCGTGCCTTGTTCAGCGTCCTCTGCGCACGCATCTCCGGGACAAGCTCCTCGTCGTCGAACAGGAACAGGCGAGGTATTAGTCTCAAGGGGCACATCGTCACGAAGTAACCCCGCCCGGCTTGAACCCCTCGGATGGCGGGGAAGACGTACTCGAAGCCCGGGCTTCGAGCTACCGAGCTTGACTGCTTGACCATGTCTCTCCAAAGGTTGGTCGGGGATGTACGGAACTATACATCCGAACAACACGCCATATTTAACGAACACGTACGTCAATTTTCGCGTACAGTCTCGGGCATGACGATAGCTCCAGGTACCGACAACTCTTCGTCGAGCGACGCCGCTGCGGCTCCGGTGTACCTGGATTGCGCCGCGACCACACCAATCGACCCTGTTGTACTAGCCGAGGTGGTCCACTATTTGCAGGAGGATTTCGGCAACGCAGGTAGTCGTACTCACACTTACGGGCAGCGCGCCAAAGAGCGAGTGAATCGCGCACGGGAGCAGGTGGCGGCACCGGCAGCTGCAAAACCCGATGAGGTAATCTTCACCAGCGGTGCGACTGAGAGCAATAATCTCGCACTCCTGGGACTGGAGCAAGCAGGACGCGCTTCAGGCCGGATGCACATTGTCACAACGCAGATCGAGCACAAAGCAGTACTGGAGCCGATCCGCGAACTCTCGAAACGAGGTTTCGAGGTGACGGAGGTTGCTCCAACGTCAGGCGGTTGGGTGTCAGCCGTAGACATCTTAGCGGCCGTACGTGAGGATACATTGCTGGTCTCGGTAATGGCTGTAAACAACGAAACTGGAGTTATACAGCCAATTGCAGAAATTGCCAAATATCTCGCTGATCACCAGGCATATTTGCACGTCGACGGGGCGCAAGCATACGGAAAGTTGTTGTCGATGTTCGACAACAAGAGAATTGATCTAATTAGCGTGTCGGGGCACAAGCTATTTGCTCCGAAAGGCATCGGAGCCTTGATTGCTCGGAGACGGGGATACAGTAGGATCCCTTTGAAGCCACTGCTGATCGGTGGTGGTCAAGAGCGGGGGCTTCGATCCGGCACCCTGCCCGTAGCAATGGTGGCAGGTCTGGGTACGGCCGTTTCGCTCGCTGTGAGACAAAATTCTTCGTGGAATATGCACTGTCTGCGCCTTCGTAAAGGTCTAATCGAAGCGATCGAAAACCTGAATTTTCAAGTAAATGGCGATCTCGATCGTATAGTCCCTAACATTCTGAGCTTTTCCTTGCCTGGCTTAGATTCCGAAGCTGGAATTGTCGCTTTGAAAGAACTGGTAGCGATCTCCAACGGGTCGGCTTGCACATCAGCGAGCTACGAACCGAGCCATGTGTTGGTCGCAATGAATTTAGACAGAGAGCGGATCGACGGGTCGATGAGGTTCTCATGGAGCCACTTGACGCCGGAGCCAGACTGGCAGATGGTTGCGGAACGCCTGATGCGTACTCGCCTCCCTTCACTGTAAGCCGGGAGAAGCCGCAAACAGGTAGGTGGCTGTCGTTTGTGTCTGCCCACGGCTGGATTGCCGTAAGGTCAAGTCGTTGATACTACGATCAGTGTGGGTCCGGTGCATCCCGTGCCTAAGCCTGCTGGTCACGACTTGGTGAGGTACTACTTGTTGTCAGATAGTGCATCTCTTGACTTCATGCAGTGGATGCGTCGCGCGGTTGGACGCCTGGCCGAACGATACGGCGTTCCCGATCATCGTGCTTTTCCGGTTTGGGGAATGACTCACATTTTTGATGTCGAGGAAGACACTGCATTTAATGAAACGGACACGCTGAGCATAGGCGACGGCGGGATCGATGGTTGGTTCATGGATGAGGACAACTTGGTCCTGCATCTTATGCAAGCCAAATATCCAGAAAACGAATTGGCATCGACACCTCCTGGATCTCTCCGTAGTTTATTGAATGGCGCACTTTTCCTAAGTGACGCTAAGGCCGTCGCAGACAGTGTTCACGCGCAAAAGCTTAATGTTATCGCTGATGCCTTGAAGAGAGCAATTGACGATGATTTCGCAATATCTTTAGATTTCTTGATCGCGGGCAAAGTGTCCGATCAAGCAAAGAGGGAACTTGAAATCGCGGCAATGGCGGCCAATCCAAGATTTTCAGTGTCCTTCTATGACATAGATAAACTGGAGGAAATATGGATCGCTAATGAACCCATTGGAGATTTGTCCGGTAAGTATGTCGACTTCATTCTATCTGGGAAGGATGAGTTTTACGATCGTTCAGGTGCACCCGTCTCTGGAGTTAGTAACTCGGCCATCGCTGCTTTAGACGGCAAGTCGTTGGGTGATGTTGTAGCCGAAAATGGTCCCCAGCTTTTCCATGCTAACGTCCGATACTATCTTGCGAAGAGTAATCGCGTGAATAAGAGTATGATAAGAACCTTGGAAGATGAGGTGGGCCGTTCGGCATTCTGGCTCTACAATAATGGTTTGACGATTGTAGTGGACAACTATGAATTTGTATTGAACGATCAACAGAATATGGTTCTCCGAGCTTTGAATCCGCAAATAGTAAACGGCGCGCAAACATCTTCCGTCCTCAAAGAAAGAAGGCATTCGTTGACCGCCGGGGTTGTGTCTGTGCAAGCTCGGATTATCGCGATTGACAATTCTGGGGCTGGGAAAAACGCCTTGCTGAAAATTTCAGAATTCACCAACAGTCAGACGCAGGTGAAGCTCAGTGACCTCAGGTCTAACGACGAGAGGCATCGAAAAATTCAAAAGAATTTTGAATCATTGGAAGTGCCGTATTTTTATGTGCGCAGAATGGGTGAGTGGAATGCGCTGACTCCGGCTCAAAGGGCCACATTCGGAACACGACGCGTCCCGAAGGATGCCATAGGCCAGTCCTACTTGGCGTATCGCGGAAAGCCGGCCGACGCGATAGGAAAGAAAGAATCAATTTACGGCGAGAATGAGAATCTTGCTTTCGATTCGCAGACTCCGGCAAGTGTCTTTCTGTTAGCATATGAAATATTTATAGCAGCAGATGAACTTCTTTCAAAGGGAAGTAGCTTGAATCGGCTGGTCCCTTCGCTGTTTTCTGGGGATGAACCGTCCGAACAACTGAAGGGTTTTACGAGGTCTCGTAAGCTCGTGGCGGCCACGGTGACCGCCCTTGCTGCTGAGATACTGATATCCCGGTACAGCGGAATTGGGGATGCACGGGCAAAAAAACTTCGGGCTCTGTTTAGCGATCAGCCCGAAAAGCTGGAAGCCGTTCTGCGAAAGTGCTACAAGGTACTTTGGGTGTGGTCGATGTCGCTCGGGAGTCCGACAGAAATCCGTTCAGCACTCCAGCGTCCGTCCTCCTTTACTGAGCATCTGCGGGGGCACCTGAAGAATGAGCTAGCAGAGTACGATATTGAAACCTTGTTGCCTTCGTTGGGTTAATAGTTGGAGTATTTGTTGTCACGCAGCGATACCGTAGGCTGCACCGTCGCCGACGAGCTCAGGCACCAGAGGGCACAGTTTCCGGGCTCAGATCACTCCATCCGCATCATTCCCACGCAGAACGTAGCAAACGGCAGCGGCGGAAGAATCATGACGCTGGTTCATGTCCACTCCCGGTATCCACCGGAGTCGGCACCGCATCTGAACCCGAAAAGGAATGGCGCATGCGGGCGCCCGCACGTGTCGGACGTGATTTGCGTGACGCTCCGACCGTCAGCCGCCCTTGCAGTACGCTGATTGTCTGGCACGGTCTCACTCGGTCGGCGGGGGAGATGATTAGTTGGGTGGTGTTGTGTTCGCGCGGCCGGTTGCTGCTGGTGCTGTGAGAGATCTGCGTCCGGAACCCGTCGCGCCCCAGCTGCTTGCTGTGACACTGAGTCTGTACGGCAAGGTTGCGTCCATGTTCTTGCATCTAATCGCGGCTTTCGTGTCAGTGCCGTGCGGCAAACTGCGCACCTTAAACGCTGAAGACTGCGCGCCCAGTGTCCACCTGCTTCCCATAAAAGTGCGTGGAGCGCTTTCGCTGCGGTATGCCGGACGGTACGAATGTCGACGTCTAGGCCTTATTCCCGGGCGTGGCGGTCATGAGACCGGGTCGTCCTCGGCGAGGGGCTCGGTGTATCGGGGGTCCAAGAGCTAACAAGATCGTTCTCTCGCGTCCATGGCGACGCTGTCGAGAAGCATTCGAGATCGCGAGTGGCGATTCTGCCGGTTGGAGTCGTCGACGTAGGGATTAAGTCGAAGTCGCCCTTCCGTTAAGCGCTTGGGATTGCATCGGACCGCAAGGTGATGACCGTTCCGAGGGCTTGGGGTCTGCTCGAATTAAAATCGATTGGCGATTAGTGCATCTGGCCGGCCCGTTCACGTGACCATGCCTGCCCTGAAGGCAGCCAATGCCGCTTCGACTCGATTGCGCACGCCGAGTTTCACGAAGATCCCGGAGATATGGGTCTTCACCGTCGTCTCGCTGAGGTACAGCTCGGAGGAGATGTCCGCATTGGTCGAGCCAGTAGCCAAGATGCGCAACACATCTCGCTCCCGCGGGCTCAGCACGTCCATCGACACCGATGCCGGAAGCGCCGGCAACATCGACGCTGTCACAATTTTCCGCAGCGAATCCTCACTGAACAACGTGTTGCCCGATGCCACCGCTCGAACCGACTGATGGAACGTCTCGGGTGCCTCGCTCTTACTCAGGAAGCTGTGCGCCCCTGCCTTGATCGCCCGTACCACCAGATCGTCCACATCCATCGCGGTCATCGCAATGACCTTCGGTGGGTGGGCCAGCGTCATCAACTCGCGGGTGGAGTCAAGTCCGCCGACGCGGCGCATCTGAAGATCCATCAGAACAACGAGCGGCCGGAACGCCTCCACCGCGGCAGGCACCTGGTCGCCGTCCTCCACATCGGCGACCACCGAAATGTCCGGGGTCTTCGCGAAGATGTCCGTCACTCCACGCCGAACGAAGGGGTCGTCGTCGACGATCAGAACGGTGATCACGGCTGGTGCTGTCATGGTGCGCTGAGCTTAGAACGCGCATCCGACACCGTCCGTCAGGAGTACCACGGCAGCCAGCACGACACCACGAACTCGCCCGGCTGCGCGCCGGCACTGAACGTGCCGCCCACCCCGCGGGCCTGTTCGGCCAATCCTGCCAACCCCGTACCCGCCCCGTGCTCGAACGCCGGTTGACCCATCAGCTGATTGCGCACATCGACGCTCACGCCCGCCTGATCGGACCCGTACACCGCTACCCGAATGGTGGAACCGCCAGCGTGCTTCTGCGCGTTGGTGAGCGATTCCTGCACCACCCGATACGCCACATGACTGCTCGCAGCCCCGATTTCACCGGGCGTCACGTCGAGCATCATCGTCGTGTGCAAGCCCGCGTCCCGCGCCGAGTGCACCAGATCAGAGATGCCCTCGACGCTTTGCCGACCACCGCTCGAGGCATCGGCCGATCCGCGCAGCACGCCGATGATGCGCTTGAGCTCGTCGAGCGCATCGTGGGCGGTCTGCCGAATCATCGATGCAGTTTGGGCGACCTTCTCGGGTCCATCGGCGCTGTTGACTTGCATTCCGCCTGCGAACAACGAGATACGGCTGAGGCTGGCAGCGAGGGTGTCGTGCATGTCGCGGGCGATGCGGGCACGTTCCGCATTCAGCAGCATCTCCTCACGAAGTGCGTTAGACTCCACCGTCACTTTGTCTCGCGTGACGACTGCCTCCGTCAGATCGGACCTTGTGCGGCGCAGTATTGCTCCACCCACGACCAACCCGACGAGCACTGCCGCGACGACCCACGGAATCCACGCCGGGACGTCCCATTCCACCGGCATGGACCCATCCTCGGCCTTCGTCGAACCGATGGTCAGGACGGAGTAGTACCGACTGCGATGCGCGTCGTACGTCAACGACACCCCGCACGCGACGTACGCCGCGGCGGCAGCAATCACGAGCGGCTTGGTTCGTGCGAACGCACCGACAGCGAACAGGGCAATCAACGCCGCGGTCGCATCGGTGGCGAAGAACAGCGGCCCGGCCAACGCCAGTCCCAGCACGACCCATGGCCGTTCGTGTCGCCAGATCAAGGCGACACCGGCGATCAGGTTGAGCGTGATGCCGATGCCGAGGTTCCAGCCGGGTGTGCCGGACGCACCCGCCAACCCGGCGGTCATCAACGAGCAGAACAGGCTGTAGGCCACCGCGGCCGTCGTCCAGGCTTTGCGGCGCAGGGTGCCTGTCCGATGGGTGCTCACGAGGAGAAGCGTACGGCCGAGCACCGACACTGCGAATCGTCCGAATGGCTCGCATGGCCGATCGGATGCGACCGAAAGGACGAGGCACACCGACCGGTCAGCCGAGGCGCGGACAGGGTCGACTGCGGTGTGGTTGATGCATCGCCGAACGAGAGGAATTTCGACATGACCAACCACAATCCGAACCCCCAGCAGCAGCCGTACGCCCCGCCCGCTCCCGAGCAGAAGAAGAGTTGGTTTGCCCGACACAAGATCCTGACCGTCATCCTGGCGATCGTCGTGCTGGGTGTCGTCATTCGGCTCATCGGTGGTGGTTCGTCGGAGAGCCCGACAGCTCCCGCGCCGGCCGGATCTTCGGCGTCGGAAGAAGCGGCTCCTGCGCCCTCGGCCGAGCAGACCCAGCCGGGTATCGGAGTCCCCGTGAGGGACGGCAAGTTCGAGTTCGTCGTCACCACGGTCGCACCACCCGTCGCGACGGTCGGCTCGGAGTACCTGACGCAGACCGCGCAGGGCGAGTATGTCCAGGTGATGATGACCGTGCGCAACATCGGCGATCGTGCGCAGAGCTTGGACGCGTCCTCGCAGAGATTGCTCGACGCCGACGGCAAGCAGTACTCGGTCGACAGCCTCGCGACTGCTTACCTCGACGAGGGCATCGGCTACGAGCAAATCAACCCAGGCAACGCGTTGGATACAACTGTGGTGTTCGACGTCCCCGTCGGGACCGTGCCTGCTGAGATCGAGCTGCACGATTCGGCCTTCTCGGGCGGAACGACGGTCGCCCTCCGGTGATCGACGCGAACAGCCCTTCTAATCTCTCCCAATCCAACTCACTAGTTGCAGTGTCGGCTGCGACCCGAAGGAGGAAACTATGACCAACGCTCAGCTGTCCCTCGTCGCCGCACTGCTCGACCGGTCAGGCTCGATGCATTCCATCGCCGACGACACCCGGGGCGGATTCGACTCGTTCATCGCAAAGGAGCGTGAGGCCGACGGTCGTACCGTGGTCACGCTCGCGCAGTTCGACAACCGGTACGAGCTTGTCTACAACAATGTGCCCATCGAGGACGTCGACCCACTGGCGCTCGAGCCACGGGGCGGTACTGCGTTGTACGACGCGATCGGCCGGCTCGTCAGCGAGGTCGGTGCAGGGCTGGCCGCGACACCGGAGGACGAGCGCCCGGGCTCGGTGACGGTGCTCGTGATGACCGACGGTCATGAGAACGCGAGCGGGGAGTGGACGAATTTTGCTGTGCGGGAGCTGATTCAACGGCAGGAGGTTGAGTACAGCTGGGACTTCGTGTTCTTGGGATCGAACATCGATGCCGTCGAGGTGGGTGCCGATCTGGGCTTTCAGCGTGGCAAGTCAATGACGTACGTCTCGACGTCGGTGGGTGTGACGGCTGCCTTCGATTCGGTGGCGGACTACCAGCATCGGAAGCGCTCGGCCGGTGTCGATGCGAGTTCGGATTCAGCCTTCACTTCGGAAGATCGCAGACGGGCGCGAGGGGAGTAGGGGCAGTCTCCTACGTCCCCCTCGGCGGTGGTCAGCTCGGCCCTGGGGGTCTCACCAGGCCACCGAGCCGGCGTCGTCGAAGAACCCGCCCCGCGGGCCGTCGTCGGGCAGGGTGGCGAGCTTCAGCGCGATACGGGCACCCTCCTCCGGCGTGCGTGTGGATGCGAATCCGGTGAAATCGTTGCCACGTAACCTGGGCAGCATGCATTCACGATCACCGCAGTGTCCACGAGCTGCCGTGCGTACTGCACGGTCATCGCGTTCACCATGGTCTTGGATGGAGCGTATGCCGCCATGATCGGGCCGGTCTGTAACGCGAGCGAGCCCATGTTGCTCGAGACATTGACAATGCGTGGTGAGGCAGATCGAAGAAGTGCCGGAAGTAGTGCGTTCGTCACTCTGATGACCCCGAATACGTTGGTATCTAATGTAGTCCGCAATACGTCGATTTCCAGCGTCGTCGGATTTTGTTGGTCGCCGCCGGAAATGCCGGCGTTGTTCACCAGTATGTCCAGGTCGTCGATCGAGGCGGCGGCGGCAGCAACGCTGTGGTCGGAGGTGACATCGAGGGGGACTCCGAAGGCGTCGATGCCCGCAGCACGAAGCTTGTCGACCGCGTCCTGTCGTCGTGCATCGTTGCGCGCCCCGACTCCTACTCTGATTCCCTGCATTCCGAGTCCGTGTGCGATAGCAAAGCCGATCCCATTGTTGGCACCGGTGATCAGCGCGGTCTGTGTCGTCATGCGGTCCATGGTCGGCGTCGAGCGCAGGTGCGTCCAATACCGATCGACCAACCAGTGATACTCGACGGGTATCACAGCTACGCTGACGGAGTGGACGATCTCGAAACACGCGAACTCCGGTACTTCATCGCCGTTGCCGAGGAGCTGCACTTCGGGCGCGCAGCGCAACGCCTAGGGATCGCCCAGCCACCGCTCTCGCGAGCGATCAGCAGGATGGAGCGCCGACTCGGCGTCGCCCTCCTGGATCGGAATCGTCGTGGAGTCGCACTCACTGCTGCCGGTGCCGTGCTCCTGCGGGACGCTGCGGTAGCGCTCGACGCTGTCGCTGCGGCAGCGCAGCGAGCACGAGCCGCCGGTGCCAGGGTCAAACTGGTGACCAAAGCCGGTGCGTCGCACGAGCTCCTACGCCGCGTTCTCGAAGCGCACCCCGCTGACGTGGATGTCATGTTGTGTGAAGTCGGTGAGCAGGCCGGATATCTTCGCCGCGGTGATGCCGAAGTGGCGTTGATGCATCGTCCCGTCGATGACCTCGTCGGGTTCGACTCCGAGGACCTCCTCACCGAGGGACAGGTCGCGATCGTTCCGCGTGATCACCCCTTGGCCTCGAAAGACGAACTGAGCATGGACGATATCCGTGACGTTCCGGATCTGCCGATGGCCCGATGGCCGCAGCTTGACGGGACCTATCCGAAGGGGCCCGGGCCTGAGGTGCGCGCTCAATCGCAGATCGCTCAACTGGTCGCGCTGGGCCAGGCGCTGCTGGTCATTCCATCATCGAGTCGGGCGTGGCAGTGGCCCGAGCACGTGGCCGTCCCTGTGTCCGATGCGCCGATGATCACGACGGTCATCGCGTGGCCGTCCGGAGTCCGATCGCCAGCGGTATCGGCATTGGTCCGGTCGGCCGTCGGCGCTGCGTTCGAGTGACGGACCGCAAACTTGGGCGATGACAAGTGAATCCTCGTGGTCTCGATGTGTCCATCGGCTCACCTCCACTGATTAACTAGGGATAGGCCCGCCCCAATCCACGGAGATCACCGCCCGCTTTGCCAAGTGGGAACCCCTTCCGACGGAGCGTCTAAGTGCCTGGTGCCAAACTCTGCCGAGCTATCCGCCGATTTGGTTCGGGATATTTCCATGCTTGAGGCCCGAAGGCTGGTACTCGGGAGTGGATACGCGAGCAGTGAAGTGTGGATCGTTCTCGCGAAACGCGCTGAGGCAGTGGGCTTCACACCACGAACGTGGCTGATCATTCGGCAGAGTCTTGAGACGGCCTATGTGGAGGATCGGTGTTGTTGCATCCTGAGAGCATGCCCAGGCGGCGGGGAGACGGTGGTGGTCGACCCCGTAGTTTCTCCAGGTGGCCATGGCTGTTCGGGGCGGGGTATCGAGCTGGAGCGGCGACCTGGCAAGCGTTGTTTCGCTGAGGTCATTCATCGCGGTTCGACGGACCGGGCATTGGCGGGACCGGTTTTGCTGCTGCCGCTAGAGAATAACTTCATTCGGAATCTGGACGAGTCTTAGTTTTGTCTCTAGCGAACTCGCTGAAATCGAACTGCATTCCTTTGGCTTCATCTCTCAGGTCGCTGAGCAGCGCCCCGTTGCGGGCCAATCGCCAATTCTTCCAGCCATTAATTGAGTACTGTACGCATTCGCCGAGGGCTGTCGATAGTGCTCCGTACCGTTTGTGTCCAATTAATATCGCACCGTCCGATTCTATCGTTGCTCTATGGAGAATATCTTTTCGCTTTTCGTGATATACGATTTCTTCGCCAGCCTCAACGATGGAAAGTTCGATTAGCAGTTTCAGATCCTCCTCGTGGTGCTTTCTGGTTCTCTCCACAGGCGTACTTCGAGCTGCATTTTGGTTCGAGGTCCCGGCGCTTCGGTCGATTGCGGCTTGAAATTTGCTAGATGCATCAACCGTGGAAGTCTTTCGTTGTTCTTCCGGTCTATTCGTGGAAGATGGACGCGACACTGGCGAGTGTGTATCTCCTAAAATCTTGTACTTATCCCTATCGTTGGATATCGGCACTTCGGCCTCTTGGAGTTGTCTCAGCGTCAGACCGGTTGCGGTCTTCCATTCGGTTCTTCCGTTTCGGCTACTCCCGCAAATTACGGTTGCTGCCGCAGACGGGCTGTCAAATATGTAAGTCGACTTCAGTACCACCTGGCCAGTGGAATCTTTACGAAGAATGCCGTCTTGTTCTAGCTGCAGGCGAGTTTTTTCATAGGTGCCCATTTGGCCTTTGCTGCTCCGGCAAATTGAGCCTGCGAACACAATAAAGCCCCTGGCGTCGTCTCGCCCTTCCGCATGAACACCGTTTCCGTGTATGTATAAGGTTTGCCGGGTTTCGGACGGGGTCGTTTCTCGCACGTGAAGCTGCCCGGAGGGGGTAATGGGAGGTTTTGCTTTAAATGCGGCCGTGCCCGTGTGCTGATCAGGCTGGACAATCGGCGCGGTTGCGCGAACTGTATCAAATGCGGAGACGCCTACTAGTGGGAACAGGTCCAGTGCCTCGCTGAGAAAGAGCTCAAGGTCGGATTCGTCTTCCTCGCCGAGATGTATGGGATCGGGCGATGTACCGTTTTCGAGCTGTACTAAACCCGCTTCATTTGCAATCGCGATCAGTCTGGACTCTAAATACCTAACGTGTGCCTTGTTCAGGTGGTTGTTTTGAGTTGTAAGCACAAAACCTTTTGTCCAGAAGTCCTTATTCTTGTGATGTTTGTCTAATCGACTTGAGACGACATCTGCTTCGCCGATGTACAGTCCGTCATGCCGCTGTCCTTCTTGGAGCCGGCCCATGAGGATATAAATGCCAGTCATCTTCATTTCTGGGCGAAGGCGCGCTACTGAATACTCAGAACGTGAGAAAGCGACAAGTGAGCCCGTCCAGCCGGGCCGGGTTACTACACGCATTCCTTCCGGGTGTCCATCTGTGAGGAAAATGCGGATAGATTTTCCGCGGTTCGGCGCGTTCATCGAGCCCTCCGGCTGGGAGTAAGGAACATTTGCAGAGAGCTTATCACCGGCTGTTGATACTCAGGTGAAGTCGATCCACTCCAGAGGGCTGTACCCGGGCCATACGCTTGGGTTCCGCGCTCCTACGCCCAACGGTCACCAAGGCAATCATATTTTGCACCCGCAGTACCCCCCGGCTGGGAGCTCGATTATGTTAGGCGACAGAGTTGCTTGGCGAGACGGACCCGCAATTGGCCAGACTGCACTCGCGGTTCGAGCCACTAAACCCCAGTAACCGTCTAAGATTGGGTGCCGCTAGACCGCCATCCTGCTTTGGCCGTGTTCTATTTCCGGGTGCGGTGGAAACTCGTTGGCGAGTCAGTAGGTCGGCTCGCCGGGGAGTGTTCTGCTCACCGGCCGCCGTATTTCGAGGTGATGCGACTCTCCAACCGCTGCAGCGCAATCGTGGGTGGCAGTGCCATCACGAGGATCAGCACAACCGTGCCCATGATGTTTTCCATCCGCACCAGGCTGACGTTGCGCAGGAGTTCGTAGCCGATGCCACTGGATGACGAGAACATCTCGGCGAGAAGCAGTCCCAGGAACGCCAGGCCGAAGGTCATGCGCATACCCGTCGCCAATGCCGGAAGCACTGCGGGAATGACGATCTGACGGATCAATCTGGGCCAGCTCACCTGCAATGACGCCGCCATCTTGAGATGGATTCTCTGGACCGACGCCGTGGCCTCGACGGCGACGAGGAACATCGGGATGAAGGCGGCGTAGAAGGAGAATCCGAATCGGCTCAGTGCGCCGATACCGAGGAACGACAGGAAGATCGGGTACAGCACGATCTTCGGAATGCTGTTGATCGAGTAGACGATCGGGGCGATGGTTCGGGTCCAGAACGGGCTCAGGCCCAGCGTCAGACCCAGCAGGGAACCCACGACCGTACTGGCCAGAAACGCGAGCACAAGAATACGTAGCGAGTCGCCGACATTGGCGCGGAAGTCTGCCTTGCCCAGGTCTTCGACGAGTGAGGCCATGGCCTCGGCGGGCGTCGGGAAGATGAGACTGTCGACGAGAACCGCCGAGACCCACCAGATCAGTACCGCGACGACGGCCACGACCAGAGGAGGGAGGAACCGTCGGGCGTTGGTGCGGCCTGCGGACGAGACGGCTTTCGGGTGAGTAGTCGGGGCGGTGGCTACTCTGTCCAAGGTGCTGCTCATCAGCGGCGCCTCCAATCGAATCGGTTGAGCGCGAGCGAGATCAGCGAGGTCGAGAGCAGAGCGATCAGCGCCACGATGAGGATCCCGGCGTACATGTCGGCGATGTCGAACCCGTCGTAGGCAATGGAGATGAAGTGGCCCAGGCCTTGAGTCGACAGGATGAACTCACTGGCCAACACCGAGATGACGGCGTACGAGAGTCCCAGCTTGAGTCCGGTCACGATGCTCGGCAACGCATTCGGAAGCAGCACCGATCGGAAGTACTGCCACCGCGTGAGCATCAGTGTGGTTCCGAGCTTGGTGACGATCGGAGAGACCGCATTGAAGCCGGTTCTTGCATTCAACGCCACCACACCGAACGCGAAGATGGTGGACAGAATGGCGATCGGAGCCACACCCGCACCGAACAACACCACCATGATCGGGTACAGCGCGAACGTCGGGACGGCGTAGTAGACGTTGAGGTACGGTTGAAACGCTCTGTCCCACAGCTCGTACCGCCACAGGACGTAGGCTGCGGCGACACCGAGTACGGAGCTCAGCACGAAGGCAAGGACGATGATCCCCAGCGTCCGGCCCAACTCGTCGATCAGGAAGTCCGGGTCGGTCAGCAGGCTCAGTGACGTCGAGATCATGTCGGTCACCGGAACGATGTCCAGTGGTGAGGCAAAGAACCGTGCTGAGATGTCGATGGCCACCAGTGCCGCGGCGAGGATCAGCACGGTCCATCCCCATGCAGGGAGACCGAGTTGGGTGGAGGGGGCAGGGCGGATGTATCCGGGGACCACGGAGGCGCGCGTGTTCTCGCGCGTGGGCGCACTCATGGTTCAATGCTCATCGTCTTCTTGGCCTCGTCCCGCAGCCGCGACCAGATACGTTCGTGCAGAGCTACAGCGTCGGGACTGGCCAGCACGTCTTCGGACCGTGGACGCGGGAGGTCGATGTCCACCTCGTCGATGAATCGACCGGGCCGCGCACTCATCACCAGCACGCGATCGGACAGCAGTACTGCTTCCTGGATGCTGTGGGTGATGAACAGGACTCCACACGTGAGCTTTTCGACGATCTTGAGCAGCTCGTAGGACATGACCAGTCGGGTCTGCTCGTCGAGTGCGCCGAACGGCTCGTCCGCGAGAATCAGGTCGGGCTCCATGGACAGGCAGCGCGCGATGGCCACACGCTGGCGCATACCGCCGGACAACTGGGTGGGGTAGTGGTCGCCGAACTTGCTCAGCCCCACGGTGTTCAGCAACTCGTCGGCGCGGGACCGACGTTCCTTCTTACCGACGCCGCGGACTTCGAGAGCGAACGCGACGTTGTCGCGGACGGTCCGCCACGGCAGCGTCGCCGATTCCTGGAAGATGACTGCGGTCTTGGACCGAGGGCCGGTCAGTGTCTGGCCGTCGACGTGGACGGTACCGCCGTCGTGATCCTGTAGTCCGGCAAACACCTCGAGCAGAGTGGACTTACCGCAGCCACTTGGGCCGACGACGGAGACGAATTCGCCTCGGCCGATGGACAAGTCGATCTCGTGGAGGGCAGTCACATCACCGAAGCGCCGCGACACCGACGATGCGACGGCGATGGCGGAGGTGGTGTCGGGGCGGGGTCGAGTCGCTGCGTGAGTCACGTCGCTACCTTCTGGTGGTGGGAAATTGCTGTCAGGAGTCGCAGTCGCCGGGCAAGTCATCTTTGACTCCCTCAGCGAGGAATTCCGGGTCGAACAGAGTGCAGAAGTCGGGTTCGCGGTCACTGCCCGATGCCTCCACTCCGTCCTGCGCGGACAGGACAGACGCTGTGTCGAAGCCGCCGCCCCACGTGCCGACCGAGGACGCACGTTCGACCACTGCGGTGGCCGACTCGACGTCGAATCCCGTGTACGCCGCGTAGATCTCCGCGGCGGCAACAGGATCGGCCTCGATCGACGCGACCGCCTCGGTGTAGCCGGCGTTTATGGCTCGTACGACGCCGGGATTGCTCGCGGCGTAATCCTTCGTTGTGGTGATCGTCGACTGCAGGAACCGCGACATGTAGTCAGGGCTACTGACGATCAGCTTGAAGTCCTCCGGTCGCTGCTCGGCGACGATGGAGGGGACGAGGGCGATATCTACGTTGCCGGCTTCGAGCAGTGCAAACCCCTCGCCGATTCCGCCGGAGGCGACCCGCTCGATCTGGCCGGCGTCTACGCCCGCGAGTGAGGGAATGAGGCGGGTGAGGGCGTCGGAGGCCGAGTTGGGTCGGGTGTAGGCCCAGCGGCGGACGTCCTCGATGGAGTTGATGTTGGGGTTCGAGGCGAGCGCGTAGAAATTCATCGGGTACGGCCCCTGCGTGCCGCCGCCGACGATGCGCAGTTCGGAGCCGGCCGCGTCGGCCTGGACGATCGACGGGTAGCTGACCTCGCCGATGGGGATGTTGCCGTCGAGCAGCGTGCGCATGGTCGCGCTTCCGCCCTTGCCCGGCACGATGTTCTCCACGATCACGCCGTGCTTCTCGAACAGTCCCTGCTTCTGCGCGACAAGCCAAGGGATGCTGTAGATTTCGGCCGCTGCCGAGACGGTGACATCGATCGTGACTGGGTTGTCGGGGTCCGCGTCGGGACCGGGATCGGATCCACAGGCCACCAATGCGGTGGACAGCGTCAGTGCTGCCATGATGGACGTGGCTCGGCGTAAATGCATCTGCGTCCTCGCTGGATGATCGGCGTGACGGTGCCGAAGTGGGAGTGTCGGCTGTCGCATCTTCACCCGTAGTGAGACGTACGTAACAGCTAATACCCACCTAAACATAAGATGTTTAGGGCGTCAAGGTGAGGTAAAATCGGACAATGCCACGAGAACGGCCGAGCAACTCATGCTAAAGATCTGAGGTATGCGGTGGCGTGGCCTGATGCCAGTTGTTCACCGACTGATAGCGCTCGCCTACACCGAACAACGCACCCTCACGATGCGCCGCAGCGGTGAGTTGAGCTCCCACCGGCATGCCCGAGGACGGGTGGAACCCGACCGGCAGAGCGAGCGTCGGACCGTCGTGCAACGACCACGGATACGTGAATTGTCCCATCCGGCGCGAGAGCGCAACAACGTCGTCGCCCCCGTCCCTCGGGGGAACATCGACGGGCATGGCCGGGGTCAGCACCGCGTCGACAATCTCGAACGTGGCGGTCATGGCCTGACGGAACCGATCGCGGCCGGTGAATGCACGGGCACGGTCGGACTCGGAGATGCTCAGGCCCAGCGCTATTCGCTCGTACGTCGCGGCTTGGAAGCGAGAAGGCTCGGTGTCGAGCCGGTGCCGATGGCGGCGAGCGAGGTCGCTGTAGACGATCGTGTAGACGATGTCCTGAGCATCGGCGGCATGCCCCAGCTCGATGGGGACGATCTCGTACCCCAGTTCGGCGAACGTGCGCACCGCGGCCGCGACGGTCTGCGCGACGCCCGGATCCACGTCCGCGGTGAGGAAGACGCTGGGGACACCGATGCGTGTCACGGCGAGCGGTTCCGAGGGGCTGGGGGACAGGACGTCGAACAAAGCCTTCACCTCGGCCACCGACCGCGCCATCGGTCCGACGGTGTCGAATTGCTCGCTCACCGGGAACACACCGTCGTTGCTGATCGATCCCCAACTCGGGCGTAGACCGGTGATTCCGCACGCCGCGGCGGGGAGGCGCACCGACCCGCCGGTGTCGGTGCCCAGTGCCGCGTCGACCAATCCAGCGGCGACGGCAATCCCCGAACCGCCGCTCGATCCGCCGGGCACCCGAGCGGTACTCCACGGGTTGTACGACGGTCCCGCAGCCGAGTTCTGCGAGGTGACGCCGACGGCGAACTCGGCCATGTTCAGTTTCGCGACCACCGACCCACCTGCGCGCCGCAGGCGGGTGACGACTTCGGCATCAGCGTCGGCAACGTTGTGCTCGAAGAACTCCGACGCGCAGGTGGTCTCGACGCCGGCCACGTCGATGTTGTCCTTGACGCCGATGCGCAGGCCGGACAGGGGCCCCGGGGTGTCGTTCCGGTCGTCGATCCACCGGACGACACCGCCGAAGGTCCCGTCCTCGATCAGGCTGCGCTCCGGGCGCGCAGCTCGGCCGTCGCGTCCTCGTCGACCGTCCACGAATCGGTGTTCACGACCACACCGTAGTCGCGTCGAGCATCGTCCTCGGTGAGGTACTCGTCCCAGACGTCGCTGAGCACCTGGAAGGGATCACGCTCGAACGGATTTCCGAAGCCGCCGCCCGAGGGCAGTTTGATCTCCAGCGTCTCACCGGAACGAATCGTCTCTTGAGTGACCTTGGAGTACAACACTTCCTCGCGGTCGGTCCCGGCGTTCCTGGTGAACGAGCCGGACACACCGTTGTGGCCACCGAGGGCTCCGGCCGGCGGATCCGACCGGTTGTCGGCCTCGGAACCGAGGAACGTATCGGTCTCCATCAACCACTTGCGCACACTGCCGATACCGCCGCGCCACTTGCCCGGTGCGGGAGCCTCGTCGCGCAGCTCGTACCGCAACGCACGCATGGCGTGGTTGAGCTCGAGTTCCTCGATCGGGTTGTTGCGAGTGTTCGCCATCAGGGCGTCGACGGCGTCCATACCGTCCTTGCCATTGCGGCCACCGTAGGAGCCCTCGTTGATTTCGATGTAGACCCAATAGGATTCGCCGTCCGGCGCGATGCCGGAATAGGCGATGGCACACAGAGCGGCGGACGATCCGGCGATGGCATGATCCGGAAGCACCGGGGCCAGAGCGAGATTGATCGAGTCGAACACCCGATTCACCTGTGAGAACCGTGCGAAGCACGACGCGGGGAAGTCCGGGTTGAAGATCGTGCCCTCGGGGGCATAAGCCTTGACCGGGCGGAAGCACCCGTCGTTCTGAGGAACGAATTCCTCGGTCAGGTCCTCGTCGAGCAGAATCGTGCGAATGGCCGAGACGGCCACCGGCAGAACCGAACCCTCGAACGGGACGTTGAACGCGGTGGGCACCTGACTGTTCGAGCCGGTGAGGTCGATGAGAATGTCCTCGCCCTCGACCTGCACCCGCACGGCCACCTTCAGCGGTTCGCCGCGGTTCTTGCCGTCGTCGTCGAGGTAGCCGATGGGCGCGGTGTAGCTGCCGTCGGGAATCTCTCGAATCTTTTTGCGCAGCATGGACTCGGAGTAGTCCATCCAGCGTTCGCCCGCGCTCATGACGGTGTCGAGGCCGTACTTCTCGAGCAGCTCGGTGAATCGCTTCTCCCCGATCCGCGAGCACGCGATCAGTGCTTCGAGGTCGCCGCGGTTCTGCTCCGGGGTGCGGACGTTGTCGAGAATGTGCTGGATCAGGTAGTCATTGCGGACCCCGGCCTCGTAGATCTTCATCGAGTCCATCAGCTTGCCCTCGGCCCACACATCGACGACGTCCATGCACAGGCCGGGGAAGTTGCCGCCGACGTCGGACACGTGCCCGGTGCACCCGGCGAAGCCGATGTGCTCGCCCTGCCAGAAGATCGGGATGATCACGCCGTAATCGGGGGAGTGAGCCGCTCCGTGGTACGGATGATTGTGCAGCACCACGTCTCCGGGCTTGTACGTTCCGGCGAGGCGACGGTTGACACCCTTGATGTACGCCGGAATCGAACCACAGTGCATCGGAGTCGAATCCGATTCACACAGTTCACGCCCGTTGATGTCGAAGATGCCCGCGCCGAGGTCCTCGGACTCTCGGATGAGCGACGAGTACGCCATGCGGTAGAGCACCTGGGCCATCTCCTTGGCCATCGACTGCAGGGCTCCGCCGATGACGCGCAGGGTGATGGGATCGACCTCGACGTCGTTCCAGGTTCGAGTGGATTCGCCCGCCAGTGACACTCCGGTGGTGGGCATCAGCGCCTTGCTCATGCGGGGTTCCTCTCGATGATGATGTGGCCGACGGCGTCGACGGTGGCGTGCTGATTCATGCCGATGATCGTGGTGGAATCGAACTGTTCGACGATCGCCGGACCGTCGATCTCGTTGTTCGCCAACAACAACGACCGCTCGTATACAGGGGTGTCCACCCACTGCGGCGCGGACGTCTCGTCCTGCCAGAACAGTGCCTGGGTGGTCGTCTTGATCGCGGACGAGGAGTCGGCGGAGCCCACGGCGATATCGGCGATCTGTACGTGCGGGACCGCGCCCACGCCGGTGACTCGGACGTTGATCAGCTGTACGGGCTTGTCGTCGAACCGCTGTGAGTACGTACGTCCGTGCACCTCGTGGAATGCCTCGGCGACGGTCTTGACCCACACGTCGTCGATCTCGCCGTCCGGCGCAGCGACGCGGAGTTCGTAGCCCTGACCGACGTAACGGCAGTCGACGCTGCGCTCGAGCGAAATGTTCTCGGCTGCAACGCCGTCCTTCTCGAGCTGCGCGACCGCGAGCGCGGACAGGCGCTCGATCTGCTCCTGCAGGAGTTCGATGTTCGGGTCGGCGGACGACGTCCACACCGTCGTCGGCTCCTCGTAGCGGATGTCGGTGGTGAGCAGGCCGACAGCGGAGGTGATGCCGGGGTGACCGGGCACGATGACCCGCGGAATACCGAGCTGGTCGGCGATCTGCCAGGCGAACAGCGGACCGGCGCCGCCTTCGGCGATCAGTGAGAAGTCGCGCGGGTCATAGCCTTTGCGCACCGAGTGCAGGCTGATCGCCTCGGTCATGGAATGGGCGAGGATCTTGAAGATGCCCATCGCGGCGTCGTCGAGTGGGGTGTCGAGCTTGTCGGCGATGTGCGTCTGAATTGCTTCACGCGCCAGCTCGGGCTTGACCTCCATGGTTCCGGACAGGAAGCTCTTCTCGCGCAGCCATCCCATCATCACCATGGCGTCGGTGGAGGTCGGTTCGGTGCCACCGTGTCCGTAGCAGGCGGGGCCCGGAACGGCACCCGCACTGCGTGGTCCGACGCGGAACATCCCCCCGTCGTCGACCACGGCGATGGAACCGCCGCCGGCACCGATGGTGTCGACCTCGGCCATGGGCACCATCGCGTGATAGTCACCGATTCGGGTGTCGAGCAGATGCTTCATGCGCAGGGCACCGTCGGGGGCCACGCCGACATCCGCTGAGGTGCCACCGACATCGAGGGTGATGACACTGGGGAACCCGGATGCCTTACCGATGGCGCAGCCACCGAGCAGGCCGGCGACCACACCGCTTGTCAGAAGTGAGACGGGGATTTCGCTGGCGCTGCGCGAGGTGACGAGCCCGCCGGCCGACGTCATCAGATGCACGTCCTCGCCGACCTGTGCCGCTTTGGCCTTGCCGGCGAGGTTCTCGATGTACTTCGAGGTCTTGGGTCCGATGAAGGCGTTGAGCGCTGCGGTCGAAAAGCGTTCGTACTCGCGGTATTGCGGAGCCACCTCGCTGGAGAGGGAGATGAAGACGCCGGGAAACTCTTCTTCGATGATGGCTCTGACGCGCTGCTCGTGCGTGGGGTTGCGGTACGCGTGCAGGAATGCGACGGCGATGGCCTGCACACCTCGCTCACGTAGCAGTCGAACCTGATCTCGCACAGCATCTTCATCGAGCGGGGTGAGAATATTTCCTGCAGCATCGATGCGTTCCGGGACGACGCGACGGTTGCGTCGCGGCACGAGCTGCCACTTCTGCCACGGAAGATCCTGGTAGTTGGAGTAATTGAGAGGACGCTTCTTGCGCGCGATGTGCAGCAGATCGCGGAAACCCTCGGTGGTGATCATGCCGACGTCGCAGCCGTTGTGCTCGAGCACGATGTTGGTGGCCACGGTGGTGCCGTGGAAGAACATGTCGATTTCGGACGGGTCGATCCCGGCACGTTCGGCGAGAACCTTGATGCCGTCCATCGTGCCGATCGAGGGGTCGTGATTGGTGGACGGGGTCTTGTGCACGACGACCGTGCCGTCGTCGTCCCACAGGACGAGGTCGGTGAACGTGCCGCCGACGTCGACTCCAATGCGTTTCATGCTGCGTCCGTTCTGTCGGTGCCCGAGGGGAGCGGGAAGGCCTGCTCCGCGTGTCCTACGAAGTCGTGGGGTCACTGCTGAGGTGACATGAGTCATAGTGCTGATGATCGACGGTAAAAGCAATACCTCTGATGTATTGCGTCGGCTTTGTCCGGATATCGGCCTAGATTCGGGTAGGTGTGCGTGGTTTCTTGCTAAAAAGCGGATGTATCGAGGGTTGCGATCTCCGCATCTCGGGGCATCGGCCAGGCTAAGCTCGAGCCGACCGGTCAGTAGAAACAGTCGAGCGACATCAGGGGGAAGACGTGGCCCAATCGGCTCCGCTCAAGGCGACCGCCAAGAGTGTCCCCGCGTATGCGGTTCTCGCCGGCCATCTTCGGAGCCGCATTCTCTCCGGTGAGCTGCAGCCAGGAGAGCGGCTACCCGGCGAAGCCGAGCTCACCGCCGAATTCGGCGTCGGGCGTAGCACTATTCGTGAAGCCCTCCGGTCCCTGGCCAGCCAGAACCTGATCGAGACGACCAGGGGAGTGACCGGGGGAAGCTTCGTCGCCGTCCCCAGCGTTGGGCACATCAGTGAGCATCTGGAAACCGGTGTCGCCCTGATGGCCGCCGCGGAGACCGTCACCGTCGACCAGCTCATGGAAGTGCGCAACCTGATGGAGGTTCCGGCGGCGGGCATTGCCGCGTTCCGCCGCACCGACGAGCATCTCGAGCAGCTCAACGCTACGATCTTCGACCCCAATCAAGTGCAGGGGCCCGAGACGTTCGCCAAGAACCAGGAATTCCACCTCGTCTTGCTCCGCGCAGCCCACAACCCACTGCTCGAGCTCATCACCGCACCCGTCTTCCGTGTCCTGTCCGGCCGTTTCGGCCGCGACCATGCGCCCGAAGGCTTCTGGAAATGCGTCGACAGCGACCACCGAGGACTGCTCGACGTGGTGGAGGCCGGTGACTCGATGGCGGCCATGGATCTGATGCGTAAGCATCTCGACCACCTCGGTGACTCGTACCGACAGATGGATCGACTTCGTAATCCGTAAACATCTGCTCTTTACCGAGTCGATTCAGGTGAAGTCTGCTGATTACCGGTTTTCTCGAACCCTTGACGCCGTAAACATCTGATGTTTATGGTCTAGGTAAGGCACTCGCCAAACTGACACGAGGAGACACGGTGGCAATCCATCCGGCCGTTCTGGGGCGCTTCTTCGACGACTACACCGTGGGGGACGTCTACCAACATCCCTTCGGGCGGACGATCTCGGAGACCGACAACACGTGGATCACGCTGCTGTCGCTCAACACCAATCAGAACCACTTCAACGCGCATCTGGCGTCGCAGAATCCCATCACCGATGGGAAGGTCATCGTCAACTCCGGCTTCACAGTCTCTGTGGTGCTGGGACTTTCGGTGATCGACATGAGCCAGAACGCGATCTCCAACCTCGCCTTCACCGACATCAAGATGTCCCACCCGGTCTATGCAGGCGACACCCTGTACGCCGAAAGCATCTGCACCGGGCTTCGCAAGTCCGAGTCACGCCCCTACGCCGGCATTGTCTCGATGATCACCCGCGGCCTCAATCAGGATGGCGTCGAGGTCATTTCATGGAAGCGCTCGGTCATGGTCGCCACCCGCGACAGTGGCATCGGGCAGAACTACTTCCCCGAAGCGCAGAACGGACCGCTCGAACTTCCCCAGACTAAGGATTCCGACGCATGAGGCCACTCGAAGACGTACGCATCATTTCCCTCGAGCAGTACGGCGCAGGCCCGTTCGGTAGCTTGCACCTTGCCGACCTCGGCGCGGACGTCATCAAGATCGAGGACCCCAGCGTCGGCGGCGACGTCGGACGCTACGTCCCGCCCTACAACGAGGGTGAGGACTCGCTGTTCTTCGAGAGCTTCAATCGCAACAAACGTTCACTCTCCCTTGACCTCTCGACCCCGAGTGGCCGAGCGGTGTTCGAGGACCTCGTCCGCACCAGCGACGCCGTCTACTCCAACCTTCGTGGTGACGTACCGGAGAAGATCGGCATCACCTACGACCAGCTCAAGCATCTCAATCCCGCAATCGTGTGCTGCAGCCTCACCGGCTTCGGTATGACCGGCCCGCGCTCGAAAGAGCCTGGCTACGACTACATTCTGCAAGGCCTTGCCGGCTGGATGAGCGTCACCGGCGACCCGGACGGTCCGCCCACCAAATCCGGTCTGTCGCTGGTCGATTACTCCGGTGGATTCGTCGCCGCCATTTCGTTGCTGTCGGGACTGCATGCTGCCCGACGCGACGGTATCGGCGGTGACTGCGACGTCTCGCTGTACGACACGGCGATGTCTCTGCTCACGTATCCCGCGACGTGGCATCTCAACGCCGGCTTCGAGCCGATCCGCACGAAGAACTCGGCGCACCCGTCCCTGGTTCCGTTCCAGGCCTTCGAGGCAACGGACGGCTGGCTCATCGTCGGCTGTGCGAAGGAGAAGTTCTGGGACCGGCTCGTCGTCGCCATCGACCGCCCGGATCTCGGTGCCGATCCACGGTTCACCAATTTCTCGCTGAGGGGCAAGAACCAGGACGTGCTGCTGCCGATCCTGGAAGAGGTGTTCGCCACCAATACCGTCGAGCACTGGCTCTCGAAGCTCGGACCGGCCGGGGTGCCGACAGGACCGATCAACGACGTCGAGCATGCGCTGACCGAACCGCACACGCTCGCACGCAATCTCGTGGTCGAGACCGAGCATCCGGTGTACAACACTGTGCGCCAGGTCGCCTCACCGGTGAACTTCGGATCCGAGGCCAAGCAGTACCGCCGCGCGCCGCAGCGCAACGAGCACTTCGACGACATCGTGCGCGAGCAGCTGGGCTACGACGACGATCGCATCGCGAAGCTGAAGGCGGAGGGAGCCTTCGGTACGGCGAAGGACGAGGTGCGGGCGTGACCTCGACGATCCTGGCGGAGTGGGCATCGAGTGTCACCGTCGCCGATCTGTCCGAGGACGTCCGGCGCGCGGCCGCGCGGCACCTGCTCGATGGCGTCGGTAATACCGTTGCGGCCCAACGGCTCGGCTACGGCCGACCGGGCTGGACAGTAGCCGACGCCCTCGGCGGCCCACCGGAGGCGCGGCCTCTCACCGGAACCCGAGGATTGTCTGTACCGGCAGCCGCCTTCGCGACCGGGGTGATGCTGCACTCCCTGGACTTCGACGACACGCATGCGGGCGCACTGGTGCACGCGACGGCCGTATCGCTCCCCGCGGCATTCGCCGTCGGGCAGCAGGTGTCGGCCTCGGGTGCAGATGTGCTGACCGCCGCAGCTCTCGGGCTTGAAACCGCCTGCCGCCTCGGTGAAGTCAGCCCGCACGGATTCCACGCTCGCGGTGTACATGCCACGGCAGCGGTGGGACCGTTGACAGCCGCACTCGTCGCCGGACACCTTTCGAAGTTCGACACCGAGACGTTGGTCAACGCCCTGGGAATCGCCGGATCGTCGAGTTCGGGCTTGCTCGAGTTTCTCGATACCGACGCCGACACCAAGGCGCTGCATCCCGGATCGGCCAGTATGAACGGCGTGCTCGCTGCACGGCTCGCCGCCGCGGGAGCCACCGGACCGTCCTCGGTTCTCGAAGGTCGACGCGGAATCTACGCTGCGCTGACCGATCGGCCGACGAACTTCGCGGCGCTGACCGAGGGACTCGGCACGCGGTGGGAAGCCACCCGGATCGGGATCAAGCCCTATCCCAGTTGCCAACTGATGCACGTGACGCTCGATGCGGTGTCGGAAGCGCTCGGGGACAGCGCCGTTCACGCAGGAGACGTGGCCGACATCGAGGTGTTCGTTCACCCCGATTCGAGTCCGTTCGTCTGCGGACCCAACACCGGCGTCGCGTCACCGCGCAGTACCTACGACGGCAAGTTCGATCTGCCGTGGAGTGTGGCGGCACTACTGCACGACGGAGCCATCACCGTCTCGACCTACACCGACGAATCCATCGCACGCGAGGACATCCTCGTCACCGCCCGCAAGGTGCGGGTGACGAACCTACCGTCCGAGGTTCCCGCGGCGGCCGCGTCGGGCAGGGCGGTTCTCACCCTGACCGACGGACGGGTGCTCGACGCCTCCGTCGGCGGCAGCCAAGGATCCGCCGGGTTCCCGCTCAGCGACGACCGTCTGCTGGAGAAGTTTCTCGGCAACTGCGGCAACGACTCTCGCGCCAACGAGCTTGCCGACCGCGTCCTCGGATTGGTCGACGAAACCGACCTGACCGCCATCCTCGACCTCGCCGCAGCCATCGCGCCGGCACCTTGAGACTTTGATCGACGACACTCCAATCGACAGGACTTCATCATGGACTTCACGTACGACGAGCAGCAGACGGCCTTCCGTAAAGCATTGCGCACCTTCGTCGACAAGGAAATCATCCCGGTCGCGAACGAGTGGGAAAAGACGGGGCGGTACCCCACCGAGATCGTCGAGCACATGAAGGCCATGGGCCTGTTCGGCATCACGACGCCGGAGGAGTACGGCGGCCTGGACCTCGACAAGGTCTCGTTCACCCTGGTGTACGAGGAACTGGCCCGCGGATGGATGGGCGTCGCCGGAATCCTCGGCAGCCACAACCTGTCGTGCTGGATGATCGGCAAGCACGGCACCGAGGAGCAGAAGAAGACCCTGCTACCCAAGCTCGCGTCCGGTGAATGGCGAACGGGAGTCGGCCTGACCGAGCCCGGTGCCGGCACCGACCTGCAGGGCATCAAGACCACCGCCAAGCGCGACGGCGACCACTACGTCGTCAACGGTGCCAAGACGTGGATCACCAACGCGCGGCACGCGAATGTGCTTCCCGTACTGGTCAAGACCGACACCACCACGACCCCGGCCCACAAGGGAATGTCGCTGCTGCTGATCGACACCACGACCGACGGGTTCGAGGTGCAGCGCGACATGGGCAAGCTCGGCTACAAGGGCACCGAATCGTGTGAGATCACCTTCACCGATGTGCGCGTTCCCGTCGACGCAGTGCTCGGTGGGGTGGAGGGTCGTGGTCTGCAGCAGGCACTGTCCGGTCTCGAGATCGGTCGCCTCAACATTGCCGGTCGCAGTGTCGGAATCGCGCAGGCCGCCTATGACGCGGCCCTCGAATACGCCAAGCAGCGCACCGCGTTCGGTCAGCCCATCGCTGAGTTCCAGGCCATTCAGCTCAAGATCGCCGACATCGCGACCCAGCTCCAGGCTGCACGTCTGATGACCTACTGGGCTGCATCGCAGGCGGATTCGGGTAAGCGAGTGGACATGGAAGCCGGGATGGCGAAGTACTTCGCCTCCGAGGCCGCGATCACAGCCAGCCTCGAAGCCATGCGTATTCACGGTGGCTACGGATACTCCACCGAGTTCGTCGTCGAGCGCCTCTACCGCGACGCCCCACTGATGGCCATCGGTGAGGGCACCAACGACATCATGCGCACCGTCATCGCCAAGTCCCTCGTTGCGGGCACGGGAGTGATCGGATGAGATCGGCTCTGACGTACCTCTACGTTCCTGGGGACGTGCCGGAGCGCTTCGACAAAGCATTGGCGTCGGGCACGGACGCGGTGGTGCTGGATCTCGAGGACGCCGTCACCGCGGCGAACAAGGATCATGCCCGTGCGACGGTTGCCGAGTGGGTTGCTGCCTGCGATCCGGGTGACGTGCAGATTTGGGTGCGGGTGAATCCGGGGCCGTTGCAGGCGGACGATATTCGTGCGGTGCTGCACCCAAACCTGACGGGCATCTGGCTTCCGAAGGTGTCGTCTGCTCGCGAGGTGGAGCAGGCCGACGCTCTACTGAGTGGCAGTGACGCGGTGGTCTCGCCCCTCATCGAGACAGCCGACGGAGTGTTCGCCGCCCTCGAGATTGCCCGTGCTCCTCGGGTCAAGTTTCTGCAGATCGGTGAGGTGGATCTAGCTGCAGATCTGGGCGTGGACGGTTCTGCGGAGTCGCTGTCGTTCGTGCGTGCTCAGGTGGTCGCAGCCAGCGTGGCGGCGGGAATCGATCCGCCGCCTGCGGCTGTGTCGCGCAACTTCCGCGATGGCGATGCGTTCGAGGCCGATACCCGAACGCTTGCTGGTCTCGGTTTTGTCGGTCGTGCGTGTATTCATCCGGCTCAACTCGGTCCTGTGCGAACGGTGTTCGTGCCCTCGGAGGACGAGGTACGAGAAGCTCAGGAACTGTTGGCCGACTTGGAACGTGCCACCTCGGGTGTGGCGGTGGACAGCAAAGGATTCCTGATCGACGAAGCCGTGGCGCGGAGTGCTCGACGCGTGGTGCAGCGAGGAGTCGCACGGGAGACGATGGCGCGGAGCTGACAAGCTCGACGCCGGAGAACAATGCACCCGTGAAATGCAGCCCTCACGACGGCAGGCGGCCCTGCAGACCATCGAGGTCTGCAGGGCCTTGTGCGTGGTGATCAGTCCGCGCTCGTTGTCGCTCCCAGGAGATCGCGGACAGTGTTTGCAACACTGATGAATTCTGGCTTCTCCATCGTTGCGCTGTAATCGCGGTGCACAGGAAGGTCGACGTCGAGGATGTCCACTATCCGACCCGGCCGTGGGCTCATGACGACCACTCGGTTGGCGAGGTAGACCGCTTCGGCGACGGAGTGGGTGACGAGCATGACCGTCGTTCCGGTCTCCCGCCAGATGCGGTGCAGCTCGACGTTCATCTTCTCGCGGGTGAGAGCGTCCAGAGCTCCGAAAGGCTCGTCCATGAGCAACACTTCGGGTTCGTGAAGCAATGCGCGACAAAGTGATACGCGCTGCTGCATGCCGCCGGACAGCTCATGGGGGAGTGCTCCCTCGAAACCGGTCAACCCGGTCATCTCGATGAGCTGATCGGCCTTCGCGGCCGCTACCTTCTTGTTCATTCCGCGCATCTCACCCTGAAGCAGAATGTTCTTGCGCACGGTCCGCCATTCGAGCAGTGCAGCACGTTGGAAGACGTAGCCGATGTTGCGTTGCGGGCCCTTGACCTCCTTGCCGACCAGCTGGACCGACCCACGTGAGGCACCGGTGAGACCGGCGACCACTTTGAGCAGGGTGGACTTGCCGCAACCGGAAGGCCCTGCAATGGAGACGAATTCACCCTTCCCAACCCGGAGGTCGACATCGGAGAGAGCGGTCACGTCACCTCGTTTGGACGAGAACTGAACGGTGAGGTTGTCGACAGAGACCGCGGTGTCCGTCACGGTGGGAGGCCGTTCACTGGTGATCGCATTCATGGTCACGTCTCATTCCTCGTTGGAGGTGAAGGTCGAGTCCCAGTAGGTCGAGGACTCGGCTCCAGCCTCGGTGAGTCCGGCATCGCTGAGGATGCTGATGGTGTTGGCCCAGTCCTCGTCGCTGTTGACACCCGGAGCCATTCCTTCGGTGTTGTCCGTGGTCAGCAGCGGAATGGTTTCCTGCCACTGCTGCAGAAGCACCGACTCCGGCGGAGTCTGCGGGTCCTTACCGACCATCGATGCCACGGCCGCTTCAGGATTGGCGATGGCTGCCTCGAACGATTCGCGGGTGGCGTCGACCATGGCCTGAACGAGTTCGGGGGAGCGCTCGATGGTCGACGTGTTGGCGATGAGGCCGTTGCTGTAGAAGTTCAAGCCCTCGTCGGAGTAACGGAGGTAGCGCATCTCGCGTCCGGACTTGTTCGCAATATTGGGCCCCTGGTCGTGTGCGAAGCCGATGAGACCGTCGACCTGACCCGAGAGCATCGCGGCGATCTTGCCCGCGGAGTCCAGACTCTGCTGCTGAACTTGGTCCTCGGGAACGCCGACGCGGTCGAGGAAGATGGGGAATGTAGTGGTGGGCGCATCCCCGGCGGAGACGGCGATGGTCTTTCCTGCGAGGTCGGCGGTGGTCTGAATAGGTCCGTCTGCGTAGACCTGCACAGCCGACGGCGTCGTCTGCAGGAATACGCCGAGGCTCTTGACCTTGACCCCCTTGTCGATGTTGGACATCACGGCCGCAGTGTCGGCCCAGCCGAAATCGGTCTGGTTGGAGCCCGCGGCCTGTGCGGTCTTGGTCGATCCCTGGCCCGCAGTGATGGTGAGGTCGATACCGTGCTCGGCGAAGATACCTTCTTGCACTCCGTAGTAGAACGGGGCGTGCTCGCCGTAGGGATACCAATTGAGCATCAGCGAGGTCGCGGTGGTTTCACCGTCGGCACCCGGGGCCTTCTCCTCGCCTCCACCTCCTCCGCTGCATCCGGCGAGTACGAGAGCGGACGACGCGACGGTCGCCACCAGAACGTTTTTGAGCTTCATGGAATATGTCCTTCGATGGAGGGAGAGCAAGCGGGTCACACAGCGCCGACGGACGCGGTGGAGCGACGCGATGCGTGCCAGGGGATAAGGAACTTCTCGGCGATCTCGATGATCAGGAAGAGCACGATGCCGAGCAGGGACATGATGATCAGAGAGGCGAAAAGCATTGCTGTATCGATGTTTCCGTTGGCCTGGAGGATCACGTACCCCAGACCTTCGTTGGCCCCGACGAATTCACCGACCACCGCTCCGGTCACCGCGAGTGTTGCGGCGATCTTGAGGCCGGACATCAGCTGCGGCAACGACGCCGGAAAACGCACCTTGCAGAACGTCTTCCATTTGCTCGCACCCATGGTAGATGTGAGTTCGAGGATCTCGGGATC
The DNA here is from genome assembly GCF_031456475.1 of Rhodococcus sp. 3258. Lineage (NCBI taxonomy): Bacteria > Bacillati > Actinomycetota > Actinomycetes > Mycobacteriales > Nocardiaceae > Rhodococcus > Rhodococcus sp. 3258. The sequence goes on from NZ_JAVDUT010000010.1 coordinate 45,153, forward strand.
GACGGAACGCAATCCCGCCATTCCGGCGATGACAATGGGGAAGAAGGCCATGAGGACGGCCACGAGGATCTTGGGGCTGGGACCGAAGCCGAGCCACACGACGAACAGTGGCGCGATGGCGATCTTCGGGATCACCTGTGCGAACAGGATGAGCGGGTACATCGTCTTCTCGATCGAGGACGAGTAGATCATCACCACTGCAACGGCGATTCCGACGCCGCTGGCGATGATGAAGCCGGCGACGGTTTCGTACGTTGTCACCCAGGTGTGGCCGGCGAGGTAGGACGCGTTGTCCACCATCGTCGACCACGTGTCACCGGGTGACGGAAGAATATAGGGCGCAACGAGTTCGGAGGCGGTGACGGCCCACCATGCGGCGACGAGCACGGCCACGAGGGCCAGAGGTCGCCAGAGGCCGGACCAGGTATTGCGGAGCGAAGGGAACCGTCGACGACGGGTCGGTGCGGGTTGAGGAACCGACGCAGTGGCAGAACGGACTTCGACCGACGATGTTGTCGTCATATGGAGTCCTCGATCTAGTAGGAGGCGGGTCCGTCTACACCCGCTGGAATGCGCTTTCCGAAGCTGTCGCCCAACGTAGTGTGATCGCGCCCACAGTGTCAAGCAATTCGGACAATCAGCTGTTCAGAGAGGTGCTACGGCGCAGGACGACGGTGCCCGGTGCCCACTCCCGGCTGCCAGGGCGACTGTCCGGATCGAGGGCGAGCTGCACGGCTCTCTCGCCGATATCCACCAACGAGAGTGCGACGGTGGTCAGGCTCGGAGAGTGATCGCGCAGTGTTGGGATGTCGTCGAATCCGGCGACGCAGACATCCTCCGGCACGCTCAGGCCCAGCTCACGCCACGCTGCGATTGCCCCGATGGCCATGACGTCGGTGACTGCGAACACGCACGGTGGAGCGCCGTGGCCGGGGGAGAGTTCGAGCGCAGCCGCCAGACGCCGCGCGGCGCTGTAGCCGCCGTCTCGCGAGAAGTCCCCGGCCACTTCGATTTCCGGTGTGATGCCGTGTGTGCACAGTGTCTCGACGAAGCCGTTGCGACGGTCGGTCGAGGTCCGGATATTTCCCGGTCCGCCGATGATGGCAAAGCGACGATGGCCGTGCTCGTGCAGGGCCTGCGCCAAAGCCGCAGATGCGGCGAAGTTCTCCGGTTCGACCGCAGAGGCGAACGGCACCGGTTGTCCGATCACCACCACCCTGCCGCCGTTGTCGCGGTATGCCGCGAACTCCTGTCCCAACGCTCGGTCCAAGTCGCCGCTCTGCCTCGAGCCGGCCAGGATGATGGCATCGGCGCGGTGCGAGATGAAGGTGGCGACCGACTGCCGCTCGAGAGCGAAATCGCGCTCGGTACTGGCCAGGAGCACCAGCTTGCCTGCGTCGCGCGCCTCGTTCTGCACGCCGCGAACGATGGAGGAGAAGTACGGATCGGCCACATCGTGCACCACGAGCCCGATCAGTCCGGTCGACGACCGAGCCAGCGCCTGGGCCTGCGCGTTGGCGATATAGCCGAGATCCGCCGCCGCTGCACGGACGCGATCGGCGACACCCTCGCCGGGCACTCGTGACGAGCCGTTGAGCACCCGCGACGCTGTGGCCTGCGAGACGCCGGCCGCCGCAGCCACATCGCTGAGTCGGACTGCCGCCATGAACCCCTCACCCCCTGCGAAATCGTTGTGATCGACGGTCGCACTTGACCGATCGACATCGACAGCATAGCTTGGAAAGCGCATTCCGAAGCTGACTTTCCCTCACGACGCGTAGTGGACTTTCCGCCACACCGTCGCCGCGGCCCCATCCGTCATGGCTCGACGTCGTCCCACGTCCTTCGTCATCAGTGCACAGAAAGGGCAATCTCTCATGCCCACACCCACCCGTACCTTGCGCATCGCCATGAACGGCGTCACCGGCCGCATGGGCTACCGTCAGCATCTTCTTCGCTCCATCCTGCCCATCCGCGACGCCGGCGGGCTCCTCCTCGACGACGGTTCACGCATACAGGTCGAGCCGATCCTGGTCGGCCGCAACGAAGCCAAGCTCCAAGAGCTCTGCAGCCGACACGGTATCGCCGGGTACACCACCGACAGCGCATCGGTCATCGACGACGCGTCCGTCGACATCTACTTCGACGCTCAGGTCACTTCGCGGCGCGCCGAGGCGCTCTCGTCGGCGATGAAGGCCGGCAAGCACATCTTCACGGAAAAGCCGACAGCCGAAACGCTGACGCAAGCCATCGAACTGGCCCGCATCGGGCAGAACGCAGGCATCACGGCCGGCGTCGTGCACGACAAGCTCTACCTCCCAGGCCTGGTCAAACTCAAGCGGCTCGTCGACGAGGGATTCTTCGGCCGCATCCTCTCCCTACGGGGCGAATTCGGCTACTGGGTCTTCGAAGGCGACGGTCAGCCCGCCCAACGACCCAGCTGGAACTACCGGGCCGAGGACGGCGGCGGCATCGTCGTCGACATGTTCTGCCACTGGAACTACGTGCTCGAAGGCATCCTCGGCAAGGTCGAGACCGTCATTGCGAAAACCGCCACCCACATCCCGACGCGCTGGGACGAGCAGGGCAACGAATACGCCGCCACCGCCGACGACGCCGCTTACGGCATCTTCGAGATGGAGAACGGCGTTGTCGCCCAGATCAACTCGTCGTGGGCAGTGCGAGTGTTCCGAGACGAACTGGTCGAATTCCAGATCGACGGCACGCACGGATCGGCGGTCGCGGGGTTGCGCAACTGCGTCGCCCAGCATCGTTCGCACACCCCGAAGCCTGTATGGAATCCAGATCTGCCCGTCACCGAACCGTTCCGCGACCAGTGGCTCGAGGTTCCCGCGAACGCGGACTTGGACAACGGGTTCAAGTTGCAATGGGAAGAGTTCCTGCGCGACGTCGTCGCTGAACGGCCGCACCGCTACGGTCTGCTCTCCGCTGCCCGCGGTGTGCAGCTGGCCGAGCTCGGTTTGCGATCCTCCGCCGAGGGCCGTCGCCTCGAGGTCCCGGAGATCGCGCTGTGACCGCCGTCGACTCCAGGGTGTCGATCACCCTCCCCGGCCGCGGGGTCTACGCGCTCGGCGAACCGGGTGAGTGGACCAAGCCCACCGCCCCCATCACCTCACGCGTCGCATATGCCGCAGCGCACGTGATCCCCAGGGCCACAGGAGACAACACCCCGGGGGCACCCGCCGACATCGACTGGGACGCCACCATGGCGTACCGCCATGAACTCTGGTCCTACGGATTGGGTGTCGCCGATGCGATGGACACCGCTCAGCGCGGCATGGGCCTGGACTGGGCCGCTACGTCCGAGCTGATCAGTCGCTCTGGAGCCGAGGCCGCTCGCGTCGGAGGATCACTCGCCTGCGGCGCGGGAACGGACCAACTCGACTTGAACGCGCTGCCGTCGGGCAAAGACGGTCTCGCTGCTGTGCTCGACGCCTACCGCGAGCAGATCTCGGTGGTCACCGAGTCGGGAGCAAAGGTCATCGTCATGGCTTCACGCGCCCTGGCTCGGGTGGCGACGTCACCCGACGACTATCTGCACGTCTACTCGACATTGCTCGACGAAGTCGAACAGCCTGTCGTATTACATTGGCTCGGAACGATGTTCGATCCCGCGCTCGCCGGATACTGGGGTAGCGCTGACATTTCGTCCGCTACGGGTACCTTCCGCGGGCTGATCGAGTCGCACGCAGCCAAGGTCGACGGAGTGAAGGTGTCGTTGCTCGACGCTCAGCACGAGATCGAACTACGAGCCGGGCTGCCCGCAGGCGTCCGCCTCTACACCGGCGACGACTTCAACTACCCCGAGCTGATCATCGGCGATGGACAGCATCATTCGGATGCACTACTCGGCATCTTCGCCGGCATCTACCCGGCGGCGTCGACGGCGTTGCAGGAGCTCGACCGCGGGAACACTGCACGCGCCGAGACCATTCTGCGTTCGACGCAGGAGCTCGGCCGCCATATCTTCGCCGCGCCCACCTATTACTACAAGACCGGGATTGCGTTCCTGTCGTGGCTCAACGGCAAGCAACCGGGCTATTCGATGGTGGGCGGTCTGTCGTCGGGTCGCAGTGTGGAACACCTGACCACGCTGTTCGTCCTCGCCGATCGCGCCGGGCTCTTGTCGGATCCGTCGCTGGCTGCGCATCGTATGGGGCTATACCTGGATCTGAACGGAGTGTCCTCGTGAAATTGTTACCGTTCGATATCGAGAACCCCTACGCGTCACTATCTCTCAACACCAAGACGACGAATAGCTGGACGCTGAAGCAAGCCGTCGACGGGGCCGCGCGAGCCGGGCTGGGTGCGGTGGCCCCGTGGCGGGATCGGATTCAGGAGGCCGGTGTCAGCGAATCGGCCAAGCTCATCTCCGATGCCGGTCTGCGGGTGTCGAGCCTCTGCCGCGGTGGGTTCCTCACGGCGATCGACGACGACGGTCTCGATGACAACCGTCGCGCTCTCGACGAAGCCGCCGAACTCGGAGCGCCCGAGCTCGTGATGGTCATGGGTGGCATCCCCGATCGCGACCTCGTCGGAGCGCGGGCTCGGGTGGAAGAGAGGCTGGCTCTGCTCGTTCCGTATGCACTTGAGCGGGGGGTTCGCATAGCGCTCGAACCTCTGCACCCGATGTTCGCGGCCGACCGTGCTGTCATCTCCACACTGGGACAGGCTTTGTCGATGGCCGAGCCGCATCCGGTGGAAGCGGTAGGCGTCGTGGTCGACACCTTTCACGTGTGGTGGGATCCGGACCTGGAGTCATTGATCCGAACGGCAGGTGACCGTGGCCGCATCAGCTCGTACCAGGTGTGCGACTGGCTGGTGCCGATGGAGGCCGACCCGCTTCTGTCGCGCGGAATGATGGGAGACGGTGTGATCGACTTCGAATCCATCGGCCGATGGATTCAGGACGCTGGGTACCGAGGTGATGTCGAAGTGGAGATCTTCAACGCTGCCGTGTGGGCGACCGATGGAGACCAGGTGATCGAGACGATGAAGCAGCGCTACCGCGATCTGGTTCTTCCCAGTCTGATCGCATGAGAGTTCTCTTCGCCCCCGATTCCTTCAAAGGCACCATCGACGCTGTGGATGCCGCCGCGGCACTGATCGAGGGGTGGGCGGCTGTCCGCAAGGGTGACGACCTGGTGTCGATGCCGCAGGCAGATGGGGGCGAAGGGACGCTCGACGTGCTCGCAGCGTGCTCGGCAGACTCGACGTGGTCATCGGTGCGCGGTGTCTGCGGCCCGGACGGTCGGCCGGTCGACGCGCGATGGTTGATGCTCGACAACGGCCGGGCGGTGATCGAGCTTTCGGAGTCGTCGGGCATCGCGATGATGGAGTCGCTGAATGCATTTGCTGCGACCACCCGCGGGCTCGGTGAGGTCATTCGAGGCTGCGGTTCGGATCGAATTACGGTAGCGCTGGGGGGCTCGGCGTCGACCGACGGCGGGCTAGGAGTGCTTCGGGCGCTTGGCGTTCGGGTGCTGGACCAATCGGGTCAGGACGTTCCGGAGGGCGGTGCAGGTCTGGTGGCCGCCCGGTCGGTGGATGCGTCGGGCCTCGCGGGGGTGCCGTCCGATATCGAATTGCTGACCGATACGCGCGCGGTCTTGTTCGGACTCGACGGTGCCGCACACATCTTCGGGCCGCAGAAGGGTGCGTCGGCCGCTGACATCGAGTCTCTCGACGAAGCGTTGGAGTATTGGGCCGATCTGCTCGCCGATGCGGGCTTGCCGGCCGACCCGTCCATGCCGGGAACCGGTGCTGCGGGAGGGGTCGCATTTGGGCTGTGCGCGCTGGGGGCTCGTGTATCCGCCGGAGCGCAACGGGTGTCGGACCTGACGGGACTGTCGGCTGCTGTCTCTTCCGCCGACCTCGTGGTGACGGGTGAGGGCACCTTCGATCGCACGTCGCTGACGGGCAAACTGGTCGGATATGTAGTTCAGATGTGTTCGGACGCTTCGGTTCCGGTAGTGGTGGTCGCCGGGGCGGTGAAGTCGGACGTCGAGGTGCGGACCGTGTCGCTGACGGACCTTGCCGGCAGCAGTGAGGCCGCCATGGCGGATCCGCGACAATGGTTGATCGACGCTGGACGGCGTCTGGCACACGAAGTTCGATAGCGAGGGGCACCGAAAACGCCGTCGGATCGGATGGTGCCCGCTGCTGCGGCACCGGCGCTGAGGATGAAGTTGTGCCGTACTTCGTTGCGGAAAACCATCTGCATCGGCAGGAGCCAGAATCTATCCTCGTCGGTGAAGTCGGAACTGAGAATCTGGAAACCGCGTTGATTGACAGTGTCTTCGCCCTTGGCGTCGAGAACCCCCAGAGTCGCGGGAAGTCCTTACCGATGTCGTCGGGTCCCGGCTGCGACAGTGCGGCCAGCCGGCATTAGAGCCTGCGGGTTTCGTGTGGGACGGTGCAGGTTTCCGCCGAGGACGTCGAGCATGTCTGCAGTGACTCGCGCCTACTTCGCGAAGAACAATCCGGTGATGATCATCGGCTCGCTCGCTCGTTCGTGAATTGCCCTCAGGCTAAACGATCTCGGCGGTAGATCTTCGAGCGCCTATGCCGTCGTACGCAACGCCCACGCCCGAGCGAGCGCGAATGTTGCCACGAGTACGCACAGCACCGCCACCATCACCGCGACGAAAGTGGATACCGTCGCGGAGAATCCGAGAATCCAGGCGGTCCCCATTCCAGCGAGGGTAGCGAGGACACCTCCGATCGGGAGAAAGACAGCTACAACCTTGGTTGTCCGAGACGACAACGGATCATGAGTTGCCCTGAGCAGCAACCGGACCGAGGCGACTCCGACCACGTAGGCCAATATTCCGGTGCCTCCGTATATCGGGAGCACGTAGTCGGTCGATACGCCCGAACTTGAACCGGAGAAGCTTGTGCCGACGAGGATCAGCACTGGCATCATCCCCAGCGTCACTCCGACCAGACCGGCAACGACTACGAGCCCCACGCGCCGAGAGGGTTCGACGATGAATCGACAGCCACACAGGTGCAGCACCAGCCCTGCGAACATGCCGATCACCGCGCCGGTCGAAGCGGCGACGACGGGTCGCACCCATAGCCCCAGCGTGGTGTCGGGTCCATAGAACGATTCGCCGGAGACGTACGCCGCGTACCCCGAAGTTCCGGTCACTGCGTGACCCAGTACCGCGATCACAGCGCCGAGCAAAGCAAAACAAGTTGCCTGTTTTATCACGCATCAATGATGACGGATGTCCGATCTACGTCGAGAACCTCGGCCGGAGTGGTGCCCGTTCATCACTGGGATCATTCGGTCCACAGCGCGTCGCACCTATCGGCAAACGCAGGGCATGCTCGCCTCCGATCCAATGGAACCGATGCGTCGCTAGCTGCGTCCAACATCAAGGATGGCTTACCTGGATGGAGTGCTGTGAGCAAGATGCGATTGCTGATCGCGGGTGCGGTCGGGGTGATGCTGGCGGTAACCGGATGCGGACGGGCGACCGAAGGCATGCCTGTTGCGTCGCCGTTGACGACCTCGGTGTCGACAACCGCACCGGCAGATGGTGCATGGGATCCGTGCACTATCCCGGACTCGGCCATCGAGGACGCAGGCTTGGCAGTCGAGACGAAGTCCTCGAACTTGGTAGGAGATCTGCCAATTTCGGAAGACTGGATGACGTGCTTTTGGACGAACCCTCTGCCGACGCCGTGGTATCGCGTCGGCATCTTTTCTTCCACGGAAAGTCTGGACTACTTGCGTGAGCGGGGACCGTTCGAGAATTTCGAGCCCATCGAGGGTTCCGACGGCATGCGCTTCCAGCGGACCATCAAGTACGACGAGGTCAACTGCGGCGTCGCCTTCGGCCACCCGGGTGGCGTCGTCTACCTGAATCTCGACGGGTTGGTGATGACACCACCTCTTGAAAATCCGTGTGTTGAGGTCGAACGGTTGGCGCGTTCGCTCCGACTGTCCTTGCCGTCGGAAGAATAGGTGGATGTAATCGATGGGTTCGGAGACCAACGAGCTGGCGTCGTCGATGCAGCAGTGGCAGGCGCTGTCGATGCAGGCAGATTCCGGGCAGCTCGAGATTCCAGAAGGCGTGGCGTTCCGGTGTGACGAGGTGTGTGCTGCCTACATCCGGCACTTGAAAGACATGGTGGTAAAGACGCAAAACTTGGTCGACGTCAAGGCATTCGGCTCCTTGGATTCGGCCAGGCAGCTCGGCGAAAAGTTCGAGAGGATTGCCTACAGCGGTGATCGCTCGCTGCGCGTCGTGCTGACGCAGCACATCGAGGTCATCGAATTGATGCGGTCGGTGTTCAAGCGCTACTTCGATGAAGCCGAGTACGCCGATCAGCGGACGTTGACGTCCATCGCGGAGATCGGTGAGCGTCTGGGCAGGTGACCTTTCAGGTCCGAGGCCCAACGCGATCGGTGCCACCGGTCCGTCTGGACAGATACTGCGCCGCTGCGCAGTTGGTGTGCGAGCTGAAGTGCGGGTCCCGATCTGGATGCGAATTTCGTCGGAAGATGCTCCGCTGACCCACAGGATTGTCGCAGCCGTACCCCTCGGCTATTGTCGAGGAAGGTTCAAGAGCGACAGCCGTAGGTACCTGGCCGGCTGTCCGGCAACCCCGTCTCCATCGACAGGGTGCCCCAGGGGAAGAACCGGCGCATCTCGCGACCGCGGGTGCGCAAGTCGATGGAGGTCGCACCTCCAGGACGAGGTGAAAAATGTCTGCAGATGACGGACTCGCAGCAGCACAAGCCAAATGGGAACCCATTCCGCCGGATCGTCGTCGTGCCTGGTGCCAGACGCTGCTGAGCTATCCGCCGATATGGTTCGGGGTGTTCCCGATGCTCGAGACCCGGAGGCTGGTACTCGAGGGTGGATATGCGAACAGTGAAGCCTGGATCGACCTTGCGAAACGTGCTGAAGCAGTGGGTTTCTCACCGCGAACGTGGCTGATCTTTCGGCAGAGCCTCGAGCCGGCCTATTTGAAGGATCGGTTCCCGTCGCATCCCGAGAACAAGCCAAAGCGGCGGGGAAACGGCCGCGTGGAGACGGTAGTGGTCGATCCAGAGGACTTCTCCGAGTGGCCATGGCTGTTCGAGGCAGGATATCGCGCGGGAGAGGCGACCCTGCACGCGTTGTCCCGCTGAGTGGGTCGACTAGCAGTCAGGCGTCTTGTCCCGGCTGCGGGCGCTCTAGTAACTGACCGAAAGCCTCTTACCGCTCGATTAACCGAACGCGATGCGAAGCCCTACGCTCGCTGTGGCTTCACCGGCGCTGAGGATGAAGTTGTGCCGTCCTTCGTCGCGGAACACCATCTGCATCGGCAGGAACCAGAATCGATTCTCCCCGGTAAATCCGGCACCGGGGATCTGGAGACCACGTTGATTGACGATGTGTTCGCCCTTCGCGTCGAGCACTTCGAGCGTCGCGGGGAAGTCCTTACCGATGTCGTCGGGCCCCGTCTGCAGTAGCGCCACGAGACGGCATTCGAGCATTCGGGTGTCGCGAGGAACCGTGCAGGTATCCCATACACCGCCGAGAATGTCGAGCATGTCTTCGCTGACTCGCGCGTACTCCGCGAAGAACAATCCGGTGATGATCATCGGCTTCGGCCACCTCTTTCGCCCAACACTGGCCTCGGGGTTGACAGTCGTGTCGACAACCCTAAGCGGCCACGGAGCCACTTGCTGACGCCGCGGCACGTCGATGCAGAACCACCGTCAGCGCGATGGCGACCACGATGCCGATCAGGGGTGGTATTCCGAATTCGAGTTCCCCGGACAGCCACGCAAGGAATGCCGCGAAGGCGTAGACCGCGAGATGTCGCCAATGCACGAGCGGGGGAGTGTGCCCCTCGGGTATGCCCTGACGCCAGCGGCACAGGAAGTCCCCGATGAGAACACCGCCCAACGGAGGAATGAAGGTGCCGAGCAAGCTCAGGTAGTCGACGAGATGGTTGTGCACACCGACGAGCGCGAGCACGGTCCCGATGACGCAGCCACCGATGATGAACGGTGCCTTCCGGGGATGCCGGAACATTTCTGCGCCGGCAACACCGAAGGCATATGCGGTGTCTGCGTTGCTCTTCCAGAGATTGCCGAACAGCAGAATCAAGCCCCAGCCGACGAGTCCCAGGTTGTACAGAACCAGAACGAAATCGCCCTCACCGAACGTTATTGCTCCGATCGCTCCGAACAGAATCATCATTCCGTTGCCGAGAAGGAACCCGATGATGCACGCCCACGCCGCTTGCGACCCGGATCGTGCGAATCGAGTCCAGTTGGGTGCCTGGGTCCCCGCGGAGACGAAAGTGCCGACGACCGTCGTGATGGCGAGCGTGACCGTCATGGTCGTCGTGGGTGCGATCGACGTCAGACCGGCGAACCCACCGACCTCGTCGAGAGAGCGGGAGACCACCCAACATGCCAAGGCAATAATCAATGGCGTCGACACGACCGAGACCCAGTACATCCCGCGGTATCCGTAGCAGGCGGTGATGCACATGAGGATGCTCGCACCGATCATGACGGCCGCCCGTGCGGCATAGGACTCCCAGCCCAAAGCCTGCGAGGTGAGCTCACCGATGGTGCCGATGATGACGCCATACCAACCGATTTGCGTACCACCGAGGAGCAACGACGCGAGCTTGGATCCGCGGGTGCCGAAGCTGTAACGCGCCATGAGCACGGTCGTCAAACCTGTACGTGCACCGGCAAATCCCATCATGGCCACGTACGCGCCCAGAATCGCCGAGCCGGCGACGATCACCAGGATGAGGGTCCAGAAACTGAACGCCGTGCCGAGTGCAGCGCCGGCCAGCATCGTCGGAGTGAAGATGGTGAAGCCCAGCAGAACGATGGCCAACGAGAAGAACGGCTTGCGGGCACTGCGGGGCACGGGCGTGACGGGGTAGTCCAGGTCTACCGGTTCGTCGGCCTTCTGTGCGGTGGATTCGTGATCGGCTCGGTTGCTCATGCCTCCTCGCCGATGTCTTCGAGCCACAGGCCTGGGCGCTCCGCCAACATGCGTTCCATGAGCTGCAGACAGGCGGGGTCGTCGACGACGTCGAGCTGTACTCCATGCTCGCGCAACAGACTCTCCGACATCTCGAACGAGCGGTTCTCGCCGATGACGATTCGCGGAATCTCGTACAGCAATGCGGTTCCCGCACACATGAAGCACGGGGACAGGGTGGTGTAGAGAACGGACTTGCGGTACACCGATGCCGGTAGTCGCCCCGCTCGCTCGATGCAGTCGGTTTCGCCATGACGAATTGCGCTGTCCATCTGCACGCGTCGGTTCCGTCCCACCGCCAGTACTTCGCCGTCGTGCACGAGTGCCGCGCCGATGGGAACGCCGCCCTCCTCCCAGCCGATCTGTGCCTGTTCGATTGCAAGTCCGAGGAAGTACTCGTCGGTGTGCGCGGGATCGGTCAAGGGGTCCTCCTGAAGCGTCTACGAACGGTGAGGGTGATGCGTGCCATCAGTCGACCAGGCCTCGCACAGATTGCCAAGGGACAACCTGTCACTCGAGCAATAGTCGATCTGGAGCACTGTGTCCCGCCGGCGGAGCATGAACGAATGCTGCCGACTCTGCGAAACGTTCTGGCGCTGCCGTCTTTCGAAGCGGCTGCTGTCGAGGTACTCACGGGCTCACCCGACACCGTGGTCGTCCGCTGGGTGCATTCGTCCGAGGTCTACGAGATGGGCGGCTTGTTGTCGGGCGGAGAGCTGTTGTTGACCACCGGACTCGGCCTCCAGGGACGATCGGCCCAGCAGCTGACCGCCTACGTCGACCAACTGGCCGACGCGGGATGTGCCGCCCTCGCAATGGAAGTCGGGCGCTCATTTCTCGTGGCACCGCCGGAATTGGTCGAGGCCGCGCGTCGCCGAGGGGTGGCGTTCCTGACGCTGCACACGATCGTCCCCTTCGAGCGGATGGTCGAGGACTTCCACGACCTCGTGATGAGGCGCCGGCTCGGAATGCAGCGCACCGGCGAGCCGGTCTGGCATCAGCTCATGGACCTCGTCGTGGCGGGGCAGGGCATGACGGCCCTACTCGACGCGATCGCACGGCTGGCCGGCTGTGGCGTCGATCTGCTCGACGCGGAGGGCCGCGTCGTCGAACACAACGCTACCGCTGCGCCGCGATCGGCCGATGAAAAAACGGTCCTCGACGTGCGCGGACCCGCGGGCTCGCTCGGTCGGCTCGTGCTGGCCGGACGGACCACTGCACGGCGCTCGGCCATCGGTCACTGCGCGGCCGTCGCGGTAGCTCTGGAACTCGGTCGACATCCCGGCCTCGGTCCCCGACAGTCCCGTGCACAGGCCGTGATCACCGATCTCGTGGGAGGCACGTCGACCTCACACGGTGACCTCGTCGAGCGCCTCGGCGCAGCCGGTTGGGCACCCACCGAAGGCCACCATGTTCTGGTGGCCGCCGTCGACGTCGATCAACGAACTCCGGCGCGCGAGCTGTTGATTCCGGTTCGAGAGGCGGTCGAGTCCGTCCTCGGGCGGTGTTTGGTCGGGGTGGCTGCGAACCACGTCGTCGTGCTCGCGCAGGGCTGGGTGCAGCCGTCGCCTGCGCGAGTTCGCTCCGCATTCAACGAGATTGAGGCTCTGCTCCGCGGCGGATCTCATGGTTCAGCGTTGCGCACGATCGGTGCGTCGGCTCCGGTCCTCGGGTTGTCCCACATCTCCGATGCGATCGGCCGAGCGCGTGAGGTGGTCCAGATCGCGCGGCGATTCGGAACTCGCACCGGTGTTCTGTGCGCTCGCGATGTCGGTGTTCAACGGTTGCTGGGCGCGTGCGTACCGGCCATGATCACGGAGTTCGTCACCGAACAGCTCGGTGACGTGATCGCTTTCGACACCGAGCACTCTGCCGATCTCGTGCGAACCCTCGATGCCTTCGTGGCGAACGGCGGTAGTAAAGCCCAGACCGCGATCGGACTGGGCATCAGGCGACAGTCTCTCTACGCCCGGTTGTCGCGACTCGACACGCTCCTGGGCACCTCGCTCGATGATCCGACGCACCTGGCCGGTCTGGGACTCGCTCTGACGGCGTGGCGTATGCAGACAGGTGTTGACCCGCAGGCCGCATTCGCGCGTACATCGCGCTGCGGAAGCTGACCCCACTCGATCGGAAACTTCGTGGACCCAGTCCTGTGAGGCCCCAACCTGTGTGCCCATCTCACGGCGTGAAGGTGGTGGCCGAAGGGGCCAACATGCCGACCACACCGGACGCCGTCCAGATCTTCCGCGACGCCTCAGTGACGTTCGCACCTGGCAAGGCGGCCAATGCCGGGGGAGTGGCTACCTCCGCTCTCGAGATGCAGCAGAACGCATCTCGTGACTCGTGGAGTTTCGAGTACACCGACGAACGCCTCGCCGCGATCATGCACGGAATCCATCACCGAACCATCGCGACCGCCGAGGAGTACGGCAAGCCGGGCGACTACGTCCACGGCGCGAATATCGCCGGTTTCATCAAAGTCGCTGACGCGATGATCGGTCTCGGCATCGTCTGAAGCACCGCCCTCATCACCGACTGGCTTTTTGTTTTCTTTCGGCTACAGTCGGCTGCACGAGCTCGAACCGAAAGAAGGTGTGTCGCTGTGATCCCCGATGGAGCAGAGGTGCGGTAGCGTTCGCGCTTTCGTCACCTCGTTCGATCCTCGGTCCCTCGACTCCGTCCTGGACCCGATTTCAGCGCCACCTCTTTCGACCACCGGCCGTTCTGATCGCGCTCGGTAAAGCCTGTCCGTCGGCTCATCGAGAAACAGCGGTCATCGAATATTCATCTCGAATCGGCGGGCGCAGTTCTGCGTCCGTACATCGCGCAACGACGTGCTGCTCGAGAACTCTCACAACCCCAGTCACACAGGAGAAACCGTGACCACTATCGATCACCTGCCGTTCGACACACCCGCACCCCGTGAGCAACAACTGTCGGAGCTACTGGAGAGCCGAGTGATGGCTTTCAACAACGTTCTGGTGCAACGTGCTTCGGGTGACCTGGACAACAACGACGCGTACCACCGCGCTCGCGCCGAGCTGCAGCGCATCGATCGCACGATCGCAGAAGTGAAGAGCCGCATCGCAGAATCGGACGCATCGAAAACCATCTACCGCGATATCGCCGGCCCAGGATCTGCTGTCACCGTCATGTTCGATGGTGACGAGAAGGACGTGGACACCTTCGTGCTGGTCGAACACGCGATGGAGAGCAGCGGCCGAACCTGCTCGACCGCTTCACCTTTGGGCGCTGCCTTGGACGGGAGTCGAGTGCGTGACGTACGCACGTACTCGCTCCCCTCCGGTGCCGAAAGCACAGTGACAATCCTGGGCATCACCTGGCCGTGAGGGTGTTGCAGTGGCCTGCTCGTCGAGAAACGACTAGCTGATCAGCGCACGCACCGGCGTCGGCTCCCGGCCCAACAGGGCTGCGGTGACGGCACTCCCGGCCAGAAAGTCTCGGTCGTCGTAGAACTCGAACATTGCCCCGAGTCGATGTTGCTCATCGGCGGACATCGAGTCGCTGTGCAGCCTCATCCATTCATCGATACTCGAGGACCTGGAAGCGACCACACGGCCGGTGGCCACCTCGACCAGACGAACCACGTCTCGGACACTGAGCGCTTCCGGCCCACCGAGCTCGTACGTCGCCCCATGGTGCAGCTCAGGTCCCTCGATGAGGACCCGGGCTGCCACCTCGGCAACATCGTCGAGGCTGACGAACGAGAACTTCGTGTCCAGGCAGTAGGGCACAACAAGATCGGTACTGGTGCCGGTCAGAACCGCCTCGAAGTTCTGCGCATAGGCGCAGGGCTGCAGGATGGTCCAGTGCATTCCGTGCGCACTGCAGAAGGCACGAAGATCGTCCTCGCAGCGGGCCTTGTCCATGTGATGCGGCATCCTCGGGCTGTAGGGCCACGCCACCGAGTGGTAGACGACGTGGTCCACTCCTGCGGACGCCGCCGCGTCCAGCGCCCGTAGAAGTAGAGCCGGCTCGTCCGGATGCACATTGGGTGCAATGAAATACACCCCACGGCACCCGGTGAAGGCCTCGGCAAGGCCTGCACCGGTTTCCAGGTCCACCGGAAAGTCCGGTGCCGAACGGCTCAGCCGCCGCACCAGTGCAATGCCGTCGAGTGCATCTGCGACGGCTCGTCCGGTCTTGCCCGTGGCACCGACGATCGCGATGTCGGTGCCACGAGAAACATCAAGCGCCATCAGTAAATCTCAGCGATCGATGAAGTCGTACTCGGCGAACTTCGCGCCACCGGAGAGGCGTTCGTAACCGGGCCCACGATCGAAGAACGGCTCATCGAGGCCGCGTGCATTGCGTATCTCCGCACGCAGCTTCTCCGATGCCTCCACATCCGCGGTCGCCGTCTCCTCGGCTATGACGACGCCGTAGTCCGTGGCCGCGAACTCGCGAGAGACTTTGCCCCACAGCACGTCCTGCTCGACGGATTCGATGGGACGCTCGAGCGGATCGCCCCAGCCGCCGCCACCCGTCGTGCGGATACGGATGGTGTCGCCCGCCAGGATCGGCTCGGCATCGGTCAACGCGTCGAACTCACGCTCGTTGGGCTGACCCGGATTCAGCGTTACCGAGAACGATCCGCCGGCCTTGCCGCCCTTGACGCCCCAACACGCGAGAATCGAACGGTCGGCGATGGACATGAAGTGCGCATCCTTGAGCATCCGGATGTGCTTCTCGTAACCGAGGCCGCCGCGGTAGCGTCCGGCACCACCGGAATCCTTGGCCAGGCCGAGCTTTTCGACGATGAACGGGAAGCGGCTCTCGGTGAATTCGGTCGGCAGGTTCCGCGAATCGGGCACGACGTGGATGGTGTCCTCACCGTCCGCGTAATGCCGTCCACCGGAGCCGCCGCCGAGCACCTCACGCATGAGGTACGAGTTTCCGTCGAAGTCGTCGCCGTACACGCCCGTGTAGCGGATGGTCTCCTGATCGGCGGGCATGTTGCCGTCCACAGCCTTTGCCACGACGCCGGCGAGCACACCGAGCAGACGCAGGATGACGAACGTCCGAGCGTTGGTCGGGGCCGGGAAGATCGGGGTGATGAGCGTGCCCTTTTCGGGGAACTTCATCTCGATCAGCGGGATGACGCCCTCGTTGACGTCGAGCTCGGCCATACGTTCGGGGGAGTCCGCGAGGTTGCGGAGCACCGGCGCAAGCCATTTGGCCAGGAAGTTGCCGTCGGCGTAATCACCACAGTGGTTGATCGGGCCCTTGGCCTGCGGTCCGGTGCCGGTGAAGTCGAGGATGAGTCGCTCGCCGCTCTCGTCCTCCGGACCGGTCTTGGTGAGGGTTATCCGCTGAACGTGCAACATCGGCTCGTCGACGCCGTCGTGCTCGGCGTAGTCCTCCCAGGTGTATTCACCCTTGGGGATCTTGCTCAGGATCTCACGACGGTAAATCTCGGTGGTGGCATCCATCATCGAGTCGAAGCACGCCTCGACGGTGTCGACGCCGTAGCGCTCGTACAGCTCCGTCATCCGCCGGGCACCCATGAGGCACGCCGAGCACTCGGCGTCCAGATCGGCGGCCAACGCGTCGGGCATTCGCGAGTTGCGCGTCATGATCGTCAACGCAGCCTGGTTGGGTACGCCCTGATCCCACAGCTTGATCGGCGGAACCATCAGGCCCTCTTCGTACACGGTAGTCGCACCGGACGGCATGGAGCCGGGGCAGCAGCCGCCGATGTCGTCGTGATGGCCGAAGGCCTGGACGAAGGCAACGACCGACGGCTCGGTGTCGCCGGGCTTCGTTGCGAACACCGGCACCGTGACGCAGAGGTCAGGGAGGTGGCCGATGCCACCCTCGGAGAGATAGACGTCGTTGTGGAAGTAGACGTCGCCCGGCTTCATGGTCTCGAGCGGGAAGTCGCGAGCCACCGGATGCACCAGCGCGGAGTAGGAACGCCCCGTCAGCTTGCGCAGATTGCGGTCGTGAATTCCGGCGCGGAAATCGTGGGCGTCACGAATCATCGGTGACCGCGACGTCCGTGAAATGGCCGTCTCCACTTCCATTTCGACGCTTGCGAGGTAGCCGGCCACGATCTCGACGAGAACGGGATCGGGCGCAGGTGCGTCGACCGGAGACAGTCGGTAGGGCTTGTTGTTCACCATGTCGATGACGGTCATCAGTTCGCTCCGTTCGAGTCGAGAGTGCGGGTGATGCGGACGTTGCCGAACGTGTCGATGCGAGCGGAGAAGCCCGGATCGATCGGCACGGTGGAGCTGAATTCTTCGATGACGGCCGGGCCGGTGATCGTGTCACCGGCACCGAGATCCGCACGGCTGTAGATCGCGGTCTCGTGCCAGCCGTCGAAGTACGCCTGACGCGTTCCGGTGCGGGCACTTTCGGCTCCGGTGCCGTCGGGGATCTCCGACAGCACGGGGCGCTTGATGGGGCCGATGCCACTGACGCGCAGGTTCACCCACTCCACGAACTGGCTCTGATCTCCGCGGAAGTCGTACCCGTACAGCTCGCGGTGAGCTTCGTGGAAGGCCTCGGCTGCCTGATCGATGCTCGCCTGGGTGATCTCGCCGTCGGCGATCGGTACGCGCACCTCGAAGGCCTGACCGAAGTAGCGCAGGTCGGCCGAGCGTGCGTAGCGACGATCCTCGGCCGCGAAGCCCTCACCGGCCAGCGCCTCGTCGGCACGGGCAGCGAGCACTGCCAGCTCCGATTCCAGATCCTCGGCGCGCAGACGGTCGTGCCGGCTGACGTGCGTCTGCACGTAGTCGTTGCGGACATCGACGGTCAGCAGTCCGAACGCCGAGACGTTGCCCGGGTTGAGCGGTACCAGAACATCTTTCAGGCCCAGGATGTCCACCAGGCGGCAGGCGAGCAGCGACCCGGATCCGCCGAAGGTGACGAGGGTGAAGTCGCGGACGTCGAGGCCGCGTTTGACCGAGATCTGCCGCAGCGCATTGGCCTGGTTCCAGGCCGACACCTCGAGGATGCCGGTGCCGCAGGCCTCGATTTCGAGCGAGAGCTGATGCGCGAGGTCTTCGATGCCCTTGCGCGCCAGGTCGGTATCGAGGGGGATCTCGCCGCCGAGCAGGTGGGGAGGGATCCGGCCGAGCAGGACGTGGGCGTCGGTGATGGTGGGCGCGGACCCGCCGTTGCCGTAACACATGGGGCCGGGATCGGCTCCGGCAGAATGCGGCCCGACGCGCAGCGTGCCCTCGGGTGTCATCCAGGCGATCGATCCTCCGCCTGCGCCGACGGTGACGACGTCGATCATCGGGATCTTCGACGGGTAATTGCCGACGCGTCCCTCGGTTGTCAGCGCGGGCTCGCCGCGGACCACGACGGTCACGTCGGTGGAAGTGCCGCCGCCGTCGCAGGTCAACACTTGTTCGACGCCTGCCGCGCTGGCCACCAGGGCCGCACCCAGCGCACCGGCGGCCGGACCCGACAGCACGGTGGTGATGGGCTGGTGCACCACCTCTTTGGCGGACAGGACGCCGCCGTTGGACTTCATGACGTAGAACGGCACGTCGCGTGCATCACCGGATTCGGTGGCGAACTCACGCAGGCGGTTCGCGATGTTGTTGACGTAGCTGCGAATGTTCGGCTTCACGGCCGCGTCGACCAATGTGGTGATGGCGCGCTCGAATTCGCGGTATTCACGCAGCACCTCGGTGGAGATGGAGACCGTCGCCTCGGGGTATTCCTCGAGCAGGATGTCGCGGACACGCTGTTCGTGGTCCGGGTTGGCGTAGGAGTGTACCAGGCAGACGCCGAGGGTCTTGACCCCCTCTGCCTTGAAGAATGCTGCTGCCGCGCGCACATCGTCATCGTTGAGAGGGCGAATCTCGTTGCCGTCGAACGAGAGCCGGCCGCGGATGGTGCGGACGCGGTGCGCGGGCACGATGCGATCGGGCTTGACCCAGAAGTAGGAGTTGCCGTAGCCGTCGGGTACCGACTGGCGCGCGATCTCGAGTACGTGCTCGTAGCCCTCGGTGGTGATGAACCCCAGGTTCTCCACCTTGCCTTCGAGCAGCTTGTTGGTAGCGACAGTGGTGCCGTGGCTGACGGCGCTGAGCGAATCGCCGGATACCCCGAGCTGGCGGAGTACCTTGTCGATGCCGGTCAGGAATCCCTCGGCCGGATCACTCGGCGTCGACGGAGTCTTGGTGGTCACCATGGCTCCCGACTCCTCGTCCACTGCCACGACGTCGGTGAATGTGCCACCGGTGTCGATACCGACCCGAATCTTTCGTGGTTCCACGCTTCCTCCTCGATATGGTTCGTAGGCCACGCGTCCGTTGATCGGATCGGCGGGTACCTGACGTGTACTCACATTCGACCCGTTCTGCGTCTCAGTATCTTTGGCACAAGGTGCCAAACTCCGGCCGAGCATTTGAGCTTCGCGCGCCCTGCACCGGCGTCGAATTGGCAGTACTTGCAACGACAAAGGCCGCTCACCCCCGATCGCTGGGGATGAGCGGCCTTTGTCGTGAGCCGTGACGGCGCGGAGCTACCGGTGACAGGACGAGCGCGTGAGCAGTCCGCCCAACACGACTCCGGCCAGTGCGAAGCCTGCGCCGGCTGCGGCGGCCAGCAGTGTGCCGCGGACGGACTGCGCAGCGACGGGTGCGCCGGCACTCACAGCGCGTCCGGCCGCGACAGGCAGGGCAGTGGGGGTGGTGCCGGAATCGCTGGCTGTTACCTCCGCGGGCGCAGCAGCGGCCTCCGGCACCCCGTTGGCGATGACGCCGTCGAGACCGTTGAAGAACACCCCGGCCATCTTCTTGGCGACACCGGTGATCATGCGCTGACCGACACCGCCGACCATGCCGCCGACCACGGCGTCGGCGTCGTAGCTGAGCATCGTGCCACCGCCCTCGGTGGGCTCGAGCTTGATGGTGACGTCGGCGCGCACCGTGCCCGGTGCGCCGGCACCGGAGGCGGTCATGACGAACGACTCGGGCCGATTCTGTTTCGAGAGCACCACTTCACCGTCGTAGGTGCCCTTGATGGCTGCGACGCCTGCGGTGATCGAGAGCTTGTAGTGATCGTCGCTCAACTGCTCGAGCGACTGCACTCCGGGGATGGTCGCGGCCAGGACCCGGCCGTCCTGCATGCTGTCGTACACCTCGGCGGGAGGTGCGGCCAGCGTTGCGGTTCCTGCGATTCTCATGAAATCTCCTCGGTTGTCTGAGCGACCGCGTGGGTCAGCCGCAGCTCGTACAGGTCGGACGGTGAAATGGGCATCGAGGTGATCGAAAAGCCCTCGGCGTCTTCGACGGCGGCCGCGATGACGGCGCTGGTGGGGATGACGCCGGCTTCGCCGGCACCCTTCATGCCCAACGGGTTGAGTCCGGACGGGGTCACGGTGTGGTCCATCTCGATGGTCTCGGGAACTTCGGTGACGAACGGCATCAGGAAGTCCATGAACGAGGCGTTCAGTAGTTGCCCGTGCTCGTCGTAGGCGATCTTCTCGTACAACGCTCCGCCGATTCCCTGGGCGACGCCGCCGTGAATCTGGCCCTCGACAATGCGGGGGTTGATGACGTTGCCGCAGTCGTGCACCACTGCATACCGCTCGACGTGGATCTCGGCCGTCACCGGATCGGTCTCGACGATCGCCGCGTGGATGCCCGACGCGAACGTCGAGCGCGGGGGAGAGTAGTAACCGGTGGCTTCCAGGCCCGGCTGTTCGCCCTCCGGCACCGGCGGGATCGTCATGTCGGTGTCCATCTTGGCGAATCCGGTGGCCTGCCTCGACTCTTTGTCGAAGGCATAACGCAGCGGATTGGACAGTACGGCAACAACACCGAGGGAGATTGACGTGCCCTCTGCTCCGGGTTCGGTGCCGATCTTGCAGACGTAGCCCCCGCGCAATTCGAGCTCGACGGGGTCGAGATCGAGTGCACGCCCGGCGATGACCTTCGCTTTCTCGGCGACCATCTGCGCGGCCACGTGGAACGCCGAACCGGACATCACCGCTCCACGCGAGGCGAATGTGCCGACGGCATAACCGAATCGACGAGTGTCGCCGGTGGTGATCTCGACGTCCGCGATGGAGACACCCAGGTCATCGGCGACGATCTGCGCGAACGTCGTCTGATGGCCCTGGCCCTGCGTCGTCAACCCCGTGGCGCCCTTGATCTTTCCCGAGTTCTCGATGAGCACGTGCGCGCCCTCGTACGGTCCGGGGCCGGTGCCCTCGACGTAGGCACCGACACCGATACCGACGGTGCGGCCCTGCGCGGCTGCCTGCTTCTTGTATTCGGGGAATCCGTCCCAGTCGATCAGGGCCTTGAGCTTGTCGATGCCGGCCTGGTAATCGCCGGTGTCGTAGATCAACGGTCGACCGTCCTGGAACATCAATCCGAAGTCGTAGGGCATCTCCTCGGGCCTGATCAGATTCTTCTCGCGGACCTCGAGCCGGTCCTTGCCGAGGTACGCGGCGATGGCGTCCATCGAGCGTTCCATCGCGAACACACCCTGCGGGCGGCCTGCTCCTCGATACGGAATGACGATGACGGTGTTGGTGTACAGCGAATAACCGTTGCAGCGGAACGAGACCGGCTTGTAGGGCCCCAGCACCTGCGTCGCAGTGTTGATCAGCACGATGATGCCGTACGGCAGGTATGCGCCGTTGTCGTGCCAGACGGTGAAGTCGAACGCCAGCAGCCGTCCCTCGTCGTCGAAACCGAGGGTGACCTCTTGGACCTGTGCACGTTCGTGCGCACTCGAGATGAAATGCTCGCGGCGGTCCTCGACCCACTTGACCTCGTTGGAAATACCGGCGCGACCGAGCTGCCTGGCTGCCCACGTCACCATCACCTCCTCCGGCCACGGGTGCATGATCTTGACGCCGAAGCCGCCACCGACATCCGGGGCGATGCAGTGAATCTTGTTCATCGCCATGCCGAGTCGCGCCGCGACGGCCGCGCGCACCGACGTGGAGGTCTGTGTGGACGACCAGAAGGTCAGCGTCTCCTCGTCACTGTCCCAGCGCGCGTAGACGCCTTTGCCCTCCATCGGCATCGCCGCCGAACGCTCGATGTTCAGGTCGAGGGTGATGCGGTGTGGTGCAGCGGCGAGTTCGGCGTCGATGTCCCCGAAACCGTGCTGCAGGTGCGCGGCCACGTTGTCCGGCACGTCGTCGTGTACTCGCCGAGCCGCGACGCGCGCGATATCGATGCCGACCACGGGTTCGAGGATGTCGTAGCGGACGTCGATGACCGCGCAGGCATCCTCGGCCACGTAGCGGTTCGTAGCGATGACCATGACGATGGCCTCACCGACGTGGTTGACCTCGTCCTTGGCGAGAGGAAAGCCGTTGCGTGGAGCCACGATTGCCGGATGGGGGATCAGCAGCGGCAGCCCTTCGGCCATCTCGGCGGAGTCGGCTTCGAGATCGTCGTAGGTGTACACCGCGTGCACGCCCGGCATGGCCAGTGCGTCGTCGATATCGATGGCGGTGATGCGTGCATGTGCGTGCGGGGAGCGCACGAAGGCAGCGATCAGCGCACCGTGACCGAGGTCGTCGAGATACTTGCCCTTGCCGCTGAGCAGGCGCTCGTCCTCCGACCGTGACAGCGGCTGGCCGAACAGGGGAGCGGTGTTGGTGGGAGTGTGCGGCGGTGCGGTGCGCGTGGTGCTCATGCTCGGCCCATCCGTCCGCCGACGGGACTGGTGGATCCGCGTACCTTGCGGTCGAGTGCGGCACGACTCGACTCGTCGTCGGGACCGAGCGGGAACTCGCCCGCCCGCTCACGTTTGATCTCGGCGGCGCGCAGCACCGAGGCCTTGATGTTCTGATAGCCGGTACACCGACAGATGTTGCCGGCGATGGCCTCGGTGGCCTCCTCCTGCGTCGGCGAGTCGTTCTCGTCGAGGAATGCGGCGATGGTCGTGACGAATCCCGGTGTGCAGAAACCGCACTGCAGGCCGTGGCAGTCCTTGAAGGCCTGCTGCACGGGATGCAGGGTGCCGTCCGGCTCGACCAAGCCTTCGACCGTGGTGACGGTCTGCCCCTCGAGGCTGGCGGCGAGCATCAGGCAGGCGCGGACAGGCTTGCCGTCGAGAAGCACGGTGCATGCGCCGCATACGCCGTGCTCACATCCCACGTGGGTGCCGGTCTGACGGAGGTCGTGGCGGATGGCGTCCGACGCGAGGGTGCGGGCCGGGACGACGATCGTCTGCTTGGTTGCGTTGAGGGTGAACGTCACCTGTACGTGTTGTTCACCGGTCTCCGCCATCAGATCGTCCAACTGCTGTTCGATATCTGTTGTCTTCATCAGTGGTTCACTCCGGAATCGGCGTGCTGCGGGTGAGTGGACTTCGACGACGCGCCGTCGACTGCGGCGGCCATCACCACCCGTGCGGTCAGTGCGGCGACGAGTTGGGATCGGTACGCCGCGGTGGCATGAATATCGGACTCGGTCTCGACGCGTCGACGTGCGTCCTCGGACAACGCGTTCCACTTCGGATCACGTGCGTCGGACACGGCGGCCCCACCGATGACATCGGTGTAGTCGACGACCTCGCCGAATTCTCCGGCGGACACGTACGTGACGTGCGCGGCGCGCACCGCGTTCTCGGCAACGGTGACGCGGGCCGCGACCCCGACGAGCGCGTAGTCGCCGTGGCGTCGCGCAACCTCGTCGATGGCCGTTCCTTCTCCGACCCGGGCAGCGGGAACCGTTGCAGCGATAGCGATCTCGTCGGTCTCGAGCGAGGACTCCAACGGCCCGAGGAACAGATCTTTCGCCGCGATCTCCCGGCGGCCGCGGACGGACTGCACCGTCACCGAACCGTCGAGCAACCGGATGACCGCGGGCATCTCGGCCGACGGGTCGGCATGCACGATGGATCCGACGGTGGTCCCACGGTTCCGGATGGTCGCGTGGGCCACCAGCTGCAGTGCCCGTCCCAGCAACGGCTGCGTCCGGGCGGCAGCCCGGTTCGACGCGAGCGACGCGTGCGTGGCCAGAGCCGCGAACGTGACGCCCGAGTCGGTCGACCCGGTGATGTCGTCGAGACCGTCGATGCCGGTGATGTCGATCAGGTTCCCAGGAGCGGCCAGGCGCATCGACAGCATCGGAATGAGGGACTGCCCGCCGGCCAGCACCTTGCCGTCGACCTCGGCCAGGATCCGGCACGCCTCCTCGATCGACCGCGGCCGATGGTATTTCAATGGAGAAGGTTTCATATCCCGATCCTGCCTGCCTGTGCCTGGAAGTGTTTCGTCAAGAGGTGACAAACGTCACGCTCCAGTGTTGCAATCGCTCGTTACCGCAACGGCTTCAGGGTGTCGACTTCGCCGGCAACCCCGTCTCCGTCACTGCCGTCGGAACGTGCTGTGGTAGAGGAGGATCGATGTCGAGGCGACGCGTCGACCGGTGTCTTCATGTGGGCCGGGGCAATGCGAGCGCACAGGTGGTAGAGCCCTATGACGACGATCGTGCCGAGGGAGATACCGCTCAACGAGAACGAATCGCTGAACACGAGCGAGGTGTCGCCGATCGCGATGATCAGACCCGCGGCAACCGGCATCATGTTGAGCGGGTTGCCGAAGTCGACACCGTTCTCGCGCCAGATCTTGGCACCCAGCAGACCGATCATGCCGTAGAGGACGACGGTGATACCGCCGAGTACGCCGCCGGGGGTGGCCGAGATCAGCGCGCCGAACTTCGGCGAGAATCCGAGGATCATGGCGATGATTCCGGCCGCCGTGTATGCCGCCGTCGAATAGACCTTGGTCGCCGCCATGACGCCGATGTTCTCGGCGTAGGTCGTCGTCGGTGAGCCACCGACCGAGCTGGCCATGACCGTTGCGATGCCGTCGGCAGCGAGTGCCCGGCCCATCATCGGGTCGAGATCGTCACCGGTCATCTCCGCGACAGCCTTGACGTGGCCTGCGTTCTCGGCGATCAGAGCGATGACACCGGGGAGGACGAGCACGATGAAGGCGAGACTGAACGACGGTGCATGAATGCCGACGATGCCGTTGGCCTCGTCGCTGAACGGCGGGAGTCCGAACCATTGCGACGCCTCGACACCCGACCAATTGACGCGGAAGTGCTCGGTGACCTCGCCGGCCGTGGCGTCGTAGGACGTGATGGGCCCGGATACGAGGTCGAGGATCCAGGACAGCGCGTACCCGAACACCAGCGACAGCAGAATCGCGATCCGTCCGAGGAACCCGCGCAACGCCACGCTCATGACGATGAGCACGAACATCACTGCGAGAGCGACCCATTGGTCCTGTGGCCAATAGGTGCTGGCGACGACGGGCGCGAGATTGAAGCCGATCAACATGACCACCGCACCGGTGACGACCGGGGGCAGCACCCGCACCACGACGCCGCCGCCCATGAAGTGGATGGCGAGCCCGGCGAGAGCCAGGACGAGACCCGACACCAGGATGGCGCCGGTGACCTCGGCCGACGTTCCACCCTGCGCTCGGATGGCGGCGACGCCGCCGACGAACACCGCGGACGTGCCGAGGTAGCTGGGGATGCGGCCCTTGACCATGAGCAGGAAAAAGATGGTGCAGAAGCCCGACATCAGAATGGCGAGTTGAGGATTGAGCCCCATGATGATGGGGAAGACGAACGTGGCCCCGAACATCGACACCACATGTTGGCCGCCGAGACTGATGGTGCGGCCCCAGTTCAACCGTTCGTTCGGCGCGACGACGTCACCCGGTCGAACATTCTTTCCGTCTCCGTGAATCTTCCAGATAGGCATGTCGAGCCTTTCTCCAACGTATCGAACCGGGGTGGTTCGTGGGATGGGTAAAGCATTGTCCTGCAACGTTACTGACGCATTTCCAAATCGCTACGAGCGCAATCTGCCAAGTGCTCGATGGCGGGTCCGTCACATGTGGTGGTCGGTTCCGCGCATGGCCATGATTTTCAGCGCAAGGGAAAGATCCAGGCGTAGATCGGCGCGATCGGTGAAGGGGCCCAGTATCTTTTCGAGTTTCGTTATTCGGTATCGCAAGGTGTTGTAGTGAAAGTGCAGTGCCCGAGCGGTTTCGGCGATGTTGATGTTGGTGGCCAGCAACGTCTCCAGGGTTCTGCGCATGTCGCGTGCTTCGTCGTCGTGCCCGGCGAGGTCGTGCAGGGTTTCCCGGGTGAACGATTCGAGCTCGTCGACGTTGTCCACCAGGCTCAGTAGTCGAAACACGCCGAGTTCGTCGAACGTGGTGACGGCCCAGTCCCCGGATACCTGACGGCCGACCTTCAACGCGGTACGCGCCTGGCCGTACCTGCTGGGGATGTCGGCCACCGTGGTGCACGGGCGCGAGATCCCGACCGTGAACGGTTGCCGACCACCGCCGCCGTCTCCGTGCACTCGTTCGACGATTTCGTGCACGTCCGCGACCGTCGTGGGACGTTCGCCCATGATGATGACGGTCTCGGTACCGAGGGCGGCGATGGCGGCCTGCGGATCTCGTTGTGTCAGAGCCCCTGCGAAAGCCGACATCTGCCGATCGACGAGTGGCCTGCGGCCGGGCGTCGGTTCGTCGTCGAGGTGTGGGATCGGTTCGATCGCGACGATCACCACCGGCCTGCCGAGATCCCAGCCGAAGCGTCGAGCATGCGCCACCGCGTGTGCGTGCTCGCCGCCTCGGCCCAGGAGGAGATCGCGTAGAAAATTCGATCGGTGTTTCTCCTCGACTGCCGACAGCGCGAGATCGCGAGTGACGACCATCGCCAACACGCCTGCGGCCGCGTCGGCGGTGTGCAGGTCCGATTCTGTCAAAGGCCGACGTGAGGAGAACAGGACGATGCGTCCGTGGTCGATTCCGTTG
Source organism: Rhodococcus sp. 3258 (assembly GCF_031456475.1). Taxonomy (NCBI): domain Bacteria; kingdom Bacillati; phylum Actinomycetota; class Actinomycetes; order Mycobacteriales; family Nocardiaceae; genus Rhodococcus; species Rhodococcus sp. 3258. The sequence continues at coordinate 72,000 of NZ_JAVDUT010000010.1, forward strand.
GCAGTGATGGCGCATACCGCGATCGAATTGCCCTGTTGCGAACGGAGACCGAGGCCGCCGTCGACGGAGTCGGTGCGCAGTCTTCCGGTGGGATCGAGGGCGGTGCTGGTGCGGAGGGCGTGCAGTTCGTCGTCACTGCCTGCCGAGGCAAGTTCGCGTCCGTCCACTGTGGTGATCGACACTGCCACATCGCATTCGACCGAGGTTGCGAATGCCAGTTGTGCCACGCCGCCGCCGGCGAGCGTGATGTCGGTCAATGCCCGGCGCAGACGTTCGGACCGAAACATCGCTCGTGCCTGCGTCTTTGCGTTGTCGCGTAGGCCCGCGGTGAGATCGTGCCCGGGGTCGAGTTCGCCGCAGACCTGAACCAGCGGCAGGCCCAGTGTCTCGGCACTCACGCCGACGCACTCCGGAACGGCGATGTCGTCGTCCACCCGCACCAGAATCCCGGCAACGCCGAGGGAATGGGCTCGGGACAGCAGCGCGTCCGTGGGCTCCGTCAGGTGCGTGAGGGCCTCGCTCGTCGTGGACAACAGGTCACCCGGCCGAATCCAGAACCGAATGCCGGCGGGGTCGTCGACATGATTGATTCTGCGTACCGGCCGGCCGAGGCCGGCGCGACCGGCGAGCACCGTGGCGTGCGCCAGCAGGTTCGAGCCCAGCACGGTCTCGACGGTATGGGGTACCTCCGTGGTGGGCGAGCGTCGCTCGTCGTGCAGTGTCAGCACCTGACGGCCGATCGAACGGGTGATGTCGCGTCGATCTCGGCAGCAGCATCGCGGTGGATCGGCCCACTGAGACTTCGCAATTCGAGCCCGGTCGTCTGCCGTGAGACCTTGAGGATCTCGGCCACGATGGAGATCGCCGTTTCCGGTGGAGTGGAGGCACCCAGATCCAGCCCGATGGGGGAGTGCAGGCGCCCCAGCTCGCTGTCGGTCACCCCGCGCTCGCCGAGCAGTTCCACCCGGCGGCGGTGGGTAGATCGACTGCCCAGCGCGCCCACGTAGGCGGCACCACTGCGCAGCGCAACCTCGAGCAGCGGAATGTCGAACTTCTCGTCGTGGGTGAGAACGGTGATGACGGTGCGCTCGTCCACCGGCGCAGTAGCGAGGAACGTGTGCGGCCACGCCACCACGACGTCGTGCGCGTCGGGGAATCGTGCTCGGGTGGCGAACACCGGGCGGGCGTCGACGACGGTGACGGCGAAGCCGGCGAACGTGCCCAGGCGGCACATCGCGGCGGCGAAATCGATGGCACCGAACACATACATCCGGGGCGGTGGCCCGAACAACTCGACCATGACGGATCGCGCGCCGTCGTCGACGATGTGAATGTCCAGGCCGGACTCGCCGCGGTGTAGTCGGTCGAGAACGGCGAGACTCACGCTCGAACCGTCGGACTCGATGTCGGTGAGTCCGTCGGGATCGACGGTTGCTTCCGCTCCCAGAACCGCCTGTCGCGTCGGGGCCCCGGTGGTGAGGTCGGTGAGCACGGCCACCGGCTCGCCGCTCGAGACCAGACGAGCGACGTCTTCGAGTGCCGCGCACGCGTCGCTGTCGATGAGACGAACGAACACCTCGATGGTGCCGCCGCACGTGAGGCCGACGCCGATCGCGTCGTCGTCCGCTACCCGGTAGGTCTCGCTCCTGGCCATGCCGTCGGCCAGGACGTCGTTCGCCAGCTCGTACAGGGCACCTTCGATGCAGCCCCCGGAAACGCTGCCGACGACCTGACCGGATGCGGCGACCGCCATTGCCGCACCCGCAGGGCGCGGCGACGACTGCCACGTACGTACCACCGTGGCCAGGGCGAACGGCTCACGTTCGCGCAGCCACGGGGCCACGTCGTCGAGAATGTCGCGCATGCCGCCGCCTTTCGACCGGATGAGTGATGCCCATCACGCTAGTTGCTGGCGCGGGCCGACCATGAAACACATTTCGACCAAATCGACAGCGGGTCGTTGTAAGAACCTGCCGTCGCGGTACGGATGGACGGACCGCGCGGGCTACGTCAGAGCGGCGGCGACGGCAAGAGCGTGATGCTCGTGCCACGGCTTGGCGATGATCTGTACACCGATCGGCAGACCGCTGCTGGAGGTGGCAACGGGAATCACCACCGAGGGCACCCCGAGGATGCTGATCGCTCGGCTGCTCGCCAACGCCTGCGACCACGACAGAGATGCACCGTCGACCTCGAAGCTCGTCTCACCGAGAGGAGGGGCGAGGATCGATGCAACGGGAAGTATCAGGACGTCGCCCATCGTGGACACCAGCTGGTGCTGCATCTCGGCGCGTCGAGCCCACAGTGCCTCGACGTCTGCGGCCGTGGTGGTTCGGACGGCAGCGAGGATGGCCCGGATGTTGGCGCTGAACTCGGCGGGGCCGTATTGCTCGATGTCCGTTTGGGTTTCGCAGGCCCGCATCTGTGTGAACAGCTCATGAGCGCCGTGTAGTTCGGTGCCCTCGTACGGCGTCACCGATCCGACGATCGGCTCTGTGCGTAGAGCTGCGGCCTCGACGGCAGCGCGGATCTCCGCATCGACCGGAATTGTGCCTTCACCTGTCGCCCAGCGGATATCGAGCTTGCGAGTGTCGACGTCCGCCGGGTCGAGCCACCTGTACTGCGGCTGCGACAGCACGCGCAGCAACAGGATCACGTCGTCGAGAGTGCGGGCCATGGGTCCGATGGTCTGCACGGTGCCGTGCATGGTCGCCGTATTCGTCAGCACTCGGTTGTTGCTCATGACACCGGGATACTGCCCCTCGGAGTCGATTCGGCCCGGTGTCGGCCTGATCGAGCACAGACCGGTGCAGTGCGCGGGCCACCGCACCGAGCCACCGAAATCGGTGCCCAGTCCCACCACGCTCATGCCCGACGCGATGGCCGCCGACTCACCGCCGCTGCTCCCGCCCGGTGACAGCTTCGTGTCGGCGGGGGAGAGCGGGTTGACGGTGTAGCCGAACAGGTCGTTGTGTGTCAGCCCGCTGGCACCGAACTCGGGTGTGTTGGTCTTACCGATCAGGATTGCGCCCTCGGCGCGCATCCGAGTAACGGCGGGAGCGTCGACGCGAGGGACGTTGTCCGCGAGCGCATGTGAACCCGCCGTGGTGCGAACTCCGGCGGTGGCGATCAGGTCCTTGACCGTGAACGGCACTCCGGCGAGGTCGCCGACCCGCTCGCCGCGGGCGATGCGGGCATCGATTCCGTCGGCTGCCAGTAGTGCCGATTCAGCAGCGACGGTGACGATCGCATTCAGCTCGGTGTTGATTCGGTCGATGTGTTCGAGGTGCTGCTCGGTCACCTCGCGTGCGGACACGGTGCCGGCCTGCACTGCTGCCGCGAGTGCGATGGCGTCGGTTCCGATCGAATTGCCCTCAGGCACTGAGTGTCTCCTCGGGTGGTGTCACAGCCCCTTCATCTCCGCGACCCGCAGTGCCAGCGCTACATCCAGGCGCAGAATCGGATCGGTGGTGAACGGGCCGACGATGGACTCCAGCTTGCCGATGCGGTAGCGGAGTGTGTTGTAGTGGAAATGCAAGACGCGGGCGGTCTCTGCGACGTTGCAGTTGGTGTCGAGCAGCGCCTGCAACGTCTGGCGCAGGTCGACGGCATCGGCGTCGTCGCCGGCGAGTGAGCCCAACACCTCGGTTGCGAAGGCCTGCAGCTCGGCTCCGTCGGTGACCAGTGACAGCAGTCGATGCACGCCGAGGCCGTCGAAATGCGCTACCGATCCGTTTCCGCGCATACGGCGTCCTACGACGACTGCTTTGCGGGCTTGATCGTAGGCGCGCGGAATGTCGGCAACGGAGTCGATGACGCGGCTCACGCCCGCGCCGAACGAGTTTCGTCCGCCGCCCTTGTCTCCGGCGACGGAGGCGATCAGATCCTCGACGACGTCCCGTTCGGTGCCGGGTTCGGCCGGCATGAGCGTGACGACCTCGTTGCTGAACCCGACGACGGGCGCCCGTCGATCGCGCCGGCGAACCACCTGCTGCCATGCCGCGGTCAGCCGCTCCTGCGGCAGGCGGCCGGACACGGCCGGCTTCACCGAATTGCTCACGGCAACTTCGGCGATCTCGTCCAATTGGGCCACGATGACGACCATGCTCCGGTCCACGTCCCAGTCGAGCTGGGCGCAGTACTCGATGATCTGTTCGGGGGATTCGGTTGCGCCGTTGAGGACGTCCCGAAGGAAGTCGCCGCGAAACTTGGACTCGACGGCAGAGACCGCGAGCTTCTTGATGACCGCCAACGCCACGACGGTGGCCGCGCGTTCGAGGGACTGCATCGTGACGGGACCGAGTCGCTCGGCGGCCGCCACCGCCACGATCAGTCCGTGGTCGGTGCCGCCCGCGATGATCGGTGCGACGGCAATGCGGTGCCCGCTGTCGCCCGGGACCGGTTGCAGGCCTTCGTGGAGTCGTTCGGTGAGCAGGCGACCGGACGGGTCGAACAGCGGCATCTCTTCCAAAGCCGCGAGATCTGCGTGTGCTCCTGCTGTGGCCTGGACTCGACCGTCCGGAGTGCAGATGAGTACCGTCGCCTCGAACAGCGTGGCGACCTCGTCGGCGATCTGCGGTAGATCGCCGCCTTCGAGCACGATCGAGGTCAGGGCTCGATGCATGCGATCGGCAATATCCAACGCCCACGCCTGCCGGTCGACGAGGTGGGTGAACACCTCGGAGATGACCTCGTCGAAGCCCACATCCCGGCGAATGAGGAAGAGCGGCAGGCCGAGTCGATCTGCTGCCTCGATCATCGCAGCGGGCACGTCTCCGAAGTAGCGTCCTTCTTTGACTCCGAGCGCTGCCGCACCACGTTCGGCAAGTCCTTCGACCAACTCCACCAGGGCACCGGCATCGAACGGGCGGCCCGAATCTGCATGCCGCAGTGGGAAACCCGTCGTCAACAGCAGTTCGTTCGGTTTCACCCACGGCAGGATGTCGGGAACTTCGATGACGTTGACGCGTCGAACCACATTCTCGAGTCCCTGCTCGCCTGCGACAAGAGTGGACCCCGAGAGGCTGGGGAGCGCAAGCAATTCTGCGACGGTGAGCGCGTAACTCGCCGACGCCGGGAAGTCTCGTACTCGTGGCCGAAGCGCACCGACCATGTCATCCATTGTTCAACAATACTGTGTAGGGCATGTCGCGACGGCGGGGGATCAGCCGACGTGCAGTGCCGGCGGGAGAACGCGCTCGACCCACCGCGAGGCCTGCTCGTAGGCATAGGCGAGCTGCAGAACCGCCCGGTCGGCACCGTGCCTGCCGATGATCTGAACACCCATCGGCAGACCGCGATCGTCGAACCCGACCGGGACGGCGGCGGCAGGAACACCGGTCATCGTCCAGGGCACCACCGTTTCCATCCACCGGTGATAGGTGTCCATGGGTCGACCCGCGATGGACTGCGGCCAATGTTGGTCCTTGTCGAACGGGAACACCTGAGCGGTGGGCGCGAGAACGAAGTCGTAGGTCTCGAACAATGTCGTCAGTGCGCTCTGCCAGTCGTTGCGAGCCTGCGCTGCCTTGGTGACATCGAGTGCGGTCAATGCGACGGCATGCTCCATCTCCCACAGCATTTCGGGCTTCATCAGCTCCCTCGTGCGCGGGTTCTCGTACAGATCGGCCATCCCGAGCTGCGCCCACCACCGCCACGTCAGGAACGAGTCCCAGATTTTCGCCGGGTCGTACGACGGCACGGTGCTCTCCACTGCGCAGCCGAGGTCCTCGAAGACGGTGAACGACGACTCGCACAGATCGAGGACACCGGGTTCGGTAGCCAGGTGACCGTTCCAGTCTCCGACCCACGCGATGCGGGCACCGCGGAAGCTGCGTTCGAGAGTGCGGGTGAAGATCTCCGGATCCTCGTCGATTCCGAGGGGCGCGTTGGCATCCGGGCCCGCCATCGTCGACAGCAGATGTGCGACATCGGTGACCGATCGGCCCATCGGTCCGGCGACAGCGCCCTGTGCGATGAAGCCCGGCTCGGGAATGCGTCCCCACGACGGGCGAAAACCGACCACATTGTTGAAGGCTGCGGGGTTGCGCAGCGATCCCATGTAGTCGGTGCCGTCGGCGACGGGCAGCATGCGTAGTGCCAAGGCTGCCGCCGCACCTCCGCTGCTTCCGCCTGCAGTGCGCGAGGTGTCGTAGGGCGAGACGGTGGTTCCGTACACCGGGTTGTACGTCTGAGATCCGAACCCGAATTCCGGTGTGTTGGTCTTGCCGATCACGATGGCACCGGCCGCTTTCACGCGGGCGACGAACAGATCGTCCGCCTCGGCGATGCGATCGGCGAAGATCGGTGACCCCGATGTGAACGGTAGCCCTCGGGCTGCCGACAAGTCCTTCACCGCATGGGGAAATCCGTGCATCCACCCGAGATACTGCCCGTCCGAGAGCTGTCGATCGCGCTCGCCTGCCTCGGCCAGCAGCTCGTCGCGATCACGAAGGGCGACAATGGCATTGACCGTCGGATTGTGTGTCTCGATGTGGTCGAGGTACGCCGTCATGGTCTCGACGCACGAGACTTCGCGGCGCTTGATCTTGCCGCTGAGCTCGACCGCGTCGGACATCAGAAGTTCGGCAGCGGGTCCGACGGTGGTTGCCATGGTGGTTCCTTCGTTCGAGAGAGACGCAGAAGCAGGGAGGGCCGGACGCCGCGCGAACCCGAGACTGTCGGGTTCGCGCGGCGCTGTTCGAGATCGAAACCGGCGTTATCCGAGGTCGACGATCGCGGCGACGGGTCCGCCACCGTCGGGGCCCTGGTGCGCTGCCGAGACCGATACGAAGACCGCTGGGTCGCCGGTCACTGCCGCGGTGACTCCACCGACGCATGCCTTGATCTGGCGGTGCCAGTGGACGTCGGAATCGTCGAGCATGGCGTTGCGTCGTCCACGGACCGTACCGTCCTGGCTTGCTTCGCATTTGAGGAAGACGTTGACGAGCTTGCCGCCGAGATCCTTCGTGTGCGGCCGCTCGGGAAGTTCGAGACCGGCATCCTTGATCGCGTTCCAGATGCCGTCCTGATCGAGCGCGTCGTTCATCACGCTGTGTCCGATGCGGTACCGACCGCCGATTCCGCGAGTGTTACCCACGACGACGATCTGTGCACGGTCCAACTCGACGCCCGAGGAGCACGACGCCACCGAGGAGTACAGCTCACGACTGTGCATGACGTCCTCGTCGGTCGGCATATCGATCTCACCGAGTGCGACAGCGATACCGAGAGCGGTGCCGCCGTTGGACAGGTCCATCGACTCGTGGGTCTGCTCGGTCCAGACGGTCTTGCCGCGGCTCTTGGCGTCACGGATGGTGTGGATCGTCAGCAGTGGGGTCTTGGTCTGCACGTAGTGCACGTCTGCGGGGTCGGTGATGCCGGCGTTGGCCATCGCATCCTTGACTGCCGCAGCCACTTTGGTGATCATCGCGGTGCGGCCGATGTCCTCGGGCATCAACTGCTCGCTCATCGCGACGCCGACCGTCAGGCGCGGCTCCTCGGTCTGCACTGCCTTGTCCGACGGTACGGTCGCGAAGATGGTGGCGTGGGGGCTGATGACTCCGTCGGTGCCACCGGACCAGACGATCGGTACCTCGCCGACATCGTGTGCGCTGCGAGTTCCTTTCGCGGACAACACTTCGCGGAATGCTCGGTCGGCGATGATGCGGGTGTAGTCGTTGACTCCGCCGTTGCCTTCGGTCTTACCGATGACTGCAATGACCCGGTCGGCGTCGAGCACCCCGTCGTCGATGAGCTTCGCCAGCTCGCTGGCATCGGACACGTTGTGGAGCGGGACCTTGCGGACCTCGATTGCGTCGGGCACTGAAATCTCCTTCATCGGGATCTGTGGGTACTGCAGAGTCGGCCGGCGTTCGCGCGGCGGGGGCTCGCCCCACGAACGTTATCGACCGTTGGACCGGGGGTGCACTGGCAAGCTTTGCCCAATCAGTGCACTTTTTTGGTTATCGGACATCCCCAGGTAGCGGTAGCGCTGCAGCCGGGAGGTCGCCAGTTCGGCCGGGTCGGCGGCGAGGAGTACGGCCAACTCGTGTTCGAGCACGGTACCGAGGCGTGACAGGAACGCCGCAGGTTCGTCGGAGGCATCCGGTCGTTCGGCCACGATCCGGTCGATGACGCCGTTACGGAGCAGGTCCAGGCTGCGCACTCCCTGCTCCTCTGCCATCTCGGCTGCGCGGTCGGTGGTGTGGAACTTGATCGCCGATGCACCCTCCGGCGGCAGTGGCGACAGCCAACCGTGTTGGGCACACAGCACCCGATCGGCCGGGAGCAGTGCGAGTGCGCCGCCGCCGGCACCCTGGCCCAGCAGCAGGCAGATCGTCGGTGCCTTCAGTGTCGTGAGTTCGACCAAGCAGCGGGCGATCTCGCCCGCGAGGCCACCCTCTTCGGCCTCCTTGCTCAAGGCGGCACCGGCAGTGTCGATGACGGTGACGAGGGGGAGTTGCAGCTCTTCCGCCAGCCGCATTCCGCGTCGTGCTTCCCGGAGGCCGGCGGGACCCAACGGCTGATCGGCGAAAGTGCGGTCCTGGCCGAGAAGTACACACGCCGAGGCCCCGAACTTGGCAAGGGCCAGAAACAATCCGGGCTCGATCTCACCGGCCCCGGTTCCCTGCAACGTCGTCACCGTGTTCGCTGCCGATCGCACGAGGTGGCGTACTCCCGGCCGTTCCGGCCGTCGAGAACGACGGATGGATTCCCATGCAGGCACATCGTCGAGGTGCTCCAACGGGATGTTCGGAACCGGCGGAGGTGGCTCGTGTGGCGCACACAGAACGGCGAGCGCCGAAATCGCAACCTCACGGAGTTGCTCGGGAGGGACCACCGCGTCGACGAGGCCACGAGCGGCGAGGTTTTCGGCTGTCTGCACTCCCTCGGGAAACTTCTCGCCGTACAGCGCCTGGTATACGCGCGGACCGAGAAAACCCAGCAGCGCACCAGGTTCGGCCGCAGTGACGTGGCCGAGAGAGCCCCACGAGGCAAGTGCTCCACCGGTCGTGGGATGACGGAGGTAGACGGCATAGGCGAGACCCGCCGACTTGTGCGCAGCGATAGCCGCCGAGATCTTGACCATCTGCAAGAAGGCAACCGTGCCCTCCTGCATCCGTGTTCCGCCGGAGGTCGGCGAGGCCAACAGCGGAAGCTGTTCTGCCGTCGCCTTTTCGACGGCCTGTACCAATCGTTCGGCGGCCGCCGTTCCGATGGAACCTGCGAGAAATCCGAATTCGCACAGGACGAGTGCCACTCGCCGCCCCGCGAGGGTGGCTTCGCCGCTCAACACCGACTCGTCGCAGCCGCTCGTTTCGCGGGCCGCGGCCAGCTCGTCGAGATAGCCCTGCTCCGCCGGTCCGTGCACCCCGATCGGGGGAAGGGGGTCGGTGTCCCACCGGACGAAACTGCCGGCGTCGACGACCATCTCGACGAGTTCGAGCGCGCCGAGCCGGGCCGGCGCGCCGGTGCGGGTCATGGCGTCGTCTCGAGCCAGGCGCGGATCGAGTCGCCGTGCTGGTCGAGGGTCGGCGGGGCTGCGTGCGTCGTGCGCATCGCAGCACCCTCGCAATCCTCGTCCATGCGCAGCGGTGGGCCGGGCAACGTGATGGTGCCCAGGGCCGAATGATCGACGTCGATCATCAGTCCTTGCGAACGGGTCTGTTCCCAGGTGTAGACCTCGGCCAGATCACGGACACGTCCGGCCGGTATGCCCAGCTCGCCGAGTAGTCCGAGAAGCTTGTCGGTCGGCCAGTCCGCGAAAACGGCATCGACAGCGGCGATGACTGCCTCTCTGTCGTCGACCCGTTGGGGGTTGGTGGCCCACTCCGGACGGTCCAATCCGAATGCGGGAGCGAAGCGTTGCCACAGTCCCTCGCTGCCGACGGCAATCTGAACCAGCCCCTCGGACGAGTGGAACAGACCGTACGGGCAGATCGACGGGTGATGTCCGCCGGTGGGGCGGGGCACTTCGCCGGCCACGGTGTAGCGAGTGCCTTGAAATGCGTGCACCCCGACGATAGAGGCCAACAGGCTGGTACGCACGACGCGGCCGCGTCCGGTGGTGTTGCGCTCGTGCAGTGCGGCCACGACGCCGTACGCGCCGTTCATTCCGGCGAGCAGATCACCGATGGGAACGCCGACCCGAGTGGGCTCGTCCTTCGACGGCCCGGTCAGGGACATCAATCCTGCTTCGCCCTGAGCGATCTGGTCGTAACCGGGGCGCGTGCCTTCTGGCCCGTCGTGGCCGAAACCGGTGATGGACAGGATCACCAGACGCGGGTTCAGCTCGTGCAATGCCTCCATGCTGTAGCCGAGGCGAGCGAGAACGCCGGGGCGAAAGTTCTCGACGAGCACATCGGCGCGGCGAATCAATGCGGTGAGCGTGTCTCGACCGTCGACAGCTTTCAGGTCCAGTGCAATGGATTCTTTGTTGCGATTGCACGAGAGGAAGTACGTCGAGTGTCGATCGCCCTCGTCGTCGGCGACGAAGGGTGGGCCCCAACTTCGGGTGTCGTCACCGCCGCTGGGTGACTCGACCTTGACCACTCGCGCGCCGAGGTCCCCGAGCATCATCGCGGCATGGGGTCCGGCGAGTGCCCGCGACAGGTCGACGACCAGGCAGTCGGAGAGCGGTCCGACCGTCATCGGATTGCGTTCCGAGACAGGGGAGCGATGTCGGTGTCGAACTCGAATCGATCGTTGCGAAGCGTCATGCGTCCGAGTCAACGTGCCGGTCGCGGCCCCGTCGTGGGCAAAAGTTGCCGACGCTGAGGGGTCGCTTTCGGACAGTTCGAGCGAGCGCGAGCCGTGTGGACGGATGGCCGACGAGGGGCCCATAATCTGCGACCATGGATACCCACGTAGTCGACCATCCCTTGACCGCAGCGCTTTTGACGACGATGCGCGACGTCCGCAGTGACAACGCGACCTTCCGTTCGGCGCTGCGGCAGCTGACACACACGTTGGTGTACGAGGCTTTGCGTGACGCCCCGGTGGACACTTTCGCGGTCGAGACCCCGGTTGCCCGCACCACGGGTGTGCGGTTGGCGAACCCACCTCTGCTGGTTCCTGTTCTCCGGGCAGGGCTGGGCATGGTGGAGCAGGCGAGTGCGCTCATTCCGCGATCCGGTGTGGGATTCATCGGCATGGCACGAGACGAGAAGACACTGCAGCCGGTGCCGTACCTCGAGTCTCTCCCCGCAGATCTCGCCGGCACACCGGTGTTCGTTCTCGACCCGATGTTGGCCACAGGCGGGTCCATGACCGCGACGATCGACTTGCTCGTCGCACGTGGAGCAACCGACGTGGTCGTTGTGTGCGTCGTCGTCACACCCGAAGGCCTTGCTGCGCTGGAGAAGTCAGGACATCCCGTCCGTGTGGTGTGTGCCGCCGTCGATGATGAGCTCAACGATCAAGGCATCATCGTGCCAGGACTGGGGGATGCGGGAGACCGTCAATTCGGGCCTCGGTGACGATCCGACGCAGAGGAGTCGTCGAGGTAGGTGCTGTCGTATCGAAACACCATGTCGTTTCCCGAGCGGGTCAGTAAATCGGGAAGAAGGTGTCTTCCCTGGTAGGCATCGGCTGCATCGACCTCTCGTAGCTCGAGTGCTTGAATCATGTCGGATCCAGCGGTGGCACAAACGATCCGGCGCGCGTGAGCAGTGCGATATCGCACCCCAGAGCATCCGCGACCGCGACCACGCTGTCGAGCTGCACTGTGTTCTTTCCTCCTTCGAGTGCTTGAACGGTGGAACGACTCACCCCGGCGAGCAACGCCAACTCGGCTTGGGTCATGCGCAACTGAAGGCGACGCGCGACGAACGTTTCGGCCAGTTCTCACGAGTGCTTACGGGCTCGTCGTCGCGGTTCCGCCATCATCGCTCCTTGTGCTTGCCCTGGCATGCATATTGGAACTTATCCGAAGGTTCTGCCGACAATGAGCCCCTATGCCTGCTTTAGCAGGCAGAAAATGTGGAAACGTCGTCTCGCAGGGGGAGGGCTCGCTATGCGTGCGTTGGCAAGCGCACTGATGGTCCGAGGTACGCCAATGTGCTGTGGAACGGCCGTCGGTGGCCAGGAACCGTAGGTGTTGGCCCGAAGTCGACTCGCGTGCAGCATCTCGTGCGGCATAGTGGCCTCCATTGTCCGATGCGGTCGAAAGCGGTAATCCTGTGAAGAATTCGGTTAGAACCGGCAGCGACAAATGGGTCGTCGTCGATGTCGAGACCTCGGGTCTGAAGGCATCCCGTGATCGAGTGCTCAGTGTGGCCGCTCTGACGGTCGACGAGGACGGACGTGTCGGACGCGAACTGTCGACTCTGGTCAACCCGGGTTGCGATCCTGGCCCGGTGCACATTCACAAACTGACGCCCGAACGGCTTGCCGGTGCGCCGACGTTCGACATGATCGCTCCGCAACTCATGGATCTGCTGGATGGTCGAACTTTGGTCGCGCACAACGCGAGTTTCGATCACGGGTTCTTGAAGCTCGAATCGATGCGTGCGGGCATCGACATGCCGACGAAGCAACGGTTGTGCACCGTGGCATTGTCGAGGCGACTACAACTCGATACTCCCAACCACAAGCTGTCCACCCTGGCCGCGCACTGGAAAGTGCTGCAGTCCAATGCGCACGACGCCTACGACGATGCCCTAGTGCTGGCGCAGGTGTTCACCCACAGCGCTCGGCTGGCCAGGTCGCTCGAACTTCCCCTTCCAGTCGTCACGTGCACCGAGCGTCTGACGCTGTATCCGGATACCGTTCCTCGCTCACATTGCGCGTGGGAGAACCCAGGTCCACTTGCCGAGGACGGCGGTCTCGTTCAGGGCATGCGAGTCGTGATCAGCGGCGACACGCGAATCCCGCGATTGCGCTTGGCCGCTCAGCTCACGGAAGCCGGACTGGACGTGATGAATTCCGTCAGTCGATTCACGAGTGTGGTGGTGTGTTCGGATCCCACAACGGAAAGCGGAAAAGTCGAAAGGGCGCGCGCCCATGGCCTTCGCATCATCTCGGAGTCGGAATTGCTCGACTTGCTCCGGAATGTGCAGCCAGGAACGCCGAAAGGTATTCGGCCGCAGACCCAGCCGAAACCAGCCGAGCAGCAGCCCGATCCAGTCGTCAAGCCCTGGCAGACAAGAAGGGTCTTGGTCATGGGCGGTTCGCACGCCGAGTCGGTACTCATGCGGTCGCGCCTGATCCAACTCGGTGCGACACCGGCTGTGAATCTCAGCGCCGGCGTGACCGACATCCTGATCTTGGACGGCGGCGATGGAGACCCGCGGATGCCGAAAGTGAAGGAACGGGATCTCACGTTGCTGACACCGGCAGCGATCGACCGAGAACTGAATATCGAAGTTCCCGCGCCGCTCCCTGCTCGGCGGTCCCGAATCGCTCCGTTGGTGCCACGGGGTGGCGTCGTCGACCTCGACCCTGATCAGGCAGTGCTGACGGTCAACAGTTCCTGGCGTGCCGACGACTCCGATCGGGTCGGTGTAGATGTAGTCGCGTTCTTGCTGTCCGACGATGAATCGGTCGCCAGTGACGAGGATTTCGTGTTCTACAACGCTCCGGTCACCTCGGACGGTGCCGTCTCGATGTCGATCGATGGTGACAGCGAACAGGGTGTGCGGATCGACCTTTCACTCGTTCCCGAGGATTGCGTGCGTATCACCGTCGCCGCAGCAATCGACGGTGACCACACATTCGGTGACCTAGGCGCGGTATCGGTGTCGCTCGATGGACTCGATTCGGCGGTCGCGACAGCGGTGCTGGATGCCGCGACCACGGAACGATCGATGCTGCTCGCAGAGATCTACCGCCGCGGGAGTGGCTGGCGCTTCCGGCCGATCGGTCAGGGCTACGACGACGGATTGGCAGAATTGGCGGTGCGGTTCGGCGTGGAGGTCGATGGGTAGTCGCGCTGCGTCGCGTCGACCGGTAACGCGACTCAGCCGTCGAGCGACGTCACCAATGAACGGATCGAGTCGGTGGCCGGACCACGGCCGGCGACGTTGTGCAGAACGTGCCGCCGACGAAAGGCCCTCGAATGAACCGCACCAGCCGACGCATTGCAGTATTGACCGGACTTCTGGCGCTTCCGCTCGCCGCCGGCACCACCATGGGGGCTGCGACCGCCAGTGCCGACGAATGGCATTACGGCCCTGTCTATCGCGCCGAGCAGTCCGGGGAAGGCGCGCAATACTTTTGCAACAAGGCGCTGTCACTCGAGAAGGCGTCGCAGTCGTACATCGTGGTGCCGTGCACCAACGTCGAGAACACCGATACCTGGTACCGAATCGTGGTGAACCCCTACAACTGGGGTTGGAGCGGATAGCCCTACACCAGTTCGATGACCTCCAACGCCCCGTCGGCGTGGGAACTCCGCAGCCTTTTCTTGTCGTATTTGCCGACGCTCGTTTTCGGGACCTCGTCGATGAAGGTCCATCGTTCCGGCAACTGCCAATGCGCGATGCGGCTGTCGAGGAACTCCTTCAATTCCTCGGCCGTCACCGACGCACCCTCGCGGACGACGACAGCGACCAGTGGCCGCTCGTCCCACTTCGGGTCGGGCACACCGATGACCGCGGCCTCACGAACAGCCGGATGTCCCATCACCTGGTTCTCGAGTTCCACCGAGGAGATCCATTCACCGCCGGACTTGATGATGTCCTTGGAGCGATCGGTGAGCCGGAGGTAGCCGTTCTCGGAGATGGTGCCCACGTCACCGGTTCGCAGCCAACCGTCGTCGAACTTGTCGTCCGCGTCAGCGCGGTAGTAGATGCCGGTGATCCACGGGCCACGGACCTCGAGCTCGCCGACGGTCTTGCCGTCCCACGGCAACACCGTTCCGGCGTCGTCGACGAGTCGTGCCCGAACTCCGGCAACGAATCTGCCTTGTGTGCAACGCAAGTCGAACTCGTCCTCCGGCGACAGTCCCGCGTCGGGCCTACCGGAGGTGCCGAGCGGTGACGTCTCGGTCATGCCCCATGCCTGGGAGATGTGCACGCCGTACTTCTCGTGGAATGCCTTCATCAGACTCGGCGGGCATGCGGCACCGCCGACCACCACATCACGCAGACTCGACAGATCCGCTGGATGCTCGTCCAGATGAGCGAGCAGGGCCTGCCAGATCGTCGGGACAGCAGCCGCCGCCGTCGGACGAAGCGTCGACATCATCTCTGCCAACGGAGCCGGCTGCAGAAACCTGTCGGGCATGATCAGTGACGCACCGACCATCAGCGCCGCATACGGGAGCCCCCACGACATCGCGTGGAACATCGGCACGATGGCCAACACCTTGTCGGACTGCGCAATTGCCATCGCGTCGGTCATGCACGCCTGCATCGAATGCAGGTAGATCGAGCGATGCGAGTACACGACCCCTTTGGGATCACCGGTGGTGCCCGATGTGTAACACATTGCGGCAGCTGATCGTTCGTCGAGTTCGGGCCAATCGAACTCCTCCGGGTTGCCCGCCAGCAGGTCCTCGTAGCCGAGCACCTCGATACCGTCGGGTGCAGTGACTTGCGCCGGGTCGACCCCGACGACGACGAGATGTCGCACGGTATCGAACGTCGGCAGCAACGGCGTCAGTAGGGGGAGCAGACTGGCGTCGGCGATGATCACCTGGTCCTCGGCATGATTGACGATGTACGTGAGCTGCTCGGGGAAGAGTCGGATGTTCAGGGTGTGCAGCACTGCGCCCATCGCCGGAATCGCCATGTAGGCCTCCATGTGCGGGGCGTTGTTCCACATGAATGTCGCGACTCGCTGATCGTCGTCGATCCCGATGGACCGCAGGCCATGAGCCAATTGTGCTGCCCGCCTGCCCAACTCCCCGAATGTCACCGTGGTGGGGCCGGTGTCGGTCCACGTGGTGATCTCGGCCGAGGAGTGGATGGACGTCCCGAATCGAACCAGCTGGCCGATGGACAGTGGGGTGTCCTGCATGGTGCTCTTCACGACGATCTCGCTTTCGATGTCCCGGCGCGGCTGCACGTCGTTGTGCTCCGCGTCACAACATGCACACTACGGACTCGACGCGAGGAGGGTGCGTAACTTGGTACTCATGGCCACTACTTCGGATGACGCTCGTGCCCTCGGCGACGAGGCATTCGTTTCGCTCACCACCTTCCGTCGATCCGGTGCGCCGGTATCGACGCCGGTGTGGATCGCCCGAGACGGCGACAACCTGGTCGTCATCACTCCCGCGGAGAGCGGCAAGGTCAAGCGCATCAAGAACTCCGATCGCGTGGAGCTCCGCCCGTGCAGTCGGCGCGGAGCGGTGCCCGATGACGCCGTGGCGGTGACCGGCTCGGCAACCATCGTCACCGGAGACGCCGCCTCGAGACCGACATCGGTACTGAAGAAGAAGTACGGCACCGAGTACCGCATCGTCATGCTTGTCGAACTGATCATTGCTCGACGCCGCAAGCCGCGGGTGATTCTGTCGATCACCACCGACTGAGGTCGGTTCACATCAGGGCAGCATCCACCGCCGCAACGATATCGACCCAGATCTCCGACGTGGGGTCGACGACGGCGAAGTGCCCGCCCGGTCCTTCGACCGAAGCAACGGAATCGGAAGTCGCGGATGCGGCGGCGTAGTACGCGCGGCTGATCTCGAGAAGATTGGGATCGTCGGCCACTGCGGACACCACCAACTGTGGAACGTCGAGGGGCAGTCGAGACATCGGTGACGACTCCTCGTAGATGCGCTGGGCCTCGCCATAGCGGGCCCCGATTGCGTTCGATACCGCACCTTCCCCGAGCCACCGCTCGTCGCCGACTTTCAGGTCGAGCACCCCGGCCAGACTCACCGCCAGGGCAGGGGCCACCCGTTCGCCGACAGAATCGGCCGCAAGCCGCAGGGCCAGTTGGCCTCCCGCGGAATGGCCCACCAGGACGATTCGAGACAGATCCATGGAGGCGGGTGCCGTCTCCAGCGCGGCGAGAGCAGCCGCGACATCTTCGGTAGTCGCATCCCACCCGTGTTCGTCGGGTCGGCGGTATTCGACATTCCAGGTGGCGTAGCCGCGTGCGGTCAGATCGACCGCCATCGCATCCATCAGGTCGAATTCCCACCTCGAACGCCAGTATCCGCCGTGAATCAGTACGGCGACGGGGAACGGGCCATCGCCCTCGGGCACCCGCAGTTCGACGCGTTGCTCGGGGTGATCTCCGTACGTCACGATCGTGCCGGGGTGGAAGCGGTGAAAGTAGACACTGTCGATCGCGAACCTGAGGCCGTCGAGACCGCGGCCTCGGATGTGTGCGCGAATCCCCTCGGATCGATCCGGCGCGCACTGACCGAAGTCGACGCGAACAACGCTGCTGTACAACGACGTATCGACCTGCGCTCCATCGCCGGGAACGACGACAACCTCATTGGAACCGGTTGCAGCGTCGACAATTCCGCCCGAGAGACCGCGGGCGGACAGCGCCCTCGCGACCAGCTCTTGCGCGGTCTGCAGGTCGGCGAACACTCCGGGCGCGGCAACGATATCGATGTGCTTCGAGTCTTCCGTCATGGGTTCACGCTACCCAGACGGCGTCGACCGAGCCCGTGTTCGCCCACGGGCTCGGTCGAAAGACGCGGATCAGGCGTCGACGGCCTCGTTCAGCTCACGCAGCCGGGGGAGTGCGCGGTTGGTGAGCAGATCCTCGCGGGTCTCGGCAGAGACAGCCATGCTGTCCTTCCACAGTGACCGGCCTGCCATCGCTCCACGTGCACCGTTGGCGACGGCGATGCGGACCTGCTCGATGAACGTCTCGTGATCGACGCCCGCCGACAGCACGGCCCACGGAACACCCTGTGCCGCTTCGGTAACGGCAGCGCAGGCCTCGGCGGATCCGGGGTAGGGGAGCTTGAGCACCTTGGCACCGCACTCGACCGAAATGCGCGTGGAATCGGCGATGATCTTGCCGAAGCCGGCCTTGTAGTCCTCGTCCGACTCGCCCTCGAGCTGGTACGTCAAGATCTCGACGATGAGCAGCAGACCCTCGGCCGAGCAGGCCTTGACGAGGTCGCGGATCTCCTCGGCAACACGGGAATCGACGCCCTGCTGCTCGGGGCGCATGTAGAACAGCATCTTGGCGACGTCGCCGCCGAGATCGCGCACGACGCGCGGGGTCACGCCGTCGACGAAACGGGTGTAGCGCAGACCCTCGGTCTCCTCGAAGCCCGACGCATCCATACCGACCACCAATGCGGTGTTGCGCGAAAGCACACCGTCGTCGACGATCTTCGGCAGTGCCACCTCCGGGTCCAGCAGGATCGCGGGCGCGTGGTTGCCGAGGTAGCGAACAAGATCGGCCTTGGCCTCGGCCAGCTGCTCGACGGTGATCGAGCCCGGCCCGTCGACGGCGTCCTTCATGACGGCCTTCATGCCGTTGCGCTGATCTCCGGCGACGATGAGCATGTTGCCGCCTTCGGTGGAGATAGCAGCCATTCCGCGACGCTCAAGGGTGGTGAGTTCGTTCATCTTCTTCTCCTGGTGGGGTGTTGGGGTCGAGAGCAGCAGAGACAACGTTGTCTCACTGCAGAAATGTGGGCTCAGATTTCTATGAGCGTCAGTAGTCGGGTCGCGAACTGTGCTGCGCCGTAGGCAGTGTCCTGGGATCTGGTCGAGACCGAGACATCGGGCAGCACCTCCGCCCGGGCGTCTCGTACGCTGGCCATGCCGGCCCAGCCGCCGGTAAGCAATGTCGTCCTGGCGGGCGGCACCTCGGCGTCGAGTGCCTCGATAAGGCGAGCCACTTCGTCGTTGCCGTGCAACAGAATCGAGCGGAACAGCTCGGCCGAATCGATCCCGTCGGTACGGACCGTGATGGACAGAACGCCGTCGTCGTTGCGGGCGCCGGCGATGTCGATACCGCCGTCGGTGAACGGTCCACCTGGAGGCAGTGCGCACACTCGCTGGTCCAGTAGGTCGCGACCGGCACGATCGCTGATGTCGCACAGCTGCAACGCTCGTCGCATCAGCAAGCCGGTCTTCACTCCCGCGACGAGTACATGTTGGCCCGGAACCACGTGGCGCACCGAGTTGATGAGGTGTTCGGCCAGCCTGCTCCGCGCGTCGGTCGTCAACGGAGTGTCGAGCACCCGCAGCAGCACCTCGGCAGTGCCCATCGACACGTGGTATCGGTCGGGCGGGATAGCTCCGCCGGACACCGCGGAGACGAGATGATCGTGACCGGCGACGGTCAATCGAGCTCCGGCAATTGTCTCGGGAAGTGTTGATGCGTCGGCAGTTCCGAGATCGGTTCCGGCGTCGACCAGCGGCGGTATGAAGTCGGTTCCGACACCCAGGTGCGACAACATCTCCGACCACGGCTCGCCGCTGTCCTGATCGAGTAGTCCGGTGCGCGAACTCAGTGAGTAATCGGCCACGGCACGACCGCCGAGGGACAGTACGACGAACTCCGGCAGGTTGAACCATCGCAGCCCGGTCAGGCTCAGTCCGTTGTCACGAAGATGCGCAATCTTGACGACGGAGACCTGAACGCCGACGGGAAGTCCGGTCTTGCCGGCGAACTGGTCGCGCAATTCGGCCGGCAGGTTGTCGACCTGCTGCTGACCACGCGGGTCGAACCACGCGAAGGCCGGTGCCCGGACAACGTTGTCTTCATCGAGAAGAAAGCCCGTCTCACCCATTCCGGACACCGCGATGGCGTCGATGCGGGCGGCCGGGTCACCGGTTGCCTCGGGCAGCCGGCGAGCGACCGCATCGAGTAGCTGCCCGATGGTGGACAACAGATCCTCGGCGGCCAGGTCGGTGGTTCCGCCCGGTCCGTGCCGCCACGGTGTGGGACTCTGCTCGATGAGCAGCTCGGTGCCTGCATCGTCGGTGACGAGTACTTTGACGCCGGTGCTCCCGAGGTCCAGTCCCGCAACAAGTCTGGGGTTCACGGAGTAGTTCTCATTTCTCTACGGGTAGGGGGAGTGCGTGTGAAAGTCGTTCCACGAGAGTGGTCGGCGCTATCTGCTGCTCGGGTTCGAGATAGGGATCGTCGAACCGCTGCACCAGGCGGTCGAATGCGAGGGTGCCGATGCGATACGGGTCTTGGTCAATGCAGGTCACCGACGGGCTGACGGCATCGGCGAGCGAGAAATTGCCGAACGACACCATGGCTACGT
Source organism: Rhodococcus sp. 3258 (assembly GCF_031456475.1). NCBI lineage: Bacteria > Bacillati > Actinomycetota > Actinomycetes > Mycobacteriales > Nocardiaceae > Rhodococcus > Rhodococcus sp. 3258. The sequence goes on from NZ_JAVDUT010000010.1 coordinate 92,152, forward strand.
CGGTGCGACCGATCTCGTGCAGAACCGACACCACGGCGGTGGCGTGTCTTGCGTTGGCGACGAAGAACGCAGTCGGTGGTTTGCGCTGCGCCAGCAGCGTCTTCACTACAGGCCGCACCGAATCTGCGGCGTGGGATACCGGAGGGGCGAGCGCGGCCTCCGGCTCTTGGCCGAGGTCGGCGAGAACGTCGAGATACGCCTGCCTGCGCAACTGCGCAGTCTGCAGGCGATCGTCGAAGCCGAGCAGAGCAATTCGTGTGTGCCCGCTTGCCACCAACTTCTCGACGGCTCGCTTGGCGGCACCGTAATCGTCGACGATGACAGAATCGAAACCGGCGATCGAGCGGTCGATGGTGACCGTGGGCAGTGTGCGACGCCGAGGTACGAGGAAGTCACTGTGGTCGCCGACCGGCGCGAGGATGATGCCCCGCACGTGTTGTCCGGCCAGAAGGGCCAGCTGATCCCGTTCTCGCTGGGCATCGAAGCCGGTGCTGCCGACGATGACGGCGAGCCCGTGTTCGAGTGCGCGATCTTCGACGGCACTGACCAGTGATGCGAAGAAGACATCGTCGATGGAGTCGACGACGATCCCGATGGTGTTGCCTGACCCCGATTTCAGGGACCTGGCGGCGGAGTTCGGAACGTAGTTCAGTGTCTGCACCGCAGCCTCGACCCGCTCGCGCAGCTCCGGCAGGACCGTATCCACGCCGTTGACGACGCGTGAGACGGTCTTGAAGCTGACGCCCGCCAAGGCGGCGACGTCTTTAATGCTGGCGCGCTCGGTCACGTGAACTCTCGATCGGAGGAAGTGTGTCGCTGTAGCACGTATGCGAGACAACGTTGTCTTGTATGATTCCCGCTATGCCTCATGTCTGTCAAGACGTCCTCGGAATCGAACGGGAATCTCTGCCGGTCCTGGTGGTTGCCGGCGCGGCGGGCAGTGGCAAAACGACGCTGGGCAGAGAGCTGGCGCGCCGGCTCGGTACCGCTCTGCTCGACCTGGACACCCTCACCAATCCGCTACTGGACGAACTGGATTCGCTGATCGAAGGCCCGCACTGGAACAGTGCCGGTCCCCATTCGGAGCGGATTCGCGCCGGGCGCTACGCCGTGGTGCGCGCCGCTGCCCGGGATCTCGTACAGCTCGGTCAGCGGCCCGTCCTCGTTGCGCCCTTCACCCGCGAATTGACCGGTGCGTCCGAATGGACACTACTGGTGAACGAATTGTCCCCTGCTGCAACGAAGGTGATCCACGTCGATGGATCGCCGGAACTCCTGGCGCGACGCCGGGCCGCTCGTGGCGCGGATCGCGATGCCCATCGGCCGGTGGATCCGCCTGCTCGGACGCCGCGCATCCCGCACTTACGCGTCGACGCCGAACTGACGACCGCGCAGCAAGCCGATCTGGTCTCCCGAGAACTCGGGCTCAGCTGATGGTGTGAGTGGTTCCGGGAGTGCAGGATTCGCGCTCGATCAACTCGACGCCGAGGATGTTGCGCCGTTTGTAACGGCGCCCGGGATTTTCGATTCGACCCAACAGTCGTTCGATGGCCAGATGGCCGAGTCGAGCCGGGTTCTGATCGATCACCGTCACCGGTGGCATCACTGCATCGGCGAGGGGAAAGTCGCCGAATCCGACGAACGCCAGATGCAGCAAGTTCATCTGCTGTAGAACAGGCACGCAGGCCATTGCCACTCGCGCGTTCGACAGGAACAGTGCAGTAGGGGGACTGTCGAGTGCAGTCAAGTCGGTCAGTGCCACACGGGCGTCCTCGCGGTCCAACACCCCCAGAGCGACGAGGGTCTCGTCGAACTCGATTCCCCGTGCCTGCAACGACTCTCGATATCCGGCCAAGCGATTGCGGCTTGTCGGAATCCCCGCACTGTCGCCGATCACGGCGATGCGGGTATGACCCAGATCGAGGAGATGATCGGTGGCCAACACCGCACCGCCGTGATCGTCGTCGACGAAGCTGTCGGCTTTGAGGCCGTCGGGTGCGCGGTCGACGAACACCGTCGGAGTCTTGTCGATCCAGCGCTCCAGATATGCGTGGTCCGCACCCGTCGGCGCGATGATCAAGCCGCTCAACTGCCTACGCAGCAGCGACTCCACCAAAGCCTGTTCCTGATCTCCGTCGTGACCGAGGCTGGTGACGAGAACTGCCATGTCGTCCTGGCGGGCCCGTTCCTCCACTGCGCGTGCGATGGAGGAGAAGAAGGGGTCGTCGATGTCCGGGACGGCGACACCGATGGCCGCCGTCTGGCCGTTGCGAAAGGAGGTCGCCATCGTGTTCGGCACATAGTTGAGCGACTCGAGCGCTTCGGCAACGCGGGCACGAGTATCGGGATCGACGTGCGGGTCGTTGTTGTACACCCGTGAGACGGTCTTGGCACTGACCTTGGCCAGCGCCGCGACGTCTTGCATGGTGGTCATGATCTACCCCGTCTGCTCGTCCTCGTCCCGTCAGCGACTGGTGTAGCCGCCGTCCACCGGCAACGACACTCCGGTCACCATGGAAGCATCATTGCTCAGCAAGAAGGCAATCGGCGCGGCAATCTCGTCTTCGGTGGCCCAGCGTCCCAGCGGCATCTGCGCCAGGAATGGCTCCTCGATCTCCGGGCGACCCCAGTAGAACGCAGACATCTCCGTCATGACGACCGTCGGGTTCACACCGTTCACGCGGATGCCGTGGCGGCCGAGTTCGAGTGCGGAGACCCGAGTGATGTTGTCCAAGGCTGCTTTCGAGGATCCGTAGGAGATGTGTCCGGTCAGAGCGACGAGACTGGCCTGGCTCGAGACGTTGACGATGGCTCCGGTGCCCGCGGCGATCATGGCGGGGACGGTGTACTTGATGACCAACAGTGCGCCGCGCGCATTGATGGCGATGACCTTGTCGAAGATCGAGATGTCGGTGTCCTGAGGCGTGGCGATCTCGCCGCCGAATCCGGCGCAGTTGACGACGCCGTACAGCTCGAGGCCCGCGACGGCGTCGCGAACACTGTCCTCGGACGTCAGATCGAACGCCAGGGGCGTTGCGCCGGTTTCGTCGGCCAATTTGTCCAGCGCGTCCACCGACTGGCCCGCCGCGACGACGTCGGCACCGTCGGCCACCAATCGCCGAACGGTAGCCGAGCCGATGCCTCCGCTGGCACCTGTCACCAAGATCTTGCGGCCGTCGAACTTCGCCATGGGGGTCTACCTTCACTGTTCCGAGTGGTCATGTCATCGATGTCATCGGCCCCGGAGTGGACGCGTATGTCATCGGTGTCATGGACGGTACCGTAGCGCGTCGTTCCCGTCGCGAAAACGGTGTAGATCGTCCATTTGTCCAGTTCAGAGACGGTACTCCGTGGTCGGATATCGGCCTCGTGCTGCGGCGGAATGACTGCCGGGCCGATAGGTCATGTCACCGGTGACATGAATTTTCGCGAAACACGTGACAATGCGAGTTGTGTGGGTCACACTCGTTAACACAGCGAGCCCCGCAGGGAGCTCGACATGCCGCGCAGGCCCAGTTCTCGAACCGTGCTGCACCGGCGTCGGCGGGGGCGTCCTGTCCCACACCTGAACGTTTCCATTCGACCGAGGAGTACCCATGGCCACCGTTGCACCTGCTGCGACACCGATCCTCGAAGCGAGGGGATTGTCGAGGAGCTTCGGAAACGTGCGCGCCCTCGACGACGCAGACTTCGACATCTACCCGGGTGAGGTCGTCGCCCTCATCGGCGACAACGGCGCAGGCAAGTCCACGATGGTCAAGGCTCTTTCGGGCAGCCTGGCCGTCGACACCGGAGAGATCCTGTTCGACGGCACCGCAGTCGATCTCGACAGTCCGACGGTGGCGGCAGAGCTCGGAATCGAGACGGTGTTCCAGGATCTCGCGCTCGCTCCGCATCTCAACGCGCAACAGAACATGTTTCTCGGACGCGAACTACCGGCCAAAGGGCCGCTCGGACGCCTCGGTTTCCTCGACGTCTCCACGATGCGCAAGCAATCACAGGATGCGCTCGACGAACTCGGTGCCACCGTCCGCAGCCTCACCGTCCCGGTGGGATCGATGTCCGGCGGCCAGCAACAGGCCATCGCCATCGCGCGTGCCGTCGCCTGGGCCAAGGGCGTCGTCTTTCTCGACGAACCGACCGCCGCCCTCGGTGTGGTGCAGACGCGCAACGTTCTCGACACCATCCGCCGGGTCGCGGACAGGGGAGTGGCCGTGGTGTTCATCAGCCACTCCATGCCCCACGTGATGGAGGTAGCGGACCGGGTCCAGGTGCTGCGGATGGGCAAGCGCGTGGCCACCCTCGACGCCAAGAACACGACCATGGAAGAACTCGTCGGTGCGATGACCGGCGCAACCACCGGAGCAACACGATGAGCAACCAGACCATTTCCCCATCGCTCGAACCGTTGCCTCCCGGCGACAGGCCGTCACGGCACACGTTCGATCTCGTCGAGTCGCTCGGAAAGTTGGCGCGAGTCCAGGTCTTTCAGATCGTGCTGGTGTTGGCGGCGATCTGCCTGGTGTTCTCGGTCATGGCCCCCGGCAGCTTCCCCGAATGGGGCAACATCCGGCAGATCATCCAGAACGTCTCCATCCTGGCCGTCCTCGGGATCGGCATGACGTTCGTGATCGTCACCAGCGGCATCGACCTCTCGGTCGGCTCGGTGCTGGTTTTCTCCGGCGTGGTGTCGGCGAAGACGATGGCCGCGATCGGCGGCGACGGCTGGGGAGTGGCGGCCGTCGGCATCGTGGTGGCGCTGGGATGCGGCCTGTGCTGGGGCCTGCTGAACGGATTTCTGATCGGTAAGGCGAAAGTGCCTCCGCTGATCGTCACACTCGGCACACTGGGCGGGGCGCTCGGTCTGTCGCAGGTCATCACCGGCGGCGTCGACATCCGCGACGTACCACCGGTTCTCGTCGACACGATCGGCTACGGAAACCTGCCTGCCACCACCATCCCGTTGATCTCGAGCATCGCTTTGGTGCTGGTAGTCATCTTCGGAATCGTTCTGCACCGCACCAAGTTCGGCCTCTACACCTTCGCCGTCGGCTCCAAGGAGCAGTCCGCTCGCCGCGTCGGCATCAAGGTGGACATGCATCTGGTCAAGATCTACGCACTCTCCGGCACCCTCGCCGGATTGGCGGGCATACTGTCGCTGTCCCAGTACGGCACCACCGCGATCGCCGGCCAGTCCCAGACCAACCTCAATGTCATTGCGGCAGTGGTCATCGGTGGAACGAGCCTCTTCGGCGGCATTGGCACCATGTTCGGCACCGTCGTCGGATTGTTCATTCCGGCCGTACTGCAGAACGGCTTCGTCATCGTCGGAGTACAGCCCTTCTGGCAGCAGGTCGCCGTCGGTGCGGTTCTCATCGCCGCGGTGTACTTCGACCAACGTCGACGCGACGCCGCAAGTCGAGGCCAATCGCCCAGCTCCCTCAAGAGACTCTGGTCTCGAAGTCCCTAGCTTCGGACCGGCCCTGAACTCCCTCACTCGCAACCCCTTACAAGAAAGTCGACCATGATCACATCACGCACCGCCGTCGTTGCACTGAGTGTCGCTTCGGTCTCCGCCATGTTCCTGGCGGGTTGTTCGTCCGACTCCGGAAGCGGTGGCGGCAGCGGCAAGATCGCCTTCATCCAGGGCGTCAGCGGCGACGAGTTCTACATCAGCATGCAGTGCGGAATCGAGGCTGCGGCCAAGGACGCAGGCGTCACCGTCGACACCCAGGGGCCGGTGAAGTTCGACCCGACGCTGCAGAAACCGATCGTGGATTCGGTTGTGGCATCACGGCCGTCGGCAATCCTCATCGCTCCCACTGACGTCGCGGCCATGCAGGCACCGTTGGCCGCAGCATCGAAGGCCGGCATCAAGGTCGTCCTCGTCGACACCACTCTCGAAGACCCGTCCATCGCGGTCTCCTCCATCTCGTCCGACAACAAGGGTGGCGGCGCAGAAGCGTTCAACGCGATCGAGCGGCTCAGCCCGGCAGGCGGCAAGGTACTGGTCATTTCCACCGACCCAGGCGTCTCCACGGCCGACGCGCGAGTGGACGGCTTCGAGGAAGCCGTCGGAGCGAACTCGGCCTTCGATTACCTGGGCGTGCAGTACAGCCACAACGATCCGGCCGAAGCAGCCCGTCTGGTCTCGGCCGCACTGGCCAAGGACCCCGACATCGTCGGCATCTTCGCCGCCAACACCTTTGCGGCCGAAGGCACCGCAACCGGAGTTCGGCAGGCAGGCAAGCAGGATCAGGTCAAGATCGTCGGCTTCGATGCGGGCCCGGCGCAGGTCAAGCAGCTTCGTGAGGGAACGGTGCAGGCCCTGATCGCTCAGCAGCCCGGCACCATCGGCACCGATGGCGTCGAGCAGGCCATGGCGGCCATCGACGACAAGCCGGTCACCGCCGAGATCTCCACCGGTTTCCACGTCATCACCGCCGACAACATCGACGGCGAAGGCGCACAGTACGTCTACAAGTCGTCCTGCTGATTCACCCCTGAACTGCGGTGGTGCTCCTGGTGGCAGAACCTGCCCGGGAGTGCCACCGCTCACCACGTCCGTTTCATCTTCTGCCGACTCGAGGACCGAAGTCATGACCGAGCTTCGTCGCACCACGTTGGAACACCTACCGGCGACCGTCGCGAGGCCCGCGTACGACGCGGACGAACTGCACTGCGGTGTGGTTCATTTCGGTGTCGGTGCGTTTCATCGCGCACATCAGGCGGTCTACTTCGACAGATTGCTCGCGGCCGGGCACCTGGACTGGGCGCTGTGCGGGGTGGGAGTACTGCCCCAGGACAAGAGAATCGGAGAGGTCCTCGACGACCAGGACTACCTCTACACACTCGTGACCGTCGACCCCGACGGCATACGTGAGGCCCGAATTGTCGGCTCCGTCGCCGATTTCGTTTTCGCACCCGACGATCCGCAGGCCGTCATCGATGTGCTCAGTTCACCGTCCACGATGATCGTGTCCCTGACCATCACCGAAGGCGGTTACGGCGTCGACGATCTGACGGGAGCGTTCGAGCCCACCGACCCGTCGGTGCTGGCGGATCTCGAGGATCTTTCCGTACCGAAGAGCGTCTTCGGTTTTCTGACCGTGGCTCTCGCCACCCGTCGATTCCACGGAGTTCCGCCGTTCACCGTGATGTCCTGCGACAACATCGTTCACAACGGCGCGGTCACCCGCACCGCGCTGACGTCCTTCGCGCGCCACCACGACAGCGACTTGGCCGACTGGATCGATGCCACGACCGCGTTCCCCAATTCGATGGTCGACCGCATCACCCCGGCCACGACGCCCACCGTCGTCGACGACCTGCGACGTGATTTCGGCATCGACGACCGCTGGCCGGTCCAGTCGGAATCGTTCTCGCAGTGGGTACTCGAAGACACCTTCTCGTTCGGGCGGCCACCGTTCGACGAAGTAGGAGTGCAACTCGTCTCCGATGTCGCACCGTACGAGCACATGAAACTTCGGCTGCTCAATGGATCCCACCAGGCCATCAGCTACCTCGGAATCCTGGCCGGGCACACCCACGTTCACGAGGTGATGGCGGATCCGGACATGCGTGAATTCGTCGCGTCGTACATGCGCGCCGAGGCTGCCCCGACGCTCGCGCCGGTGCCGGGGATCGACCTGGATGCCTACATCGAGCAACTGCTGCAACGATTTTCGAGTCTGGCCGTTCGAGACACTCTCGAACGTCAGATCGTCGACGCCTCCGCGCGAATCCCGAAATTCGTGCTGCCGGTACTGCGAGATCGGTTGGCGCACGATCGGACCGTCGATCATTGCGCGTTGATACTCGCCGGATGGTGTGGGGTGTACGAGCGTGGAGACGTGCCCATGATCGACGTCGATGCGGAGCGTCTGCAGCGACTGTCGTGGGAAGACCACGACAATCCCGGAGCATTCCTGACCAATCGCGCAGTGTTCGGGGACCTCTCGGTTAGCCCGCGACTACGAGGTGCGTATCAGCGAGCCAAGCGTTCGCTGCAGGACAACGGTGCCAGGGGCGCGGTACGACGACTGCTCGAACAGTCGTCGGTGAGTCACACCTTGTAGTAGACCATCTGGTGACTGGTTGCCAGCAAAATCCCGCCCTCGATCCACAATTCGGCAGTCTGGTCGAAGTAGCCCTGGTGAAATCGGCGTGCCCGCGCGGTGCCGAGGACGTATCCGTCGGAATGCTGCTCGAGATCCTCGGGCGTAGCGAAGTAATGGGTGGTCAACGAGATCGTCCCAGCCGGAACATACTTGCCGAGCCGCTGGAAGATCCGCGGATAGAACACATCGCTCAGCGAGGTCAGGGCCGCGAAGTCCATCGGCCGCGGTGGTGTATCGCGGATCCACAGAGTTTCGGTCGAGTCAGCGGACTCATGATCGCTCAGTGCGCCATGCACGAAACGCATCTCGTAGTTCTGTGCCCACGCGATGGCGTCGGGAAGACCGCCCTGCTTCGTGTCGGCGGGGGAAGGAACGTCAGGGACCGTCGCCTCGATGTTGTCCCAGGTCTCGCGACGGGAACCGAACACCGCTGTCGCGGTCGTCGCCACCGCACCGTTCTGAGTCAGTTCGAGATACCAGTGCTGGTTGCTTCGGTTGGTCCGCACAGGGCGAGCCGAGATCTCGAAAACGCCCTCCGCGACAGGACCGGCGAAGTTCACCGTCAACGAGACCGGTGTTCCCTGGCAGTCGGGATGGAGCTCGACGGCACGGACGAACGATGCAGCAGTGATTCCGCCGAACGGGCCGACCATGTTGTTGTACGACGGCGACGTACGTCCGGCGTACGTGCCCTCGCCGACACTCTCGAGTGCGACTGCTGCGTCGAACGGGTGCATTGACTCTCCTACGGCCTCGGACGGTGTGCCATCCGATCGTAGTGTCGCCGAGAATCAGTCCAGGTCCTGGCCACGCTTCTCCGGCATCCACACCATCGTCAAGAACGAGATCACAGCTGCTGCAGCGAGATAGTAGAAGAACCAGTCGGCGTGGCCTTCCTCGGACAAGGCGTTGACCAGTAGCGGAGCGGTGCCTCCGAAGAGAGCAACGGTGAGGTTGTACCAAGCCCCGATACCGACCCCTCGAAGCTCGGCCGGGAAGGCTTCGGCCAGAACGGCAGGAATGATGGCCGAGCACATCGCGAACAGCAGCAGGCCGACGCAGAAGACGATGAGCAGTTTTACGAACGACGGCCCGATCAGCTTGGAGAGCGGGATGATCAGAATCGCGAACAGCGCAGCGTAGGTGAGCAATTGCGGCTTGCGGCCGATACGGTCCGCGAGAGCGCCCATGGGGTACTGCAGCGCGACGAACATTGCTGTCGCGATCGACAACGCTACGAACACGTCGTTGGCGTCTGCTCCGCGCTGCTTGACGGCGTAGGGCGTCATCGCGGAGAAGCAGGTGTAGTAGGCGAGTGTGGCGAGGAGAACGAATCCGATGACCTGCAGAACGGCACGAGGATGGTGCTTCATGGTCATCCACAACGGGTTTCGCACGGCCTTCGCCTTCACCGCGTTGCGCTCCTGGTTGTCGGCTTCGGCCATGCCGCGTCGTATCCAGAGTCCCACTACTCCGAGCAGCCCGCCGATGACGAACGGTACGCGCCAGCCCCACGAGCTCAGTTGGTCGTCGTCGAGCACGAACGTCAGGTACGCGCCGAGCAGTGACGCAAGGAGAATGGCCGTGCCGGTGGAGATGTAATAGAAGGACGAGTATCGCCCCCGCCGATCGTTCGGGGCGATCTCGGCGAGGTAGGCCGACGCATTGGAGACTTCACCGCCCATCGACATGCCCTGGACGATCCGGGCCAGCAACAGCAGAATCGGAGCGATCCACCCTGCTACGGAAAACGTGGGGAGGACCGCGATCGCGAACGACCCACCCGACATCATCGCGATCGTCAAGATCATTGCCTGGCGTCGCCCCCGCAGATCGGAGAACCGTCCGATCAGCAAGCCCCCGAGCGGCCTGAAGAAGAACGCCACCGAGTACGTCGCCAATGTGCTCAACAGAGCCACAGCCGGGTTGTCACCGGAGAAGATCTGGGTGGCGAAGTAGATCGAGAATGTCGCGTAGACCGTCCAGTCGTACCACTCCACGGCGTTGCCGATACTGACTGCGAGTAGTTGCTTCTTTGGCATCACGTGCCGAGTGGACGTCGATTCGGACTTCACTGACATGGCGATCTCCTTGTCGGGGGCGTGCGTCGAAAAGCCTATGCCTCCACAGCTCTCGGGTGCGGAACCACCGAGCCCGATTCGCTCAGGGAATGATTCGTTGCCGCCGGAGATCTGTGACGATGCCGGCGAACATCGCCTCGGTGTCCACGAAACGATGAAAACCCATACGGCGGGCCTTGGAGCCGTCGGATATGACGTCGTAGTCCCAGGAGAACACGAAGTCACCGAACGCCCAGGACGACACATCGCGGTAGGGAGTGGGCTTCAGCTCGTGCTCGGCAACGATCGAATTCCACAGTGGCTCTTTGTCGGCCATGACGTCGGCCAGCGACATCGGCAGTGGGGTGGCGGTGTCCAACCCGAAGATGTTCGCGATGCGCAGCCACATGTCGTTCCAGCGGAACATGTCTCCGTTGGTGATGTTGAACGCCTGATTCGCGCACGCGGGAGTGGTTGCGGCCCACACGGTCGCTTCGGCGAGCAACGATGCATCGGTCATTTCCAGCAGAGATCCGAAAGCACCGGGCTTGCCCGGGAATCGCATGGGCACGCCCAGCTTCTTGCACATGGTGGCGTAGACAGCGATGACGGTGGCCAGATTCATCGGATTCCCCAGCGCTACACCGCACACCACCGATGGCCGGATAGCCGACCAGGACCACCTCTTTCCGACCTGACGGCTTTCGAGAAACTGTTGTTGGTCGATGTTGAACTCGGGCGGCATGTGCGGTGGATCGGTTTCGCGCGCAGGGGTTTTGAACGGTCCGAGATGCGCGCCGTAGACCTTGTAACCCTGCATCAGGCTGACATGTTCCAGGTTCGGAGAACTGTCCTCGATCACGGTGACCACGTTGACGAGCATCGCCAGATTGGGAGGCACCAGCTCGGCCCACGTGGGGCGTTCCTGGTACGCGGCGTAGAAGATGTGCGTGACGTCTGTCAGGTGCGAGAGTCGGCGTCGAGTCTCGTCGCCGTCGAGCAGGTCCACCGCAATGTGCTGGACGCGTTCGCTGTCGATACCGCCGCGGCGGGACAGGCCGATGATGTTCCAATCCCCGGTCCGCTGCAGGTGTTCGAACAGATTTCCGCCGATCACGCCGTTGGCCCCCACGACTACTGCTGTCTTCATCGGCTTCTCCTTATCTGAATATCGCGATATTGCGATGTCCGAGTAAGTAGACCACAGATCGCGATATTGCGATATTGGAGTACGCTTCGAGGGTGGCTGACGAACTGAATCCTGCGGAGCTTGCGGCAGTGTTCGGTGCTCTCAGCAACCCGGCGCGATTGGCGATCATGCAATGGCTCAAGGACCCGAGCGACTTTCCGCCGCAGCTCGAACCGGCCGAACAGGTAGGGGTGTGCCTCAAGCATATTCAATCCAGAGCGGGCGTCTCGCAGTCGACTGCCTCGCAGTACATGGCGGTGCTACAACGCGCCCACCTGGTGACGAGCACCAAAATTGGGCCGTGGGTGCACTACAAACGCAACGCCGAGTACCTCGACCGATTGGCCGAAACGATCAAGACCGATCTGTGACGTCTCCACTGCGTCGGCGCGACCTCTGTATGTGGCCTGCCAGCAGGTTGATGATGCCGGACAGTGCGATGATGCGCCGACTCTGACGGGCCAGCCATGTCGAAATGAGGGCTGCGAAACCGGCAAATACGCAGAGGAAGATAGACACGAAGATCAACGCGCTCCACTTCGCCACGGTAGCCACCACGAACATGCCACCGCCGATGAAAAAGAGGACCAGCTCTGGAACGGGTTGTCGCTGAGGAGGATCGACAGTCACAGCTTTTTGCCCCTCGCGAGATCCACCGCGTGAGTGAGCGATGCTGCCTCGAATACTAGACCGTGCGCAGCTGCAGCCGCTGCGGAACGCTCACTCAGTACGACGGGGTCGGTCGCCCGGGCGATCGCCGCGAGATCGATGCGTTGTAAAAGCTTCTTCGTCACGGGTCGCTTGCTGTCCCAGAAGGCCAGAGCAGCAATGAGATCGGTAGCTTCGGGCCCGGTCAGTAACGCGTGGGCGACGGAGCAGGCTGCGGGGTCCTCGAAAGGGAGCAGATAGGTGGCATCGTCGAACACGGCTGGTTTGCCGTCGTAGGGACCGACCATCCTGAATTGTGGAATCTTGTGGAACCCGGAGATCGCAATCTTGTAGGGCGCGAACGTGTACGGGCCTACACCGAAGATGCAGAACCGGGCTCTGTTGCGATAGATCGACGACTTCCGCCCGTCGAGCGCCGCGGCGTTGGCGTTGAGGTATGCCCACAACTTCGGTGCGGTGTGCGCCAACTGCTCGGTGTCGTCACCGGTATGCGACTGCGGCACGATCATCCACCTGGACACCGAGTCCAGCTTGTCGCGGTAGACATCGGTGCACTTGAAGAGTGGGAACAGGTAGTCGGCTTCGATGTCCACGCCGGTTCCCAGTTTGGTTCGTGGGCCGCCATTCTCGACCAACTCCATCACCGCGGTGGCGTCGTGCTTGATGCCTTGCCGCCACACCAGAGGGCTGGCACCGTCGAATTGCTTGCTGCGCTGGTACGCATCGACGTTCGCGACGAGTTGGCCGTCGACGACTCCGATTCTGTTGTCCGGCTGCGACGCATCGATGCTCGGAAATGTCTCTGCGGTGTAGTCGGTCTGGCCCGGCCCGAGTTTGACAAGGAACCAGCAGGCATCGACCCCTGCGTCGAACCACTTTTTGGCATCGACCATTCGCAGGCTCGAACCGGTCACCGGAAGCTGATGCCGAGCACAGTGCAGCAGAACGTTTCGAGCTACCTGGGTCTTGCAGATCATCGCGATGGTTGCGGGTCGATCTGCGAATTCGGTGAGCAACTTGATCCAAATGAACTCTGCGATATCGAAGTTGGAGCTGCCGGTGATGGCGTCGATGCCGCGAGCGTTCTTCGTGTTCGTGCGTGCGGGTCGATTGGCGGAATCGAGCACCGACAGTTGCGAGTTGGTGACCCACGGTGGGTTGCCGATCACGAGGGTCGCGCCGGGCCCCGAACTCCACTCGATATCTCGGGCCAGATCGAAGTCGAAGATCGACGCTGTGATGATCCTGCCGAATTGTGCTGCTGACGAAGCATACTCGGGCTGCACCTCGATCCCGACGCGCTCTGCTTCGGGGTGACTTTGGGCTATCACCGACAGGAAGTTCCCGACACCGCAGGTGGGTTCGAGGACGCGGGTCCAGTCGCGACGAGGCAGGGCGTTGACCAAGGCGCGCGCCAACTCGATCGGAGTCTGAAAGTCTCCGAACTCGTTGTTGGGCATCGATGCCTCCGGCAGTGGTGCGGATAGGTGCCGTCTGTGGCACAGGAGCATAGCCTGCGGAGCGACCCAGAGGCTCAGCACCGCACCACTGCCGCAGGCGCTAATGTTGACTGGGATGAAGCTTTCGCGCGCTGCCTTACTGCTGTCCAGTCTCGTCTTCGTCGGTAGCCTCGTGTGGGTCGCCGTCACCGCGGGCGACGAGATACCCGCTCATTTCGACGGATCCGGTCAGGTGGATCGGATGGACTCGAAGCTCTCCTTCCTCCTCACGATGGGTGGTACCGGGTTCGTCATGATCGGGTTGTTCGTCAGCGTCGGGTGGTGGCTGCCGAAGGTCCCGGCCCAGCTGGTGAACCTGCCGAGTCGACGACTGCACGAGTACTGGACTGCCCCCGAGAATCGGCCCGAACTGAACCGCAAGATTTCCGAGGACCTCGACTGGATCGGAGTCGCCTCCGCACTGCTGTTCGCCTGGATCTGCGTCGTTGCGGGCACGACTACAGGTGCGTCGGTGAGCGCGTGGGTGTTCGTGGTGCCGACTGTGCTTTATGTGGTGGTGATTCTGGGATATGCGGCCTTCGCGTTCATGGGCAGTCGATACCGTATTCCGAAGGACTGAGTCAGGGGAGTGGTTGCAACTTGGCCAATTTCGAGCCTGACTGTAAAAGGTAGCTGCCATCGGCAGATTCGACCTTCATCTCGACACTGTCCGAGCGTGCCGATCGTACGGTTTAGCAGTCCATACCAAACTATATACAAATAAGGTTTGGTATGGTCGCATAATGGCGGACGGTGAGGCCGGTGCATCCTGGCCTGCGGTGGAGTTCGAGAGCCGGCCGTGGCGTGTCGCCGATTCGTACACGTCGCGCGCCCAGAGGCGGCTGCATCAGGGTGACTATCGAGCAGCTGTACCGCCGCGTATTGCAGAGGTAGAGCTGAACCTGCCTGCGCAGCTGATCGCGGAGTCGGAGGACGCCCTCCGTGAGATCGTTCGATTCGACCACTATGCCTCTGAGCAACTCGGTTCATCGGTCGAGCTCGCACCGATGAGTTCGATTCTGTTGCGGACGGAAAGCTCGGCGTCCTCTCAGATCGAGAATCTGACCGTGGGAGCCAGGGCGCTTGCACTCGCCGAATTGGGTGCGCCCACAACGCGGAACGCCTCGATCGTGTCGGCAAACGTCCGTGCGATGGAAGCAGCACTCGAGGTCGGATCATCGATCGGAGAAGCAAGCGTGCTTCAGATGCACCGATCGCTGATGGAGTCCAACGGCGATCCGTTCCCAGGGCAATGGCGAACTCAGCAAGTCTGGATCGGGGGATCGGGCATAGGCCCGCACCGTGCCGCTTTCGTTCCACCGCACCACGACCGGCTTCCGGGTGCACTTGCCGACCTGTTCGAGTTCGCAGCTCGTTCGGACTTGCCCGTCATCCCGCATATCGCCGTCACGCATGCGCAATTCGAAACGCTTCACCCGTTCACGGACGGAAACGGGCGAACGGGCCGAGCCATAGTCCACGCGATGCTGCGGAGGGCAGAAGTGACGGAGCGAGTGACGGTTCCACTGTCTGCTGGGCTCCTCACGGACACCGCAGGCTACTTCCGAAGTCTGGATGCCTACCGCGCCGGGGATGTCGAGGCGATCGTGCGAAGCCTCACCGCTGCCACGTTCCACGCCGTCGAAGGTGGGCGGCGATTGGTAGACGAGCTGTCCGACGTCAGAACCGAGTACACCGATCGCGTCGTCGCACGCAGCGACTCGGTTGTGTGGAAACTACTCGACGCGCTGGTGGCGCAACCGGTCGTCGACAACGCCTACGTACGAATCACTTTCGCCGTCAGCGAGATTGCGGCTCAGCGGGCAATCGACAAGCTGACCGAGGTGGGAATTTTGCACCAGACGTCGAAGGGGCGACGAAACAGGGTGTGGCAGGCCGAGGAGATACTTGCCGCTCTCGACGACTTCGCGGACGGCATCCGGCGGGTCCGATAACACGCACTCGGTCGATGCTCAGTGCACACCGAGACCGTCGAGGAGGAGTTCAGCGACGAAGTTCGCGTTGTCCTGCGGGCTGTTCTGTCTTCGTGTGAAGCATCGCATCAGCAGCGTATTGGTGATGCCTGCTGCGAGATCGACTGGGCTCGAGCTCTTTCGGAACACCCCGCTGTCCTGACCCCGCGCGATGACCGGCCCGATGATTGCCGGCAGGTTGAGTTTCTCCTTGATCGAGATCAACCCCTCCGGCTCGCCGTACGTGTCGTGTGCGACGGCGACGAGGAGCGCGTCCATGAATTCGACTTCGTCGGCGGCGAGCTGCGCGCACCGCAGCATGTGATTTCGTAGAATCGTGAGTTCATCGAGGCCCAGCAACTGGTCGTCGGCTACCGACTCGCGAAGATGATCGACCCGATTCTGCAGGGCTGCAACGATGACGGACGGCTTGGTCGGAAACAGTGTCTTGCAGGCCGTCCTCGGCACTCCTGCGATGTCGGCGACGTCGTCCATTCGCGTCATGAAGTAGCCACGCTTTCCGAACTCGTCGCGCGCAGCTGTGACGATCGCAGCGCGAGGATCGCGAGGAAGCGGGCGTTCCTCGACCGGTGAATCGACTTCTCCCACATCATCGAGGTGCTGATGACGTCCGGACGTGTCGACGACGGCCCCGAGAAAGGCAAGCACCGCGTCGGACATCACCTCGGCCGATACGGACGCGGCGTCCGCCTGACTGCGGAGGCGAAATCCATCGATGATTGCGTTGACCGTCACTGCGAACGTTCGGGCTGTGAAGGGACGGCGAAAGGCCCCGCCGTCGGGGTCGAACAGTGCCTCGAACGCGCCCAGTACGGCTTCGTCTCGGACGCGGTACTCACTCAACAGGGTCGGGGACGACGGTCCGCCGAAAACGTGGTCCAGAAGAGACTCGGTGATGCTCTTCCGGTCGACGATTGCCGGGAAGTACTGCGCAACGAGCGCCGTCACCGTCGAGCGAATCGATGCACCGCCGTTCGTCACCTGGCTGCGAACTGTTTCGTGGACGTCGGTGGGCAGCGAGGTCCGGGCCAGCTGCTCGACCACCTTGTCGAGAAAGTCGGCCTTGGTGCTGAACTTGCGGAAGAACGTCGCTGTCGACGAGCCGGATGCGTGGACGACGTCCTCGATGCGCATACCGCGGTCGAGAATTCGTCGAGGATCCGCGACCAACAATGTGACGGCCGCCTCGACGAAATGGGTGGCAGTCGCGTCGAGCTCGTTCATGGGGACGGACTTTACCGAGGTGAGACCGGCCGTGACGGTGCCGGTGACAGTACTCACTCTCGGGTGAGAGCGACCTCGGTCATCAACCGGAGTGACCCAACGGAAAGAGTGCGGTGTGATGTGCTGTGTTCGCGCCGCCGGGACAGCGGTGGTGCCCGATATCAAGGATTTTCATGACAATTCTCGACATCCGCATCCACGAAAGTTCCGATCCGCGGCTCAGCGCTCGTGAAATCGAAGTGCTCACCACGTGGCTGGTGTCCGACTCCAAGTCGGAGGCGTCGCGGGCGCTCTATCTGTCGATGGGAACTGTGAACACCCACTTGTCCCGGATCCGAGCCAAGTACTCCGCGGTGGGGCGCACGGCACCCACCAAAGCGGCGTTGTTGGCGAGGGCTCTGCAGGACGGCTTCATCGATATCGACGATCTGTGAGGTTCACTCAACCTCGACGCGCCTCGACTTCATTTTCTTCACCACGAACCACGCGATCAATGCCACAACGATGCCGATGACGATGTACTGGAACACGGAGGCGTAGTTCTCCACGTAGTGCCAGTTCTCGCCGAGGAAGTATCCGGCCAGCACGAAGATCGAGTTCCAGATCAGGCTGCCGAGCGTGGTGTACAACGTGAATTGCAGTACCGGCATCTGTGACACACCGGCCGGAATCGAGATGCCCGAGCGAACCACCGGGATCATGCGGCCGAAGAACACCGCCGACCGACCGTGTCTGGTGAACCAGTCCTCGGCCTTCGTCAGATCCTCGGTTCCGACGAACGGCATCTTCTCGACAATGGCGTACATCCGGTCACGTCCGAGTTTGATGCCCAGCCAGTAGAGAACCAGAGCGCCGAGCACTGATCCGGCCGTCGTCCAGAACAACGCACCGAAGAGCGTCATCCCGCCTTGAGATGCGGTGAAGCCTGCCAACGGCAAAATGATCTCGCTGGGCAGCGGCGGGAAAAAGTTCTCCGCAGCGACGGCAATACCGGCACCGGGACCACCGATCGCCTCCATCAAACTCACCGCCCACCCGGCGATTCCGCCGAGTTCAGTGCTGGTCGCGGCAAGGGTGGAGAGCTCACTCATGACTACGACTGTACGAAACGTCTCGACCGAAAATCTGTTCACCAGGAGAAATGCCAAGAAATTGAGACATATGGAACACTTGCGAGGGTGAAACGAGCCCTCCAGGTACTGCCCGTTGTTGCCGCCGCCACACTCCTGCTGGGTGCCTGCGGGTCCTCCGATCCGGAGCCGACCCCCGCTTCCAATCCCACTGAATCGTCAGCTCCGTCGTCGCCCGCTCCGTCGTCTGTATCGGCTTCGTCCGGCCCATCGAACGCCGGCGTCTACAACCTGCCGGGCACAGGAGTGTTCCCCGAAGGCATCACCGCCGCCGACGACACGTTCTACGTCACCTCCACTTCCGACGGTGCCGTGTTCCGCGGAACCGTCGGATCGCCGGATGTATCGGTCTTCCTGCCCGGCGGTGCGGACGGACGCACCGGTGCTGCGGGGATCGACACAGCTGACGACGACGACTTAATTGACCGTGCCTCGTATCTGGTCATCGCAGGCGGGGCGACCGGCAAGGTGTGGGTATACGACAGGGGCACCGGTGGCCTGGCTGCCACCTTCGCTAACGGCCTCGGTGCCGATGCGACATTCCTCAACGACGTCGCGATCGCCGACAATGGCGATGCGTACGTCACCGATTCTCGAAGTCCAGTGCTGTACCGGATTCCGTTTGAGCAGATGATGGCCGGCGTCCAAGATGGCCCGCTGGAGACATTCGCCAGTTTCGACGGCACGCCCTTCGTGTATGGCGAGGGCTTCAACACCAACGGCATTGTCGAAAACGACAATGAATCGGCGTTGATCGTCGTGCAATCGAGTACCGGAAATCTGTATCGCATCGACAAGACTTCCAAGGAGGTCACACAGGTCGATCTCGGTGGAGCGACGCTCACGAACGGCGATGGCATGGAGATGGACGACGACACGCTGTATGTCGTCCGCAATCGCGACGGTCTGATCTCGAAGGTCGACCTCGACGATGACGGCCGGCGCGGATCCGTCACCGGCGAAATCACGGACCCATCGTTTGCCTACCCCACAACCGTTGCAGCAGTGGATGATCGACTACTGGTGGTCAACAGCCAGTTCGACAAGCGTGGGGGAGAACCGGTTGAGCCGTTCACCGTCAGCTCTGTTCCGGAGTAGAGCGGCTTCGCCGCACGTGCACGGAAATTCGTAGCAGAGACCGAGTTTCCGCGCACAACGATCCAAGGGGGTTCGAGCAACGGTTCGGGCACCATGGAAGTCGGACGCGACCGACGTCGTCCGGGAGAGGGGTCTTCGTGTCGATACGTCCGGCCGAGGTCGGCACCGTGTCGATCGCGTTGGGAGCGCTGGTCGTTCTGGTTCTCGATGCTCACACTGCATGGCAGACGCCTTCGCACCTTCGGCGCACGATCAGTGAATACGGACTCGGCGCACAGCAGTGGGTGTTCTCGATCGGGGTCGTCCTGCTCGCGTTGGGTTCTGCTTTCACTCTGCTGGCCGCGGTGCGACAACGGCTCACCCGACCCACCTCGGTAGCGTCCTTGTGTCTGATGCTGTGGACGATCGGCCTTGTTGCCGTTGTCGCCGTGCCGAAGCAGGATTGGTCGAACGACGCGTCGCTGAGCCTCGGCGGGACGATCCATCGACTCGGTGCGGCTGTGGCGTTCGTCAGCATCCCCGTCGCGGTCTTCGCGTTCTCGCGGCCCTGGATTCGGCAGGGGCCATGGACTGTCCGGGCACGAACGACACTGTGGCTGAGCGTGCTGTCCGTCTGCACGCTGCTCCCGATCGCATACGCACTCGTTGTCGGTGCCGTCGGCACGCGACCCTGGTATCGGGTGGTCACCCTCGGTTATGTGGAGCGCGTGCTCGTCGTTGCCGAAGTGATCGCATTGATCTCGCTGGCCTTGTGGGTGTGGGCAGCCGAACGTAGGAGTCCTGCTTCCGTGAAGTCACAGGAGACCGAGGCCTCGCAGCCCGTCTAGGGAACCGATCGCGCGTTGCGTGCGTCCAACCTGTCAGTGCCGTCGGCGTCGAGAGGTTGAATGAATGCGTGTGATGTCTGGACGTCGAATTGCTCTGGCGTGCAGCGCGGTGCTGTTGCTGACGGGATGCGCCGGCTCGACGAATGGAAGCCCGGTCGCGAGCGAGGACACATCCACGTCGGCGGTGACACCGGGTCCACGAGAGCCATTCGATCCATGCACTATCCCAAAATCTGCGGTGACAGCAAGCGGCTTGGACGTGAGTACGGAGCGGCCGGACTTCGCAGGAATCACCACATACCCGGGTTGGAAGAACTGCACGTGGGATGCACGAGGGCCGGAGGCCTGGCACTACCTGTCCGTCATGTCGTCGATCAACTCGATCGACGAGTATCTGCGTAGTCCACAGAACGAGCGGCAACTCTCAGTCCAGGTCGGCTCGCGTGACGCAGTTCAATACAACTCCGACTACCAAGGAAACCCGCCAACTGGATGTGACATCGCACTTGACGTGAACGGAAATCTGATCATTTTCGTGGTGGACACGATTGGTTCAGAAGACACCTTGGGTGATCCGTGCGAAGAGGTTATGGAGCACGCAATCGAGCTCGAGCTGCACCTACCGAAGTGAGGAAGTAGACGCATGACCGACAGATCGTTCGGACTCACCGACAACCTCATTCATTGGCAGATGCTGCGGGACCGAGCCTCCGCAGGCGAGCTCTCGGTCGAATCGGACGTTGCCCAGCGGTGTGACAGGGCATGCGAGATTTATTTGCTCGACCTGTCCAGGATGCTCGAGATGACCAATGGTCTGTCGAGGCCTGAAGCTTTTGGCAATCTGCCGTCAGCCCAACAACTCGGAGCCAAATTCCATCGCCTTGCTGTCGGCGAAGAAGGCTCCGCTCGCTTTGTGATCAAGCAGCAGATCGAGATCATCAAGACCATGCGCGAGTTCTTTCAACACTATTTCGCGAGTGTCGAAGCCGTGGACAGTGCCACCGCGGCAACAGTCGAAGCGCTGTCGCCACCGCGATAGACGAAAAATCCCGACGACCCAGTTGCTCGGTCGTCGGGATCGGTCGTTCGAAACGTCCTGCTAGCGAGCCAGTTCCACTTCGGCTTCCTCGTCGACGAAGGGATCGCCGTTTCGCGGAGCGTTGTAGCGCTCGAGATTCAAGATGCCTTCCCGCTTGGCGACGATGGTCGGCACCAGAGCCTGGCCGGTGACATTGACCGCGGTACGGCCCATGTCGACGATCGGTTCCACTGCGAGCAGCAGGCCGACGCCGGCGAGAGGCAGTCCCAAGGTCGACAGCGTAAGAGTCAGCATCACCGTCGCGCCTGTCGTTCCTGCTGTTGCCGCTGAACCGATCACAGACACGACGATGATCAGCAGGTAGTCGGTGATGGTCAGGTCGATACCGTAGAACTGCGCGACGAACAGTGCTGCGATGGCGGGATAGATTGCCGCGCAACCGTCCATCTTCGTCGTCGCCCCGAGCGGTACCGCAAACGAGGCGTACTCACGCGGCACGCCCAGGTTGCGTTCGGTGACGCGCTCGGTGAGAGGCAGAGTGCCGATCGACGATCGCGAGACGAAACCGAGCTGGGTCGCGGGCCACACGCCCGAGTAGAAGGCGCGCACCGAAAGACCATGAGCGCGAACGATCAACGGGTACACCACGAAGAACACAACAGCCAGGCCGACGTAGATCGAGACGGTGAACACTCCGAGCGAACCGATGGCGTCCCAGCCGTAGGTGGCCACAGCATTGCCGATCAGAGCAGCAGTGCCGATCGGCGCGAGGCGAATGATCCACCACAGCACCTTCTGGACAATGGCCAGCAACGAGGCGTTGAACGCGAGGAAGGGCTCGGCCTTCTTGCCGACCTTGAGTGCAGCGATACCGATGGCAGCGGCGATCACCAGCAACTGCAGGATGTTGAAGCTCAACGACGTGGTCGCGGTACCGCTCTCGGCAACCGTGGTCTTCGCACCGAGCGCGAGGAAGTTGTTCGGCACCAAACCGGTGAGGAACGACCACCAGGATCCGACGCTGGACGGATCTCCTGCCGAGTCCGCCCCAGCGCTGGTCCGCGATCCGGGCTGGGCGACCAGACCGATGACGATGCCGATGATCACCGCGATGAACGCCGTGATGGCGAACCACCACAGCGTCTGGATTGCCAGACGTGCAGCGTTCGTGACTTCACGAAGATTGGCGATGGAACTGACGATGGCCGTGAAGACCAGCGGAATGACCGCGACGGTGAGCAGCTTGACGTAGCTCGAACCGATGGTCGAGAGGGTACCGACCAACCAGTTTTCGTTGCCATCGGCCGCGTCGGGCATCGATCGAGCGATCAGCCCGAACACGACACCGAGTACGAGACCGGCAACGATTTGTGGACCGAACGCGGTTGCCCAGGTAGGGACACGGCGCGTACGGGTAGCGCTGGGCGCAGACATGGTTATGCCTTTCGAAAAGAAGAGACGCCGACAGAGGTGGGCGAGAAAGTACTCATCGGGACGATGTGCCCGACGGAGAGGTTGCGGTCTAGAGGACCGTCAACAGGTAGCGCTGGCTTGCAGACGCAAGTCGACGTAGCGTCGAGAGGTCAGCAGCGGATTCACTGGTAAGACGGTACTCGTCCGACAATCGCCGCGACGGGCAGGGTTCTTCTGAGGGTTCACTGTGGAATCGATGAGGGTGCGCTGCGCGATCGACGGTTCGCCGATTTCGTGAGCTACGTTGAGTTTTCCGCAGCCGACGAAACGAGATCATGAGTACGACAGCAAAGCCTCGAGGACTGGTTCGGCGACTACTACAAGCGATGTGCGCTGTTGTCGCAGCGCTGGTCGCGGTCGTTCTGGCATCGGCCGGATGGGTTGCGTACGCGACGGCGGGCAAGGTCTACGACGTCGACGACGCACCGGACGCGCCAGTAGGGATCGTTCTCGGTGCCCAGGTGCGCGACGGCAAACCGATGCGCTTTCTCGCAGGTCGGCTCGACACCGCCATTCAGTTGATGGAGGCAGGAAAGATCAAGGCAATCCTTGTCTCCGGTGATGCAGACGGCAAGTCCGGCAACGAGATTCAGGCTATGACCGAGTACCTGATCGAGCATGGAATCGACCCTGACGTCATCATCGGAGACGATCACGGCATCGATACCTACGACACGTGCGCCCGCGCGAAAGAGACGTTCGGCGTCGAACGTGGACTCATCATCAGTCAACCCCTTCACGTCTCGCGCGCCGTGGCGCTGTGCGAGGACATGGATCTGGAGGTCGACGGCGTGACCGCCGATTGCATCGACTGCAACACGCTCGCTGTTGTGCGGAACTACGCACGAGAGTTGTTGGCACGCCCCAAAGCAGTTCTCGATCTGTGGTCCGGACGCGATCCAGTCGTTGTGTCCCCGCCGAACGATTCACTTGCGACAATCACCGGCAAATGAGCGTGCCCGACGGCGGTATCGCGGTCCCGACCGTCGTACGAGAGTTGGCAGGGTACGACGGAATCGAACCTGTGTGGTCGAATGTGCTGGGAGGCATGACATTCCGCCTCGGCCAGGCGCGCTACGTCAAGTGGACGCCGGTCGAAAGCTCGATCGACCTGGAAGACGAGCGGTGTCGTCTGGACTGGGTAATTCGGTACACCCCGGTTCCGAAAGTCCTCGAAACCGGTTCGGACGCTACCGGGTCCTGGATGATGACTGAGGCTCTGCCGTGGGAGAACGCCGTCGCCGATCGCTGGATGGAGGACCCGGCCACCGCGGTCCGAGCGGCGGCAACCGGCCTTCGCGCCTTTCACGATGCCGTCCCCGTCGCGCAGTGCCCGTTCGACTGGTCGGTGGTCTCTCGTATCGGCGATCGCGAGTTGCCGGTGAAATCTCCGTCGGTCGATCGACTGGTCGTGTGTCACGGCGACGCCTGCATGCCGAACACCCTGATCGCCGCCGACGGATCCTGCGCAGCGCACGTGGACATGGGCAGCATGGGCGTCGCCGATCGTTGGGCAGACCTGGCACCGGCAATCTGGAGTACCGAGTACAACTTCGGCCGGAGCTACTGCGATGCATTCTTGGATGCGTACGGCATAGACCTCGACCGTGAACGGCTCGATTACTACTTGTGGTTGTGGGAGTCGACCTGATCGGCGACGCGGAGCGTTCGCACCGACGCGACTACAGTGAGCGAGTCGGTTCGACGACTCAGCGAACCCCGTGTTTTACAGGAGTGGACGCTTGAGCTGGATTCGCTTGAACGACGTTGCCAAGGGATACGACCAGAAGGTGATGTTGCGTGAGGTGTTCTTCCGCCTCGCCGACGGCGATCGCATCGGTCTGATCGGCCGCAACGGCACAGGCAAGACCACTCTGCTGCAGCTTCTTCTCGGCCGAGAGACCCCGGATTCGGGGACCGTCGACGTCACCGAGGGCGCTCGCATCGGCTACTTCTCGCAGTTCTCCGAACTGGACGGCGATCGCAGCATTCAAGCGGAGCTCGAATCTCTCTTCGGTGCTGTCCACGCAATCGAGACCGAGTTGGCCGAGGTCGAGGCCGCATTGGGCGGTGACCTGGACGAGAAGCAGATGTACAAGCTCGTCGACCGCCAAGCCGAACTGCTCGACGCCATGGAGAACAGTGGCGGTTGGACCTACCACCAGCAGATCGACACCGTGCTGTCGATGCTGGGATTCAACGCCGAACGACGGGAGCTCCCCGTCGATCGACTGTCCGGTGGCTGGCGCAACCGCGCGGCGTTGGCCAAGATCCTCATCGAGGCCCCGGACGTCCTGCTCCTCGACGAGCCGACGAACTTCCTCGACGTCGCCGGAATCGCGTGGCTCGAACGCTGGCTACGAGACTTCCGCGGTGCGCTACTCGTTGTTTCGCACGACCGCGCATTCCTCGAGCAGGTCGTCACCAGCATCGTCGAAATCGAAAACCATCACCTGCAGACCTATGACGGTAGCTACTCGGAATACGTGCAGCAGAAGCAGTTCCGACTCAAGAACCTCGAACGTGAGTTCAGCAACGAACAGCAGCTGCTGGCCTACGAGCAAGAAGCGATCAGTGATCGTAAGGAAGCAGTGAAGAACCCCAGCGGAGTGCTCAAACGTCGACTGGCGAACATCAAGAAGAGCAAGAGCCCCCGCCCGGTCGACACGGTGGTCACCGCAATCTACGGCGGTTTGCATGTGCACGACAACCTCGCGGAGATCACGGAAATCTCGAAAAGCTATGGCGACCAACGACTCTTCGAGAACATCTCGTTCACCGTGCATCGCGGCGACCGCATCGCCATCACTGGACCCAATGGATGCGGAAAGACCACGCTGGTCGACATTCTCGTCGGTGCCGAGCAACCCGACAGTGGCAAGATCAAATGGAAGACCAAGGCACCGTCGTTCATCTATTACAACCAGGTGCTCGCCGATCTCGATCTCGACGACACCGTGTCGCACTCGGTCAACGCGATGCCGGGCAGTCTCGCTCTGACGGCGACGAAGAAGGAAGTCCACCGCTTTCTCACGTTGCTGCAGTTCTCCGAGATGGATCTCAAATCGAAGATCGGCGTGCTGTCCGGAGGGCAAAAGGCACGAGTTGCATTGGCGCAGTGCCTGTTGTTCGGCGCAGGCGTCATCGTGCTCGACGAGCCCACCAACCACCTCGACCTACAGAGCACCCAGGTGCTCGAACGTGCGCTGACGGCCTTTCCCGGCGCGGTGATTCTGGTGAGCCACGACAGGTTCTTCGTCGAGAAGGTGGCATTTCGGCAGCTGTCGTTCGACGGCAAGGGCGGCGTCACCGAAATCGCCGGTGTGCAGATGGCGTGACCAGAGTTGCTATCCGTTGATCTTGGACGCGGACGTGCCCCACTCGGCGTCGCGCAACTCCTTCTTCCTGATCTTGCCCGTCGATGTCTTCGGCAGCTCGACGATGAACTCGACGTTGCGCGGAGCCTTGTACGACGCGATGGCCGATTTCACGTGCGCCACGAGCTCGGCTTCCGAGACGTCCACGCCGGCCACCAGTACCACGAACGCCTTCGGCCGCTCTCCCCACTTGTCGTCGGGCACCCCGATGACCGCAACGTCCGCGACGGCAGGATGGCTCGCCAGTGCCTGTTCCACCTCGATGGTGGAGATGTTCTCGCCGCCGGAAATGACGACGTCCTTGGCGCGATCGAGTAGCTGAACGTAGCCGTCGGGATGCATCACCCCGAGGTCACCGGAATGGAACCAGCCGCCCGCGAAAGCCTGTGTCGTTCCGGCTGTGTCGTTGTAATACCCCTTCATGACGTTGTTGCCGCGCATGACGATCTCACCCATTTCGGTGCCGTCGGGCTCGACATCGATCAAAACCCCACTGGGGCCAGGCTTGTCGCGGACCACGCGCAGACGGTCTGCGGTGAGCATGCCGACTCCTTGTCGAGCCAAGCGACGGGCCTGTTCGTCAGCGTCCAGTTCGAGCCATTCCTGCTTCGCCTCGCACACCGAATACGGACCGTAGGTTTCGGTGAGGCCGTAGACGTGTACGAGCGTTGCTCCCAATGCTCGAATCTTGGCGATGATCGTCGGGCTCGGAGGAGCTCCCGCAGTGACGATGGTCAACGGTCGATCGAGTGAATGTGCCTCTGCAGCAGTGGCGAGAGTGGTCAACACGGTCGGCGCACCGGCAAGGTGGTCGACGCCGTTGTCGATGGCCGACCAGATGGCGTCGCCGCGCACTCCGCGAAGGCACACGTGGGTGCCGGACGCGGCCGTGACCGCCCACGTGGTGCACCATCCATTGCAGTGGAACATCGGCAGAGTCCACAGATAGCGGGTGTCGCCCCCGAATCCCTGGTGGTGAAGTTCTCCCAGGGAATTGAGGTAAGCACCGCGGTGGGTGTACATCACGCCCTTGGGTCGACCGGTGGTGCCCGAGGTGTAATTGATCGTGATGGTCGACGTCTCGTCGTCGACCTCCCACTCCATGGGTTCGTCCGTGCCCCGTTCGAGGAACGCGTCGTATCGCGTGGTGTGCGGCAGCCTGTCGTACGCGCCGTCCACCGAGGGGGTCTCGACGATCTCGGTGACCGAATCTGCGATGGGGTCCGTTCCGAGACCGGCCAACAGTGCCGAATCACCCACCAACAGAACCGAACCGGAGTGATCGCAGATGTACCGAACTTCGTCCGGTGAGAGCCGGGTGTTGATGGCGACCAGAACGGCGCCGGCCAGTGGCACCGCGTAATGCGCGAACAGCAGCTCTGCCGAGTTCGACGCAATGTAGGCCACCCGATCGCCGTGGCCGACCCCCGACGCGCGCAGTGCATGCGCGAGCCGGGTGACGGCGGCGGCGAACTGTTCGTAGGTGAAGGTGCGCGGACCATCCTCTACGGCGATCTTGTGGGCATGAACCTCCGCAGCGCGTTCGAGAAAGCGAAGTGGTGTCAGCGGAGTATCCAGACCGGTCATGTCAGCCAATGTAGCGCGCACTACGAGGCCAGATCTGATTTGTCGATACGTTCGCGCCCACCGGTAAGGTCGGCGCGTTCGGCGGCGGCACGGCCTGCACGTCGACCCGCATGATCGCGTGCCTCGATACGCACCTCCGTTGTCGACGGATACATGGCCGTGAATGCCTTGTTCACGGCATCGCTGCGCTCGGCCAAGATCGGCAGCAAGGCGCTACCGTGATGCTCCGACGCCGCCTTTGTAGCTCGCTCCCGAGCTTCCAGCAAGCGCTGGCCGATACGGTGGGCGTACGCGATCAGAAAAGATTTTCTGAAGCTGCGACCTCGGGCTTCCGGTGATTCGGCGAGTTCGTCGAGTGCGCGAGAAGACTGCACGAGTAGCGATGTGAACAGCAGCTCGCACAAATCCAGATCGACTTCGAGCCCGACGATGTTGACCAGAGCGAATCGCTTGTACCACAGGGTTCGGGCACCATTTGCTTCGCAAACACTGTGCAGGAGAAGAGACTTGGCCTCCGAGTACGGACTGTCGACCAAGATGCGGCGGGTGGTTACGTCGCCGATCGAACCGCGCGGGTTGTCGGACTCGAGCAGCGCATGGTCGATGGCATAGCGGGTCATGAGATCTTGAGCCTTCGCCGAAAACGCCTCGGCCTCGGCTGGAAACTGGGTGGACTCCGCCTTTGCCAGTAACCCCCGGATCTTGCCCAGCATCTTGGAATCCGAGACGCCACTCTTGCGGGCCGATGACGGTGCGGGCGAGGATCGAACCGACGACCACTGCGACGGAATGGGAACCAGCTTGTCGAGTGAACCCAGTGAGGTCGTATGACCGAGGACGGTCAACACCGTGTTCCAGGAGTCGGACGTGGAGACCCGAGGCCTCGCACACCACCTCCGGAGACGGTCGACGGACACGCCTGCGGTGGAATCGATTTTCAGATCGATCAGTTGCTCTCGCCAGGAATCGGGTGCGTTGGTGAGGGCAGAGGAACGCCCCGCATGGGTGGCGATCGCCTCCACCACGAGCATCCCGGCCGCGCCCCCGACCATCTTTCGAGTAGCGTGCGCGAGTTCGGCCGGCTGCCAACCGATCTCGAACAACCTGTCGACAGAGTGGTCGAGTATCCGTGCTGATACGGCGTACGCAGGATCGACCTCGGGCGTGCACTCGAATTTCGCGAGACGGTCTGCAACCAGCCGAACGTACGCCTTCCACCCTGACCCTCGAGTGGCGTAGTCGAGGCCCATTTCGACGAGGCGAACCGGATCCGCGTCCGGCCGGATTTGACCGGTGCGGTGAAAATTTTGAAAGCTGTCCAGATCGATACGACTCATCGTCGTCCCCTCCACGTCCCCCGGTGTGGTCCCCGAACTTTTCGGTGAATCGCAGAGTAGGGGAGGGGTCCGACAAGTTATTCGAACATGTCAGCGAGGAGCGAGCATCAGCAGCAGTTCTTCCACCGACGGCAGGCCGGGAATCACGGGAAGGTTCGGTACAGGAGAAGCAGCGGGCGGTGCCGTCAAGTCGACGCCGCCCAGCGCTGCCAGGACGTCGTCGGTCTGTGAGCGGCGCGGTCCATACGTGTTGGAAGCCACGACGAACTCGTCACCGATCGACGTGGACGCAACCACGCTCGATCCGTCGTCGGCCCATCCCCATTTGCTACCGGTCACGCCGGGTAGTTGCTGGGTGCCCCAGTCCTGCACGGTTCCGTCGGCTGCAACCGGTGCGGCGGAGTTCATCCAGCCGAGGACCGGGCTGGGGGGGTCTGTTCGCTTCTTCGCCGCCAGGAATCGCACGGTGTCGGCTGTGCTGGTGTAGGAACTGCCCCAGAAACCGCCCCGCGAGGTAGAGGTGAGTCCGAACTCCGTTGCCGTCGAATCGATGGCCTGGGGATATTTGTTGTCGAGTACCGAGGCGGCACCGTCGTCACTGACCTGGACCATGCGTGCGGCCAGGTCGCGATCTCGCGGCGAACCGTCTCCGAAGCGCACGACGTAGTCGGCCATGTAGAGCTTGACCGTCGACAACCCCGGGCGCGCCGAATTGTCCTCTGCGCTGCCGACGTACGTACCCGTCGGGACGTGTTCGTACGAGATCGACGTCCGCGCCGGCACATCTGCCAGATCGCCCGGTGTGGGCAGAGCCTGCGCCGGTGCGGCGCACGCGAGCGCCATGGCAATTCCGACAAATGGGACAGCGGCTGTGGTTGTGATGCGACGCAGGCCCGGCATCTCGGTCTCCTCGAGGTGTTGGCCCGCCGCGAATCGGTGGCCGATGAAAGTACGTACCCTAATAGTAGACGCTTCAACCTCACCCCTGACCGGATGAATGTGGCTTTGTTGCACTCAGAGCGACTGACAGTCGCATTGATCCCGACCGGGTGGGGTGTCGGAGCCGATCAGTCAGGATCGGCGCAGTGCCAGCAATTTGTCTTTCGAGCGACGCAGCGACCCTCGACCCGAGCCCGCCGTCCATGCGCTCGGCAGATCGATCGGATCGGTCAGGCGGCCTGCGTTGAAGTCGTCGACCAGATGTCCGACGGTCTCCTGAGCACACGACTTGTTGGTGCCGATGAAGCCCGAAGGTCCTCTCTTGATCCACCCGGTGACGTACGTACCGGTCGACGGGGATCCGCCTACTTCCTCGAGGACGCGGCCGCCGAGGTTGGGGATGATGCCGACTGCGTGATCGAACGGAATTCCTGGCAGCGCGACGCCGCGGTATCCGATGGAGGTGAGTACGAGGCCGGCGTCGATCGTTTCGATCTCGCCGGTGGCGGTGCTGCGCACCACATCGTCGGTGTCGGCGGTCAGACCCATGCGCTCGAACTCGACCCCGGTGACCCGATCCGTGCCCAGGATTCGAGTGGGGGAGAGCAGGTAGCGCAGCGTAATGCGTTTTCGGCCGTCGATGTGCTCGGGTGACTCGTCGACGTGCCGCAGCAGTTGCAGCTTCTGGGCGACCGCGTGAGGCAGGTCGTTGGTGCCGGCCAGTCGTACCGTCACCGGATCCAGTGCGAGCTCGCTGCGATCGACGGTGAGATCGATGTCGGGGACGGTCAGGAGTCCCGCGAATTCGGGCACCGTGAATGCGGATTGCGCCACGCCGCGCCGACCGACGACCATCACCTCTCGAATGGCACTGTGGCGCAGCGCTTCCAAGGCGTGGGGGGCGATGTCGGTCGCGGCGAGTGCGTCGGGGTCCATGGTCAGGATCCGGGCCACGTCGAGTGCGACGTTGCCGTTGCCGATGACGACCGCTCGTTCGTGTGACAGATCGAACGTGCGGTGAGCGTGATCGGGATGGCCGTTGTACCAGGCGACGAAGTCGGTCGCCGACGTGCGCCCGGGCAGTTCGGCTCCGGGGATACCGAGTTCGCGATCCGACGACGCTCCGACCGCATAGATCACGGCGTGATGGGTGTCCATCAACTCGTCGTGCGTCACGTCTTTTCCTACCTCGACGCCGAGGTGATAGGTGAATCCCTCTTGCGCCGAGATGGTTTCGAACAGCCGTGACACTTGACGCGTCTTCTGGTGGTCGGGTGCAACACCCAGGCGTGCCAGACCGTGCGGTTGCGGAAGCCGATCGTAGACATCGACGCTGACCCCCGGCTGCGTGAGCAGCTCGTCGGCCGCGTACATCGCCGAGGGTCCGGACCCGACGATCGCCACTCGGAGCGGTTGGCGATCTCTCGACACCGAGGCGGCCGGCGTGACCGGAGCCAGAATCGGCCGTGGCGGCCGCTCCTGCTTGTAGAAGTCGGCATTGATGGTCAGGAACGGAAGTTGAGCCTCGGTCAGTTTGGCCTGGGGAACGATGGCGTCCACCGGGCAGGCCGACACACAGGCACCACAGTCGACACACGACTGCGGGTCGATGTGCAGCATTTCCGCCGTCAGGAAGTCCGGCTCGTCGGGGGTGGGGTGTATGCAGTTGACGGGGCACGCGTAGACGCACGACGCGTCGCTGCAACATGACTGGGTGACGACGTGGGGCATGTGGGGTTCCTGACGGCGGGCGCTGCTGTACGGATAACTGGCGCGTGGGGTGTCGAGAGGGCTATGCGGCGAACTGGCTCGAGCTGCGGTCCGGCTCACTACGGAAACGTGATGCCTTGCCGTCGATTCCACACAGCTTCCACATCAGGCGAGCCGCCCGGTTCATCATTCCGGTATCGGTGGCCAGCATGCGCACATCACCGAAGTAGTCCTGCAGAGCGTGCTGCGACTGCTCGGATCCCCAGAAGAGGTCCTTCTTGACACTCTTCGGAATGTCGAACTTCGTCCAGAATTTCTTCGGCGGGATGACGATGACGTCGCACAGAATGCGCATCGTGACCGGGAAGGCCAGCGACAGCAGGAAGCGTCCGGCCTTGGACATCTTGGGCACACGACGACGAAGGAGCTGGTGCGCGAAGGAGATGTGGCGAGCCTCCTCGGCCACATGAATGGCCATCACGCTCTGCATGATCGGATGGATTTCTTCGCCGGAGCGAAGCACCGACTTCTGAATGTGGTCGATGGGTTCTTCGCCTGCGAGGACCCCGACGAAGAACAACTCGGGTAGCAGCGTCGCGAACAAAGGGATGAACGGCGAGAGCATCTTCATCGGTCGACTCATGCCGGGAGCGTCGGAACCCACCCGATTGACCATCTCCTGGAACATCAGGGTGTGGTTGCACTCTTCGATGGATTCGTGGGTGCAGTAGCGCGCCTCGGCCGAACCGTTGGGCAGCGAGAATACGTACTGCATCATGCCGCGGATCAGAATGTTCTCGAACTGCAGGCCGACCTTGGCGACATTGGCCTGACGCCACATGCCGATCTCGATCTGCCGGTCCAGCGGCAGGGACTTGTACCAGTCATGGCCCCCGATAGGGTCGGTCTTGGCGGGCAGTACCCAGCGGGGATCATTGGCGGGAACCGCGAACTTCTCGGACTCCCAGTCGATGTCGACGTAAGGATCGAAGTGTTTGTGCACCGAACCCTCGGACAGCAACGTGAGTGTTTCGTTGTACTGCTGCTCGTCCGTGGCGTCGATGTCCACCGAAACGGACGTGGTGCCGGTCGTCAGTGTCATGGCTTCTCCAAACGTGATGCGAACATGGAGTTAATGTAACCCCAGTTAACATGAAAGGGAAGCCCGTCGAAACTTTTCTGTTCGGACGGCGCTACTGATCGTCCGAACGCTCGTCGGACACCTCCGCGACTTCGTCGGTCTCGAACAGCTGCAATTGGATCGCCGACGGATCGACCACAGGAGTGACCTGTTCGGGGGTGCTCCGCAGCACCTCCCGCAGGGCAGCCACTGCGCGACCCCAGTTCGCGGCCTCGCGATCCGCCTCGTCCACATCGCAGTGTTCGTCGCCCAGGTCCGCGGCTACCGCCATGCCGCGCCACGATGCCTCCTGCTCGGCGCTGATGCGGAGATACGACACGACCACGTCACGGTCCGAAGAGCAGCACTCGAGGACGGTGCGTGGCTCGACAGCATCGGGCGAATCCGCGATCAGCTCTATCAACGCGAGCAGACCGTCCGGGAAGTCGTCACCTTCGAGGACCGGAGGGGTCGGTTCGCCGAGCCTGCCCCCGAAGTCCTCGGCGAACTTGTCGTCGACCTGCTCCCACACGTGCGAGAGCATCCGGACCGCCCACAGCAGGTGATCGGCCACGAACGGTGATCCGCTGACACGTACCTGGGCCACGATGCAGTCCTGGACGAGATGCAAC
The DNA here is from genome assembly GCF_031456475.1 of Rhodococcus sp. 3258. Taxonomy (NCBI): domain Bacteria; kingdom Bacillati; phylum Actinomycetota; class Actinomycetes; order Mycobacteriales; family Nocardiaceae; genus Rhodococcus; species Rhodococcus sp. 3258. The sequence goes on from NZ_JAVDUT010000010.1 coordinate 125,176, forward strand.
ATCACATCGGGAAGCTGCACGTTGAGATCGACCAGCAACTCGGCTGCACGGGTGCGACCGGTGACCGCGTGCACCAACGTCGAGTTGATCTCGACGACCGGTTCGGTGGATTTGACCGTGACGTATGCGGTGCCGTTGACGAATCGCAGAGGGATGTCGCCGTCGGGGTCGTGATCGGGCGGAAAGCCGAACCAGGGTTCGAGTGCACGATCGACCAGTTGCTGCAGGTGGTCCTTGCCTTTCGGCTGCACGCACAGTGGAACGACTGCCGAGACGGGTTCGGTGCTGGCCTCGAAGCTCGGCACGTCGTAGCGTCCGGTGGCCCGCGAACTCAGAAAGGACGGGTGCGGCAGGCCCCAGATGTCACGGAACACCGCGACGGTCTTATTCGCCAGATCATCGGACCACGATCGATTGCGGTCGACGTGGGGTGGCGTCGGCTCGGAATCCCGGGACGTTCGAAAGCCCAACGCGTTCAGTGCTTCTCGGTGAGCGTCGGTGATGGCCCGACTACTGTGTAGGTGCTCGTTGGCGGGCAGCTCGCAGCGAACCATGTCGAGATCCCAGGCGTAGAACTGGACGCAGGCCGCGGTGTCCGGAACGCCGTCCGTGCTGTCGTATCGAGACTCGATCACCAAGGCGTCACCGTCGCGCATGGCGCTGACGTACTCGCCGAGCCGGCGCTGGAAGTGCATCCATGCCGAGTCGACGTCGAAGTCGAACTCGAGTGAATCGCTCATGTCGGCTCCTTACCCGAATCGCGCTGAGATAACGCGGCGTCGGTCACGCTAGCGGCGAGCACCGACAGAGTCTCGGCGCGCGCGAGTGCGTTCACGACGACGCCGAGTCCTCGAGCGTCTCGTGCGTCTCCTCGTCCAGCGCCCCGAAAGGGTGTGCCTCGGCCACGCCGTCCAGAACGGCGGGACGCAGCGCATGTGGAACCGCCAGGACCTCTTCGATTCGAACGAGAATGCCTTGCTCGATCAGAGATCGAACCCGGTGGTCGATCAGCTGCGCCGTCCGCAGGTCCTCACCTTCCAAATCGGCGTAGTCCTCGCCCTCGTTGTTCAGAGGCAGCTCGTCGGTCATCGCGGCCAGCAGGGTCTGAACCGCGAACGTGTTGGCCAGCGAACGGGACACGTCGGGGTCGTCGGCGTCTCCGGACAGCTGCACTCGGACGTGTTCGGCAACCAGCTCATGAACGGTCTCCGCCTCACGCTTGGCCAGAGAGGGGGCGTTGTCGCCGAGCTTGGCCGTGTCGCCGTCGATCCGGACCAATTCGGTCGCGATGGCCGTCGACCAGTAATCGACGGCTGCAACGTCCGAGGACTCGGTGAGTCCGGCGGGGTCGAGTGGAGCCGGGCCGACGGCGGTGCGTAGATGGACGTCGTCCGACACTGCGAGTCCGTCGGCGACGCGAGCAACGATGTCATCGAGCGCAGGCAACAGCGGCAGAGCCGAAATGGCCGCAAGCTCCTGGTCGAGCGAGACGTTCGGCAGATCGATGTCGTCTGCGTCGAGCATGTCGGGCTCGTCGCCCTCGAGGAAGTCGGAGAGGTCTTCCATGCAGTGTGCGTAGTCCTCGGGGCTGCCGTCCCACAGATCGGTCTCGTCGAGGAACGTCAGATACTGCAGTGACGTCAGAACGAGGTTCACCGCCGTGTCCTCGGCGGTCTCCGATTCCTCCTGCAGGATGCGTTCTGCAGCATCCACCAGCAGGTGCGCATCGGCGGGAATCCACGCGCTGGGGGAGAACCCGTGGCGCGCACCGGACAACTGGGTCAGTGTCGACGACACCAACCGTGAGATTGCCTCGGCCTGCTCCGACATCTCGCTCTCGTCGAGCCACTCGACGAAACCGTCGATCAGATCGCTGATCCGCTCGGATACGACACCGGTCGGTGCCGGCCGAGATTGCTGGTGACGCCGTTGCCGGGCCTTGGTCTTTTCTGCACGTTTCTGTCCGCGGTTGGCAGGCCGCTTCGATCCCATGGCTCGCAGCTTATCCGCTGACATGTCCGGTTTCGTCGCGTGACGCCTCTAGCCGCGAAGGAACGAGTCCGCAGAAGCGGCCGGTGCAGCATCGGGTGCCCGGCGGTACAGCTCGGCGGGGCGACCGCCACCTGCCGTCGTCGTCGTGCTCGTTCCCTCGAGTGCGGTGATGACGTGGCGGCGAAACGTGTCTTTGGAGAACGCGCGATCGAAAACGATTTCGTACAGCGACCGCAGTTCGAGGAGTGTGAAGGTGGAATCCAGAAATCCGGCAGGGTCGATCTCTCGCGCGTAGCGAGCTCGGAGGTCCAGCACTGCCTCGGTGACCATCTCGCTGTGATCGAACGCCAGCGTCGAGCCCGGCACCACACCGTCGATGGCGACCGATTCGGCTGTCGCAGGCAGTGATCGACTCGGTGTTGCTGCGCCGTGCGCCATCGACAGCACCCAACCGCGGTCGTCGCGGCCGGGCTCGTCGAAGAGCTTGAGTTGGTGGAACTGCAGATCGACGATGTTCGCCTTGGACTCGAGTGCGCGTTCGGCGGCTTCGGTCAGGGTTTCCGACGGGCGCAGAAACGTTCCGGGAAGTGCGAGGCCCCGCTCAGAGGGCACGACAACGACCTGTAGCTGCTGTTCACGGACCGTCAGGACCGCGACATCGACCGCAACCGAAGGTCGCGGGTAATCGGTCAGAGCCTTGCCGTCTCGGTCCGTCCACGTCATGGGTTGCAGCTTAGCGCAAGTCTGATCTATTGTTAGATCAACAACGATCTAAGGGGCAGCGAATGAACTTGACCGACAATCAGCGGGATCGGGCGCGTGGGGTACTGCTCGGCACTGCAGTGGGCGATGCGTTGGGCGCGGGGTACGAATTCGGATATCCGACGCACGAGACCGCCATTGCGATGATCGGCGGCGGCGCATTCGACTGGGCCCCGGGGGAATGGACCGATGACACGTCGATGGCACTGTGCGTTGCGAGCGCTCTCGAGATCGGCGGAGACGTCGATGAGGTGGCAGCGAACTTCCGCGCCTGGTTCGCGGTGAATCCTCCCGACGTCGGCAATCAGACCCGGAAAGTGCTGTCGCAGAGAGCGAGCACCGGATCGGAGATGGCCGCGGTCGCGGCGTCGCTGACCGGCCGGACCGGTGGAAACGGCTCGTTGATGCGGACCGCGCCCGTCGCGCTGGCCTATCTCGACGACGTGACCGGATGCCGGGCTGCTGCGGAGCGGATCAGCGCGCTGACCCACTCCGATCCTCGTGCCGGTCAGGCATGTCAACTGTGGTCGCACGCGATCCGGCACGCGGTGCTACACGGAACGTACGACGGTATCGCCGACTTCCTGCGCCACGAAGAACCCGATGTCCGGGACTTCTGGCAGCCGCTGCTCGGCAGCGCTCGGGAGGGCGAGCCGACCGACTTCCCGAAGAACGGTTGGGTCGTGCACGCGCTCCAAACGGCCTGGTGGGCGATACATCGCGCGGCAGACGCATCGTTGCCCCTTCCTGCCGCGCTCGAACTGTGTGTCCGAGCAGGCGGGGACACCGACACCACCGCCGCGATCGCAGGCGGACTTCTCGGTGCACGGTGGGGCGCGTCGGCGGTCCCGACGCAGTGGCGCGAGCTGGTCCACGGCTACCCGGGGCTGCGCGCCGACGACCTCGATCGCATCGCCATCGCGATCGCCGAGAGAAAGGACGACGCATGACGATCATCGACGTAGTGCACGGTGATATCACCGAGGTGGCCGCAGACGCGATCGTCAATGCGGCCAACACCCGACTCCTCGGCGGCGGTGGGGTGGACGGCGCGCTGCATCGGGCCGGAGGCCCCACGATCCTCGCGGAATGCAAGGCATTGCGGGCCACCACCCTGCCCCACGGCCTCGACACCGGTGCCGCTGTGGCCACCACCGCAGGCAGGTTGCGCGCCAGTTGCGTGATCCACACCGTCGGCCCGCGCTATTCGAAGAACGAAGACAGATCCGAACTACTACGCCTGTGCTACCTGCGCAGCCTGGCGTTGGCGGCGTCGATGAATCTGAAATCCATTGCTTTCCCACTCATTTCGGCCGGCTCCTACGGTTGGCCGATGCACGACGCCATCACTCGACAGGTCCTTGCAGTCAAGTCGGCGCGGCCATCCGTCGACCTCGTCATGCTCGTCGCATACTCTCGCGAGGCTGCGGAGCTGACACAGCGGATGGTGAATTAGTTCTCGCAGCCGACCCCGTCCCCGTCGCGGTCGAGTTTGCTCGCGTATCCCGGGTCGCCGGCGTAGATAGGGGCTGCGCCTGCTGCACGCACCGCGGAGCAGTTTGCGTAGTAGACGCTCTCCGGCACCGCTGCCAACGGCGCGGGAACGGTGTAGACGGGCTCGGGTGTGTATACCGGCTCCGGGATGTAGACAGGTTCGGGAATGTAGACAGGTTCGGGGATGTAGACGGGCTCGGGAGCGGTGGTGTACTCCGACGTCGTCGGTATTTCCACGATCGCGGCGACGGGCTCGGTGGTGGGAGCGGCCGTGGTCGTCGTGGTCGGTGCCGGTGTGGTGGTCGTCGGACGTGCGGAGGTCGTCGTCACGGTGGGTAGCGCGGGCACGGCCGCGACCGGGGTGACGGCCACCTTCTCGGGTTCGGTCGACCCCGTCAGTCCCATGACGATCAATGCCGGAAGAACAGCGATCGCCGGTACGGCCCAACCCTTGCGTCCACGCTCAGGGGACAACCGAAGGTACGCGACGCCCGCAGCGAGCATCGATGCGCCGACGAGTACCGCACCGAACTCGAACGAGACTATGGCTCCGATCAAGAAGATCGCGCCGAAAACGATTGCCGCCCAGGCGAAGATCCTGCCGACGGGGGGTCGTCGAGAAGGAGCTGGCTCGGGTGCGGGGCGCTGGAACGGTGGTGGGTAGGCACTGGTCATGTCGGATCGTCCTCGGGTCACGGGGTGTCGGTCTCGCGGCGAAGGGTGTCCGCGAGACGGGAGCAACCCCACGTTCTTCCGAACCGGGCGGTCGCATTTCCTTCCACCATGTCGCACCGCGTGCGAGCGTCGTTACACCTCGAGCCGAGACGGCACGCCCCGGCTCAGTAGTGCTCGCGAAAACCGCCGATAGCGGTGATGGAATTGCCGTCGGGATCCGTGGCCGTGGACAGCCGAACACCCTTGTTCGCTTCGACGATGTCGGCGAAGTCGATTCCGCGCGAGTGGGCCGCCGACACGAACGGTTCGAGGTCGTCGACCGCCACATTGACCAGCGACGAGCCTGCACGCTCGGAATCGACGGTCACCTGCACCCATGCTCCGGGAGCGGCCTGCCACTCCACCAGTGTCGACATCGGATTGTTGTCCGCCCGGCGGTCGAACAACGTCTCGTACCAGGCGTTCGCGATATCGATGTCCCGGACCGCCACGACCGCGAAAATGTGTCTGAACATGTCGTTCTCCTCCGTTGCTGTCGGGTTCTGCACATACGGACCGGTGCCGAGGGCTCGACTCACCGGACAGAACTTGTCGGTGGCTCGAGTAGGGTCGTCACCAGTCCGAATTCGGGCGTTCTCAGACGAGCAGGCAGGGGACTTCGACCGTGTTGACGCTCCACCGCGCCGAACGTGCAGGAACGCTCGCTGCAGCCCTCGCCGATGTTCTGTCGGAGCCGTTGCCCGATGCCTTCGTGCCCGAAATCGTGTCGGTGCCGGCAAGAGGTGTCGAGCGGTGGCTCACCCAACGTCTGTCGAGCGTCCTGGGCGCTCCCGACGGTGATGGAATAGCCGCGAACATCGAGTTTCCGAGCCCGGCGAGGTTGGTCGCGCGCACCATCTCCGAGGTCGACGGCATCGATCCCGACGACGACCCGTGGTCTCACAATCGAGTGCTGTGGACCGCGCTGTCGGTGATCGACGACTGTCGCACCGAACCGTGGGCCGCGGTGCTCTCCAAACATCTGGGTTCGGGGTCGGACGATCATCGGGTAGGGCGCCGCTGGTCGACGGCCGCGCACATCGCGGAGCTGTTCCGCGCCTATGGATCTCAGCGACCGCAGATGCTGCGCGACTGGCGCGCCGGACGATTCACCGACGGGCTCGGCCAGGAACTGGACGACGACCTGACGTGGCAACCGCGGATATGGAGCCTGGTACGCGAGCGGATCGGCAGTCCGAGTCCCGCCGAGCGCCTTCCCGATACGTGTTCGACACTGCGATCGGAACCGAACGCGGTGGACCTACCGTCCAGGTTGTCGGTGTTCGGTCCGACTCGGCTGACCGCCGACCAGCTCGACATCCTGCACGCGCTCGCGCACCACCGCGACGTCCACATCTGGATCCCGCACCCCAGCCCGTCGATGTGGGCCACACTCGCCGACATCCCGGCGGCCACCCGACGGCGCGACGATGTGACCGCTCTGGCCGTCGAGCACCCGCTGCTGGCGAGTCTGTCGCGCGACGTGCGGGAACTGCAAACAACCATCGGCTCGATCGCCGATCACACCGTGCACCACGAAGGGCCCGAACCAACGCGGACCTTGCTCGGAACGATCCAATCCGACATCGCCGGCGACGAAGTGCCCTCCGACGCAACGACGGTCGGCGATCCAGCGTTCGCCGACGGCAGCGTGCAGGTTCACGCATGTCATGGGCCTGCTCGCCAGGTCGAGGTGCTGCGCGAGTCTCTGCTGCATCTGTTCACCGACGACCCGACTCTCGAACCCCGTGACGTGCTCGTCATGTGCCCGGACGTCGAGACCTATGCGCCGCTGATCCGTGCCAATTTCGGCCAGGCCACATTGGTGCATCCCGGTCATCGACTGCGGGTCCGGCTTGCCGATCGGGGCCTGCGTCGCACCAATCCGGTACTGGATGTGGTGGCGACGGTGCTCGACTTTTCCGAGGGGCGAGTGACGGCCAGCGAACTACTCGATTTCGCGGCGAGCGGCCCGGTGCGGCAGAAGTTCTCGTTCACCGACGACGACCTCGAACGCCTCCGCGAATGGGTCGCCACGTCCGGAGCCCGTTGGGGTTTGACGGTGCGACAACGAGAATCCTTCGGGTTGAACAACTTTCGGCAGAACACCTTCAAGTCCGCACTCGACCGTATTCTCCTCGGAGTGGCGGCGGACGAGAGTGGGAACGACTATCTCGACCTCGCGCTGCCCCTCGACGACGTGGACAGTAACGACATCGGGCTTGCGGGCCGATTCGCCGAGCTGGTCGACCGGCTCGCCTCGGTACTACGGGCGCTGTCCGGGCGCGCCCCCGTGACCGAATGGACGCGGCAGCTCGGCCGCACCCTCGATCTGCTCGCCGACGTGCCCACCGCCGACGAATGGCAACTGGCGCAAGCGCATCGCGAGATCGCCGAGGCCACCGAGCACGGCGACACCGCCGAGCTGCGGCTGGCGGATGTGCGCGCCATGCTCGGTGGCCGGCTCACCGGCCGCCCCACCCGAGCGAACTTTCGCACCGGAGAGCTCACCGTGTGCACGATGGTGCCGATGCGATCGGTCCCGCACCGCGTCGTGATACTTCTCGGTCTCGACGACGAGGTATTTCCCCGCGTCGGCAGCCTCGACGGAGACGACGTCCTCGCACGAGACCCGGCCGTCGGCGAACGCGACATCCGCAGCGAGGACCGACAGCTACTGCTCGACGCCGTGATGTCCGCCGAAGAAAAGCTACTGCTTTTCTACACCGGTGCCGACCCCGTCGACGGATCGACCAAACCGCCCGCGATCCCACTGCGCGAGTTGATGGACGTTCTCGACGTGACCGCCGGCCGTAGCGTCGAACACCGGCATCCACTGCAGCCCTTCGACCCTCGGAATTTCGAGGCCCGACACCCGTTCAGCTTCGACACGGTGGCGTTGGCGGGCGCCGTGTCTCAGCAGCGACCGTCCGTACCGGTGCCGTTGTTCTTGCCAGATGCACTGCCCCCAGCGAATTCGGGCGACGTGGAACTCGCGGACGTGATCGCGTTCGTGGAGAATCCGGTTCAGGCGTTTCTGCGTCAACGTCTCGGGTTTCGAGTTCCCGAGCTCGAAGACGATCTGGCGGACAGTCTCGACATCGAACTGGATCCGTTGTCTCGGTGGAACATCGGCGATCGGATGTTGGCAGCGGTGCTGGCCGGCACGGACATCGGCGAATTCGCCGACGCCGAGTGGCGGCGAGGCACGTTGCCTCCGTTTCATCAAGGTCGACGCGAGATGTCCGACATCCGCCGAGTCGTCGGAATCATCGCCGACGCGGCCGCGCCGTTTCACGACGGCCCGGCCGAGACCACCGACATCGTGGTCGATCTCGGTGATGGGCGACGTCTGACCGGTACCGTCATCGGCATTCACGACCGGACACTCGTGCGTTCGTCCTATTCACGGCTGGCGGCCAAGCACAGGCTCGCGGCGTGGGTGCGTCTGCTGGCGGTGGCAGCGTCCGAGCCGGGGGAGTGGAGCGCGGTCACCATCGGGCGCGCCAGCGGAATGCGTCCGCCTCGCCGGTCCCGCCTGACGACCCCTCCGAATCCCCTCGCGGTACTCTGTGACGTGGTGGACCTGCGGGATCGCGGATTGGTTGCGCCGCTGCCGATCTCGACCGGGACGGCAGCTGCCTACGCGGAGAAGCGGTTCGGCGGCGGATCGATCGAGGACGGTTACGAATCTGCCGGTTGGGCGTGGCGCGGCGATTTCGGTGACGGCACCGACCGATCGTTGCGATACGTGCACGGCCCGACGCTCTCGTTCGGAACGTTGCTCGATCCGAGCCCTCTCGACGACGAGACCGACCCCGCGAACGAGCAGAGCCGCTTCGGAGTTCTCTCCCGCCGGTTGTGGGATCCATTGCTGACCGCAGAGAACATGGGGAACGCATGACCGCCGCACGCGGATTCGACCTCCTCGGTCCGATGCCCACCGGGACGACCGTGCTCGAGGCCAGTGCAGGAACGGGCAAGACGTACGCGATCGTCGGACTTGCGGCGCGGTACATCGCCGAAGGACTGGCCGAGATCTCGGATCTACTGCTGGTGACGTTCAGTCGGGCCGCGACCCAGGAACTGCGCGATCGCACCCGCAGCCGGTTCGCGTCGATCGCCCGAGACCTCGGTGATCCGGACGCTGCGCGTGGTGCTCGCGACCCCCTCGTCGCCTTTCTCGCCGCGGCAGACGACGACGAAGTGGACAAGCGGCGCCGACGACTGCGTAAAGCGCTGTCGGACTTCGACGCCGGGACGATCGTCACCACGCACAGCTTCTGTCAACGCATGCTCGACGGGCTGGGTATCGCGGGTGAGCGCGAACCCGAATCCACGTTCGTCGAGTCGGTGTCGGATCTGCTCGAGCAGGTGGTCGACGATCTGTATCTGCAGATGTTCAGCGGCGACGACGAGGCACCACCGTTCGGGCGACGCGACGCCCAACAACTGGCCGCGGCAGCCGTCGGAGATCAACAGTCGATCCTGTACCCCGACATCGACGACCTCGACGGTGACGACGGCAACCGGGAAGCCGCCCTGCGGGTGCAGTTCGCTCGGGAGGCCCGCCGTGAGGTCGAGCGTCGCAAACGTCTTCTCGGCATCCGCGACTACAACGATCTACTCGGACTGCTGCACTCGGTGTTGTTCGATCCCGTGCACGGGGAGGCAGCATGCGCGCGCGTGCGAGACCGGTTCCGTGTCGTGTTGATCGACGAATTCCAGGACACCGACCCCATGCAGTGGGACATCCTGCGCCGGGCCTTTCACGGCTACACGACATTGATCCTCGTCGGAGATCCGAAGCAGGCCATCTACGCTTTCCGCGGTGCCGAAGTGCTGAGTTATCTGGATGCGGTGCAGTCGGCCGATCATCTGTACGAGCTGACGGCTAATTGGCGTAGCGACTCCGGGCTCCTCGACGCGTTGGACCATCTCTACGGAGGTGCCGCTCTCGGACACGACGATATCGTCGTCCATCGCGTCGAAGCGCGGAACCCGTTCTCGCGCATGGCAGAACATCGTCCGCTGCGGCTGCGCTATCTGCCGCGCACCGGAGCAGGACCGTTACGTTCGGGATTTCCGGCGGTGGATCGACTTCGCTCTCGGGTGGCTGCGGATGTGGCGGCCGAGATCGTGACGCTCCTGTCCGGGAACGCCGTCATGGACCGGCCGGACGGGCCGAGGACGGTCGAACCGCGGGACATTGCGGTGTTGACTCGCACGACCAAACAGGTTGCGCTGATTCGAGATGCGCTCGACGCAGTGGGTGTGCCGTCGGTGGTGTCGAGCAGCACCAGCGTCTTCGGCACCGACAGTGCTCGACACTGGTTGTGGCTACTGCAAGCGATCGAACAACCGCACCGCACCGACCGCGTCAGACTCGCAGCCCTGACACCTTTGCTCGGTTGGACTGCCGCCCAACTCGATTCCGGGGCCGAGGACGCTCTGTCGCAGGTGAGCAGCCGGCTGCGTGAGTACTCCGTGCTGTTCGACGAGGCGGGTTTCGCGGCAGTGTTCGAGCGGGTGTCGGCGCAGTCGGGTCTCGATGCTCGGTTGCTCGCGGTCGAGGCGGGGGAGCGCACGATGACCGACCTGCGGCACATCGCCCAACTGCTCAATCGCGCAGCGGTATCCGAATCGTACGGAATCACCGCTCTCACTCGGTGGCTCACCGATCGAATCAAGGAACCGGCAGCCGGCGGTTCCACCGATCGCAGTCGCCGGCTCGACAGTGACTCGGCGGCAGTGCAGATCATGACAACGCACGGGAGCAAGGGGCTGGAATTTCCCGTCGTCTACCTTCCGTACGCCTGGGACACGCTCTACTTCAGCTCACCGTCGACCCTGCTGCTGCACGAGGACGGCCACCGCATCCGGGACGTCGGCGGTCCCTCCGGGGCCGGCTACGCGGCACGAAAGCTCGTCAACGATCGTGAAGAAGCCGGAGAAGAACTACGGCTGCTGTACGTGGGACTCACCAGAGCCCAGTGTCAAGTGGTGTTGTGGTGGGCGCCGGGACGCAACACTGCTACGTCGTCGTTGCACCGCATGCTGTTCGGCCGCATTCCGGGGATCGCGCAGCCGGAGCCGTCGTACAAGGTGCTCGACGACGCCACTACCGCCAACCGCGTGCAATCCTGGGTCGGTCCGTCAGCGGATCTGATCTCGATCGAGGCAGTCGGCCCCACACCACCCTCGGACCAGCAGTGGGTTCGACCCGAGGAGGAACACCGCGACGTCACTGCCGCTCGCTTCGGGCGTGCTCTGGATCTGCTGTGGCGTCGAACGTCCTACTCGGCCTTGACCGCTCACGCGCACGATGCGTCGCCCGTCGAGCCGGAGGTGGGGGTGACCAGTGAGGCCGAGCGGCCCGAGAAAGCGGATGAGCCTGTCGAACCTCCGCTGGGAAGCGCGAACCCGGACGAGCCCGTGGACGGGATCGCGTCACCTATGAACGGAATGCCGGCCGGTGCCGCATTCGGAACCCTGGTGCACGAGGCCCTTGAGCACGTCGATACCTCCGCAGCCGATCTACTGTCTGAACTCGAGCAGCGCTGCAGAGCTGCCGTTGCCTCACGGATGGCAGATGTCGATCCGACGGCTCTGGCAGCCGCCCTGTTGCCGGTGATGCAGACACCGCTGGGCTTCGGGACGCTGGCCGACATCGCGCCGAACGACCACCTGGCCGAGCTGGATTTCGAGCTACCCTTGGCCGGAGGCGACGACCCGGTGGAATCGAGCGTGACTCTGACATCGGTTGCGCAGCTGCTGCGTCGACATCTCGACCCGGCGGATGTCCTCGCGGACTACGCCGATCTGCTCGATGCGGTGGAAGCCACCCCACTGCGCGGCTTTCTCACCGGAAGTATCGACTCCGTTCTTCGGGTACCCGGCCCTCGCTACATCGTGGTCGACTACAAGACCAACCGCCTGGCCCGAGGCGATCTGACGACCGGCAATTTCACGCGCGAGAAGATGGCGCAGGAGATGATGCGGTCGCACTATCCGCTGCAGGCCATTCTGTATGCCGTTGCGTTGCACAGGTATTTGCGATGGCGGCAACCGAACTACCGGCCGGAGACGCATCTCGGCGGAGTGCGGTACCTGTTCGTTCGGGGCATGGTGGGGCCGCAGACTCCGGCCGGCTGCGGTGTGTTCGACTGGGATCCGCCTGCGGCACTGGTGGTCGAGTTGTCGGATCTGCTCGCCGGAAAGGTACAACGATGACGAGTGTCTCGACGGCGCTGCGAGGCAGCGGAATTCTGCGGTCCTTCAACGACGCCGGTGTACTGACAGCGGCCGACGTGCACGTGGCGTTGCGGCTCGGTGCCCTGGCCGGGGAAGCCTCCGATCCGGTGCTGCTCGCCACGGCTCTGACGGTGCGCGCAGTGCGATCAGGATCGATATGTCTCGACCTGCAGCGCCTGCGGGATGTCACGGTGGACGAGGAATCGGACGTGGATCCGAGCCTTCTTCCCTGGCCCGATCTGTCCGACGTTCTCGACGCGTTGGCGGTCAGCCCGCTCGTGGTCGGCAGCGCCAACGGGCCGTTGACGCCGCTGAAGCTGGTGCGCACCGACCTGGGTGAACTGCTGTACCTGGATCGATATCACCTGCAGGAGAATACAGTTCGAGGCATACTCGACGCTCGATCGCAGTCGCACCCCGTCGTCGACGGTGCAAAGATCGACCGTGCGTTGGCCGAATTGTTCATCGACGAATCCGGCGCACCCACCACCCCTCCCGATCGACAACGCATTGCAGCAGCCCTCGCGGCGACGCACTGGACCACGGTCATAGCGGGCGGGCCGGGCACCGGTAAGACCCACACGGTGGCTCGAATTCTGGCGCTGTTGGTTCGAGAACACGGCAGCGATGTGAGAATCGGTCTTGCCGCCCCCACCGGCAAGGCTGCCGCTCGTCTGCAGGAGTCGGTGGCCGAGCAAGCGGGACTGCTGGGTCTCCCGGCAGAACTGAAAGCAATGACTCTGCATCGCCTGCTGGGGTGGAAACCGGGCAGCAAGACCAGGTTTCGTCATGACTCCCACAATCGACTGCCGTACGACGTGGTGGTCGTCGACGAGACGTCGATGGTGTCGTTGACGATGATGTGCCGGCTGCTCGAAGCAGTTCGACCGGAATCGCGGTTGATACTCGTGGGCGATCCCGATCAGTTGACGTCCGTCGACGCCGGAGCAGTGCTGGCCGACCTCGTCGCACGGCCGGTCACCGGCACCGAGAACCCTGTGTTGGCGCACCTGGTCGACGCGGATTTCGACGCAGCCGAGGATCCGGACGAGGCGGCGCTCAGTGCGTTCGAGCGAGACAGGTTGCGCGGCGGAGTGGTTCGGCTCAGCCGCGGTCGACGATTCGGTGGCGCGATCGCCCGTCTGGCCGTCGCAGTTCGAGACGGCCGCGGTGACGAGGTGATGAAACTACTCGAATCCGGTGACGACCAGATCTCGTTCCATGCACCCGAGGACACCGACGCATTGCGGGCCGACGTGGTCGACACCGCCGCCGAGGTCACAGCGGCGGCAACCCGCGGTGACGCCGCCGCGGCGCTGCTGGGACTGGAGAAGCATCGACTTCTGTGCGCGCACCGTGAGGGGCGGTGGGGCGTTGCGCTGTGGGATCGGCTGGCACTCGAGTGGGTGGGAGAAGCGAACAAGGCCTTCCTCGACCCCGCCTACTGGTACCCCGGTCAGCCGCTGCTGGTGACGGCCAACGATCACGAAGCGCGAATCTACAACGGAGACACGGGTGTTGTGGTGTCGGGTGAGAACGGAACTCCAATGGCTGCTTTCGCGCGGGGTCGCGGCCACGTTCTCATTCACCCGAACGTCCTCTCTGCCGTCCAGACCGTGTACGCGATGACGATTCACCGGAGCCAGGGAAGTCAGTACGACACCGTGTCGGTTCTGTTGCCCGTCGAGGCATCGACTCTGCTCACTCGCGAGTTGCTCTACACCGCGATCACCCGTGCGCGGTCGCATGTACGGGTGATCGGCACCGAGGAGGCCATCCGAGCCGGAGTCGAACGTCAGGTCCTGCGGGCCAGCGGATTGCGGCGAAGGATTCTGTAGCAGTTCAGCGACAGGCGTGCCGGTCCGATCCGGCTGCAGCTGCGATACTGCGGGCAACCAACAGCCAGGTTCGGGCCAGTCCCGTCCACACCGCGATCGAGGTGCCTGTTCCCTCGGCTGCGCTGCGGTCCGAGTGTGCGGCAGCCGAGCGATGCAGGGCGAGCGCGTGTACACCGAGTTCATCGATGTCCGCCCCCACGCACACCGAGTGCACTGTTTGCGCGTCGGCTTTTCGACCGGTCAATTGGCACAGGGTGTGCAGTGATCGCAGTTCGTCGGGAACGTCGGTGATGTCGAACGGGGGATTGGTCGGTGTCGAGTCGACACGGCTGTCCCCGGCAGTGCTGGACCGGACGCCGACGATTCCGCGCTGGAGGTCGATCGGCCCCGAGGCGGCTCCGTCTGCGGCGACGCCCCACACGCTGAGAAACGACGGATGGGGAACGTTCCACAGCTCGCGGAACGCCCGGGTCACCATCTCGGCGACGAGAGCAGCGTCGGCCCTCGAATCCGTTCGGGTGAGATCGATGATCGACCCGTCTGCGACGGGCTTGCCTCGGTCCAGCCACCCGAAGTCGAGCAATTGAACGTCGAGGGTGACCGACTCGGGTGCCTGTGGATACAGCAGGGAGGGCAGCGACGCGATCGACACCAGAGCCCCGTCTCGAGTTGCTGCGATGTCGATGTACGGCCGGAGCCCACGCTCGCCGGGGCTGGCCTGCGCGGCCGTCACAGTGATGTAGTCCCGCATCGGCAGCGACCGCAGGTGCGCGTGCAGATTCTCGGTGAACGTGCCCCATGCACGCGCGGTGGTGGAGTCGAAATGGTCGTTCTGCACTGCGTTCACGGTGCACACCCTCTACTCGGACGAGAACTTCATTGCTGTGCCCGTGACGGTAGCGAGGGGGTCCGACAAGAACGGCCCGTCAGTAGACGTCGCGCAGATAGCGCTTGGCGCGCTTGAGGTCGTTCACGTAGTCCTCCGCGGCGTCGGAGGAGCGCCCACCGTGTTCGGCGACGACCTCGTGGAGTGCCTCGTCGACTCCCTGCGCCATGCGTGACGCGTCTCCGCAGACGTAGATCTGTGCGCCTTCTTCGAGCCAGCCGTACAGCTGCTTTCCGGCCTCGCGCATGCGGTGCTGTACATAGATCTTCTCGAACTGGTCACGCGAGAACGCCAGATCCAGCCTGGTCAACAGACCGTCACGCTCGAAGTCCGTGAGTTCGTCCTCGTAGAGGAAGTCGCTCGCTCGATGTTGGTCCCCGAAGAACAGCCAGTTTCGGCCCGACGCACCGCGAGCCCGTCGTTCGTGCAGAAACGCACGGAACGGTGCCACTCCGGTGCCCGGACCGATCATGATGATCGGAGTGTCGTCGGAAGGAAGTCGGAACGACTTGTTGGCCGAGAGAAACACTCCCGCTTCCTGCGCGTCGCCGACACGATCTGCCAAGTACGTCGAGCACACCCCGCCGCGATCTCGCTCGGCCGATCGATATCTCACGGTCGACACGGTGAGGTGAACGCTTCCCTCGTGCGCTGTCGGCGACGACGAGATCGAATAGACGCGGTGCTGCAGGGGACGGAGCAGGCCCAGGAATTCAGCGGGGTCGAGAGCACCCGACCGGTCGAGGTCGAGAACGTCGACGACGTCGCGTCCCCATGTCCACGCGTCGAACGACGCCCGGTCGCCGTTCTGGAGCACGTGGTCGAGTTCGGCGTCACCGGCCCGCTCGGCGATGGCTTCTATCAGGTCCATCGACGGTATGCCGATTTCGTATTCGGTGGTCAGGGCCTGGGCGAGGCTGATTTCTCCGGACTTGGTGTGGACGGCCGTGTCTGCGGGGACACCGAGACGGTCGATCACGGCCGAGACCAGTGCGGCGTCGTTGACGGGTTTGACGCCGAATCCGTCTCCCGGCTCGTAGGTGATTCCGCTGTCACCGAGGTCGATCGAGAAGTGTCGTACTTCTTTTGCAGAGGTGGGACCGGACAGCAATCGGTTGCTCGACACCTGCGCGCGGTACGGATTCTTCCGATTCCACGGTGACCGCTTCGATGCTGTTCGGGTGGTGCCGAGGTCGCCGGTTCGAGCGTCGATGTCCTGTACCTGCCTTGCCGTAGCTGTCGTGATCGGTCGAATGTCGAGAGTTCGAGAACCCCGCGGTATCGAAATGCCCGAACTGATCGAAACCTTAGTAGGGACCGCTCAGTTGCGGTGCAGCACCTCGATACCGTCTACGGAGTAGACGACGTCGTATCCGGTGGTCAGTGCCCGGTCGATCGCCTGCCGATCGCCGCGTTCGTCGGTCGGCCAACCCGCGGGCCGTTCTCGGTTGACGACGATCCAGTCCGGGACGGTCGAATCGGTCGGTCGCTGCGGAAACACCGATACGTCGTGGTCGGCGACGAGTTGTGCCACGAGGTTGTTCGACGCTGCAACGCGGTCACCGGCCGGGATCCACGCCGAGATATCGCGAGCAGTGGCTGCTTGTGGATCGACGCGCCACTCCTCGGCGTGCACCATCCGCGACATGGGCAGGAACGGTAGTGCCACCAATGCGAACGCAGCGACGAAGGCGACGATCGCTCGTCGACCTCGTTCGGTCAGCTGGGCGTGGCGCTCGCTGCGTGCCAAGGCGTCGATCAGGGCGACGAAGACGATCACCATCAGAATGGCGTTGTAGTGGTAGATCGGTTTCCAGAAGTTGGTGTTGTCGCTGAGGAAACGCCAGGCAACCGTCGGTACCGCGACCAGCAGGAGTGGAGAGCGCAGCGCGAAGAACCCCGTGACGGCAAGCAGCAGAAACGCCGTCGCGGCCCGGGAGTCTCCGGCAACCAGCCCGTGCGCGGTATCGGCGATCCCTTCGCCAATGGGCGGCAATTTCGAGCCCTGGCCGTACGAGTCGTCGGAGCTCAGCGCGGGAACGATCACCTTGACGGCCACTATCACCCAGGTCAGCCCCCACACCGCGGTCATCGCTCCCAGGATGCGCGGACGGCCGGTGGTGAACAGGGCAACCAGCGCGCCGATGACGACGACGGTCAAACCCATGTCCTCTTTGACGAACACCAGCGGAAGAGCCCAGGCCAGAGCGGGCACCCAGCGTTCGCGAACGAGAGCCACCAGGGACATCGCCAATAACGGCATCGCGAAGGCCACTTCGTGGAAGTCGAAGTTCAGCGCGGCTTGTACGCCCCACGACAGGCCGAACGCGCCGGCAATCACTGTTCCGACGACAGTGCCGAATTTCTGCACCGCCAATCGGCTGATCGGAATCACCGCGAGCGCGAACAGAACCGCCTGAGCGATGAGCAGCGTTTCGGCATGAGGGAAGACGCGATACACCGGGCCGAGCAGGGCCGTGATCGGCGAGAAGTGATCGCCGAGAGTGTTGTAGCCGGTGCCCAGCAGATCGGAGGTCGGAGCCCGAAACTGCGAGTACGACGCGACCTGCTGCACGAATATTCCGAGGTCGAAGCCCGATGTGCGCAGTTGGCGGTGGCCGAGAACGGACATCGTCGAGTACAGCGATGCAAGGAGTACGAACGCGACGGTCGGGACCATCACATCGGGAGACCGGAGTCTCCTGCGCAGACGGCCGATGGCACGTGTGCCGGTCGTAGTTGCGGCGACGCTATCGCCGTCGGTGACGACCTGGGATTTCTCGGTAGTGGTCACGAGATGGCATGTCTACCGGACCGACGTGAGATCTTCCTGAGAAACGCCGGTCAGCGCTTGCGTTTCTTTCCTTGCGTGCGTCGCGGCGGCTGCGAGGTCAGGTGGTAGTACAGCGCGTCCTCGGAGTCCTCCACGACGACGTCGATGTAGTCGCCCACCTCGAGGTAATCGTTGACTGCGATGCGATCGGTCGAGCCGATCACGGCTTTGACCGACCGTGCGGGGACGAGCCCACGGCGCCCGTCCGGACCGACGGCCAGGGCGTAGCGAGGGCCGGTGCGCGTGACGCGTGCCCGGATGAAGTCGGGGTCCTTGGGGATCGGGTCGGGTGCCACCACGCTGCCGTCCTTCGAGGCGGCGGTCAGCGAGTCGAGCTGCGCGGCGAGATCGTCGGCCATGGCGTCGACCTGATCGAGCAGGTGCGCCATGTGCGCGGCGTAATCCGTGTGCTTTTTGGTCGGTTTGAGTGCTTCACCGGGCTTGTACATGTCCTCGTGGGTCAGCTCGCCCCACGCGTCCTGCAGCCGAGTCTTGACCTGAACCTCCACCTTCACGTCGAGGTCGCCCTGATGAGTGGCCACTCGTACGACAAGCACAGCGTGATATGCCCGGTATCCGCTCGGCTTGGGAAACGAGACGTAGTCGGTGGGCGGCTGCGCGAACCGCACCGAGCATTTCGGATCGGTACACGCGCGCTCGAGTGCGGTGACGAACGAGAGCTGGTCCCGTGGGGTCTTGCACAGCACCTTGATGCCGACCAGATCGGGCAGTGCGTCGGCCACGGCGTCGGCGTCGTGCGGTTCGCTGATGCGTCCCTCGGACAGATATCGACGGAGTTTGTCGGCAGATCTACCAGGGTCCTTGATCCGCGCGGTCTGGGCATTGAGTCTGTCTCGGTCGACATCTTCGAGTATCTCGTCGGCGATGGTCTCCAGAAAATTCTGTGCGGTGACGAGTGCGGCTTCCCACGCGCGACGACGATGCAGATACAGCTCTTCTACCAAGTCGTCGATGCTGCTGAGCGATGTCACGAGCCGAGGTTAACCCAGAGGCCCGACCAATCCCGGCGGTGGCGCGCGATCGGCCGTCGATGCGACCGAACCCGGTTTAAGCTCTTCGGCATGACCGTGGCATCTGTGCAGAACGACGACTTCGTCGCGCAGTTCGATCCGTTCCGTCGCGAGCTGTTGGCGCACTGTTACCGCATGACCGGGTCCATCCACGACGCCGAGGACATGCTCCAGGAGACCTACATCCGCGCCTGGCGGGGGTACGCCAAGTACGAGGGCCGATCGTCGCTGCGCACCTGGCTGTATCGAATCGCAACGAACACGTGCCTCACCGCCCTCGAGGGGCGAGCCAAGCGTCCGCTTCCTACCGGACTCGGCGCGCCGAGTTCGGGCCCGACCGACGAGCTGGTGCAGAACAACGAGGTGCCGTGGCTCGAACCGATTGCCGACTCGGATCTGGCCGACTCGAACGACCCGGCCACGTTGGTGGTGGGGAGGGAGTCGGTTCGCCTCGCGTTCGTGGCGTCGCTGCAGCATCTGTCGTCGAGACAACGCGCAGTGCTGTTGATGCGCGAGGTGTTGCAGTGGAAGGCCTCCGAGGTCGCCGAGGTTCTCGCCACGACGACCACTGCGGTCAACAGCCTCCTGCAGCGGGCCCGCGAGCGACTCGAAGAGATCGCTCCGGAACTGGACAACGTGGAACCCATCGAATCTGCCGAACTGCGCCAGCTCCTGGCCCAGTACGTGGAGTGCTTCGAGCGTTACGACATCGACCGGCTGGTCACACTCTTCACCTCGGACGCGGTGTGGGAGATGCCCCCGTTCGTCGGCTGGTATCAGGGAGCCGAGACGATCGGATCGCTCATCCGAAACAACTGCCCCGCCCAGGGAGCGGGCGACATGCGGATGGTGGCGACATCAGCGAACGGTCAACCTGCGTACGGGCTCTACATGGTGGGCGAGGACGGAATACATCGACCGTTCCAACTACACGTTCTCGACGTCGACGCTCGAGGCGTCGGGCATGTCGCCTGCTTCTTCGATCTGTCGCTGTTCGATCGATTCGGACTGCCCGACCGCCTCTGAGCGACATCAGCTCGTCGGAACGGCCGAGGGGTCCATCCACATCACTTCCCACACGTGACCGTCCAGATCACGGAATGCTCGGCCGTACATGAACCCATGATCCTGCGGTTCCATCCACTTCGATCCACCCGCGGCGATGGCCGCGTCCGTGAGTGAGTCGACCTCGGCGCGGCTGTCGGCCGAAATACACATCAGTACCTCACGAGCCGACGTCGTGTCGCAGATCGAATCGGAGATGAAATCCCCGAACCTCGATGTGGCCAGAAACATCACCGTGGCCTGGTCGCTGACGATCATCGAGGCGGTGTTCTCGTCGCTGAAAATGTCGTTGAACTCGAACCCGAGACCCTCGAAGAATGCGCGGGTGGCCACGACATCGCGGACGGGCATATTGGCGAACAGCAAACGGGACATGGATTACACCTATTCGTCGGGTACCGGCACGACCGTCGAACAACGGTCGTGCCGGTACAGACAACGGTCCGTCGACAAATTCACCGGTGCCGTGCCCAGACACGACGCGGCCCCGCCGAGACGTGCTCGACGGGGCCGCGGACTGCGAAATAAAGGGGGAAGGACGTTACCGAGTGATCTGCGCGAGGCGGGAAAGCATCCGCGAGAAAACTCGGCCGTCGTTGCCGAGATCGGCGTAGGGGTCTGCTGTCGTGTCCGACACGGTGGCGTCGGGCGTCACGGCAGCGAGGGTGCGCGCCAAGCGGGTGCGGCGCTCGATGGCGTCGAGGATGTTGGCGTCCAGCGTTGAAACTTCGTCGAAGAGTTGGTCGACGTCTGCGATCGCGTTGTCGGCATTGCTGGTGCCGGCTGCGAGCGAATCGATCTGAACAGTCACATCGTCTCCTTTTGTTCGCGTCCTGAGGTGTGAGTCGTTCGTCCGAGCCGAACCGTTACAACCCAAAATGTGTGAACGCGATGTTTCGTCTCGCAAACCAAGATGCCCACTGGACGGGCCTGGGCCAACCTTTACGGGGTGTGATGCTGCATACAGTTCGTTCGGTTCGATTTTCTCCGGCCTTCCGAACCGAGGCGTCGGAGTGGTTGCGCTCACGCCGTTCCGGGTAGCCAGGTCGTCGATACCCCCACGTGCAAGGAGTGAGCGATGCGATACGACTACCTCATCATCGGCGGCGGAATGGTTGCCGACAGTGCTGCTCGTGGGATTCGTGAACACGACGCAACGGGTTCCATCGGGATCTTCGGAGCCGATTCCGACGAGCCGTACACGCGCCCTGCGTTGTCGAAGAAGTTGTGGACCGACAGCGATTTCGGCCGTGATCAGGTTCCGCTCGGCACCGCCTCGGACACCGGTGCCGAGGTCCATACGGGTACGCGTATCGCGTCGGTTGACCGGTCGAAGCAGGCGGTCACGACAGCGGCCGGCGAGAACCACGAGTACGGAACGCTCTTGTTCGCAACCGGCGCAGCGCCCACGCAGATCGACCTGTCGCCCAGTCCACGAGTGATCTACTTCCGCACCTTCGCCGATTACCGGATGTTGCGGGAACTGACCGAGACCGCGGAGCACATAGCGGTGGTGGGCGGCGGCTACATCGGAACGGAAATCGCAGCAGCGCTGTCTCAGCAGGGTGTCAAAGTCACCCTCGTCACGTCCGACGACGTCGTGGGCAGCCACATGTTCCCCCGCTCGCTGGCCGCCGGGTTCGACAAAGGGTTCTCCGATCACGGGGTCACCGTGCGCCGAGGAACCAAGGTCACGTCGGGTGCGGAGGCTTCGGCTCGTGTTCAACTGCAATTGGACGACGGGTCCGCGGTGGAAGCAGATGGGGTCGTGTTCGGTCTCGGCGTCCGGCCCAGCACAGACCTGGCCGAGGCGGCAGGTCTCGAGGTGGACAACGGCATCGTCGTCGACGAGTTCCTGCGCACCGCGGACGAGCACATCTACGCGGCCGGCGACGTGGCCAACTATCCGGACGCCATTCTCGGTCGCCGACGCATCGAGCACGTGGACAACGCAACCGAGATGGGCAAAGCGGCGGGCCGCAACATGGCAGGTGCCGGCGCGGCCTACACCTACACTCCGTACTTCTACTCCGACGTGTACGACGACGGCTACCAGGCAATCGGAACGGTGGCAACGTCGATGAACACGGTGGAGGACTGGAAGACGATCGGCAAAGAAGGCGTCGTCTACTACCTCGACGACGATGCCGTCGTGCGCGGGGTACTGATGTGGAATGTCTGGGAGGGGCTGGACGAGGCGCGCACCTTGCTGGCCGAGAAGAAGCCTCACACGGAGGAAACCCTGAAGGGGTTGATCTGAACTTTCTGGAACACTCGACGGCGAGCACGCCGGACCGCGGTGCGACCGAGGAGAAATGATGTCTCAGTTCGATGCAGGCGATTCGGCACAGCAGCGCGCTCGATTCGATGACCGGGTGCATCGCCTCTGTGCCGACTGTCGGCTACCCGGCCATTCCGAGCCGTTGTCCGACGCCGCCGCAACGGCCGTCGCGGCGGGCAGGGTCGATGAAGCAACCAGAACGGTGCTCATCGCTCGGTGGCGTGCGGGGCGTTCTCTCCCGTCGGTCGGGGGATTCGGAACCTTGCGGCAGTTGGTGGACGAGCGGGATCGATGGCGTGCCAAGGATTCGTCGGGTAAGCCCGGCGCGGCCCTGGTCTACAAGTTGCGAGTCGCGGAGTCGAACAAGCGGATCGAGCATCTGCGAACCACGGTGGTGATGTCGAACCGGCACTACGCCAACGGCGTCCGCGCGGCACGTAAGGAACGTCGCGAAGGTATTCATCTCGACCTGGAACAGCGCGACGCGGTCTTCGATGCATTGATGCACACGCCCGCACCCCTCAAGTACGGGGTGCTCGCCGAGCGAGGTCTGACGTTGGCGGACGCCGCAAAGGATCGAGTCAGCACGCTTGCACGTAGAACGCCCATCGACAAACGGGTGCAGTGGGCAGCCGGGGTGGTCGATCAGTTGATCGATCGCAAAGACGACCGATTCTCGGACCGCTACGACACGCTGCTGTTTCTCGCGGGCACCTCGTTCGATCGCATACATCGCTCGCCGGCGTGGCAGTCGACGTACTTCGAGTTTCAGCGAAGCCAGGTCGATCTGTTCGTCGAGCTCGCCGAAATCTCGGTCGATGCAACGTCTTTGCGCTCGGTAGGGGACGAGTTGATCCGTATTGGTCGGACGATGGTCGACGAGGACACGGCGGAACAGGTCGAATCACGTCGCCGCGCACTGGAAGTCGTATGGACCCAGTTGACGGGACGAGTGGCTGCGTTGGTTCGTTTGGCCGATCTGGTCGAGTCTTCGGAGGGTGAAGCACGTACGTCGGACGCCATGGCTCGCGCCCACAGCCTGGACGATCGAATAGACGATCTCGTCGGACGGTCGGGGAGCCGGGAGATGTCGGCAGAGAACACGCACTTCGTCGGTGATCAGGTGCACTCCCAGTGGCGCGATCAGGTGCCCACGTCGACACCCGACCGCGCCGTCGAGCTAGGCGATGATGGCGAAGAGAATGCCGGCAACCGCGAAGCTGACCACGGACAGAATCGTCTCGAGGACGGTCCACGTCTGTAGCGTCTGCTTGACGGTGAGGTTGAAGAACTTCGAGATGATCCAGAAGCCTCCGTCGTTGACGTGGCTCGCGATGATCGAGCCCGCTGCGATGGACATGGCGATCAATGCGACGGCGGGGGCCGAATAGTCCTGCGCTGCGACGAGTGGGCCCACGATGCCACCGGTGGTGACGATCGCGACGGTGGCCGAACCCTGTGCGACACGCAGCGCACAACTGATGATGTACGCCAGGACGATGATCGGTAGACCCGCTGCCGCCATGGTGTCGGCCAGTGCAGTGCCGATCCCTGTGGCAGAGATGACCTTTCCGAAGAATGCACCCGCGCCGACAACGAGCAACAGCATGCCGACCGGGCGCAGCGACTCACCTGTGAGCTTGCTCAGTTCCTGAACGGTGGACCCGCGGCGGATGCCCAGAACGTAGAACGCGATCAGCACGGCAATGAGAAGTGCGACGGCCGGAGTGCCGAAGAATGTCAGCACTTCGAGCAGATTGCCCGGGTCGAGGAGGATGCTGCCGAAGGTCGCACCGAGGATGAGGACCAGCGGCACTGCGATGATCGCGCCGATGGTGCCCACCGAGGGAGGCGTCGTGACCACCGGTCGTGCGGTGGTGACGGCACCGGCGCCACCGTTCGAGTCGCGGAGCGAGTCGTCCCCGTCGTTGATGAAGTCGTCCGGAACCTCGACGATGATGCGCTTGCCGATCCAGTTTCCCCATACCAGGCCCGCAGCGATGAATCCGGGTATGCCACAGATGAAGCCGAACAGGATCAGCCAACCGAGATTGACCTCGAGCAGTCCACCGAGTGCCACCGGCCCGGGGTGCGGCGGCAAGAATGCGTGCGTCATCGACAAGCCGGCGAGCATCGGCAACGCGTACAGCACCAGCGACTTTCCGCCTTGGCGCGCAGCGACGTACACCAGCGGGGCGAGCACGAAGATGCCGATGTCGAAGAACACCGGGATACCGAAGATCAATCCGAGCAGGCCCATCGCGACGGGAGCGCCGCGCTCGCCGAAAATTCCTAGCAACTTGGCGGTCAACGCCTGTGCGCCGCCGGACTTCTCGAGTATGGCCCCCAGTACGGTGCCGAGGCCGATGATGACGGCGATGTGCCCGAGAATTCCGCCGAAGCCGGTCTCGAGCAACGACTCGTTGCTCTTGATCGCGGTTCCGACGATTTGATTGACCGGAAGACCGGCAGCCAGGGCCAGGCCGAGTCCGACGATGAGCAGTGCGACGAACGGTTCCAGTTTGATCTTGATGATCACGACGAGCAACACGGCGATTGCTATGCCGCACAGCACCAGAAGGCCGGGTGTCGAGGTTCTCAGCCAGTCGACGGCAGGATTCATGACAGTTCTTTCTCGTTGGCGGTTTCGATGGCGTGGACGAATGCCCGGGCTCGTGCTGCGATGTCGTCCCACTGAGCGGTAGCAACAGAATTCGGCGGCACCACATCCGTGCCGGCAGTTACAGCCATGGCTCCGGCTGCCAGAAAGTGCGCGGCATTTGCGGCGTTGACGCCGCCGGACGGGACCAGACGTGCATCCGGGAACGGACCGAGCAGATCCTTGAAATAGGCCGGTCCGACGGTGCGCGCCGGGAAAATCTTCACCGCGTCTGCACCGAGGTCGAGCGCGGTCATCACCTCGGACGGGGTGAGTGCCCCCATCATCAGCGGTATGCGCGCGGCGGTCACCACGGCGGCGACGTCTGACCGCAGCCCGGGTGTCACGACGAAACTGGCACCCGAGTCCAGGGCGGCCCGGGCTTGATCGGCTGTGAGGACCGTTCCGGCCCCGACGATGGCACCCGCATCGGATGCGGCCCGGATGAGGTCGAGGACTCCCGGCGTGGTGAACGTGAGCTCCACAGCGCGAATTCCGCCGCCGGCCAGGGCGTGTGCGAGTGCGGCGGGATCCGAGATGTGCGGCGCGCGCACCACGGCAAGTGCGCGGTCTTCGAGAATTGTCGTCAGTGCATTCACGACGTCTGCTTTCTGGCTGAGTCCATACGCAGGGCATGGCCTGCCAAGGAGTGGGTGGGAAGAAAATCGTCTATCGCGAACGAGCCGTTGACCATCACGTGGCTGATTCCCTCGGCCTGCTGTTTGGGCTCTTCGAACGTGGCGGTGTCTCGAACGGTGTCCGGGTCGAACACCACGAGATCGGCAGCATGACCCACGGCGATCGTGCCGCGCCTGCGCAGTCGTAACCGTGCAGCCGGACGACCCGTGAGGTGATTGATGCACTCCTCGAGTGAGAGCAGTTGCTCGTCCCGCACGTAGTGGCCCAGATAGCGGGGGAACGTTCCCCACGCACGCGGATGTGGCTTTTCGCCTACGAGAATGGCGTCACTGCCGCCCATATGGCGCGGATGCTGCATGATCTCGCGAACGTTCTCCTCGTGCCCGACGTGCTGCAGGATGGTCGTGGCCAGAGCGTCGCGGCGTAGAAAGTCGAAGAACACGTCGACCGGCTCGAGCCCTTCGTCCGCCGAGATGTCGGCCATCGTGCGACCGACGTACCGGTCGAGTTCCGGGTTCGATACTCCGCTGAGCTGAATCGTCTCCCACTCGACGGTGACTCCGTGGCAGCCGTCCGAGCCGTCGACATCGACGTCCTGCGCTATGCGGCGACGCTCGGCCGGATCGTCGAGTCGTTCCAGCGCTCGGTCCGGCCCACCCGACATCGCCCAACTCGGCAGCAGCGCAGACAGAGTCGTGGCCCCGGGTAGGTACGGATACGTATCGAGCGTGACGTCGCAGCCGTCGGCGATCGCGGAGTCGACAAGATCGAGAAATTCACGTGCCCGACCACGATTGACACCGAAGTTCATCGTTGCGTGGGTCAGATGCAGGGCGCATCCGGTTTCTCTGGAGAGATCGAGCATCTCCTGGTAGGCGTCGAGTGCACCCGCGCCGTACGACCGGGTGTGGGGAGCATAGAACCCGCCGAAATCTGCCACTACCTCACACAGTGCTCGCAATTCGCCTGTGTCGGCATACATTCCGGGTGTGTAGGTGAGTCCGCTCGACATTCCGACGGCACCGTCCTGCAGGCCCTGCGCCAGCAACTCCTGCATGTGGGTGATCTCGGACGGCGTTGCGGGACGTCGATCGGCACCGACGGCCAGGTAGCGCAGCGTTCCCTGCGGAACCAGATATGCGGCGTTCGGAGTGATGCCACGGTCGAGTCGGGCGAGATACTCGGCAACCGTTCGCCAGAAGAAGTCCAGATCGACGGGATTGCCGTTCCACCCGGCGATCTGTCGCCGGATGACGTCCAACGTCGCATCGTCGATGGGCGCGTACGCGATGCCGTCCTGTCCGATCACCTCGGTGGTGACACCCTGGCTGATCTTGGCGAAGTGCCCAGGATCGGTCAGCAACCCCAGATCGGAGTGCGCATGCATGTCGATGAAGCCGGGGGACAGGACGTGACCTGGTGCTGCATCGACGATTCTGTCTGCACTGGAAAGGCTTCCGGGCTCGACGAGTGCTGCGATGGTGCCATCACGGACGAGAACGTCCCGACGCAGCCGCGCGGAACCGGTGCCGTCGATGACGTCGAACCCGCGAAATAGTGTGTCCGCCATCAAGTTCTGCTTCCTAGAAAAAGGTGTGTATCAGATCGACCACGAGTGGGTCGTCGCTGTCCGAGTCGTCCACGACGGGGATCAGACGCCATTTGTCGAACGCAGTGCAGGGGTGCGAGAGGCCGAGCCGCAGCACCGCCCCCACCGGAAGTGCGCCGGCGTCGTCTGCCGGTAGTCGAAGAAAAGCATGCTGGTCGTTGAGTGCCGTCACCTCCGCGGCCGGATCCAGGACTTCATTACCTCGAACACGTTGCGGGACGGGCATTCCTTCGTCGAAAGGAAAGTCGCGCTTACCTGCGTCCAGCAATGCGAGGCCGGGCTCGGGGCGTGACACCACTCGCGCCCATCCGTGCATCGCAGAAACCAACGGCGTCTCGGTTCGGGCGGGAGTCAGCGGTGAGATTTGCGAATAGAAGCCGTCGTCGTGCGCCACATAGGCCCCGGATCGGAGCACGACGTCGGTGCGCACGCCGTTGCCCGAGGTCAGAGAATGCAGGCGTTCGACCACTAGATCCTGGTACGCGCTCCCGCCTGCGGTCACAATGGCGTGATCGCCGTACAGTCCTTCGGCATCGAAGGTGCGATGCAGTGCGGCGAGAGTGTCGAGGTACGCACGTACTGCCGCGAGACCGGCCTCGGAACGGTCGTGGCTCAGGGCACCCTCGTAGCCGCCCACACCGGCCAGTTCGAGGCGCGGTGACGCGGCGATCTCCCGTCCTACTGCGACGGCCTCCTCGGTCGTTCGCGCGCCGGTTCGTCCGTGCTCGCCGCCGAGTTCGACGACGACGGACACCGGTCGATCGCCGTGGTCGGCAAGGATGCGGTTCATCTCTCGCACCGTGGCGACGCTGTCCGCCCAGCAGTAGAACTCGAACTCGGGATGCGAGTCCAGTTCGGCAGCAACCCAGTTCAGAGCAACAGGATCGACTTCGGCATTGGCGAGAACGATTCTCTCCACACCGAATGCGCGTGCCACCTGAACTTGCCAACCGGTAGCGAGGGTGATGGCCCAGCAGCCCGCATCCAGTTGCTGCTTCCACAGTTGGGGAGCCATGGTCGTTTTGCCGTGGGGTGCCAGGAGGACGCCCGCCTTCTCGGTCCACTGCGCCATCACATCGACGTTCGATGCGATGCGTGTCCTGTCGAGGGTGAGTACAGGAGTGGTGAACTCGGACAGCCGCGGCGCGGTGGCCAGAAAGCTCTCGGCGCTCTGTCCCCACGATCTCGCTGGGAGCGATTTGTGTTCGGGCCCCAGGAGTCGTCGACTCAGCGCCTCGACTCCGGCAGTGTCGATCACGGCAGTCTCCTCGAGTTCTGCGTTGCGCTATATGCAACGACGGTTGCGTATCGTGTGGTTCATTTGTAGTCTGCATCCAACGATGCATTCCCGCAAGAGTTCGAGGAGACGGACATGGCAGCCCCTCGGGTGGTGTGTGTAGGCGAAGGCCTCGCTGTCCTCGTCGCGGACCCTGGCCCACTGGAACGGTCGGAGACGTTCCATCGGACGGCTGGAGGTGCGGAAGCCAACGTGGCTCGTGTCCTCGTCCAACTGGGAATCGAGGCTGCGTGGGTCTCGCGGGTGGGTGACGACGGGTTCGGCCGATATCTGGTCGCGGAACTCGACGCTGCCGGTGTGGACACGTCGGGCGTGATCGTCGATAACGGGCGGCCGACGGGCCTCTACTTCAAGGAGCGCGGATCGGGGTCCGATCACCGTCACGACCTGCCTCTGGGAGACAGCGCGATGACGTACTACCGGTCTCTGTCGGCTGCTACTGCGCTCTCGCCCAACGATATTCACGACGAGGTGCGAGCGGCGATCGACTGCGCCGACATCGTCCATTTCACCGGCATCACCGTCGCCATCTCACCCACTGCGGAACAATTGACGCGAAGCCTCATGGCCGGCCCGTCCACTGTCAGCTTCGATCTCAACTATCGGCCGGCCTTGTGGGCCGGGCGTTCGGACGACGCGGCCCGCGTCCTCGGTGAGCACGTCCGCGGTAGCGACATCGTGTCGATGGGTGCCGACGAGGCCGCTTCGGTGTTCGGGACCTCGAGTCCAGTGGAACTACGCGAGATGTTTCCCGAGCCCCGTCATCTGGTGATCAAGAACGATGCGCACACGGTCACGGCATTCGAGGGAGTCGCGCGAGTCGACGTTCCCGCATTGACACTCGACGTCGTCGAAAAGATCGGTGCAGGTGACGCTTTCGCCGGCGGCTTTCTGGCCGCGTTGCTGATGGGATACAGCGCGGTGCAGCGTGTGCGATTCGGACATCTCTGTGCCGCAGGCGCATTGACCGGCGACGGTGATGTAGCAAAAGTCCTGCCGCACGACGAGCTGGCAGCACTGGCCGGAATCGACGACAATGCGTGGGCGACACTCGACTACGCGGCCGTGGCAGCGGTGCACACCGAGGCGGCGTTGTGAGCCAGAGCTTGTCGAGGGCGCTGACGATCCTGGGTTTGCTCGGGGACGGATCCAAGTCACTCGACGAACTCGCCGCAGTCCTCGGTGTACACAAGACGACGGTGCTGCGACTGCTTCGGACCATGGAATCGGACAGGTTTGTCAGCCATGGAGCAGATCACCGGTACCAACTCGGTTCGAGGCTGTTCGAGCTCGCAAATCACGCGCTCGAGCAGCGAGACGTGCGCACCGTCGCGCGACCGCATCTCGCTGCGCTGAACTCCGACACGGGCCAGACGGTGCACCTGGCCACGTACGAGGCGGGGGAGGTCATCTACATCGACAAGTTCGACGCACAGCAGAGCGTGCGGATGTACTCACGCGTCGGCCGGCCGGCACCGCTGCACTGCACCGCGGTGGGAAAGATACTGGTCGCAGGCCGCCCGCGCGCCGAACGAGAAGAGATCGCTCGACGCATCACGTACACGCCGTTCACGGAACGCACGATCAGCACACCGGAGCAGTACCTGCGCGAGCTCGAGCTCGTGGACCAGCAGGGTTTTGCGGAGGACCGTGAAGAACACGAGTCTTTCGTCAATTGCATCGGCTGCGCGGTGCACAACGGGACCGGAGACGTGGTGGCCGCGGTGTCCATGTCGGTACCGGACATGTTGCTCGACCATCAGCAGGTACTGGCTGCGCTGCCCGCAGTGCGCGGCACGGCAGCGGCAATTTCCGAAGGACTGGGCTGGCGGCCGCCCGATCGACATGACCGCTCACTGACAAACGACAGTTCGATGGAAGGAAAATCATGAGCGAAAAGATCGAAATCCGCACCACCGGTGCCCCGGCCCCGGCACACACCTTCTCCCAGGGGGTGCGGAAAGGGCCGTTCGTGCAGGTTTCGGGTCAGGGCCCGGTGGATCCGGCGACGAGCGAATACCTGTTCCCAGGTGACGTCGCCGCGCAGACCACTCGAACCTTGGAGAACGTCAAGGCAATCGTGGAAGCCGGCGGCGCGACGTTCGACGACGTCGTCATGCTGCGCGTGTACCTGACCAAGCGTGAGGACTTCTCGATCATGAACGACGCCTATGGCGAGTTCGTCTCGGCGAACACGACAGGCGACGTGCTGCCGAGCCGGACGACCGTGTTCACGGGGCTTCCGCGCGAGGAGATGTTGGTCGAGATAGACGCCATCGCCGTCGTCTGACTGAACGCTCGACCTAGATGTTCACACGAAAATTACATCTGACCTGGCGATTTGCGTAAGCGTTGGTCTTCGCGTAACTTTTGTCGAGTCAGAGCGACACGGACACCGACCCGGTCTTCACAAACCGGGACAACGAGGTTGTACGGAGTACGTCCTGAACAACCCAGACAAGGCAGAGGTTATCAGCCATGTCTGGGGTTCGAGCGTGTAAGCCCCGGACGTTGCCGTTCACACGGTGACCATGGTGTGTGCGTGTTCTTTGAGAACTCAACAGTGTGTCGATGAATGTCAGTGCCGAATTTTATTTGGTGAAAGCATTCGATGTATCAGCCATCCGCTTGTGGTGGTTGTTGTCGAGTGTTGCTTGAATGCTAGTTGAGTTTATTTGCTAGTGATTTGACTCTTTATGTTTATGACTGATTTGCAGTTTCGGCTGTTGATCGAGAGTCTTTTACGGAGAGTTTGATCCTGGCTCAGGACGAACGCTGGCGGCGTGCTTAACACATGCAAGTCGAGCGGTAAGGCCTTTCGGGGTACACGA
>NZ_JAVDUT010000011.1:0-96508 GCF_031456475.1 Rhodococcus sp. 3258
CAGAACGTCATCCGAACCTGATGTGAGAAACCCGGGTGAACCATCGCAAACATCCCTAATGATCAGGCACGTTGCAACCACCGCTCGAATCCGCCCGTAGCCCACTACGAAGTTCCACTCACATACCGCAGGCTCTACAGTGGCACGTTCGACGTGGTGTTCGGTTCGGACTCGGCAACCCGCACCGATTGCCGCGCTGCCGGGGTGCTTCTGATGGCCAGGGCTGCCGCAGCGACGACGGCGCAGGCCACGGCACCGGCGACGAAGGCTGCGGTGTACGCGCTCTCGCGGGCCACGTTTGTGCCGTCGATGGTGAACATCGCCAGCACGGTGGACAGCGACGCACTCGCGATCGACGTGCCGACGGTGCGCACGATCGAGTTGACGCTGTTGGCCACGCCGGTGTCCGCTGCGCTGACCTCGGCCATGAGCAGGTTGGGCAGGGCCGCGAACGCGAGGCTGACGAACGTGTTGATGACGATGCCCGCGGTGATGAGCTGCCAGGTGTGATCGTGGGCCACCGCGACGAACGCAAATCCGAGAACGCCGATCACCGCGCCGCCGACGAGAACTCGGCGCGGCCCGAACGATCCGATGAGGCGACCGCTGATCACCGCGGCCACCACTCCTACCGCTGCACCGGGTAGCAGGTACACGACACTCGCTTCCAGAACGTTGGCCGTGAATCCGTAGCCGGCGACGGCACGTGGGGTCTGCACGAAGTAGGAGCAGGCCAGGAAGTTGGCGAACATTCCGACGCCGACGAACAGGGTGGCGACGTTGGTGGCCAGCAGTGGCCCGTGAGTGAGCATGCGGGGTGCGACGAGTGGGGCATCGATGCGCTTCTCGAAGATCCACCAGATCGTTCCCAGCAGCACGCCCGCGACAGCGCATCCGATGGTGGCAACCGAACCCCAGCCCCACGTGCGGCCCTGGGTGAGGGCCAGGAACAGCAGCAGGAGTGTGCCCGCCAGCAGCACGGCACCCCACCAGTCGACCGACCCGCTGCCGCTACGCGGTCGGGCCGGGACACCGAACCACGCGATGCCGAGTGCAACCACGACGATGGCGACGGTGAGCCAGAAGACGCGGTGGTAGTCGGCGCCGTTGGCCGTGAGCAGCCCCGTCAGCACCAATCCGAATCCCCCGCCCACGCCGAGAGTGCCGGACAGGATCGACATCGAGCCGACGAGTGCGCGCGGTGGCATCTCGTCGCGCAACACCGCCAGGGCGATGGGGAACAGGGCGTACGAGACGCCCTGCAGAATGCGGCCGACCAGCAGCCAGGTCAGTGAATCGGTCAACGCTGCCAGCAGCGACCCGGCCAGCACGACGGTCAGGACGCCGATGAGCACGGGGCGTTTGCCGTGCAGGTCGGCGAGTCGGCCGATGACGGGGGTGGCGATGACCGCGGCCAACAAGTTCGCCGTCAGCACCCACCCGGCAGCGGTGGTGCTGACGCCCAGTTGGGTGCCGATGGTGCCCACGATGGGAACGACCATCGTCTGCAAAACGGCGAGGGTCATGACGATGAAACAGAGTCCTGGCAGCAGTGTGCGGCGGGTGGACATGGAAGAGCTACCTCGTTACCTATGACAACCGAAAATACGAACCGATCTAACTAAAATGTTGAACGCATCTAATTAATTATCGGGTACCGGTTTCCCCGGTGTGAGCCGAGGTGCCTCGGACGAGCTACTGCGCCCGGTTGGGCTTCCCCAGGGCCTTCTGCCGGAGTTCACTGACGATCTCGTCGTTCCAGACGTGCTCGCGCACCAACCGATAGCGCTCACGGCTCATCCACAGATAGGCCTCGGCATCGGTGCGGTCCTCGAGAATCTCGGCCGCCCGGACCATGCGGACCACCGGCAGGTACTCCTCACCGAACCAGCGTCGTGCGACCGTTCCGCGGTCGACGAACTCCCCGAGTTCCTGCATCAGCCGAAATCCCCAGGCCTCCACCGACTCGCTCAGTTGCGCGTAATCGAACGGGTCGGTGACCTGTACCGCCTCGCGTGCGCGTCCCACCAGGGGCACCCGACTCAGGAAGATGCGGCGATGATCCTTGATCAACAGATCGCCGCGCCGGGTGATGCCCTCGGGGGAGATACGCGTGATGATCTCGGTGACGACGGCGTCGATCGTCGTGCGATGCATCGCGAACGCAATCGACACCCGGTGATGCCCGTCGACGACGAAGTGCATGCCGCCGATGCGATACACCTGGATCGGCGGCATCGCTTCACCGCGGCGCTGCGCCGCCGCCAACCGCTGCCAGCGTTCCCTGATCCGCGCCGAGGTCGGCCTGAAGAACCTGTCGAAGTCGCGGGTGCGGTCGACACTTCCGACGATGGTCTCGACGCGAATGACCTGCAGACCCAGGTGCCGTTCACCGACCTTGCCGAGGGCAGCAACCACTTCGTCGAACGGCAGGATGGTGTTGACGTCGTCGGGTTGACGCCGCAGCCACCCGACGAGTCTCGCCACGTCGGCGCGTCGACGCTGGCGGGTGAAGTCGTTCTCCGCGTCGGCGGCCGGAAATCCGGTGTCACGTGCCATGTCTGCGCCTCACGATCCTCGGTGCTTCGACGTGCTGTCGCTGCCCACCCGGTTCGACGTCGAGCAGGGTGTATCCGACGGTGTTGATCACCGTCGCCCCGTGCAGGGTCAGATCGTCCGGGGTGTGGCCGTGTGGATGAATGTGGCCGTGCAACAACAACTGTGGGGAGAGCCGACGCGTCACCTCGTCCAGGCAGTCGAAGCCGACGTGTGCCGGGTCGGTGTCGTCGCCGACTCCGAGGGGTGGGCTGTGAGTGAGCAGAATGTCCACCGGCCGTACGTCCTTGCGGACGTTGCGATTCCACGCGAATGTTCGAGTGAGGGTGCGTGAGCGTCTGCGCTGCTGACGTTGCGTCCATTGATTGGGGCCGCCGTTGTAGCGGATCGACCCGCCGAGACCGGCGATACGCAGACCGGCAGCGGACACGATCCGCCGGTCGACGTTGATCGCACCCACCGGCCCCGGCCAGGTGGCAGGCAGCCCGGCGCGCATCCAGCCGGCCTTCCCGGCCGAATAACCCGTCAGGTCCGCGTCGTGATTGCCGGGCACGAACACGCACGGAGCGTTCAACGCGTCGGTCAGATACTCGAGGTAATCGAACGGAAGGTCACCCGCGCCGAGAATCAGATCGACGCCGAGCGACTTCACCTGCGGACTCCACAGAGATTCGATCGTTTCGTCGGACACAGCGAGAACGGATACCACGGGTACGACGGTACCCACCTCGTCCGCGGTGGCACCTCCGAACGGACTTCTCGGGCACCGGTGGTGTTGGATGGGTCTCGTGAGCGAGAGTGTCATTACCGCGGTACGCGCACACCTGGTGACCGAGATCGGCGACGACAACCCGTCGTCCGCGTCCGTGACGTTCCTCGGCCTGGAGTCACTGGACGTGCTGCGATTCGGAGCGGACTCCGAGGTGGTGCGGTACGTCAGCCTCGGCTGCTCGCGTCATCCCATGGCAGACCCGAACGACATGGTCGCCGATCCGTCCCGTGGCCCTCGCGCCGAACTGGTACTGACCCTTCGCGGTGGCGCAGGCGTGGCGTCGGGCGTCCACAAGAGCTTGGCCGTGCTCGCGGCCTCGCCTGCGGTGGAGGGCGTCGTGCTGGTGGAGGACGCCCTGCTCGATCTCGGTGAGCCGCTGTGGACCAACGCGCCGTTCACGGCCGTGCTGCTCGGGCCGAGCGACATCGCGGACCTGCCGCTGCCGGAGCCTTTCGATCCGGTTCATTTCTTCGCCGCGGTGCCGTTGACCGGAACCGAGGCCGCCTGGGTGCGGTTGCGCGGGGCGGACGCGTTGCGCGAGGCCTGGAAGGAAGCGGGGATCGACGTTCGAGACCCCAACCGGTCCGCAGCCAGCCTCTGATCGGGCTCCTGCGCACAGGGTGTCGATTTCCGGTGGCTACCCGCTTCTGTCGGAGGTCGTCCCTGGTTGTAGATCTCAGGCGCAGGATCTACAGCCAGTTGTTCTTGTGGAACGTGCGCCACAGACCGACGCACACGCAGGCGACGATCGCGACGATCGTGTGGTAACCGTAGGTCCAGTGCAGCTCGGGCATGTTGTCGAAGTTCATGCCGTAGATGCCGGCCACCATGGTCGGCACCGCCGCGATCGCCACCCAGGACGAGATCTTGCGCATGTCGAGGTTCTGCTGCATCGTCACCCGAGCCAGGGCGGCGTCGACGAGCGAGCTGAGTACCTCGTCGTATTCGGAGATACGTTCGGCGACGGTGGTGTGATGGTCCTGCACGTCGCGCAGGTACCGCCGGACGGACTTCGGAACACTGGGCTCCTGGACCAGTCGTGCGAGCGGCGTCGACAGCGGAGTCACCGACCGGCGTAGTTCCACGACCTCTCGCTTGAGCAGATAGATGTTCTCGATCGGCACGTGGTGATGCGGAGAGAACACCTCCTCCTCCATGCCGTCGACGTCCCTCTCGATCGAGTCGGTGACGGCGAGGTACTCGTCGACGACGTGGTCGGCCACCGCGTGCAGCACCGCCGACGGGCCGAGCGCGAGCTGCTCCGGATTGTCCTCGAGGCGCTGGCGCACGCCGGCCAATCCGGAGTGTTCGCCGTGTCGGACGGTGATGACGAAATCTCGACCGACCATCACCATGATCTCGCCGCTCTCGACGATCTCGTTCGCCGTCGTCACCGATTCGTGTTCGACGTACTTGACCGTGCGCAGGACGAGGAATGCGACGTCGTCGTATCGCTCGAGCTTGGGCCGCTGATGCGCGTGCACGGTGTCTTCGACCATCAACTCGTGCAGGTCGTAACACTGAGCGATCGCGTTCATCTGACGGTCGTCCGGCGCATGCAGGCCCACCCAGACGAACCCCTCGCCGCGGGCTCGTACTTCGGCGATCGCCGACGTGTGAGTGAACCGGCCGGGTAGTCGGGAGCCGTCGACGTAGACAGCGCAGTCGACGATGGCGCGCGCCGTCGGCACCGGTATTCGTGGACTCGAATCGGGAACGGCCTTGTTTCCTCGTCGGTGCAGCGAGGGCAGTGAGGGACGCGGTGGAAGGGACGGCATGGCGGGCAATCGTACGCCAGGAAAACGACAGAACAGTGGGCCCGGAACATCACGGCGGTACGCCTGGGACACTGTTCTGGTGCTCATCGATCTCCACACCCACTCGACAGCGTCCGACGGTACCGACAGCCCGGCCGAGCTGGTTCGCGCTGCGTCGGCAGCGGGCCTGTCGGTGGTGGCGCTCACCGATCACGACACCACGGCGGGATGGGACGAGGCCGCTGCCGCATCGCCCGCCGGCCTGACGCTCGTGCGCGGCATGGAACTGTCGTGCACCGGTCGTGGGGAGGACGGCACGCCCGTCCCGGTGCACCTGCTGGCGTACCTGTTCGACCCCGAGAACGAGGCATTCGCCGCCGAGCGTGCACGACTGCGCGGTGAGCGGGTGACCCGGCTGCGGGCCATCGCCGAGAACATGGCCGCGGACGGCCTACCCATCGATCCCGACGCGGTTCTCGCCTCGGCCGGGGAGGCCGCCGGTCGTCCCCATTTGGGCCAGGCTCTGATCGAGGCCGGCTACGTCTCGGACATGGACGCGGCGTTCGCCGGTCCGCTGGCAACGGGTGGCAAGTATTACGTGGGCAAGGTCGACACTCCACTCGACGTCGCCGTCGAGATGATCGCCGCCGCAGGCGGCGTCAGCGTGCTCGCGCATGCCCGGGCCCGCAAGCGCGGACGCATCCTGGATCTGGACCACATCCGAGAACTCACCCCGCTCGGGCTCGGCGGTGTGGAAGTCCACCACATGGACCACTCGCCGGAGGACACCGTGGTGATGGCCGAGTTGGCCGCGGAGTTGGACCTCATCGTCACCGGGTCCTCGGATTATCACGGCACCAACAAGACCGTGAAGCTGGGCGAGTACACCACCGCCCCGGAGCAGTACGACCGACTGATCGCGGCGGCCCGGTCATGAACTTCGACGTGACGCTGTACCTGACGGTTCTGATCACGCTGTTCGTGATCATGGATCCACCGGGCGCGATTCCGGTGTTCTTGTCCCTGGTGGGACGCAAGAGCAAGGAAGTGCGCAACAAGGCCGCATGGCAGGCACCCGCGGTCTCGCTCACCGTCATCTCGGTTTTCGCGATCGGCGGCCAGGCCATTCTGAGCTACCTGCACATCGGCATTCCGGCACTGCAGGGCGCGGGTGGACTTCTGCTCCTGCTCATCGCGCTGTCGTTGCTCACCGGTAAGGGCGCGGGCGGCGACGCGGCGGCCGAGGACGTCAACGTCGCACTCGTGCCGCTGGGAACGCCGTTGATGGCGGGCCCCGGAGCCATCGCCGCGGTGATCGTCTACGTCAGTCAGGCCGACGGCAACGCGAGCTCGTTGCTCGCAATTGCCTTGGGCATCATCACGATTCACGTCCTGTTCTTCGTGATTCTGCGCTTCTCCACCGTCCTCATCCGGCTGCTCGGCGAGGGCGGCATCTCGCTGCTGGCACGCATCGCAGGCCTGTTGCTCGCCGCCATCGCGGTGCAGTTGATCGCGGACTCCGTCCGCGGATTCGTGGCCGGAGCATGAGCGGGGCCGGAGCGGGCGCCGGGCTGCGCTTCCTACGCGGGCTCAGCGGCATCGTCACCGCCGGACTGGTGGTGCTGGCGATCGGCGTCGGCGTCACCCAATATCTCGGTCAGTCCCGCGGCTACCCGGGACCGGGCGCGCTGTCGGTCACCGTGCACATCGTTGCCGCTGTCGTCGCCATCGCAGCGCAGCGCATCGCCGATCACCGACGCGGATTCACCGCCTTCCTCGGAGCGATCGTGGTCTTCGTGGTCACCGGTCTCGTCCTGTGGACCCAGTGGTGGCAGTAGCGCAGTGGTGGCAGTAGTTCACGCTGGTTTCTGACTCTGTGGTCAGTTCGGTGGGCGGTATGGCACACTTGGGCCGTTGCAGCGATGCGGCTACAGCCCATCGTTGACTGTGCAGGCACACCCGCCGCACGTGCGAGACACGCTTTTCGGCAGTCGGCAGCCAGTACTGGCGCCCTCCGGTAGTCCGCGACCCTTTCGAGCATCAATCACTTCGTAGACACGTGTTGCCTCGTCGAGGCCGACAGTGCGAGGAGCTTTCACCGTGACGGCAGTCGAAGACACCACAGGAACACCATCGGCAGTTGCGGCCGCGATCACCGACGACGAGATCTTCGCCGGGCATCTCGGCGGCAAGCTTTCGGTCCAGTTGGCCGCGCCGCTCGAGACCCAGCGCGATCTCTCGATCGCCTACACCCCGGGAGTGGCCCAGGTCAGCCGTGCCATCGCCGCCGACCCGGCACTGGCCAAGCGCTACACCTGGACCGACCGGCTGGTCGCCGTCATCTCCGACGGTTCCGCGGTGCTCGGCCTGGGCGATATCGGTCCGCGCGCGTCGTTGCCGGTGATGGAGGGCAAGGCGGCGCTGTTCAAGAAGTTCGCCGGCCTCGATTCCATCCCGATCGTGCTCGATACCCACGATGTCGACGAGATCGTCGAGACGATCGTGCGGATGCGACACAGTTTCGGAGCCGTCAACCTCGAAGACATCTCCGCCCCGCGGTGTTTCGAGGTGGAACGACGCGTCGTCGAGGCACTGGACTGCCCCGTGATGCACGACGACCAACACGGCACCGCCATCGTCGTCCTCGCGGCGCTGACGGGTGCTGCACGGGTACAGGGCCGGGAACTGGCCGGGCTTCGAGTGGTCGTCTCGGGTGCAGGCGCTGCAGGCGTTGCGTGCGCGAATATGTTGCTCGCCGCCGGCATCTCCGACGTCGTGGTCCTCGACTCCAAAGGCGTCGTCTCGGCCGACCGCGGTGACCTCGCCGGCGTCAAGGCCGACCTCGCCGCACGGACCAACCCTCGTGGACTGAGCGGGGGACCGGGCGATGCGCTGGCCGGAGCCGACGTGTTCCTCGGACTGTCCGCAGGCAAGGTGGACGAGAACGTCATCGCCTCGATGGCCCCCGAGTCCATCGTGTTCGCGCTCTCGAACCCGGATCCGGAGATCCACCCCGAGGTGGCCAGGAAGTACGCGGCCATCGTCGCGACCGGACGCAGCGATTTCCCCAATCAGATCAACAACGTTCTGGCCTTCCCCGGTGTGTTCAAGGGCGCGCTCGACGCCGGCGCACGCCGCATCACCGAAGGCATGAAGCTCGCCGCTGCCGAGGCAATCCTCTCGGTTCTCGGCGACGAGTTGGCCGCGGACAGAATCGTCCCGAGCCCGCTCGATCCTCGCGTCGCCCCGGCCGTTGCGGACGCAGTTGCGGCAGCAGCGCGAGCCGAGGGCGTCGCGTAGGAAAACAGAAAAAGCACCCCGAACCCCGCCCTATCCGGGCCGGTGGTTCGGGGTGCTTTTAGTTTGCGTGAGTCGTCGTCAGATTTTTGCCAGTCCGGTCGGCATGCGCCGGAGGCGACCGGTTCCCGGCACCGACGTCCACACCGCTAGGGCGAGAAGGCCGTCGACGACGAGTGTGAGCAGCGCGACGAGGATCGCCCCGACCAGAACCCGGCCGTAGTCGTAGAGCGCGAGACCGTCGAAGATGTAGCGACCCAGCCCGCCCAGGTTGACGTACGCCGCAACGGTCGCGGTCGCGATGATCTGCAGGGTGGTGTTCCGTAGTCCGCCGAGGATCAGTGGCAGTGCATTGGGGATCTCTACCCGCAGCAGCACCTGTGATTCGGTCATCCCCATTGCACGGGCGGCGTCGACCACGTGGGCGTCGACGTTGGCTATTCCCGAGTAGGTGCCCGCCAGCAGCGGCGGTATCCCGAGCAGAACCAGCGCGATGATCGGCGGGATCAGACCCAATCCGATCACCAGGACCAGGAACACCAACACACCCAGAGTCGGCAGTGAGCGCAGAGCGTTGACCAGTCCCACGACCACTGCTTCGCCGCGGCGCAGGTGACCGATGATCAGTCCGATGGGAATCGCGACAGCGGCCGAAAGCACAACGGCCAACAGCGAATACCACATGTGCTCGAGCAGTCGAGCACCGATTCCCGTCGGCCCGGCCCAGTTGGCGCCGTCGAGGATGTACGAGAACGCTTCGGAGAACAGATTCATGCGCGCGCCTTCCTCGTCGACGAGCTCGTGCCCTGCCGGGTCCACGGCGTGAGTCGACGGCCCACCAGGTACAGGGCGGCGTCGAAGATCAACGCCAAGAACACGATCGAGATGATGCCGGCGAAGATCTGATCGGGATAGTCACGTTGGTAGCCCTGGGTGAACAGCTGGCCGAGCCCACCGATACCGATCACCGAACCCACCGAGACCAACGAGATGTTGGTGACCGTGACAACTCGAATATTGGCGATGAGCACCGGCAAGGACAGCGGTAGCTCGACGGTCACCGCCCGTCGTAACGACGAAAAGCCCATGGCCTGAGCCGAATCGACGACGGCGAACGGAACCGAATCGAGTGCC
The DNA here is from genome assembly GCF_031456475.1 of Rhodococcus sp. 3258. NCBI lineage: Bacteria > Bacillati > Actinomycetota > Actinomycetes > Mycobacteriales > Nocardiaceae > Rhodococcus > Rhodococcus sp. 3258. Next base: position 9,517 of record NZ_JAVDUT010000011.1, read on the forward strand.
TCCGGAACCGCGCGAACGAGCAGAGCCGTGGAGTACACCGTCAGTGCGATCACCACGTTCAGCGGATCGAGCACAGGCAGTCCCACGACCGCAGGAATGGTGACGAACAGTGCCAGTGACGGCAACGTGAACGCAATGCTGGCCACCGTCAACGTGATTCGGCGGACCCACCGCGTGTTGCGAATCAGAGTGCCGACCGGAACCGCGATGAGCAGTCCGATGAGCAGGGGCACGAGCGAAAGATACAGATGTGTCTTCGTGTACCCGAGTACGACGCCGAAGTTGTCGAACAGCCAGGTCACTGTGCGTCGTTCCCGGCCGCGCCGAAGTGGTGGCGATTGCGCTCCTCGTCCTCCGACTTGCGCTGTACGGCCAGGTTTTCGAGAATCTCCGCACCGTCGACGCTACCCACGGCGGCACCGGTCGAATCGACGGCGACGCCGATTCCCGACGGAGACGAGATCGCCGAGTCGAGCGCCTGCCGTAGATCCCCGCCCTCGAGGAACAGCGACCCACCGGCCGCGGTGCTCTCGTCCAGGCTGCCGCCGCCGCGTACCTTCTCGACGCCGGTGGCGTCGATCCAGCCGAGGGGACGACGCTGGGAGTCCACGACCAGAACCCACTGCCCTTGGTCGAGTCGCAGGGTGCTCATCTCGTCCTCGGTCGCGGTATGGATCGGATGCATCGTCACCGACTGCGCGGAGCGGAAAGACAGGCCTCGGTAGCCGCGGTCGCGGCCGACGAACGACGCCACGAACGACGTCGCCGGTGCCGCGAGCACGGTCTCGGGCTTGTCGTATTGCTGCAGACGACCCTGCGGTCCGAAGACTGCGATGTGGTCGCCCAGCCGCACGGCCTCGTCGATGTCGTGCGTGACGAACACGATCGTCTTCTTCAGATCGGCCTGCAGCCTGAGCATCTCGGTCTGCAGATCCTCACGCACCACCGGATCGACGGCGCTGAAGGGTTCGTCCATCAACAGAATCGGTGGGTCCGCGGCGAGCGCGCGGGCCACCCCGACGCGCTGTTGCTGCCCGCCGGACAGCTGTGCCGGGTAGCGGGACGCGAGAGCCGGATCCAGGCCCACTCGTTCCAGTACCTCGAGCGCCGCCTTGCGGGCCGCGCGCCGGGACTGACCGTTCAACACCGGAACCGTCGCAACATTGTCGACGACGGAACGGTGGGGCAGCAGCCCGGCACTCTGGATGACGTAGCCGATTCCCCTGCGCAGCTTCACCGCGTCGGTGTCGGCGATGTTGCGGCCGTCGACCGTGATGACACCCGAGGTGGGCGCGATCATCCGGTTGATCATCCGCATCGACGTCGTCTTGCCGCAGCCGGACGGCCCCACGAACACGGTGAACGAGTGTGGCTGGATCACCAGGTCCAACGAGTCGACTGCCGTGGTGCCGTCCGGGTACGTCTTGGTGATGTTCTCGAAGGTGATCATCAGCTGACCGGCTGGTCCAGACCCTTGTCCTTGACCCACGCCGTTGCCGCCGCAGCCGGTTCGACCTTCTGGTCGCCGGACACCGAGGTGTTCAGTGCGATGAGCTCTTCGGTGGTGATCTGCGCCGAGACGGCGTCGAGAACCTGAGTGAGCTTGTCGGACTGCTTGGACGTCCGCAGCACCGGGATGACGTTCTGAGCGGCGAAATTGTTCTCCGGGTCTTCGAGAACCACGAGATCGTTCTGCGCGATGGCAGGCGAGGTGGTGAAGATGTCCGCCGCGACGACCTGGCCCGACACGAGTGCCTCGACCGTGGCCGGTCCGCCGCCGTCGGAGATGGGCACGTAGTTACCGGGGGAGATGTCCAGGCCGTACTTCGCTTTCAGGCCCGGCAGTCCGCCGACGCGCTCCTGGAATTCCGGCGTGCCCGCGAACGTCACCTCCGAGGAGAACGGTGCGAGATCCCCGACGGTCTTCAGATTGCGCTCGGTTGCGGTCGCGCGGGTGACGACGACGGCATCCTTGTCCTCGCCGGGTGCCTGGGCCGTCACCGAGAGGTCGTCGCCGAGTGCAGCGGGCAGTGCCGCCAGCACGTCCTCGGACGAGGTGGCCGTGGCAGATTCGTCCAAGTACTGGAGCAGGTTGCCCGTGTAATCGGGAATCAGGTCGATCGAGCCGTCGCGGACGGCGGGAATGTACGCCTCGCGGCTACCGATGTTCAGCTTGGTGCTCACCTCGAAACCGTTGGCGCGCAATGCTTCTGCGTAGATATTCGCGACGGTCTCGGACTCCGGGAAGTTGGCCGAGCCGACGATGATCGAGTTCGTATCGTCGTTGCTCTCGCCGCCTCCGCTCGAGAGCGGATCCGAATTTCCGCCGCAGGCGGTCAGTGCGGTGACCGACAGGGCGAGCGCGGCAACGGCCGCCACTGCCTTCGGGGCGGAGAACGCGCGCGTGATTCGGGAGGTGGTCATGGTGTCCTTCCATCGGTTCGGGCACAGACGAAGCCCCAACTCCGACGGGTGCCGCCCGATCACCGGGGACACCGCCGAACCAGGACTCGGGCTGCTCGGGATGGTAGTCGACGTCGCCGTGCCCATAAGGTTGGTTCGACTACCCTCTCGTTCGCATCTGTGCCCCGCGGTCGGGATCGGTAAACCCCACGGGCAGTGAACAGGAGAAAATGAGAGTGCGTTCGTCGATTCTGGCAGCGGCCCTCGCGGTCACTATTGCAGGTTCCGTCGGTGGGTGCAGTGCGGCCGACCGGGCCGAACCCGGGCACATGCCCGTCGTCGTCGGAGCAGGGAATTCGGACCTCTCCCGGTTGCTCGCACAGATCTACGCAGGAGGACTCCGGTCGACGGGAGCCGAGGTCTCCGTCGCCGAGAACCTGGGGGATCGGACGGCGTACCTCGCGGCGCTGGACCGCGGCGAGGTATCGATGATCCCTGACCTGACCGGGGACCTGTTGCGAACCTTCGACACCCTGGCCGGGGCAACCGAAGCAGAGGACGTGTTCACCGAACTGAACCGATCGCTGCCCGCCGGACTGTCGGTGGGAGACTACGCAACCGCCGAGGATCGATTGGCCCTCGCGGTCGCGTCGAGCAATGCAGTGGACGACGACGCGACGGTGACCGAATTTCTTCGTCGGGACGACGTGACAGTCGGCACGGTCGATGGCCAAGTCGACCCGATGAACGTCATGAATGCGCCGCGGACGGCTCCGGCCTTCACCGGGGCAAGTGCCACAGATTTCATGGTCTACCCGGATGCGCAGTTCGCCGTCGACGACCTGAATTCCGGTGCGGTGGATGCTCTCGCGATTCGGACTGCGTCGTTCGGTCCGCTGGCCAAGGATCTGACGACTCTGCCCGACGACGATCATGTGTATCCGGCGCAGAACGTCGTTCCGCTGTACCGCACCGGTGTGCTGGACGAGAGTGCGGTGAAGTCGTTCTCGGTGGTGGCGGGGGAGCTGACGACAGCGGACCTCGCCGACATGATCGGCGAGGTCCGCGGGGGTGCTGCGTCAGGCGATGTCGCCGGCCGCTGGCTCGGCGAGCACAGCCTCTGACACGTCGGACTTCTGCTTTGCTCTGAGCTTGCGGCCCAGATAGGAACCCATGTGCTGGACGGCTTCGGCTGCTTCCCGCAGGATCGACGCCTGCAGATGCGCCACGTGCCAGAGCCTCTTGTACTCGATGTACTCGAGTTCGACGCCGGACAGGCGCAGCTTGTCCGCGAACGCGGTGATCTGCGGATAGAGCACCTCGTCCGTCCCGACGTGCATGACGACCGGAGGCAGCTCATCGAGGTTGCCCTGGAGCGGCGCGAAGCCTTGATCCAGCGGGTCGCCCGCCCCGAGATACGCGTCGGCCGAGGAGTTCGACCACCCGGTGTTGACCACCAGGTCGCGCGGCTTGACCGCGTCGCGTGCGCCCGGATCGACCCACGGTGAGATCAGTCCGAGTGCTGCCGGCCTCGCGCCGTCGTCCACCAGCCGCCTCGCCGTCGCGACGGTCAACCCGCCGCCGGCCGAATCACCGGCGATGGCGATGCGATCCGGGGTGAAGCCGTGCGAACGCACGAGTTCTCGGAACGCCGCCACGGCGTCGTCGAGCGCGGCCGGGTACGGGTTCTCCGGGGCGAGGCGGTAGTCGAGCACGTACACGGCGCTGGCCGACTCTCGGGCCAGATGGGCGGCGAGCGATCTGTGGGTGTTGATCGAGCCGATCGTGAACGCGCCCCCGTGGAGGTACAGGATCGCGGTGTCGCGTTCGGTGGCTCCGACGGTGATGCGCTCGGCTCGCCTGCCCGCAAGCGTCAGTTTCTGCGCGACGGTCCCGTGTGGGAGCGTCTGCACGGGAGCCGCGGCCTCGAGGACCGCCCGCTGCGCCCGGAAGGACAGACGCGGATTCAGCGCGAGGCGATAGAAGGGCTTGAGCGTCGCCGCAACGATCGGCAGTGGAACGTAGAAGGCTTTCACGACGCGGCCCGCCTACTTCTTCGACCGTGGCATGGCCCGATTGGACACCGCAGCGATCAGGCCCTGGTACCGCGAGCCGGTGATGCGTTGCAGCAGATCGAGCGCGATGGCGTCGGAACCGATGAGCACGCGACCCCGGCCCTTCTCGACGCCCTTGAGAATGGTCTTGGCCGCGTCGATCGGGGTGGTCTTCGCCAACTTGCTGTCGAAGAACTTCGCCACGTCGGCCTGGTCGAAATTCTCGGCGACGGTGGCGTTGCGGGCGATGGCAGTCTTGATGCCGCCGGGGTGCACCACGGTCACCTTCACCGGAGCCTTCGCGATCAACATCTCCATGCGCAGCGACTCGCTGAATCCGCGGACGGCGAACTTCGCAGCGTTGTACGCGGACTGGGACGGCATCGCCAACAGGCCGAACAGGCTGGAGATGTTGACGATGTGGCCGTCGCCGGAGGCCTTGATGTGCGGCAGAAATGCCTTGGTGCCGTTGACGACGCCCCAGAAATCGACGTCGACGATGCGCTCGATGTCCTTGAACGAGGACTTCTCCACGTCACCGTGGTAGGCGATGCCCGCGTTGTTGTAGATCTGGTTGACCTTGCCGAAATGCGCGACGACGGCCTCGGCGTAGTCCAGCACGGTCTCGCGCTGCGAGACGTCGAGGAAATCGGACTTCACCTCGGCTCCGAGTGCCTCGACGCGGCGCACCGTCTCGTCGAGTCCGGCGGTGTCGACGTCGGACAGTGCGAGCTTGGCTCCGCGTCCGGCCAGCTCGAGGGCCAGGGCCCGGCCGATTCCCGAACCCGCGCCGGTGACGACGGCCACCTTGCCTGTGAATGTGCTCATCGTGCGGACACCTTGTCTGTGTTGTTGCCGGCGGCCGTGCTCGCCGACGCGGAGGTCAGATCTGCGGTTGCGACGCTACGGTACGCATCGAGATCGAAATGCTTGGTCTGACGACGGAACTCGAACGTGAACCCGGGCCACAGGGTGGTGTTGTTTCCGTGCTTGTCCAGATACCAGCTGGCGCAGCCACCGTTCATCCAGACGCTCTTGGCGAGCTGGTCCTGCAGAGTCACGTTGTACTCGTCCTGCACGTCCTTGCGCACTTCGATGGTCCCGATGTCGTGCTTGTCGATGGTGTTCAAGGCGTCGACCAGGTAGTTGATCTGCGACTCGATCATGAAGACCATCGAGGTGTGCCCGAGGCCGGTGTTGGGGCCGACGAGGAAGAACATGTTCGGGAAGTTCGCCACCGCGGCGCCCTTGTAGCCCTGCTGTCCGCCGTCGTCGAACGTCTGCGCCAGCGTCCGGCCGTCCTTGCCGACGATGGCTTGGTATGCAGGCGAATCGGTGACGTGGAAGCCGGTGGCGACGACGAGTGCGTCGATCGGGCGCTCGGTGCCGTCCTTGGTGACGATCGATCCCTTCCGGATCTCGGCGATGCCGTCGGTCACGAGGTCGACGTTGCTCTGCGCGAGAGCGGGGTAGTACGCGTTGGAGATCAACATGCGCTTGCAGCCGATGCGGAAGTTCGGAGTCACCTTCGCGCGCAGCGCCTTGTCCTTGATCTGCGTGCGCAGATGATTCTCCGACGCCCACTGCAGCGGCTTCATGAACGCGGGGTTCTTCGCCAGCCCGACGACCTGGGTCTCACGCATCGCGTAGATGCCGGCGCGGGCGAGGCGCTGGAAGCCGGGCACATGCTTGAAGGCGAAGCGCTCGAGCTTGGTGTACGGGCGATCGGCGCGAGGGAGGATCCACGGCGCGGTGCGCTGGTAGACGTCGAGGTGCTCGACCTGGCCTGCAATGGCGGGAACGATCTGGATCGCCGACGCGCCGGTCCCGATGACGGCGACGCGCTTACCGGCGAGCGAGACGTCGTGGTTCCACTGAGCGGAGTGGAAGACGTCGCCCTCGAAATCGTGAATTCCCTTGATATCGGGCAGGTTCGGCTCACACAGTGCGCCGACGGCCGAGACGACGATCTTGGCGGTGTAGTTGCCGGTGGTCGTCTCGACGTCCCAGCGGCTGGTGGAGGCGTTCCATCGCGCCGACGTCACGTCCGTGCCGAAGACGTGCTTGTCCATGACGCCGTACTTGCGCGCAACTCCGGCGATGTACTTCTGGATCTCGGGCTGGGTGGAGAACGAACGAGTCCACTCCGGGTTCAGCGCGAACGAGTACGAGTACAGATGCGAGGGCACGTCGCAGGCTGCACCGGGGTAGGTGTTGTCGCGCCAGGTACCGCCCACATCGTGGCCGCGTTCGACGACGACGAAATTCTTCTTGCCTGCCTTGGTCAGCTTGATCGCTGCTCCGAGCCCGGCGAAACCACTGCCGATGATCAGCGTATCGACGTGACGCGGCGACGTTGCGCGGTCCGAAGTATCTGTTACGGGAAGACTCATGTAGAGCAGACTAGAAGCTTACTGAGTGTGAGTCAATAGTTATTGACTACTATTCAATAGGATGATTGCATGGCGGATGTGAACCGCGCTGGAGTATCGACGACGAAAAGGACCAGACTCAGTCCGCAGCAACGACGAGCGCAGCTGATCGAGCTCGGCACCGAGATGCTCGCCGATCGGCCACTCGAACAGATCTCCGTCGAGGACATCGCCGATCAGGCCGGAGTCTCCCGAGGTCTACTGTTCCACTACTTCGCGTCCAAGCAGGACTTTCACCTCGAAATAGTCCGCGAGGCGTCGCGGTCGATGATCGAACGGACCGCACCCGACCCCGACCTCGAACCCTTCGAGATTCTGCGCGACTCCATCGCCAACTACGTCGACTACGTCAGCGAGAAACGCGACACCTTCATCTCCCTGCTCCGCGGCACGGCAAGCGGAGACCCCCAGATGCGCGAGGTGTTCGAGCAGACCCGCACCACCATGGCCGATCGCACTCTCGTCCAACTCGCTCAACTCGACGTCGATGTCACCCCCACCATCGACGTCGCCGTCCGCGGATGGATCGCCTTCGTCGAAGAAGCCACCATCACCTGGCTCAGAAATCCACAGATCACCCGCGACGAGTTGATCGACCTGAACGTCAACGCCCTACCTGCTGTCGCCCTGGCTCCTGGCATGATCTCCGCACTCCTGGGAGCCGACGCCGACGCCTGAGCCCCGCCCTAGTGTGCGTCCCCCCGGTTCGACGTCCTCCCCGGTTGCAGGTCCTCCCCGGTTGGGATCAATGTCCCTTTGTTGCAGTCTGACCGACTGAATCCCGCATTCATCCGAAGTGCGGCCGAGGCCACAGCCGAATGAATGCGGCTCTGTTGCAGTCTGACCGACTGAATCCCACATTGATCCCAACCCGGGTGCGCACAGAAACGACGAAAGCGGCCCACTCCCGAAGGAGTGGGCCGCTTGTCGCTGTCGCAGATCTAGTCTTCGCCGACCTTGTTGAAGGCCTCGTCGATGATTTCGAGTTGCTCGACGGCGTGCACCTTGCTCGATCCCGAGGACGGTGCGGACATGGCGCGACGGGAGATGCGCTTGATGCCGACCAGCTTTTCGGGCATGAGTTCGGGCAGTGCGAGACCGAAGAACGGCCAGGCACCCTGGTTCGCAGGCTCTTCCTGAACCCAGCGGAATTCCGTTGCGTTCGGGTAGCTCTCGAGTGCTTCCCGGATTCGACGCGTCGGCACGGGGTAGAGCTGCTCGATTCGGACGATGGCGACGTCGTCGCGGTTGTCCTTCTGCTTGCGAGCGAGGAGCTCGTAGTAGAGCTTGCCGCTGACCATCAGCACGCGCTTGACCTTGCTGCGGTCGCCGGTGCCGGTGTCGTAGGTGGGCTCGTCGAACACCGAGTGGAACTTGCCGTCGGTGAAGTCCTCGATGTTGCTCACTGCTGCCTTGTTGCGCAGCATCGACTTCGGGGTGAAGACGATCAGCGGGCGACGGATTCCGTCACGCGCATGCCTACGCAGCAGGTGGAAGTAGTTCGCGGGGGTCGAGGGGAGTGCGACGGTCATCGATCCTTCGGCGCACAGCGTCAGGAAGCGTTCGATGCGTCCGGACGTGTGGTCCGGGCCCTGACCCTCGTGGCCGTGCGGGAGCAGCAGCACGACGTCGGAGAGCTGTCCCCACTTGGCTTCACCGGACGAGATGAACTCGTCGATGATGGACTGGGCACCGTTGACGAAGTCGCCGAACTGCGCTTCCCACATCACCAGTGCGTCCGGGTTGCCCACGGAGTAGCCGTACTCGAAGCCGACGGCAGCGAACTCGCTCAGTGCGGAGTCGTAGACCATGAACTTGCCGGGGTTGTCGCTGCCGATGTTCTGCAGCGGCGTGTACTCGGAACCGGTCTTGCGGTCGATGATCACCGAGTGCCGCTGCGTGAACGTGCCGCGGCGAGTGTCCTGGCCCGAGAAACGAATGTTGCGTCCCTCGTCCACGAGCGAGCCGAGTGCGAGCAGTTCGCCGAAGGCCCAGTCGACCTTGCCCTCGTACGCCATTTCCCGACGCTTCTCGAGCACCGGCTTGACGCGGGGGTGCACGTTGAATCCCTCGGGAATGTCGAGGTGCGCATCACCGATGCGGTGCAGGACGGCCTTGTCGACGGCGGTGGTGAGCTTGGTCGGCAACTGCTGGTCGAGTTCGACCGATTCGCTGGGCTCCGGGGTGTACTTCTCGAGTTCGCGTACCTCGTTGAAGACGCGTTCGAGCTGACCCTGGTAGTCGCGGAGCGCGTCCTCGGCTTCCTTGAGCGAGATGTCGCCACGGCCGATGAGCGATTCGGTGTAGCTCTTGCGGACGCTGCGCTTGGTGTCGATCACGTCGTACATCGCCGGCTGGGTCATCGAGGGGTCGTCGCCCTCGTTGTGTCCGCGACGGCGGTAGCAGATCATGTCGATGACGACGTCCTTGTGGAACTTCTGACGGAAGTCCACTGCCAGCTGAGCCACCCAGGCACATGCCTCGGGGTCGTCGCCGTTGACGTGGAAGATCGGCGCGGCGATCATCTTGGCCACGTCGGTGCAGTACTCGGACGAGCGCGAGAACTCCGGCGAGGTGGTGAAGCCGACCTGGTTGTTGACGACGATGTGCACGGTTCCGCCGGTGCGGTAGCCACGCAGATCGGACAGGTTCAGCGTTTCCGCGACGACGCCCTGGCCGGCGAAGGCCGCGTCGCCGTGCAGCATCAGCGGCAGCACGGAGTAACCGCCCTGGCCGGTGCCCTTGTCCAGGAGGTCCTGCTTGGCCCGGACGAGGCCTTCGAGGACGGGGTCGACGGCTTCGAGGTGCGACGGGTTCGCCGTGAGCGAGACCTTGATGTCGTTGTCGCCGAACATCTGGATGTACGTGCCCTCGGCACCGAGGTGGTACTTCACGTCGCCGGAGCCGTGTGCGGCAGCCGGGTTCATGTTGCCCTCGAACTCGGTGAAGATCTTCGAGTACGGCTTGCCGACGATGTTGGCCAACACGTTCAGGCGACCGCGGTGCGGCATGCCGATGACGACCTCGTCGAGGGCGTACTCGGCGCTCTGGTCGATGACCGAGTCCATCATCGGGATGACCGACTCGGCACCTTCGAGCGAGAAGCGCTTCTGTCCGACGTACTTGGTCTGCAGGAACGTCTCGAAGGCCTCGGCTGCGTTGAGCTTGCTGAGGATGTACTTCTGTTGCGCCACAGTCGGTTTGACGTGCTTGGCTTCGACGCGTTCCTGCAGCCACGAGACCTGCTCGGTCTCGAGGATGTGGGTGTACTCGACGCCGACGTGGCGGCAGTACGAGTCGCGCAGGACGCTGAGCACGTCGCGCAGCTTCATCTTGTCCTTGCCGTGGAATCCGCCGACCTTGAACTCGCGGTCGAGATCCCACAGCGTCAGGTCGTGGCTGATCACGTCGAGGTCCGGATGCATCCGGAACTTGTCCTTGGTGAACTGCAACGGGTCGGTGTCGGCCATCAGGTGACCGCGGTTGCGGTACGCCGCGATGAGCTCGAGCACGCGGGTGTTCTTGTCGACGGTGCCCTCGGGCAGATCCTTGCGCCAGCGGATCGGCTCGTACGGGATCTTGAGCGAATGGAACAGCTCGTCGTAGAACTCGTCGCTGATCAGCAGATTGTGGATCGTCTTGAGGAAGTCGCCCGACTCCGCACCCTGAATGATGCGGTGGTCGTACGTCGAGGTCAGCGTCATGAGCTTGCCGACGCCGAACTCGGCGAGACGCTCATCGCTGGCACCCTGGAACTCCGCCGGGTACTCCATGGCACCGGCACCGATGATGGCACCCTGGCCGTTCATCAGGCGCGGGACGGAGTGGACGGTGCCGATTCCGCCGGGGTTGGTCAGCGAGATCGTGACGCCCTGGAAGTCCTCGCCGGTGAGCTTGCCGTCGCGGGCACGCCGGACGATGTCCTCGTACGCGTTGTAGAACTGCGTGAACGTGAAGTCCTGCGTGTTCTTGATGGCCGCGACGACGAGGGAACGGTTGCCGTCCTTGCCGGGAAGGTCGATCGCCAGACCGAGGTTGATCGACGCCGGAGTGACGGCGTTGGGCTTGCCGTCGACCTCTGCGAAGTGGCGGTTCATGTTCGGGAACGCCTTGACGGCCTGCACGATGGCGTAGCCGAGCAGGTGCGTGAACGAGATCTTGCCGCCGCGGGTACGCGCGAGGTGGTTGTTGATGACGAGGCGATTGTCGACCATGAGCTTGGCCGGGATGGCTCGCACGCTGGTAGCTGTCGGAATCTGCAGCGAAGCGGACATGTTCTTGGCAACCGCTGCAGCTGCGCCGCGCAGAATCTTGCTCGACTCTTCACCGAATTCGGCAGCGGCGGGCTTGGCCGGGGCTGCCTTCTTCTCGGCCGGCTTGGCCGGGGCCGACTTCGCCGGAGCAGGCTTGGATTCAGCAGCCTTGGGAGCTGCGGCCTTCGCGGGGGCTTCGGTCTTCTTGGGAGCTTCGGTCTTCGCGGCCGAGGCGGCGGGCTTCGCAGGAGGCGCGGGTGCTGCGGGAGGAGCGGACTTGGCCGAGCTGCCGTTCGAGGCCGAGCCGTTGGAACCGGACTTACCGTTGGAGATGGGGTTCTCGTCGATCACGGCTTCGGGGTCGTAATCGGTGAGGAACTCGTGCCAGCTCGCGTCGACGGAGGACGGGTCCTGCTTGAACCGCTGGTACATCTCGTCGACCAGCCATTGATTTTGTCCGAATTGGGTAGTAGAGCTGCTGCTCACGGCAGTAGTTCGCCTCGTTTCTGTCTTCGTTCCCGATCAGCGCGCGTACGACTCCAGGCTAGACCTCCGGTCGAGATCGCGTGCGTCCGGGACGTAGCTGTGATATGTACTCACCGGTAACCATCGGCCTCGTTGTCGATGACCCCGTTGACTATCGAATTATTCCCCCGGTTCGTTTCGGCTGCAGCCCACAATGTGGCGTAGAAGCCGTCCCGTTTGCGAAGTTCGGAATGTCGTCCGACTTCCACGATACGACCACCGTCGACGACCACGATCAAATCCGCTCGTGCGGCGGTGGCCAATCGGTGCGCGACGACCACTGCGGTGCGGGTTCGCGCAACGGCGTTGCTGGCTTCGAGGACCTTGCGTTCGGTGGCCGGATCGAGGGTCGCGGTCGCTTCGTCGAGCAGGAGTAGATCGGGATCCACCAGTTCGGCGCGGGCCAGCGCAATGAGCTGTCGTTGGCCGGCCGACAACCCTTGGCCGCGTTCTCCGACAGGTTGCTGCATACCGCCGCGAAGTGCAGCGATGGTGTCGAGGGCCCCGACCGAGCGTGCCGCGTTCTCGATGTCGGCCCTGCTGGCGTCGGGCCTGCCGTACGCGATGTTCGACGCGATGGTTCCGGTGAACAGGTGGGCTTCCTGCGGTACGACGCCCAGCCGGTGGCGGTAGTCCGACAACCGGTAGTCGCGAAGGTCGTGGCCACCCACGCGTACCGATCCCGAGGTCGGGTCGTAGAACCGAGCGAGCAGCTTCACGACGGTGGATTTGCCTGCTCCGGTGCGGCCGACCAATGCGACGGTGGTGCCGGCCGGGATGCTGAGAGATACCTCACTGAGCGCGTCGGAGTGAGCTCCGGCATACCGAAAGCTGACGTCGACGAGGTCGATGTCGGCGTGCAGGCGATCGCCGACGACTGCACCGGACCCGGTCGCTGTCGCTGTTTCGATCGAACTCGTCGTGCGTAGGAGGTCTCCGATTCGGCCGACGCCGACGCGGGCCTGCTGGTAGCCGTCGAATACTTGCGAGAGTTGCTGGATCGGGCCGAAGAGGAGTCCGAGGTACAACACGAACGCCACCAGGGTGCCCGCGGTGGCGGTGCCCGTGGCGATCTGATGCGCACCGACGAAGACGACGACGGCCAGCGCGACATCCGAGAGCAGCGTGATGAACGGGAAGAACACCGAGATCGCGGTCTGCGATCGCATGCGGCTCGCTCGGTAGCGGTTGCTGCGTTCGGCGAAGCGGGAGGCTGCGTACTCCTCACGTCGGTATGCCTGCGCTGCGCGCAGTCCGGTGACGTTCTCCTGGAAATCGGCGTTGACGATGGAGATGCGTTCGCGCGAGGTCGAGTACGCAGCCGAGGAGATGCGTCGGAAGACGACGGTTGCGACGGCGAGCGGCGGCACGACCGCCAGGGCGACCAGCCCGAGTGTCGTATCCGTGACGAGCAGCGCGATCGCGATGCCGACGACGGTCAGCACGCTGACCACGGCCGTGGACGCGCCGGTCTGGATGAACGACGACAGCGCATCGACGTCGGTGGTCATTCGCGTCATGATGCGCCCGGACAGCTCGCGCTCGTAGTAGTCCAGCCCGAGTCTCTGAATGTGCGCGTAGCTGCGTACTCGCAATCCGAACAGCACCCGCTCGCCGGCTCGTGCGGTGAGCACGGTCGTCGCGCAGACCACGAACCAGCTGGCAGCAGCCAGGGCGACGCCTATCGACGTTGCGATCCATAGGGTGTCGGAGTCCCCGCGGGCCACGCCGCTGTCCACCGCGTACCGGACGAGTGAAGGGAAGGCGATGGAGGCGATCGAGTCGAGCGCCAGCAGCACCACGACACCTGCCAGCAGCAGCCGGACAGGACTCAGCAGTCGTGAGAGCCGGAATTCCGGGTCGGGTCGACGCAACTGTTGTCCCGATCCGCCTGGTTCCTCCGTTGCCGGTGGCAGGGCTGCCACCGCGTCGGAGATGGCCTGCGTCGGTGCCAACGAGCCGAATGCGCCGGCCATCGCTGCGCCGTGGGTGCCTCCGCCTCCGGCACCTGCGGGCGGCATCGCGCCACCGGGGTTCGATGCGGCTTCCAGAGCATCGTCCGGCCAGAGCATCGCCGCCGACGGTTCCGTGCGCGGTTCCGGTGCGGCGTCGCTGTGTTCGTTCTCGTCTCCGCCGGCGAGGAGAGCGCGGAACAGTGGGCAGCGCTCGTCGAGTTCGTCGACTGTGCCGGTGTCGATGATGCGTCCACCGTCGAGGACGGCTACTCGGTCGGCCAACGTCAGTGTCGATCGGCGGTGTGCGAGGACGAGGGTCGCCCGGGTACGCACGCCGCGCAGTGCGTCGAAGATGGCGGCCTCGGTCTCGGCGTCGACGGCGGAGGTGGCGTCGTCGAGGACGAGAATCCGCGGCTCGACCAACAGGGCGCGAGCCAGGGCGATGCGTTGGCGTTGCCCGCCCGAGAGGGTGAGGCCGCGTTCGCCGACGAGACTGTCGTAGCCCTCGGGCAGAGCGTCGATGAAGGTCGAGGCCTGAGCCAGCCGAGCCGCGTGTTCGATCTCCTCCGCGCTTGCCTCGGGCCTGCCGAGCGCGATGTTGGCGGCGATGGTGTCGGAGAACAGAAACGGCTCGTCGAAGACCAACGACACCGCTTCGCGCAGTGACGCGGAATCCAGGTCGTCGATGTCGATGGACGTGTCCCCGGAGGTCACCGCGATCCGGCCGCGAGTAGGGCGATAGAAGCGGGGGAGCAGCAGGGAGAGCGCGGTCTTTCCCGAGCCCGCGTGTCCCACGACGGCCACCGTCTCGCCGGGGGCGATGCTCAGGTCGAGGCCGTCGAGGACGGTGCGCTCTGCCTCGAATCCGAACGTGACGCCGGTGAGGTGGACGCCGAGGGGGCCGTCGGGCAGTGCGATGGGGTGCGCCGGTTCCGGTGCGGTCGGCTCGGTGTCGACCACTTCGTAGACGCGCTCGACGGCCGCGCGGGAGAGCTGCGCCATGATCACCACCGACGACACGGTTCGGGTGACGGCGGACAGCGTGGCCACGTAGGTGGCGAAGGCGAGGAAGGTGCCGATGGTGATGTGGCCGTGCAGTGCCAACCAGCCGCCGAGAGCGATGACGCCGACCAGTCCGAGCTGAGGAATGGTTGCCATGGTCGGTGCGAAACGTGAATTGATGCGGGCCGAGCGCATGCGTTCGGCGAACAGCCTGCGCCCGAGAGCTTCGATGCGATCCACCGCACGCGCTTCCTGCCCGAAGCCCTTGACCACCCGGACTCCGGTGACGGTCTCCTCCACGTGCTGGGCCAGATCGGCGGCGCGCTGTTGTGCGGACCAGGTGGCAGCGAAGAGGGTGGGTCGCATTCGGTAGACGACGACGCTGACCGCGGGAACGATGACGACCGCGACAAGGGTGAGCAGCGGTGAGAGGTAGGCCATCACGACCAGGGCCAGGACGAACTGCAGAATTGCCCCGGCCGACAGCGGCACCATGGCGAGCAGACCCTGCACCAACTGTAGGTCGGTGATCGATCTCGACACGACCTGGCCGGTTCGGATTTCGTCCTGCTTGCGACCGTCGAGCCGCTGCAGCGATGCCAGCAGGTCCATCCGCAGATCGTGTTGAACATCGATCGACAGGCGCCCGGCGAGCATGCGCCGACCGAATTGGCAGGCGAATCGCAGAGCACCCAGCAGTGCGATGGCTATCGCGACTCCGGCGATCACGTCGTTCTTGCCTGCGCTGGCGTCGTCGATCGCGAGGCGCGTCAGCAGCGGAAACGAGATGTCGATGAGGGCGGCGATCATCGTCACGCCCAGTGCGCCGAGTGCCGTCCGCCGGTGCAACATGCACTGCGCGAGCAGACGTCTGATCCAGCCACGCCGTGTGATCGACGACGCGGTGGTCGGCCGGGAGTCGGTGGGTACGCCGGACGAGCCGGGGTCGGTTTCCAGCAGACGGGTACTGCCCGTATTGCTGCCCGACGCTGCTCGATCCTTCACGTATTCGCTGTGTGCCATCGATTCACACGGTAGACCCGGCTACCGACAGCAGGATCGGGCGAACATCCCCACCGATGCGGTGGTCAGTCGATGTCCCGGGTACGGGCGAGGAACCAACCGCCACCGGTGAGGATCACGGCCCACAGGGCAAGTCCGAGCGGAGCCCACGGCCACGACGCGAGGTCGCCCGCATCGTCCAATTGTGTCGCGGCCATCGTCGGCAATGTCAGGTTCGACGGCAGCGCGGTTGCCACCGGTCCGAAACCGACTCCGAACAGAATCAGGGACAGCAGTCCTTCACCGAACGGCAGCCAGGCGACGAGCACGATGGCGGCCCAGGTCGGGGATTTGAGCAGCAACCCCAGCCCGGCTCCGATGAGCGACCACAGCACCACGGCGAGCAGGCACGACGCGACGACGCCGATGAAAGCGCCGTCGAGGTCGATTGTTCGTTGGCTGAAGATCAGCAGACACACCAGGCTCGCCAGGAGCACGACGAGGCCGTACCCCAGGCCGAACAGGGCGGTGACGATGAGTTTGGCGGCAACGACGCCGTCTCTGCCGCGGGCCGTCAGGAAGCTGGTGGTGATGGTCTTGTGTCGAAACTCGGTTCCGGCGTTGACCGCGCCGAAGATGCCGGCGAACAGGATGGCGGCACCCGCGGCGACGTACAGGCCGATGGAGGCGACTCCGCCGGCGATCTGAAGATCTTCCTCGAACTCGCCCAGCTGGTTCGCGATCACCGAGGTGATGACGGACGCGAACACGCCGACAACGATCGGTGCGATCGCCAGCGCCCACCAGAACTTCAGTGTGGTGACCTTGCGGATCTCTGATGTCAACAGCGCGTTCATCGCGAACCCCCGTTCCAGTTCTGCGGTGGTCCGTAGTTCTGTGGCGGCGGTGAGTACCCCTGGTTGTAACCAGGCGGTGGCCCGTATCCAGGCGGTGGTCCGTATCCCGGCGGCGGTCCGTACGCAGTGGGTTGGACCGGTGCTGCGGTGTACTGACCGGCGGTCATCGACAGGAACACCTGCTCGAGGTCGACGTGTTCGCTGGTGGTGCCGAAGACCGTGACCCCAGCGTCGGCCGCGATGCGCGTGACGGTGCCAGCGTCGGCACCCGCGACGCCGATGCGGCCGTCGGGCAGCAGTTGGGTGTCGGTGAGTCCGGTGGACGCCAATGCCAGGGCTAGTTTCGCCGGGTCGGACGCGGCGACGAGCACGCGGCTCGGGCGGGTGGATCGCAGCTGAGCGATGGATCCCTGGTACATCAGGGTGCCGGCGCTGACGATGACGAGAGTGTCGACGGTCTGCTCGATCTCGCGCAGGATGTGGCTCGATACCAGGACGGTTCTCCCCGATGCCGCGAACGCTTTGAGGAAGTCTCGAAGCCAGGCGATCCCCTCGGGATCGAGGCCGTTCGCGGGTTCGTCGAGTACGAGGATCTCGGGATCGCCGAGTAGAGCTGTTGCCAAGGTCAATCGCTGACGCATGCCGAGAGAAAACCCGCCTGCTGCGCGGTGTGCGGCGTCGCCCAGACCGACGAGGTTCAGGACGTCGAGGGCGCGGCTGTCGGGTACCCCGATCGCCGCGGTGTAGATCTTCAGGTGGTGCTCGGCGCTGCGTTTGGGGTGCAAACTCAGCGAGTCGAGAACGGCCCCGACGGTACGGGCCGGGTGGGTCGCCGTGCGAAACGGAACGCCGTTGACGAGGCCGACGCCCGAAGTCGGGGCGACGAGGCCGAGCAGCATCCGCAGTGTCGTGGATTTGCCGGAGCCGTTCGGCCCGAGAAAGCCGGTGACGGTTCCGCGTGGAACGACGAAGCTCAGGTCCGAGACCGCGCGAACGGTACCGAATTGTTTCGTCAGAGCCTGCGCTTCCAGCGCCGGAGCCGAGTAGCTGGTCATCTGTGCGGTGTCCCCCTGGCCGTCGGTGCACCTCGTGTGCCGGTTGCTTGGCGGCAACCGGTACACGAGGTTACGGGGTGGGACCGACGGGCGGGATGACCCCGGTTTCAGCGATGCAACGCCGCAGCGATCTCCCGGTACGTCTCGAGCGGGTCGGCGTCGTCGGGCAGCGAGTGCAGCGTCACGTGCGACGCACCTGCAGTGAGGTGCTCGTCGAGTCGCGCCGCGATGGCGTCGGCATCGCCGTGTGCGACGAGCGCGTCGATCAGTCGGTCACTGCCGCCGTCGCCGATTTCCTCGTCCGAGTAGCCGAGCCGGTTCAGATTGTTGGTGTAGTTGCGCAGATGCAGGTAGGGATTGTTCACCGGTGGCCGACCGATCGCGCGTGCCTTCTCCGGATCGGTCTCGAGTACCACCTTGTGCTCGGGAGCGAGAATCTTGTTCGGCCCCACTGCTTCTCGGGCTTCACGAGTGTGTTCGGGAGTGGTCAGATAGGGGTGCGCGCCTGCGGTACGGCTCGCGGCCAACGCGAGCACCTTGGGGCCGAGCGCGGCGAGGACCCGACGCTCCATCGGGACTCCGGCCTCGTCGAGGTCGTCGAGGTAGCTCACCAATGCGTCGTACGGCTTCCGGTATTCCTGGGTGGCCTCGGGGTGACCGGCACCGATGCCCAGGACGAACCGTCCGGGGTGCTTGCTCTCGATGCGGTGATACGACGCGGCGACGTCGGCGGCTGCATCGGACCAGATGTTGACGATGCCGGTGGCGACGACGATGGTGTCCGTGGCGTCGAGGATCTCCTCGGTGGTCGTCAGGTCCGCGGGCGGGGATCCGCCGAGCCAGATGGTCCCGTAGCCGAAGGACTCGATGGCGCGGGACAACTCCGGCGTGAACGCCGAGTGCAGTCGCCAGACGCCGTACTTGCCGAGTTCAGGTGTGGAAGTCATGTTCGAAGTCAACGCAGCAGCCTCTCGAAGATTCCGGGCATTCTCATTCGTCCGGTTCGATGATGCGATTTTCCGGGAACCGTGCGGGCGGCGGACCGAAGGCGTCACGGGCGTTCTTGATGACGCCTTTGCCGACCACTCGGTTGCCCGCGCCGCCGATCGCCGCGCCGATTCCGGCGGGAAGCATCTTGCCGACCAGCAGTGCACTGCGCTTGGCCAGGTATTTGGTGACGAACTTCTTCACCAGCGATTTGTTCATGCTGGCCATCGAGCCGCCCGGAATGCGTGAGGTGATGAGCGGGCCCCAGTTCTTGGCTGTCTTGCCCACTGTTCGTTGAACGATCTGCATGCCTGATTCGCCCAGTGCCACCGAGAGCACCAGCGCGCGTCGCTGCTGGTGATTCTCGACGGGAATGCCGTGCACGGACGCGACCGACAGCGTCAGCAGAGCGGACGACTCGATGAAGAACGCGGTCTCGGCACCGACGGCGGCGAGCGATGCGACCGTACCGATTCCGGGGACCGCCGCTGCGCCTCCCACTGCCGATCCGCTGCCGGTGACCGCCAGCAGGAATCGCTTCTCGAGCCGTTCGATGATCTGGGCCGGGGTGTCGTACGGGTGTGCTCGACGCACGTGCGCGACGTATTTGTCGACGGCGGGTCCCTGTAGGCGGCTGGCGTTGTCCAGGATGTTGACTAGGGCCCGTTCGAGCTTGCCTCCGCTCGAGATCTCGACCTGAGCGTCGTCCTTCTTGCCTGCCATCGATACCTCTTTCGGTTGCGAGCGTCGGTGACGCTGGTCGGGGGAGTTACCCGCGAATTCCTCGTTGCACACGTTCGGGGCAATTTAGACTGGTGGCGTGCAGATTCCTGCGAGCGAGGTGGTGTCCGGTGGCGCGCGCCGCGTCGGGGTGCAGGCGTGTTCGAGACTCTGTCGAGCGGCGTTGCCGGTGACGATCCGCGCGGCCGACGAGGAAGGTATGGCGTCATGACGACACGCGTTTGGCCCACTCTGAAGTACGACAACGCTCGCGACGCGATCCGATTCATCGTCGACGTGTTGGGATTCGAGGAGCGCGCGGTTCACGGCGAAGGCGACCGCGTCGATCATGCGGAACTGCGCTGGCCCGACGGCGGCGGGGTGATGCTGGGCAGTGTTCGCGACGGGAGTGCCATCGGCGAACTGCCGCCGGGTGTCGGGTCGATCTACATCGTCACCGACGACCCCGACGGCATCCACGATCGCGTCGTCGCGGCGGGCGGCACCGTCACGCAGAGCCTGCGCGAGGAGGACTACGGCAGCCGCGGCTTCACCTGTCGCGACGCCGAGGGGGTCTACTGGAGCTTCGGTACCTACGCCGGGGCATAGCCGTACCTGTCGGACCCAGTAGTTGTCGGACCCAGTGGTCGTCAGACCCAGTGCTCGGGCGGGACCAGTTCGTCCGGCTTCGGCGGCTGCGGCGCGGTGCCGTCGCCGAAGGGCGATCCGCCGAGTGATTCACGTCCGTGCGGTTCGAGCCAGCCGGCCAGATCGGGCCCCTTCGGCACGATGCCCGACGGATTGATGTCGGTGTGCACCTCGTAGTAGTGCCGCTTGATGTGATCGAAGTCGACGGTGTCACCGAATCCGGGAGTCTGGAACAGGTCGCGTGCGTAGTTCCACAGCACCGGCATCTCGGTGAGCTTGCTGCGGTTGCACTTGAAGTGGCCGTGATAGACGGGATCGAAACGAACGAGGGTGGTGAACAGTCGCACGTCGGCCTCGGTGATGTGCTCGCCGACGAGATACCGCCGGGTGGACAGCCGTTCGACGAGCCAGTCGAGGCGAGCGAACAGGCGGTCGTACGCCTTCTCGTATGCCTCTTGCGAGCCGGCGAATCCGCAGCGGTAGACGCCGTTGTTCACATCCTTGAACACCAGATCGGCCACCTCGTCGATCTCGCCGCGGAGCGCCTCCGGGTACAGATCGGGCGCGCCCTCGCGGTGGTACTGCGTCCACTCGGTGCTGAGGTCGAGAGTGATCTGTGGGTAGTCGTTGGTGACGACCTGGCCGGTGGGAACGTCGACGATCGCCGGCACGGTGATGCCTCGTTCGTAGTCCGGGAACCGTGCGAAGTAGGCGTCCTGCAGCCGAGGGATCTGTAGAACCGAGTCGACGCCGCCCGGCTCCTCCTGGAAGTTCCAGCTGCGCGGGTCGTGGGTCGGGCCCGGAATGCCAAGGGACAGAACATCTTCGAGTCCGAGGAGCCGACGCACGATGATGGATCGATGGGCCCACGGGCAGGCCCGCGCCGCGATCAACCGGTAACGCGCGGGCTCCACCGGATACCCGTCCCGGCCGTCGGCGGTGATGCGCGTCGGGATGTAGTTGGTATCGCGCTTGAATTCCTCGCCCGGCTTCACGTAGGTGGCGTCCTCGGCCATGATCGAACTCCTCACATCGGTCGGTTTCACGAACGCTACCCAGTCCGGACCGGATTCAAGCGCCTAGGTTCGACGCACGGCGGTGTGGCAGGCGCCGATCTCCACGTAGTCGAGTCGGGCGGCAAGGCGTCGAGCGGTCGTGTTCTCCGGTCGCGCTCGCCACTGCGGTATCAGGCCGTCGTCGATGGCATCGTTGGTCGCGAGCCGCCCGACGACCGCGGCGTATCCGTGTCGTCGGTGGTCCGGGTCGGTGAGAACGCGCATGTCGGCCAGGATCATGTTTTCTTCCGAGTACCCGGCCGAGGCCAGGGATCGCGCCGAATCCGCGGGTCGGTCGTCTCCGAGCAAAGTGAACCAGTGCCGCGACACCGGCTCGCCGAATGCCTCCGTCACGTCGGCCTCGCTGCAGTGCTCCGCCAGAGCACGGGCGTGCTCTGCGTCGTGGGAGATCAGCGGATCGTGGACGTCGATGGTGTGGCCGATCTCGGATCCGTAGGCCAGCGTGTGGGAGTCGATCTCGTACTGCTCGACGCGATCGCCCAGCAGCGTCGCCAACCACGTCCGACCGGTGTCTGCCTGGCCCTCGATGCCGCGTGCGGCGTCCACGGCCCAGGAAGGACCGACGATCAGGGTGGTCTGTGCCAGTCGGAGTACGACGATGTTCTCGGTGTCGGTCCGATGTTCGACGCGGTCCGCGGTGGTATCGAGGGCACGGTCGTCCAACGACAGCCGTCGGCACCAGGCGAGTCGGACGATGTCGAGTCGGTGGGGATCGAATCGGTCGGCATCGTAGGCAGGCAATTCCACGGTTCGACAGTAGCGACGGCACTTGAACCGACGGGCTGCGGCAGCTGTGGCGGCATTTCTGTTTCACCGTCCCAAAGCAATCTTTCGAACTTTTTCGCCCCCGGTGTTTCGCTCAGCGCCGATAGATGGCAGACTCGGTTTTGAGATTAGAGCTTCGACGTGAAGATCTAGCTCGCTTACAGAAGGTTTACAGAATGACGCAGGGCAGTGTGAAGTGGTTCAACGGCGAAAAGGGCTTCGGCTTCATCGAGCAGGATGGTGGCGGACCGGACGTTTTCGTTCATTACTCGGAGATTCAGGGTAGCGGCTTCAAGTCGCTCGACGAGGGCCAGCGCGTGGAGTTCGAGGTGGGCCAGGGTCAGAAGGGCCCCCAGGCTACCGGCGTCCGCGCCATCTGATTCAAGCTTCGTAACCCGATTTCTCCTGGTGGACTGAAACTCTAGACTTTTTCAGCACCAGAAACTCGGTGACAAGGCCGGATACACGGAAGCAATTCCGAGTATCCGGCCTTCGTCTGTTCGGTGAGGGCATCGACCGTGGTCGGTGCCCATTCTGCGTCGAAAGACGCCTTTGTCCCCTGGTGGGCGCATTGTCCGGGTTGCTCCGAGGCTACCGCCGGCCCTATATTCCAGTTGGAATAATTCGTGCGGGATACGTGACAGGGGGATCGATGCGAGCTGGAACCGTCAATCCGCTGGGCGTCTCGATTCTGGCTCTGCTCTCGGAGGGCCCGATGCATCCCTACGAGATGTATCAATTGCTGCTCTCCCGCAAGGAAGATCGAATTGTCAAGATTCGCCCGGGTTCGCTCTATCACGCGGTCGCACGTCTGCACGAGCAGGAACTGGTCGACGAGGTCGGAACCGACCGGGGTGGCAACCGTCCGGAGCGCACCACCTATCGGATCACCTCGGCCGGACGGCACGTGCTGACCGATCGGCTGACCGAAATTCTGAGAACCCCGGTGCGTGAATACCCGCAGTTCGTCCTCGGCCTGTCCGAAATGCACAACCTACCCGCATCCGACGCGACCGCCCTGTTGCGGGAGCGAATCGTGGACCTGACCGCGGACATCGACGAACTGTCGGGCTATCAACAGCTCGCAGCAGATCGCCAGATATCCGAAATCTATTGGGCCGGAATTGATTACATTCACCACATGCTGCGCGCAGAAGTGCAGTGGCTGACGCGCTACCTCGATCGGATCGACAGCGGCGAGCTCGACTGGCCGCATCACATCTCCGCACATCACACGAACCCGACTTCGGGGATAGGGAGCGCTACATGAATTCCGTCGAGACTGCCCCGTCGCAGCACGAGATCAGACCGTGGCCGGCGCTGTGGGCACTGTGCTTGGGCTTCTTCATGATCCTGGTGGACACGACGATCGTCGCGGTCGCGCAACCTGCGATCCTCACCGGGCTGAACACCGACATCAACAACGTCATCTGGGTCACCAGCGCGTATCTCCTCGCCTACGCCGTTCCACTGCTGGTCACGGGACGATTGGGTGACAAGTTCGGTCCGCGGAATCTGTACATCGCCGGCCTGGTGCTGTTCACTCTCGCATCGGTGTGGTGTGGACTGTCGGGATCGATCGAGATGCTCATCGCGGCGCGCGCGGTTCAGGGTCTCGGCGCGGCGATGATCACCCCGCAGACGATGGCGGTGATCACTCGTGTGTTCCCGGCGGAGAAGCGTGGAACGGCGATGGGGGCATGGGGCGCCGTCGCAGGCGTCGCTACGCTCGTCGGGCCGATTCTCGGCGGTGTGCTGGTCGACTCGCTCGGCTGGGAATGGATCTTCTTCATCAACGTGCCGGTGGGCATTCTCGCAATTGCGTTGGCGCTGAAGTTCGTTCCGGTGCTGCCGACCCACGATCACAAGTTCGATCTGCTGGGCGTTGCGCTCAGCGCTGTCGGACTCTTCTGCATCGTCTTCGGTATCCAGGAAGGTCAGAAGTACGACTGGGGTACCGGCGTGTGGATCCTCATCGGTGTCGGTCTGCTGGTATTCGCGGGGTTCGTCTACTGGCAGTCCGTGAATACCAGCGAGCCGCTGGTGCCCTTGGCCCTGTTCCGCGACCGCAACTTCTCGCTGTCCAATATCGGTATCGCCGCAATGGGTTTCGCGATGTCCGGCATGATGCTGCCGATCATGTTCTACGCGCAGAGCGTCACCGGTCTGACGCCCACCCGGTCGGCACTGCTGTTCGTTCCGATGGCGCTGCTGACCGGACTGCTCGCACCCAATATCGGCAAGCTCGTCGACAAGACGCATCCGCGGTACATCGCCGGATCGGGACTGTTCATCCTCGCCGCGTCGCTGCTGTGGTTCGCCTACGAGATGACGCCCACGACGGCCATCTGGAAGTTGCTGCTCCCCGTCGCTGCAATGGGTGTGGCTAATGCGTTGATCTGGTCTCCGTTGGCAGCGACGGCCACTCGTAATCTTCCGATGAGCCAGGCGGGTGCCGGTTCGGGAATTTACAACACCACCCGCATGATCGGGTCCGTGCTCGGCAGCGCGGGCATCGGCGCGCTCATCCAATCGCGCTTGGCCGCCGAACTACCTGCCGGTGGATCGGCTTCGGGGGCAAACGAATTCGCCGGCCGAGTGCCCGAGATGCTGCGTGACGGCTTCACCACCGCCATGGCGCAGTCGCTGATTCTGCCCGCCGTCGTGCTCCTGGTCGGCATGATCGCGGTCTGCTTCTACGCCCGGCCTGCGTTCGAGAAACCCATGTGAGTGGAACCTCGACCCCTGCTACGAAGTTCCACTCACATGCGGCGAAGCCGCTCTACAGCCCCAGATCCCGGCCGATCAGTTCCTTCATGATTTCGTTCGATCCGGCCCAGATCTTGGTCACGCGAGCGTCTTTCCACGCGCGGGCGGCGCGGTATTCGTTCATGAATCCGTAGCCGCCGTGCAGCTGGACGCAGTGGTCGAGAATTTCGTTCTGCACCTGCGAGCTCCACCATTTGGCCTTGGCTGCGTCGATGGCCGTCAGCTCGCCCTGGCCGTGGGCGACGATGCAGTTGTCGATGTATGCCTGCGCCACATCGAGTTTGGTGACGAGCTCGGCGAGCAGGAACTTGTTCCACTGCAGCGAGCCGATCTGCTGACCGAATGCCTTGCGGTCCTTGGCGTACTGCAGCGTCTCTTCGAGAATGGGCCGTACGTGTCCGAGGTTGGCCACCGAGCAGCTGATGCGTTCCTGGGGGAGCAGCTGCATCATGTGGATGAAGCCGCCGTCGAATTCGCCGATCATGTTGGCGCTGGGTACTCGCACGTTCTCGAAGAACAGTTCCGCGGTGTCGGATTCGGGCTGGCCGACCTTGTCGAGTTTGCGGCCGCGGGTGAATCCTTCGGTTCCGTTCTCGACGGCGAACAGCGTGATGCCCTTCGCCTTCTTCTCGGGCGTGGTGCGCGTGGCGACGATGACGAGGTCGGCGGAATTACCGTTGGTGATGAACGTCTTCGAGCCGTTGATGATGAAGTCGTCGCCGTCCTTGACGGCGGTGGTCTTCAGCGCGGCGAGGTCCGAGCCGCCGGAGGGCTCCGTCATGGCGATGGCGGTGAGGATCTCGCCGCTGCAGAACCCGGGCAGCCAGCGCTTCTTCTGCTCTTCGGTGGTGAGCTTGACGAGGTAGGGCGCGACGATGTCGACGTGGATACCGAAGCACGACGCCACCGCGGCACTCGAGCGGGCGAGTTCCTCACCGAGGACGGCGTTGAATCGGTAGTCCTCGGCTCCGCTGCCGCCGTATTCCTCGGGCACTTCGAGGCCGAGGAAACCGTTGCGTCCTGCTTCGAGCCAGATCTCGCGGTCGATGTATCGCTGTTCGACCAGCTTTTCCTCGACCGGTGTGATCGTCCTGGTGACGAACTCGCGTACCGATGCGCGGAAGTCGTCGTGGTCGGACTCGAACAGGCTGCGCTTCACTTACTTGTTCCTCTCGGTAACGGCTGATACGCGCACAATACTCGTCGGTAACTACGCCCCGGAACGCGTATGGCACTATGCGAGGCATGGCTGACGCACCTACCTCGCTCGTCCGATCGACCACTGCGGCCGGCGCCGAGGTCGCTGTCCTGACGTTCGATCACGGCCCCCTCAATCTGTTCGATCAGGCAATGTTCGACGCGGTGGCCGCGAACGTTGCCGATCTGGCCGCGAACCCGCCGCGTGCGGTTCTGCTGCGCGCCGAGGGCAAGGTCAACTCGGCGGGCGTCGACGTGCACGTGTTCGAGGGATTGTCCGCGGCCGAGGGTGCCGATCTGTGGCGCGGTTTGTTCGCCGGCATCATTCATCCGCTCGAGGCGTTGCCGTGCCCGGTGATCTACGCCGCGCACGGTTTGACGCTCACCGCGGCGTTCGAGATCTCGCTGGCGTGTGACATCATCCTGGCCGGACCCAAGGCCAAGTTCGGTCTGGTCGAGACCGTCGTCGGGTTGACTCCGTCGATGGGTGGGCCGCAGCGTCTGGCCGAGCGGGCCGGGTCGGGTCGGGCACGTGAATTCGTCATGACCGGTGATCTGTACGACGCCCAGACGTTGAAGGAGTGGGGCGTGGTCAACCAGATCCACGACGACGTCGATGCCGCGGCGCTCGCGTTGACACACCGACTGGCCGACGGCCCTACCGTCGCCCATGCGGCCACGAAACAGATTGTGGCGGCGTGGCGTTCGGGCGGTGTGGCGCACGCGGACGACATCACGTCGGAGGTGTCGGGCGCATTGTTCGAGACCGAGGATCTGCGCGGTGCGGTGACGAGCTTCCTCGAGGTCGGCCCTGGTAAGGCGACGTACACCGGCAAGTAGAATCGTATGAGTGAGTAATGATCAACTGGCCGAACTGCACCTGCACATCGAAGGGTCGCTCGAACCGCCGCTGATCTTCGATCTCGCCGAGCGCAACGCAATCACGCTGCCGTACAACGATATCGACGAACTGCAGGCGAAGTACGAGTTCACCGACCTGCAGTCCTTCCTCGATCTGTACTACGCGAACATGGCCGTGTTACGCACCGCCGAGGACTTCGCCGATCTGGCGCGCGCGTACTTCCGCCGCACCGCGCAGGCCGGGGTGACGCATGCGGAGATCTTCTTCGATCCACAGGCGCACACCGAGCGCGGTGTACCGCTCCAGGCCGTCGTCGAGGGATTGGCCGACGCCTGCGCGACCAGTGAGCGCGAATTCGGCGTCACCAGCGGGTTGATCGCGTCGATCCTGCGAGACAAGCCGGTGCTGCACGCCAACCAATTGCTCGACGACCTGTTGGCGATGAAGGCACCGATCATCGGCCTCGGTCTCGACTCCGCCGAGGTCGGCTACCCGCCGTCGCTGTTCGTCGACGTGTTCGCCAAGGCACGCGCCGAGGGCCTGCACGTGGTCGCCCACGCCGGTGAGGAAGGCCCGCCCGACTACATCTGGCAGGCATTGGATCTGCTGAAGGTCGAGCGCATCGATCACGGCGTGCGATGCCTGGAAGACGAGGCGCTGGTGAATCGACTTGTCGAGGAACAGATTCCGCTCACCGTCTGCCCGTTGTCCAACGTTCGGCTCAAGGTGATCGACGACGTCGCGCAGTTGCCGCTACGGCAGATGCTCGAACGTGGATTGTCGGTGTCGATCAATTCCGACGACCCCGCTTATTTCGGCGGGTACGTCGACGACAACTTCACCGCCCTCGAAGCCGGCATGGGCCTCACCGCGGACGAGCGGAAGCAGTTGGCGGAGAACTCGGTTCGCGCCAGCTTCGCGAGTTCCTGAATCAGTTCGCCGTCACCGAGATTTTCGGGTAGCCGGTTGCTCCGTCGGGGACGGTGTCTGCGGTCTTGTTGGTCTGCAGCTCCCCGGCGGAGTTGGTAGCCCGGGCGCGGATCGCGTGCTGTCCCGCCGGCAGGTCGAGCTCGATCATCCACTGCCGCCACGTGTCCTTGGAGTACTCCTCCGACAGGGTTGCCGGCATCCAATTGCCGTCGTCCACTTGTACTTCGACGGCCTCGATGCCGGTGTGCTGATCCCAGGCGACACCCGCGAACACGGTCTTACCCGCGGATACGGAGCTGCCCGACCGCGGAGTGTCGATGCGGGCAGCGGTCTTGATCGGACCGAGTGCGCCCCAGCCGCGGTCGGTCCAGTACGCCGTCACCTTGTCGAATCGGGTGATTTCGATGTCGGTGACCCACTTGGTGGCCGAGACGTATCCGTACAGTCCGGGCACGACCAGTCGGGCCGGGTAACCGTGCTCCACGGGTAGCGGGGCGCCGTTCATCCCGACGGCCAACAGTGCGTCGCGGCCGTCGAGCAGCACCTCGAGGGGAGTGCCTGCGGTGAAGGCGTCGCTGCTGGACGACAGGGCCATGTCGGCGTCGGGGGAGATGCCCGCTTCTTCGAGGATGTCCTTCAGTGGGTAGCCGATCCACGTCGCGTTGCCGACGAGGTCGCCGCCGACGATGTTGGACACGCACGTCAACGTGACTGTTTTCTCCACCGCCTGACGCTGTGCCAGATCGGCGAAAGTCAACTCGATCTCGCGGTCCACCATGCCGTGGATCCGCAGCGACCACGTATCCGACGCCACGCGTGGCACGACCAACGCGGTGTCGATGCGGTAGAAGTCCTCGTTCGGGGTGATGTACGACGCGAGGCCGTCGATCTTCAGGTCCGCCCCCGCCGGTATCGGCGTTTGCGGCGTCGGGGTCGGGAGCATGAAGCCGAGTCGATCGGCGGTGACCGCTCGCGCCGAGGTGAGCATTCGTCCGGCCGTCCCTGCGACGACTCCGAGTACTGCGGCACCGGCGGCGAGGGTCAGAAAACTGCGTCGGTTCATTCCGTCGGTCGCCGGGGTGGCGGATCCGATGAGGGCGTGCAGCACGACGATGCCGACGATGACGCCGCCGACGGTCGGGACTGCGTAGAACACCGTCGCGTCGGGTCGGGTCACCGCGGCGAGGACGCCGATTACGCCCAGGGCGGCGAACACCGCGGCCCCGATCGGTTTGCGAGCGATTCCTGCCGCGGCGGCGATAGCACCGATGACCACGGCCATGCCGATGAACAGGGCGAGCTTGTCGGAGGTGCCGAACGTGTCGATGGCCCATTCACGGACCGGTGCCGGACTGTTGTCGACCGCCGAGGATCCGACGGCGGTCAGTGGTGACGAGTTCGGTCCGATGGGGACGGCGATCAATTCGCCGACGCCGAGGACGACTCCGGCGGCGATGATGCCGGACAGCGCGCGTTTTCCTGTGCTCACCGAGTCCAATGTAAGCGAACTCGTCGTGCGCGGTATTTCGTAGCAGGGTACGAGATACCGCTCACGACAGCAGGTGGTCCAGATAGTCGTTGCGGAACAGCTGCGTCGGGTCGAGGGAATCGCGGATGCGCAGGAAATCGTCGAAGTGCTCGTAGGAATCACGCAGCTCGGCGCTGCCGAGAGAGTGCAGTTTGCCCCAGTGCGGCCGACCCCCGACGCTGCGGCAGATGGCTTCGACAGCGTCGAAGTACTCGCGGTGATCACGCCGGTGGTACTGGTGCACGGCGATGTACGCCGTCGCACGTCCTGATGCCGTGGAGAGCCAGATGTCGTCGGCGGCGGCAAATCGTACTTCGACGGGGAACGCGATGGATATCGAAGACTGCTCGAGCCAGCGATCCACTTCGCGGAGCACCCAGGCGATCTCGGAGACGGGCACGGCGTATTCCATCTCGACGAACTTGACCGTCCGCGACGACGCGAACACCCGGTACGAGCGGTCGGTGTACTCGCGAGCCGACAGCGCTCGGGCCGAGACCGCGTTCACCCTGGGAATCAACGCAGGCACTCGCGTCACCAGTCGGTTGAGGCCCTCGAAGACCGTGTTGGACAGCAGTTCGTCGTCGAGATACGAGCGCACCTTGCCCAGCGGACGCAGATCGGTGTCACCGGGCAGGCGGGTGTTGCGTTTGGTGAGCACACGATCGGTGTGCGGAAACCAATAGAACTCGAAATGGTCGACGCCGGCGACGGTGGCATCGAGATCACGCAGCGTCGCCGTCAGCGTCGACGGCGTCTCGACGGCCTGCAGCGCGAACGCCGCGACGCAGTTCAACGTCACACGCGTGATGACGCCGAGAGCGCCGAGACCGATGCGGGCCGCGTCGAACATTTCTGTGTTCTCGTCTCGGGAGCACTGCACCGACTGTCCGTCTGCGGTCACCAGCTCCAGCGCGTGCACCTGGGTGGCGATGCCGCCGAATCCGGCACCGGTTCCGTGAGTGCCCGTCGAGATGGCCCCGGCGACGGACTGCTCGTCGATGTCGCCCAGATTGGTCATCGCCAGCCCGAGCTCCCACAACCGCGCCGACAACTCCCGGAGTCGAGTGCCGGCCAGCACCGTCACCTGAGCAGATCCGTCGTCGCGTTCGACGGATTCGATACCGCTCAGCGCGTCCAAGACGATCTGGATACCGTCGGTGACGGCAATGGGAGTGAAGGAATGCCCTGCCCCGACGCAGCGCACCGGCAGAGAGCGTTCGGCGGCATCGCGCAGAATCGCACGCAGCTCCTCGACCGACGAGGGCTCGGCTCGACGCGCCGGGAATGCATGTTGATTGCCCGCCCAGTTCTGCCACGACCGCTCGATCATCGAAACACTATCTCGCAGCGCGCTCCCCTGGGGCAATCCAAGGCACAGATGTCGACCGCGACCTAGTATCGGGTCATGCAATCGAGGCTGCCCGCCGACGTGCGCCGCGCACAACTGGTGCAGTCGGCAATCGACGTCGCCGAGCGGGTCGGTATCGAGTCGCTCACCGTTCGGGCGCTGTCGGAATATGCCGACGTCACCAAAGGCATCGTGCAATACCACTTCGAGACCAAGCAGGATCTGGTGATCGCGATGGGCGAGCACCTCATCGTCGACGTCACCGAGATACTGCACGCCGCGTTGGACAGCGCGGTCGGAACACACGAACTACCCGGTGTTCGGGGGCTGCGCGAGCTGGTGCACAGCGGGCTGAGCGCGGTGTGGCTGCTGATCGAGAAATCGCACGGTCGGCAGCTGTTGGCGTACGAGATCAAGACGTATCTGTTGCGGCATCGCGCACTGGGTTCGGCCACGGCCGCCGAGATCGCCAGCGGGCAGTATCGAATCCGGGATTCCGAGGCGCAGCTGTTCTTCGAGAATTGTTCCGACCACACCGGCACGCGGTGGCTCGAACCAGTGGAGTCGATCGCCCGCTTCGGGATGGCGACTCTCGACGGTTTGGTGCTGCGGTGGTTGGTCGACGGCGACGATCTCGAAGTGTTGGCCCAGATCGACGACCTGTCCGGGTTGATCGCCGCGAAGGCAGAAGATCGCTGAGTGGAAAACCGCTCGACGGGACTTCTCGGCTGCGGAGTGTTTGACTGTGTCGGCCCGGCAACGACGACGAAGGAATGTGCCGAATGAGTTCGATCGCCGGTGACACCACCACCGCTACGACCCCGCTGTCCCGCATTGCCGCAGCCACCGAGGGTCTCGAATCTCCTTCGGCAGCAGTCGATCTGACAGCTCTCGATGCCAATGCTGCAGCACTGCGCGCACGCGCGAACGGTGTACCGATCAGGATCGCCAGCAAGTCGGTGCGGTGCCGAGCCGTGTTGAATCGGGTCCTCGCGGCGCAGGGTGTATCCGGAGTGCTGGCCTATTCGCTGCGCGAAGCGATCTGGTTGGCGCAGTCCGGCGTCGACGACATTCTGATGGGGTATCCGACGGTCGATCGAACAGCGCTCGCCGAGGTGGTCAACGACCGCGTGCTGTCGGGACGCATCACGTTGATGGTCGACGACGTCGCGCAACTGGACCTCGTCCGAGACGCCGCGCGGAGCGACCTACTCAAGCCCCGCGTCTGTATCGACGTGGACGCATCGTTGCGGGTGGGGCCGCTGCACATCGGGGTCAGGCGCTCTCCGCTTCGGGATCCGGAGCAGGTGGCGCAGTTCGCCCGTCAGGCTCGTTCGCGGGGGTTCCGGGTGGTGGGGTTGATGTTCTACGAGGCACAGATCGCCGGTGTTCCCGACGCCAACGTCGCTGTCGAGCTGATGAAGTCGCTGTCGTCTCGTGAGATCGGTGCGCGGAGAACAGCAGTGGTGGACGCCGTGACCGCGGCGATCGGGCCGCTCGAGATCGTCAACAGCGGTGGTACCGGGTCGATCGATTTCTCTGCTGCGGATCCGGCCGTCACCGAGGTCACCGCGGGTTCGGGTCTGTTCGCGCCGACCCTGTTCGATCGGTATCGCGCGTTCTCGGCCGAACCCTCGCTGTTCTTCGCACTGCCGGTGGTGCGCAAGCCGACTCCGCGGATCGCCACCGCGTTCGGCGGCGGCTACATCGCGTCGGGCCCGGCGTCCTGGTCGCGATCACCCCGACCGGTGGGCTGGTCCAGGAGGGCAGCGGGCGTTGTCGCGTCGGGCCTGAAACTGCTGCGCAACGAGGGCGCGGGGGAGGTGCAGACCCCGGTGAGCGGGGCCGAGGAGGTGCGCATCGGCGATCGAATCTGGTTCCGCCACGCCAAGGCCGGGGAGTTGTGCGAGCGGTTCGACACCCTGACCCTGGTGCATTCCGACGGATCGGTCGACGCCGTTCCCACCTACCGCGGCGAGGGTATGGCGTTCGGCTGACGTGCGTTCTCGCACAGCCGCATGAACGTGCCGAGCGTGACGAGTCCGTCCGGGGTCGACGGCAGATAATGGGTCAGCGCGCGCGAGCGCACCAGGATCGCGGCCCACTGACCGCGGGAGATGGCGACGTTGAGTCTGTTGCGCGACAACAGGAATCCCATTCCGCGGGGCACGTCCTCGATGGCCGACGCTGCCATGGAGATGAGGACCACCGGTGCCTGACGGCCCTGGAATTTGTCGACGGTCCCCACCGACACCTCGTCGAGCCCGGCGGCTGCGAGTTGCTCGACGATGACGGCGACC
This sequence comes from Rhodococcus sp. 3258, assembly GCF_031456475.1. Classification (NCBI taxonomy): domain Bacteria; kingdom Bacillati; phylum Actinomycetota; class Actinomycetes; order Mycobacteriales; family Nocardiaceae; genus Rhodococcus; species Rhodococcus sp. 3258. The sequence goes on from NZ_JAVDUT010000011.1 coordinate 42,188, forward strand.
TGCGCGTTGTAGGCCGCGACCACCAGAAAGTCGGACTGCTGCATCGGTCGCGGGTCGCTGCCGTGTGCGGGGTCCACCCACGGCCGACCGAGCAACGACCGGACCCGCGTGACGATCTCGTCGGCTTCCTCGATCGAGTCGGTGGAATTGCCGTGGTGGTCCAGAAGGACGACGTGCAGGCCCGGTTCCAGACCCGACAGCGAACGTGACTGTGTCACATCCTTGTTCGATTCGAGCTTGCCCTCGTAGGACAGCGTCGACACCGGCGCGCACAGATCCGGATGCATCCGCCACGTCGTCGCCAGGAAGTAGCCGCGGTCGGCGGGCAGGGTGGCGTGCCCGGTCGTCAGCCATCCGAGGGCCGATTCGTCGACGGGCTCGGGGTGGGTGCCCTGACTGACCTGGGGGAGCTGCGCCGGGTCGCCGAGAAGCAGCAGATTGGGCGCCGATACCGAGACGGCGATGGTGTTGGCGAGGGAGAACTGACCGGCCTCGTCGACGACGAGTAGATCGAGGGAGCCGGGTGGAATTCGGCCGGGGTTGGAGAAGTCCCAAGCGGTGCCGCCGATGACGCAGCCCTCGTCGGCCTCGGTGACGAAGTGCGAGTATCCGGCGATGTCCACGACGGTGTGCGCGGTCGGGGCCTTCTTGCCGACTTTCGAGGCGTCGACCCCGGCCCCGACGATGGTGTCGAGCAGGTTGTTCACCACGTGATGCGACTGGCCGACCACTCCGATCCGCCAATGATGTGTGTTCACCAGGTGTTCGATGACGCGCGCCGCCGTGTAGGTCTTCCCGGTGCCGGGCGGGCCCTGCACCGCCACGTACGAATTGTCGAGATCGAGCAGCGTGGCCGTGATCGCATGTGCGTAGTCGTTGTCGTGGACCACGGGAAGGCCGGCACCGGAACGGGTTCGAGGCGTCGAGCGCGTCAGCAGATCGGCGACGGCCGTACGCGGTAGTTCCGGCAACCCGCCGAGAACCTCGGTCGCGACGGAGACGATCGCCTGCTCGAGATGCTTGGTGTTCGGGGGCGGCTCGGGCGCGGTGGCAACCGGGAAATCGGTGTACTCCTCCACGCCCTTGCGTAGATTCTCCTGTACGACAACCACATCCAGGGTTCCCTCGTACCCGGTCTGCACGATCTCGACCGATGTGGTGGCCCGATGCGTCGGTTGCTGCTTCGTCAACCCCTCCGGCGCCGGGTTCTCGTACAGCAGCTTCACCTTCGAGCCGGACAGCACGCCGTTGCTCAGGTGCCCGACCAGTTTGACCTGACGACGCAGCACCCGTTGTCCGGGTGCAGTTTTCATCCAGTCGTGCACCAGCTCGGCGCGCTCGACCTTCAATACGTCCGCGGCGTCGGCCCATTCGTCGAGCGGATGGGTCAGGCGGTCGTAGTGGCCCCACCAGAACGGCTTGTTCTCTCGTCGGTGATATCCGATGGCACCGGCGAACAATCCGAGCGCGTGCTGCGTCGGCGTGCGATCCCACGGCAGTCCGGCGTGCTCGGCCAGTTCGAGTTCGAGTGGGGTCGCGGTGCGGTCGACGACGTCCTCGAGGTCCAGCTGCTGCGGGGACCGCGGTGCCACCCCGGCGTCCGATGCCCGATCGAGCAGCCAATCACGCAGTCGCAGTGTCGATTCGCAGTCGGTGCGGTTGTACTCGGCAATGTCGGCGAGCAGAATTGCCGCCTCGGCGTCCTTGCCTCGATCGCGCAGTTCGCACCAGTGCGCGTATTCGACGATCGACGCCGCCGCGTCGGTGACGTCTCCGTCACGGGCCGCGGGCATGTACAGCGGTTCGAGTTTCTTGATGCTGTACGAGCGGGCACCGATCCGAACAGCCGACCGTACGACGGGGTAGAGATCCACGAGAACGTTCTCCCGCAGCAGATCGTCGACGGCGTCCTCGCCCACTCCGTACCGGCCGGCCAGCCGCAGCAGAGCCGTCTTCTCGTACGGCGCATAGTGATACACGTGCATCTTCGGATACTCGGCTCGGCGGGCGGCGACATAGTCGAGGAAGTCGATGAGCGCACGACGTTCCTGCGCACGGTCGTGAGCCCAGAACGGCAGGAAGTCGCCGTCCGCGGTGTAGACGCCGAACAGGTACTCGAGACCCCAGTCGGACGAACCGGACTCCGCGTACAGCGGATCTCCCTCGAAGTCGAAGAAGATGTCCCCGTCGTCGGGCTCGGGAATCACCCCCAGTGCCTCGGCGTCGAAGATCTCGAATTCGACTGCCCCGCTGCGCTCTTGGCGTACCTGCAAGGCCGCCTGCGACCGCAGGTTCTCCAGTGTCCGGGAGGACATGCCGTCCACCGGGGTACTCGACTCGGCGAGCTCGTCGATCGATGAAATACCTGCGTCCAGTAGGCGGTCCCTGGTGCTGCCGCGCATGCCGGCGACGAGCACCAGATCGCGATGCTGCTCCACCTCGGCGGTGCAGGCATCGCATTGCCCGCATCCCGAATACCGCGGATCGAACCACTCGACGACGGTGCCCTCGGCGTGATGCTCGTCGAGAATGTGCTGCAGGTGTGCTCGCGACTGCCGGTAGACCGGAAGAATGTCGGCCAGTGCGTGCGCGGAGTCGCTGCCGTCGCCGAGCATCAGATGGACCTGCTCGCTCGGAGTGATACCCCCGGCCTGCAGGGCGTCGGCGTACGCGGCCAACTGCAGCAGCGCCGGCACCTTTGCATGTCTCGACAGTTTCGTGTCGTAGACGGTGTAACGAGAACCGTCGGCAACCAGGAAGTCGCAGAAACCGAGAAATCGTCCGTCGAAGAAGGTGGCCTGATAGAGCACCGGCGTGCGTGAGGTCAGGGCGGTGAAGGTCGCCCACGCCGCGTCCGCCAGTTCCTGTGCGGTACGGCCCGGTCGGTCCATGGTCAGGACGCCACCGGGAAAGCGCTGCTCGAACGCCTCGAGTTGGCGTCGTTCGTGCTCGAATCCGAGCGTGGACGTGCGGTCGAGCATCGGATCGGCTGCGACGCTCTGCCGGGGGATCAGGCCGGATACAGCGTCCAGTCGTCGGAGCAGGCCGAATTCGCAGGACGCCGCCGCGGCGAGGTCGCTGGCGCTGTAGACGACCTGATCGCCGAGGAGGAACACAAGCGTCCACCCTAGCGACCCACGACAGCGGCACCGGTCACGTTGCGCGCGGAAGCCGGCGGGAACAGGCAAAATGATTCAATGCCTTTTTTCGACGGAGCCACCGGTGCTGTCCACTATCGAACCTGGACCGTCGCCGACGCTCGATTCGGTCTCGTTTTCCTGCACGGTCTCGGCCAGAACAGCGCCCACTACCACCGCTTCGCGCGGCTGCTGAACGAGCGTGGGGTGGACGTGTGGGCGGTCGATCACGTGGGGCACGGCCTGACCGAGGGTGAACTGACCGACGCAGCGCAGATCCCCGGTCTCGCACAGAACGCGCTGCAGTTGATCGACATCGCCGAGGCCGAGCACCCCGAACTGTCGTTCGCCCTGATGGGCCACTCGCTCGGTGCCGCGACGGCCATCGCAGCGCTGGGTGCGCATCCCGAGGCCGTCCGATGCGCAATCCTGTGCGGCACGCCCAAGTCCGTGACCGGTTCTGTCGACGACCTGTCCGACAACGTCATCCCGTTGCTGGCCGTCCACGGCGTCGACGATCGTCTGGCACCGGTCGATGCCGTGCGTGAATGGATCGGACGCGTTCCGCAGGCGAGCCTGCGCGAGTTCGAGGACGGCGGACACGATCTGCTGCACGAAAAGATTCACCAGGCCGTGACCACGGTGGTCGCCGAATTCCTCGACGACCACATGCACTGACGACCACATGCACTGACGACCACATGCACTGACGATCACATGCTGTACGACGAAGGGCCCGACGCGATTGCGGCGGGTTCTAACGATCCCCGCAACACCCTCGATTTGAGGGAGTTGCGGGGATCGTGGCATGTGCTGGGTTGAAGGTGCGGTTTTTCGAGGCGTTGGACCGTGAGGACGGGAATGTCAGCGCGGCCGCACGCTGTGTCGGGGTGAACCGGAACACTGCCTTCGGGTGGGTTCGTCAGGCGGGTGTGCAAGGGCGCGGAAAGAGCGGCCGGGCCGAGCATTCGGGTCGGGGACGATACGAGGAACTTCGCTCGTCGGGAATCTCGCGGCGCGAGGCTGCTCGGGAGGTCGGGGTCCACCTCCGGACCGCGCAGGACTGGGACGGGGGCATCCGCAAGATCGGTGGTGCGCGCCTGCACCCGGATGGTCGACGTATCGACTACAAAACCGGTATGACAACGTTCGTCACCGCTGCTCAGAGGCCGTCGCTGGCCCGCATCGAGTCCACACTGCACCCTCGGTATCTGACGGTGACCGACCGTGAACAGATCGCCGACCTGCGTCGAGCCGGGTGTTCGCTGCGTGAGATCGGACGCAGCCTCGGCCGGGCGGCCTCGACCGTCAAACGCGAGATCGACACCTACGGCATCGCCGACGAGTACCACCCGCACCGGGCACATCGGCTGTGGGCTATCTCGCGTGCCCGGCCGAAACCGGCGAAGCTGGCGGCACAGGGTTCGCTCCGGTTCTACGTCGCCGGCAAACTCGCCCTGCAGTGGTCGCCCGAGCAAATCTGCCACGCTCTAGTTGTCGACTTCCCCGATGACAAGGCGATGCGTGTGAGCACCGAAACGATCTACCAGGCCATCTACGTACAGTCGCGCGGCGGACTACGCCGAGAAGTTGCTGCCGCATTGCGCACCGGACGTACTCGCCGCGTACAGCACCGCTCACCCGAGCAGCGCACCTCACGATTCGTCGATGCGATGGTGATGATCTCCGAGCGGCCGGCGGAGGTCGCCGACCGCTCCGTGCCCGGGCACTGGGAGGGTGATCTGATCGTCGGTACTCGATCGGAGTCGGCGATCGTGACATTGGTCGAGCGTTCTACCCGGTACCTGCTTCTCGGTCACCTCCCCGGCGGGCACACTGCAGAGGAGGTCCGGGACGTTCTGGTTCCTCTGATCGGTTCTCTCCCAACGCATTTGCGCGGTTCACTGACGTGGGACCAAGGGTGCGAGATGGCAGCGCACAAGCAGTTCAGCGTCGCCACCGGGGTGCCGGTGTACTTCTGCGATCCACACTCACCATGGCAACGCGGATCGAACGAGAACACCAACGGCATGCTACGCCAGTACTTCCCCAAAGGCACGGACCTGTCCGTGTACAGCGCCACCGACCTCGAGAACGTTGCCCACCGCCTCAACTCCCGTCCACGCAAAACGCTCGGCTGGAAAACTCCAGCCGAGCGTTTACGTGATCTACTGACAGGCATCTGACCATCAGGTGTTGCGAGGACCCCTAGAATCCGCCTGCTCGCGTCGGGCCCTTCGGCACTCGTGCTGGGTGATCTACGAGTAGATGGCCTCGATGTCGCTGCCACGTTCGGTGTGGATGATGTTGCGCTTGAGCTTCATCGTCGGAGTCAGCTCGCCGGTCTCGACGGTGAAGTCGTTCTCGAGGATCGTGTACTTCTTGATCTGCTCGGGGTTGGAGACCTTCTTGTTGGCCTCGGCCACGGCCTTGTCGATTTCGGCGACGAGGTCGGCGTTCTTCGACAGCTCCGAGAACGGGATGTCGGCAGCGAGGTTGTGGCGTTCGAGCCAGCCCGGCATTGCTTCGGGGTCGAGGGTGATGAGCGCACCGATGAACGGCTTGGCGTCACCGACGACGAGGCACTGGCTGATGATCGCGTTGGCGCGCAGCGCGTCCTCGAGCACTGCGGGGGCGACGTTCTTGCCGCCTGCGGTGACGATGATTTCCTTCTTGCGGCCGGTGATCGAGACGAAGCCCTCCTGGTCGATCGAGCCGAGGTCGCCGGTGTGGAACCAGCCGTCGACGATCGCTTCGGCGGTGGCCTTCTCGTTGTGCCAGTAGCCGCTGAACACCACCGGGCCCTTGAGCAGCAGTTCGCCGTCCTCGGCGACCTTGACCGCGTGACCGTCGATGGGCTTGCCGACGGTGCCGACGCGCTGTTCCTTGGTGGTGTTGACGGTGACGGCCGCGCTGGTCTCGGTCAGTCCGTAGCCCTCGTAGACCGGTACCCCTGCGCCGCGGAAGAAGTGGCCGAGGCGAGCGCCGAGGGGGCCGCCGCCCGAGACCGCACGATCGCAGTTGCCGCCGAGCGCAGCCCGCAACTTGGAGTAGACGAGCTTGTCGAAGACGGTGTGCTTGAGGTTGAGGACCAGGCCCGCGCCGCCCTTCTCCTGGGCCTCGCTCCACTCGATGGCCGTCGCGGCGGCCTTGTCGAAGATGCTGCCCTTGCCGCCGTCGTGTGCCTTCTGCTTGGCCGAGTTGTAGACCTTCTCGAACACGCGCGGCACCGACAGAATGAAGTTCGGCTTGAAGACGGCGAACTGATCCACCAGGGTCGATACGTCCGAGGTGTGACCGACGGTCACCTTGGACTCGAACGAGCCGAACGACACCGCGCGGGCGAACACGTGCGCCATCGGCAGGAACATCAAGGTGCGGTTGCCCTCGCGCATGGAGTCGTGCAGCGCGATCTGGGTGGCCTGGACCTCGGCGTAGAAGTTCGCGTGTGTCAGCTGCACACCCTTGGGGCGGCCGGTGGTGCCCGAGGTGTAGATCAGGGTCGCGGGGGAGGCGGCAGTGACCTGGTGTCGACGGGTATGGACGTCCTCGTCGCTGACTCCTGCGCCGCGCGTGGTCAGCTCGTCGATGGCTCCGGCGTCGATCTGCAGTACCTCACGCAGGTCGGCGGCCCCGTCGGTGACGTCCTTCAGGTTCGAGACGTGAGACGCGGTCTCGACGATCAGCAGCTTGGTCGCGGAGTCCTCGAGGATCCACTGCGCCTGATCGGGCGACGAGGTCTCGTAGATCGCGACGGTGCACCCGCCGGCGGTCCAGATGGCGTAGTCGAGGACGACCCACTCGTAGCGGGTCGCGCTGAGGATCGCGACGCGGTCGCCGAGTTCGACGCCCGACGCGATCAGGCCCTTGGCCACGGCGGTGACCTCTTTGGCGAACTGACCCGCGGTGACGTCGGTCCAGGTGCCGTTCACCAGGCGCTGGAACGGGACGAAGTTCGGTGATTCCTTCTGGTACCGGAAGACGGTGTCGGCCATGGATGCGTCGTCGGGAATGGTGAATGACGCCGGCACAGAATATTCGCGCACTGCTGGACCCCTTACGGATAAATAGCGTGGTAGTTGTGCATTTCATCACACCCGAGTCCGTAACGCACCACCGAGGTTGTCCGCTTTGTGAATTTTCGGTCGTTTTTCGGGGGAGGTGAGTGTGACTCGGGGTACAACATAACGGTGTCCGGTCGTGTGTCTCCGTCGGGTCGCCCTCGCAGGGCCGCGTGTGCGTGCCCCCATCACCGCTGTTTTCGTCACCTGATCAGCGCAGAAGGAGTCGCGGGGGCCGGGCAGGTACTAAACTCGGGTGTATATGAGCACTTCAGAATCTGATCAGGATGCCGCCGTGACGTCTGACGAGACGAGTTCGTCCCCTCCCGTCCACGCAGGTGAGTCTTCTTCGACAGCGGATGACGACATCACTTTTGCCGATCTCGGAATAGACGAGCGGGTCCTGAAGGCCCTGCGCGACGTCGGATACGAGAGCCCGTCGCCCATCCAGGCGGCCACCATCCCGCCGTTGATGGCGGGGAACGACGTCGTCGGCCTCGCGCAGACCGGAACGGGTAAGACCGCCGCGTTCGCGGTGCCGATCCTGTCTCGTCTCGATGTCTCGCGTCGGACGCCGCAGGCCTTGGTGCTGGCACCGACCCGCGAGCTCGCGTTGCAGGTGGCCGAGGCGTTCGGGAAGTACGCCACCCACATTCCGGGTCTGCACATTCTGCCCATCTACGGCGGTCAGGCGTACGGGATCCAGTTGTCCGGCCTGCGCAAGGGTGCCCAGATCATCGTCGGAACCCCGGGCCGTGTGATCGACCACCTCGAGAAGGGCACACTCGACCTCTCCGGGCTCGAATACCTCGTGCTCGACGAGGCCGACGAGATGCTCAAGATGGGGTTCCAGGAGGACGTCGAGCGCATCCTCTCCGACACTCCCGAATACAAGCAGGTCGCGTTGTTCTCGGCCACGATGCCGGCCGCGATTCGCAAGATCTCCAAGCAGTACCTGCACGACCCGGTGGAGATCACCGTCAAGACCAAGACGTCGACGGCACCGAACATCACGCAGCGCTACGTCCAGGTGGCCCATCAGCGCAAGCTCGAGGCGCTCACTCGAATCTTCGAGGTCGAAGAGTTCGAGGCCATGATCATGTTCGTGCGCACCAAGCAGGCCACCGAAGAGCTCGCCGAGAAGTTGCGCGCACGGGGATTCTCCGCCGCCGCGATCAACGGCGACATCGTGCAGGCACAGCGCGAACGCACCATCGGCCAGCTCAAAAATGGCCAGATCGACATTCTGGTGGCCACCGACGTTGCGGCTCGTGGTCTCGACGTCGACCGCATCTCGCACGTCATCAACTACGACATCCCGCACGACACCGAGTCCTACGTACACCGCATCGGCCGTACCGGCCGCGCGGGTCGCGCCGGTCAGGCTCTGCTGTTCGTCGCGCCCCGGGAGCGTCACCTGCTCAAGGCCATCGAGCGCGCGACGCGTCAGCCCATCACCGAGATGCAGCTCCCCAGCGTCGACGACGTCAATGCGCAGCGCGTCACGAAGTTCAAGGACTCCATCACCGAGAGCCTCGGCAACGAGAATCTGGCGCTGTTCCGCCGGCTCATCGAGGACTACGAGCGCGAGCACGACGTGCCGCTGGTCGATATCGCAGCAGCTCTGGCCATCCAGTCGCGCGACGGCGAAGCCTTCCTGCTCAAGCCCGAGCCGCCTGCCCCGCCGCGGGCACCCCGCGAGCCTCGGGAGCCGCGGCCACCGCGGACGTTCGACGAGGATGCGGCCAGCTCGCACCACCGCAAGACCGGCCAGGAAATGGCGACGTACCGCATCAGCGTCGGTAAGCGTCATCACGTCGCTCCCGGTGCCATCGTCGGTGCCATCGCCAACGAAGGCGGTCTGCGTCGAAGCGACTTCGGGCACATCAGCATTCGTCCCGACCATTCGCTGGTCGAGTTGCCTGCCGACCTCGCCGACGAGACGGTCGAGGCGCTGCGCCGCACCCGCATCAGCGGCGTGTTGATTCAGCTGCAGCCCGACTCCGGTCCTCCCGGACGTAGTGGCAGTCCGCGCGGCGGCGGAAAGTTCAAGGGCAAGCGCTAGCACCACGTGCGCGGAACTTCGTAGTCCACTACGAAGTTCCGCACACGACCCGCCGGCTCGAGCGTTTGGTGGCCCGGACCCCGGGTATCCGCTCGGGCATGACCAACGTCACTCTGCGTGTCAACGGAACCGATCGCGAGATCGACTGCGACACTCGATCCACTCTGCTCGACGCACTTCGCGAGAACCTCGATCTAGTCGGGGCCAAGAAGGGCTGTGACCACGGTCAGTGTGGTGCGTGCACCGTCCTGGTCGATGGCCGCCGAATCAACAGTTGTCTCACGTTCGCCGTCGCGCAGGGCGGGCGCGAGATCACCACGGTCGAGGGCCTCGCCGACGGCGACACGCTACATCCCGTGCAGCAAGCTTTCGTCGACCGTGACGCCTTCCAGTGCGGGTACTGCACGTCCGGGCAGATCTGCTCGGCGGTCGCGGTGATCGAGGAGGCGAAACAGGGTTGGCCCAGTGCGGTCACCGAGGACCTGGAGGCCACCGACGTCGAACTCGACTCCGGCGAAGTGCGCGAGCGCATGAGCGGCAACCTGTGTCGCTGCGGTGCGTACGCGAACATCGTTCCCGCAGTGCAGGACGCGTCATGAAAACATTCGAGTACCGAACCGCCACTGCGGTCGACGACGCTCTCGAACGCCTGGCGGGGGACGAGAACGCGATGTTGCTCGGTGGCGGCACCAATCTGGTCGATCTGATGAAGCTGGGTGTGGCCGCACCATCGGCGTTGATCGATGTCACGCGATTGCCGCTGCACGACATCGACGTCGCCGACGACGGAGCGTTGCGGATCGGATCCGGGGTGTCCAACAGTGATCTCGCGGTGCATCCGGTTGTCCGCCAGCGGTATCCGGTGCTCTCGCGGGCAGTGCTGTCCGGGGCCTCGGGCCAGCTACGCAACATGGCCACCACCGGTGGAAACCTTTTCCAGCGCACCCGATGCGTCTACTTCATGGACGCATCCAAGCCGTGCAACAAGCGCGAACCCGGTTCGGGCTGTCCGGCACGTAATGGCGAGCATCGAAACCTCGCCATCCTCGGAGCCTCGTCGTCGTGCGTGGCGACGCATCCGTCCGACATGGCCGTCGCGCTGTCGGCTCTCGACGCGCGCATCGTCGTGCGCGGAGTCGACGGTGAACGGAAACTCGAGATGGACGAGTTCTACCGATTGCCCGGCGATGATCCGACGCGAGACAACACTGTCGCCCGAGACGAGATCGTCACAGCCATCGAAATTCCGAAGGCTGCCGGCGGCACTGTCTCGACGTATCGCAAGGTACGGGACAGGCAGTCGTACGCGTTCGCGGTCGCGTCCATCGGTGCTGTGCTCGACGTCGAGGACGGAATCGTACGTGGGGTGGCGATCGCGCTGGGCGGCGTCGCGCACCGACCGTGGCGGGCCCGAACCGCCGAACATGCATTGCTCGGAACCGCTCCCGACGAGGCGTCGTTCCGGGCTGCGATCACCGAGGAGCTGCACGCAGCAGAGCCGTTGCGAGACAACGCTTTCAAAGTTCCTCTGGTCACGAACCTGGTGACGCGCACTTTGGTGGAATTGGCTGAGCTGGGCACACACGAAGAATTGGGAGATCGGTCATGACGGCATCGATCGGCCAGTCGATTCAGCGCACCGAGTCCGTCGACAAGGTCACCGGCCGAGCGCGCTACGCCGCCGAGCAGCCGCCGATCGCCGGCCAGGTGTACGCCTGGTACGTGCCCGCGACGGTTCCCGTCGGGACGGTCGAGAACGTCGAACTCGCTGACGGGGACCCGTCGGTGCACGCGCTCCTGTGGCACGGCAACGCCGAGAAGCTGGGCGACGTGGAAGATGCGGAATTGCATGTGCTGCAATCGAATGCCGTTGCTTACCGCGGCCAGATCGTGGCCGTCGTTCTGGCCGACACCCTCCAGGATGCCCGCGCGGCTGCTGCCCGAGTACAGGTGCGTTACGCCGACGTTCGCTCACCCGACAACACCCTGAGCGCCGATCACAGCTCGCTGTACGCGCCCGAGTCCGTCAACGCGGGGTTCCCCACCGACGTCACGGTGGGTGATCCGGACGCTGCATTGACGACGGCCGAGCACGTCGTCGACAACTGGTACTCGACGGCTCCGATGCACAACAGTCCGATGGAACCGCATGCCACCACGGCCCAATGGTCCGATGGTGTACTCACGGTCTGGGATTCGACGCAGGCACCGTCGGAAGTTCAGGGCGATCTCGCCACGGCGTTCGGACTGGAACCCGCGAATGTTCGCGTGATTGCCGAGAACGTCGGCGGAGGCTTCGGAGCGAAGGGCAGTACTCGGCCCAACGCAGTTCTCGCTGCGATGGCGGCGCGAGCAACCGGCAAGACCGTCAAGCTGGTTCTACCGAGGCAGGCCCTGTTCGATGTCGTCGGATACCGCACCCCGACCCTCAATCACGTTCGCCTCGGTGCGGATTCGAGTGGCAGGCTGCAGGCCATTGCTCACGATTCCTTCCAACAGACGAGCACGATCTTCGAGTTCTGTGAGCAGACGTCGGAATCGACCCGGCACATATATGCCTCGCCCAACCGCGCCACAACGCATCGGCTCGCGTCGCTGGATGTCGGCACCCCGCGCTGGATGCGAGCCCCGGGTGAGGCACCCGGCATGTTTGCCGTCGAGACGGCGATCGACGAATTGGCAACGGCCACCGGAATCGATCCGATCGAGCTCCGGATCCGCAACGAACCCGACGTCGATCCCGCGAGTGGGAATCCGTTCAGCTCCCGCAGTGTGGTGCAGTGCCTGCGCGAGGGTGCCGAGAAATTCGGCTGGGATCGTCGAGACTCCACGCCGGGCCGACGCCGAGAAGGCAATGTCTTGCTCGGAATGGGCGTCGCGACAGCGAGCTACCCGGTGCTGATCTCGCCGAGTACCGCGGCGGCGCGTGTCGAGCAGGACGGCACGATCACGGTGTCCGTCGCTGCATCCGACATCGGAACCGGTGCGCGGACCGTGCTGCGACAGATTGCCGCCGATGCGCTCGAGGTCGATGCGGATGCCGTCACGCTGCAATTGGGCGACAGCGCTCTGCCCAAGGCCCCCGGTGCCGGTGGATCCTCGGGCACCTCCTCCTGGGGTTGGGCGGTCACCAAGGTCTGTAACGCGTTGCGGGACCAGGGACCGTTGCAGCCGGGTAACTCCGCCGAGGCCGATACAACCGACGACGTCGAAGCCCAGAAAGAGTTGGCGCGCATGGCGTTCGGTGCCCAGTTCGCCGAGGTGGCAGTCGACGTCGACACCGGCGAAGTACGAGTGCGCCGGATGCTGGGTGTGTTCGGCATCGGCAAGGTGATGAATCCACGGCTGGCCCGGTCGCAGCTCATCGGCGGCATGACGTTCGGACTCGGGATGGCGTTGATGGAGAGCGGCGTCGTCGATCACGAATTCGGCGGCTTCGCCAACCACGACCTCGCCGAGTACCACATCCCGGCCTGTGCGGACGTCACCGATCTCGAGGCCGTGTGGATCGAGGAGGTCGACACCGAGCTCGCACCGATGGGCGGTAAGGGAATCGGTGAGATCGGTGCGGTGGGCTCGTCGGCAGCCATCGGCAATGCGGTCTACAACGCCACCGGCATCCGAGTCCGCGACCTGCCGATCACCCTGGACAAGGTGCTACCGCACCTCTAGAGCGTCGTCGCCGCATGTGAGTGGAAACTCGACCCCTGCTACGAAGTTCCACTCACCTGCCTCAACGGATTCGTTCCGCAGGCTCCACTCACATGCCTCGATGGATTCGTTCCGCAGGCTCCACTCACATGCCTCGATGGATTCGTTGCGCAGGCTCCAATCACGATCGGGCGCAGCCCCTCTAGGCCAAGATTCGCTGTAGGAACTGTCGAGTACGGGGCTCGGTCGGGTTCGCGAGAACCTGCTCGGGTGTCCCGCGTTCGACGACGACGCCGTTCTCGAGGAACAACACCTGATCGGCCACCTGCTGGGCGAAGCGGATCTCGTGGGTGACGATCACCATCGTCCAGCCTTCGGCGGCGAGGCCTTTGATGACACCCAGTACTTCGCCGACCAGTTCGGGATCGAGCGCGGAGGTCGGCTCGTCGAACAGCATCAGTTTGGGGCGCAGGGCGAGGGCCCGGGCGATTCCGACGCGTTGCTGTTGGCCGCCGGAAAGCTGGAACGGGTACTGGTCGGACTTGGCGTCGAGACCGATCTGATCGAGGATCGCGTGTGCGTCGCGAGTGGCGTCGTCTTTGGCCCGTTTCTGGACGATCACCGGTCCTTCGATGATGTTCTGCAGCACGGTCTTGTGGGGAAACAGATTGTGGCTCTGGAACACCATGCCGCTCTGCGCGCGGAAGTGGCGCAGTCGCGCGGCGTCCACGGGCTCGGCGAAGTCGACCGACACGTCGCCGATGCGGATCAGGCCGGCATCGGCTCGGTCGAGAGCGTTGAGCGTTCGCAACACTGTGGTCTTGCCGGAGCCGGACGGCCCGATGATGACGGTGACGGTGCCCGACGGCACGGTGAACGAGACGTCCTTCAATACTTCGATCGGTCCGAACGATTTCTTCAGTGCGGATACTTCCAGCAGGTCTGTCATTTCGCCACGTACCTGTCGAGTCGGACTTCGAGTTTGCCTTGGAAGAACGAGAGAATAATGCAGATCACCCAGTAGTACAGGGCGGCAACGGAGTACAGCGTGAAGAAGTCGAACGTCGGAGCCGCCGCCAGCTGCGCGACGCGCAGCAGTTCGGTCACCAGGATGGTCGATGCCAGCGAGGTGTCCTTGACCAGCGAGATCAACGTGTTCGACAGCGGCGGCACAGCGGTGCGCAGTGCCTGCGGAAGCACGATGCGCTGCAACGTGGTTCGGTATCCCATGCCGATCGTCTGCGCGGCCTCCCACTGGCCCTTGGGCACGCTCAATATCGCAGCGCGAATGACTTCGGCCGCGTAGCCGCCGACATTGAGCGAGAACGCCACGACCGCCGCCGGAAACGGCGAGATCACGATGCCGAACTGCGGCAGGCCGTAGAAGATGATGAACAGCTGCAGCAGTAGGGGAGTGCCGCGAATGATCGAGACGTAGAACCGGGCCACTGCGGCGAGGGGCTCGATCGACGAGATCCGGGCGAGTGCCACGGCCAGCGCGATGACCAGTCCCACAACGAAACTGACGGCGGTCAGCGGGATCGTCATGGTGACCGTCGCCTTGAGCATCGGCCACAGGTTGTCGAGTACCAACTGCATCTTCGACGGCGCAGTGGTTCCTGCGTCCTCGCTCACCGGTGCCGCGGTGTCGGCGGTCGGTGCCGCGACGTCGCTCCCGAAGTACTTCTTCGAGATCTCGGCGATGGTGCCGTTGTCACGGAGGGTGTCGATGGCCGCGTCGACCTCGTCCATCAGGCCGCTGTTCTTGCGGGCCACGAAGGACTGCAGCGTCGTGTCGCCCGTGTTTCCGGAGACCCGCACTCCCGTGTCGCCGGTCTGCTGCAGGTATTCCGCGATGGCGAGCGAGTCGTTGACGGTGGCGTCCACCCGGCCGTCCTTGACGAGCGCGACCGCTTGGACGAATCCCTCGACCGCCTCGACGTTCGCGCCCGCGTCGGCAGCGACCTCGGCCCAGTTGCTCGTCGACGATTGGGCGGTGGTCTTGCCGGCCAGATCGGCCGTCGAGGTGATCGTGGTGTTGTTCGCGGCGGTGAGAATCTGGCCTTCGGACACCGTGTAGGGCTTGGACAGGTCGTAGGTCGACTGCCGGGCGGGGGTGATCGACACCTGGTTCGCGATCAGGTCGAAGCGTTGCGATTGCAGCCCGGCGAAGATCGAGTCGAAGGGGGTCTGCACGAAGTCGACGCGGACGCCCAGTTCGTCGCCGACCGCGTTGATGACGTCGATGTCGTAGCCGGTGAGTTGGCCGTCCCCGCCCTGATAACTGAACGGGCTGTACGTGCCCTCGGTGCCGACGACGAGTACACCGTCGTCGCGCACTCGGTCCAGGAGGGATTGCGACGACGAACTACACCCGGACAATCCGAGTATGCCGATCAGAATCGCGACCAGAACCAGAGTGGATCTGCGCACCATCTAGGCCTGCTTTCGCTGTAATGACGAGTGGAGAAAAACCTACCCGTCGATCTCCAGTTCCGCTGACACGACGACGGTGTTGTTCATGGGCAATGCGGCCGCTCCCAGCGCAGTCCGCGCATGCGCACCGACCTCGGGTCCGAAGATCGCCAACACCAGATCGGAGAACCCGTTGACGACGGTGGTGGTCTGAGTGAAGCCGTGATCGGCGTTGACCGAGCCGGTGACGGTCAGCCACGCGCTGATTCGATCGAGATCTCCGATGGCACGGGCGAGGCTGCCCAATACCGCGAGGGCGGTGTCACGCGCGGCGTCGGTGGCGGCGTCGAGGTCGACTTCGGACGGCACCGCACCGAACGGACCGGCGAGGGTTCCGTCCGGTGCGAGCGGCGAATGACCCGAGACGAAGACTCGGTTGCCGCGCACGCGAACCCAGTCGAAGGAGAACTCGAATCCCGGTGGTGCACTCGGTTCGCCGGGCAGCTCGAAGCCGAGTTCGGCGATGCGACGTTCGATCTCCATGAACGAAAATCCTGTCAGACCGCAACGCCGTTGATGGTGCGAACCGTCCATCGGGTGCCATCGTGTTCGAGTGTGGACACACCGGCGTTCAGTATTCGGGGGGAGTGTCGTCGACGGATGGCGTCGAAGATGGCTCGAATGACGCCGCCGTGGGCCACGGCGATCACCGCGGAGTCGGGGTAGCGCGAGGCGATCTCGTCGACGGCTCGCACGCCCCGGACGATCAGATTCGATCGTGGCTCGAGGCCCGGGTATCGCCCGTCCGGCCAATGCGAGTACGCGTCCCAGTCGGTGAATCCCTCGGCGTCACCGAAGTGACGTTCGGCCAGATCCGGGAATTCGGCGGTTCGGTTCAGGCCCAGATGGGTCCCGATGATGTCGGCGGTTTCCGCGGCCCGCGCCAGCGGCGAACTGACCAGGTGATCCCACGTACGGAACTCCAGTTCGTAGCCTGCCTCGCGGGCCTGAGCTCGTCCGGTGTCGTTGAGAGGGATGTCCGAAGAGCCCTGCAGGCGGCCGTGCAAATTCCAGTTCGTTTCACCGTGCCGAACCAGCGCCAGAAAAGTCATAGTGAGCGGAGAATATCCCAGAGTTACCAGGGAGTACGGTCGATACCGAGATAAGCGAACGAGCACGGAGGATTGTCGATGAATCTTGCCCTGACAGAAGAAGAGGCCGCGTTCCGCGACGAGATGCGGACGTTCTTCACCACGAAGATCCCCGCCGAGATTCGCGAGAAGAACGCGACGGGTCAGGAGTTGAGCAAGGACGAAGTGGTCACGACCATGCGAATCCTGAACGAGAACGGACTGGCAGTACCGCACTGGCCTGCGGAGTTCGGTGGCCGCGATTGGTCTGCGGTCCAGCGTCACATCTGGCTCGACGAAATGCAGCTGGCCTCGGTACCCGAGCCGCTGGCGTTCAACGCGTCGATGGTGGGCCCGGTCATTGCGACGTTCGGGTCGCAGGAGATCAAGGAGAAGTTCCTGCCGAAGACGGCGAACCTCGACATCTGGTGGTGTCAGGGGTTCTCCGAGCCCGAGGCCGGTTCGGATCTCGCCTCGCTGCGTACCACCGCCATTCGGGACGGTGACGACTACATCGTCAACGGCCAGAAGACGTGGACCACTCTCGGCCAGTACGCCGACTGGATCTTCGCGTTGGTACGCACCAACCCCGATGCACCGAAGAAGCAGGCCGGAATTTCGTTCCTGCTCATCGATCTGAACACCCCCGGCATCGAGATGCGTCCCATCAAGCTGGTCGACGGCAGCGTCGAGGTCAACGAGGTGTTCTTCGACAACGTCCGCGTCCCGGCCGAGAATCTCGTGGGCGAGGAGAACCAGGGCTGGAGCTACGCGAAGTTCCTGCTCGGCAACGAGCGCACCGGCGTCGCCCGCGCCGGACACACCAAAGTTCGACTGGGACAGGCGAAGAAGCACGCGGCGCAGACGAAGGTCGGCACCGGGACGCTGCTCGAGGATCCACTGTTCGCGGCCAAGCTTGCCGAGGTGGAGAACGAACTGCTCGCCCTCGAGCTCACCCAGTTGCGGATGGTCTCGAGCTCGGACGACGGCAAGCCGAACCCGGCATCGTCGATTCTGAAGCTGCGGGGTTCCGAATTGCAGCAGACCACAACAGAATTGCTGATGGACATCGCCGGGCCGGACTCCTTGCCCTACGAGGCAGGCGAGGACATCGAGAGCGACGGTTGGGCACAGCGGTCGGTACCGAACTACCTCAACTATCGCAAGGTCTCGATCTACGGCGGCTCGAACGAGGTTCAGCGCACCATCATCGCGTCGGCGATTCTCGGACTGTAAGGGAGCATCTGAAGACATGGATTTCGAACTCAACGAAGAGCAGAAACTGCTGCGCGACACCACCCGTGAGGTTCTCTCGCGCGCCTACGACACCGAGAAGCGCAACAAGATCGTGGCCGGTGAGCTGGGGTGGAGCACCGACGTCTGGAAGCAGCTGGCCGAGGTCGGTCTGCTGGGTCTGACGTTCAGCGAGGACGACGGCGGTATGGACGCCGGTCCCGTGGAGATCATGGCGGTCATGACCGAGGTCGGACGACGGCTCGCGCCGGAGCCCGTTCTCGACGCCGTTCTCGTGCCCGGCGGGCTCATCTCCGAGCTCGGCTCAGCCGATCAGCGCAAGCGACTTCTGCCACCCGTGGCCGAGGGCTCGTCGATGTTGGCGTTCGCGCACAACGAATCCGGCAGCCGCTGGCCCAACGTCGAGGTCGCCACCACGGCGACCGAGGACGGCGGATCGTGGTCGATCAGCGGCGTCAAGAACCCGGTTCCGCACGGCGGCAGCGCTAACGTCATCGTCGTCAGTGCCGTGCTCCCCGGCGGTGGAACCGGATTGTTCGTCGTCGACGGCGACGCGACCGGGCTGACCCGCAAGTCGTACGCCACCCACGACGGGCAGCGCGCCGCGCAGATCGAATTCTCCGACGTTGCTGCAGAACCGCTGGGTTCGGCCGAGAACGCAGCCGCTGCGATCACCGGTGCCGAGGTGCGCGCACAGGCCGCACTGTGTGCCGAGGCAGTGGGAGCAATGGAGGAGGCGCTGCGGCTGACCACCGATTACCTCAAGCAGCGCAAGCAGTTCGGGGTTCCGCTGGCCAAGTTCCAGGCGCTCACCTTCCGTGCGGCGGACATGTACGTGCTACTCGAGCTGGCCCGCAGCATGAGCCTCTACGCCACGATGTCGTTGGCGGACGGCAATGTCGACACGACCATCGCCTCGCGCGCCAAGCTGCAGATCTCGCGTTCCGGTCGCAAGATCGGCCAGGAGGCAATTCAGCTGCACGGCGGAATCGGCGTCACGGCCGAATATCCCGTCGGGCACTACACCAGTCGGCTCGTTGCCATCGAGCACACTCTCGGTGGGGCCGACGAGCACCTGCGCATCCTGTCGGACAAGGTCGCCGATCACGACCTCATCGGAATCTGATCCAGTAGAAGGACACGGGCCCGGCCACCTCGTCCAGGTGGTCGGGCCCGTTCTCGTCTCTCGGACGCGTCAGCTACCCGAATCCGCCTGTACCACAAGGTCGGCCACAGCTGCGGGGTTGGAAACCAGGATCGCGTGCGAGCCCGGAACCTCGGTCACCCGGGCCCCGGCCCGCTGCGCCATGAACCGTTCGGCAGAGGTCGGGATGATCTGATCCTGCTGGGGGATCAGCGCCCACGACGGGGTGTGCGCCCAGGACGGCGCACCGCTCGGTTCGAGCAAGGCACCGGCGGCGATGGTCTTCTGATGTGCCGCCATGCGGGCGGCCGGCTCCTCGGTGACGTCGGGGGCGAAGAACGGACGGAACAGCGCGGGCGTGATGTACGAGTCGACGTTCTTGCCGATCAGGTTGGTCGAATCGTCGACGATCGACAGCCCGATCACGGGTGGGACCAGAGCCGTCACGGGGAATCGGAACGGGTCGAGTTCGAGGGCGACGGGTTCGCCTTCGACCGGCATGAACGCCGCGACGTAGACCAGTGCCTCCACGTTGTCCGCATGCACGTTGCTGATCACCGTGCCGCCGTAGGAATGGCCGACCAGCACCACGGGCCCGTCGATGTTCTCGACGACGTCGGTCACCGAGGCCGCATCGATCGCAGGGCCACGTAGCGAGTTCTCCGCGGTGACGACCGGGTAGCCGCGGCCGCGTAGGTCGGCCGCGACACCGTCCCAGCTGGTGCTGTCGGCGAAGGCACCGTGCACGAGGACAACGGTCGGCAGGCCCTGCGCAGCGGCCGGAGCCACCCCGATTCCGAGCATCGTGCCCACGGTCAGTGCCGCGGCTGCGAGCAGGGAGGTCCACTTGGAAGACGTCATGTTCTCAACCTGCCACACGCCAGGAGTTTCCACGGTGTTCACCGTCCGGATTCGACCAGCTTTTTCTCAGTGAACGCTCGTATGCTTGGCTTGTGGCAGTGGCGTTCGCCCGACCGGGTGATCGTGAAACGGTAGGTCCGATCGTGAGCGAGAGTTCGATGAAGTCTCGGATGGCCGAGTACCCACGTCCCCATCACTGCTTGTTGCACATCAGCGACACGCATCTCGTCGACGGCGGCGGTCGCTTGTACGGCGGCGTGGACAGTGAGTTGCGGCTCGAACAGGTGATGACCGATGTTCGGAACTCGGGGGTGCGGCCCGATGCGTTGGTGTTCACCGGTGATCTGACGGACAAGGGCGAGGCGGGTGCCTACGAGAAGCTTCGCGCTCTGGTCGAGCCGGTGGCCGAGGAGCTCGGCGCGCAGATCGTCTGGGCGATGGGCAATCACGACGACCGCGCGACGTTCCGTCGGACCCTGCTCGACGCCGAACCGAGCGGGCAGTCCATCGATCGCGTGCACGACGTCGACGGGCTTCGCATCGTCACCCTGGATACGACGGTCCCCGGAAAGCATCACGGTGAGCTCGCCGACGAGCAATTGGCTTGGCTCGCAGACACTCTCGCAACCCCTGCCGAGTTCGGCACGATCCTGGCGATGCACCACCCGCCGGTACCGACCGTGCTCGATCTCGCAGTTCTGGTCGAGCTCATCGATCAGCCGCGCCTGGCAGACGTGTTGCGCGGCAGCGACGTGCGATCGATACTCGCTGGACATCTGCACTATTCGACGACAGCGACGTTCGCGGGCATTCCCGTCTCGGTCGCGTCGGCCACGTGCTACACCCAGGATCTCAATGTTCCCGCCGGCGGGTTACGCGGTCGCGACGGAGCCCAGGGCTACAACCTGGTTCACCTCTACGACGACACCGTCGTCCATTCGGTGGTACCGACGGGCTCGTACGACACTGTGGGAGAGGCAGTGTCGGCAGAGGAGACCGCGCGTCGGCTCGACGCAGCGGGAGTGACCATTGCCGACAGCGCCCGTCGAAAGTTGTTCAGCGACGCCTAGTTCGGGGTGCGTTCCCACGGCGCGACGATGGGGAAGTACTTGTCCAGGAACTGCGTCACGGTGCGCGTGCGCAGATCGAGGTCGACCTCCGGAAAGCTGCCGTCGTTGAGGCAGAAGAAGTCGACCGAACGCTTGGGCAGCAGCTTCTCCATCAACTCGAGACCCGCGACGGACGTGGTGTCGATGTACCGAACCTTCGCATCCTTCTGGACCACGGCGCGTCCGCTCATCAGCGCGTAGTAGTGGTACAGCGAATTCGTGACCGAGATGTTCGTACTCGCGCGGAATGCACTGGCAGCGGTGGAGGCGAACTCGTCGGGGAACTCGTTCTCCATTTCCTGCATCACGCTGCGGCGCAACGGCGTTGCCGCATGCTCGAGGTGCCGGGTGGTCGTCATCCCGAAGCGGTCCTGCAGGATCCGACGGTTCACGCGTGCCGCGTTCTCGAAGCCGCTGCGGTCGGCGTCGCTGTAGCCCAATCCGATTCGCGTCGTCGCCTCGATGAACATGCTGATTCCGCCGGGGGAGAAGAACATCGACGGGCTGACGGGGCGACCGAAGAACATGTCGTCGTTCGAGTACAGGAAGTGCTCGGACAACCCGGGGATGTGGTGCAGCTGACATTCGACGGCCTGCGAATTGTGCGTCGGCAGCACGGAGGTGTCGACGAAGAACGCCTCGCTCGGCACGAACGTCACCTTGGGATGGTCGGCGAGCCACGCCGGCCTCGGCGAGTCGGTGGCAACGAAGATGCGCTTGATCCACGGCGCGTACAGGTGAATCGACCGCAGTGCGTACTTCAGTTCGTCGATCTGCCGGTACCGGGCGGCAGAATCGTCACCCTCGCCGACAACATAGTTCGCCATCCGGCGGGCGCGTTGAGCCTGAAACTCCGCGGACGAACCGTCGACCCAGGAGAACACGATGTCGATGTCGAAATTGATGTCCGACGCATGGTCGGCAAACATGTTCTCGATGGTCGGCCAGGTCCGGCCGAAGCGCTCGACGGTGCCGCGGACGGCCTCGTCGGGCCGGATGTTGCGGCGAGTGAGCGAGTTCTCGATCGGCAGCACGATCTCGGACGGTGAGAACGACCACAGCTCGATCTGCACCGCCGTCGACGCGCCGTAGTAGAGCCCGCTGAACGGCTCGACTCGTGGACGGTAGAGCCGCACGATGCGTGCGTTCGACGACGGCGACAAGGTGCCATCGGCTACCAGTACAGCTTTTCCGCGGGCGTCGACGGTCTTGGAGTAGAAGGGCTCGGCGCGGCAGGCATGCACCAGCGCCTTGGTCAGTGCCTCGCGAGCGGCCAGTTCTATGGCGATGACGGGACGCTCGTCGTTGCCGCGCACCAGTAGGTACTTGATCCGCGCGGCGTCGAGTACGGCGCGCACGAACAGCAGATCTTCCACCATCGCCTGGTGCGGGGTGGTC
This sequence comes from Rhodococcus sp. 3258, assembly GCF_031456475.1. Classification (NCBI taxonomy): domain Bacteria; kingdom Bacillati; phylum Actinomycetota; class Actinomycetes; order Mycobacteriales; family Nocardiaceae; genus Rhodococcus; species Rhodococcus sp. 3258. Next base: position 64,413 of record NZ_JAVDUT010000011.1, read on the forward strand.
GAGGTGATGGTCAGTGCGTAGCGGCCGTCGTGGCTGACCACGTCGGACCGTTCGCTCAAGCGCGCGGCGGCAGCGTCGGATTCTCGGGTGACGGCATCGTTGGTCTCGTGCTCCGGTGGAACGAGGTAGATATCGTGCGGGGCAGAAGACGAGGTGATGACGTTCCTTCCGGAGTGTTCGCGCTGGCCGAGGAACCCCGGTGCCGTCTCAGTCTAGTGCAGGTGCGGTGCCTTTCGGACGCGCTGCGGTAGAACCCTGTTCGCTGCGACCAGGCCCAGTGCGACACCGACGGCGTCGGCCAGTGCATCGGCAGCCGATCCGGAGCGACCGAGCGGCAGGATCGCCTGCAGGAACTCCGACACCACTGCGAATGCCAGTACCCACAGTGCAGTCCTCACCCAGCCGACGCCGGCGAGTCGGGAGGTGTAAGCGAGAGCAGCGAACAGGAGGCAATGGATGATCTTGTCGCTGTGCTGAAAGCCGGACGGCACCCCGGACGCGGGGGTGAAGAGAACGATCAGCGCAACCAGGAACGTGACGCACAGCGGCAGGTAGTACTTGAGAGGCAGAGCCATGGCCACCGAGTTTACCGACGCTGCAGCACCACAACCGTGTCCATTCGCTCGTCGCCGTCCGGGGTAGTTCGGGTGCGGTGTTCGGCGTGAACGACCTCGAACCCGTCGCCCGCCGCAGCGACGACCGGCTCCGGTGCGAACAGTCGGTGCTTGGCCGGATGCTGCGATGCATGGCTGTCGCTGGGACTGTGCCCGACGATCAGCAGACGTCCCTGCGGCGCGACCGCCGCCGCGAACCTGCGGGTGGTCAGTTCCAATTCGTCCGGCGGCACCTGCAAGAAGTGCACCGACACCAGATCGAACGCCCCGGCCGGGGGAGTCCAATCCAGAACGTCTTCCTGCCGCCAATCCACCGCCAGTGACTGCGACCCGAGTGCCTGCTGTGCGGCGCGAGCGCGGCCGAGGGCTACATCGGAGATGTCGACGCCGGTCACGTTCCATCCTTCTCCGGCCAGCCAGAGTGAGTCGGCACCTTCACCGCAGCCGATGTCCAGGGCGCGGCCCGGAGTCAGCTCGGACGCTTCCTGTACCAAAACGGCGTTGGGATCTCCGCTCCAGATGGTGGTGCGTTGGTTGTAGAGGTTGTCCCAGAACGATTCGTCGAAGGCGCCGTTCTCGAAATCGGGTTCTGGGTGGGTCGGGTCGGCGGGATGAGTGTGAGCAGGTGTGTGGTCGGCCATGGTTCGAGACTGCCCGCTGTCGTCCGTGAGCGCAAACAAATTTGCTCATTCGGCAAAAATCAGTTTTGGGTAAAGTATTTCGTCATGACCGAACCGGAACGCGAAGTACTGACGTGGGAGACCTTCGGAGACGCCTCGCGCGACCTGACGAGGAAGATCGTGGACGACGGGTTCGTTCCGGACATCGTCATCGCGATCGCCCGCGGCGGATTGATCCCTGCCGGTGCCATCTCCTACGCCATGGGCGTCAAGGCTGCGGGCACCCTCAATGTCGAGTTCTACTCCGACATCGAGGAGACCCTGCCCGATCCCGTTGTCCTCGAACCTCTTCTGGATACCGACGCAATCGTCGGCAAGAAGTTGCTCGTGGTCGACGACGTCGCCGATTCCGGCCGCACCCTGGCTCTGGTGATCGATCTACTGAAGGCGCACACCGCCGACGTGCGGTCGGCCGTGATCTACACCAAGCCCAGAACCATTGTGCAGCCGGACTACTCGTGGCGAGAGACCGACAAGTGGATCAATTTTCCGTGGTCCACGTTGCCGGTCATCACCTGAGTTATTCGGTGGAGACGTCGATCAGCACTTTGCCGACGGTTCCGTTCTCCACGGCGTCGTGAGCAGCCGCGGTCTCGCTCAGCGGGAAGCGGTGCAGAGGGAGTCCGGTGGCTTCGCCCACCTCCAGCACACCTGCTGCCGCCGCTGCGCTGACGTCCGCCTCGGCGTTGCGCAGAGCCTCGTCGCCCACGGTGTAGAGCAGCACGAACTGGTAGCGAGTGTTGAGCACCATGTTCGGCCGGACGTCGAGGGTGATGGTGTCGCCGCCGTTGTTGGCGTAGACGGCTACGGATGCTCGGTTCGCTCCCACGGCCGCGTTGAGTGCGGCGTTCTGTGCGGGAGCGACCTCGACCACCAGATCGATTCCGCCGGGCACCAATTCGCGGATGTCAGCGGCGGCGTCTCCGGTCTTGTAGTTCACCACGTGGTGCGCGCCGGCAGCGGTGGCCAGTGCGCCCTTCTCCGGTCCGCTGACGGTCGTCACCACGGTCGCGCCTGCCCAGCGGGCCAATTGGATCGCGGCATGGCCGACGGCACCGGCGCCACCGGCGACGAGAACCGACTTGCCCTCCAACGCCCCGGGATGCAAGCGAGACGGGCCGTCCTCCGACACCGTCAATGCGCGGTGTGCCGTCATCGCGGGTACGCCGAGGCTCGCGCCGACGTCGAAGCTGACGCCGTCGGGCAGAGCCACCACACGGGACGCGGGAAGGTTGGTGAACTTCTGCGCCGTTCCGGTCGGGCGCTGATGCTGGGCCAGGTACACCCAGACGCGATCTCCTACGGCCAGCCCCTCGACATCAGGGCCCACGGCGTCGATCACTCCGGCACCGTCCTGGTTCGGAACCACCTCGTCGAACGCCAGCTTCTCGCCCGGTCCGGAACCGGTCCTGTTCTTCCAGTCCGTCGGATTGACGCCCGAGACCACGACGCGCACGCGCACTTCGCCTGCGGCCGGCTCGGTCACCTCGCGATCTTTCGGTTCGAGGACGGACGAATCGCCGGTGCGGGTGTACACAATTGCTGGAGAAGTCATACCGGGTTCAACGCGCCTGGAGGGCACCGATGTTCCCTTCGCGGCAATCGGGGTATGCATGACTGGCTATCAGTGCTCGACGAAAGAGGCGTACTCGATGAACCACAACGACCTGCTGACCGACGCATTCGGTCGAATAAAGGAACTCGTTCACTCGGTGTTGGACGACATCCCCGCTGCCGCGTTGACCTATCGGCCCGACGCCGATGCCAACAGCATCGCGTGGTTGCTGTGGCACCTGACGCGTGTGCAGGACGACCACATCGCGGGTGTGGCCGGGAGCGAACAGGTCTGGACGTCGGACTCGTGGTTCGAGCGTTTCGGATTGCCGTTCGACAAGTCCGACATCGGGTACGGCCAATCGTCCTCCGACGTGGCTCAGGTCACCTCGAGCGCCGAGTTGTTGCGCGAATACCACGACGCCGTGCACTCGAAAACCGTTGCGTACCTGAGCGGTATCTCGACCGACGATCTGGACCGAATCGTCGACGAGAACTGGGATCCGCCGGTCACGTTGGGTGCGCGCCTGGTGTCCGTGGTCTCCGACGACCTTCAGCATGCCGGGCAGGCGTCGTACGTTCTCGGCCTGTACACCCGGCAGGCCTAGCCGTCAGGCGTAACGCTTCTGCAGGTTCTCCAGCGTCTTTCGGATGTTGCGACGCTGGAACTGCGGGAACGTCTTGCCGCTGGTGACGATCTTGTCGAACACGAGCGCCAGGGCATCGGGCCATTTCGTTCTGTCGTCGGTCCAGGTTTCGGTGACCTTTGTGCCGCCCGCGACCGGCTCGAAGTCGTATCGCCAGGTTGCGTTCGCGCCCTTGATCTTCGGAGCGCTCTTGCCAATGGCGTGGACGCGGAACTCGAAGGTCTTGCCCGGGTCGGCTGCGGTCACGGTGCAGCGAGTGATCCACTTCGCCCGGCCGCGCTTGTTGGTTCCGTCGAATACCATTCCCACGTAGGCGCTCTCGCGAGGATCGTGCACGGTGGCACCGGTATTTTCGGGACTCCACCGGCCCATCTTGGTGGGGTCGCTGATCGCTGAGTAGAGGGTGTCGGCGTCGGCGTTGACAACGACGCTGTCGGACACTGTGAACTCGCGGCTCATGAGGATGCGCCGTTCTTCAGGCCTGGATGAATACGAGTGAGCATGGGCACCAACAATGTACGCGGGGTGATCTGGGCGAAGATCGATCCGATGCGGTTGGCGGGCCCGGGGATCGACACCATCCGTCCCTTGGTCATGTCGTCGACGGCGGTCTTGGCCACCGTTTCTGCCGACACCCACATGATCGATGGAAGTGCCTTCTCTGCATCGTCTTTTGCGAAGCCCGCGGCCTCGCCGAAACCGGTCTGCACCGGTCCCGGGCACAGCGCCGTCGCGGTCACTCCGGTTCCGCGCAGCTCTCCTGTCAAGGACTGTGTGTAGGAGAGAACGAACGCCTTGCATGCGCCGTATCCGGCCTGGCCGGGAAGCGGCTGGAACGCGGCGGTGGAGGCCACGTTCAGTAGAGCGCCGCGTCGTCGCTCGGTCATACCGGGGAGGAATCGAGTGCAGAGATCGGCGACGGCAACCACGTCGACCTCGATCATGTTCATCTCTGCTTCGGGGTCGGATTCGACGACCGGGCCGAGCGTCGACAGCCCGGCGTTGTTCACCAGGATGTCCGGTATCAGTCCGAGTTCGGTGATGCGCCCGAGCAATTCGGCGCGGGCGGCGCGATGGGACAGGTCTGCTGCGAGCACCTCGGCGCGAACTCCCCGCGAGCGGAGCTCGTCCGCAAGCTCGTCGAGCTTGTCGGCGCGGCGGGCGACGAGGGTGACTCCGTGACCTCGGGAGGCGAGTTCGCGAGCGATGGCGGCACCGATTCCGGAAGACGCTCCGGTCACGACGGCAGTCCGGTCGGGTGCGGGGCGAGGAAGGCTCATGCCCCCACCGTAGCGAACGCCCGCTGTGCAGCGCATTTGAATCCGGATGAGAGGTTAGCCTAGGGTTACTTTAAAGTCCCTTTGCTTGTCGAAAGGTAACCATGTTCTCTGTTTCACCGACCGGTCGACGGACTGCGCGCCGCGCAACCCTGCTGTCCGCGCTCACGGTGTCGGCCCTTGTGGTCGGTGCGTGTTCGAGTACCGATACCGCTGAGGAACCACAGGCGGGCAGCGACTTCGCGGCCGTCACCATCGATTCGGCGCTGGGTCAGGCCGTCATCACCGAGAAGCCGGAGCGCATCGTGACGCTCGGCCAGGGCTCGGCCGAAACGGCGATCGCGTTGGGTACCGTCCCGGTGGGCGTCGAGGAGTATTCCTGGGGTGCCGACGACACCGGCTACCTCCCGTGGGTGCACGACGCGGTCACCGAATTGGGTGCCGAGCTTCCTCAGCAGTTCACGGGCGGAACCGAATTGAACATCGAGGCCGTCGCGGCTCTCGAACCGGATCTGATTCTGGCACCGTGGTCCGGCGTCACGCAGGATCAGTTCGACAAGCTCAGTGCCTTCGCCCCGGTGGTCGCCTACGAGGAGAAGCCGTGGACCACGACGTGGCAGGACCAGATCACCGTCATCGGCAAGGCCATGGGCGAGGAGCAGAAGGCGGCCGAGGAGATCGGCAAGATCGAAAACCGCTTCGCCGACGCTGCCGCCCAGCACCCCGAGTACGCGGACGTGAGCTTTTCGTACATCTACAACACCGGTCCCGGAACGCTCGGAGTGTTCCTCGCCGACGAGCAGCGCGTCGCGATGGTGCGCGGTCTCGGGCTGCAGGTCGATCCGGTGGTGAACACGCTCGACGAGACCGAGGGCACCGACTCGTCGGTGATCGGCTTGGAGAACGCGAATCTGTTGAACGACTCCGATCTGATCTTCACCTTCTACTCAGATCCGCAGAACCGCACCGACACCGAGAATCAGCCTGCGTACAAGCAGATTCCGGCCGTGTCCCGTGGGTCGGTCGTTGCGCCGACGGATCAGTCCTTCGTCACCGGGTCGTCGATCATCAACCCGCTGACAGTGCCGTGGGCACTCGAGCGCTACGTGCCGATGATCGACGAGGCTGTCGCGAAGCTCGACGCCGGCATGTCTTCGACCAATTGAGCGGAGCGTAGAAGAGACGGTTGATCTCGACCCCATCGAGTCCCAGACCCGCAGACGGTGCAGAAAGCCCACGGTGGTCTACTCGAATCAATCTGTTGAGCAATCTCTTCCAGCCCCGCACCGTGTTCTCGGTGCGGGGCTGGATTGTTTTCGCGCGTCTCTATGCGATGTGGGGGCCTGCTCGGGCGTGGGATTGTCTGGGTTGTCGGTAGGGGTCGACGGTGGCCGGGGGTACGAACCAGGGGTGTTGATCGGTGCCGATGAATACTTCCCAGTCGGAGTGGTGGATGAGTCGGTGGTGGAATCCGCACAGGAGGACGAGGTTGTTCATGTCGGTGGGGCCGCCGTCGGTCCAGTGCCAGATGTGGTGACCTTCGGTCCAGGCGGCGGGTTTGCCGCAGCCGGGGAACGCGCAGCCGTGATCGCGGGCGGTCAATGCTCGTTTCTGTTTCGCGGTGACGGTGCGCGCGGTGCGGGCGAGGTTGAGTGGGTTGCCGTTCTCGTCCATGACGATGGCGGTGAGAAGACAGTCGCAGGCGAGTTGGCGGGAGGTTTCGCGGGAGAGCGGGCCCATCCACGGCAGCCAGCCGACGGTGGTGCCGTCGCCGAACAGGTCCCGATACGCGCTGCGATCCTGGCTCGGTCCGGCAGCGCTGTCGGTCTCGAGTTCATTCGCCGCGTCCGACTCGGTCGGGTCGGATCGTATTGGGTCGGAGTGGATCGGGTTGCCGGCGTCGATGTCCACCGGGTTGGCTGGATCGGCGTTGTCGGATTCTGCTGCTGTGCGGGTGGTTTCGTCGTCGGTGATGTCGTCGCTGTTCTGACCGCTCAGGCTCTGGAGGTCCTGCAACCGGATGTGCAGGTTGATGTGCGGTCTTTCGCCGCCTTCGGTGGGGCGATCCTTCGAGGCGAGGTAGTGGTCGAGGATCTGCCCGAGTGCCTCGGCGCGTCGCCTCGCGGGACTGCGTTCGTCGGGGGTGCCGTCGGCTGCGGGCCGGGGTTCGGTCAGCGGTGAGAGTGCGGTGAAGAGCTTTTCTGCGGTGACGGCATCGAAGTCGGCTTTGAGGCGGAGGCGTTGGTTGAGCATCTTCGATGCGAACAGTTCGTTGCGGTCGGTGTCCTCAGGGGGCGGCTTGTCGCTGCCGTAGGTGTCTTCGAGTTTGGTGATCGCTTCACGGATCTTGTCGGTGCGTGCCCCGGGTCCGGTGGCGGCGGTGATCATGGCTTTGCGGGCGATGTCGCGACCCTCTTGCGGGAGGTTTTTCGGGGGTGTTTCGGCGAAGGTGAGGATCAGGGCGGCGTGGTCGACGGACATGACGCCGGTGTTGACGGCGTCGGCGATGTCGGGGAAGTTCTTCAGTCCGCGGGCGAGGGCGACGATCTTGGTGGCTTTGCTGGGGGTGAGGAGGGTGGTGGAGGTGAGCCACCCTGCGGGTCCGGGGAAGCCGAGTTTCTCTCGGCTCACGCGGGTGTCGATGTCGGCGACGAGAGCGATGCGCCGTGCTTCCAGCAGTTGGATCTGGTGGGAGACCGCGGCAGCGTCGGCGAGCAGTTCTGCTTCGCTCAGTTGCCAGATCTCCGTGGTCATAGGAGTAAGTGTATCGAACGTGTGTTCGATGCGCAATGATGGTGCAATCGAAAACTATTGCTGTGCATAAGGATTCGATAATCCGAACCTGTCGGTGGCGCATGGTAAAGGCTCGATCTCTCCGACGATCGCGCCAGACCGCCATTCTGCCGCGACAGGAGCTGTGGAACACGGCCGGCTCCCGTGGCAGCGCCTCACTAATAGTGGTGCGCGTTGCGCAGTCGATACCAACAGAGACCAGTCGACAGGGTCCGGCCGTGCACAACTTGCCGGGGCGCGTCAGTACACCTCGCGTTGACGTTCCTGTTCCAGCACCTGCTCGAGGTCGTTCAATCGGTTCATCGACGACACCTGTCGCGCGGTGCGGTGGTTCAGTGCCAGCATCTCGCGGTGTCGGTGGACGAAGGCCCAGTAGCCCGCGGTGAAGGGGCAGGCGTCGTCACCCAGCCTCTTTTTCGGATTGAATTCGCATGTGCCGCAGTAGTCGGTCATGCGGTTCAGATACGCCCCGCCCGACGCGTAGGGCTTGGTGGCGATCAGTCCACCGTCCGCGTGCTGGCTCATGCCGATGACGTTCACCGGCATCACCCAGGCGAATCCGTCGACGAAAGCCGTGGCGAACCACTCGGTCAACGCTCGTGGGTCCCAGGCATGTTGCAGCGCAAAGTTTCCCAGGATCATCAGCCGCGGAATGTGGTGCACCCAGCCGCGGTCGCGTACGCCGTCGACGGTACTGGAGAGGCACTTCGCTACCACCGCGTCGCCGTCCAATTCGAGAAGCCAATCCGGCAGCGGCTCATGGGCTTCGAGTTTGTTCCGTTCGAGGTACTCCGGCCCCATATGCCAGTAGAGGTGCCACACGTATTCGCGCCACCCGAGGATCTGCCTGATGAAACCCTCCACGCTCGCGAGCGGGGTGCCGTCGCGATGGGCGTCCTCGGCGGCGTGCGCCACGTCCAACGGTTGCAGCAGACCGAGGTTGAGCGGGACCGACAACAGCGAGTGCGACATCGTCCAGTCGTCGGCCATCACTGCGTCCTCGTATTTGCCGAAGTCGTCCAAGCGGTAATCGATGAAGTGCGACAACGCTTCCGAGGCCTCGGAGGCAGTCACCGCGAACACTCGTGGCCCGTCGACTCCGACTGTGTCCAGCTCCCACGAATCGAGATCGGCACGCACCTCGTCGTCGATGGCATCTTCGGTCGGCCACCACGGTTCTTCCACGCCCAGGGTCAGCCGACCCTTCGGGGGTGGCGACTGATTCTCGGCGTCGAGGTTCCATTTGCCAGAGACCGGGTCGGCACCGTCCATCAGCACATCGAATCTTTTGCGCTGCTCGCGGTAGAACGTCTCCATGCGAAAGGTTCCGCGCTCGGCCGCCCAGTCGGCGAACTCGGCCCGGGGGAGCGCGAACATCGGCGTCGGCAGAATTTCCGAGACCAGACCCTCCTCGTGCAAGGCAGCGACGAACTTCTCCGCCGCATGCGAGGTGGGCTCGAACACCACCACGGGCTTGCCGTACTCGGCCAGGGCTTCGCGATACGTCTCGGTCTGCAGGTAGGTGACGCGATCACCCAGCTCGTCGGCCAGATGACGCATCCCGGACAACACCAAATGGAGCTTCTGTCGGTGGTATCGCCGGCGTCGAAACACGCGCCGGGACTCGATCATCAGCACGTCTCGCTCGGCATGCTCGTCCACGGAGTGAAAATGCGGGCCGAGCTGATCACCGAACAACCACAGAGCGTCCATTCTCGGAGTGTTCTCCCGCAACGACGACGGCAAACCAGCGTCCGCAGCATGGCCGGCTGGTGAACACTGTGGCCGACCCAGGCGCGCCTTACTTGACCACCGACGATCCATCGCATGGACTGACCCGATGCCCGCTGATTCTGCGCTGTCCAGAAGAACGTTTCTTCGCTCGTCGTCGGTGGCCGTTGCCGTGGCCGGAGTCGTCACGACACTGCCCGCGGTCGCCCACGCCCAAGGCAGCGACCGAGGCTTTCTGCACGGGGTGGCATCGGGAGATCCGTTGCCCGACGCGATCATTCTGTGGACCCGCATCACCCCCACGCCCGACGCCACCCCAGGCTCCGGCGTCGGCCCGCAGGTATCGGTGACGTGGCGCATCGCCCGGAACGTAGACATGAGTGGCGTCGTCGCCTCCGGAACCGTCGTCACCGGCCCCGATACCGATCACACCGTGAAAGTCGACGTCGACGGCCTCAGCGCAGACACCACGTACTTCTACGATTTCCGCACGAACGACGCGGCGTCGGCCGTCGGGACCACGCACACCGCCCCGGCCAACGATGCCGACATCGATGCGATGCGTTTCGGCGTCGTCTCGTGCTCCAACTGGGAATCGGGCTACTTCGGTGCCTATCGCCACCTGGCAGCCAGGGGAGACCTCGACGCCATCGTCCATCTCGGCGACTACATCTACGAGTACGAGACGGGCGGCTTTCCGGGGCGCGACGGCGTCGTCCGGCAGCATTCGCCCACCCACGAGATCGTCACCCTTGCCGACTACCGCCAGCGGCACGGTCAGTACAAGTCCGACCCGGATCTGCAAGCAGCGCACGTCGACGTTCCGTGGATCTGCACGTGGGACGACCACGAGTCGGCCAACGACGCGTACGACGGCGGTGCCGAGAACCACACGCCGGCCACCGAGGGCGATTGGTACACGCGCAAGGCCAATTCGGAGAAGGCCTACTACGAGTGGATGCCGGTCCGGGCAGCAGGCACTGCCACCAACCGTCACCTCTACCGTCGGCTCCGGTTCGGGAACCTCCTCGAGCTCTCGATGCTGGACCTGCGCACCTACCGTTCGCAGCAGGTGTTGCCGTTCAACGGCCCCGAGGTCGATTCACCGAACCGCACCATCACCGGTGCCGAGCAGATGCAGTGGCTCACCGACGGCATCGTGTCGTCGCCGACGCAGTGGAAGATCGTCGGCAACCCGGTGATGATCACGCCCACTCTGATCCCACCGCTCGATCGAGACGCAGCCAGGGCCGTCACCTCGCTCCTCGGAATCCCGGAGGGCGGCTTGCCCTACAACGCAGATCCCTGGGACGGATACACGGCCGACCGCCGCAAGCTGCTCGGTGCCATCGTGGACGCAGGCGTCGACAACACCGTCTTCATCACCGGCGACATCCACTCCGCTTGGGCCTGCGAGGTACCCCTCGACGCAGCGCACTACGCAACGACGGAACCGGCTGCCACGGAGCTCGTCGTCACCTCGGTGAGCTCGGCCAACATCGACGATCTGACACACACTCCGCCGCACACGCTGGGCCGGGTCGCCGAGGAAGCGTTCAAGGCGCTCAACCAGCACGTGAAGTTCGTCGACCTCGACAGTCACGGTTTCGGCGTCTTCGAGGTCACCAAGACGGCGGCTCGAATGGACCACTGGTTCCTCACCGCCAAGGAGGATCCGCGGACCGGCGTGTACTGGGGAGCGGGCTTCACCGTCGACTCCGGCACCCAGCGGCTTCGGGCGGCGGCACCGCCACGGGGCTGACCCGCCATACTGGACGGCGTGGCTGTACCGAAAATCGTCCTGTTCTACGTGTTCACTCCATTGCCAGATCCCGAGGCGATCCGGCTGTGGCAACAGACGCTGACCGCGTCCAACAACCTGACCGGACGCATCCTCATCTCCGAACACGGCATCAACGCGACGGTGGGCGGCGACGTCGACGACGTCAAGAGGTACGTCCGCGGCACGCGCAGCTACCCGGCCTTCAAGTCGGCCGACATCAAGTGGTCCGACGGCCTCGGGAACGACTTTCCGCGATTGAGCGTGCGAGTGCGCGACGAGATCGTCACGTTCGGAGCCCCAGGGGAACTGAAGGTCGACGCCAATGGCGTGGTCGGCGGTGGCGCTCATCTGAGCCCGCAGCAGGTGCACGAGCTCGTCGATTCCCGCGGTGACGACGTGGTTTTCTTCGACGGCCGCAACGCGTTCGAGGCGCAGATCGGCAAGTTCAAGAACGCGGTGGTGCCCGACGTCGAGACAACGAAGGACTTCGTGTCCCAGCTCGATTCCGGTGCCTACGACCATCTGAAGAAGTCGCCGGTGGTCACGTACTGCACCGGGGGAGTGCGGTGTGAGGTCTTGTCCTCGTTGATGGTGGCTCGCGGGTTCGAGGAGGTCTATCAGCTCGACGGCGGAATCGTCCGGTACGCAGAGACTTTCGGCGACGACGCGCTCTGGGAGGGCTCGCTCTTCGTCTTCGACAAGCGGATGGCACAGAACTTCTCCGACCACACCGCCGTCATCGGTCGCTGCAGTGCCTGCGGCAACCCGACGTCGCGGTACCAGGACTTCGACGGTGATGCCGGCCGTGGGCTTCGGTTGATCTGTCTCGACTGCGCCTGAGTGATGCTGCCTTTTCGAGACGGTCTCGCGCCTCTGAGACTGCTTCTACCGCATGGTGATCCGTCCGCCACCATCGTCGAATATCTCGAACGTGAGATGCCCGACGACGATTGGCGTCGGGCAATCGGCGACGCCGAACTGGTGGACGAGAAGAGTCGGCCCATAACTTTGGACACTCGCTACCGCGCCGGTAGCCAGGTGTACTTCTATCGTGTTCCGGCGCACGAGGTTCCGGTGCCGTTCGAGATCGGCATCCTGCACGAGGACGAAGATCTGCTGGTGGTCGACAAGCCACATTTCCTCGCCACCATCCCGCGTGGTCGGCACGTCACCGAAACCGCGACCGTGCGGCTGCGCAAGCAGTTCGACTGCCCCGACCTCACGCCCGCGCATCGACTCGATCGCGCCACCGCTGGAGTGCTGCTCTTCACCAAGACCAAGCATGCCCGACGGCCGTATCAGGAACTCTTCTCGACGCGCAACGTCACCAAGGAATACGAGGCCGTCGCGGGTTTCGATGCAGCACTGCAGTTTCCGTGCGTCGTGCAGAGCAGGATCCTCAAGGAACACGGTGTCATGACGGCGTACGAGGAGCCGGGGGAGCCGAACAGTGAGACCCGCATCGAGCTCATCGACACTCTCGGCGACCTCGGCCGCTATCGACTCTTTCCCAAGACGGGTAAGACCCATCAGCTGCGAATCCATCTGTCGTCATTGGGGATTCCCATCGTCAACGATCCGTACTATCCGGTGTACACATCGACTCCCGCCGACGACTTCACTCGGCCGTTGCAGCTCCTGGCCCGGGCACTGGACTTCATCGACCCGCTCACCGGCGAACAGCGGCGATTCGCCAGCGCCCGAGAACTCCAGCTCTGACGCCCAGGAGTCGTTCGTTCGGACGATGGTGACAATTCGGGCGCGAGGTTAGCGTGACGAGCAGACATGTCCGATGGAAGCACAGAGGAGAACTGCGTGAAGCGTCGTATTGCTGTTGTGTTGGGAGCTGCCGTCATCGCCATAGCGTCGCCAGCGGTCGCGGTGGCCGATACCGGAAGCGCGAGCACCGGTAGCGCGAACGGAGTGTCGAGCTTGTTCTCGGATCTGTCCCGGTTGTGGGAGGCCTGCTCGGTGACCATCTTCACCGGTCAGTGCACCGGAATCGTCGCAACGGACGTGACCTACTGGTAGTGCACGCCCTGCACTGAACCCCCAACCGACAAACGCGCGCGCATTCGCCGGACGCTTACGGAACAGGTAACCATTCCGCTCGCATCCAGCAAACGCGCGCGCGTTTGCGAGAAACCCAGGCCCTACTTCGCCAGCGACCGCGCCATTCCGCGTTCGACGGCGGCGACCAGCTGCGGTCGCAGTTCGGCGGCGGGGACGATGTGGTGCACCGATCCGACGCTCTGTGCGCGTTGAATGTTGTGGATGGCCTCGAATTCGGCTGCCACTTCACCCAGTTTGGCGTTGCGGGCGTTCGCTCGCACGGTGGCGAGTTCGACGCGCAGTGCCGAGCGAGTGGCGTCGTCCTCGGCCGCGTTCAGTCGTGCTTCGAGCTCCTTGACGTCGGCGTCCGCTGCGGTGCGGGCGTTGACGTCGCGGGTGAACACCACTGCGGCTGCCGGGGCACCGCCGAGTACGGAGGCGAAGGAGCCCTCGACCGCGAGGACCTCCATGTTGTCGTTGAGTGCTCCGGAGAACACAACGAACGCGCCGCCGTGGTAACGCGAGACGACGCAGAACACGACCGGTCCGTCGAAGTTGACGATGGCGCGGCCGATCTCGGCTCCGTATTCGAGCTGGATGTTGCGCAGCGATTCCGGTGATCCGTCGAAGCCGGAGAGGTTGGCCAGCACCACGATCGGCCGGCTTCCGCTGGCGGCGTTGATGGCGCGTGCGGTCTTCTTCGACGAGTTCGGGAACAGGGTTCCCGAGGTCCACTGATCGGGGCCGTCGGACGGGAACCAGCCCTTGCGGGGGATGGCTCGCGATTCGATACCGATCACACTCACCGGGATTCCGGCGAGGTGGGCGTCGAACACCACCGAGGTGTCGGCGTCGGCCATGTCGGCCCACCGCTCGAGCACCGAGTGGTCCTGGTCGACCACGGCGCGCATCACGGTGCGAATGTCGAACGGCTTCTTGCGGTCCGGGTTGGTGACCGAGGAGAAGATGTCGCCGACGGTGGTGAAGTCGCTCGACGGGTGGACGTGCGGGTAGGTACGCACGTCGCGCTCGGTCGGGTCGGCCGTGGCTGCACGGCGTGGGAAGCGTTCTCCCGGTGCGGCATACGCGTGATCGTAGTGAGCGAACAGGATGTCGCATGCGGCCCGCAGGTTCGGTGCCCAGTACTGCGCCTGGCCGTTGGGGCCCATGACGCGGTCGTAGCCACCGATACCGAAGTTGTCCTCGGCCGAGACGCCGCCCGAGTAGTCCAGGGACTGCTTTCCGGTGAGCACCATCGCACTATCGGGGGTCATCACCAGAATGCCCTTGGTGTGGGTGAGCATCGTGGCTTCGGCGTTCCAGTACGGCTGCGCGCCGACGTTGATGCCCGCGACGACGATGTTGATCTCTCCGCCGGCCTGGGTGAAGGTGATGATGCGACGCAGGCCGCGCGAGACCCAGTCCATGTTCTCGGTGCCCGATTCCATGGAAATCGTTGCGCCGGAGGACAATGCGAACCATTCGACGGGGGCGCCGAGTTGTTCGGCGAGGTCGATGGCCGCAACGATCCGCGAGCACTCCGCCTCGGCGACGGTGCCGAGCGCCTTGGTGGGGTCACCGAAGAGTGCGACGCGGGTGATGCCCTCGGGGTACTTGGCGGTCGGGGTGGTGGCCACACCGACGATGACGCCCGCGGAGTTGCGGCCGTAGGGACGATCGACCGGGGCGAGCACGCCGTCGGCGTCGAAGTCGTACTCGGTGAACGTGCCACCGTTGCTGCTGAGCAACGGAATCAGCTCGTACGGGTACACGGTGCCGCGGGCCTGGGACCGCTGCACCTTCTGGGTGTATTCGTCCAGTGGGCGCATCGGCTCGGTCGGCGGCGGGGTGACCTTGGCGACGATGCCGGCACCGGACCGGTACGACAGGCGCAGAGCCACCTCGCGCGGCGTCGCGCCCGGTGTTTCGGCCAGGCGTGCGATCAGCGTGATCTCTTCGAGTCCGGCTCCGATGGTCAGCGGTGCGATGTGCCGGGCGATGGTGGCGATGCGGTCGGCAGGCACGTTCAGTACCGGCCAGACGTAGAGCACGACGCGGTTGGCGTCGAGACGCTTCTTGCCGCGTCCGGCCTGTGCGCGGCGGATGCCGTCGAGGCAGGCTGCGACGGTTCGTTCGATCTCCGGAACGGCGACGATGTTTCCGGCGTCGTCCAATTGTGTTGTGATGCCGCGGATCTCGGCGAGGGCGACGAGTCGCTCGTCGGACGGGTTGGCCTTGGACGTCAGGTGGAACAGGTAGGTTCCGGCGCTGGCGGGCAGGCGAACTCCGTCGAAGTTCTTCAGTCGCCACAGGTCGAGTCGCTGACCGGTGAGTGGGTGCATGTCCCGGATGATGGTGTCCTCGGCGAGGGGCTCGGATCCCTCGACCGTGGTGCGGCGGTACGTCATCTTTCGCGTGACCGCGCCGAACACGGTGACCGTGACCCGGCGCCAGCGGCCGGAGCCGGAGTGGGCGGCCAGAACTTCCTGCAGTCGGGCCGAGAGCACGTCGCCGTCGGCGGGGGCGTCCGGCCACGACAGGTACAGGTCGACGGCCAGGTTTTCGGGCGACGGGCCGGCGATGTCCTCGACAGCGTCGAGAGTCGTTGCGAGGGAATCAAAGTCCGTCGCGGTCGAGATCAGATGCAGTCGTTCGCCCGAGAGCTCGAAGTTGCCGGTGACGAAGTGCTTACCGTCGCGGTCGAAGGCCTTGACATCCTCGAGGGTGCGAATTTCGTAGTACTGACGGGTGATCACCTCGAGCAGAGCACCGGGATCGGTGATCCGTTGTGCCAGAAGCTCGATCAGCGGTTCCGGTGTCGCCACGAGAGCGGCTACACGCGCCGAGTAGTCGGCTGCGTCGGGGTTCTCGGCCAGGTACTGCAGGCTGCCACGGACGCCGTCGTAGACCTTCTCGCGGGCGATCCGGATCTGCGGCTCGTCGAACAACCGGAAGCGCAGGTTGCGGGCGACGTCGCCGATAACGGGGTAGCGGGCCTGAGTGGCACCGATGAGGCGCTCGAGTACCTCGGCCATGGCCGGGGTGGCTTCGGGCTGGGCGGAGGAGTCGCTGAGCCAGTGGCCGAGGAGGGCCGCAATGACCGGAACCTGGTTCTCCATGCGCTGCAGGGCGAGGAAGACGCGGTAGACGGCCTCTTCGAGAGCCGGGGTTCGGCCCTCGTCGATGGCAGCGTCGTAATGCGCGAGCGCGCGAGTGAGCTTGGCGCGGAACGACTCCGGCAGACCCTGGACGTCCGCGTCGAGCGAGTGCAGGAACGAGTGGAAGTGCTCGCGGGGGGAGTGGACTCGCTCGTCGCCCGTCTCCTCGTCCATCGTCGGACGGTTGCGGGAGAGCTCGCAGATGTCGGCGAAGGTGTTCAGCAACGCCAGTTCGGCGGTGACCAGCTCCGAATCGTCGCGTGGCACCTCGGCACGCAGAGTCTCGTAGGTGGACAACAGGTTTCGAGCCCGGGCACCGCTGACGTCGAAGCCGGTGATGAGGGCTGCAAGTTCGTCGAGCCGATCCAGTGCGCGACGCTGCGGCGAGCGCTGCGCGGCGTCGTCGACGCCACGGAACTGCACCCGAGGTGCCTGCTCGGAGACCTTCTGTTCTCCGGCCTGATCGACGCGCAGCAGTGCAGCTCCCGCGTCGACCTGTCCGTTGACCGAGGCCAGGACCTCACGCACGGTGCCCGCGTACGGGGACCGGACGGCAGTTTCCATCTTCATCGATTCGAGGACGACGAGGGTCTGTCCTGCTTCGACCTCGTCGCCGACGGCGACCGGGACGGCAACGACGACAGCGGGTGCAGGCGCGCGGACCAGCCCGGCCTCGTCCTGGGAGATCTGGTGGCTGATGCCGTCGACCTCGACGAGGAAGTGGGCGGCTCCGGCGACGGTGACCACCTGGTAGCGGCGGTCACCGATGACGAGGCGGCTCTCGTAGGTGCCGAGGCGCTCGACGTCGACCTGCAGTTCGCCGATGCCGTCGCTTTCGATGCTGTAGCAGTGAGTTCCGGTCTGGCCGACCTCGAGCTTGTAGGCCTGGCCCTGGTAGTTCAGCTCGACGGTGCGGCCGATGGCGTGTGTCGCGCGTGGGCGGCCGCCGCGAGCGGAGTTGAGGAACGAGGTGCGTTCGCGGCCTTCTTCGGCGTCGTAGGCGTCGATCGCTGCGGCGATGATGGCGATGTCGGCGACGGCGGTCGGCCCCACCTGGGAACCGGCTTCGGTGCGGTCGAGCCAGCCGGTGTCGGCGGAGGCGGAGATGACTTCCTCGCGGTCGAGCAGGCTGAGCAGGAACGACTTGGTGGTGGTGCCGCCGTCGATGACGACCGTGGTCTCGCGCAGTGCGTTGCGCAGTCTCGCCAGCGCTTCGCTGCGGTCGCGGCCCCAGGCGATGACCTTGGCGACCATGGAGTCGTAGTCGGGTGGGATGACGTCGCCCTGGGCGATGCCGGTGTCGACGCGGATGCCGGTGCCGAGGGGGAACTTGAGCAACTCGACGGTGCCGGGGGCCGGTGCGAAGCCGTTGTCGGCGTCCTCGGCGTTGAGGCGGGCCTCGACGGCGTGACCGAACTCGGGCGGGCAGTCGCCGGGCAGTGCCTGGCCGTCGGCGACAAGGATCTGCAGCTTCACCAGGTCGATGCCGGTGGTGTATTCGGTGATCGGGTGCTCGACCTGCAGGCGGGTGTTGACCTCGAGGAACGTGAAGATCTTCTGCTCGGGCTGGTAGAGGTACTCCACGGTGCCCGCACCCTGATATCCGGCGGCCTTGACCAGCTCGGCCGAGGCCGTACGCAGCTGATCGGACTGTTCCTTGGTCAGCAGCGGGGAGCTGGACTCCTCGATGACTTTCTGGTTGCGACGCTGAATCGAGCAGTCGCGCACACCGGGGGCCCACACGTTGCCGTGACTGTCGGCGATGACCTGGACCTCGACGTGCCGGGCGTCGGTGACCAGACGCTCGAGGAATACGACGGGGTCGCCGAACGAGCGCTCGGCCTCACCCTGGGTGCGTTCGAGGGACAGTTCGAGTTCGTCCTCGTGGAAGACCTTGCGGATGCCGCGGCCACCGCCGCCCGAGCGGGCCTTGATGATCAACGGGTAGCCGATCGCCGCGGCGTGGCGACGAGCGTCGGCGCGGGTCTCGACGGGGCCGCCGGACCACGGTGCGACGGGAACGCCGACTTTCTCGGCGAGAATCTTGGCCTCGACCTTGTCACCCAGCAGGCGCATCGCGTCCGCGGACGGGCCGATGAAGGTGATGTTCAAGCGGGCGACCAGGTCGGCGAACGTCGGGTCCTCGGCGACGAAGCCCCAGCCGACCCATACGGCGTCGGCCCCGGATTCCACCAGCGCCGCTTCCAGCACGCCGTAATCGAGGTAGGCCGAGCCGCTCGCCGGCTTACGCAGCGTGACCGCTTCGTCGGCCAGGCGGACGAACATGGCCCGCTTCTCGGCCTCGGTGTGCAGCGCTACGGTGCGGATGCCGTAATCGTGTTCGGCGTTGAGCTCTCGGACGGCTCGGATCAGCCGTACTGCTGCCTCGCCTCGGTTGACTACTGCAATCCGCTTGAACAACGTATCTCTCTTCGCTCGGTGTAGGCGCACATCGCGTCGGTGCACTCGATGGGAGGTGGGTCCGGCTGGGCATGTCCGTTTGATGGTTGTCGGGTCGTTGCGCAGGCTCCGGTCCTGCGCCCATGCAGCACTCCGGTCGACTTATTCTAGCGGCAACCGGACCCTGTGCCGTGCCAACGGCGTTCGGGGTGAGTGTGATTGATCACGAACGAGCCAATTCAATTCTGTGACAACACATTCCGTACTGGACATTTTCTTTGCTCTGCCTCACATCGGATTCGTACTCACGAGTAGCGTTGTCGGGACGCATAATTCGTGATTCCTCACCATCTCTGGCTACCGGCGAGTACATTACCGACGGGTACAGGTCGACGAAGGCGGTTTCGGACGAGCAGCAGGTTGCCGAGGAGGCGTTCATCCGGTGTGTCCGACGCTCTTGTCCGGTATCCGCAACGCGTTGACCCACAGCCTCGTCGCAGTGGCGAGCAGCGCCTCGTAGTCGGCGTCGGGATTGCCGTCCTCGGCGTCGACGACGAAGTGGTTGAACGCGAGACGACTGATCATCGACGACAATGCGCGGGAGGCGAGCAGGGGATCGAGGTCGGTATCCGCCACGCCGCGTTTCTGCAGGCTCTCGATACTGCGTGCATTGCGTCGAACGAACGCGTCGGCGCGTTCGCGGCGCAGGCGGCGAAAGTCGGGATCGATGTTGGAGACCTGCTCGAGCAGTGCCATCAGCTTGGCGTTGCGCCGATATGCCTCGAAGTACGCCCGATTGCTGGCTGCGATCACGGCAGCGGGATCGTCGTGCGGGTCCACCCGTTCCGTGCCGGGGTGCAGCATGTCGTCCCTGGCCTGTTCGAGCACCGCGGCCAGAATCTCTTCCTTGCTGGTGAAATACGTGTAGAAGGTCCCAGCCGAGCAGTGCGCGGCTCTGGTGATGTCGATCAGCCGGGAGTCGAGGTAGCCGCTGTCCTCGAACACGCGTCGGGCGGCTGCCACCAGTGTGGATCGGGTCCGTAGTCCGCGCTGGGTCGTCGGCCGGCGAGTCGGCTGTTCCCCTTCGGACACCGGTGCGGCAGGCATTCAGTCTTTATACGTCATCGCTCACCGCCGTCGGGGCGAACCAGCCGGGTGAACCGCACGCCGCTGTCGAACTGGCGTGAGTGCAGATGCTCGAACCGTCGTGCGATCGGCGGCTCGGGTCCGGTCTCGGGCGCGAACAGCCCGATTCCCCGGCCGAGCACGACGGGATAGACCTTGAGAAACAGCTCGTCCATCTCGTCGACGAGCTGCCCCGCGAGGTGGCCGCCGCCACAGAGCCACACGTCGGCGCCGCTGTCCTCGGCTTTGAGTTCTCGAACCAGGTCGATCGGGTTCCGGCCGACGATCGGCTCGGTCGCGTCCGTCGCGGCAGGCAACGTGTGGGAGAGCACGTACTGCCGCAGATGGGGGTACGGGCTGGTGATGCCGATGTCGAGTGCGGGTTGCAGGGTCGCCCGGCCCATCACCACGGTGTCGAACCGCGCCGGCGGGGCATCGATGCCGAGTGCGGCGCGGACGTGCACCGGCAGCGTCTCGGGCAGCTCGGTCACGATGGCCTCGAGGTGATCACCCTCGGTCGCGAAGCAGTCGTAGGTGCCGTCGGGCGCGGCGATGAATCCGTCGAGTGTGACGGCGATGTAATAGACCAGCTTGCGCATGCGACGCTCCTGCGATCGGCGGGCGGCGCGTGTCCGGACGGGCCGCGTTTTCTGTTGTTGTTCCAAGCAACCGAGTCGGTCTTTGTGACCGAACACTAGAACGCATTCTGTGTGCTCGGACCCCGGTGAACAACTGCTTTTCAACGGCTACTGTGACGCGGGTGCGTAAGCACTGTCCCCTGGCGGGACGGCCATTCGAGCATTTGTGGGGAAACTGTGACGGCTGCAGCGGCTACCGGTCGTGAATACGACGACGAGCTCAAGAGCAGGGTTGCGCGCCTGTTGCGCTTCCTGCGCGAGATAGTCGAGGCGCGGTCGAATCCGGTGCTGAGGTTCGACGATCATGTCCAGGTCGAGTGGCTGTACTCCAGTGAGATTCCGGTTCGTCTCGACCCGAAGGCCGGCCAGGGCGGGGTCGTACTTCGGGCGCCGCGCATTGCCGTCGACGACCCGCCCGAGCCACCGGCGCTTCTGACGGGTTGGCTCGATCCCCAGGTCGTCGGTGACAGTCGCTACCGCGAGATCGAGCTCGCCGACGCGTCGACGGCGGCATCACGTCGTCGCGGCGAGGCGCAGGAGTCCGACGCCGATTTCGATATTCGCAAGGCCTACGAGATCAAGAAGGCTTTCGAGCAGTACTCGGAGTCCCGGAAGCAGTGGGCTCAGGAAGATCGAGACCGGCGGCCCAAGGCAGCGCTGTACCAGGCATTGCAACTGATGATGCAAGAGCTCGCCTCGCGCCCCGAGTCGATCGAACTGGTGGTGGCGTCGGGTCTGCTGACGTCGAGCAACCCCGACCCCCAGCGCAGCGTGCGTACTCACCTCCTCACCCAGTCGGCCGGAATCGAACGTGATGTGCGGACCGGCGACCTGTTGGTTCGACTGGTCGCCGGTAGTACCCCGCGTCTCGAGGACGGCCAGCTGCTCACCGGATCGAAGGACTTCGATACCTCCGGCTCGGTGGCTCTCGCCGAGAAGCTGCACGGCAACGTCGACTCGCCCCTCGGTGAGGGCGTCGAAGAATTCTTGCGTGAATGGGCGACGCGAGTTCCCCGTCACGAGATCGAGGTGCTCGATCGCCTCGGGCCCCCGGGAGCTCTCGCGTACATCGACGACGATCGAACGCTGACGGTCTCACCCGCACTCGTGCTCCGAACCCGCGACTCGTTCGCGCTGGTCGAGTACTACGAGCAGATGATCGCCGATCTCGACGCCGCCGACTCACCGGTTCCGCTGGGCCTCGCGCAACTGGTCGACGCGATCGAGCCGGCCGATCGGATGGCATGGCTCGAACGGACCGGAGCCGGCGCGTCGGCGGCGCTGGCCGAAGATCCTCTGTTTCCGCTGCCGGCCAATGCCGAGCAGTCGCAGATCATCGAACGACTCGGACGCGACAGCGGTGTGGTCGTCGAAGGGCCGCCCGGGACGGGGAAGACCCACACCATCGCGAACCTGATGTCCGGGCTGCTGGCGCGAGGTCAGCGGGTTCTGGTCACTAGTGAAAAGTCACAAGCTTTGCGAGTCCTGCGCGACAAGCTGCCGCCCGAGTTGCAGGAGCTCTGCGTCTCGATCACCGACCTCTCCCGTGGTGGTTCGGACGAGTTGAATCGCAGCGTCGCCAAGATCGCCGAGCGTAAGACCTCGTTCGACGAAGCCAGTGAGCAGCAGAAGATCGACGCGCTCACCACCCGCCGCGCGGCCGCGCTCGCTCGTCGGACGGAACTGCTGAACCGTGTCAGCGCCCTTCGTGAATCCGAAACCGTTGTGCACGAATATGTTTCGGATGGGTACGACGGCACGGTGGCGTCGATCGTACGTAAGGTCAAAGCAGCCGAAGGCGCCCACGAGTGGCTGCCCGGGCCGTTGCTCGCCGACCGGCCACCGTTCGACGGTGCCCAGGTCGACCAACTCCGAGCGCTGATTGCGACCTCCGACGGTGCCCGCGAGCAACGATCGCGCCAGGTGCTGCCGCGTCCCGAAACGATGCTGCCGAATTCGGCCGAACTCGCAGCGCTGTGCCGGCGTGTGCATACGCAGATAGACGCCGTCCCGCCGCTGGCTGCCGACCTGATCACGTTGCTGGGCGGCGTCGAACCTGCGGTCTCGTCCGACATCCGTTCTCTCTGCGAGGAATTGGCGGCTCGCGTGCGAGTGGTCGCGGAGCTCGATGCCACGTATGCGCGGGTGACCGACTCGGTGCTGTCCGGCGAAGCGTCTCACCTGTGGTCGCGGGTCAGCGGAATCGACGACCTCGTTGCCACTGCCGCAGCGTCCGACCGGTACATCGGCGCGCACGACGTGCAGTGCTCGTCCACGTCTGCTGCGACTCTGCAGGCTATGGATGCGCTCGCAGCTGCGCTGGAATCGGGAATCGAATGGAAGCCGCGGTTTCGGCGTAGCGAGGAGCAGAAGACCGTCGAAGCTCTCGGCATCGTCGCCACCGTCGACGGGCAACCGGCGACGAGTGCGATGGCCGCTCGGCTTGTCGCGGAACATATTCGGGCTCTCGACACCGTGCAGACGGCGGCGGTGTTGCTGGCCGACCTGGCGATCGTCGTCCCGCTCGACGGCCCGCGATCGATTCGCGTCAACACCGTTGCGCAGATCGCCGATCGACTCCGTTCCGTAGCGGCCGTGGTTGCCGCTCGTGACGCACTGGTACACCGCCTCTACACGGTGTCGCCTGCTGCGCCGTGGATTCGAAGCCTCGCCGAAGCTCAGGAGATAGCCGGAGCCGCTGCGGCCATCTCCGCGCGCGTCGACATCGACATCGCCCGCGCCGAGCTGGACGCTCTGCAGTTCGCGGTGGCCACTCGTATCGATGCGGGACCGTCGCCCGAAGGTCTGAATCTGGTGACGGCCCTCGGCGCTGCCGATCCTGCAGAATTGGCGGGCGCGGTCTCCGCCTACGCTCAGGCCTGCGCGGAGCAGGAGAATCAGCTGCTGCTCGAGTCGATGTCGGCCACACTGTCGGCAGTCGCGCCGGCCCTGTTCGAGTTGGTCAAGGACACCGCGGCAGATCCGGAATGGGACGAGCTCAGTTGGCAGCTGTCCAAGGCGTGGGCGTGGCGTCGCGCGCGCGAGTGGGTCGGTGAGCAGCACCACGGGGGTCTCGAGCAGCAACTCGAAGCGGAGTTGGCGGCCGCGGATGTCGACATCGCTTATCTCACGACGCGTCTCGCTGCCGCGAGTGCCTGGCTCAACAGCCTGCAGCGGATGACGGCCGTCGAGGTTCGCGCACTGCAGACTTACCGCGAGCACATTTCCAGTATCGGTTCGGGTGCCGGCAAGTACGCCGAAACCTACCGCAGCGCAGCACGATCGGCGATGCGAGAGGCACAGAGCGCGGTGCCCGCCTGGGTCATGCCGCTCTCCCAGGTGCTCGCGTCGATTCCGCCGGTGCCGGGTAGCTTCGACGTCGTCATCGTCGACGAGGCCAGCCAGGCCGACATCACGAGCCTGTTCCTGCTGTACCTCGCTCCTCGGGTGATCGTGGTGGGAGACGACCGGCAGTGCGCGCCCGCCGATGTCCCTCAGGCCGGCACGCTCGAGGACGTGTTCGACCGCCTCGATGTATATCTCCCGGATCTACCGGAGCACGTGCGGGCGACGCTGACACCGCGGTCGAGTCTGTTCTCCATGCTGCGCACCCGGTTCGGTCAGGTGGTGCGACTACGAGAGCACTTCCGTTCGATGCCGGAGATCATCAATTGGTCGAGTCAGCAGTTCTACGGAGACTCGCCACTGGTGCCGGTGCGGCAGTTCGGTTCCGATCGACTGCCGCCGCTTCGGCACACGTACGTTCGCGGGGCGACGGTCACCGGAAAGAACGCCTCGCTCGTCAACCGGACCGAGGCCATTGCCATCGCGGAGCAGATATCCGAGTGCCTCGCCGATGCCGCGTACGACGACCTGACCTTCGGAGTCGTTGTGCTGCAGGGGCAGTCGCAGGTCGACGAGATTCGCAACGAGCTGATCAAACGTATCGGCATCGAACAGTGGGAACAACGCCGCTTGCGAGTGGGCACGCCACCGGACTTCCAGGGCGACGAGCGCAACGTCGTGTTCCTGTCGATGGTGGTGGCACCGGATCAGAACTTCGCCACCCTGACCTCGAACCAGTACAAGCGTCGGTTCAACGTGGCCGCGTCGCGGGCGCAGGATCAGTTGTGGCTGTTCCATTCGGTCACCGTCGATCGCCTCAAACGAGCAGACCTGCGTAACTCTCTGCTCTCCTACGTCACGTCGGTCTCACCCGCTCCCGCCGATCCGATGCCCCAGAACGTCTCGCGCGAGATCAGGAAAGCCCCGTTCGAGACGCTGCTGGAACAGCAGCTGTTCAACGACCTCGTCGAGCGTGGCTTCCACGTCAATCCCGGTGTCGAAGTGAACAATCGGCGTATCGCGCTCGTCGTCACGGGGGAGTCCTCTCGCCTCGCCGTCGAATGCGACGGTGATTCGTTCTCGACCACCCCCGCGCAACGATCGGCGGATCTGCAACGCGAGCAGGAACTCAAGCGATGCGGGTGGACGTTCTGGCGCGTGCGGGAATCGGAGTACCACCTCGATCGTGACGGTGCTCTCGACAGTCTGTGGTTCACCCTCGCGCGATTGGGAATCAAGCCCGGTGCCGTTGGTGCGGAAGGCGGAACGGCGTCCGAGGAGACCTGGACACCGGTACCGCTCGAGTCCTCGCAGTTCGACGATTCCGGGGCTTTCGAGGCTGCGACACGAACGAACGCACCCGTTCGGCATGATTCGGTGCTGTCTCTGTGGACGATGCCTCGCCTCGACATACCTACCGACAACACCGCCGACACCGACACCACGAACGGAACCGGCACATCCAGACGGTCGGGGTCGACCAACGGAACCGGTGCTGCGAACGGTTCGAGCACGATCGACGCGACCGGAGCTCCGCGCGCGTCCACACCCCCGACAGCACCGAAAGAGCCTGCCGCAGATGCGGACTCGGACGGACCGGGTGCATCCGATTCGGTCGATAGCTCCGAAGAAGTGCGGGGCGCGGTCGACGGAGTCGAATCGAGTGGTGGCGTCGAGGAGTCCGAGAGCTCGGTCGACGAGGTGGTCGCCGAGCACCAACTGCCTCTCAACGGACTGCGGGGATACACCACGCGCCGCAGCCCGTAGGTGTAATCCGCGGGAGTCGCGGCCCGTCAGCGTGCAGCTCGTTACCGTCGTAGTCTGGTTCGCGGTATTCGTGCACGTTCGAGCAAAGAGGGTCTCCGCCGATGGCAGATCGACAGACGCAGGGGCTGCACGCCGACAGGGCGGTGCCCGAACGGCCCGGCCGAACACTTCGTCGGAGAATCATGGTCCCGGCCACGGTCGTTGCCCTGTGTGCGGTGCTGTTCGGGCTGCCCATGTGGACCGTGCTGTTCGCGGGGGCGCAGTGGCCGCCGTTGGTTCGGCTGCTCGGCGCGGCACTGGTGATCGCTGCCGCGCTCGCCTTGCCCACCGCGATGTATCTCGGTCACCGGCCCGGCATCGAGGGGGACAGGAAGGACGCCTGGGCGCGTCTCGGCGACGTCCTGCTGGGTCTCGCCTGGATCGCGTTCGTATGGTCGGCGCTCTCACTGTTGCTCAGGCTCGGGCTGTGGGCGGCCGGTGTCGACGATCCATTGCGGTCGCGAATCACGGCGGCGGCGACGGTGACAGTGATCGTCGGCCTTGCCCTCTGGGGCCATTACGAGGCCATGCGCACTCCGCGCGTTCGGCACACGAGCATCAGCATCGCCCGGCTCGGTGCCCGATTCGACGGCCTGCGAGTCGTCCTGGTCACCGACACCCACTTCGGTCCGGTGAACCGAACCGTGTGGTCGAGGCGACTGACCGATGCCGTCAACGCGCTCGAAGCGGACGTGCTCGCGCACGTCGGCGACATTGCCGACGGTTCCGTGTCCACGCGCAGGCAACAGGCTGCGCCGCTGGAATCGATGCGCGCGTCCGCCGCCCGCGTCTACGTCACCGGGAATCACGAGTATTTCGGTGAGGCGCAGGAGTGGCTGGACCACATGCAGAGCATCGGGTGGAACGCGCTGCACAATCGTCATGTCGTGCTGCATCGAGGTGACGATGCCTTGGTCATCGCCGGTGTGGACGACGCCACGGCAGCAGGGTCGGGTGCCCCCGGTCACGGTGCCGATCTGGCTGGGGCACTGGCCGGGGCCGATCCGTCGATCCCGGTGTTGCTGCTGGCCCACCAGCCGAAACAGATCGGCGACGCCGTCCGAGCGGGCGTCGATCTGCAGGTGTCCGGCCACACCCACGGCGGTCAGATCTGGCCGTTCGCGGCATTGGTTCGACTGGACCAGCCGGTGGTGCACGGACTGAGCAGGCATGGAGCGCGTACGCAGCTCTACACCAGTCGGGGGTCGGGATTCTGGGGGCCGCCGTTCCGGGTGTTCGCACCGAGTGAGATCTCGGTCCTGACGTTGGTGGCAGGCTGACGCGTCGGCACCTGGCAGTATCGGACGGGTGAGGCACACGGGAGAGATCCAGGTAGTCGCAACCGATCTCGACGGCACGCTACTTCGTTCGGATCGAACGGTGTCGGCGCGGACGGCAGATGCGATGGCCGCTGCCGAAGCCGCAGGCATCCGGGTGGTGTGGGCGACGGCGCGGGCGCGGCACTCCATCGCCGAGCTTGCGGCGTCGTGCGGGTTCACCGGTACGGCAGTGGGAGCGAACGGTGCGGTGGTGCTGGACCTTGCCGATGGCAGCCCGGTCATCGTCGCGACCAGGTCGGTGCCGACGGAGACGGTCGCGGCTGTCACCTCCGCTGTTCGATCTCTGGTTCCCGGCGTGGCGTTCGCAACCGTGGGAGCCACTCGTTTCGTCGCCGAGTCGCGATACGCGGAGCTGTGCGTCTTCGCCGACCATCACCGCCACCCGCACGAGATGGAGCTGTCGGAGGACGGTCTGTCGGCCGAGCCGACAGTCAAAATTGTTGCACGACACAGTGATACGCCGAGCGAGGAATTGTACGCGTTGGTGGCCGAGGCAGGTCTCGTCGGTGTGGAGCTGACGCACTCCGGGGCACCGTACATCGAGATGTCCGCCGCCGGGGTATCCAAGGCCACTGCTCTGGCGGAGTTGTGCGAACAGTGGGGCGTAGCTCAGGACGACGTGGCAGCAGTGGGAGATGCGCGCAACGACCTTCCCATGCTGGCGTGGGCCGGTACCGCGCTGTGCCCATCGAATGCTGCGGAGCCGGTGCGCGCTGTGGCCGATCGCGTACTGCATTCGCACGACGACGATGCGGTTGCTCGCTATCTCGAAGAACTCACCGAGCGTCGAGTGCAGCGGTAGTCGTTCGCGATACTGTTCTCGGTCGACCGGCCCTCGACCCACCTGGGTCCGACATCACGGATCGCGTTGTCTCCGAACAACAGTGCCCTGCTGTGTGGAGTCGTCGAGGTAGGTTCGGCGGACGCCGGTAGCCTCGGTCGTGCCGAATCGACCACCACGAAGGGCCTGCAGTGAACGACTCTCCCACGACCCGACCGTCCGAACCCACCACGATCGCCGAGTATCTCGACGCTCATGCACTGCAGGTGTTGCCGCTGGACGGCGCTGCGGCGGCCGATCTCGGCATCACGGTGCCGGTTCCCGCGGGGTGGCAGACGCTCGATCCGGCACAGTTTCCCGGTGCGACCCAAGTGACGGTCGAGCCGAACCTGGTGGAGAACGGTTTCGCGCCGAATGCTGTCTTGCTGGTCGGGAAGCTCTCTCGCTCCATCGACCCGGAAGCGTTGATGGCGTTGGGTTTCGGTGACGGGCGCGCGATGCCCGGGTGGGTCGAGCGGGAGGCGAGTACGGCGTCGTGGGTCGGGTGGCCGTCACGGTTCATTCGGGGCACCTACGTCGCCCAAGGGCTCGAGGCTGCGGTGACGACGCGCTACGCAGTGGTCGGCGAGGGAGCTCAGTACTTGGTCCAGTTGACCGTGACGACGCTCGAGTCGCAGCTGGATGCGCTGGCGTTCGACGTCTCTGCGATCAACGACGGACTGACGCTTCCCGCGGCATAACTCATTCGGGTTTTCTATGGCAGGGCCTCGTTATCGCGATTGTAGAACCGGCAGGCTTTCGTTTGACTGGTGACGAACCATTCGAGCGAAAGGTGAAACACCATGCGAGTACTTGTGATCGGCGGAGCGTCGGGAATCGGTAGGGCGGTTGCTACCGAGATCATCGACAGCGGAGGAAGCGTCGTGCTCGCCGGGCGTCGGCCGGATGTCGTGGAACGGGTTGTGTCTGCGCTGGGTGATCGAGCCAGCGCCCTGACTGTGGATCTGAGCGACGAGGAATCCATCGCCGCAGCTGCTGCAACTGTCGGAGCGATCGATCACGTCGTGAGTCTGGCCGCCGATCATGCCAACGGACCCATAGGTGAGCTCGACGTCGCCGATATCCGAAAAGCGTTCGACGCAAAAGTGATCGGGCCGATCCTGTTGGCCAAGCATTTCGGTGGGCACATCTCCGAAGGTGGCTCGCTGCTGTTCTTTTCGGGGGTTGCCGCATGGAAGCCGGCGCCAGGGCTGTCGATCATGTCCACGACTAACGGTGCCGTGTCGTTTCTCGTCGAGGCTTTGGCGGTAGAACTGGCACCGATTCGAGTGAACGCCGTGTCGCCGGGAATCGTGGACTCCGGAGCATGGGACGCCATGGGCGACGGCAAGCAATCGTTCTTCGAGGAGACGGCGCGAGCGAATCCTGCCGGACGCGTCGGTCGACCGGCCGATGTGGTCGCCACCGTGCTGTACGCCCTCACCGCCACCTTCGTCACCGGCACAACACTGCATGTCGACGGCGGTGGGCGTCTGAGCTGAACGAGCCGAACACTGGAGCCGGGTTGCTCGTCGAACCCATGTCGTCACTCAGGCGTCATAGTCCGCGTGTTTTCGGCATGCCGTGGCGAGCGAGGTCGGTGAGAAACCGTTGCACCAGGGCGTCGGTAGGGGAGCCGATCATGGCCACCACCGTCCGGCGAAGTGGCGGGCGCAGCGGTTTGACGACTCCGTCGAACCTCGGCGGCAGCGCTGTACTCGGGACGAGTGCGATGCCCAGCCCCGCCCGAGCGAGTTGTGCTGCTGTGCTGGCACTTCGAGTGCGGGTGGCAACGGTCAGAACCACCTCGCTCGATGCGGCCTCGGCGTCGATCCAGGCGGCGAGCCCGTTGGTCGGGTGGTAGTGCACCACGGGCCGATCGAGCAGATCGGCCCACGACAGGTCGGGCCGGTCGGTTAGGTCGAGGCCCTCGGGGACCACCGCGACCACGTCCTCGGTACCGATCTTGACCACCTCCCCGACGAAGCGCGTCGACTCGGGGCCCACTGCCACGTCGCAATCGCCTCGCGCAACGGCGTCGGCCATCACGTCGGCGCTGCTGTATTCGGTCAATTCGATGTCGACGTCGCGGTATTTACGTGCCCAGGTGCGAAGTGTGGGAGCCAGTACGGGAACGGTCATCGTTTCGACGCAGCCCAACCGGAGGCGACCTTCCGAGCCTTCCGCGCAGGCTCTGCCGGTGCGGATGACCCGTTCGGCGGACGCCAGCGCCGCCCTGGCGTCATCGAGGACGGCAAGGCCCGTGGGGGTGGGGCGGACGCCACGGGGGAGTCGCTGCAGTAGTGGGGTACCGATCTCGTTCTCCAAGGCGGCCAACTGATGTGACAGTGCCGGCTGAGACAGGTGTAGTCGGGTCGACGCCGCGGTGACCGAGCCGCAGTCGACGACGGCAACGAAGCATTCCAAGGCGCGCAGAGTCGGCACCGCACGAGGGTAGGCGATACTGCTCTGCACTACCGCCCGGACAGGATCGAGCGGCGGTGTTTCGTGACACCTGGGTCTGCTGCACCGATCCGGCTAGGGTCGTAGGAATGTCGATCAGAACCGGCCGCGTTCGGCACCTGTCGGTGGTGCCGGATATCCCCGAAGCCGACGAGCCGGCCGAACCCAGCGCAACGGAGGGTGCCGCGCGTGGCCTGGCGAATCTGGTGCTGAGGGTGAGTATCGATCACACGCGGCCGTCGATCTGGCGACGAGTGCGCGTGCGATCGGATCTGTTGTTGTCGGAGTTGCATTCGGTACTGCAGATCGCCGTGGGCTGGGAAGACCGACACCTGCACGCATTCAGTGTCAGAACCGCGGGGGCGACCCGACGGTTCGAAATGCAGGAGACCCTCGACGACGAACCGGACGACGACGCCTCCAGTGAGGAGCGGGTACGCGTCGACGAGGTGTTGACGAACCCGGGATCCGTCATGACGTACGAATACGATTTCGGTGACGGGTGGACCCACACAGTCGAGCTGGAACACGAGGACTCCGATATCGACGACCTTCGTTCGATCTGTCTCGACGGTGCCCGCGCGTGTCCTCCCGAGTCCTCGGGCGGTCCGTCGCGCTATACCCAGGCGCTGGACATCGCGGCAGACTCGTCCGACCCCGAACACTCCGAACTTCTCTCCCAGTGGGGTCCGACGTTCGACCCGGCCCGTTTCGAGGTCGATGCAGTCAACCGCGTGCTGCAATCGGCAGATGTCGGTAGGTCGACGCTCGCCGAAGCTGTGGCGGCCGCACCGGCCATCGGGCGACTGTTCGACCGA
Organism: Rhodococcus sp. 3258; assembly: GCF_031456475.1. Taxonomy (NCBI): domain Bacteria; kingdom Bacillati; phylum Actinomycetota; class Actinomycetes; order Mycobacteriales; family Nocardiaceae; genus Rhodococcus; species Rhodococcus sp. 3258. Next base: position 95,457 of record NZ_JAVDUT010000011.1, read on the forward strand.
GTACGACCCACCCACGTGCCGTCACTGATGGCGTTGCTGCCCCGGTGCGAGCTCACCGTCGAGAGCTCGGTGGACCTGCCGGTTGCCGAGATCGCGATGGCCAAGCTCACCTGGTTTCTCCGAAAAGTCGGCGACGGCGGCGCTGTCCTCACCGATGCCGGCTACCTCAAGCCCGCTTTCGTGGCAGCGATCCGCGACGAGCTCGATTGGGGTCTGGGGTGGGTTGGGTCGAGCAGCCGCGAGATCGACCACCATCAGGTCACCGACTTGCGCGAGGCGGTCCGACACCTCGGGTTGACCCGCATCGCGAAGGGGCGGCTGCTGCGCACGAAGCTCGGCGAATCACTGGCAGACGACCCGATCGGCATGTGGCGCCATGCGGCCTCGCGGCTTCCGCTGGGGAGGGAGACGTACGAGACCGATGCCGCGACGCTGTTCCTGATCTCCCTGGCCGCATCGGCCTCAGCAGCCCACCGTAACGAGATGCTGATCGAGACGGTCTCGGAATTAGGCTGGGCCAGTGAGGATTCCGGTGTTTTCGACGCCAAGTTCGCTGCTCAGACGACCATGAGCTTTCTCGACCTCATCGGTGCCCATGGCCCGAGCTTCTACTTTCGGGAAGCCGTATCGGACTCACCGAGTTGGTCCCGTCGATTTGCGCGCGACGCTTTGTCCAGTTGACCGCCGATTCCGAGGCGTTCGGTGCCGTCTCGGCCGGCTCGACGCGTCTCCAGCGCCCTGACCTGCCGATTTGCGTGTGTGGGGTTGGTGGCGTAACTTTTGTCGAGTCAGAGCGACGGACACCGACCCGGTCTTCACGGACTGGGTGAACGAGGTTGGACGTGTGGCTCGGCAGGTTTTATCCCCCAAGAGTCGGGCCTTGTGTCCGAGACCAAGCTGGGATAGGCTGGAACAGTTGCCCTTGAGGCCGACGGATTGTGTGTTCGTGGGGTTCGAGTGTGTGCGTGTTCTTTGAGAACTCAACAGTGTGTCGATGAATGTCAGTGCCGAATTTTATTTGGTGAAAGCATTCGATGTATCAGCCATCCGCT
>NZ_JAVDUT010000012.1:0-90634 GCF_031456475.1 Rhodococcus sp. 3258
CCCATTCCGAACCCGGAAGCTAAGCCCTCCAGCGCCGATGGTACTGCACTCGACAGGGTGTGGGAGAGTAGGACACCGCCGAACACAACATCCCAGAATGCCCCTGACCCTCCACGGTCAGGGGCATTCTGCATTCGAAACCAACACCCACACAACACAATCGAAAGAAGGCGTGCGCACTGTGTACCGCGCTGGATTCGTGTGGCACAGTCGTGTTCGATGAAACTTCCCGTCGACGGCCAGCGCGTCCACAAGGTTCTGCTCGATTTCGACCTGACCATCGAATTCGACGGCGGTGCCACTGTCGCGTTCAGTGAAGTCGTCGTCGATGATCTTGTCGTCGACGAAGACAATCAATTCGAGGGACTTCGTGCGTTCGCCGTGTTGCTCGGTCTCGTCTGCGATGATGCCGAGTTCGACGAATCCGGTGTTCTCCGTCTGACTTTCGACGGACGGACGCGAGTTGTGGCTCATCCACGACCGGAGGTCGAGTCGTGGGAATTTTGTGCGGCCGACGGGTCGACCGTTCTGTGTGGTGCCGAGGGCACCGTCGAATCGTGGCCGGCACCGCCGCACCGAAGCGACGAAGTAACCACTCGGGAGGGTCTGCCCTCGATCGGTGCGACCGTCGTTCGTATATCTACCGGCGACGATGCTTCCGTAGAATTCTCCGACGGAACTTGCCTGAATTTCGATCTACCGCTCGACGCGGGTTACTTGGTGCTTCGGGAGAGCGTTACTGCCAGTTCCGACGCGGGCGGGGACTGGGTCGTCGAGTTGTCGTCGGGGCACGTCATCTTCTACCGACCACGCAGCACATAGGGCTTGCCGAACTGAGTTGCGACCCCGTCCGAGTACAGCACCGAGTCGGGTGGTCGAGTACTGACCCCCGGTAGACCCGCAGCCTCAACCAACTGATCCGAGCAGTGGGTCAGTTCCGCGTCCACCAGGGCCCAATGTCGATGCACGTTCGGCACGTACAGCAGGCGTCCGCCCAGCGCGGTGTGCAGTCCCCACCGTGCGGTGAGGAAGACCGCCAGCGGGTCGTCGGACATGTCGCGTGTGCCCCGGACGATGCCGAAGTCCGTCGTCGCACCGCGTTTCGGCGGTGCCAGCCGCCGGCTTCGGTAGGAAATTGCTCGCTTGTCGTCGTCGATATCGATCGATGCCCACCGGTAGGGGATTCTTGCGGCATTGGTGCCCACGACGACTGCGAGTCGGGTCGCCTCGAGGGAGCGAAAGACGACACCGCGTCGGCCTTCTGCGTCGATCGAGTACAGCCGTACATTGATCTCGCCGAAGGTCCCGAAGTACGGCACCGGGTGCCGATATCCGAGACCGGCACCGACCATGTGGAACCCGATGAGACCGACCCACGACGAACCGTCGAACTCGTCCGGTACGCACCCGTCCGGTAACAGCGGCGCTACGACCGAACTCGGTACTCGCCAGTGCAGGAAGACGAGTCGTTCCCACCGCTGGTCCATCAGAATCGGACGAGGCAACAGCGGTGGCCGGGGCCAGAGGCGTCGGGCATCGTCGCGGTTCATGATGTCGAGGGTAGGCGCGCCACGTCAGGAGGCGGTGAACCTGGCGTGCACGCTGGCGGAGATCGTGATGTTCTCGGGCTTCAGGGCGAACGCGGCGGGCCCGGATCGTGCGGCAAGCATGCGGTGGGACGGCTCGGTGACGCCGCGTTCGGCAGACCCCGTCAGCAGCCCGGGATCGGCAACGGCCACAGCCTTCACATTTACCCTCCCCAGGCTCGACGCATAGGCCTCTGCCTTGGACACAGCGTCTTGCACTGCACGTTCGCGAACCTCATGGGTGTGGGCTTTCCTGCTCGGTTCGGTGAGGTCCCAATCGAAGTGCTCGATCGAGACCCCGTCGAGAGCGGATGCCGCGTACACGAAGGCATCCACCAGGTCGAGTTGGCTGAACTTCACTTCGACGGACGCCTCGGCCTGGTAGACGTACGGAAGTTGTTCGCCATCCTGGTTGAACGGGCGGTGACGGGAACGCCGAACCTGATCGATGGTCCATCGATCGATCGGCCCGTGTTCACTGTTGTAGAGGGGTTCGATGAGGCGAGTGAGCTCACGTACGAGTTGCCCCGCCGGCTCCGACGCGGACTCGGCGCTGCGGCCGTCGGTACGCACCGTCAGGGACAACGTGCATTGTTCGGGTGGGTAGGTCACCTCGCCGTGACCGACGACGGTGATGTCGAGTGCTTCCGGGCTCATGACGTCCAGGCTGGCATCCAGGCACGGGGATTCATCGAATCTCAACACTGCTGGCCGATGCGTCAGGTGCGGAGGACAATCGGGTCATGCTCCCTGTTCTCGATCTCGAGTCGTCCGAAGACGACCCACAGACCTTCCGACGGGCTCTGCGCGAGGCAGCCCACGACTCGGGGTTCTTCTACCTCGTCGGGCACGGCATCGGCACCGACCGGATGGCCGACGTGTTGCGTTCGGCGCGGGCATTCTTCGCGGTGCCCGACGCCGTCAAGGACGAGATCAGTCAACTGAAGAGCCCACACTTTCGCGGCTATTCGCGAGTGGGCGGCGAGCTGACCAACGGTCGGGTCGATTGGCGCGAGCAGATCGACATCGGTCCCGAGCGGCCGGCGATCGAGCATGCGCGGGGCTACTGGAATTTGCAGGGACCGAACCTGTGGCCGTCCGAACCCGAGGGCTTCCGCGAGACGTTCGAGCAGTGGGAGCGATCGGTGTCGCAGATCGGACTCGCGCTGCTCCGACATTGGGCGGCCTCTCTCGGCGCGGACGAGCACGTGTTCGACGACGCGTTCGGCACCGCGCCGGCAACGTTGATGAAAGTCGTGCGCTACCCGGGGACGCCGGATCACTCGCAGGGTGTGGGTGCGCACAAGGATTCGGGGGTGTTGACGCTGCTCCTGGTCGAACCGGACTCGGCCGGTTTGCAGGTGGAGACGGCAGCGGATACCTGGGTCGATGTACCGCCTCTGGAGGGCGCGTTCATCGTCAACATCGGTGAGCTGTTGGAGGTGGCGACGGGCGGCTACCTCCGCGCGACACGGCATCGGGTGATCGCCCCCGGGCCGGGTACCGACCGGGTATCGGTGCCGTACTTCCTCAGTCCCGCACTCGATGCCGTCGTACCGATCATCACGCTGCCACCGGAACTGGCACGGCACTCACGTGGCGTCGAGGACGATCCCGACAACCCCATTTACGACACCTACGGGGAGAATGCCTGGAAATCCCGTACGCGCGCACATCCCGACGTGGCTCTGTTGCACCATGGAATCGTTCCGGCCGGGCACAGCTCCGCTCAGTGACGCCGGCTGCGACGCCCACTCGAGGCGCGCCATTGTGCCCAGGCACCGGTGCACCACAGCGCCCACACGATCAGAAGGGGTTGGAACAGCAGTCGGATGCCGCGTGCGGCATCCGAGTCGAGACCGAACGCGTCGGTGTGCGTGACGAATTGAGAGATGTTTCCTGGGAAGACGGCGACGAAGAAGGCGGCCACCACCCATCCCACGAGTGCTGAGCGAGCAGTCCAGAACAGGAGAGCAAGACCGAGAACGATCTCGACGACGCCCGAAGCCAGGACGACGAAGTCGGTGTCGACGGGCATCCATGTCGGTACCTGGGCCGCGAAGGTGCTGCGTGCCCAGAACAGATGGCTCAGACCGGCGAAGACGAGAAATGCTCCCAGCACGATCCGGCCGATGGTCCGAGATATCGATTTCGTCATTGCGCCATGAGACACCACGGGCACACTGGTGACCATGACCGGGACCACCACGGCCGAGCATGCGTCGACCGATGCCACTCGGCGGCGCTGGGTACTGCACGTCGATCTCGACCAATTCATCGCAGCGGTCGAGGTGCTGAGGAACCCCGACCTCGTGGGCAAAGCCGTCGTGGTCGGCGGCAGGGGAGATCCGACCGAGCGTGGGGTGGTGTCGACGGCGTCCTACGAGGCGCGGGCGAAGGGCGTCGGATCCGGAATGCCGCTGCGGATCGCAGCGAAGAAGATTCCCGACGCCGTCTTTCTTCCCGTCGACAAGCCGGCATACGACGAGGCGTCGGCGACGGTGATGGACACGTTGCGTTCCCTCAGGGTGGTGGTGGAGGTGATCGGCTGGGACGAGGCCTTCCTGGGCGTCGAGACCGACGATCCGAGGACATTCGCCAGGACCGTGCACGACGCGGTGTTCGATGCGACCGGGCTGCATTGCTCGGTCGGGATCGGGGACAACAAGCTTCGAGCGAAGATCGCCACCGATTTCGACAAGCCTCAGGGTATCTACCAACTCACCCAGGACAATTGGTACGAGGTGATGGGAGAGCGCGGCACCGATGCGCTGTGGGGAATCGGCAAGAAGATCTCCACCCGGCTTGCTGCACTCGGTATCACCACCGTCCGTGAATTGGCCGATGCGGACGACGCAGACCTTGCCGCGGCGTTCGGGCCGAAGATCGGGCCGTGGCTCGGTACGAAAGGTAGGGGGATCGAGCTGTCCCCGGTGACATCCGAACCGTGGGTCGCGCGATCTCATAGTCGGGAAGTCACGTTCCAGACCAACGTCGCCGACTGGACCGTGATCAGGGACGAGGTCGCGAATTTGACGTCGAAGGTGCTCGCAGACATCGAAAGCGAGAACCGACCTGCGGTCCGCGCAGCATTGAAGATCCGGTATGCCCCGTTCGAGACGCATACCGTCAGCGCGCCGATCGCGGGCCCGCCAACCTTCGATGCAGCGACTCTCACGTCGGCCGCGGTGGCCCTGGTGGACCGGCTCGACCACAGTCGAGAGGTTCGCTTGATCGGTGTGCGACTGGAAATGGTTCCGCCGCAACCGAAACCAGCGTCCTAGGTCACTTTCGGCCGGCAGCCCACTTCATTCCCCAGCCGTACTTCTTGTCGAGATCGGCTTGGCTGCCCTGGATGTACTCCACCTCGCGCGTCACGGTGATCCCGGCGGACGTGTTCTGCAGCAACGCGATCGAGCAGATCCGTGCCGAGTTCTCGGCCGAGTCCAGGCGAACCTCCACCTGTGGACCGCTGGTGGGGTACAGGGTCACCACGCCGTCGACCGCAGCCCAGTTGGGCGCGCCGTCGTAAATCATCGCGAAGATCAGAATGCGCGTGAATTTGTCGGGGTCGGCGAGATTGATGTGCATGTTCTCTCCGCCGCTGACCGAGCCCGAGCGGTCGTCGCCGTCGAGCGCGATGAACGGCGGCTGCTGCAACGACCCGAAGCTGTTTCCCAGTGCCTGAACGACGCCCTTGGAACCGTCGCGCAGCTCGTAGAGGCAGCCGAGGTCGAGGTCGACCCCTCCGGTGCCGTACGACGCGGCGGCCAGCTTCGCCAGAAAGCCCTTCTTCTTCGGTTGCGCGGCAGGTGCCCCGCTCGACCAGTTGAGATTCACCCGCATCGACCCCTGCTTCTCACCGGACTTGGTCAAACTGATGGTGGGCGACGCCTTGGACAGCGTCACCTTGCTCAGGTTGACCGACGCGGCGGGCTGGGCTGGCTGGGAGGGCTTGCGGGTGTAGTCGATGGCCATCGTGGAGCCTTCCGAAACGGTCGAGTTCCGGATCGCGATGTCCGGTTTGGGCGGTCCGTCGAGAATAACCGCAACCGGAGTCGACGACGTGGGCCGGGCGTGCACTATGGAGTTCTCACGTTCGAAACCGAAAGGAACCGATGAACCCGGTCGTAGAGGTCGCGCAAGGGAAACTCAGTGGTCGCACAGTTGCGGGGGTGAGCGCCTTCAAGGGAATCCCGTACGCAGCACCGCCCTTCGGTGCACACCGCTTTCAGGCACCACAGCAACCCGAGTCGTGGGAGGGCGTCCGGCAGGCCACCGAATTCGGCCCGACGGCTCCCAAGCCCGGATTTCCCAGCCCGATCGACCAGATTCTGTCCGAGGTGGCGATCGACGGAGACGATTGCCTGAACTTGAATGTCTGGACGCCCGACGTCGAGGCTGCGGGGTTGCCGGTACTGGTATGGATTCACGGTGGGTCGTTCACCAACGGCAGCGGCGCGGTACCCACGTACGACGGCACCGCCTTCGCCCGCGACGGAATCGTGTGCGTCACCATCAACTACCGATTGGGCGTCGACGGATTTCTGGCGATCGACGGAGCGCCCGCCAACCGCGGTCTGCTGGATCAGGTTGCGGCGCTCGAATGGGTGGCCGCCAACATTGCGGCGTTCGGCGGCGACCCCGCCCAGGTGACGGTTGCGGGGGAGTCGGCGGGCGCGATGAGTGTGGGCACGCTGCTGTCGATGCCTCGCGCGAAGGGGCTGTTCCGCCGCGCCATCCTGCAGAGCGGCGGCGGGCACCATGTGCTGACGGAGGAGACCGCGAAGAAGGTCACCGCGGCGTTGGCGTCGGACCTCGGTGTGGAACCCACCGTCGACGGTTTCGGTTCGGTGCCGGTGGTGGACTTGACGGCCGCGCAGACCGCGCTGTCGAATCGTATTGCCAAGCAACCCGATCCGCGTCTGTGGGGCGAGCTGGTCCTCAATGTCATGGCGTACGAGCCGCACATCGACGGGGACGTGGTGCCGGCCCGGCCGATCGATGCGATCGCCGCCGGCTCCACCGCAGACGTCGAGATCATGGTCGGATCCAACTCCGACGAACATGCGCTGTTCTTCGTACCCAGCGGGGTGTTCCGGCACATCGACGAGAATCTGCTGCGCATGGCCATGGCGGGCATGGGCGCCGACGCGGACCGGGTGCTCGAGCTCTACCGCGCCGACACACCCGACGCCACCGCAGGTGAGGTCATGATGGCCGCGATGACCGACTGGTTCTTCCGAATTCCTGTCATTCGTATCGCCGAGGCTCGTTCGGGTTCCGCGACGTATATGTACGAATTCGCTTGGCCGTCACCGTCGTACGAGGGCAAGCTGGGTGCCTGCCATGCAATCGAGATCCCGTTCGTCTTCGACAACCTCGCCGAGGGCACCGGTGGGTTGCTCCTCGGGCCGAACCCTCCGCAGAAACTCGCCGACCGGACTCACCGCGCCTGGGTGGACTTTGTCACGGCAGGCGACCCGGGCTGGGCCCCGTACGGGTCGGAGCGAACGGTCATGACATTCGACGAGGAGTCGGCTTCGGTGCAGGATCCTCGTGCGGCGCAGCGGGAGCTGTGGGACAAGATCCGGTAGACGACAGCACCGGTGGTATATGCCGTACCACCGGTGCGGGGTCTCGATCAGGGACGCGGAACGTTACGCAGGTTCGACTTCGCCATCCGAACTGCTTCTCCTACACCGCCGTTGAGAACCACCTTGCTCATCGCGAGCGCGAAGCCCTTGAGCTGCTCGCCGGTGAGGGTCGGCGGCACCGACAGTGCCAGCGGATCGGTGATCAGTTGCACCAGGGCAGGCCCGTCCGTGGCGAACGCGGTTTCGAGTGCGCCGCGAATATCACCCGGCTGGTCGACACGCTGCGCGTGAATGCCCGCAGCCTTGGCGATTCCGGTGTAGTCGACCTGTGGCACGTCTACGCCGAAGTCGGGGAGTCCGTCGACGAGCATCTCGGCCTTGACCATGCCCAGGGTCGAGTTGTCGAACATGACGATCTTCACCGGCAACTTGTACATCGCCACGGTGAGGAGTTCGGAGAGCATCATCGAGAATCCACCGTCACCCGAGATGGAGACGACCTGACGGCCCGGGTGCGCGAACTGCGCCCCGATGGCGTGCGGTAGCGCGTTGGCCATCGAGCCGTGCAGCATCGATGCGACGAAAGCTCTTCTGCCGGTGGGGTTGATGTATCGGGCGGTCCACACGTTGCACATACCGGTGTCGGTGGTGAACACGGCATCGTCATCGGCCAGATCGTCGAGCACGGACGCGGCGAACTCGGGATGGATCGGGACGAGCTTCTCGGCATTGCGGGTGTACGCGCCGACTGTCTTACCCATCAGATCGTTGTGCTTGTCCAACCACTTCTCTGCGTAGCGGCGATCGGTCTTGCGAGTGACCAACGGAGCCAACGCGTTCAGAGTTGCACGCACGTCTCCGTGGATGGGGTACTTCACCGAGGTACGGCGACCCAACTTGGTCGGATCGATGTCGATCTGCGCGGTCGCGACATCCTCGGGAAGAAACTGTTGGTACGGAAAGTCGGTGCCGAGCAGGATCAACAGATCCGCGTCGTGGATACCGGCGTGCGCAGCTCCGTAGCCGAGCAGACCGGTCATGCCGACGTCGTACGGGTTGTCGTACTGGATGAACTCCTTGCCGCGCAACGAATGTCCGACGGGAGCGCCGATGGTGTCGGCGAATGCGACGACCTCGTCATGGGCACCCTTGACGCCGTAGCCGGCGAAGATCGCGACCTTCTCGGCATTGTTGATGGCGTCGGCCAGCTGTTGGATGTCGGCGGCGGGCGGAGTGACGACGGGAGTCGACGGAATGGCGATGGGATCCATTGCGCCGGCAGCGGACAACTCGGCGATGTCACCGGGGAGCGTCACCACCGATACTCCGCCGCCGGTGATCGCTGCGTTGATCGCAGCGCGGAATACGCGCGGTGCTTGCTCGGCAGTGGAGACGAACTCGTTGTACAGCGAGCATTCGACGAACAGGCGATCGGGGTGCGTCTCCTGGAAGTACCCCGACCCGATCTCGCTGCTGGGAATGTGGGATGCGATCGCGAGAACCGGTGCGCCGGAACGGTGTGCGTCGAACAGTCCGTTGATCAGATGCAGGTTGCCCGGGCCGCAGGAGCCGGCGCAGACGGCGAGGGTGCCGGTGGTCTGCGCGTCCGCCGATGCCGCGAACGCCGCGGCTTCCTCGTGGCGAACATGGATCCAGTCGATGCCGCCTTTGGCCGATCCTCCGGTCCGACGCACCGCGTCGACCACCGGGTTGAGACTGTCGCCGACGATTCCGTAGATGCGCCGAACTCCGGCGTCGACGAGTCCGCGAACGAGTTGATCGGCCACTGTGGTGGACATAGTTTTTCTCCTCGGATGTAGTAGCGCGCCTCGGGGTCGATGTGCCCTGTGCGCATTCTCGACGCCTTCCCTGCGCCGAGGGTGTACGAAACATCCTGGGTAGGTACGCGTGAACCGTCAAGAGCGAAGGCCCTGGTCACAGCTGACGCGATCTTCGTCACGTGGGCTTTTTCCCGTCAGCACCCAACCGAATGTGGGGGTGGCCTTACGCCGACATCCGCAGTATCCGCACAGAAGCCACGGTTCCCAGCACCAGCACTCCGGCCGCGATGGCGAAGGCGATCGCGTACGAATCGCCGATTGCGGGCGCAACCACCAATGGCCCCACTACTTGTCCGACGCCGTAGACGGCGGTCAGTGTCGCCGCGGTACGGCCGATGGGAAGTGTGTGCGCTGTGCTCATCGTCAGCATCGTGATGCCCATGAACGTTCCCCCGAACAGCAGCGCCGAAAATACTGCGGCGACGGGGTTCGCCGTCAAGGCGGGAAGTACTGCGGCAACGGACTGTAAGGCGAACGCTGCTACCAGAGCTTCGCGCAGGCTGGTTCGGCGTGCCACCCCTTGCCACAGCACCGTCGCCGGCACCGCAGCCAATCCCACGACGATCCACACCGCTGGACCCACCGACGTGCTGCCGTGGCCACCGACCGCTGCCACGAGAAACGTGCCGACGACGATGTACCCGAGGCCCTCGAGGAAGTACGCGACGAGCAATGTCCGCCACACCGCGCGGGTTCCGGCGTTCACCTCGCCCGCCTCGGACCGCCCTGCAGGCTCGGGGTGTACCCGAAGCGTCCATGCCGGGGCGACGAGCACCGCAGTCAGTATCGCCGAGCACAACCACAGCGCCTCCCACGACAGATGTGGCCCGGCGAGCAACGTCAGAATGCCCGACGCTGCAATACCTGCACCGACGCCGCCGAACGCGATTCCTGGTGACGCACCGTCGGCTCTGTGCTTGGTGACGGTGCTCGCGCAGGCGATGAACACCGCGGCACTCGCCAGGCCGGCCAGGAACCGCAGCGCCGAAAACGTTGCGGTGGAATGCACTGCAGCCATCGCCAATTCGCTTGCGATGAGCACGAGCGTCCACAGCCTGAACGACGTCGTCGTATTGATCGACGGGCGCACCGACAACACGATCGCGCCGACGAGGTAGCCGGCATAGTTCGCGGTTGCGATGACGGCACCGCTGCTCGGGGTCACCTCCGCCGCGTCGACCATGATCGGTAGCAGCGGCGTGAACACGAATCGTCCGACGCCCATCGCGGCCGCGAGTCCGGCCGCGGCAGCGAACGATAATCGACGGCCGTTCATTGCGATCGCCCTCCTAAGTCGTTAGCCGCGCCAACGGTACGCGTTGGATCCCCGTCTCATCGAACCGAGCAGCAGGGAACCGATCGCACCACCGGTGCGTCCAATACCTGATACCGACTGTGGGGGACGCATGAGTGAGACGAAGTACACCGACGCAGAACGACCTATCTGGGTCCCGTACTGGCCGAACACGTTGGGCCGCCTGTGGCAGGCCGTCATCGCGATTGTCGCGGTGGTAGCCATTGCGATCTATCGCGGACGGCTCGAGGTGCACGGAAGCGACAATGGGCACACGATCGGATCGATCGCTCTACTTGCCCTCATGGCTTGCGTTTGGATCGGGCTCAACGACAACGTGATTCGATGGGGAATCCCCGTCCGATTCGTTCGGCGCGTCGAGGACCACGCGCTCGGTAGCGGCGTCTGCATTCCGCCTCGGACCGCCAAGCTCTGGTTGATCACGGTCGCGTCCCTCTTGGTGTCAGGAATGGGGGTCGCCCTGTCGAAGAGTGACGTGTTCGGCGCGGCCGGTATGCCGATTGCTGGAATTGCCATCGTTGTACTGGTGGCGACGCTCGGCTTCCGCAGCAGCGTCGAACTGCGCTTGTTCGCGGACGGATTTGTCAGACGCAGACGGTCGTGCATGTTCTTCTTTCCGCGCACCCACGACATCCTCGTGCGCTGGGACGATGTGGAGCAGTACGAGGCCTCGACGTACCGAACGTCAGAGAAGCGGGGGAGTGGGTTCACCGAGCCCGTACTGTATGTCCGAGCGACTGGGCTCGATATCGAGCGTCCCCGCGACCGGCTGGATCAACCGGACCGGATGGCGATTCGCATCCATTTGCTCGCAGCCGAGCCGAATGCCGTTCTGGCATTGATGAAGTGGTGCACCGACGGCCCGGTCAACCGGATCCGCATGACCGGCTACGACTCACCCGACCTGCTGGTGCCACCACCGCTTCGTGAGCGACTGGAACTGTCGCGGTCCTAGCTTCGGCACGGAACCGATAACGGGCTCGCTGCGTCAAACCCGATGACGCCGATTCACCGGGCGTCGATACGGTGCGACTCGGGGGAGCGTCATGACAGTGAATGTGGATCCAGTGATCCTGCGGCAGTTCTCGAATGTGCTGTCGGGAACGGGGGAGGTGATCGCCGAGTTGGACACCCTCGCCCCGTTCCGAGCATCCGAGAATGCGCTGCAGGGTACCGACTTTCGCGCAGCGTGTGCGGCAGCGTCCGCAGCGGCCGCGGGAGCTGTTGCCGCTCTGGCAGGCCGAGCCGAATGCGTTGCGGACATCGCCCGTGGTGTCGCGCAGAACTACGAGATCACCGACGACGACCTTGCCCGCCGCCTCGCTGCGATGGACCAGCCGAAATGACCCCGACCGTGCCGCACGTCGCCGGCTGGGAGCCGCAGTCGATGCGCAAGACGATGATCGAACTGGCCGAGATAGTCGAACGCGTCAACGGCCAACGAACCGGGGTCTTGGAAGAGCAGGACACACTGGCCGAGACGTGGACCGGCGACGCGGCACGCGCCGCAGCCGATCGCGTGGTGGCCGAATGCTCCCGGATGAGCTCCGTCTGCAGTGAAATCGACTCGCTCGGAGCCGCATTCGAAGGTGCGGCCGACATCGTCGAGGCCGCCCAAGCGCACGTGCGGGCTCAGGTGTCCGCGGCTACGACGAGCGGGTTCGCGGTACGGGCCGACGGTGTGGTGAATCCCGAAGGGATGATCGCGCTGATTCCCGACAGCCTGGGTGACGAGAAGACACGTCGAGCCGACGAACTCCGTTCTGCAGCATATCAATTGACCCAGGACATCCAGAGTGCTCTGCGCCAGGCCGCGAGTGTCGCTCTCGACGCTGCGCAGCAGCTGGCCGAGCCCACCGAGCGGTTGACCGCGCTCGCCCTCGACAATCCCACCGGAAAGTTCGTCGAGAACCCGGACGGGTCGTTCTCCTGGATGCCGGACTGGCCGTCGACCATCGCAGCGTCGGTCGTCGGAGGCATGGCCGCCGTGACGAGGCGGGCGCTGGAAATACCCGGTGTCGAATCCGTCGACGACGTTGCCAAGAACATCGGACGCGGGCTCGGGGTCTTCGGAGTCGTTGCCGGTGCGATTCCCGGAATTGCGGGAAAAATCGACGAGGGCGTGAACCCGGCCGAGGCCGTGATCGTCGAGGCGACGCCGATAGTCGCGGGAGCAATTACGACCTGGGCGTTCGGAGCCGTGGGTGGCATGGCGGGTTCCATTTTTCCGGGGCCCGGCACGGTGGCAGGCGCTGCTGCCGGGATCGCACTGGGCCAAGTCGTCAGCTACGGCGTGGAGAAGTTGTTCGAGGCGGCAGGAAAATGAGCGAGATCAGAGACGATCGCACGCCCCAGACCGAGGACGTGCTGCGTAAGAGCCTGGTAGCGCAGAAGTATCCATTGTGGGTGCGGACGTGGCGCAGTGTTCACCTGGGTTGGCTGGTAGCTCTCGGAGTTTCGTCTGCAGTCCTTGCCGCGACGATCGTGGCTCCGGTTCTCCTGTTCGGGACGCTTTCCGGGGAGACCGTTCTCCTCGTGTCGCCGCTGGTGCTCGCGGTGCTGATACCGCTCGCAGCGGCCGAGGTGTTGTCCGGCATCGGGTCTGCGCGGCTGTCGCTGTTCGTGCGACCGGTGACTGTCGCCGGAGTCGGCCGAGGCGTGGCAGTGCCGGGGCGGGGGACTGTGTTGTATCGCAGCGGAATACTCGCATTCGCGTTGGTGTCCGGCCTGTCCTACATCCACTTGGGAGGAGACGCACGGGTAAGTACAACGCGTCACGACCTGGGCGTCGTAGTCATGTCGCACTTCGGCGCTCCGATATGTCTGCTGTTTTTCGCACTGAGTGTGCTCGTCGTCAACCGGACCCGAATTTCACTGCATCCCGATGGCCTCGTGGAGGAGATCTACCGGCGCCGCGGATGGAAGGCCACCACTGCAATCACGGTTGTCCAGTGGGACGGGATCGTCGAGCTGCAGCCGCGGACGCATCCGAATCCTGCGGTATCGCATTCACATTGGTACCCCACCATCCGAGTCGTGTATCGCGACCCTGCCGGTGGAACGGATCAGGTGCTGGTCCTGATGGCGTGCGAGAAGAAGGTCGAACCCAACGCGCTGCTGTCCGTACTGCAGTGGTGTCGGGCCAATCCCTGGGGCCGTGCGCAGCTTGCCCACGACGACGCGCGAGAGCTACTTCGACCGCCTCGATTCCTCGATCGCATCGAAGCAGACCGAGCGGCGTCGATGTCGGGTCGACGGGACGTCCAGTGACAACGCGGGAGCAATCGATGCAGAGCGTTCTGCAACAGCAGGATGTCGAGCTCGTGTCCGTACATCTCGACGAATGCGCAAGGTTCGGTCTGGAGCTCTCCGCGCTGCCGGGGTGGGATCTCGTTCCTGCACACCTGTTTCCGCACGCCACCGCGGTGCTGTGTTCTCCTGCAGATGCGGTCGACGGGTTCGTTCCCAACGCGGCAGTCTTGACCGGAAAGTTGACGCGGTCACTCGATCCGCAGACCCTGCTGGCTTGTGGGTTCGGCGACTCCCGGGCACTTCCGGAATGGATCGACGTCAGCTACGACCGCGACCCGTTCTGCGGTCTACCGTCCGTTTCGATTGCGGGTCGATACGAGTGGGACGGTCGGACGCTGTTCGCTCGGACCAGGTATGTCGTGGTCCACCACATCGTCGATCAGTACCTCGTCCAATTGACGGTCACCTTGCCGGAACGGGTCAGGTCTCGATTGGCTTGGGCAGCAGACGAATTCGTGGACGAGGTTCGTATCGGGAGAAACTAGGTCGTAGGCAGCCTGCGCAGTTCACCGGCAACGTCGTCCGTCGTGCAGATGGATTCGATGATGCTTTCAAGCTCTGCTGCATCCTTTTCTCCCACCAGGCGGGCAATTTTGGCTCTGATGTCGCCGTAACTCATCGGGAAGTGGTCGACATCTCCGACGGGATTCGGGGTCGAGGCAGACATGGCAGTTCCATCTCGGAATTCGATCGTCACCTCGGCAGCCCGGCGCTCGGGTAGAAGCTCATCGAATTCTTCGGCCGAGGCGACATCGACCCGGGCGCTGAATTGTTGCGCACGAGAGAAAGCGGGACCATCCGGATCGAGCGCGTCGACGTCGATCGCGTCGGACAAGAACGCAGCAGCGACGACGAACGGTAGCGAGAACATCGCGCCGAGGCGAGTGCTCGGATTGCGTTGGAACAGCGGCTCCGCCAGTGAATGTGTACGCACGACGACCCTTGCGATGTCGTCGGCTGACCAGTCGGCATGGCTGCGCAGACTCTGCACGGTGTCGATGGCGGCATGTGTGTAGGAGCAACTCGCATGCTGCTTGGAATAACCTTCGAGAGTCAGCCATCGCTCACCGAGATTCCCGGTGAGCTTCGCCAGGTCCAGCGTGCCGATGATCGAGCCCAGTGAATGCTCGATCGCACCGGTGTTGCCCACCACGCCCGCACTGGCCAGTCGTGCGGCGTTCGTACCGGCCCGCGCCGCACCGCCGACCCAGAGGTTGCGTGCAAAGTTACCGTCGAGCACCACAGCCCACGGCGCGACCTGTACCAACGCCGCGGACGAATCGATTGCTGCAGCAACGGCATCGAGGTCGCATCCGTGAACGACGGCGGCCGCAGTCGCCGCACCGGTCGCACCCCAATGCCCATGGGTGTGCCATGCGTTGTTCCGCGTCAGCGCATAGCCGAACCTGGCCGCCACTTCGTATCCGGCAACAACGGCGGTGAGGAAGGTGCGGCCGGAGACCTGCTGGGGTGCAAGTCGCGCTGCGGCGATCGCTGCAGGCACCACGTGCGCGGCGGGGTGTCCAGCGGCGTACTTGTTTCCTTCGTCGAGTTCCAGGCAGCACGAGGCAATCGCGTCGAGTTCGGCAGCCGATTCGACCGTGGTGCCGCGGGGTCCGCCGAGCGGGTGCGTCGAGCCGGGTTCGGCGTTCCAGTGGGCGCGTAATCGTGTCATCTCTGTGGTGCGCGCCCCGGCCAGTGTCACGCCCAGTAGGTCCAACAGAACGAGCTTGGCGCGCTCGGCGAGGTCGTCCGGCAAGGGCCGGCCCCGAAGTGTGTCGACTTCCTGGGCGAGCCGCGCGACGGAGTTCTCATGTTCCGGTGAGCGAAACGATAGTGAACCGTCCATTGTTGAAGGTTAGAAGTAACAAGATCTGATCGTCAATGACGCAACCGATAATGCCTGGGCTGTTACTCTGACGGTAACGCTTCGCTGTGAACTGGGTCGCTCCACGATGTTCCGCTTAGCGAAACGAACGCATTGCTGACGTGATCGGCGCGCTCAGCGAGTAGAAGGAGACAATCAATGTCCGATCAACTCCTCGATGCCGTCCAGCAGGGCGTGCACACGGTGGATCTCGGGAGGCAGTTGCGGGTGGGAATGCCGCAGTCGCCCAATCACCCGCAGTTCTGGCACACGCTGCCGCGCAGACACGGGGACATGACACGGTCGGACGGCGGTAGTGCAGCCAACGACATGATCACCACGGGTACCCACGTCGGAACCCACATCGACGCGCTTGCGCACGTGAGTCACAACGGGAAACTGCACGGCGGTGCCGACGCGGGCCAGTCCTGCCTCGGTGGAAAGTACGTGGAGCACGGCGTGCACACCATCGCACCGATGATCCGGCGCGGTGTACTGCTGGACATCCCCAGGCTTCTCGGTGTCGGTCGCTGCGATGGAGGTTACGAGATCACGGTCGACGATCTCGAATCTGCCTGCGCTGCACAGTCGGTCGAGATCGGTACCGGCGACGTAGTGCTGATTCGCAGCGGCTGGGGTCAGCTCTTCGACGAAGGCCTGCCCTACGTCGGAGGCCCTTCCGGCGTGCCGGGGGTCAGCGAAGCCGGGGCTCAGTGGCTCGCTGCCCTGCAGGTGCACGCGGCTGGTGCCGACACCATCGCGTTCGAACGACTCGCCCCCGGCGGAGGTCACGCCCTCCTGCCCGCGCACCGAGTGCTGTTGGTGGAGAGCGGAATCTACATCATCGAAGCGTTGGACCTCGAAGAACTGTCGCGTCAGGAGATCTTCGAGTTCACGTTCCTGCTGGTGCCGCTGAACATCTTCGGTGCAACCGGCTCGCCGGCTCGCCCTCTGGCGGTGACGTCCGCATGAGTGAACTCACCCTCGCGCAGCAGGTGGCGCGGTTCGCTGTGAACACGCGATACGAGGATCTGCCCGAAGATGTGGTGGCCTCGGTCGGTATGCGCGTTCTCGACACTCTCGGAATCGCGGTCGCGGCCACGGACCTCGATACCAGCCGCGCCGCCATCGCATGGGCGTGCGAACAGGGTGGCACTGCGACGGCGACAGCCATCGGAGTCGACGTCGCGCTACCGCCCATGCTCGCCGCATTCGTCAACGGGGTGCTCGCGCACTCCTTGGACTTCGACGACACACATCTGCCCTCTATCCTGCATCCGAGCGCCAGCGTGGTTCCCGCTGCCTTGGCGGCTGCCCAAGAACACGGTGCCGACGGCCGCGCCCTGGTGCGCGGCATCGCAATCGGCCTCGAGGTCTGCGTTCGGCTCGGCATGGCAGGTTTCGACCCGGACGCCAAGAACTCAGTGTTCTTCGAGCACGGCCAACACGCAACCTCCATTTGCGGCGCGATGGGTGGTGCCGTAGCGGCTGCCGTCATCGGGGGTGCCTCCGAGACCGGGATCGTCGACACCATGGGCATTGCGGCGTCCATGGCATCGGGCATCATCGAGGCCAACCGCACCGGCGGGACCGTCAAGCGCATGCACTGCGGGTGGGCCGCACATTCCGCACTGTCGGCCGCGGGACTGTCCCGGCACGGGATCACCGGCCCGCCGACGGTCCTGGAGGGCCGGTTCGGGTTCTTCCAAGCCTGGTTGCACGAACCGGGCCGGGCAAACGAAATAGTCGCCGGCCTCGGTACCGAGTGGGCGGTTCCGGCCATATTCTTCAAGCCGTATCCGGCCAACCACTTCACCCACGCCGCCATCGACGCAGGGGCTGCGCTCCGCAAGCGCGGAATCATGTTGGAGGACATCGGCACATTGGAGCTGGGTGTCCCGGCCGCGAACCTGCGCACGATCGGTGAACCCATCGAGGTCAAGCGCACTCCTGCAACCGGTTATATGGCTCAGTTCAGCGGCCCGTACGCCGTGGTCGTCGGACTGCTGGGCGGTGGGGGACTCGGTGCCGCTCTCGAGGACTACTCCAACGAGTTGGCCAACGATCCGCAGCGGCGAGAGTTGATGGCAAAGATCTCGGTGGTGCCGGATTCACGGTGCGACGCCATTTTCCCCCATCAGTTCCCGGCGGTCCTGACGGCCACGATGACGGACGGTTCCGTACTCGTCGAAGAAGTCCTGACGACTCGCGGTGGTCCGGAAAGGCCGCTGTCGTTCGAGGAGGTGTCGGCCAAGTTCACCAGCAACGCGCAACAGTTCCTGAGCGAGCCCGAGCTCGGTGCGTTGGCCGGTCGTTGCCATGCACTCGGCGACTTGTCGAGCATCACCGAACTGCTTGCGCCCCTGACGGTATCGAAGAACCAGTAGAAGCGCTGCACCGCCCAGTTCTCGGCTGGGCGGTGCAGTAGTTCGGCTGATTACGCGCGAGCCAGGACTTCCCGAGCTCCACGAACCACGGCTTCGTCGACGAATCGGCCGGAGTCGTCGACTGTCGGTCCTCCGTGAGCTGCGTCGTACAGCTCGAGCAACCTCCGAGCGGCGTTCACATCTTCGTCGGTGGGTGTGAGTGCGGCGTTGATGATGGGCACCTGGCTGGGGTGCAGTGCTGTTCGGGCTCGAAAGCCCATCTCGACAAACCGTGCGGTGGTGGTCTCGAAGCCGGCGAGGTCTCGAAAGTCCGTCGATGTGGGTGCGATCGGGGCTGCGATACCAGCTGCAGCGCAGTCGATCACGATGCTCGTGCGGATTCCGTCGATCACCGTCGCCGTGTCCTCGGAGCGGGTGATGCGCAGGTCTGCCAAGAGGTCGACCTCGCCTATCCCGAACGTGCGAATTCGGTTGCAGCGGGCCATCTCCGGCAAGGCACGCAGTGCGTGGGCGGTTTCGACGAGACCGATCAATTCGACATCGGGGAGCCCTCTCTCGGAGAGAATTCGGTCGGCATGGGTGAGCGAATCCACCGAACATTTTGCAACCATGATGCCGGTGATCCCCACCCTGCCTACCGCGTCGAGATCCTCCTCGAGGAATTCGGGGGTGACGCGAACCCATACTTCGGTGGCGGTCGGCTCTGTGATGTCGAGCCACTGCGCGACGTCGTGGCGAGCTCGTTCCTTGTACGGCAACGGAACTGCGTCTTCGAGGTCGATGATGACGGCGTCGGCCGCGCCTCGTACTGCCTTGTCGAACAGCTCGGGCTTGACCGCAGGAACATAGAGAAACGACCGGGCGGAGGACAGTGTCATCGGCTTGTACGAGCTTCCAGGATCTGGGTGATCGATGTCGCGGCGGCGACCACCTGGCGGGCATGAATCATGTGTTCGTCGTCCGCCGAGGACGAGTAGCGGAAGGCCGGACCGGACGAACTGACAGAGCCGAGTACATGTGCGGCCCCGTCGAAGAACGGTGCCGCAATGGAGGCAGCTCCGGTGTTCCGCTCGTTCGTGGAGGTGGCGTACCCATTGGTGCGGATGTCCTGAAGTCCTGCGTGGAAGCGACTTTCGTCGGCATCGGGGGAGTGTGCCCGCAGCTCTTGGAAGGCCTCCACCGCAAAGCGTTCGGGCAGGAAGGCCAATATCGCGCGGCTCGATGCTCCTGAGTGCAAGGCGTACTGGGGCCCGATCTCGACCACCATCTTCACCTCTTGCGGGCTCTCGTATTGGTCGAGGTACACGCGTCGATGCCCGACGAGGACCGACAGAGTTGCGGTCTCACGGGTTTGAGCGCGCAGGGAACGCAGGACCGGGGCAGCGACGGACCTGACGTCCAGCTGGCTCCACGCCTTGGTTCCGAGGCCGATAGCCGCAGGACCGAGGGCGTATGTCGACTCTCCCACGACCGGCTGCACGATCGAGCGTGACGCCAGCGATTGCAGGATTCGGTGCACGACGGCCTTGCTCAGTTCGAGTCTGCGTGCGATCTCCGAAACCCCCAGGGCCCGATCGGATTGTGCGAAAGCAATGAGCACATCGGCGACACGATCTGCCGACTCCGTGCCCGTCGATGTTTCCAGTACCGGCTTGCTGACCATGTGTGTCACCTTTCGGATGTTCCAGCGTTCCGCTGGGCGAACCATACCCGTAACAAGAATTTGACGAAAGGTCCTGTTCTGAGCGCGTGATGCATGACATACTCGGTTCCAGCGAGAAAAGTCATCAATCTGATGGTGCGCTCAGCGGAACGATCGAGTTCCGCCCTCTTGTTCGACTCGGCGCCGGTGGGTGCGGAAGGCAGACACAACAATGAAGAAGCTCGTAGGTGTGCTGACAGCGGTTGCGGTCGTGGGTGCGGCAGCGTGTGGATCCTCATCGGGTTCGGACGATTCGGGGCCGATCAAGATCGGCTCGGTGCACCCCACCACCGGTGCGCTCGCCGGTGTGGGTGGTCTGATGAACGACGGTGCAGCGCTGGCAGTTTCCGACATCAATGCGGCAGGCGGCATCGCTGCCCTCGACGGGCGGTCACTCGAACTGGTGTCCGGTGACAGCCAGGGCAAGGCCGAAGTCGGCCAGAGCGAGGCACAACGCTTGATCGACGACGGTGCCGTGTCCCTCGTCGGTACGTACCAGAGCGACGTGACGCAGAACGTCGCGTCGGTCGCCGAACGGTCTCGTGTGCCCCTGGTCATCGACGTCGCGGTGGACGACAAGATTCTCGAACAGGGTTACCAGTATTCGTTCCGTATGCAGCCGAATGCCTCGAGCATGGGCACCGACGGTGCCAAGGCGCTCGCCGCGATCGAGGAGCAGACCGGCCAGGCCATCGACAGAGTGTCGTATCTGCACATCGAAGGCTCGTTCGGCGACAGCGTCTTCGACGCCTTCGAGGCCGAAGCAGCAAATCAGGGAATCTCCTCCGTGCAGGAAATCACCTATCCGGCAACGAACTTCTCGGACGCGACCACCCAGGTTCGGGAGGCAGCCGTGTCCAATCCCGATGTCATCGTCGCCACCGGTTACTACCCGGACGGGTTGTTGATCGCTCGCGCGGTCGAGCAGTTGAACCTGAACGTCAAGGGCGTGTACGGAATTGCCAACGGCGCGTTCGACGACAGCTCCTTCCCGAGCGATGCCGGTGCTGCCGGCGCAGGCGTTCTCAGTGCCAATTACCACTTCGATGCCACCAGCGACCGCGTCACCGACATCCGTGCACGCTTCGAGGCTCAGTACGGGCGACCCATGGAAACGGCAGCGATGTTGTCCTACCAGGCAGTCGAGGTTATCGCGGCCGGCTTGGAAGGCGGCGCTTCGACCGACCCCGAGGATCTGCGGGACGCGATTGCGGGCGTCTCGATCGAGGATCCGTTGCTCGCGTTCAGTGGGCCGATCGAGTTCGACGAAACCGGTGAGAACAAGAACGCGACCGTCATCGTCACCCAGGTACGCGACGGTGCGATCGCCCAGGTCTTCCCCGAAGAGTTCGCAACGGACGCAATCGAGTTCCCGGTAGGGGCGGGACAATGACGTCCACGGCCCCCACCGTCGACAAGGCGGGAAAGCGCGGACTCTCGGGTCTCGGCCCCGGTGCTCCCGTGCTGGCCGCGATCGTCGTCGTCATGGCGGTCATCTATTTCGTCGGTGGTAAGGACCAGGGACTGGTCACCCAGGCGGTCGTCTCCGGTCTGCTGCTCGGCGGCGTCTACGCATTGATCTCGGTCGGGTTGACGCTCATCTTCGGCGTTCTCGGCATCGTCAACTTCGCCCAGGGAGCGATGCTGACGATGGCCATGTACATCGTCTACGCCTTGTCCACGGCAGGCCTTCCGGTCTACGTTGCGACACTCGTGGCGGTTCCGCTGATGTTCGTCTTCGGCATGATCGTGCAGGCGACGTTGCTGACCAAGCTGACGATCAGCGGGAGCCACGACGGCCCGCTGCTGGTCACTCTCGGTCTGTCGCTGTTGATCATCAACGTGCTGTTGATGATCTTCGGCGGACGTCCACAGTCGGTGCAGGCACCGATCGACGGATCGCTGAACGTGCTCGGGGCCGTCGCATCATGGCCACGTGTGGTGGCGTTCATCGGTGCTGCGCTCGTCGCCGTTGCGTTGACCGCCGTGTTGAAGCGGACGCCGCTCGGCTTGTCGATCAGGGCAGTTGCGTCGAACTCGGAGGGGGCCAAGCTCGTCGGCGTCGACATCGGCCGGGTCTACGCTCTCACCTTCGGAATCGGCGCGGCCTGTGTGGCTGTGGCCGGCGGATTGATGACGCCGTTCACCAGCCTCACACCGTCGGTCGGCGAGCAGTTCACGATTCTGGCGTTCGTCATCGTCGTTCTCGGCGGACTCGGCAGCGTCGTCGGTGCCGTGGTCGGCGGGCTGATCATCGGGCTCGTGCAGACGGTCGGCGCGCTCTACCTACCCGGAACGGGGTCGCTGATCCTCGTGTTCGCGGTGTTCGTCCTCGTCCTGTTTCTCAAGCCCGAAGGATTGTACGGAGCTCGCCGATGACAACGACCGGTACCGCACCCACCCCGGTGCACGACGATTCACGACTGAAGGACACGTGGCTTCGTCGCCAACTGATCACGCTGGCAATAGGATTCGTCGTCGTCGCGGCATTGCCGTTGATGCTGGGCGAGCAGGCGCAGACGGTGGCCGTCCGCACGTTGATCTTCGCGATCATGGCAGTGGCCTGGAACATCATGAGCGGCTTCGGCGGCATGTTCAGCTTCGGCCACGCCGCGTTCTTCGGCATCGGTGCGTACACCGGTGCGTTCCTGCTCGTCGAACACGATGTGTCGCCGTGGATCTCGATGATCGTGGCCGCGTGTATAGCCGCTGTGGTGGGCACACTGATCGCCTATCTGTGCCTGCGTTACCGGCTTGCCGGTTCGTACTTCGCGCTGGCCACGTTCGCCTTCGCTCAGATGTTCCTGCTGTTGGTGCAGAACCTGGAGGTCTTCAACAAGACCGAGGGCTTCAATGTGCCGATCCTGCCTCGTGATTCGTGGTGGATGCTGCAATTCGAGAAGGGCAGCGCCAACTACCTCTGGATCCCGTTGGTGATACTTGCTCTCGCAGTTCTCGGCACCATCTTCTACACGCGTTCTCGTGCAGGCCAGTTCGTCCAGGCCACCCGCGACGACGAGACAGCCGCAGCATCGCTCGGTATCGACACGATGAAGTATCGGCTGATCGCCGTCGCGGCGAGTTGTGCGCTGACCGCCGTCGCCGGCGTCTATTACACGCAGTACTACTTCTTCGTCGGCCCCGAGCAGGCCTTCGGCTCGGCGGTATCCGTCGAAGCCATCGTGCCGGCGGTCATCGGCGGAATCGGAACGATCTGGGGTCCGGTGATCGGTGCCGCCGTCATCGGGCCGCTGTCCGAGTTGATCAACCAGTTGCTCAGAAATCCGCCGCAATTCCTCGAATTCCTGCAAGGAACAATCGGTTTGGACGTCGCCGCCTACTCGGTGATCCTGATTCTGATCGTGATCTTCCTGCCCAAGGGAATCTTCGGGACAATCCGTGAGAGGTGGAACCGATGAGCCTGTTGAGCATCGAGAACCTGAGCAAGTCCTTCTCGGGAATCCACGCGGTACGCGAGGTCAGCCTCGACGTGCCCGAGCACGAATTCCTCGGCATCATCGGCCCCAACGGGGCAGGTAAGACGACGCTGTTCTCCCTGCTGTCGGGTGAGCAGCCCCCGACAGCAGGCCGAGTGATCTTCGACGGAACGGATATCACCGGATGGCCGGCGAGCAAGATCGCGCGGGCCGGTCTGGTTCGTACGTTCCAGTTGATGCGCCCCTTCGAGTCGATGTCGGTACTCGAGAACGTCACTATTGCCGCACTGTCGAAGCGTAAGTCACGCAAAGATGCTCGACGCCACGCGCTCGAGGTGCTCGACCGGGTCCAACTGTCGGATCAGGTCGGCGGCAAGGTCTCGACCATGTCCACGGCGGGGTTGAAGCGACTCGAACTCGCGCGGGCTCTCGCGATGGAGCCGCGGGTCGTCCTCCTCGACGAAGTACTGGCCGGGCTCGTCCCCGCCGAGCGCGCACCCATGATCGAGCTGTTGCGCAGCGTGCATCAGCAAGGTCAGACGGTGATGTTCGTGGAGCACATCATGGCAGCGGTGATGGCGTTGTCCGAGCGTTTGGTCGTCATGCACGAGGGCGCTGTGTTGACCTCGGGCGACCCGCGCACTGTCGTCGCCGACGAACGAGTCGTCGAGGCCTACCTCGGTGAGGAGAAGACCGCATGATGCTCGAAATCGACGACCTCCACGCCGGCTACCGCAGGCTGGAGATTCTGCACGGACTGACGCTGGGGGTCGACAAGAACGAGATCGTCTCGCTCATCGGTGCCAACGGTGCGGGTAAGACGACGACGCTACGTGCGTTGTCCGGCCTCGTCACCACGTCGGGTGGCCGAATCATGTTGGACGGAAACCCCATTCACGGCATGCGTGCCGATCGAATCGTCAAGGCGGGTCTGGTCCACGTGGCGCAGGACCGCGCGCTGTTCGGTAGCCTCTCCGTAGCCGAGAACCTCGAGATGGGTGCCTACTCGCAGAAGCACGGAACCGTACCCTCGTCGTTGGATTCGGTCTTCGAGTTGTTCCCCATCCTCGCCGAACGCCGGGAACAACGCGCCGACACCATGTCCGGTGGGCAACAACAGATGTTGGCCATCGGACGAGCCATGATGGCCCGTCCCCGGGTGCTGACGCTGGACGAACCGTCCGTCGGACTGGCACCGAAACTCGCCGCGGAGGTTCTCGACGCTATCGTGCGCATCCGCGACTCCGGCGTGACGGTGCTGATAGTCGAACAGAACGCCGCGCAGGCACTGGCGATCTCCGATCGCGCCTACGTGATCGAGAGCGGCTCGATCGTGTTGACCGGCAGCGGTTCCGAACTGGCACACGACGAACGCGTCAAAGCGGCGTACCTCGGCATTTAGGAGCCCCACGCACATGCACCTCTTGGCTTTCACCCCGATCGACGTCGACTCGGCCGAACTGGCTCGTCGGCAGCGTCGGTACGACCAGTTGGCCCCGTCCGGCGTCACTGTCGAACTCCGCAACATCGGACCCGACGCGCCCGATGCGCTCGACACGGAATTGGACATCAGACGTTCCGAGGATGTCCTGTCTGCGGCCTTTCATGCTCTACGCGACACCGAAGCAGACGGCTTCCTGCCCGACTGCGTGCTGGATCCGTGCGCAGAGGAAGCGGACTCGTTTGCTGTACCCCTGTACGGATTGACTCGACTGACCGCGTCGTTCCACGCGTCCCAAGGAAGCCGCATCGGCGCTCTGGCCCGAAACGAGGCCATCGCCGCCGAACTGGACCGCAGGCTCGGCTTCTATGGACTCGTCGCCGAGGCCACTGTTGTTCTGGGACTGGGTGTTCACGACATCGCCGATACTCGGGCGTGGGGACGAGCAGTGTCCGAGCACGCGCGCGAGTTGCACTGCGACGTCGCCATCAACGCCTGTTCGGCAGTCGACCTGACGAATCCTCCGGTGTCTCCGTGGGTAGTGGACCCCACAGCAACGGGGCTACGACTGCTGGGACTTCGCAGCGAATTGAAGGTCCTCGCATGAGCGCGGAGGGCCCCGATCTCGTCGTTGCAGGTGCGGGCGGCGGACTCGTCGCGGCGCTCAGGGCTGCCCAGCTCGGTCTCGACGTATTGGTGGTCGAGGCGAGCGAACACTTCCGGCGCGGCAACAACACGGCGATGTCCACCGCGATGATCCCGGGCGCGGGCTCGCGGTGGCAACGCGACGCGGGAATCGACGACTCACCGCAGCAGTTCGTCGACGACGTGATGCGCAAGACCAAGGGCACAGCCGACGCTCGGTTGGCCACGGCGCTTGCCGACGTCAGCGCTCCCTTGGTGGAATGGTTGGCAGATCATCTGGATCTTCCGCTGGCGTTGGTGACCGACTTCGCGTACCCGGGGCACTCCCGATTACGTTGTCACACAGTCGAAGGCCGACACGGTAGCGCGATGCTCGATCACCTCGCCCGCGCTGTGGCGGCCGAGCCTCGGATCGACATGCTGGTTCCGGCGCGCCTCACCGATGTGTCGGTCGACCTCGACGGTGGAGTGGACGCGGTGACTGTCACGCTGCCCGACGGCAACACCGAGGTCATCCCTACTCGCGCAGTACTGTTGGCCACCAACGGATACGGCGCGAACGAGGCTCTCGTGGAGCAGCACGCTCCGGAAATATCGTCGGCGCGGTACCACGGCAGCGAGCACTCCACCGGAGATGCTCTCGCCATCGGGCGCAAGCTGGGAGCGGATGCGGCGTACCTCGACGCCTATCAAGGGCACGCGGCACTGTCGAAGAAGGCGACGACGCTCGTCGGCTGGGCCACTGTGATGCACGGCGGAATCGTGCTCGACGCAACGGGCCGCCGATTCGGTGACGAAACCACCGGCTACTCCGAATATGCCGCCGCTCTCGCGGCTCGGCCCGGATCCGAGGGCTGGGTCGTCATCGACAGGGAGGTCTACAACAAGTGCCTGTCGTTCAAAGACTTCGAGCAGACGGTGGCCTCCGGTGCGGCAGTGTGGGCCGATGACGCTGCAACTCTGGCCGACGCGACCGGCCTGCCGGCCGAGGCGGTGGCAGAAGAACTCGCGGCTGTGGCAGGGTATGCACAGGGCGACGTGCCGGATCCGTTCGGCCGCAGCTCTTTCGGGCACACCCTGACCGAACCGTACGCGGCCATCAAAATCGTCCCCGCGTTGTTTCACACGCAGGGCGGCCTCGTCGTCGACGAGAACGCGCGAGTACTGCGGCCCGACGGGTCTGCAATCGACGGACTGTTCGCCTCCGGCGGTGCGGCAATGGGCATTTCGGGCCACGGGGCCGCCGGTTATCTGGCGGGCAACGGGTTGTTGCCCGCGCTCGGGCTTGCGTACCTCGCGGCCAGTTCTCTCACAACTTCCTAACTAGTGAAAAATCTCGAAAGGACAATCATGTCAACGTTGTTGATCACCAACGCCCGAGTCGTGCGACCGGGATCGGCCGCTCCCGACGAGGGGGAGTTCCTCGACCTTCTCATCGAAGACGGCAAGTTCACCCGCATCGAAGCGGGAATCGATGCTGCCGGAGTCGATACGGTCATCGACGCCGCAGGCAAGGTTGCGTTCCCCGGTGTGGTCGACGCGCATCAGCACTGGGGTATCTACAACTCACTCGGTGAGGACGCCGAAATCGAGTCGCGGGCCTGCGTGCAGGGCGGCGTCACCACCTCGCTGTCCTACATGCGTACCGGGCAGTACTACATGAACACCGGCGGCTCCTACGCCGACGTCTTCCCGACCGTGCTCGAGGCCACCGAGGGCCGACCGTACGTGGACTACGCCTACCACCTGGCACCGATGTCCAAGGGTCACATCGACGAAATCCCGGCACTTATCGCCGAGCACGGCGTCACCTCGTTCAAGATCTTCATGTTCTACGGCAGCCACGGCCTGCACGGCCGCTCGACCGACCAGAGCCAGTTCCTGATGACGCCCAAGGGTGAGCGTTACGATCTCGCGCACTTCGAGTTCGTCATGCGCGGAATTCAGGCTGCGCGAGAACAGTTCCCGGACAAGGCCGATCACATCTCGCTGTCGCTGCACTGCGAGACCGCCGAAATCATGAGTGCGTACACCAAGATCGTCGAAGAAGAAGGCACATTGCAAGGCCTGGCCGCCTACAGCGCGTCACGGCCACCGCACTCCGAGGGCCTCGCCGTCACGATCGCGTCGTTCCTGGCCGACGAGACGCAGCTGCCGAACATCAACCTGCTGCACCTGTCCTCGCGCAAGGCGCTGACGGCGGCAATGCGGATGGCGAAGGCCTTCCCGCACGTGAACTTCCGTCGTGAGGTGACCATCGGGCACCTGTTGGCAGATATCGACACCGCCTACGGGCTCGGCGGCAAGGTCAACCCGCCGTTGCGTCCTCGAGACGACGTCGAAGCGTTGTGGGAGCACCTGCTGGCCGGCGATATCGACTGGGTTGTCAGCGATCATGCGTGCTGCAAGGACGAGAAGAAGTTCGCCGAGGACCGCGGCGACATCTTCGCCGCTAAGTCCGGCTTCGGCGGGGCCGAGTACCTGCTCCCCGGTTTGGTCAGCGAAGGCCGCAAGCGCGGGCTGAGCTGGCGCCGGATCGCCGAGCTCACGTCCCTCAACCCGGCGTTGCGCTACGGCCTGCCGGGCAAGGGCGACATCGCCGTCGGGATGGATGCAGACCTCGCGCTGGTCGACCCCGATCACACCTGGACCGTGAGCCCCGAAGACTCCGAGTCGGCCCAGGAATACACGCCGTTCCAGGGCTTCGAACTCGGTGCCAAGGTGACCGACACGTTCGTCCGCGGACAGCGTGTGCTTGCTGACGGTGCCGTCTCCGGCGCGCCCGCCGGTCGCTACCTGCACCGCCCGTACCTGTGACGGGGCCGCTCGAGGGCGTCAAGGTACTCGATATCTCGACGATCCTCGCCGGGCCGCTCGTCGCGCAGATCCTGGGTGATTTCGGTGCCGAGGTTATCAAGATCGAGCACCCGACGAAGCCCGACGGGATGCGGGGACACGGTCTGGACAAGGACGGACACCCGCTGTGGTGGACGATGATCAGCCGCAACAAGCGGACGATGACGTTGAATCTCGGCAACGAGCGCGGAGCGGAGATCTTTCGGCGTCTCGCGGCAGAGGCCGATGTGGTGGTCGAAAACTTCCGGCCGGGCACACTCGAGCGCTGGGGGCTGGGATACGACGTCCTGTCCGAAGTGAACCCCGGCCTGATTCTGTTGCGTGTCACCGGTTTCGGGCAGACCGGGCCGTATTCCACCAGGCCCGCATTCGGAACACTCGTCGAGTCGATGAGCGGCTTCGCCCACCTGACCGGTGAAGCCGACGGCCCGCCGACGCTCCCCGCATTCGGGCTCGCCGATTCCCTCGCCGGAATAGCGGGCTCGTCGGCGGTGTCCATGGCATTGCTGCATCGCACCAACAACGGCGGCAAGGGGCAGGTCATCGACCTCGACCTGTTGAGCCCGATCATGGCCGCGGTGGGCCCGGGCGTCATCTACGCCGACCAGTTGGGTATCGACCAGGAGCGCACCGGAAACAGGTCCAGCAACAACGCACCACGCAACCTGTACAAGACGGCGGACGGCCATTGGCTGGCGATCTCCACGAGCGCCAATTCGATAGCCGAACGCGTCCTGGTGCTGGTGGGTCACCCCGAGGTGCTCGACGAACCCTGGTTCGCGACCGGCCGGCAGCGCGCCGCGCACGCGGATTTGTTGGACGATTACGTCGGGGGCTGGATCGCCGAGCGGACGCGGGACGTCGTCATCGACGAGTTCGAGAAGGCAGGTGCTGCAGTCGCTCCCGTGTACAAACCCAGCGAACTGCTGTCGGATCCGCAGGTCAATGCCATCGAGATGGTGACGACCGTGGAAGACGACGATCTGGGGCCGGTCCGTATGCAGAATGTCATGTGGCGGATGGGCGGTAGCCCCGGCCGAATTCGGCACACCGGTCGACGGCACGGGGCCGATACCGACGTCGTACTGTCCGAACTCGGCTGTACGGCGGACGAGATCGAGGCCATGCGACGCGACAGCGTGGTGTAGATCGATCCCGCGGTAGCGGGTGTCGGAACGCCGCGGCGGGTCAGGCGGGGAGCTGTCGAATCACCGAAGCGACGGCCTCTGCCTGGTCTGCGATACGAGGGCCCCATCGACTCGACAGGTCCTCGTCCATCGGGAAGATCCGGCCGTCGCGGACGGCGGTCATCGACCCCCAACCCGGTCGCGACGAGACGGAAGCGGCTGTGACGCCACAGCATTGGGCGTCGGCAAGAAACACCACATCCGGGTTCGACGTGATCACGGCCTCGGCGGCGAGCTGCGGGTAGTCGCCGGCATCGGAACCGTCGGCGATGCTGGTGAGTCCGAACAGACCGTAGATCTGCCCGACGAAGCTCGCACTCGTCACCGTGTACAACGTGTCGTCGAGTTCATGGAAGTACGTCAGCGGCGCCTCGCGGGTCGGGACGCTCGCGACGGCCGCATCGATCCGGGCACGAGTCCGGGACACGACGGCATCGCCGTCGGCGTCGTGGCCGGTGGCGTCTGCGACGCGCTCGATCTGCGAGTAGGCATCGTCGATGCTCGTCGCGGCAGGCAGCACCAGCGTCGGAACGCCTGCCTCGGCCAGTGTCGACGTCACGAGGCCCAGGTCGGTGGAGGCGATCACCAGATCGGGGTCGTACGCCACGATCGCTTCGAGGCTCGGGGTGAACGCCGACAACCCTGTCTTCGGAGCATCGGCGGGGAAGTCCGATTGATCGTCCACGGCGACCACCTGGTCGCCCGCCCCGACGGCGTACAGCGTCTCCGTCGCGGTCGGGCTCAGCGACACGATCTTCTGTGGAGCAGCGTCGATGGTGACCGAGCCGCCGTCCGAGCCGGACGTGATCGTCCTCGGAAACTCGCCACTCGCCGCGGGTGCCGGATCGGCGGCGGGTGGCGCGTCCGTTTCCGTGGTGCTGCATCCCGCCGCTACGAGCGCGACGACCGCGAACCCGGCTGAGATCATTCGTGCCGATCGACGCTGCACTGCCACTCCTGTGTTGTCCGGTGTCTCTTCGGACGCCAACACTATCGGGGAGCGGTCAACGCCCCAGGCTCCGTGCCAAGTACCTACCGGTGTGAGTGTCCGAGGCCACCAGCTCGTCGACCGTCCCGGTGAACGTGATCAGCCCGCCGTTGTGGCCGCCGTCGGGACCTAGATCGATGATGTGATCCGCCGCGGCGACGACGTCGAGGTTGTGTTCGATGACGATCACCGACCTGCCCTCATCGACCATCCCGGACAGCAACGCGATCAAGTTCGACACATCCGACGGGTGCAGACCTGTCGTCGGTTCGTCGAGCACCAGCACCGAAGACGACCCGATCAGCTCGGTGGCGAGTTTGAGACGTTGCCGTTCGCCGCCGGACAGGGACGACAAGTTCTGACCGAGCGAGAGGTAGCCGAGTCCGACGTCCCGGCAGCGGCGCAGAATGTCTCGAATCTTCTTGACCTCGAAGAAGTCCTGCGCATCCCCGACGGACATCTCGAAGATGTCGGCGATGCTGACGCCGTCGACGGTGTGCCGGATTGCCCCGGAGCGAAAGCGCCTGCCCTGGCACGTCTCGCAGGTACTCGTCACGGGATCGGTGAATCCGAGTTCGGTGAAGATGACACCGCTGCCCTGGCAATCGGGGCACGCGCCGTCCGAGTTGGGGGAGAACAGCGACGGCGGTTGCCCGGTCTTCTTGGCGAAGTACGCGCGGATCGGATCGAGCAGACCGGTGTAGGTCGCAGGGGACGAACGGCGTGAGCCCCGGATCGGTGCCTGGTCGATGACAACGGCGTCGGGCGCGGCCTCGCGCAGGTGTCCGTGGATGAGGCTCGACTTTCCGGAACCGGCGACACCGGTGACGGCTGTCAGTACCCCGAGCGGGATGTCGACGCTGACGTCGCGCAGGTTGTGGGTGGTGGCACCGGAGATACTCAGCCAGCCCGAAGGCGCACGGGGACTGCGTATCTCGGCGTCATCACGCCGGAGCGCAGAGCCGGTCCTGGTGTCGGCTCGGCGGAGCTCGTCGAAGGTTCCCTCGAACACCACTGTGCCACCGGACTTTCCGGCACCCGGTCCGATCTCGACGATGCGGTCGGCGATGGCCATCACCTCGGGGTCGTGCTCGACGACGAGGACGGTATTGCCCTTGTCGCGCAGCGCGAGCAGCATGTCGTTCAGGCGGTGGACGTCGCGAGGATGCAAACCGGTCGTCGGTTCGTCGAAGACATAGAGCATGTCGTTCAGCGTGGCTCCGAGGTGACGAACCATCTTGATGCGCTGGGATTCACCTCCCGAGAGCGAGGACGTCGCACGGTCCAGGCTGAGATACCCGAGACCCAGGTCGACGAGCCTGGTCAACTGCGTGACGATTTCGGCGGTGACGGAGTGCAGGCCCTTGATGTCCCATTGTTCGATACGGTCGGCGAGTTCGGAAACCTGCATGGCGAACGCGTCGGGCAGGGACAGTCCTTCGAGAGTGGCACCGCGGATGGTGTCGTTGTAGCGGGAACCGCCGCAGGCCTCGCAGACGCCGCGCGTGACGATGCGCTCGAACGCGGCTTTCGCCTTGCCCTTGAGCGCATCTGCGTCCTTGGCGAGGTAGCTTCGCCGGAACCTGGACACAATGCCCTCGTAGCTCTTCATGACGGCGTCGGGATTGGTCACCTCGACCTCACCGGGCTTGGCGTCGAAGAAGAGGTGACGCTCGCGCGCCGAGTACTGCTCGATCGGGACGTCGAGATCGAACAGGCCCGAGTCGGCGAACACCCGGTACGGCCATTTGCCGACCTCGAAGTCGGGATGCTTGAACGGGCCCTCGCGCAACGACTTCGACTCGTCCACCAGTTCGCCGAGGTCGACGACCTTTGCCTCGCCGAGCCCCTCGCATTCGAGACACATTCCGGCGGGGTCGTTGAACGAGAAGGCGTTGGCGTAGCCGATGCTCGGCGTGACGGCGCGGGACCACAGCATGCGCAGCCAGTCTCCGATGTCGGTGATGGTGCCGACCGTCGACCTCGGGCCACCGAACAGTCGCTTCTGATCGACGATGACGACGGCCGACAGGTTCGCGATCAGGTCAGCATCCGGTCGGCCGTAGGACGGCAGAAACGTCTGCGCGAACGCGGTGAACGTGGAGTTGATCTGCCGCTGTGCTTCGGCAGCGATGGTGTCGAACACCAGTGACGACTTGCCCGACCCGGAGACGCCGGCGAACACGACCAATGAGCGTTTCGGCAGATCCAGGTCGACGCCGCGCAGGTTGTTCTCTCGGGCTCCACGCACGACGATCGTGGACAGTTCTCGTTCGGGTGTCGTTCGTTCGTCGGCAATCATCGGCTGGACTGCGTTCATCGCTTTGGCCACCTTTCGCTGCCCCGACGTTGGTTCGCCCTGGGCCGACGCAGTTTACCGTACAGCGTACGGAAACGGTGTGAGACGCTTCCGAAGTAACAGACTCCTTGGTCTGGCGATGTCATATGGGCATCGACCGACGGTGAGCGTCGGTCCTACCGAGAGGCTTTCATGTCGAGCAATACCCGGTTCACCGTGCGATCGGCCATCGTGCTTGCGATGTCCGCTGTGGCCCTTGCGGGCTGCGGATCGGATAGCCCGAGTGAGTCCGATGTCCGAACCGAGGTCCGTACGGTCACGGTCGAGGCGACCGCAGCCGCGCCGACCTCGGCCGCCATAACCGGTGCCCCAAGTGCCGCCGCGTCCGAGCCGGTCGTAACCCAATCGCCCGCGCCGGAGCCGGTCCTCGTTGCCATGCCTCCGGTTGTGTGTATGAATCTGCAGTCAGCGCAGAACGCGATACAGGCGGCCGGTGTCTTCTACTCCCGCAGCGCTGACGCGTCGGGGGAGGGCCGTATGCAGGTCAACGATTCGAACTGGATTGTCGTCGAACAGGATCCGGCTCCCGGCGTCCTCATCGGCGAGGGCGAAGCCGTGTTGTCGGTGGTCAAGATCGGAGAACCGAACAACTGTTGACGGGTCAGCTCGGCAGGCGGTGTCGAGCTTCGGACTCGGCCTCGCTGCCGGGGGTGCTGTAGGCGAGGTGCCCGCCGATGAGTCCACCGAGTCCTGCGGCTGCGAGGCCGGCCGCCGCCAGAGCTTTGGCGACTCCGTCGGTCTGCTTCCGCCGACGGAGGTAGGAGCCCAGAAAGAGGAACACCCCGGTTGCGTTCGATGCCGCGTGGATGATGCCGACCCGACGCTGAACAGTGTTCATCGTCGACCAGTCGGCCCATCCGGTCGCTATCGCCGGCGGCGCGGACGCGAGACCCAGCGCGACGACAATTTTGGCCGCCCTGGACTGGTTCTTGACTAGATCGAGCGCGACGGCGCTGGTCCAGCTGCCGATGGTCACCGTCACCAGCGCAGGGTGGATGGGGTGCCCGATCCACCGGCCGTGCAGCGCTGATCCGACGGCACTGTCCGCTACCGCACGTGCAAGTACGCCATGGATCGCGTCGCTGGGTCCGTCGAGAAACGAGGCAGTCTCGAGACTGTCGAGTGCTTGTTTGATTGTCATGCAACACCGAATGCCCCGTCATCGGCGAGCGAACCATCGACACCGAAGTCGAGGCGAGAAGCTTGGACGTCCTATAACGTCGTTGGCATGACGAACGGCACCCGAGTCAGCACCGTCGACGGCGTTCTGCGCAGGTCGGCCGCGAAATTTCCCGACCGTCCGGCTGTGACGTTCGAAGGCCGCAGCCATAGCTACCGCGAACTGGACACCGCCGTGACGCGAGCCGCCCGTCGGTTGATTGCGATGGGCTTGAACAACGGTGACCGGGTGGCGGCGTACGGCGTCAACTCCGACGCGTACGTGGTGGCATTTCTTGCCTGTGCGCGAGCAGGATTGGTGCACGTGCCCATCAACTACGCACTTGTGGGCGACGAGCTGCTGTATCTGCTCGATCAGTCGGGCGCACGGGCAGTGCTCGTCGACCCGGAATTGTCGAACACGCTCGATTCCGTTCGGAGCGGCACAGACGTCGAATTCGTGGTGTCGCTTCCGGATCTGCTCGACGCTGCTGGGGATGATTCGGTCCTCAAGCCGGCCGCGGACTCCGCGGACCTGGCGCAGTTGCTCTACACCTCCGGCACGACGTCGAAACCCAAGGGCGCGATGATGTCTCACGGCGCGCTCGTTGCCGAGTACGTCTCGTGTGTGATCGCTCTGGGGTTCACCCGAGATGACGACCCGCTGTTGGTGATGCCGATGTACCACTCGGCGGGGATGCACGTGTTCATGCTGCCGTATCTGTCGGTCGGGGCGACCGTGCGACTGATGCGCAAGCCCGACGTCGCGGAGATTCTGCGGCGGATCGAGGACGAGAAGATCAAGTCGTTGTTCCTGGCACCGACGGTGTGGGTTCCGCTCGCCAATCATCCCGACCTCGATACCCGCGATCTCTCGTCGCTGAAGAAGGCTCAGTACGGGTCGTCGATCATGCCCGTCACCGTGTTGACCCGGCTGCGTGAGCGATACCCGGACATCGAGTTCTACAACTGCTTCGGGCAATCCGAAATCGGTCCGCTGGCAACGGTTCTGCAGCCGTCCGAGCACGAGGCCAGACCGGCGTCGTGTGGTCGTGCGGTGTTCTTCGTCGAGACACGCGTCGTCGACGCGGACGGTAACGATGTGCCGGACGGTGAGCCCGGTGAGATTCTCTACCGCTCGCCTCAATTGTGCGACGGTTACTGGGACAAGCCGGAGGCGACGGCGGAAGCGTTCTCGGGTGGGTGGTTCCATTCGGGTGATCTGGTGACTCGAGACGCCGAGGGGTTTATCACGGTCGTCGACCGGATCAAGGACGTCATCAACACGGGCGGAATTCTGGTTGCTTCTCGTGAGGTCGAGGACGCGATCTACACCCACCCCGCCGTTGCCGAGGTGGCGGTCATCGGGACTCCGGACGACAAGTGGATCGAGGCGGTGACTGCTGTCGTCGTGCTCAAGGACGGAAGTCAGGTGTCGGCGCAGGAGTTGATCGACCACGTGAAGGGCAGGATCGCGCCGTTCAAGGTTCCGAAGACCGTCACTTTCCTGGACGAGTTGCCCCGCAACCAGAGCGGAAAGTTGCTCAAACGCGCGTTGCGCGCCTGAGTTGTTCAGGCGGCTCGCTGTTTTCGTCGGTGGTAGCTCGGGAGGGGTTGCTGTTTGGGGTCGACGGATTCGGGTGGGATGGCGTACGGGTGTCCGTCGTCGCCCATGAGCAGTTGCCAGTCGCCGTGATGGACGAGGCGGTGGCATTCTCCGCAGACCAGCGCGAGGTTGTTCAGGTCGGTGTGGCCGCCGTGTTCCCAGAATTTGATGTGGTGGGCTTGGCACCACTGGGCTGGGCGGCCGCACATGACGCAGCAGGTGTCGCGGATGGTCAGGGCGATGCGTTGGTCGTCGCTGGCGAGTCGTGTGGTTCGTCCGAGCGCGAGTGGTACGCCGTGGTGGTCGACGATGACCGGGGTCAGGTCGGCGTCGCAGGTGACGAGTTCGGCGAGGAAGCGGCTGATGGGGCCGGTCCAGTCGAGGTGGAACGGCCAGTCCGCGTCGCCCGGCTTGGGGACAGGCTTCTGCCCGCCGTTCCTGTCACCGCCACGACGGGCCGCGGCATCGCTGCGAGGACCAGCGTCGCCCGGCTCGGACACAGATTCTTGCCCGGCACCACCACATCCGGATGTCGCATCGCCGCGATCAGCGATATCCCCTCGAGCCACTCCATCCGAATGCGAGCCGTTGCTGTCGCCGCCGTTCGAGGAGCTCTTCGCGACCGAACCCGTGTCGACCGAATCCGTTGCAGTGCTACCCGTTTGCTTGTTGCCACCGTGGGCGAGCAAGTCCCGCAGGGCAACGATCAGGTGCACCGACGCCCGCGACCCGCCCGCCGACCCACGGGTGCTGCCGCGGAGGTGTCGGTCGAGGATCTGATCTAGTGCATCGGCCCGGCGCTTCGACGGGCTGCGTGGGTCGCGCTCCCCGCCGGGACCGGGCCGAGGTGCCGTCAACGGCGACAGAGCGGTGAGAAGCTTCTCGGCGAGCAACCGGTCGATGTCGCCACCGAACTGGAAGCGGCCGTTGGCCAGAGGGTGCAGGTCGAACCGGTTCAGTGCCGGGTTCTCCGACACCGGTCGCGGTGCAGGTGTCGGCGGAACAGGCTCGGGTGCAGGCGGTTCCGGATCCGGTGTCGGGTCGCCGTGTCGGTCGGAGGACGTGGCGGTGTCGGCGGCGCGACGCTCCTGTTCCCGCTGTTCCTGCTCTCGGCGTTGTTTCTCGGCTTTCGCGTGTCGTGCCCGGGCGTCGTCCGCGGCCGCATGCGCCAAAGCCTGCGCGCGTCGGGTCGGCCACCAGGACGACGTCGTAATCCCTCGGCGATGGCGGCGGCGTGCGCGGCATGGATGCGGCCATCAGCGAGGGCGTCGAGCACGGTGGGGTGATCGAACAGCCAGTAGCCCAGTGCGTTCTGGCGGGCGGCGGATCCGTCCGTGATGCGCACCGACTTCGCGTACCAGCGGGTGACGGACGAGTGCCCGAGTTTCATCGCCAAGCCGCGGCGGTCGATCTCGGCGAGCAACGTCAATCTCTTTGCTGCGAGAGCGTTTTCGAGTGAAGCCACGTCAGCAAGCTCGGAGACCAACTCCTGGTCTCCGAGCCCGAACACATCCCCCCATGTCTTCACACCACGAAAGCTATACCCACCCACCGACAGGTTTCCGTCAACGCTTCCAGCGGATCCGGATCGGTCCTTTTGCGGTCGAGGGATCTATGACCGACCCCTTCTGGGTGATCTCGACTTCGCCGGCGTCGACCATACGTCGGGCCGCGCGGCGAACGGGCTCCATCAAGTCGCGCCAGGCGTCGTCGGACAGAGCTCGTGCCACATCCGAGGGGCAGATCGTGGCGTCGCGTGATCGGGCGTCGAGCAAGGATCGGATTTTGTCTTCGAGTTCCTTGTCGGTTGCACTCACTTTGCGCCGCCGGCAGGTGTCGCTGCAGTACTTGACGTCATCCCAGTTCTTCTCCCATTTCTTGCGCCACTCGATCCGCCGACCGCACGACGCGCAGACCTTGTCTGCGGGGTGCGCGGTGGAGGTACGACGGGAGTGGGCCACAGATCGACAGTAACCTCGTTGCCCGGGGCTCCGCCGCTCTCGGAGCGAAACTATCCTCATCTCATGGCGATTCGACCGATCCTGGTTGCCGGGGATCCCCGGCTGACAACTCCGGCCGCACGCGTGACGGTGTTCGATGACGAGCTCGCAACGCTGGTCGAGGACATGTTCGAGACCAATACTGCTGCACCCGGTGCGGGTCTGGCGGCCAACCAAATCGGCGACCCACGTTCGGTCTTCGTCTACGACCTGCGGGACGGCGGGGTCCGTCACCGCGGACACGTGATCAACCCGGTGCTCGAGACCTCTGGAATTCCGGAGACGATGCCCGACCCGGACGACACCGAGGGATGTCTGTCCGTGCCGGGGGAGCTGTTCCCGACCGGGCGTGCCCACTGGGCTCGTGTGACAGGTGTCGATGTGGAGAACAACCCGGTGACGGTGGAAGGCACGGGCTATCTGGCGCGGTGTCTGCAGCACGAGTCCGACCATCTGGCCGGGCTCCTCTACCTCGACCGCCTGCTCGGCCGCCACCGACGTGCGGCGAAGAAGATGATCAAGGAAAGGGGGTGGGTCGGGCCGGGCACCAGTTGGTTGCCTGGGGCCGACGCGCATCCGCTCGGGCTGTAATCGCGGCTGTGCCTTATTCGACTGTCAGAACGGGTTGTAGACGTAGAGCATTCGGTAATCCCATTCCGACGATCCGGCCGGAATGCGGATGTCGGTGAGCGCGTGGCCGTTCTGAGTGCACCAGGTGCGGGCATGGAACGAGGAACAGTCGATTTGTCGTGTGGTCCCGAATGGGCTGATGATCAGCGACTTCTCGCTCGCGCTGCCGTAGGCCGCGGGGTCGAATGCGTTGACGAAGCTCGAAGTGGAGTCTTTGGGGCCGAACGGGTTGTCGTCGGGCACCGCGGATGCCGTCGGTGCCGCGACCACCGCTACGCCGATCGTCAGTGCAGCGCCTGCGAGGATCTTCTTCAGCATGGTGACTCCGTTCGTTTCGAGCACGAATACCCGGTGCTCGATGATCGGCAGCAACGGACCGCGCGTTACGTGCCACCTTCGGTGTCGGGCCCGGCACACTGGAGCGATGACTCGTATGGAAGCTCCCGCCGTCGCCCAACTACTCGGTCGGCGTCTCGCCGTGTGGGGCGGTGTGAGTGTGCTTGCCGGAACGGTGTTGGCGGTGCGCGGCTCGTCGCCTGCCCGTCGTGCATTCGGCCAGCAGACCGCGGGTTGGGGTGCGATCGACGTGGCGATCGCAGGGGCGGGAGCGCTCAACTCCTCGGTCCCGACGTCGAAGAGTCTGAGCAAGTTGCTGTGGATCAATGCGGGGCTCGATGTTCTCTATGTCGCGGCCGGTGCGCACATCGCCGTCCGGAAGCCCAGCTTCGGCCGTCGAATCACCGCTGACCAGGCGATCGGTCACGGAACGGCGGTCGTCGTGCAGGGCGCTGCGCTGCTCGCACTGGATACGACTCACGCGCGCATGATTGCCGGCTAATCACACGAGTGTCATTCTCGCCGTAGGCGTTTTGTCAAGTACCAACACGCCCGATTTGTTGCGCGATCAGTAGATTTGCGTAACACTCGTCCCATCAGTCACATCAGTATCGTGGGTCACACGGGAAACGGTGGGTTCGTCCATGCGTGTACGTAGTCGGCAGATCGCGGTCGGGGCTGTCCTGGCACTGGCAGCGAGCGGACTCAGCGCTCTGACCGCGCCCACCGTGTCGGCCGAGCCGTGCGGCGGCCTCGGTGGGCCGGGCTCCTCACCGCTGTTCGGTTCGTCGGGCAGCGCAGGAATGTCGGGCAAGAACCCGCAGGGCCCGCAGGGTCCTCTGCCGCGCATCACCGGCAATACTCAGAGCATCGCCTGGGTCACCGGTCCGCAGAGCGTGAACGACACCTACGACAACCTGGCGATGTCCGGAACCGACCTCGGTATCACCTGGGACAACGGAGCGGGCCAGATCTTGATGGCATTCGGTGACACGTTCGGTGATTGCTCCTCCGGCAATGCCCAGTGGCGTAGCAATGCACTCTTCCGCTCGGACAAGGCGTCGACGAACCTGTCGCAGGGCATCACGATCGGTCCGGCCGACCCCGCGAACACCACCTCGGGTGCGGTTGTCAGAGCGAACAATCCGCGTTACGCCGCCGAGATCATCTCGAGCGCAAAGCTACCGAGCGTCGAGGACACGACCATCCCCACGGCCGCTATCGCGATCGGCAGCACCCAGTACATCAACTACATGTCGGTGCAGAGCTGGGGCACACCCGGTCGCTGGATCACGAACTACTCGGCGACGGCCAAATCGACCGACAACGGCCAGAATTGGACGACGGATCCCAAGACGATCCGCGTCAACAAGGGTGTCACGATCCCGGGCTTCACCAACGTCCACGAAAGCCAGGGCAAGTTTCAGCAGAGCGCCTACGCTCTGGGACAAGACGGTCGGTACCTGTACCAGTTCGGTACTCCCAACGGACGATTCGGCGACGCGTTCGTCTCCCGAGTCGCGCCCGATCAGATCGAGAATCTCGACGCGTACGAGTATTCGACGCAAGATCCCGATCCGGCCAAGCAATGGTCCAAGAACGTCGGCGATACCGTGGCCGTAGTGAAGGGCCCGGTCAGCGAGATGTCGGTGGCGTGGAACGACTACCTCGGCCGGTACGTCATGATGTACGGCAACGAGAACAACCGGACGCTGGTGGCGCGCACGGCGGAAAACCCGGAGGGGCCGTGGAGCGAACCGAGGACGATTCTCGACGCCAACCAGACGGCAGGCGGCATCTACGCGCCGTTCATTCACCCGATGTCGAGCGGAAAAGACCTGTACTTCACGGCTTCTCGGTGGTCCGATTACAACGTCATGCTTCTGAAGACGAACCTCGACGCGTTGAAGTGACGCGTCCGGCGGCAGCGTCGAGGTAGGCGTCGGCGTCCATGTCGACTCCTGCGGACAGCAGTCCACGCCGGATCGTCGAGAGATACTTGCTCGACGGTTCGCCGTGCTCTCGCACGATCGAACTCGTCAGTGTGAACGCGGGCAGTCCGTCGATTTCCGGAAGCCGTAGCAGCGCATCGTATTTCCCTCGGTAGGCTTCACCTCGGCGGTCGATGTCGAGTGTGGCCCACTCGCCGATGCTCAGTGATTCCACAGCCGAGATATCGACGGAATCGACCACGTTCTCCACCGAGGCGACGTGCGCCAACTGCACACTGTCGATCAGGTATCCGTGTACCAGCGACGGATACGCGGGATCGGTGTTCAGCGACACGAAGGCCGACGCCCCGGTCCACCGTCGGGACACGCCTGCGAAGTAGAGGGCGTGATCGATCCACAACCAGCGTTCCGCCTCGACCGCTGCCGTCGAGGGTGCCGGTGGATGTGCCCCGAACTCCGAGCCGTCCTCGGAGCCCGTCAGGTAGACGGAGAACCTCTCTCGCAACAGGTTCGAGCCGTATGCGACGTACCAGAGGCGGTCGGTCACTCGGCCTCGAACAGCTGCCGGTATGCCTCGGCGAGTAGGTCGGCCGCGAGATCGTTGTTGTGTGCCGCTGCGCCCGTTGAGTTTCCGGACCGCATCAGCCGCGCGTTGAGGCCGTACGCGAGATCGTCGAACGTGTCGTCGTCGATGCCGAGATCGACATCCACGTCTTCTTCCAGCAACGCGCCGAGGTCGATCGACCACGACCACACCCGTTCGTCTCGGTACGGCCCACGTCCGGCGCTGACGGTTTCGTTGGAGACCTCGAGCTGCTCGTCGGTCCGGTCGCGCGGAACGTTGGTGTTGATGCGCAGGTCGAGTTCGATCGTGTCGTCGTCGTGCACGATTTCGTCGACTCGCAGGGTCTCGAAGCCGCCGCACGTCAGCGTCAGCAATCGTCGCGGACCGGTGTCGTCCTGTACGTCGGACAGAGCGGTTGTCTGCCACAGGTATTTCGCGGTGTTGGCCGGGTCGGGGATCGACGAGTTGATGTAGTCGGCCACGATGCTGCGGATGGCGGGGTACGCGATGTGGTCGGACAGTTCCCAGAACTGGCGACGACTGCGTCCCACGGCCGCGTCGAGGAGCGTCGTGCGCTTGGCTCGTTCTTTGGGCAGTGCCGTCTTCACTCCCGGAGCTTCGCCGATCGCGGTGGGCTCCGACGGGCGTTGTCGCAGTGGGTGGAGCTGGGACACGAGATCAGTGAGCTGCTGCAGACGATCTGCGGCACCGGGTGCAACCTCGAGGGCCTCGATGTCGGGCCATATCTCGCGGTCGGCATTCACTCGGGCCGCGAGTGATTCGGAGTAGCCCACGAAGGCCGCGTTGTCTGCGAAATGCAGAACGTAGAGTCCGTTTCGGTAGTCCTTGGCGGCGAAGATCGTGGCAATGGCCCCGGAATCGGTCATGTCGAAGCGTTCGAGAGCGAATCCGTCGGGTGTGGAATCTGTCGGCATGGCACTGAATCTACCGACGCGTGCGAGCACCGCCTATTCGTCTCCTGTCCGCATTGTCGCGAATGCGTTCTGTGAGCCGATGAATTAGGCGACCCTACGACAGCCAGGTCGTCAGACTCGTTCTGCGACCGATGATTCCGCATTGTCCGAAGTGTCGGTAAGAGTTTCGCAACCGTCATCGAAATACGAATTCCTGGTGCTATCTTGAGGATTGTCCGTTTCCACCGCTAACGAAACACGCAGGAAACAAGCGGTGTGAACAATGCCGAGAGCAGTGCCGTCGGGCACGGCCGTGGTGCTCGATGGAAGGTGGTTGCGCGTGGGCGGTTATCTTGCACGCAGGTTGCTGAATTACGTCGTCCTGCTGATCATCGCGACGTTTCTCACGTACTTGCTGGCCTCGCTCACGTTCGATCCACTGTCGAATCTGCTCAGCCGCAACCCGCCGCCGTCGGATGCTGTACTCGACGCCAAGCGCGCGGCACTGCACCTCGACGACAATCCGGTGTTGCGGTATCTGAAATGGCTGTGGGCGGTACTGCACGGAGACTTCGGGCAGACCATCGCTGCAGGCTCGGTCAACGACGAACTGTGGCGACGCATCCTGGTCTCGCTGCGGTTGGTCGTGCTCGGCACCGTCCTCGGTGCGGTACTGGGAACCCTCGTCGGCGCGTACGGTGCCGTCCGGCAGTACAAGATCTTCGACCACGTCGCAACGGTGGTGACGTTCATTCTCATCAGCACCCCGATCCTGGTTTTGGCCCCGGTGCTCAAGTACCTTGCTGTGCAGGTCAATCAGAGCACCGGCAGTCAGTTCTTCCAGTACACCGGCGAAACGTCGACGACGCTCGCCCCCGGTCTGATGAACGAAATTGTCGACCGCGCACAGCATCTGCTGCTGCCGACCGTCGTCTTGATGCTGTTCACCATCGGTGGGTACAGCCGGTACATGCGCAGTTCGATGCTCGACGAGCTGAACATGGACTACATCCGTACTGCCCGCGGCAAAGGGCTCACGCGCGGGCGCGCAATCTTCAAGCACGGCTTCCGTACTGCGTTGATCCCGATGGCCACACTGTTCGCATTCGGTATGGGTGCGGTGATCACCGGCGCGACGTTCACCGAGCGCGTGTTCGGCTGGTACGGCATGGGTGACTGGCTGATCTACGGCATCACCAGTCAGGACATCAACATCACGCTCGCGGTCTCGCTCTTCACTGCGCTTTCGGTCCTGGTTTCCGGAATGTTGACCGATATCTTCACTGCTGCTTTGGATCCGCGCGTTCGCTACGCGGACTGACCCGCCACTTCGAGTAGAGGAAAGGACCGGCGATGGCGACACCTGTGGTTCCCGAGATCGCTGCGGTCGAGGGCCCGATCGATTCGTCTGCCCCGATCACGCGTCGGCGGTTGGTGCTGCGCCGGTTCCTGCGTAACCGGCCGGCGCTGGTGGGCATCGTGGTCCTTCTCGCGATGTTCGTCGGCGCGTTCGTGCTCCCGCATTTCATCCCGTTCACCTACGAGGAACTCGACGCGTACGCGCTCAACTCGCCGCCGACCACACGACACTGGTTCGGCACCAATCAGATCGGCCAGGATGTTCTGGCTCAGACGCTGCGCGGTCTGCAGAAGTCGCTGATCATCGGCATGCTCGTCGCGCTCATTTCCACGGTGCTTGCCGGCGTCGTCGGCGCGGTGGCGGGGTACTTCGGCGGTTGGACCGACCGTGCGCTGATGTGGGTCGCCGATGTATTGCTCGTCGTACCCAGCTTCCTGGTGATCGCTATCTGCTCTCCGTTGTTCCGTGACAAGAGCTTCTTCATCCTGGTGCTGCTGCTCGCGGCCTTCGCGTGGATGATCACCTCACGCATCATTCGCGCGATGACGCGGTCCCTACGTGAACGCGAATTCATCCGCGCCGCAAAGTACATGGGCGCAACACCGAGCAGCGTGATCGGCAAGCACGTGCTGCCGTCGATGGCCTCCATCCTCATCGTCGACGTCACGCTCAATGTGGGTATCGCCATCATCGGGGAGGCATCGCTGAGCTACTTCGGCTTCGGTGTCCAGCGACCCGACGTCTCGCTCGGCACGCTGATCGCAGACGGTACGTCGTCCGCGTTGACGTATCCGTGGCTGTTCGCGTTCTGCT
Source organism: Rhodococcus sp. 3258 (assembly GCF_031456475.1). Taxonomy (NCBI): domain Bacteria; kingdom Bacillati; phylum Actinomycetota; class Actinomycetes; order Mycobacteriales; family Nocardiaceae; genus Rhodococcus; species Rhodococcus sp. 3258. Next base: position 43,855 of record NZ_JAVDUT010000012.1, read on the forward strand.
GTGGCGCACTGGTACTGATCGTGCTGGCGACGAATTTCGTCGGCGACGGCCTGCGCGACGCATTCGATCCGAATTCGACGAGGGGACAGGCACGTGGCTGAGACAGTGCCGGTGTTGAAGGTCAGCGGACTCGAGGTCAGCTTTCCCAGCGAGGAGGGGCGCGTCACCGCAGTGCGAGGCTTGGACTACCAGGTCGACAAGGGCGAGGTCATGGCCATCGTCGGCGAGTCCGGCTCGGGCAAGTCGGTGTCGTCCCTCGCGATCATGGGTTTGCTCCCGGAGTCCGCACGTGTCACCGGATCCATCGAGCTGAACGGGCGACAGTTGCTCGGCTTGTCCGACCGCGAGATGTCGCGTGAGCGTGGACGTTCGGTGGCGATGATCTCGCAGGATCCGCTGACGGCGTTGACGCCCATCTACCGCATCGGCGACCAGATTGCCGAAGCGATCTCCGTGCACAACCCGTCGCTGAGCAAGGCGAAGGTCCACGACCGCACCCTGGAACTGCTCGATCTGGTCGGCATCGCCGATCCGAGAACACGGGCAAAGTCCTACCCGCACGAGTTCTCCGGGGGGATGCGCCAACGCGTCGTCATCGCGATGGCTATCGCGAACGATCCCGATCTCATCATCGCCGACGAGCCGACCACGGCCCTCGACGTGACGATCCAAGCCCAGATCCTGGATCTGCTGCGCACGGCCCGCGACGTCACCGGCGCAGGCGTCGTATTCATCACCCACGACCTGGGAGTCGTTGCCGGCGTGGCCGATCGGGCCATGGTGATGTACGCCGGGCGCGCGGTCGAGACCGCACCGGTCGACGAGTTGTACGCACACCCGTCGATGCCCTACACCGTCGGCTTGCTCGGCTCCGTGCCTCGCCCGGATCGTCCCGCGCAGGAGCGACTGGTGCCCATCGAGGGCACGCCGCCCGCTCTGGTGAATCTCCCGACGGGCTGCCCGTTCGGGCCCCGGTGTCCGTTACACACGGAGGCCTGTAACGAGGGCGAACCGCCGTTGGTTCAGGTGGCACCGAATCACAGGGCGGCGTGCATCCGCGTCGACGCGGCGACGGCCGAGTCGGTGGAGGCCGAGTTCGAGGGTGCCCCACGGTCGGAGGCCCCCGCGGAGCTCGTGGTGACGGTGTCCAAGGACGCTCCGGTGCTGTCGGTGACCGACCTGCACAAAAGCTACCCGATGTTCAAGGGTTCCGTGCTGCGGCGTCGGGCTGGGGAAGTGCCTGCCGTGCAGGGCATCAGCTTCGATGTGCATGCGGGGTCCACGTTGGCGATCGTCGGTGAGTCCGGGTGCGGAAAGTCCACGACTCTCCTCGAGATCATGGAATTCGTGAAGCCTCAGCAGGGTTCGAGCAAGATCAACGGCGTCGAGCCCTACAGCCTGAGCCGCGCCGAGCAACGAAAGTTGCGCGCCCACATCCAAATCGTGTTCCAGGATCCGATGGGCTCGCTAGACCCGCGCATGCCGGTGGGGGAGATCATCGCCGAGCCGCTGAAGATCAACGGCGTCCCGGTCGACGAGCGAACCCGCCGAGTTCGAGAACTGATGGACACCGTCGGAATGCGTCCCGAGCTCGCGGATCGGTATCCCACCCAGTTCTCCGGCGGGCAGCGCCAACGAGTCGGCATTGCACGGGCTTTGGCGCTGAAGCCGTCGATCCTGGTGCTCGACGAGCCCGTGTCTGCTCTCGACGTGTCGATCCAGGCGGGTGTGCTCAACCTGCTGCAGGATCTGCAGGAGGAGCTCGGTCTGGCGTATCTGTTCGTCTCGCACGACCTTTCGGTGGTGCGTCACCTCGCCGACGAAGTAGCGGTGATGCGCAACGGAGTGTTCGTCGAGAAGGGTCCGACGGAGCAGATCTTCGACGCACCGAAGGACCCGTACACGCGGGCGCTGCTCAAAGCCATCCCCATTCCCGATCCCGTGCTCCAACGAGCCCGAATCGCCGAGGCCGCAGCACTGGCCGACGCCATCTGACCCTGCAGGTTACGTGCACACTGAGAAAGGTGAATTGATGAGAGCCAAGCTATTTCGGGCACTGGTCCCGATCGCGGTGGCCGTGACCACTGTGGGTCTGATGGCGGGGTGCAGCTCGGGTGACACCGGGCCGAACCCCGATGCGCCCGCGTCCTTCGAGAGCGGAGCGCAGATCAATCCGCATCCGATCAGCGATCTGCAGCAGGGCGGAAACATGAACTTCCCGCTCACGCAGGTGACAGCCAACTACAACTACTACCAAATCGACGGCACCACGGTCGATACCTCGCGGTTTTACGCCGCGCTGATGCCGAGGTCGTTCACCGCCGCAGCCGACGCAAGTCTGACGGTGGACACGGACTTCTTCACCGACGTCACCGAGTCGGAGGTCGACGGCAAGCAGGTCATCACGTACAACATCAATCCCAAGGCCAAGTGGAGCAGCGGGAGGCCGCTGGACTACACAGACCTCGTGGCGACGTGGACGTCGAACAGCGGTAAGGACCCGGCTTACGAGGCGTCATCCACGGCCGGGTACGACAAAGTGGAATCCGCGGTGCGCGGCGAGAACGACCAACAGGTGATTCTGACCTTCGCCGAGAAGTTCGCGGACTGGCCATCGCTGTTCTCCCCGCTGATGCCCGCCGAGTCGGTGAACAGCGTCGACGCATTCAACACCGGATCCGTGAGCACGATGCCTGCCACCGCAGGCCCGTTCCGTATCCGGAACATCGAGCCCGGTGGCAAGCGCATTGTCGCCGAGCGGAATCCCGATTGGTGGGGCGAAAACCCAGCGGTGCTCGACACCATCACGTTCCTGCCGCTCGATTCCACGGCCTCCGTCGGGGCGTTACAGAGCGGTGAGATCGACTACTACGAGCTGGGCAGCAGCGCTGACGCATTCAAGGTCGCCCGGGGTATCCCGAACATCGACCTGCGGCAGAGCCTGGGTCCGCAGTACCGCCACTTCGATTTCAACGGCGCGCCCGGACGCATCACGTCGGACAAGGCGGTACGGCTGGCTCTGATGAAGGCGATCGACCGCGATTACCTGGCTACCTCCCAGCTGGGCCAGATCACCTCCAACCCGACGGTGCTGAACAGTCACATTTACGTCGATGGCCAGAAGGGTTACCAGGCCAACAACGGAGACATCACGTTCGATCCCGAGAAGGCGAAGTCCGAGCTCGATGCCGCAGGCTGGACGATGAACGGAGACTTCCGGTCCAAGGACGGCCAACAGCTCGATCTGCACGACGTCATTCCGGCCGATACCCCGAATGCGACGCAGGAAGCGCAGATCATCCAGCAGAACCTCAAGGCTGTCGGTGCCAACCTCATCATCGATGCGGTGCCGTCGGACGACTTCTTCGAGAAGTACATCTTGGTCGGTGCTTTCGACGTCACCCACTTCACCTGGGAGGGAACGCCGTACACGTCCAGCGCTGACGGCATCTTCCGCCTGACGCCCGGCAGCACGCTGCAGAACTACGGCCAGGTCGGGTCCGAGGAGATCAACGGACTACTCGACAATGCTGCGGGCGAGCTCGACGACGAAGCACGTATCGCCGACTACAACGAGGCGGACAAGGCGATCTGGGCCGAGGGCCACAGCCTGACGATGTTCCAGCGCCCTTCGACGTACGCGACGAAGTCCAATCTCGCCAACTTCGGTGCTCCAGGATTCGGCGACATCGACATGTCGAAGGTCGGGTTCCTGAAATAGACAACGGGCTCGGATATCCGGTCGGTGTCGCGGCAATCACGCTGGTTGTCGCGGCATCGACCGCTGTCGTTACCCCGCTCGGCCTGGTGGTTGCGCTCGTCGTGCTTATCTGGACGGGTTGGTCGGTGGGCTCGGCCTTGTTGGCCGAACGATCCGCAGCACGCTCTGGGAACCGAATCGCCGTGCGTCGTGTTCGGTTTCAACACCGCATGCGCTCGCGTGGGTACCTGGAAGTCCACGAGAACGGCGGGCGGGCCTGGTACCCCGTCTACTTCCACACCGGTCTTCTCGGATTGGTCCCCGACGCCGAAGCGAAGGTCGGTAGGTCGTTTCTCGGACGCCGCGCTTTCGTTGTCGAACCGGGGACCGTTGCGTTGCCGTCGGGTCGGCGTCGATCGTCCATGCCTCCGGGAACACCTCTCGATGCCCCGCGCCTGAACGAGTCCGATCTCCGCATGCGCAGCGCCAGATTCGGTTCTGTGCGCCGCCGAATCATGCTCGACGCCCCCGCAGCGGTGGCCGGCCCGTTCATCGGGCTGCTGTGGCTGATCGTCGACGGTGGGGGCTTTGCTCAATTTCTGGCAGTGAGTCTGTTGGCAGCTGTCACCGCGATCTGGTGGTCGGCGATCGCCGGCAGCGACCCCAGTTGAGTCGCTGAGCAATTCGCGTGACGCGCGTTCGTAACTGCTGAGAAACACCCCTGATCTACGTTCGATATTCGGACAATTCAGGAGGCAGCATGGCGCAGTCGATGGCAGAGCACGCAGCGGAAACGATCAGCAAAGGAATCGGTCGACGCGGCTTCATTCGGGCGGTGGCAGCGATGAGCGCAGGGGCTGGTTTGGCAACTACAGCAGCGTGTTCGACGTCCTCGACCACTACCGCGGCAACAAGCTCATCGGCTCCGGTAGCGCCCGCGGGTGCCATTCTCAACCCAGGATCGGGCGACATCTCGGGAGACCACTACCTGAGCTCGGAGGTCGACAAGGTTCTGTGGGGCTACGTCCCGACGGTCGAATCGGAGTCGGTACTGCAGATGAAGTCCGGCGAGACTGTCACCATCGATGCGCTCAGCCACGAGGGCATTCTCGAGGACCAGGGCCGCGATCCCGTCGAATTCTTCGGCGGCAAAGGCGTTTCGGAGTCCGACGTCCTCCAGGACGCCATCGACATCGCCGGCGGATACGACAGGACGGTACGCAACTTCGACGTCGACGGACCGCACGTAGTAACCGGTCCGGTGTTCGTTGAGGGCGCGCAGCGCGGAGACGTTCTCAAGATCGAGACACTCGAGGCCGTTCCGCGGGTGCCGTACGGCGTGGTGTCGAGCAGACATGGCAAGGGCTCTCTGGCAGTTACGGCGTCCGGCGAGGCACCTGCGGGCATCGGCCTTGATGAAGTCATGCCGCCGATCGGAGGCGACGGCAGGAAATCGGGTGATCCGACGCAGTACGGCAATGTATCCACGTTCACGGCCGTCGAGGACGGGCAGGGCGTGATGCGGTACGGCGATGCGGCCGTGCGCTTTCCGTTGCGCCCGTTCATGGGCATGATGGGCGTGGCGTTCGCCAGCGACCCGGGTCTGACATCCCCGAATGCCAACTCGATTCCCCCGACGCTCGGCGGCGGCAACATCGACGTCGGTCTGCTCGGCGTCGGCTCGACGTTCTACCTTCCCGTGTTCGCGGAGGGCGCGCTGTTCTATGTCGGCGATCCACACATGGCGATGGGTGACGGTGAGGTGGCGCTGACTGCGATGGAGGGGTCTCTGCGCGGCACCTTCCGTCTCACCGTTTGCAAGGCGGGCAGTGGTGATGCGCCGTCCGTCGCGTACTCGTATCCCTTTGCCGAGAACGAGGACTCGTGGATTCCGATCGGCCTATCAGATCCGGACGGGGCCGTCGGCGGCCAGAGTTCGGACCTGAACGCAGCGATGCGTCGGGCTGTGGTCAATGCTCTCGACTTCTTGGAGACCGATCTCGGCATGGATCGAGCGACGGCGTATGCGTACCTCTCCGCTGCCGCGAACTTCACCGTCTCGCAGGTGGTCGACAAGACCGTCGGCGTGCACGGACAGATCTCGAAGGCGCACTTCGACCGGTAGTAGTGCGCCTGCGGCGCAGTGGTGCGGGTAAGTGCCTCTGCGGGCACATAATCACGCCACTGCGCGTAGCGCACCTCAGCGGTGCGCGGTTGCGATGAAGTGACGTGTTGCGGCGTCGACGATGTCTGCAGGTGCGATGTCGATTTCGTCGTTCAGCCAGGCGATCACGAGTTCGGCCAATCCGCCGATGAACAGCAGTCCGTTGATCTCCGACTGTGGTTGCGGCCAGGCCTTCTCGCCGTAGAGTTCGCGCGACTGTTCGGCCACCAGATGGGCGAAGCCGCGCAATGACTTTCGTCGGTATTCGCGGAGGGAGTCGACGGCCAGCGATTCGATCATCGCGACCCGGCCCTTGCGGCGGTCCTCGGTCAGGACGCCGACGAACGCGGTCACCGCGTTGTGTACCTTCTCGTCGACGGTCCGGGCGGGGGAGTGCAGTGCATCCAGCGCTGCGGTCCGTATCTCGGCGGACACCGATTCCACGACCTGCTCGAGCAAGTCGTCTCTGCTGGTGAAGTTTTGGTAGAAGTAGCGCTCGGTGAGCTTGGCGTGTGCGCAGATCGCGGTCATGGTCGCACCCTTCGCTCCGGCTGCCGCGAATACCTCGAGGCCGGCGTCGAGCAATCTCGCTCGGCGGTCGGCCGCGCGGTCGTCGGCGCTCATGCCGTTGTAGCGACGCGTCGTAGGGGGCATGGGTAGATCTTGACAGAGACCGTGACTGTGACGCAGACTACATCTCATCTGACATGACGCCATGTCAGATTGACGGAGGTCGACAATGGCACGTGCTCTGGCTGCTCCACCCGCAGATTCAGCTCTCCAACCGGTGTTCGGCGACGGCGGTCTTCCCGTCGTCGGGCACACGCTCGAGTACATTCGCGACCCCTTGAAGCTGCTCGGTAGTCGGTGGGACAAGTACGGCGAGGTCTCGTGGATGACGATGGCCGGGCAGAAGTGGATCACCGTTCTCGGTCCCGATGCGTGTCAGCAGGTGCTGCAGAACGCGGACAAGGCGTTCGCCAACGGTGACGGCTGGTCGCTGTTGATCGGGCCGTTCTTCCACGGCGGGCTGATGCTGCTCGACTCCGAGGAGCATCTACGTCATCGACGAATCATGCAGCAGGCCTTCACTCGGGACCGGCTGACCAAGTCCGTCGCAGCGTTGAATCCCGTCACGGCAACAGGATTGGACGCATGGCAGCCGGGCCGCGACTTCCAGGTCTACCCGGCGCTCAAAGCGCTGACGCTGGACGTCGCGACGAGCATCTTCATGGGCGGTGCCGAGGGAACGACGGACGCCGACATTGCGGAGCTCAATGCGAGTTTCATCGCCTGCGTGCAGGCTGCCACGTCGATCGTGCGCTACCGCGTTCCGGGCACGCGGTGGAAGCGGGGTCTGGACGGCCGAGCGGTGCTCGACCAGTTCTTCCGCCGCTACCTCCCGGCCCGTCGAGCCACCGAGACCGACGACCTCTTCTCGGTGTTGTGCCACATCGAGGGTGACGACGGAGAGCATTTCTCCGACGACGAAGTGATCGACCACATGATCTTTCTGCTCATGGCTGCGCACGACACGTCGACGATCACGCTGTCGACGATGATGCAGTACCTCGGCCAGCATCCGGAGTGGCAGGACACGTGCCGGGCCGAATGCGAGGCGCTGGGCACCGATGCTCCCTCGTTCGCGCAACTCGACGAGCTGACCAACGTCGATCTGGTGATGAAGGAGTGCTTGCGCCTGGTCTCGCCCACACCGGTAGTGGCCCGCCGCGCCGTGAAGGACACAGAGGTGCAAGGCAAGTTCGTCCCCGCGGGAACGTATGCCTCTGTCGCGCCGCACTTCACGCATCACATGGAGCAGTACTGGCCCAACCCCGAGCAATTCGATCCCGGACGGTTCGCCGCCGATCGCCGCGAGGACAAGGTGCACCGCTATGCGTGGGAGCCGTTCGGCGGCGGCGTCCACAAATGCATCGGCATGTTCTTCGCCGGCGCGGAGATCAAGACGATCATGCATCACTTGCTGCTGCGGTTCGACTGGACGGTCGACCCCTATTACGTTGCACCGCTGAACTTCACGTCGCTGCCCTTCCCCGAGGACGGGCAGCCTGTGCAGCTTCGACGGCGGTAAGTATTACCCGGCGCGCTCGGTGAGCCAGCCGATGATGTCGGCGGTGACCTCGTCGCGATTGGTCTCGTTCAGAATCTCGTGGCGCGCGCCGGGGTAGAGCGTGACGGTCACATCGCTCATGCCGGCCTCGCGGTAGCGGGACGCCAGTGTCTCGATCAACTGCCCACCGCCGGCGAGTGGGTCGTCCGTTCCCGACGTGATGAGCAGGGGGAGGTCCGAGCGGATCTGCTCCAGGTTGCGGGGATCGGCGAGCTTCTCGGCCTCACCGAACAGCGCGGGCACCGTCGACGCCGGAAGGTCGAAGCCGCACAGTGGATCTGCGACGTAGGCGTCCACCTCGGCCTCGTCGCGCGAGAGCCACTCGTATCCGGTGCGGTGCTCGAAGGCGGCGTTGAACACGCTCAGGTCGCCCGCTGGGGCGTCGGCCATTCCTGCGGCGAGTACGTCGAGTGTCGTCGAGCCCGACAGCACCACGCCCTCGTACAGATCCGATCGCTCGATCAGAACATGCTGGGTAGCAAAGGATCCCATGGAATGAGCGAACAAGAACAGAGGCAGGTCGGGGTACTCGGTCAGCAGTGATTCGCCCAGTTGCTCGATGTCTGCCCACAGGCCGGCGAATGCGGCGGCCCCGAAATCGCCGGGGGTGTCCACGATCGACTGGCCATGGCCGCGGTGGTCCGACGCGACGACGTGGAAGCCAGCGTCGTTCAGGGCGGCAGCGAAGCGTGCGTAACGACTGCCATGCTCGGCGAGCCCGTGTGCGATCTGTACGACACCGCGAGCAGGATCGGCGGACGTCGCCCAGGTATAGGTGCTGATCTCGAGGTCGTCCTGCTTGGATACGAACGACGAAGCGTTGGCCACGAAAATCTCCTCGGAGCGGTGATAAGGACGAGACTCGAACTTATCTCCTAGGCCTGCAGTATCGGGTCGAAATGCTCGACGAGGGAGAACGACAGAGCTCCCCAGGCAATTGCCCGGGGAGCTCTGTCAGCGGAGCCTATTTCGCGGAGACTCGGACGAGCTTCTTGTTCACGAATTCGTCCATGCCCCACGGTCCCAGCTCGCGGCCGACGCCGGAGCGCTTCACGCCGCCGAACGGCAGGCCGGGCAGTGTGGTGCCGTGTTCGTTGACGAAGGCCATGCCCACCTCGAGGCGTTCTGCTACGTCCCGGGCCTTGTCGAGGTCTGCGCTCCACACCGACCCGCTCAGTCCGTAGGGGGAGGAGTTCGCCAATTCGATTGCCTCGTCGGCGTTTTGGATCTTGTAGATGACGCCTGCGGGGCCGAACAGTTCCTCGGTGTAGGCCCGCATGTCCGGCGTCACATCCGTCAGTAGGGTCGGCTGCACGTACGCACCCGGTCCGTCGATCTTCTTCCCACCGGTGAGCAGTGTCGCGCCCTTGGACACCGCGTCGTCGATCTGCTCGATCAACGTGTCGGCAGCGGTCTGCGACGACAGGGGACCGAGGGTGGTGTTGGCATCCAATGGATCGCCGGTTTGCACAGCCTCGAAGGAGGTGACCAGTTTGGCGACGAATTCGTCGTAGACGTCCTCGGCGACGAGTATGCGCTTGGCGGCATTACAGGCCTGGCCTGCGTTGGACAGGCGCGCGCGGGTTGCGGATTCGACGGTGGCGTCCATGTCCGCGGAGTCGAGCAGGATGAACACATCCGAACCACCGAGCTCGAGCACGACCTTCTTGAGGTTGCGCCCGGCCGTCTCGGCTACGGACGTTCCGGCCCGCTCACTTCCGGTGAGCGAGACGCCCTGCACGCGGGCGTCGGCGATCATGTCGGCGATCTGCTCGTTGGTCGCGAAGATGTTGATGTACGCGTCTTCGGGCAACCCGGCCTGCCGGAAGATCTCTTCCATCAGCAATGCCGATTGCGGGCAGTTCGGTGCATGCTTGAGCAGAATCGTGTTGCCCACCATCAGGTTCGGGCCGGCAAATCGGGCTACCTGGTAGTACGGGAAGTTCCACGGCATGACGCCGACGAGCGCGCCCACGGGCTTGCGCTGCAGCACACTGATTTCCGCTCCGGGCACGTCGAGTGTCTCGTCCTCGAGCAAGCGTGGGCCGTTGTCGGCATAGTAACGGTAGATGTTCGAGGACAGTTCGACCTCGCCCTGAGACTCGGTCAGTGGCTTGCCCATCTCGAGCGAGATGGTGCGGGCCAGTTCGTCGGCGCGCTCGACATACAGGTCGGCGACCTTGTGCAGGATGTCTGCGCGATGCTCGGGTGAGGTCTTGCGCCACGTCTGGAAACCGGCGTGCGCATCCGCGAGGGCGCGCTCGATGCCGGCCGTGTCGAGAGTTTCGAATTCCTTGACGGTTGTGCCGTCGGCAGGATTGACAGTCTTGTAGGTCGTCATACTCGGTTCAACGGACGGCGAGGCCGATGTTGTTCCTAATCGGGCAAATCGGATGGCCCGACGGTGGTCAGGGGCGGGACCGAGCACGGTCTCGAAATCCATTGAGCGCCCTACTGGTCGGTAACTTGGATGCGCAGATGGAGTGATACCCCACTGCCCCCCACAGCGGCGAGAACGAAGATTAAAGTTGAGGACGAACGCATCCAAAAGACGACGTCGAAACTGAGGCAAAGGCGAAACATGACAGCGAAGAAGCCGACCATCATCTATACCCTGACCGATGAGGCGCCGATGCTGGCGACTCACGCGTTTCTGCCGGTCATACGTTCTTTCGCCAGCGCGGCCGGCATCGACGTCGAGTCCAGTGACATCTCGGTTGCGAACCGCATCCTCGCCGAGTTCCCCGATTACCTCAACGAAGACCAGCGAGTGACCGACAACCTCGCCGAGCTGGGCAAGCTGACGCAGCTGCCCGACACCAACATCATCAAGCTTCCCAACATCAGTGCCTCCGTTCCGCAGTTGCTGACCGCGATCAAGGAACTGCAGGACAAGGGCTACGCGATCCCCGACTTCCCCGGGAACCCGAAGACCGACGAAGAGCGCGAAATCCGCGACCGCTACACCAAGTGCCTCGGCAGTGCGGTCAACCCCGTTCTGCGCGAGGGCAATTCGGATCGCCGCGCACCCAAGGCCGTCAAGGAATTCGCGCGCAAGCACCCGCACAGCATGGGTGAATGGTCGCCGGCGTCGCGCACCCACGTCGCGCACATGCGCCACGGCGACTTCTACCACGGCGAGAAGTCGATGACCGTCGAGGGCGACCGCGAGGTCAAGATGGAGCTGCTGACCGAGGGCGGCGAGACCATCGTCCTCAAGGAGAAGGTGTCGCTCACCGACGGCGACGTCATCGACAGCATGTTCATGAGCAAGAAGGCGCTCATCGAGTTCTACGAGGAGCAGATGGAGGACGCCTACAAGACGGGCATCATGTTCTCCCTGCACGTCAAGGCCACGATGATGCGGGTCTCGCACCCCATCGTCTTCGGGCACGCCGTCAAGGTCTTCTACAAGGACGCGTTCGCCAAGCACGGCGACCTGTTCGAGGAGCTCGGCGTCAACGTCAACAACGGCCTCTCGGACCTCTACAGCAAGATCGAGGCACTCCCCAGCGCGCAGCGCGAGGAGATCATCGACGACCTGCACAAGTGCCACGAGACTCGTCCGGAGCTGGCGATGGTCGACTCCGCCCGCGGAATCTCGAACTTCCACTCGCCCAGCGACGTCATCGTCGACGCGTCGATGCCTGCGATGATCCGCAGCGGCGGCAAGATGTGGGGCGCGGACGGCCGGCCGAAGGACACCAAGGCCGTCAGCCCGGAGTCGACCTTCTTCCGTATCTACCAGGAAATGATCAACTTCTGTAAGACCAACGGCCAGTTCGACCCGACGACGATGGGCACCGTTCCCAACGTCGGCCTGATGGCGCAGAAGGCCGAGGAGTACGGCTCGCACGACAAGACGTTCGAGGTCCCTGCCGGTGGCGTCGCGAACATCACCGACCTGGCGACGGGCGAGGTTCTGCTGACGCAGGACGTCGAAGAGGGAGACATCTGGCGTCTGTGCATCGTCAAGGATGCGCCGATCCGCGACTGGGTTGCGTTGGCAGTGCGCCGCACCCGTGAGTCCGGGATGCCGGTCGTCTTCTGGCTCGATCCGTACCGCCCGCACGAGAACGAGCTGATCGGCAAGGTGCGCAAGTACCTGAAGGATCACGAGACCGAGGGCCTCGACATTCAGATCATGTCGCAGGTACGTGCGATCCGCTACACGATGGAACGTCTCATCCGCGGGCTCGACACCATCTCCGCGACCGGCAACATCCTGCGTGACTACCTCACCGACCTGTTCCCGATCCTCGAACTCGGCACCAGCGCGAAGATGCTCTCCATCGTTCCGCTGATGGCCGGCGGTGGACTGTACGAGACGGGCGCTGGCGGCTCGGCCCCCAAGCACGTCAAGCAGCTCATCGAGGAGAACCACCTCCGCTGGGATTCGCTGGGTGAATTCCTGGCTCTCGCGGTCAGCCTCGAGGACCTGGGAACCAAGACCGGTGACGTCAAAGCGACCATCCTCGCCAACGCACTCGACTCGGCCACCGGCAAGCTGCTCGAGAACAGCAAGGGCCCGTCGCGCTCGACCGGTGAACTCGACAACCGTGGCAGCCAGTTCTACCTCGCCCTCTACTGGGCACAGGAACTCGCCGAGCAGACCGAGGACACCGAGCTGGCCAAGCACTTCGCAGCTCTGGCAAAGACCCTCTCGGAGAACGAGGAGAAGATCGTCGGCGAGCTCAACGCGGTACAGGGCAACCCGGTCGACATCGGCGGCTACTACTACCCGGACCCCGAAGCCACCGCCGCAGTGATGCGTCCGTCCACGACGTTCAACGAGGCACTGGAGTCGGCGAAGCAGTAGTACTTCTGCCTGCTTCACCACCCCCCTTTCGGGATGAATGGCCCATTCACGCGCTCAGGCGTTGTGAATGGGCCATTCATTCGTTCGGGGGCAACAACTTTCGGACTTAGCAGCAGCCGCCAGCCGTCCGGGGTCCACAGTTCGCCCCCCCGGTTGGGATCAATGCGACATTCACGCGTTCAGACGTTGTGAATGGGACATTCATGCGCTCGCGTGGCCGGTCTCCGCACTCGGAAGTGCCGGCAGCGCCACCGGATACAACTGAAAGCTTCCGCTCATTCCCTTGAGTTCGACGTCGCGGGGCGTCCCCAGAGTCAGGCCGTCCGCCCTGGCGATGGCGTCACGCACCGGCTCGCTGACAAGGATTTCACCGCCCTCGGCCTGCCCCGCGACCCGTGCCGCCATGGCCACGTTGAGTCCGAACAAGTCGTCGCCCCTACGCACCGAGCTGCCGACGTGGATGCCCATGCGGACGCGGATGTGATCCCATCTATCCGGGTTTTCCAAAAGGGCTTCTTGGACTTCCACTCCGCAGCGCACGGCCTCGGTCGGGTCGGAGAAAGCGAGCATGTAGCCGTCGCCCTGACTTTTCACCACATGTCCGCCGTGATCCGCGACGTGCTTGCAGATCAGTTTGTTGTGCTTTTCGAGCAGCTTCACCCAGCCGCGATCGCCCAGTTCCTCGTTGCGTGCGGTGGATCCCTCGATGTCGGAGAACATCACGACGATGTCGCCGTCGGCGGTCATGCGCGCCAGATCGGGGCGTTCCACCTTGGCCCAGCCCGCGAGGTCTTCTACGGAGTTTCGGACGGTAGCGCCGAATCCCTTGTTGATGAGTAGGTCCGTGGTGTGGAAGGCGGTTCTGATCGCGAAGGGCACCAGGCCGCGTCGCTTACGGCGTTGCTGCGATTCGAGAGCGCGGTCGAGTGCCCGACGCGTGTGCTTCAACTTTCGTCGAGACACGATGAGAACCACACCGAGCGCGATGATGGCGGCGAGCTCGACTCCGGCAACTATCCACAGGATCACGTTGCTCATCCTCGCCTGTCGGCGGTGTCCGTGGTTGCACAACCGACCGCGAACTGCTTCCGGTAGGCCGTCGGCGTGACGGCGAACGCCGAGTGGAAGTTCTGACGCAGGGTGACGGCGCTGCCGAATCCACACGAGGCAGCGATCCTCTCGATGCTGTGGCCGGTGGTTTCGAGTTGGCTGCGGGCGGCGTCGAGCCGCTGGTCGAGTACCCAGCGCGCGGGCGTGGTGCCCGTCGCATACTGAAATTGCCGGATGAAGCTGCGCCGGCTCATGCGTGCCCGCTCGGCAAGGCGCTCGATCGGTAGGGGCTCGGCCAGTCGCTCCAGCGCCCAGCTCTGGACGTCGGCGATCGCGGAGTCCTCGGATGCCTCGATCACCGGCCGTTCGATGTATTGCGCCTGACCGCCGTCGCGATGGGGTGCGACCACCAGACTGCGCGCGACCCGCGTTGCCGCTGCCGCGCCGAGGTGTTTGCGGACGATGTGCAGGCAGGAATCTATCGACGATGCCGTGCCCGCGGAGGTCATGACGTCGCAGTGGTCGATGTAGAGCACGGACTCGTCGAGGCCGAGTTGCGAATTGCGGTCGCGCAGTTCGGTCATCTTGGACCAATGGGTGACGGCAGGGCGTCCGGCGAGCAGTCCGGTGTCGGCGACGGCGAACGACCCCAGACACAGTCCTGCGATCTGAGCTCCCCGTCGGTGGGCACCTCGAAGAGCGGTGGACAGGTGAGTGCCAATGTGTGGCAACGACTCCGGCCACGACGTCACGATCACGATGTCGGCCCAATCGGCGATCTCAGGGCCTTCGATCTCGCCGACGGGGAAGCCCTCCTCGGTGCGGATCGACCCTGGCTCGTCGGACCACACCCGCGTCTCCCAGTCGGGGGCCAGCCCGAGGCGCGTCACCTCGCCGAACACCATCAACGGCGCGGCGAGGTGGAACATGGTGATGCCGTCGAACACGTACAGCGCAATGCGCATGAATCTCCGATCGACGAATTGGCGCAATTTCATCGAAAGTATGCATCCGTGCCACTCGTCAACGCAAGGTCGGTGCCGAAGTGTGGGTATCGACCGAATACGCCACCTGAAGGAGAACGTTCATGACTGCACCGCGTAGAGCCCTCATCGTCATCGATGTACAGCAGGAGTACTTCGAGGGAGTGCTGAAGATCCAGTACCCGCCTCGCGACGAGTCGTTGGCCAACATCGTTCGTACCATCGAAGCGGCTGTGGCGCAGGATGTTCCGGTGGCCATCGTGCAGCACGAGATGCCCGAAGGCTCGCCTGCTTTCGTCAAGGGAACCCCGACGTACGAGCTTCATCCCGACATTCAGGCCGTCGTGCAGCCGTCCTTCGAGCGAGTCGAGAAGCAGTACAGCAGCATCTTCGCCGGAACCGACGTCGCGAAGTGGTTGCAGCGCAACAACGTCGCCACCGTCACGATCGTCGGATACATGACCAACAACTGCGATCTCGCCACCAGCGCCGACGCCGAAGCACTGGACCTGACCGTCGAGATCCTGTCCGACGCCACTGGCGCGATCAACCTTTCGAACGAGGCGGGGACAGTCTCAGCCGAACAACTCCACAAGGCGCTGATGGTGCTTTACCAGTCCAATTTCGCGGCTGTGGCAACGACCGTCCAGTGGATCGACGCGGTCAAGAACGGAAACGGGCTCACAGCGAGTAATCTGGTGGTCTCGGCTGCGCAGGGCAACGACGCGGTGGCGTAGTTCGTCATTAGGATCGCAAGTGTGACGGCACAGGCGATAACGGACCAGACGCTCGGCGCATGGGTGATCAAGTGCAATCCGCACAAGACCGACCTCGCGCCGATGGTCGAAGCCAGACGTGCGCAGGAGAATTGGTGTGTCGCGAACAACTATCGAACTCGTCTGATGGCACCTGGGCAGCCGGTGTTGTTCTGGGTCAGCAGCCACCCGCGACGCGGGATCTGGGGTGCGGGTCGGTTGACCGGCACCCCGGTCCCCGGCCCCCAGTGGAAGGTCTCGACGAACATCACTCTGTTCGATGAGCCGATCCTCGCGTCGGATCTGCAGGCCGTTGCGGAACTGTCGATGCTCGAGGTGTTCCGGTCGCCGCAGCAGTCCAATCCCTCATGGGTCGACGCGTCCGCATGGGCAGTGATCCGACAGATGCTGCCTCTCGAATGATGTGATGTCGCTATGACACCGGAGGACGAACCGACACTGCACGGAATGCTCGATGTCGGGGACGGTCAATGCATCTACTGGGAGCAATGGGGTCCGTCCGACGGCGTCCCGGCGGTCTACTTGCACGGCGGACCGGGCGGGACCCTGAATGCCAGTCAGTTTCGTCGTCACTTCGACCTGTCCCGTGTTCGCGCTATCGGATTCGAGCAGCGCGGGTGCGGCCGGTCTACCCCGCACGCGTCCGATCCCTCGACGTCGTTGGCTACCAACACCACTGCGCATCTGATTGCCGATATCGAAGCGCTGCGTGTGCACCTCGGCGTCGAGGCGTGGATCGTCAACGGCGCGTCCTGGGGATCCACTCTTGCTCTTGCCTATGCTCTCGCGCATTCGACAAGGGTTCTCGGCATGGTGCTCGTTGCTGTCACGACGACAGGTAGGGCTGAGGTCGACTGGATTACGGAGGGGGTCGTCGCGGTCTTCCCGGAGGCGTGGGATCGTTTCGCCACATTTGCCGAGCAGGCCGGAGTCGGCTATCGACGCGGTGAGGGCCGAATCGTCGACGCGTACAACCGCCTGTTCAATTCGAACGATCTGACGTTGCGCGACAATGCATCCCGAGAATGGGCGCTGTGGGAGGACGTCCACATATCGATCGGCACCGATGGCGTTCGGCGCAATCCGCGATGGGACGACGACCGGTTCCGACTCGGCTTCGTGCGGTTGACCGCGCACTACTGGTCGCACGACGGCTTCTGCGATCCACCCTTGCTCGATCGCGCCGACGGTCTGCGAGACATTCTGGGCGTCCTGATCCACGGCCGAAAGGACGTTTCCGGACCGGCTGTCACGCCGTGGCATCTACACCGACGTTGGCCCGGTTCGACACTCGTCATCGATGAGGGTGACGGCCATGGGGGACTGTCCATGGCGGCGCGATGGGACGCTGCGAACGAGGAATTGACCAACCGGGCCCTGCAGAGGCCGAATGGTGCATGATCGAAGGGTGACTTCTTTCCCGATCGTTGATCTGACTCCCGACGAGCTGCTGACTACGACGCGTACGGTCCGCAAGCGCCTGGACCTGACGCGGCCGGTGCCAATGGAGCTGATCAAGGAATGTCTCGAGATCGCGCTGCAGGCCCCGTCCGGCTCGAACAAGCAGGGGTGGCAGTGGATCGTCGTCACCGATCCTGATCTTCGTGCCCGCATCGGTGCGATCTACGGCGAACTGTTCGCCGAGTACCAGGCATCGAAGCAATCCGCTTCGGCCTTGTTCGCGGACAATCCCGAACGCGCATCGGTTCAGAAGCGCGTCGGCGACAGTGCCGGTTGGCTCGGCGAGCACATGGGTGAAGTTCCCGCGCTGCTGATTCCGTGCATCAAGGCAGGGAAGACGCTTCCAGCCGGCAATCAGGCCGGTTTATGGGGCTCGTTGTTGCCTGCGGTGTGGAACTACGCGCTGGCTGCTCGGGCGCGTGGACTCGGAACAGCGTGGACGACAATCCATCTCGCGAAGGAAGCCGAGATTTCCGAACTGCTCGGCATTCCCGAAGGCTTCCATCAAGGCGCACTGATTCCGACTGCCTACTACACGGGGGAGACCTTCAAGGTCGCGCCCAGGGATCCGATCGAGACAGTGCTGCACGTCGATCGCTGGTAGTCGGCCCGGCTAGGTGCGCAGGTAGGCCACCACCGCCATCACGCGTCGGCTCATACCGGTCGAGTTCGCCAATCCGAGTTTGTCGAACACGGCGTTGATGTGTTTCTCGACCGAACTCACCGAAATGAACAGATCAGCGGCGATTCTGGCGTTCGTGAGACCTTGCGCCATCAGCTCGAGCACATCGCGCTCGCGCGGCGTCAGTCGTTCGAGGGGATTGGATCGGGTGGTGCGAGACAACAGCTGGCGCACCACCTCCGGGTCGAAGGCAGTCCCGCCGCCGGCAACTCTGTCGAGGGCGTCCAGGAACTCGTCGACCTGCGCGACTCGGTCCTTCAGCAGGTACCCGACCTTGCCTCCCGGCCCACTGATCAGCTCTGCCGCGTAGCGGTTTTCGACGTACTGGGAGAGCACGAGCACTGCCACCTCCGGCCATCGACTGCGAATGGTCAATGCCGCCCGCAGCCCCTCGTCGCTGTGGCCTGGAGGCATCCGAACATCGGTGACGACGATGTCGGGCTGAGCCAGTTCCACGGCAGCCAGGAGCGCGTCGGCGTCGCCCACGGACGCGACCACGTCATGGCCTTCGTCGACGAGCAGACGGACCAGGCCCTCACGCAGCAACGTCGAGTCCTCCGCGACGATCACGCGCATGGGATGCTCGCAGTCACAACGGTCGGGCCGCCGACCGGGCTGTCCACGGTGAGGGTGCCATCCATGGCAGCGACGCGGCGGGCCAGTCCGGACAATCCGGTGCCGGACGGATCGGCACCACCGGACCCGTCGTCGGTGATGGTTGCCAGTATGCGATCGAACTTCTGCCGAGTGACCTCGACCTCCAACGATCTCGGGGAGGCATGCTTGGCTGCGTTGGTCACCGCCTCCGAGATGACGAAGTAGACGGCTGTTTCCACAGCGGGGCGCAACCTCTCTGTCAGTTCGTACGAGAGTCGAACGGGCACACCGGACCGCTCGGCCAGCGCCTCGAGAGCTGGGCGCAGGCCGTCCTTGTCGAGTGCGATCGGATACACCCGGTTGGCAACCTCGCGCAGCTCGTCCATCGCTCCCTGCGAGGCGACCTGGGCTTGGCGGAGGAGTTCGTGCACCTTGTCGGGATCTTCAGCGCGGCGAGCCCGGCCGACGAGCATTCCCAGAGCAACCAGGTGCTGTTGCACGCCGTCGTGCAGGTCACGCTCGATGCGTCGGCGTTCGTCGTCGATAGCGTCCACGACATGATCGCGGGTGCTCGTCAGCTCGGCAACCCGTTGGTGCAGCAACCGATCCGACTGCCGGCCGAGTACCTGGATGGCGAACCAACGATCGAGAGATCCCACCCCTGCCACTCCGACTGCCGCGACGAAAATCAGGAGGATTCCGGGTAGTGCGGCCATAGCAACGAGTCCGCCGTCGACGCGGTTCGAGTCCTCGATCAAGCCCCAGTCGCCGCTGAGAGTCCATGCCGAGACCATCGATGCGGCGACGACGAGACACAGCGTCAGGAGGAGAACCACGCCGAGCCCGAGCAGCCCGATAGGCCAACGAATTCCGAGATACCAGCGGCAGCGACGAGGGGCCGCCGCATCCGTGGAGAACGCGCCGTGAAAGCGTGTGATCCGCCGGATCTCGAAGTCGGACAAGATCAATGCGGTCTCATCTACGGCCGTCCGTATTGGTTCTCCCCACCGGCCGAGGAGACGCACCAGTGCTAGGGCGAGTAAAGCCGCCACGGAGAACAACAGAGCCGCGATCGCGGTGAAGATTCCGAGCAGAACTCCGGAAAGTGCCGTGAACCAGCGCCGTAGAAGTGAGCCGATCGACGCGCGATCAGCCTGCTCGGGTGAGTAGACGTCACGGTTGGCCAGCACACGAGCAGCGTATCCGAGCAGGTGGCCGCTGATACTGCGGTAAACCACACACTTCCATGCAGATAGCCCCGCGGCAGGCGACGGTCTTCCTCGATGTCCCGCATCCACATAGTTCGTAGCGTTTTCCGTGTCCTTCACGACCGGAAACATAGACGAACAAAGGAATTGCCATGTCCAACATATCGATTGCTACAGCAGCAGAAACCCGCACTCTCGACGGACTGGCCGGGTGGGCGGTCGGCGTCATGGATGCCCTTGGCGGCCCCGGCGCAGCGGTCGTCGTCGGTGCAGACAATCTGTTCCCGCCGATCCCGAGCGAACTCGTTCTCCCACTTGCCGGGTTCTCGGCCAGTCAGGGAGCGTTCTCTTTCGGTGCTGCGCTCTTCTGGACGACGCTCGGCTCGGTACTGGGCGCGGTCATCGTCTACGCGGTGGGTGCGCTCATCGGACGCGAGCGCACACGAGCATTGGTAGCGCGAATTCCCCTGATCAAGGCCAGCGACTTCGACCGCTCGGAGGCATGGTTCGCCAAGCACGGCTCGAAGGCAGTTCTGCTCGGCCGCATGATCCCGCTGTTTCGTAGCTTCATCTCCCTGCCGGCCGGGATCGCGCGGATGGGAATGGCGAAGTTCCTTCTACTCACGACCATTGGGAGTCTCATCTGGAACACCATTTTCGTCACCGCGGGATATCAGCTGGGCGAGAACTGGCACCTGGTCGACGCGTATGCCGAAATCCTGCAGAAGATCGTCGTCATGACGGTCGCCATGGCCTTCGTCGTCTTCGTGGCCCTGCGGTTGCGGTCTCGCCGCCAGGCCGGTCTGTGACAACACCGGCCCCGGCGACCTGACATGCACTTATCGGGGCAGTCCTGACTTGTACTGCAAGGCGTACGCCAGTTTGCCGGGCTTGTCGTTCGCGTACGGTGCGGAGAGTTTCCCGAACTCGCCCTTACCCGCAGCCTTGCCGTCGTTCCAGGAAGCCAGTGCGCCGAGTTCCGCTGCGGTGCGGCCACTGTCGATCACCGCGTCTTTCGGGGCCGCCACCTGAGCGCGCGAGACCGACTCGACGGTGCTCAGGTAGCTCGCCAGGTTGTTGCTGTCCCAGCCGCTGATGTCGACTTCCGCCGAGTCGCGAACCCATGCGCCCCAATAGAACTCCTGGAACGGGATCGTGCCGGGTGTGAAGCCGATGTCGCGCGCGAAGTACATCAGGCTGCGGTACTTGTCGTTCTGGAACTTGGCGAGGCCGACTCCCGACGGAAGCTGCTCCACCGGAACCTCGTTGCCGTCGACGTCGTAGTTCCACACCCACTTCTCGGCTTTCATTCGCGCCCAGAAATCAGTTGGGCTCAGGTCACTGAGATTCGCGACCACCCGCAGACGAAGGTGCAGATTCGGCCCACCGTCGGCTGTTTCGTAAAACGAGGTCAGCGTGTGGTGTCCGTCGGTCAGGTATGGCACGCCGCCCGGCCCGATGACAACCGTCTTCATGGGCGCGATCGTGTCGGGCGTTTCCTGGCCGACGGGCACTGTGCAGGTGAACGACGACGGATTGTCAAGTCGCGCATCGGGCAATGCGGAGGCGGCCTCTTCCTGCCCGTTGGCCTCGCACCAGTCGTCGAACTTCTTGTTGATCTCGTCCTTGCCGAGTGTGTACCGACCGAGCTTGTAGTACACCTCGTCGTATCCGAGCGACGGTTGCGTCGCGCGCACATCACCGATCGGCAGATCGAGAAGCTCACCGGCTTCGGCACATTGGTAGCCGAGGCCAAAGGACGATCCACTGGGGAGCAGGTCCGCAACCTGACACAGCGGCGACGCCGTCCGAGCCGGTGCAGCAGTCGCAACGCCGCCCATCGACGTGGACACGATCGATATCAAAGCGAGCGTGCCCAGTAGAGCAGGTCTGCGACGCGATGCCATTCGTGAAACTCCCAGAGTTCGGAAAATGAAGTTTTCCGAGACTGTCGCACCGCGGTCACCGGCCGGTGTCGGGGAACCGACGCGGAGGTGAACGTCGCATGATGTGCGTCAGCGATCCTCGCGCAACAATGCGTAGACGAGCGTGTCGGTCCACTCGCCCTTGCACCACCAGTTTTGGCGGAAGTGCGCTTCCTGACGCATCCCGACCCGGGCGGCCAACCGGGCCGACGCGTCGTTGCGTCCATCCATCTGTGCGCTGACCCGGTGGATCTGGGGCAGTGAGAACACGTGCTCGATCAACGCATCGACCGCCTCGGTCGCGTAACCACGACCGGCCACGGCAGGGGAAAACGTCCAGCCGAGTTCGACGAGTGCCGGCGAACCGTCAACGAGCCATGCTTCGACGTTGCCCACCACCGTCCCGTCGTGTTCGACGACCATGGCGAGCGCCTGAGTGTGCAATCCGGATCGCTTCATCCGCTTACCCACCGCCGCAACAGCGTCGGCATGGGTCCACGCTTCGTGGAGGAGATAGCGGCACACCTCGGGATCGCTGTAGTACGCGAGAACCCTGTCTGCGTCGTCTGGTTCGTAAAGGCGAAGCGTCAGGCGCTCGGTGTGGATGGGCTCGACTGTCATATGTCCGATTCTGCCCGACCTAGATTCACGCTGATTCGAACCCTGGCCCCGGACCCCTCTCGTAACGGAGGGTGGTGAGTCGAAGCTGATCGTCATCAAGTGGAAGGCACGTGAACATGGTCGTGACGTCGTACGCCGCTCCCGCGGGACCTGTGGACACGCGGCGCAGCGTCGTACCGAAGGTCGACCCGGTTTCCGCCTCGTCCAAAACGCCACTGTGGCAGCGATACCGATGGACCGTCCTGCGCGCCTTGTCGCCGATCGTCCTCCTCGTCCTCTGGCAGATCGCCAGTGCTGCCGGAGTTCTCTCCGAACGAGTGTTGCCCGCACCGTCCCTGATCTTCGACGCGGGCCTGGAATTGCTGCGCAACGGTGAATTGGCAGACGCGTTGGCCATTTCCGGAACGCGAGTGGTTCAAGGACTCCTGCTGGGCGGGCTGATCGGGGTGGCACTCGGGGCGCTCGTCGGACTGTCGAAGCTCGCCGAAGCAACCGTCGACCCGCCGCTGCAGATGCTGCGTGCACTCCCGCACCTCGGGTTGATCCCACTGTTCATCCTGTGGTTCGGAATCGGCGAGACTCCCAAGATTCTGCTCGTCGCTCTCGGAGTGGCATTTCCGTTGTACCTCAACACGTTCTCGGCCATCCGCCAGATCGATCGCGACTTTCTCGACACCGCAGTTGTCCTCGGTTTCTCGTGGCGACAGCGATTCACCACCATCATTCTGCCGAGCATCGCGCCCCAGCTGTTGGTGGGACTTCGGCAGTCGTTGGCCATCGCGTGGCTGTCGTTGATCGTGGCCGAACAGATCAATGCAGAATCCGGGCTCGGCTACATCATCAACAATGCGCGGGACTTCCTGCGTGTGGACACCATCATCTTCGGTCTCGTCGTCTACGCGCTGATGGGAATCGGCACCGACGGAATCGTCCGAATCCTCGAAAAGCGAGCCCTCCGTTATCGATTGGACGCGTGAGCCATGACTACGACGACCACTTCCGTCGCCACCCTGCACGGCATCGACAAGTTCTACGGATCCAGTCACGTGTTGAAGGGTGTCGACCTGTCCATCGAGCGCGGCGAAATCGTCTCGCTGGTCGGACGATCCGGCTCCGGTAAGTCGACCATCCTGCGTGTCCTGGCCGGACTGTCGACCGACCACACGGGGGAGCGGCACGTCGCCGGACATCCTGCAGTCGCGTTCCAGGAACCACGCCTGTTCCCGTGGCGGTCTGTTCGTCAGAACGTCTCCTACGGTCTGAACACCGCAGGCGTCACCGGCAACGAAGCATTGACTGCTGCGGACGCGACCCTCGACGAGGTGGGGCTGGCCGAGAAGCGAGACGCTTGGCCACTCACATTGTCCGGTGGGCAAGCTCAGCGCGCTGCGCTGGCGCGGGCATTGGTGGGGGAGCCCGAACTGCTGCTCCTCGACGAACCGTTCGGCGCGCTCGACGCACTGACCCGACTGACCATGCAGTCACTTCTGCTCGACCTGTGGGGACGGCACCGCTTCGGCATCCTCCTGGTCACGCACGATGTCGACGAGGCGATCGCGCTGGCCGATCGTGTTGTGGTGCTCGAGAACGGCGCAGTCTCGGACACTGTCACCGTCGATCTGCCCCGCCCCCGCGATCGCGGAACGCCGGGCTTCTCCCGCCTTCGCACCCATCTGCTCGGAGCTCTCGGAGTTCACTGACCGTCCAATTCGGAACCTGACAAGGATCTTTCACGCATGTCGTCATACGCTCGTCCTCGTTCTCTGCGCGCACTCGGTGTGCTCACTGCCCTGTCCTTGACGGTCGTCGGACTCACCGGTTGCGTCTCTCGTGGTGGCGACACCACTTCCACCGAAGCCCCCGAACTCGTCTCCAACGATCAACTCGCCACAGTCACCCTCGACGTCGGCGACCAGAAGGGTGGCACCGAAGCCCTGCTGCGCGCGTCGGGTGAGCTCGACTCGGCTCCCTACGATGTCGCGTTCTCCACCTTCACCTCCGGACCGCCACAGGTGGAGGCCGCAACGGCCGGCCAGATCGACTTCGCGGTCACCGGAAACACGCCGCCCGTGTTCGGCGTAGCAGCCAACGCGCGCATCAAGGTCGTCTCCGCCTACACCAACGACGCGAGTGGCGATCAGATTCTCGTGCCGCCGGATTCGACTCTCGGGTCGTTCGCCGACCTGCGCGGCAAGAAGATCGCAGTGGGCAAGGGAAGTTCGGCGCACGGCCACGTGCTGCTGCAGTTGCAGAAGGCCGGCTTGACCACCGACGACGTTCAGCTGGTGTTCCTTCAGCCTGCCGATGCGCTGACGGCATTCACCTCGGGTGAGGTCGACGCCTGGGCGATCTGGGATCCGTTCACCGCGATCGCGCAGGTGCAAAACGGCTCGAAGACACTGACCACTGCCGAGGGTGTGGCCAACGGCTACGGTTTCGGGATCGCGTCCCAGCAGGCGCTGGATGATCCGGCGAAGAACACCGCCTTACAGGACTTCGTGGTTCGTCTGGCCAAAGCCTCGGCCTGGGCGGAGAAGAATCCGGCCGAGTGGGCGGCGGCGTACTCCACGGCCGTCGGCATCGACCCCGCCGCGGGTGAATTGGCGCAGGGGCGAAGCCAGCGACCAGCAATTGCGTTGGACGACAGTGTGATCGAGTCCGAGCAGGCGCTCTTCGATGTATTCGTCGAGAGCGGAAGCATCCCTGGCGGCAACACATTCGCAGACTTCGTCGACACGCGTTACAACGACGCCATCGCCGCCGCGACCGCCTCCACCAACTGATCACCCACCACGTCGTAGGAGTTCACTCGTGACCGCACGCATTTTCTGGTTCCTCCCCACCGCTGGCGACGGCCGCTCCATCGTCGGTGCATCTCACGCGTCGGCCAACATCGTCGAACCTGCCGGGTTCCGTCGTCCGTCGCTGCGGTACCTCACGGAGGTGGCTCAGGCCGCGGACCGCCTCGGCTACGAGGGAGTGTTGACTCCGACCGGAACCTGGTGCGAGGACGCCTGGTTGACCACAGCCGCGCTACTGCAGAGCACCCGACGGTTGAAGTTCCTTGTCGCCTTCCGTCCCGGCCTCACGCCGCCCACGTTGGCGGCGCAACAGGCAGCGACGCTGCAGCGGTTCTCGGAAGGCCGGGTGCTGTTCAACATCGTCACCGGCGGCGACGACGTCGAGCAGCGTCGTTTCGGGGATTGGATCGACCACGATCGGCGATACGCTCGCACCGACGAATTCCTCGGACTGGTGCATCGGATCTGGACGGAGACGTCGGTCGACCACGAAGGCGAATTCTTCAAGGTCGCAGATGCACGCGTGTCGGAGGCCCCGGACCCGTTGCCCGAGTTTTGGTTCGGCGGTTCCTCCGATCCCGCACTCGCTGTCGCGGCCAAGCACGTCCAGACGTATCTGACGTGGGGCGAGCCTCCGGCCGACGCCCGCGCCAAGATCGAGAAAGTGCAGGCGCTCGCGGACGCCGAGGGCCGCAAGCTCACCTACGGCATTCGCCTGCACACCATCAGCCGCGACACCTCCGAAGAGGCCTGGGCCGTCGCACAAAAGCTGCTCGACGAGCTTCCCGAGGAACAGGTGTTGGCGGCGCACGCGCTGCACTCGTCGTCGCAGTCCGAGGGACAGCGCCGGATGGCCGCATTGCACGGGGGCAGCAAGGATTCGCTCGAGATCTACCCGAACCTCTGGGCCGGAGTCGGTCTCGTTCGAGGCGGTGCCGGCACCGCGCTGGTTGGTTCGCACGAGGAAGTTGCCAACCTGATCGGGGAGTACCACGACGCCGGATTCGACGAGTTCATCCTGTCGGGCTACCCACACCTCGAGGAGGCGTACCACTTCGCCGAGGGAGTACGCCCCATCCTCGACGCACGAGGAATCACGGTTCCCGCGCGCTAGAGCACGTGGGATCGAACCCGCCGGGTCTGCGCAGTTGGGAAATCTGTCCAGTAGATGGTGTGAAAAATGGATGATAGACGAGGGCAAATCTGTATGATGGCTGCGTGTCCAGTGCCATGTACGTCCCGCGAATCGTGGACGAGGAGCTCGACGACCTCCTCCCTCACCTAGCCGCGATCAACCTCGACGGTGCGAAGGGCGTCGGCAAGACCGCTACCGCCACCCGCCGTGCGAAGTCGGTTCTCGAACTCGACAACGCGGTGGATCGGCAGCTGATTTCTGCGGACCCAGATCTGCTCGCGAGATCGGCGCGCCCCATGCTTATCGATGAATGGCAACGATTCCCGCCGTCATGGGATCTGGTTCGCAGAGCCGTGGACAACGATGCGTCGGGTGGGCAATTTCTGCTGACGGGAAGCGCGCCGCCTTCCGACGCTGTCGTCCACTCCGGTGCAGGCCGAATTGTCCGTGTACGAATGTGGCCTCTGAGCTTCGCCGAACGTCGGCCGTCGGATTCGGCTGTATCCCTGAAGGACTTGCTGTCTCCCCGGCAGGTGACTATTTCGGGTTCGACCGAGACCGTGCTCGGCGATTACATCGAAGAAGTGCTGGTTTCCGGCTTCCCTGGCATCCGTCGTCTCGCCGGTCGCGCGAATCGCGCAGCTTTGGACGGCTACCTGCACGCGATCATCGAACACGACTTTCCGGAGCAAGGCCACGTGGTTCGACGTCCGGAATCCCTTCGTGCCTGGATGACTGCATACGCCGCAGCCACATCGACCACAGCATCCTGGGAGTCGATCAGGGATGCGGCAACGCCGGGTGCGACCCACAAGCCAACCCGTCAAACATCGATCAACTATCGCGATGTGCTCAGTCGCCTGCGCATGCTGCATGACGTAGAAGCATGGTTGCCGCAGGATAATTCGTTGGGGAAGCTAGCCAAGGCACCTAAGCACCATCTAGTGGACCCAGCCCTGTGCGCTCGATTGCTCGGCGTGACAGCTGAGTCCCTGTTGACGCCTGGCGGCTCGGCGGGCGTCAGATTGGGGCACCTTTTCGAGTCGTTCGTAACGCAAAGCCTCGAGGTGTACGCGCAAGCGAACGAGGCGAGGCTGTTTCATTTCCGTGGCAGGACTGCCGAAGTGGATCTGATCGTCGAGCAAGGCGATGGATCGTTCATCGGCATCGAGGTGAAAGTCTCGCCCGATATCACGGACCACGATGTCCGACATCTGAAGTGGCTTCGGAGCGCAGTGGGCAGTCGAATGAGGGACGCGATCGTAGTGACGACAGGTCCTCACGCTTACCGCCGACAGGACGGTATCGCGGTGATTCCGTTGGCTTTGCTCGCGCCTTAGCCGGTCCTCGGCCGCTCGGAGTCGGTGATACGCACTGTCAGCAGATTCCGGCGTACACCGGCCGGACGTACTCCTCCGCTCGGTCGGAGCCGATGATTCCTGGACCCATTCGGTTCATGACATAGGAGATGGTCAGCTTCGACTCCGGGTGCAGAACGGTCAGCGATCCGCCCCAGCCTCCCCAGAAGCAGATTTTGCCGTCGGGGATGTAGGGCATCGATTCCTGTTGCGGCAGAGCGAAACCCAGTCCGAAGCGCAACGGAATGCCCAGCGCCAGATCGATTCCGTTGGATTGCTCCTCGAAGATCGTGTCGATCGTCTCCGGGCTGAGCAGGCGTACGCCGTCCACGGTTCCGCCGCGGGAGATGACCGACAGGATTCTCGCGACCGATCGCGCGTTTCCGTGTCCGTTCAAGGCGCCCATGTCTGCGGCACGCCACGCCGGGGTGTTCGCTGACGAGGCCTGCACCAACGGTCCGAGAAAGGTCCTGCGACGCACCATCGTCGGATCGGGCACGGCATCATCGGTCGGTGGGGGCGGCGGAACAACCTCGGCGATCCGGACCCAGTCGGCCTCGGCGGCACCGATCTGGAAGTCGGCACCGAGTGGCCCGGCAATCTCGTCGGTGACGAACTGCCGCAACGGCTTTCCGGTGACGCGGCGGACCACTTCGCCGATCAAGTGCCCCTGACTTGCTGCGTGATACCCCGATGTGGTGCGCGAGTCCCACCACGGAGCTTGCTCAGCCAGACGCGAGGTAGAGAGTTTCCAGTCGTAGAGGTCCTCTTCGCTGAACGGCCTGTCCCATCCCGACACTCCGGAAGTGTGCGACAGCAAATGCCTAACCGCGATGTCCTGCTTGCCTGCGGCTGCGAACTCGGGCCAGTACGTCGCGACCGGTGCATTGGGATCGAGCACTCCGCGGTCGATCAGCATCAACGCCGCCAGGCACGTCACCATCTTCGTCGTCGACCACACGTTGGTGATCGTGTCCGACTCCCACGGCAGTGTGCGCTCGGTGTCGCGATACCCGCCCCAGAGGTCGACAGCGGTGTGGCCGTCGATGTCGACCACGATGGACGCGCCGAGTTCGTCGCCACTGTCGAGGTTGGCCACCAACTTCTCGCGCACGCCCTCGAAGCTCGGGTCGCAGTGACCGTCAATTGCCATGTGATGCCCCTAGAACGCGGTGTACGGCCAGTTCGACGTAGTTGTCGGCGACGTCCTCAATGCTCAGTTCCCCGCCGTCGTGGAACCAGTTGCTGATGCCGTTGAGCATGTCGGTCAGAGCGAACGAGGCCAATCGTGCATCCGGGACGGTGAATTCACCGCTTCGCATTCCGGCGGTGATCACGTCGCGGACGCGTCGTTGGTACTGGCGGCGATAGTCCTCGACAACAGTGCGGTGCTCGGGGGTGAGCGAGGCCAACTCGTGCAGGCCCACGATGTACTCCACCCGTCGCCGGTTCAGATGCACCAGGTGCGCACGCACCAGAGACGACATGCGTTCGGTGGGGGTTCCGGCCGCGTCGAGCAGTGGCAGGTTCTCCTCGGCCGGCTCCTGTGTCACCGTCAGGCAGATCGCGAACAGGATGTCTTCCTTGGACGGGAAGTGGTGGTAGAGGCTGGCACCCTTGATGCCGACGGCGTCGGCGATGTCGCGCATCCCCACGTTCGAGTAGCCCTCGCGCGCAAAGATATTCGCAGCGTTGGCGACGATGTCTTCTCGGCGTTGCCGGGTACGTAGCTGCCGTGGGAGTGGAGTCACAGCATCGGGCTGAGTCATACGGTTTCCTCGACCGTCGCCAACAGTCGCAGTTCCCGCTTGAGGATTTTGCCCTGCGGGTCGACGGGCAGCTCGGCCACGATGTGTACCGATTTCGGGGCCTTGTACGACGCCAACTCGGTGCGGCAGTACTCGATGATCGCGGCCGGGTCGGCGGTCACCCCGTCGCGCGCGATGACGAAGGCGGTCACGGCCTCGGACCAGTACGGGTCGGGCACTCCGACGACGGCGGCGCGCAGCACATCCGGATGCGTGTGGATGATGCGTTCCACTTCCTGCGACGACACGTTCATCCCTCCCGACTTGATCATGTCCTTCATCCGATCGTAGAAGAACAGGTTGCCGGCGGTGTCGATGCGCACCATATCCCCGGTGTGTACCCAGCCGTCGCGGAACACCTCCGCCGTGCGCTCGGGGTCCTTGAAGTAGCCCAGCATCACCGATGGAGTGCGACAGAGCAATTCACCGATCTCGCCCTCGTTGCCCGCGGGGTCGACCACTTTGATCTCGAGGTGGGTGACGGGCTTTCCGATCCACGACGCGTCGCCGTCGGGAATGTCGTCGAGGGTCGAGAACCAGCCCACCGAGCCGAGTTGCGAAAGTTCCGACTGTCCCCAGTAGGTACCCCAGATGGCCTCGGGTGCGGCGGCGGCCCAGGCGCTGATCGTGTGCGGTGACACCTGGCCACCGTAGGTGAGGCAGCGCCTCACCTGGCTCACTGCCTCCGGGCCGAACTGCTCGTCACGGGCCAGGGCCAGGTAGAACGTGGGAGTTTGTGCGATGACAGAGATCTTCTCGGCCGCGATGATGCGCAGCGATTGCGCCGGGTCGACCGTCGCGGGCAGCACGAGGGTGGCACCCATCAGGGTGAGGGTCGTCATCGAGCCGAGTCCGGCGATAGTGTGGAAGGGCATGACGAACAGCCAGGTGTCCTCCGGCCCGGTGCGCAGGCCCCAGCTCCACGCGGGCGCGGTGGAGATGAGGAAGTTGCGGTGCGGGATCATGACGCCCTTGGGAGCCGCTTCGGTTCCAGAGGTGTAGATGACCATCGCGACGTCGTTCTCGTCCATCTCGACGTCCGGCTCGGTGGACGGTGTGTTCGCCGTCAGTGCGGTGTATTCGGGACCGAACGTCACCAGGGTGGTTGTGTCCGGCTTCACCGAGGAGATGATCTCGGCGTAGGCCGGATCGGCCACCACCACAGTCGGTTCCGCGTGTTCGAGTTGATGCTTCACCTCGGCGGCGCGATACATCACGTTGATGCCGGTGAAGGCCGCTCCGGCTTTGAGCGTGCCGTAGTACGCCACCACCACATCGACGCTGTTACGAGCCATCGATGCGACGCGGTCACCTGCTGTCACCCCGAGATCGACCAGCAAGTTGGCGAACTGGTTTGCGCGAGAATCGAGTTCGCCATACGTGGTGACCTCGCGGGTGCCGTCCGCCGCGTAGCTGATGAACGCAACCTTGTTCGGCTGAGTCCGCGCATGGCGACGCAGCTGATCGCCGATGGTGGCGCGGCCGATGGGGGAGCGGTGGTGGATGGCAGTACCGGGCACGGCGGACTCCTTCAGATGCTGTGGTTTTACAGTGCAGGCGAGAGCGCAGCGGAGTCGAACATCGGCTGCGAGAACGTCTCTGCCGCAACGATCTGCTCGACGGGATCGCGTGTGAGCTTGCGCGGGAACGACTTCTCGGGATAACCGACGGCGATGTGCGCGGCGGTGATGTAGTCGTCCGGGATGCCGAGCAGTTCGCGAATGGCGGGTTCCTCGTGGCACAGCAAAGTCGTCACCGCGGTTGCGACGCCCTGATCTCGCAGGCTCAGGCACAGGTTCTGCACGGTGGGGTAGATGGATGCGCCGCCGACGACGGAGAGTCGGCCGAGTTCGTGGTCGGTGGGGTGCAGTCCGTCCAACGCTGCGCAGACCACCACGATGGCGGGCACCTCGTGAAGGTGACGGGCGAAGTAGTCGGCGTCCTGCACGGTCTTGGGCAGAGCGCCAACGGCGACGGTTCCGCCGGTGATGCCGGCGAAGTAGGCGTCCCACATCGGGAGGTAGAGGTCAGCGAGGGCCTGCTTGCGGGCGGCGTCGCGCACGACGATCCATCGCACGGGCTGACGATTGCCGCCCTGCGGGCCGAAGCGGGCGACGTCGAACGCGGCCTTGAACACCTCGTCGGGAACAGGATCGCTGAGGTACCGCCTGCAGGTGCCGGTGGTGCGCATCGCCTCGGTGAGTTCCATGGGTGTTTCCCTTCGCCTGTCCGCTGTTAGGTAGTGCCATGAAGCATCGTGTGGCGTGGGCCACATTGTCAAGGGTTCAAATGCTGTGAATCTGAGGATCGCGAAACCCTTGCGCCAAATTGCCTAACCGTGGTTAGTTGAGCTGTCGAAGTCGGATTGAGCAGCTCGCAATAGGAGGTACCGGTGTCCACAGACGCAGCAACGGCAGCGGAAACCGTGGGTGGGGTAGATCGGGATCGGCTCTCGCGGGCTCTCACCGCGGCCAACCTCCCCACGCTGGTGGCGGTGCTCTATCAGTTGACCGGCGATCGCACGTGGCTCGCCGATCCATACCGCCCCACGCGTAGTCGAGGCATGGACAACAACGACACGGGCGGATTCGACGACGCCGTTGCCGACCGCATCCGCTCCGCAGCACTCGACGCGATCTGCGCGTTCCACGAGGGTGCGCCAATGGCGGTGCCGTCACCCGATTCGGAGCACCTGGTCGAGATGATCAGCGTGGCCGTCGGTGAGCAGGTTCCTCCCGAGTTCGGCGTCATGGTCGCCGAGGACATGGGCTTCACCGCCTCGGACACTCCGGTGGCCGCGCCGAACGATCTGTCGGTCATCGTGATCGGTGCCGGTGTCTCCGGCATGCTCGCCGCCATCAAGCTGCACGAGGCGGGCATCAGTCACGTGGTGCTGGAGAAGAACTCCGACGTGGGCGGCGGCTGGTTCGAGAACACTTACCCCGGTGCGGGTGTCGACACCCCCAGTCACCTGTACTCCTACTCCTTCGCGCCGCGGGCCTGGAGCACGCACTTCGGCAAGCGTGACGAGGTGTGGGAGTACCTCAGCGATGTCGCGTCCGAACACGATCTGCGGCAACGCATTCGCTTCGACACCGAGGTGGCGACCGCGGAGTACGACGCCCAGCGACAGGTCTGGACCGTCACGACGGTCGACGGCGAAACGCTGACCGCCGACGTGGTAATCACCGCTACTGGTCAGCTCAATCGGCCAAAGGTGCCCCACATTCCCGGGCTCGAGTCGTTCGACGGCCCGATCTTCCACACGGCGAACTGGCCGGCCGATCTGGATCTGACCGGTAAGCGCGTCGCCATCGTCGGAACCGGGGCCAGTGCCATGCAGGTGCTGCCGGCCATCGCGTCGACGGTGGGGCATGCGACGGTCTTTCAGCGTTCGCCGCAGTGGGTGTCGTCGAGTGACGTGTACTTCACCGAGATGGGCGACGACGCCAACTACCTGATGGATGTCGTTCCGCTGTATCGGCTCTGGTACCGGACCAGGCTGGCCTGGAACTTCAACGATCGTGTGCACAGCTCGCTGCAGGTCGATCCCGAATGGGAGCATCCGCAGCGCTCGATCAACCCGATGAACGACGCGCATCGACGCGTCTTCACCCGCTACATCGAAGCCGAGCTCGAGGGCCGACCGGACCTGATCGAGAAGTCGCTTCCCGATTACCCGCCCTTCGGCAAGCGGATGTTGCTCGACAACGGCTGGTACGCCGCGCTCAAGCGCGACAACGTCACGCTCATCGCCGACGCCGTGTCGTCGATCACCGCGAACTCGGTGGTGGCACGGGATGGTTCGGAGACCGAGATCGATGTGGTGATCCTCGCGACCGGCTTCGAGACCCACAAGCTATTGACGCCGATCGATGTGCGCGGACGATCAGGGGAGTCCATCCGCGATATCTGGGGCCCGGAAGATGCGCACGCGTACCTCGGCATCACCGTCCCGGACTTCCCGAACTTCTTCATCACCTGCGGTCCCGGAACAGTGTTGGGCCACGGGGGCAGCTACATCACCATCGCCGAATGTCAGGTCCGCTACATCGTCGATGTGCTGATCGACATGGTGGACAAGCGAATCGGAGCCATCGAGTGCAAGGCCGACGTGGAGACGGAGTATGTCCGCAAGCACGACGAGGCGCACGCGAAGATGATCTGGTCGCACGGCGGTATGGACAACTGGTACCGCAACGACGCCGGACGCGTTGTCTCGACACTGCCGTGGAGGATCGTCGACTACTGGGAAATGACGCGGCGAGCCGATCTCGACGACTTCGTCACCGAGGCTCGACGGGACCAGCTCGCGTGAAAGCCGTTCTCAGAACGCGATGTTGACGTCGCGGGAGATCACAAAGCCGTGGTCGCCGCTGTAGCAGGCAATGCCGCCCTCGGTGGAGCGGCAGAAGGTGCCGGTCACTCCGATGACCTGGCCGTACTCGAGTACTCGAGGCTCTCCGCTGCTCGGATCTCCGACGAAGATGCCTTGATTGGTGCAGATCTGTTCGACGGTGTCGTCCTGGTTGATCTTCACCCCGTAGGTGTTGTTCGCGGCGTTGGCGCACTCACGTCCGGTGTTTCCCGGCACCGAGTAGCGCACCTGACAGCCCACGATGGTTCCGGGTGCGTTGGATGAGTTGAAGCCGCAGAACACGTTGCCGCTGGGGGACTGGAAGAAGTATTGGCTGCCGGGTTGTTCGTAATCGCGGGCATCGACGTTGACGTCGTCGCGGTTCGGGGCAGGTGGCACAGCGGGGATGCCTTGCTCGACGGGTATAGCCGGCACCGGGGCAGCGTCGGGGATCTCTCCGGTGGGTCCGGGGCCACTGCCGCCGTTGGAGTCGGTGTAGCCGTTGGCCGACGGAGCTGCGGCTGCAGTGGTGGTGGGCGGTGACGCGGTTCCTGTGGGTTCCTCGGATCCGCAGGCGATGGCTGCGAAGCCGGTCGCGGCGATCAGTGCGCACGTGGCCACGACTCTGCGGACTCGACTCATTTTGTTCGTCCTCACCGGCGTCTGCACAGTGCATCACCTCTGATCAGAGAATCGAACGGGCCAAGTGGTCTGTTAACGTCTTTCGTGTCACGACCCCGTCACGAATCGGTATACGAGTGGTCCTTTTGTCGCGGTGGCTGCGAGGGTGGGTCGGGTAACGGCTCGAGCAGCGCTCGATGTTTCAGGTTCGGGCTCGAATGAGTGGTCCGGTGCCCCGAGCGAACCGGTATCCCATTGTGCGACATGAGCGGAAGGCGTGCGGTATGCGAAAGACGTTGCGGCGAGCGGTCGTATCGATCGCACTGACAGTTCCGTTGCTGCTCGGCATCGGCCTGGGAACGGCTGTGGCAGCGCCGCAGAGCACGCTGCTGCAGGTTCCAGTAGTGACCGGTTTTCAGATCGCGCCCGGTGCGGTGCCCGGTGGGTTGTTTCAGACCATTCCGATGAAGGCCACGGTCGGGACCGAGCCGGGTGTTCTGCTGTTGTCCGCGGCGAATATCGCGCCGTATGCAGACCAGTATCCGTACCGAAGTCTCGGTGTGACTTGGCGGAACTGGGACATCGGGTTTCGTGGAACCGTAGGACTGCGGCACTGGCAGGACAACCCCAACCCGGGCCCGCCGAACGACCTCCCGCCGCTGCGCGCAGAACAGTTACCACTCGAGGTCGCGCTGCCCACGGGTAGTGGCTGGGTCGAGATCACCGTGACGCACTACCGCGAGTACTACGACAGTGCGCCGTACGCCGACACTCTGATCCCGGGCAAAGGCTTGATTTACGTGCCCTGAGCGCACCTACGAAAGGAAACTCGATGAGGAAAACGATCCGCTGCGGCGTCGCCGCCCTGGCGCTGTCCGCCCCCCTGGCCTTCGGCGTAGGTGTCGGAACTGCAACCGCTGCGCCGCAAGAGTCGGTACTGCAAGTGCCTGTTGTCACGGGGCCGGAATTCGTCCCTGCGGGCGTTCCCGGCGGACTGATTCAGACCATTCCGATTCGCGCGGTGGTCGGGGAGAAGCCGGGTGAGGTGCGTTTCTCGGCCGCCGACATCCGGCCGTACTACTACCAGTTCGCTTACCGGCATCTGACGGTCAACTGGCGCAACCTGTCCACCGGTGAGGCAGGCTCCGCCGGCTTGCGGCACTGGAACGACGAGATCGATCGGACGCAGCCGGCCAATCAGGGTGGTCCGCAGGCCTATCGCCTGCCGACCGAGGTGACGGCTCGAACGGGTGCGGGTCCGGTATTCGTAACGGTGACCCACGACCGCGAGAATCCCGATGCGTCGAATGCTCTGATCCCCGGGCTGGGTGTGTTGTTGGTGCCGTGATGTGGCAACGGTCGTTGTGCTGCAATACGTTCCACGCTCGAATCTGCCTGATCTGCCAGCTGATTCAGAACAACGTGGGCGCGGTGTAGCGGCCGTTCCGTGCTTCGCTGAGTCGGGCGCTCCAGCGCTGCACGAGCCACATTTCGACGAGCTCGGGGCTGGTGCCGATGTCCGTGGCCCATGCGGTGATGAGGTCGACGTAGCGGTCGTAGCGGCGACGAGTGAATCCGGTGACGGACGGGTCTTCGAGCCACCCTTCGTGGATGAGGGTCGAGACTCCGTACTGATCGATCAGCTGCGCCGGCCCGCCGTAGACCGACGCTTTCACTGCCCACAGGAACGTGGCCATGAGGGACATTCCGACGCCGGGGGCATCGGGCCAGCCGGACCAGGTGGAGTTCGGGTGGTCGGGCACTGCGCGGTTGCGGACGCAGCTATCGAGCACGCCAAGAGTCTTGGCGACAGGGTTCTCGTCGGGTCGGCTGAGGTGTGGGTTCATGACGTCGGGGAATCGCCGCATCGCTCTGCGGTGGCGATGGCTGCCCTGCCACGCCGCGCAGAGAAACAGCAGTCCGAGCGAATCATGTTCGCCTACAGTCAGATCGGTGCCGATTCTAAGATCGTTGCGCTGCACGGTGGCACCGCCGTACTCGACGATTTCTCCGTCGAGGTTACGGCCACGCAGCCGAAGATCGTGGCCTGCGCGGTCGAGGTGGCCGTTCCACCAATCCAGGTCCACCTCCACACCGTCGTCGAGGACGTGCAGGTCGTAGCTGCGGTGCTGACACCACTGCACACA
The DNA here is from genome assembly GCF_031456475.1 of Rhodococcus sp. 3258. NCBI lineage: Bacteria > Bacillati > Actinomycetota > Actinomycetes > Mycobacteriales > Nocardiaceae > Rhodococcus > Rhodococcus sp. 3258. The sequence continues at coordinate 80,199 of NZ_JAVDUT010000012.1, forward strand.
GGCCGTGGGAGGCGGAAACCCCTCGTCGAGTCGTGACATACCGCCATCGAAGCATCGGGTACCGACAGATCGAAGGCTGCTGTCACTCGGTGCGGGTCCCGGCTGGCTTGTCGTGGTGATCAGTTTCCTTCGGTCCGATCATTGCCAGTAGCGCCAATTTGTCGGCATCGGGGCTGCCGGCAGCGGCGGTATACAGGATCAGGTGTTGGTCGAGTTCGACGAGTTTCAGCGAATCGCAGTCCACCGTGATCTCTCCAACGGGGGTGTTCCGAAAGGTCTTTCGCAGGGCGGGGGAGACTGCGACGTCGTGTCGTTCCCACAGTCGCGCGAAGTCGGGGCTGCCCTCGCGCAGTTCGGTGACGAGGTTGTGCACAGTCTCGTCTGTGGGATATCGGGTGAGTGCGGTGCGGAGTTCGTTGACGGCGCTGTGGCGGAAGTGGACGTCGTCGGAGATGCCGTAGAGCCGCTCGCCCGGCTGCTCGGTGCCGAGGAAAGCTTTGCGAGCAAGGTTGCGATCACGAGGGGCCAGCGCACCGAAATCCTCCATGAGCGCTGCTGCGAGATCGTTCCAGGCGAGTACCTCGAACGCGGCCGACATGACGATGCCGGCGGTCTGCGGTAGCCGTTCCAGAAGCGTGAGAATGCTGGGCCGAACATCGCGCCGGTGCACACCTGATCTCGCGGGTGCGGTGCCCGCCAGCGCGTGCAGATGGTCGGACTCGGTGTCGTCGAGGTACAGGGCAGCCGCGATGCCTGCCAGCACTTCTGCCGACGGGCGTGGTGCGCGGCCTTGTTCGAGGCGCACGTAGTACTCCGTGGAAATATGCGCGAGCACGGCTAGTTCTTCACGGCGAAGACCCGGGGTCCGGCGGCGAGGGCCGGACGGAAGACCCACATCCTGCGGTTGAAGCTTTTCGCGGCGGCTACGGAGAAACGCCCCGAGTTCCTGCTTGTCCATGAGCTCGATTGTGCCCCGATTTGGGCGTCGGACCCTAGTACCGTTTGTGCCTGTATCCGGTGTCGATGCGCCTTGATGCTTGCATCATGACCATCGAAACAGCTTCCAGTACAGCCGGCCTTCTGGCCGGAAAAATCATGTTCATCACCGGTGCAAGTCGAGGAATCGGTGCTGCTGCGGCTCAACTCTTCTCGGCTGAGGGTGCTGCTGTTGTGCTCGCCGCCCGCAACATCGATGCGCTCGATCAGCTCGTGACGACAATCCGAACTGCCGGGGGTACCGCCGACGCGGTCTCCATGGACCTCGCTGACTCTGGCAGCATCCGTGCCGCCGTCGCCCGCGTCGAGCAGCTGCATGGACGACTCGACGGCGCGTTCAACAACGGTGGCGTCAACCAGCAGCAGATAGGTCCGCTCGACACCACCACCGAAGACGACCTCGACGAGCAGTTCACCGTTAACTTCCGCGCTCACTGGACCGCGATGAAGGCCGAAGCCGCCTTTATGCGTCGGAGTGGCGGCGGTGCCATCGTGAACACTTCGAGCATCGGCAGCCGCCGTGCAGTTCCGCCGCTTCCGGCGTACGGGGCGATGAAGCGGGCGCTCAACAGCATCACCGAAACCGCAGCGGTCACCTGGGCCCCTGAGGGGATCCGCGTCAACGGTCTGATGCCCGGAGGCACTGCGACAGAAATGATGGACGAATGGGAGGCAAAGACACCCGGTGTCATCGCAGCCAGTAGCGCTGCGTCACCGATGGGTCGCATGGCCGAAGCCCGCGAAGTTGCAGAGGCCGCCGCGTGGCTGCTCAGTGACAGGGCTTCCGCGGTGACCGGGGCGATCGTGCCCGTCGACTGCGGTTCGGGGGCCTGATCCTGATTGCCACGCTCCGCTGCCGACAGGCCAGTTCGAACGGTAGATGCATCCGCGAGCGCGATCAGCTGTCGTCTATCGAAGCATCTCCGCGACCTGTGCGATAGCGGACTCAAAACGCTCCCGTCCGCCGCCCGTGTTCAACCCCCGTGCTGAACAGTGAGGAATCTTCCCTGGGACGACATAGAAATCCCGGTCGATTCCTGAGCGCGTCCAACCGTCACGAGCTGCGGCACCGAGCAAGAGAACGATCTCTATTCGTGGGCACAACTCAACGAAAGCCTTTGTCCATTGCACGGATCGAGTTCGCTCGGCAGGGGTGGAACCGCCATTCTTGATGCCTGCGACGGGGAAGGGAACTACATTCCAGTGGACCACGTCGGCATGTGAGACACCGTGGCGTTCATATGCTTCACGGCAATTGCGAGCCGTTCGGTCGTTGTTGTCCAGGCTCAGCATGCCCGATCCAGTGCCGCTCTCAGCTTTTGTGGAAGGGTTGTCGAGCAGCACCAACATTCGGGCGTCAATACCGCCCTGGTCTGGATCGACGTAGGGAACGTGGCCGTGCGGGAGACCGACGGAATCTGCGATGACGTCAGCCAGTAAGTTCAGCGGTCGAACGTGCGGATCTCTGATACGAGCAATTTTCTCGGCGACTACATCAGGGTCGGCGTTGCGTCCGTTCGGCATGCGGTAAGGATGACACGCCCATCCGACAGAAGCAGTGTTCTTCAATAGTTGAGAAGTCTGGGGGCTCGGGCAGCGCTCCTTTCGCACTGTTGTACCAAGCCGGTCGGCGTGTGCAGTTATGGTTGCAGCATCCAATTCGGCTGAGCAGCCTACAGGCGGATGTTGCGATCGAAATCGCGCAGGTCCGACGGTTCGATCCCGGTGCTTCCAGCGGACTCCGCCTGACCGGCTACCCATCCCTCCAAGTCACATCGCTCGAGGAGTGGAAATCAAACCATGAGCACGCTTCTCCGACCAGAGCCATCTGCTTCGACGGCTGTTGAGAATCGCCACACGACCGCTATGTCGAGAATTGGGGCTGTTTTAATTGATGAATGTGCAGATCAAAGACCTGTAGCCAACAAGCGTGAGGCATCGTGATATGACCAGATTTCGACTGCGCGACGATGCGCTCGACGTGCTCCTACGTGCCAATACGAACAGTTTTTCCTATGCCTTTCTTGATGGTGGGGTTGCCGAGTCCTCACCTGACTTCCTCATACGATGGGCAGAGTTAGGCGACGTCATCAGACGAATCGTCGAGCATCGGCACGACACTTTCGCGCACCACGAAGACATCATGGATGCTCTTTGCGATGGTTCAGGTGGCGGACTCGGGATACCGATAGTCGTGAGCGAGTTCGTGGCACGCGAACTAGTGGTTGCCGAAGAGTGATTGTCGCTTTATTTTCTTCGATCTGAGGGTCTGGCCCAATCCATCGACAATGCACAAAGCTGAAGACGCGAACGAATGGTGAGCTTGTAAAGCTCACCGATCACTGTCGCCGAATGACCTCCGGGCAACGGGCGATCCTGAGAGTTCAGCGCGGAGACATTGATGTACCTGCGAACTGTCGGTCCCGTATGGAACTGTTGGGTCTGGTTAGCCATCAGAACGAACAGGGGAGTGCCGGTGACCATTGCCGACAATGCTGTCGACAGGCCACTCGTCGACGTCGTGATCGATGCCATCGACGCGGATGCCGAGCTGTCCGAGGAGGTCAAGTACTTTATTTTGGCCGCACTCGAAGGGCCGACAGCACTACAAGAGCTGCTCGACGGCATCTCGACCCCGCACGTTCCGGAGCCAGCGGGTAGCAAGCTCGTCGAAGAGCCGGTCGGTGCATTTCTGACCTCGATCACTGTCGCGGGGTTCCGCGGTATCGGGCCGAAGGCAGCGCTGGAGCTACACCCCGCGCCGGGGATCACGATCGTCAGTGGCCGCAACGGATCGGGAAAGTCGAGCTTTGCCGAGGCACTCGAATTCGCGATTACCGGTTCGAGTTACCGCTGGGAGAACAAGGCCAAGCTGTGGGCCGATACCTGGCGCAATCTGCATCAGGGAGACCCGTGTGAGGTGCGGGTGGGGCTCACGATCGAAGGGTCCGAACCGACGATTGTCGGTGTCGACTGGACTTCCGATGCCGCGCTGAAGGGATGCTCCACCTGGACTCAGGTCGGAAAACAGAAGCGCAGCACCGGTACCGAAGCACTTGGGTGGAAGTCTGCCGTCGAATTACATCGCCCGATCCTGTCCTACGACGAAATCGGTGGACTGTTCGACGCGACGCCGTCCACCCTGCACGACGCCCTGGCCAAACTCCTCGGACTCGACGAGATCACCGATGCCGAGAAGCGACTGGCAGCGGTACTGAAGGAGATCAAGGGGCCCCGGCAACGAGCAGCAGAGAGCCTGCGCCAGCTCAAGACCTCGTTGTCGGATGCGTCGGACGATCGCGTGAAAACTGCTGCAGACCTGGTCAAGAAGCGGATTGCGGATCTCGATGCGGTGTTGGCGCTCGCCACCGGAGCCGACGCATCGGCCTCGCCTGCGCTCATCGGTTTGAAGCGGCTCGCAGCGTTGAGCGCCCCGACACAGCAGCGTGTCGACGAGGTGGTGGCGGAGCTCCGGGCAGCTGCGGCCGATACCGCGGATTCCGCTGATGAGGCACTGTCGGTGGTGGAGCAGCGCAACGATCTGCTCGATGCGGCCCTGAGACTGCACAGTAAGACGGGCACTATCGAGTGCCCGGTCTGTGCGACGGGGACGCTCGACGATGCGTGGGCCGAGCACTCGCGGGCGCAGCTTGCCGAGCAGAGCCAGAAACTGGCCGCCTACAAGAACAGCCGCCGCCGACTCGACCAAGCGCAACGCGCCGCAGTCGAACTGGGGAACGAAATCGCCGACGCCACCGCGGTGGAGGGCGTCGACCTGCCTTCCTTGTCCGAGTATCGGAAGTCCGTCGCCGCGGCGCGAGAGCAACCGTCGAGTTCTTCCGGTGTGGCGGACCACTTGGCTACGACAATGCCCGCGGTCATCGAGTCTGCTGAGGCGCTGCGCACCGAGGCCAGGGAAGCGGCGGCTCAGCGTGAGGACACCTGGGCGCCGATTGCTGGACGTCTGGCCGCGTGGGCAACTCTCGAATCCGCGGCGCGAGAGGCGGATGAGGCCGTCAAAAACGTCGACACGGCCAAGAAGTGGATTGCCTCGCATGCCAAGCAATTGAGGGACCAGCGGCTCGCTCCGATTGCCGAGCAGGCGCGCGACATTTGGGCGGAGTTGCGGCAGGAAAGCAATGTCGACATCGGTGCCATCAACTTGGTGGGCCACAACACCAGCCGGCGAGTGGTGATGACCGGCTCGGTCGACGGCGTGGAGTCCGAGGCACTGTCGGTGATGAGTCAAGGGGAGCTGCATGCGTTGGCATTAGCGCTGTTCATTCCGAGAGCGACCACGCCGAACAGTCCGTTTCGATTCATCGTGCTGGACGACCCGATCCAGGCGATGGATCCGGCGAAGATCGATGGCTTCATCAAGGTTCTGTCGACGCTCGCGAAGACCAGGCAGGTCATCGTGTTCTCGCACGACGACCGATTGGCCACAGCGATCAGGCAACTCGCGGTCGACGCTCGGCTCGTCGAGGTGATGCGCGAACCAGGTTCCAACATCAGTGTTTCCGAGACACAGAATCAAGCGACTCGGTATTTCAATGATGTGCGGGCATTGGTGTTGGACGAGAATGTGCCCGACGACGTCAAGCGTCGGGTTGCGCCGGGCTTGTTCCGATTGGCTTTGGAATCGGCTGCGCAGCAGGTGTTCTACGCAAAGCAACACCGGGCGGGAGAGTCTCGGATGGTGACCGAGGAGCGGTGGTCGGCAGTCCACAAGACTCGCAACAAGGTTGCGCTGGCCGTGCACCAGGATTCCGAACGCGACCTATCGCAGTGGCTGGGCTTTCGCACCGAACGCTTCCCGACGCTCCACATCGCGAACGCCGGCACTCACAAAGGTGCAGATCGGCCGATCACCTGGGAAGTGGTGAACGATTTGAAGAAGATGGTCGACGGGATCCTCGCCGAATGACTACTGCGACGTCGCCGGCAGTGGCGCTCAGGAACGCGGAAATGCTGCTCGACGGAAGTCACCCTGCTGCAGGCGGCTCCGCACGTCTGGCTGCCTTCCTTGCTCGCCAGGCGTTGGAGGAGTTGGTTATCGAGCGATGCGTGGCGCTAGGCGTGGACATCGAGCGACCGAGCATGCGCTCGCGGTTGGTGATTCTGAGGTCACTGGATACAGCTGAGAACGCCGACGCTGCCGCGATGGCATGGAACAGGCTGAGCAATGCCTGCCATCACCATGCGTACGAATTGGCACCCACGGTGGCGGAGGTGCGGCACCTGTGCGGAGTGGTTGCTGTGCTCTTGAACGGCGAATGAATCCGATCAAAGGAGATGGTATGGAAATGAACAAGAGCTTCTTCGTACTGTGGAACGGAAGTGACGAAGGCCTCAATCCTTCTGTTCGCGAGGAGATGATCGAAGAAACCGCTGCGGGTCTCACTTATCCGGATTTCTGGAGCTTCGGCCAAGGCTATGGCGATCCCCTGGTAGGGGATCGTGTTTTCATGCTGCGCACAGGCACAAATCGTGGCGTTGTAGCGGCCGGTGAGCTCATCTCGGACGGCATTTTCCCTGGCGAGCACTGGGGTGACAGCGGCCGCGAAGCAAAGTACGTCGACATCAGCTGGGACGTGATGCTTGCCGACGAAGACCGCCTACCAGTCGAAGAAGTGCAATCTGCTCTGACCGACTTCAAGTTCCCAGTATTGAACTCAGGTCGGCTGATCAAAGAGCCGTCGGCGTCCGTACTGGCCGAGCTGTGGGCGAGGCACATCGAAGACTTGGGCCGCGCCACCGACAACCCTTGGCTCGGCGGACGCAGAAGTGCTCCCGGCCAGCCCTCATCAAGACGTATTCCGTTGGAGGAAAACCGGATCAAGGAGTACTACGTCGAGAACTTCTCTTCTTACCGTGCGCGGCGTGCCGAGAGCGAAATGATGCATAGATTCGCGGCCACGCTGGTCAAGCGGAACTCGGACGTGAGTAGCTATCAGATGAAGGTCGATGATGGCGCGCGCTCGCTTCTTGCAGACGTTTTTGACCACACGGACAATGTTCTATACGAGGCCAAGGCATCTAGCTCACGAGAGGCTGTCCGAATGGCGTTGGGGCAGCTACTCGACTATCGAAGGCACATCGATTCGAAACCGGCGGTCTCAATGTTGCTTCCTGACAAGCCGGTCGATGATTTGCTCGCTTTGCTCTCGGAGCATGGGGTCGGGTGCGTGTACGAAGACTCAGGTCGATTCGTTCAGGAGTTGGCACCGGTGCATCAGCAATGATTCTCGAAGCCAACGGTCTTCGACGCCTTGTCGACGCGCATGTTGCCTATGACGCGGCGGCGTCCGAAGCCTACGACGAGGTCCTCTTCGACGTGGTGGCCCGAGTTGAGGACGCAAAGAGCCTGGGCAAAGTCGACATCGGAGCTTTGCTGTTCTGGAAGCGTTTGCGTGCAGATACGCCGTGGGTCATGGCATTGAACAGAACGCCGGACACCGTGGTCCGACAAGCAACTGGGGCAATGTATGTCGCAGCGAACAACGAGGTGACCGATACTGTATCGGCAGCCGGCGAGGCACGGAGTGCTCTGAGCGTCTTGCCGGGATTCTCCTCTGGCGACGCGTTGGCGTCGGCTCTGATCCTTGCTGCGGCACCGGAGCGCATGGCTGTTTTCGACAGGCGGGCCGTCGCGGCGCTGAAGGGTCTTGGCGTGAAAACTACAACGAGTCGCGGACAGTATCGACGCTACATGCAGATCGTGGAAGACATCAGAATGCAACTTGCAGCGCAGGACATTACGTGGCTCGCACGTGATGTCGACAAAGCCTTGTTCATGCTGGGGGGTTGATTCTGTTGTTCGTCAGCTGACGGGTGCGAACTGATGGTTCTCGTTGACTGCGAGATGACAAGCGCGCGAAGTCTGTGGTTCAGGACTCAGTCGAATCATCATTCGGCAGCAGTTCGTCGGGGTGGCGGTAGTCGCAGCCGATGTTGCTGGGCTCGCTGGCTCCTTGGTTGTCTCGGAACCAGGTGACGCAGGTTTCCGCCGCCAGACGTCGATCCTTGGTGAACAGGTAGCCGTCGGTGCAGTCGTCGAAATGAGGGGCGAGGTACCACCGATCGAGCTCGACATACTCCGTGGAGTAGTCGGCGAACATCAGATGGCCCAGTTCCACTCGCGAGCGCCGGACCATGAACACATCGTCGGCCATGACGATCAACTGGGCGCACACCACGTCGTTCTCGTCGTCTTCGCTGGGGATGTAGTCACTCGGACCAAGGTCAATGATAAGTGCGCACGGTTTGTCCGCGAGGGACTCGGTCAGCCACTCGGTCATGTAGATCCATGAATCGACCTCGATCCGCGCGCCGGATGCGGTGATGAACGCAATCAGTCGAGCGCCGGGTTCGACGGATGCAGCAAAGCCGTGGAGCATCTCTCCCTGGGGGTGGAGGTTGAGATCCTCGCTGTCGTTGCGATACAGAGTCTTTGCCGAGATCGGTGCAATGTGCACGTCGTCGTCCTGCGTGACCTCAACTGCCCATCCGGTGAAATCGTGTTCGAGGTCGGTGATGACGACGAATCGCTCCGACGACATGAATGAACCGAAATGCCAACCAGGGGAGACCGTTTCCGATGGAGGCGCGGTAGCCGGAAACGATCCGCTGACAGGGTATTCGTGGCGGTAGAACCGTGCGCGACTCACTCGGATGCGGGCAATGGAGAACTCGTTACTCAGGAGGTGCGCGGTCTTGGAGGACATCTCCGCCTCATCGACGCAGTTTCGGCCGGACCTGGGAATGTTCAGCTGAGCGCTGCCGCTTCCCGTCGATGTCGGGTACGAGGTCTCCCCAGGCAACGAGTATTGATCCAGATCCCGGCCTGGCCAGGGGTTGGGCACGACCTCAAGCGTGAGGATGCAGTCGTCGACACGGCTGTCGAGCACCTCCGCAAAGTTCGGTGCCAACCAGTGGACCGCTTGCTCGCCGTCGTTCCACAGGTCGGTTCGGCAGATCTGTACCGCCTGGACCGGCCAGTACACTTCGATGTCGCGAGCGACAGCGACGCCGGCCGACCCGGCGGCGAACCACCCGGTGTCTGGGATCTCTACGACGATCTGCCCATGCCCGGTGCTGCCTGAACGCACGCGTGCGTCAACAAGGTTGGGTGCGCTCGAACGTATTGACTGCAGAGTGGATTCGCCGAACTCGGCGGCAGACACGTCGAGGTCGATGGCCACCGTGTAGCCAGGGTCGCCAGGGGGAGTGCCATCGAGCCCGAACGCTCGCCGTTCGGTCAGCGAGTCCGCTTCGTCGACCGTCACGGAATTCCAGTCTTCGTCTTCGTTTTCGATGTCGATCTCGTCGTCGATGATCCAGGTCGAGCGCTCGACGTCGTAGCGTTGGTACGTGTCGAAGTCGGCGTCGCTCACACGAGCGACCGTCACGGTGTGGTCGCCGTCGTACGAGGCGTAGTAAAAGTACTGCGCGCCGCTGATGTCTGTCACCCAGTTCTCCTCGTTCTTGTCACACACGCACCGTGTCGGAAAAATACGACTCGAACGCCGGTCAGAAGAATCTGTCGCCGGTCCCGGGCGGTTCGCCGAACACGAAATGGCAGTGGTGGCACAGCCAGTACCCACGATTGTCCCAGTGCCGGTGAGGTTCTCTGGAGAACTCCCACGGTGAATCCGTTGTCGGCAGATCATCGGCATAGGGTCGCGAGACGTAGCCGACCGACCGGCGAAACGAACACCGTGGGCACGGCGGGTTCGCGGCGAACCGGAAGTCCAGATAGTTTGTGAATCCGCCGGCGCTCATCTTTACGTAGCAGGTCGTGCACAGCGCCGCAGACCAGTCTGAATAGTGATCGCCCACATGTGAATTGGCTTCACAGACGTAGGTGTGAATGCGTTCGCGTGCGTCGGTACGTGCCAGGTCGATGTTTTCGTCGCAGTGCGTGCATTGTCCGCCGCTGTTCATCATGACGCGTGCGGACTCGGCTGTGGTGGCCGATTCGATTCCGGCTTCGTACAGCCGTACTCCCCATCGTTGAGTCCCCAGAGTCTCCAACAGATAGCTGCCGGTGTCGTGATCGAGGGGTCCTGGATACGTCGGCAAGGACAGCCACCCGGGTAACGCAGGCAGCGTGACGAGGTTCCACTTGTCGGCGATGAAGAATCGGCCTCTTCCCGGGTCCCACCTGATGAGCTCGATACAGCCGAACAACCGCGGTTCCGTCTCGATGACTGTGATCAGGACGTCGTCCTGATGCATCTCTTCGTCGTATTTCCACGGGTCGTACCCGCACCTCGGATCCATGAGGGCGATTACGGCGTCCTTCCACGGAGCGCCGTACGCGATGAACGCCCGCTGCCCGACGAAGAGCTGCATCGGCTCCGGGGGGGGGGGGGGGGGGGGCGATTTGGTGCGAAGGCGGCCAGGGGCGATATTGGACGCGTTGCTGGCCGAGCGCG
>NZ_JAVDUT010000013.1:0-90472 GCF_031456475.1 Rhodococcus sp. 3258
GGGGGGGTCCCGGTCCCGTGGTGGGACCGGGACCCCGGAGAGCCTGGTGCTCAGTGGGTGCACCAGAAGGACCCGACCGGGATGGCTGCTCCCGGCTGTCCGGCGCACCACCGGCAGGTGGTGTCGTGCTCGATCCGGCCGAGCACTCCCTCGGCCTCCTCGATGAGGATGGGCAGCTCTGCTGCGCTGGCGAGCGCGAGCGCTTCGGTAGCCCACCGGGCCGCGCGCGGATCTTCGGCGGGGAGCTGAGCGGCAGTGCCGATGAGCTCGGTGATGATCTGGTGATCGTTGAGCAGGTTGTTGTTCATGGCAGGGACACCTTCCACAGGTTCGGATGAGACGTCCCCGATCGACATGACGAGGGTGGCCTGTCAACCCCGAAGAGGGAGCTTGCGACCGTGGGTTGACTGGTCGGGGTCCCCGGCATGTCAGACTCGGGCGACTCGTACGACCAAATTGGTGACCCATATGGGGCGGCCCCGGAGGGGACGTGCGACCGCTTGCGGTCGGCTTTCGATGGTTCGCCGATCCCCTACGCGGGCATTCGTCGTCGATGCCCCCGAATCCGTTGTCTCCGATGCTCGCCACTGCTGGGCCGCTCCCGTCCGGACCGGCCTGGGTGTGGGAATGGAAGTGGGATGGCCAACGCGGGGTCAGCGTTGTCGACGGCACATCGCGGGTGAAGCTGTTCTCGCGCAACGGAAACGACATCTCCGCCTCGTTCCCGGACGTGGCGGCGGCGTTGTCGGATACGACGGCGGGTCGATCGGTGACCCTGGACGGTGAGTTGGTGGCACTGGATTCGGGCGGTCGGCCCGATTTCGGGCTGCTGCAACGCCGAATGCATGTCGCGCGCCCGTCGGCGGCGTTGTTGCGGTCGACCCCGGTGACGTATTTCGTGTTCGATGTCCTCGACGTCGACGGCGAATCGGTCCGGACGCTGCCCTACACGCAGCGCCGTGCGCTGCTCGAGGGCCTCGGCGTGGCCGACGGGCGGCGGGTGCAGGTGCCGCCGACCATGACGGGGATCGACGGCGAGACGTTGATGGGCATTGCCGCCGACAACGGTATTGAGGGGGTCGTGGCGAAGAAAGCCGGGTCGGTGTACCGGCCGGGGATCCGGTCGCCGTCGTGGATCAAGGTACCGATCCGGAACACCCGCGAAGGCGTGATCTGCGGATGGGTTCCTACCGGCGGCCGCGCCGGTGGAACACTGGCGGCTCTGCTCCTCGGAGCGTACGACGAGGCGGGCGAGTTGGTCTACATCGGCCGTGTGGGAACGGGTTTCACCGATCGGATGCGCCGTGAGCTGCGGAGCGCGCTCACCGAGCGCACTCGTCCGGACAGTGCGCTGCACGGTCCGGTTCCCCGCGCCGACGCGGTCGGAGTGTCCTGGGTGACGCCGGAATTGGTGGCGACTGTGGAATACCGCGAGCAATCGGCAACGGGGCGTTTACGGCATCCCGCATTCAAAGGCATCCGATCCGATATCGCTCCCCGCGACGTCGTCAAATGACAAGGCTGCAGCTCATCGCCACATTCGTTGGTTACGCTGGCCGCTACCCGAGTCCCTGACAAATGTGTGTGATCGAAAGGTTTTCCGGCTGTGGCCAAAAGAGTGACAACCCAATTGGTGGACGATATCGACGGGTCGGTCATCGACGACGAGTCCGGCGAAACTATCGAATTCGCAGTCAACGGTGTCGAGTACGTGATCGACCTGAAAGCGAAGAACGCCACCGAGTTTCACCGCAAGCTCGACTACTACATCGAGCATTCCACTCGGGTCGGTGGCCGCAAACGTAAGCCCTCCCCCGCCGGCGCGGCGACGCCCGCGAAGACCGGGACACCGGCCAAGCGTGATCCGGCGCAGACACGCGCGATCCGGCAGTGGGCAGCAGATGAGGGCTACGAGATCAACGATCGCGGCCGCATCCCGGCCGATATCGAAGAGGCGTACAACGCCGCTCACTGACCTGCCGTGAGCCGCCTGCCCGGCGTCAGCAGTGCGGTGGTGGGGCGTCGAGCGGGGGAGCTCGAGGGCGGCGGCAGCCCCCTCGACCCGGGCCAGGGACGGGCGCTACCGGTGGCGGGCACCGTCGAGGTACCCGCCACCGGCCCCTTTGCTACTCGGTGGACGCGGTGAGCTGATCGTACGCCTGCTCAGGGGTGAGGATTCCGGCTGCGGCCTGCTCTACCACGGTCAGCACGTGGCCGTGCTGGTCGAGAAAGCCCAGGTAGTTGTCCTGGTTACCCCAGGACGTACGCCGCCACGAGTCGTGGCCCTTGCCACTCACTCGTGCTTCGTAGGCGGCGAGGATCTGCGCGAGCAGGATCACCTGCGCGCGAGTCTCGCTGGCCTTGTCGATCGTGGCGGCGAGCGCTCGACGCGCGGCCTTGTCCGCGACACCGGGGTATCCGGCACTGGGGCTGGTGTCGGCGGGCACGGTGACACCGAGCAGCTCCGCGAGGTACTGCGGCGCTTTGTTCTCGGTCAACAGTCCCGGCTCGTCGACGAGTGTTTCGGTGATCCACTTCCCTGCCCCCTTCGGCAGAGTCTTGCGGGTCAGGAACTTCGTCAGCCATTCCTTGCGGACGATCGTCGCGGCGGCGCTGGCCTTGTTCAATGCGACGGTGCGCCGCCGAGCGGCCTTCTCGGCTTCCCTCTCCGCGAGCGCTGCCTGCGCGGCCTTCTTCTCGCGTGTTTTCCGCTCGGCTGCGGCCTGGTCGTCGGACGCATCGGGTTCGCTCGACGCTGCGGCCAGGATCGGCCCCAGTTTCACACCGGCGGCGCCGGGGTCGGCAGTGAAGTATTCCGGCACCCACACCTGGGCGACTGTCACGTCCTTGTGGTGGTGGTAGCCCTCTGCGGCGACGGCTTTCGGGGCTCCTTCGGTGGCCCAGTCGATCGACTCGGATTCGATCACCTCGCCGCTGGCCGTGAGGGTGATCTGCTCGTCGGCAGTCAGCCACACCGCCCAGTGCTCGGCTGCGCCGTCGATGACGGCCTCGGTGATCGGGTCTCCGTCTGCGGTCACCAAGTCCTCAGCGGCGACGTAGGGGCTGTCGTAGTCGGGTTCTTCCTCAAGGACGGTCAAACCTTTCTCGGCATACGGGGTACCTGCTGCGGCGCGGGCCTTGCGCTCGGCGCGGTCCGCGATCAACTCCTGTGCGACAGAGTGGAACCACGACCCGGCGTCGAGCAGCTTCTCGACCGCCTCGGTGTCGCCGTCAGCATCGAACACGGCCACGACCGCGGCCTGCTCGAGGTCGAGCTGCCCGGAATCGAGCGCCTCGCGGGCGGTCTGCGACCTACCCGCTGTCCCTGCGGCTTTGGCGGTGTCCCGGTTGTCGTACTGCATCGTCTTGGCGATCTTGGTAGCCGAGAGGCCCAGCTCGAACATCGCGGTCACGGCCTTCGCGCGTTGACCGTCAGTGAGGGCGATGCGGCGGTCGTTGGTGCTCACCTGCTGCGTGAGGCGTTCGATCTCCTGGTCCTTGGTCTTGCTGGCAGTCGGCCGAATCAACACCGGCACACTGTCGACCCCGGCTTCGATCGCTGCGAGGGTGCGGACCTGACCGTCGATGACGACGATGCGTTCCTCGTCGCGTCGCGCGAGGATCGGCAGCAGCACACCGTGTTCGGTGATCGAGGCGACGACGGCGCGGAACTCGTCCGAATCGGTGTCGACCTCGTCGCGGACGTTCGGGCCGACCTCGAGGACGGTGGGGTGCAGGCGGGCGAACTCCTCGCCCGCCCCCACGACCGGCGTGGTGCCGGTCATGGGGGCTTCGGTTGCGGCGGTGGCGGTTTCGATGCTTGCGGTCATGGTGGTGTCTCTCCCTGGTAGATTCTTCGGTTGGAGACACCGGGCAGGTAAGAGCTGTCCGGTGTTTTCTTGTTTTCCGGGGCCGGTGTGGCCCTGGGGTTACTGCTGAGCGGTGGCTGCCCGGTGGTGGCCTGCGAGCCGTGCGGCGTGGATTTCGTCCTCGCTGGCTCCGTTTTCGCGGGCGATGCAGGCCCAGTACGCGGCCCGCTCGAGGTGCGCATCGACGGTGGTCGAGTTCGCATCCGCTGCGGCCCGGTTGACCTGCTCGGTGTAGGCGGTGACCTGCGCGAGTGCGTGGGTCTTGACCTGGCCCGGTACCTGACCGATCGCGGCCATGATCGCCGTGTGCAGTCCCACCGTCCTCGGTTCTGTGATGGTGTCGTGCATGTCGCTACGTCCCTTCTCAACTGGTGGCCGGACCTGCTGCCCTGCCACGTTTTTTCGCCGTTTCTGGCGTGAGGAGAGAAGTCAGCGCACGGGGACGACGGGGCAACCCCTCGGCCGGACAGTTTTCGTGGGAGCGCAGCGACTGCTCGACGAAAAGTGTTCGGAGCCTTCGGTCGTAGCGCAGCGGAGCGAGGGGTTGAGGCGGCGGGCACGGGTGATGAATGCTCGCCGGTAGCCAGAACCGGAGTGAAAAAACGTCTTTGCTCTTCCACGGTGCGGAGCGCAGCGGAGCTCCATTCAGGGGACGCCCGCAGGGTGGCCGGCACCGCCGGCAGGCGGAATGCGGGACCGTTGGTCGACGCCGGCGGCGGGGCGACGGAGGCCGGTGGGCCGGGGTGCGGAAGTGCGGAAGTGCGGAAGTGCGGAGCACAGCGGAGTTCGATTCGGTGCGCACACCGCCGTTGGCCGGCTAATGCGGTGTTGACTCACCACTGGACACTCTGTACCTTTAGGTACACACTAAAACAATCAGTACACACTGTATCAATCGGTACAGTGTCCATTCCTGCCCGAGGAGACGACATGTCCCGTCCACCGCTGCCACCGTTCACCGAAGCCACCGCCATCCAGAAGGCACGCGCTGCTGAGGATGCTTGGAACACTCGTGATCCCGAGCGCATTTCCCTCGCGTACAGCGAGGACAGCTGGTGGCGTAATCGGTCGACGTTTGTGCAGGGTCGACCCGCCATCGTCGAGTTCCTCGCCGACAAGTGGGACCGGGAGCTCGACTACCGCCTCATCAAGGAACTGTGGGCGTACACCGGCAACGTCATCGCCGTCCGCTTCGCCTACGAGTACCATGACGCAACGGGTCAGTGGTTCCGTGCGTACGGCAACGAGAACTGGCAATTCGACAAGGACGGCCTGATGACGCACCGCCACGCGAGCATCAACGACGTGGCCATCGACGAGTCCGAGCGCAAGTTCTTCTGGGACGCAACCGGACCCCGCCCAGCGGATCACCCCGGCCTCAGTGAGCTCGGCCTGTAATGGCCCGAACCGTCCTCGACCGGGCAGACGTAGTCCACGCTCTCGCCGGAGTCTTCCGCAAGCGAGGCTTCGACGGTGCCTCCTTGACCGTCATCCAGCGGGAGGCGGGCGTCGGACGCGGCAGCCTGTACCACTTCTTCCCTGAGGGGAAGACGGACATGGCTCGCGCCGTCCTCGAGCAAGTGGACAAGTGGTTCGAGGAACGAATCTTCATCCCCCTGCGCACCGCAACCGATACCGCGACGGCGGTCGAGGCGATGTCGAAGGAAGTGTCCGAGTACTTCATCTCACGCGAACGCGTGTGCCTGTTCGCTGCAATTGCATTGAGCGAGGAGCAGGGCATCTTCACCGACGCAGTCCGGTCCTATTTCACCGACTGGGTCGACGCTCTCACTGCGGCATTGTGTTCTGGTGGACTCGATCCGCAGGAAGCGGCGGCGCACGCGCTCGACGCGGTCGCGTCAATCCAGGGTGGTCTGATCCTGGCCCGCGCCTACGACGACGATGCGACGTTCCTCGGGATCGTCTCCCGCACCCAGCAGCATCTTCTCGCCCCGTTCACCAGTTGACGGCGTAGAGCGCTGTTCCTGCGATAGTGTCCGCCTCGACCGCCGGACAACCCTGACCCGCGCAGGTGCGTCTTCCACTGGGCTGGTGTAATTCGTTGAGCGACAGTGCGACTGCGGTGTGCGCGGCGACTTCCGCGGGTAGTGGCGGTCCGTCGATTGTTCTGATTCGCATGGCCACGAGTATCGCAATAGGTACCGACAGATTGCGTTGCGCTGCAACGGGTTGAAGACTCGAGCGCACGTGCACGGGCGGCCTGTGTGCGCTGTTGTCGTGGTGTGGCAGTGCGGAGCGCAGCGGAGCTCGATTCGGTTGGACGCCCGCAGGGTGGCCCGGCCCTGCTCCCTCACGCTTTCCCGATCTTGGGCAACGGAGAAGGCCCGCACCCGGTGTCGGGTGCGGGCCTTTCGGTCTGCGGCTGGTGCCTGTGTCAGGGCTGCTCGGCCGGTGGGGTGGTCGGGCGCCCTTCGGCGGCGTCGCGGATCCACTGGGGTACCTCACGGCCACTGCGTTCACGGAGTGCGATCGAGGCGCGGGCTGCTGCGGCAGCGACACTGCGCCGTTCGTTAGGGGTCCAGGTCTTGCGAGCTTCTGCTGTGGTCATCGTGGGTCCTCCTGCTCGTTCTGGTTGTCAGTGTCCTCGGTTTCGTCGGGTTCCGCCAGTGCGCGTCGGGCGGATCGGTCGGCGACGGCGACGAGGACGTCTTGTTCGGTGGTGGTGATGAGCGGTGAGTCGGTGACGGTGGCGTAGATGTCCCATCCGAGTTCGGCTTCGGCGGGGTCGGCGCTGGTGGTGCGTTCGAGGCACCAGGTGATCCGTTGCCAGGCTTGGGCGCGTTTGTCGGCCACGGTGCGTTGGCGGACGGTCAGGGCGACGCCGACGACGGCGAGGACGCCGACGATCAGGGTGACCCATGCTTGAGCGGGCATCAGGGGCGTTCCTTCCAGGTGTTGGGGTTGGTGCCCCGGTGCCGTCAGGCACCGGGGCGGGTGGTCACAGTCGTGAGGTTCCGCGGACGATGTCGCCTTCGATGTAGGTGAACCCGTCCCCGCGGCCGTCACGGAGCGCGAAGTGGTAGTCCGCTTGGATCCAGACGGTATCGAAGTGTCCGGCGTCGGTGAGTGTGCCGAGTAGGTCGCGGTCGGCCCCGTTGGGGAAGAACGCCACTCCGGACGAGGGCGGGTAGTAGCGGTTCAGGGTGTCGATCAGCGATTCGACGCTCCGGCATTCTGCGGCCGCGTCGAGGGCCCTGTCGTAGATGGTCCAGTAGTCGTCGATGCCATCGCTGTCGTTGGTGGTCATGGTTTGTACTCCTCGGTCTGGTCGGTCGGATGGGGTGTGGTGTGGTGAGCGGGCCGGGTCAGTAGTTCTCGTCCCAGTGCTCGCCTGCGTAGGTGGGGTCGAAGTCGGCGGGTGCGTGGGCCGGGTAGCGGCGTCGGAGGTCGTCCTCGAGGTCGAGGCGGTCTTGCCAGTGCTTGTCGCATCTCGGGTGCGCTACTCCGGTTCCGGACAGTGCGTCCCGGTATTCGACGTCGCCGGTGCAGTCGGGTCCGTCCGCGATGCAGGTAGCGGTCTCGGTGTTCGTGGTCTCGGTCATAACTGTTGCTGCCCTTCGGAACTGGTGCCGGGTCGGTCTTGCGTCCTCCCCACGTTTTTTCGCCGCTTCTGGCGTGAGGAGAGAAGGCAGCGCACGGGGCCGACGGGGCAACCCCTCGGCCGGACAGTTTTCGTGGGAGCGCAGCGAGCACGGGACGAAAAGTGTTCGGAACCTTCGGTCGTAGCGCAGCGGAGCGAGGGGTTGAGGCGGCGGGCACGGGTGATGAATGCTCGCCGGTAGCCAGAACCGCTGTGAAAAACGTCTGTGCCCTTTCGAGTGCGGAGCGCAGCGGAGCTCGATTCGGTGGACACCGCAGGTGGCCTGATCCGCCGGCCGGAACTCTCGGCCGGCGAACCCTCCCCGACCGGCTACGCGGCCTCCCCGGTCCCGGTGTCCTCGCCGTCGTCCGACTCGGCGGCGGCAGGGTCGAGGGCGTCGGCCAGCTCGTGGACTGCGGTCAGTACTGCTTTCGCGGTGGCGGTGACCTGCTCGAGGTCTCCTGCTGCCCATCCGGCGATGTAGCCGACGCTGTAGGCGCTGGTGTCGAGTCCGAGCATCCCGGCCAGGACGTAGGCGACGGATTCGGCTTCGACTTCCATCCGGCCCCGGTGCAGGTCTTTTCGGGCTTCGGGGCCGATGAGGTCGGGTGCGTGCATGATCGCGTGCGCTGCCTCGTGGATCATCGTTTTCGCGGCCGCTGCGGGTTCGAGGGCGGCGTCGACGACGATGCGGTGGGAGCCGTCTGTGGTGGTGTAGCCGTTGGCGCTGCTGATGATCGCCTCGCGGGTGACGGTCCAACCACGTGCGGTCATGATCGCGGCGACGCGGTCGTAGATCGCGTCCGGATCGGCGCCGGTGAGGAGCTGCGTGATCTCCGCGGGTTGCGGGTGTCCGGCGATCGGGTCGGTTTGGGAGTGGTCGAACACCGACAGAATCGGGAACGTGGGCACCTTGCGGGTTTCTTCGTCGCCGGTGTCGGGGTCGGTTTCGGTGACGGTGCGGGAGCTGTAGCCGTAGATCCGGATCGCTTTCTCGCCCTTGCGGACCTGCCGTCCGCGTTGCTGCCACGCGCGGAATCCGGCGACCTGTGTTGCCTCGGGCTTCTGAGTGAGGATCAACAGGACGTTGTTGAAGCTGTAGGAGTGGAACGAGGCCACGTGGTCGAGGTAGGCGCGCCAGGTGGCGGAGCTGGTCAGCTCGGCTACCTTGTCGGTGATCGAGGTGTGCAGTGATGCCGCCAGCTCGCGGCGTGCGTCGGCCTTGTCCGCTGCGCTGGTCTTGGTTCGTGTGGCCATGACTGGTGCCTCCTGCGTCGTGACCGGTCCCCCGGCCTGCTCTGCCAATTTCTTGTCGCCGTCATCTGGCGTGAGGAGAGACAGCAGCGCACGGGGACGACGGGGCAACCACTCGTCTCGGACAGTTTTCGTGGGAGCGAAGCGACTGCTCTACGAAAAGTGTTCGGAGCCTTCGGTCGTAGCGCAGCGGAGCGAGGGGTTGAGGCGGCGGTCACGGGTGATGCAGTATCGCCGGGAGCCAGATGTGCGACAAGAAATCGGACGCTCTTCCAAGGTGCGGAGCGCAGCGGAGCTCGGTTCGGGGGACGCCCGCAGGGTGGCCGGCACCGCCGGCAGGCGGAACATTCACACACTCGTCGGCGTCCGCGGGGGTGGCCACCTCCCACCCGTGGAGCTGGCGCGGTGACTGTGCGGGAGCGACGGAGACCAGCAACGCTGGGTGTCGCGGTAGCGTTAGGGCAACGGAGTGGTGGTGGGTGGCCAGTTGCGCGGGGTGACGTTGGGGGGTTGGCTGGCTATGACCGCATATGGGATCGGTGGGTCCCAGTCGAAGTAGACGTTGTTCCACGTAACCGGGTTGTCGAACGACGTCACCCCGTTACCGAAGTCAATTTTGGTGAAACGTGTTGATGCGCCACTGAAGTCGGTGCTCTGGAAGGATGTCGACGCGCTGAGAAAGTGTGTTTCGTGAAACTTGGTCCAGTCGCTGTGGAACTGTGCCGCATCGAACGTCGTCTTCTGTCCGACGAACCAGGCTTCGCGAAACATAATTCGGGTACCGCGGAACAGGGCGAGGCGGAACGATGTCGACGCCGCGTTGAACTGCGTCCGAGCGAACGATGTTCTTGGGCTGTGAAACTGAGCATCTACGAAAGTGGTTGTTTTCCCGGCGAAGAGTGAGCCGGGGAAATCTGTGTTCGGGCCGTGGAACTGGGCATTGCCGAAGGTGGTGTTTTCACCTTCAAACCGAGCAGATGAGAATGTCACGTCACCATGAGTGTGGGCTTGAATAAATGAGGTCCAGTCGCTGTAAAACCGTGCGTGCGAGAACACGGTTCGTTCGCCGTGGAACTCTGACTTGTCGAAAACTGCCCTGTCGCTGTGGAACTGCGTCTGGGAAAATGAGGTGATGGGGCTGTGGAAACGGGCTCGGGCGAAGGATGCTTGATAGCCGTAGAACCGTGCCCGTTGGAATGAGGTCTTAGTGCCGTAAAACTCGGTGTCGGCGAAAGATGTTTGCAGGCCGTCGAAGTGAGCGTTGGCGAACACGATGGTCCCACGGAAGACGCACCCGGTGAAATCGGCGTTGCGGAAGTAGGTACCGGTCAGGTCGTAGTCGTAGTTGCTCCAACTGTGGTGGTTGTCGGGTTGGAGGTGTTTGGCGATGGTGCGGGTGATGGCTTGTCGGACGTTGAGGTCGTCGTGGGGGTGGATGTAGGTGCGTTGGACCGTGGTCGCGATGTCGGGGGTGACGACTGTTTGCCGGAGGTGAGGGTCTTGGGTGGGTGGTGTGTAGGGGCGGGTGAGGTAACCGCAGAGGTAGTTGATGCAGGTTTGAGCGTCGGTGTGGTTTTCGCGGTCGATCCAGTCGTTGGCGAGTGCTTCGAGGGCGTAGACGCCGGCGAGTCTGACTTCGGGTGATGGGTCTGCGAATTGTGCTGTGGTGGTGAC
This sequence comes from Rhodococcus sp. 3258, assembly GCF_031456475.1. Taxonomy (NCBI): domain Bacteria; kingdom Bacillati; phylum Actinomycetota; class Actinomycetes; order Mycobacteriales; family Nocardiaceae; genus Rhodococcus; species Rhodococcus sp. 3258. The sequence continues at coordinate 10,399 of NZ_JAVDUT010000013.1, forward strand.
GAATCTGCGGCGTAATTCTTGGATGTCGGTGAGGTTGTGGGCGCTCTCGGCGTTGGTTTTGTCGAGGTCGTTCTTGGCGATTGCGATGCGTTCGGTGCTGGTTCGTGTGAGGTGTGTGCCGGTGTAGGCGATGGCGGCGGCAATGACGACGAACAGGCCGCCGATGATGGTTCCGTGACCGGGGGTGATGTCTTGGCGTAGGTACCAGTCCCAGGCACTCGGTCCAGCGAAGCCGCCGAGGAATCCGACTACGAAGCAGGTCACGAGGGCGATCTTGTGCCGCTTGATCCATGCTCGGTCTTGTAGATGGGTTGGTTCGTTGGTTGAGGTTGTGGGCGTTGTGGTGCCGTCGGGTGGGGTGGGGACCGCCGGGCTGCTCACGGTGTGACCGTATCGGATCGCAAACGTCGAGGTAATCGCGTTGACAGCTCGGTCGTGCACTCGCTGTGAACCTGCAGGGCGCAAATAGCATGATCGCCGTTGCAGGAGTCCGGCCTCAGTCGATACCCAGGCGGCCAACCCCAACGGTGTGGCGCACTCCCCGGTCGACCATCCGGGAGCGGCGGAGACCGGCCCGCTCGGTGTCGCGGTAGCCCGAGCATCTCGGTGTCGGACACTGGCATCACCGAATTTTTCACGTCTCCACTTAGAATCTAATTCCATTTGGCGTGGCTGATAGTTTATAAATTATCGTTATCGGCGTTTATCTAATTAATCATTGCGGGTTCATCGAGACGGTATTTATGGGAAATTCATATTGTCCAAATGATGCTCTGACCAGGCATCATGCATCATTTGGGCCGGGGTTGACTTCGTCTTGCCGGTCGAATAGTCTCGCTTCGAGTATTCGAGCGAACGAACCGCAATGCGTCATTCCAGGAAGGAGCGAAGGGGTCAGCTGTGCCATTTTCGGACGCTCAGAGAAGGTGATTCACAAATAACATTAACCAGAAAAAAGGAAAAGAAATGAATTTCAACAGCTTTAATGTAAATGATATTTTAATGCTGACCGTGACCGTGATGCTGTGGGTTGCTACATGGCTCCACCAGTGCGTTAGCCATGTAGCGACGGCGGCGGATTGGGTGGTCGACTGGTTCGCGGCAAGGTGGCGTCGTTGGGCGTTGTCGTTGTCACCGGAGTCCGTCGGGAGGTTCGAGGAGGCGGTCCTATGGTTCAGACTGTTTTCGGACTTGGTCGCGGCATCGGGCAGTGGCGGGGCTCTCGTAGCGGTGGTGACCGCCGTGGGAGCTGGGTTGTCGATTGCCTGTGCGTTGATCAAGAGGGCCAGGACGTGATCGCGGTCGAGTCCTCGAGCTGATTGCGGTCAGCAGGGATGCCGTAGAACGAGGGAACCCACAACACGAGGGCGGCCTTCCTGATCCCACATCGGGATCCGCTCCTCAGTGCCGGGCTTCGTCGGAAGAAGGCGCGCGAGGTGCTGGGGGCCAGCGGCTGAGGTGGCAGTCACGGTTGCTGCCAGGACGAAGCAGAAGGCAATAAAAAAAGAGGAGCCGCCTCCGGGTCCAATCGGGGCGGCTCCTCTCGCCAAGTAGGGGGAACAACCACGTTCGACTGGCTGTCGACTCGCGGCGAACCATCCTCCGGCAGGCGTGGACAATCCTAGACCGTGTCGAGGCTCATTGGAGATGACGTCACCACACAATATGCAGGTCAGCTGGCCGCTGATCGCCGTCAATGCGGATAAGTCGATCCCCTCCGTAGTTAGGAGCGTACATGGGGTTCCTGGCATCCGCAACGTTCGCGCGACGCTGCGTCTCGCGCCGTCGTCAGCGGCGAGGCTCGGACAGTTTGACGCACCACGTCGAACTGGTTCTGGGGTGCGAATACTTCGCCTACCTGGGAGTTGTCCCGTCGTCTTCCGGCCGACACGAGGTGGCTACCTACTGCGTCGGTCGCGATCCTGAGGCAGCGGGGCATCGCCAGGAGTAGCCTTGACCTGGGAGTTGCGAACCGTCGAGGTAGTGCAGTGCATAATTTAGTACTGATTCAGTTGCGAATCCAGTATAGTCCTAGTAGATAAGTCACTGCGACGTCAGTGGAGTGAGGTATTAGGAAGGACATTGGATACCAGTGGACGCCATAGAACGTGAGCCGCGCGCCGGGCGACCGAAAGTGGTTGTTGAGCTGGCTCCGGTCGCGAGTCGGACGTCTTTGAAGCTGGCGTCTGAAATCGCTCGAACCGCGCAGCGACGGGTCGACATTCCAGTCCGTCGGTCGTTCGTACGAGACCCGAAGGGCGAGGGAAACACGCCTCTTGCGCGTCTGGTGGCGACTCGGGGACGCGGGAACGCGGTGGCAATCAAGTTGTATATCGCGTTGATCTGGCGCTGCGCAGCGCCGCCGTTCGATACAGAGATCCCGTATCGCAAGTGGGCTGCACTGCTGAGTCTCGATGATCCAGACGGTGCTGGCGTGAAACGTATTTCGGAGGCGTTCAAGACCCTTGAGGCTGAGCGCTTGGTGACGATCACGCACAATCCCGGCTTGTCGCCGACGATCACCTTGCGTGAAGAGAGTGGTTCCGGGGCGAACTACTCCTTGCCGTCGTCTGCTTACGTCGCTGGTGGTAAGGATCGCGATAGGCATCTGTATTTCAAAATTCCTACGCGGTTGTGGACCTCGGGGAAGATTCAGCTCCTCTCTGCACCAGCGGTGGCGGTGCTTTTGGCGGTGCTCGCAACGCAGGAGGCACCCGGCAAGGAAGTGTGGTGGTCGGTCAACTTTTTCGACGATCAATTCGGTTTGCGGCCGGCCACGCGTGCGCGTGGTACGAGAGAACTGGTCGACGAAGATCTGCTGAAGGTGAGAAAAACCAGGGTCGGTGAGTCCAATTTTTCGACGAGGGACTTTTCGCGTGAGCGGGTGCGTAACGTGTATCGACTTGTGGGACCTGCAGGTCCGGTTCCTCCGCGGAAGAAGCCCCGTAAGGCGCTCTCGCAGCGAGCCGCGGGTGTGCGTAACGAAAAATAGTACGGTCACTCCGTGAGGTGCGATTCGCGCACAGTTGCTTACCAGCTACTGGCCGTTGTCGTCACTTGGTGACGTTACTTCCGGCACTGGGTTGGATGTCGTGCTTTGCACGGAGTTCTTCTCGAGGTATCTGTACAAGGTGCGCTTGCTGACCCTGAGCACGTCCGCTATATCGCCAATAGTTCTGCCCTGGTTGCGTATTCGGGTTGCTCCTCGCTTCTTGCCGACGGTCAGCGCTGGTGGGCGGCCGCCGACTTTTCCTCGATCGCGGGCCGCGACTAGGCCCGCGTGGGTGCGCGTTCACGGAGGAGCTGACGCTCGAAGCTGACAACCGAGGAACAGCGGCACGAGATGTTGATCTGTGTCTCGCGGTTGGACGGAGAACGGATCGTCCTCGATCTGTAGCGAATCGCCGGTTTTACCCTTCATCTTTGTCGTCCGATGTCGAGAAAATGCGCCTGTGAAGCAATCAGGGGCCTTTTAGGGGTGTCATCGTGCCCATGCTGTCGCAGCCACCCAGTACTATGGACCGGTACGACATCAAGCCCGGAACAAACGCATGGACCCGGGCGTGGTCCGATCTTTCAACTTAATAGCGAGTGGATCGGCGGGATGCAATTCTCGCCCTCACTGTCCCCTAGGTGCTGAAACCGCGCCTTCTCCGTTCGGCAGTCCCCAATGTTGGAGATTGCCTGGCCCCGATCGGAAGGTCCGACGGGGTTCGACAGAGAAAGGGGGCGGGATGGCTGTCACGCCGGATCCACCTCAAGAACCGGGGCCTTCACGGGCCGAGAGTGTTGCGACTGCTCTTTCGCAGACCGCGACCTGTATGCGAGGAGCAGCGATGCTCCTCGCATACAGCAGCAGCTCGACCACCGTTTTACTGGTAGTCGAGCTGCTGGCTCTAGGACTCCACTTGACTGCAAGCTTCTTTCGGAGGCGCTGACAATCGGAGGTCCCGGGCGAGGGCGACTATCACGGTGTTCCCGCACCTTGGTAGTCGCCCTTTGTGGGTTTGTGTCCACTGTTTGCCTAAGTCGACTGTAGCCGGACTTGCGAATCATTACAATCACAACCAGCCATCAATCCCCAGCTCAGAGTTCAGATGCAGTGCGCTGCGCAGCTCACGCATCATGCGACTTCGGTAGAGGAAGCTCGCCACAGGTGCCCCGCTAGTGTCCACCGATACGTCACAGCGAGTCCGTCGATTCCGCCGGTTCGAGGTGCAGTGCGCGGTAATACTTCGGAGATGTACGACGAACCGGAATTCCGGTACGGGTAGCTGTTCGCGACGAGTTCGCCGGGTCTGCACCCGGTGACATCAGCTGCTTCTACGACGGTCTGTCTACTGGCCGTTCCACGTGCCCTGACCGATTTGTGCCAGAATTAAACTATGCGGTCGGATTCCAGGTGGCTTTTGGTCGACACTCTCGACGTTGGCGCAGCTGTCGTGGTGGCCGGCGGTGCCGTCAAGAATCGGGTTCCGCTCGACAGTTTCTTGAGGGGGCACACGGACCGAGAAGCGATGTCGGCGTTGGTGACTGAAGTCAGGCGTCGTCGCTCTGCGCGGGTCGGCCCAGGGGGATCGGGGCGAATGATCACGGCGGATCCCATCATTGCCGATGACGGTAGTGTGCACGGGGTTTGGCTGCGAGCCGCACGCAGCGAGACCCCCGCCCCGGAGCGCGCAGACGCTTGGGCCATCCGGTGGGATCTGGACCGCCGCGTGGCATGGCGACCATATGCGTCGCAGACCGAGCCGAGCGAATGGTCGATTGCCGAAGTGTTGGAACGCATCGATCTGCAGGAAGCAACAGTTCCCGTACTCGCGTCTGTCGTCGGGGAGCCTGAAGACACGGTCTACAACGCGCAGGCAACGGTTGCGGACGAATCCCCCGCGAGCCCTGGTCGGCGTGTTCAGTTTTGCGCTCGAGTACGTAACGAGCGCGGCCGACGGACAGTGCGGGGACTGGGCTACGACCTGGGCCCTGCCCAGTCGGCCACCGAGTCACCTACGGCTATCGCGCAGCTCGTGGCCGATGCTCCCAGCGAACGCCCCCGCTACCGAGCCATTGTCGATCTCGAATCATTGGAGTTCGTGTACTGGTACGGCCCCGCGCCTCGCGACATCGCGTGGCGTCTGGAAGACCGTCGCGGCCACCCCTCGTGCCTGCATCCCGATGATGTACCCCTCGCTCGCTCTATCGCCAATCAGATGCGCTCACACGGAGCAACCAACGTCTCGACGACCAGGGTTCTGCGGTATCGCCTACTGAACGGGTCGTACGCCTCTTTCGACGTATCGGCAGCGGCCGTCAGCTTGAGACCGGATGTCCTCGCAGGTCTTGTCACCATTTCGCCGCGGTTCACTAGTGACCGAGACCAATCGATTTAGCTGCGCGCCAACATAACTCGAGCTACGGTAAGCAAGTCACACGTTCATCGGGTGACCTGAGCTTCGCATCTGTCGTCTCGATGCGACCTCGGCGAGAGCAACGCTTCTCGTCACCGTTGCCGAGCGCCGCACAAGGCCCGGCGGCATCAACAGCAACTGCATTCGTTCGCCTCCACGCCCGATCTTGTCGTCGACTGTTCCCGACCGGATCGGGATGGACGCGACCTTCCATGTCGTAGACGAAGAGGTCACATGATCAACCGCCGTATCGGGGCAGCCCTTGCCCTCGCCCTGTGTGTGACGTTCGCCAGCGGCGCAGTCGCACACAGTCAACCGGTCGATCCACCACCGCCGCAGGCCCCCGGTGCCGAGACCCTGCCACCCCTTCCTGACTCGATTCTGCCCGAGTCCGAAGCACCACCCACCGACGACGATTCCAACACCATCGTTGTACAGAAGCCCGCGGTGGAGATCACCGATCCAGCAGAGGCCCAGCGCAGGGGCGACCAGGTTCTGCAGGCCAACGCGGAACAGAACCCGAGCGCACGAGCAGACCCGGTGAACCAGGGATGCACCAACGATCGTTTCAATAGTTGCAAGATTTACATCGGGCCCGTCGAGGTTTACACCCGATTCGAGGGCGTGACATCGTTCACGGGCTCATACGACGTCTATATGACGCTGACCACCCGATCTGAGGTCAACAATGTCAAGTCGACGATCCGCCTGACGACGTGGGCGACGGTCACCCGCGGAGTACCGCCTGTTGGGACGTTCAGGTTCGCCCTGGCAGCGCAGCGCTGGAACAAATTAGACCCGTACACCTTTCCCGATGTCTTCTCGAATGTGCTCGCCCCGAACAGCACGGGCAGCAAGCAATGGTCGGATTGGTCACCGGTCACCACTGTCAGCATCGGTGCCTCGACGTACATATACCAGTGGGAGGCGTGGGTAGCGGGCGCAAAGTACGAGGGGCTGCTCCCTGGCCCGCAATACACCAACCAGAAGATCCGCTGCGACAATGCGACGCCGGTGAACAATGGCACCGGTTGCGTGAACTCGTCTTTCGAGCCGACCGTGAAGTACTACAGCAGCGCGATGCCCTACATCGTCGACAACATTCGAGCGGGACAGGCCGCGACCGGCGATGGCGACCCCGCGACCGGACAGCTTCTCGAGCGAGAGTTCGGTGACTTCATCAAACAGAACCGCGACGACGCCTGCGGAACGACCGCACTTGCACGACTTCGCAAGATCGCGGCCACTCCCCCTCCGAACATGACAAGTCCAAGTTGCGACGAATACCCGTTCGCCTCGACGGTTCAAGGCGGCACCGGTGCGACGGTGGCTTGGGTGCCGTTGGCGGAGAACACCGCTCAGGGAACGTTGATGGCCCAGTTCTACCGGGACTATCGGGTCATGCCGAGCGACGGCTACCTGGTCGACGCAACATCCTGACCGGATTCCGGCTCGTACTTACCGCTCTACCTGCCACGACCATTCGCGTTTTCCCATCGAGAAGAAAGTAGGATCCCATGAACGTTCGATCCGTACGCAGAACGATCAGTGTCGCGGCCCTGATGAGCGCCGTCGCTCTCCTTGCCCCGACCGCTGCGAACGCCGACGCGCTCACCGGCTGGGTCGGGCCTGCCGGTGCCAACGGGAACGGAATTCAGTTCCTCAACACCTCGACCATCATCAACTCCCCGAACCTGACCGCACAATCGAAGATCTACTCGGTGTTCGGCCAGGAAGTAGCACCCGGCGACATCGGGGTACGCGCTCGCTTGTTCAAGAGCGGAGTGCTCTGCGAAGCAATCGACTACCGTTACAACTCCACTGGCGCAACAGAATTGACGGTCGGCACCACGGCCACATGTGGAACCGGCTCGTACAACAGCCACGGCTTCACCGCCGTCTGGAACGGGACGAACAGCTACCGCGAGGCCTTGACTTTCCCGAGCAACCCACTGAACTGGACGGCCCCCGCAGCCAGGTCGGCTGGTCCGACGGCCACCGACCCGGAGAACGTGGAAACAGGAACCAACGCCCTCGGTCAGACGTACGGCCTGGGCGAAGGCGCAGAGACCGATGCCGATCTCCCCGATCTGGTAGCTACATACAGTGACGACGGAACGGTGGGCTACGTCCGCAAGGACGACCTCAACAAAATCGCTGCCAGCCCCTCTGATGCAGGCGCACTCGAGAAGCAGGTAATCGACGGCGCAGAGGTATTCAGCTCCGGAGAACGAGCAGTACCGGTCTACAGCAAAGACGGATCGACTCAGGTGGGCACGTTCACCATCTCGTGATCCGGACCAGACGGGCTACCGATCGGTAGCCCGTCTGCTGACCCCTAGCAATGCAAACGGAACAAGGGAGTCCGGGTAGATCCAGGCCGACCAGTAACCGCCACGGACAGGGAAGCTGAACAGCAGCGCGGAGCCGCCCTGGCGGGTGCGAGCTATGGTCTCCTCGAGCCCTACGACGTTCGACAGTCCGTAGCCCTCTCGGTTCGCTTCGAGATAGTCGGCGGAAGTACGCAGATCGACGACATAGGTCGCAGTAGTTGTCTCCTGCCCGCGCGCTCCTTCCAGATCGCTGATGAACGATGCCAGAATCGGTTCTGGCAGTTGGGAAGCCGGCGCGGCAGCCAGAAGTTCCTCGATCGTCAACGTTCGCTCATCCGGTTGCGACGGCAGCCCACGGAACACTCCGTCCGCATCAGCACTTTCGACATAGTCGATGAAGCCCAAATTCGCGATCGACAGATTGTTCTCGACGGAGGCGAGCTGTTCGGGGATCACCCGAAAACTGGTCGGCTCCTCGGGATCACCGTCTTCCGCCTGGTCTGTGTTCAGCACAAGAATGGGCCCTTCCGGATCCGCGAAGGTCCGCGCGTCAGCAACGAACAGGTAACCACTGTCGACGTCGAGGTCGAGCAGCATATCGACCGTCCAACCGTCGAATTCGCGGTCGTCCACCGGCGTGAGCACCGCCTGTGCATCCGCGTGAACAGCCTGCGCGTCCTGCAGCAGCGCGCGCCATGCCGCGTCGTCGGTGAAGTCTGTCCGGACCAAAATCGACTGTGCTTGAGGAAGATTCGGAGACATTCCTCGATGATAGTTCAATCAGGTGACCGATCACGGGCTGTGTTCGTGAAGTGGCGGTAGAGGGTCCGTTTGCTGACGCCGAGTGCGTCGGCAATGTCTCCTATAGTGTTGCCCTGGTTACGCATTCGGGTGGCTTCACGCTTTTTGGTGATTGTAAGTGCGGGTGGGCGGCCGCCGACTTTCCCTCGTTCGCGGGCAGCAGCCAGGCCTGCGTGGGTGCGTTCACGGAGTAACTGGCGCTCGAAGCTGGCCAGTGCGCCGAAAATGTGGAAGATGAGTTCCCCGCCGGCTGTGGTGGTGTCGATTTGTTCGGTGACCGACGCGAATGCCACTCCCCTGGCCTTCAGGTCTGCAATGAGTTGCAAATTGTTCGGTGTGATTGCATTCCGTCCATGACCGACAGCCTCACCCGTAGCGACGACTCCATCACCACGTTCAGCCAGGACAACCTCGGACGCGAAGAGTTCTCCCGCCGGATCGCCGACCGCATCCGGATGGCTGGGACCGGGCCGAGCGTCGTCTTCGGCTTAGCTGGAGCATGGGGCGCAGGCAAGACGTCGGTCCTCAATATGATCCAACTCTCGTTAGCAGACGCACCGGAATGGACGGTTGTCGAGTTCACCCCATGGGCAGCCACAGATTTAGATGCCCTGACCAGCGAGTTTTACGAAGCGATCGCTTCCGCAATGCCATCGAAAGGCAAAAAGGGCAAGACCGCGCGCGCTCTGCTGATGTCGGCTGTGCCGGTGGCTACATCGGTTGCCAAAGTTGCAGTCAGCAACTTGATTGACCACAAACTAGGTGCCGGCACCGTCAAAAAGCTTGGCGACGCTGCTGCTGCGGCCACGCTCGACGAAGTCGAAAATCACGCCTCTGAGCAGCCCGCGCCTGCCCCGTTCCGAAGTCAGTTCGCCAAGATGTCGGAAGCTATCGAACGAACCGGTGCAAAAGTGCTCGTCATCGTCGACGACCTTGACAGACTGCACTCCGACGAGCTTCTCGTAGTAATGAAAGCCGTTCGCCTTCTCGGAAGATTCCCCGGAGTGCACTACCTACTGTCGTACGACCGACGCACTGTCCTCGACCTGATCAAGGCATCTGACCTCGCAGGGGCAGACTCCGACCGAGCTCGCGCATATCTTGAAAAGATTGTGCAATACCCTTTCGAGCTGCCACCACTACAACCCGCACACAGCCGCCGAGAAGTGACCGAACAAATCACCAGGATCGCTACCCGTTTCGGGTGCAGCCTTACCGGAACAGACGCGCGAACCGGTAGAACATGGAACGCCGTCGACGAATTAATGACCCTGTTGACCTTCCTGGACAACACCACTCTGCGCACAATTTACCGGTGGTGCGCGCAGGTCGACATGCTGTTGACGCTGTTAGGACCCGGCCATATCGATCTCCTTGACGCAGCGCTGATCACATATCTGCGGCTGCACCACGAACAAGTCTATGACCGGCTCCCCGGGTGGCGCGCAAAACTGGTCGGCAGTTCTTCCGACCACATCGTGCTACCAGGTTCTCAACGAGAGACCGCCGAGGACTGGATGACGCGGATTCGAAACGAAACCACTGATATCAAGGAATCCGATCTCACCGAGGCATACCGCATTCTGGTGTACCTGTTCCCACGACTCCCACGTCGAGCGTTCACTCGCGTTCGACCGCCGAACACCACTCCGCAGGTGCACCAGGATGAGTTCTTCGACCGCTACTTCACATTCAGCCTGCCTGAGGGCGACATCAGCGAGGTCACCGCTGCCGCAGAGATTTCGTCACTTGTCGACATGGGCGTTCTCCCGGCCGGGGTGTTGCAAGCATTCCTGAACGCGGGCAATGACAGACAACGACTCGCGCTCCGCAAAATTGCGCGCGAACTCGAGCGAGTCATCGACAACATCTCTACCCCACAGCTCGCAGCAACCATCATCGTGAGCTTGTGGCCATCACTCGTGAACGAGCACGGACAGATGTCCTTCTTTAGTTCCGGATTCGACATCGCCGCAATGCTGATCGGGCAAGCTGTCAACACAAGCTTCACCCCCGCCGATACACGAGCAGCAGTGAACAAAGTGCGCCAAGAAATTGGGCTTTTCGAGATCGCTACGGTGCTTGTCGAGTTCAGACGGGGCCGAGACGACTACCCCGTCGAAATCTCCGCCGCAATCGTCGACATCCGCCGCGAAGTCCTGGACGTGTGTATGACAGATTTGACGTCGCCACACGCGCCTTCCAAGAAACGACTCCTCAGCTTCCTCTACTTTCTGACCGCCGACATGTATTCCGAACTTCGTCAACGGATTGACGACGCAGGGCTGACCCAGCTGGAGGTAGCGGCTCGAGTGATAGCCGAAGACAGCAACATCAGAGAAGGTCTAGACGGGAGCTTCTACCGCGAACCATTCGAGAGTATCTACCCCTACGACGAATGGGACCTCAGCGAATTCCCTGACCCACCCAGTGTCGACCACCTTCCTGACAGACAGGACAATTCGGTCGAGGCCCGTCGTATACGCGCTACGTACGCCATCCATTCGATCATGGCGGTAGCGCCAAACACGGAAGCCGGCTGACAGGCTCATCGTTGCGCCGGAAGAGTCACCACCAATTTGCGCCCGAGGCTCGGATCGCAGTCAAGATGCGGTCAACTTCCTCGCCTACGGCGGTGTGATGGAACGGGGCGAGGTTCGTCGCTGTTGCGATTCGATTGGCCAGCTCCTGAAATAATGCAAGGGTCGCTATGAGGGCCTGGCCGCCGCCGTCGACATCGCCGAACGGGGCCCAGCACCTGTCGAGGCGGGCCTGTATGTCTTCGTCCATCCACTGGCGCATGCGCGTGCCCAGGTACCGCACATCGCGTGTCGTTCCGTATCGGATTTTGTGGTCCCATTCGATCATCCGCAACAGCTCGGCCTTGAGGTCCGCATCACGCGTGATCGCGGACCACGGTTCGTCGCGCACTATGGCTTTCGCTGCCATCAGCGCAGCTGCCGAAGCCCAGTTGCAGCACTCGTCGAACTGCTCTTGGTCTGGACGCTCAGGCTCGTGTGCCCGCAGCGAGAAGGACGCTGTCAGGCCGTCCTTGTCGAGGAGGACCTGGAACGGTCGATCGTATTCGCCGGCCGCATCGGCCACATCCACCAGAGTGAAGTCGAGCTTCCCACCGACGTAGTAGACCAGGCGTGTGGGCTGGTCTTCACCGTTCTCCAACCGTTCGACGGCGAGCACATCACCGAGGTCGAGCCACCAGGAATCGTCGTTTTCCAGCAGTTCTGTGTTGCGAACGTACAGTTCGATGTCCCGGTCCGACAGCGGATGCGCTACGTGCGTTGCGGCGGATCCGGTTAGAACGACGGCCCTAACATTCTCGTTATGCTTCGCCCAGGTCAGTACCGACCGGACAGCCAAGTCATAGTCCACGGTCTGAATTATCCGTACGCACGCTCCGCCTGCGGGCGTCAGGTGTTCAGGTCGGTTCGGGGCTGCACGGCTGGGTCCCATAAGAGCGAGAGTGATGGGCGCGCCACCGAAGCACCCTTGACTGGGTGCCAGAAACGATCGTTTGCGGCACTCGATCCAACCCGCACGCATCGAGGTCCGACGGACGACCGCGTCCACGTCTGTTGAGTTGTGGCATCGCCGGGGTGCCGCGTTACAGAACGCGTTACACTAGACATGTGTCTACGCCCCCGATCACGTGGACCGATGCCAGTGAGGACCACATTGCGCTCCATTCAGTCCTTCCGGAAGAGGTCGAGGCAGTCCTGTTCGGACGGCCCCGGCTACGAGTTACGGGCAAAGACGAGCTGACCTACTACTTCGGACAGACTGACGCTGGTCGGTACTTGTTTGTCGTAACCGCGCCAGCACTCGATGGAGGTACGTACGTGGTCACAGCACGAAACATGAGTAGCACCGAGAAAACTCTTTTCAAGAAGAAGGGGAGGTAAACGTCCATGCCAGAGAACAATGCGGAAGGCCGTCGACTGGCCGCGCTTCAAAGGAATTTGGACACAAATGACTTTAGCCACTTGCTGGCAGACGCGACTCTCGATACCGATATCGATGACAACCCAATGGTAGGCATAACTGTGCGACTGCCGCGGAATACACTCCAGAAAGCACGACAGATTGCCGACCACAACGGCACACGTGTGACGACACTAATTCGCCACTGGGTGGAGCAAGCAGTCGGTCAAAACACCTCAAGCCCGCCCGACACCCCCCGTGTTGATTCCACGCCTCCAGCCGCGGGGTCGGCGGCGACCATAACCTCGTCCTGGACCATCGAGGCCGTTGGCGCCTTTAGATCTCACCTTCCCGCACGGGGAGACGAGTTCGACTCCATAGTTGAAGCCATGACTAAGGGTGCACGCTTGTCGCGCTTCAAGGAATCGTTGCGATGACAAAACCGACGGACAAATACCAGGACGCGATCTCCAATGAGGAGACCCCAATTCCGCCGCCGGAACAAGACTTCATGCTGGCGGGACTGGTTGAACTCATCAACCGCTCTACGGGAACGGAACTCGGCGTCACGCTACACGTCAGAGGAACAGTCCTTTCGGGCCTCATGATTTCAGGGGAGAGTTACCTTGACAAGCAAAAGGTGGTACTGACCGAAGCCGGGGAAGGGCCTGCTGCTTTAGCGCAATATTTTGATATTTTTTCCAGCGTTTACAGCCAAAATCAGGAAGATGACAAACCCTTCCTTTCCCCACCTCTCCCAGCCTATGTGCACCTGCGATCGGCCAGCGTGATCGAAAATGGAACTACTCAGGTTACGTTCCCTCTCTGGCGAGGCAGACTTAGCGAAGTAAGCGGCTGGAGTATCGGCAACTTGGGAAAGATTCAATAACAGTCAGCGGCGGTCGCCCGGCCACTAGCCTTTTCGTCGTGGCGACTATCGTCGAGGTTGCAATCTGGCACTCACTGCCCAACGCGGCACGTGGCCGGACCGCGCAAACGAGGTCGTCCTGGCCCCCATTGATGTGGGTCGGCCCCACCACCGTCACCCGCGCGGTGCTTCCGGTGATGCGCTCGCAGCGCAGCGGTCACATCGTCACCCTCAGTTCGACAGCCGGGCTGGTCGGGCAGGAGTTCGTCGCCGCTTACTGCGCGTCGAAGTTCGCCGTCGAGGGGTGGATGGAGTCGCTCCGGTTCGACCTCGCCCCGTACGGCATCGGCACCACCATCGTCGAGCCCGGCTTCTTCCGGACCGAGCTGCTCGTCGAGGGGTCCTCGACCATTTGGCCCGAGTTGTCCCTCGACGACTACGCCGACCGCACCGCAGCGACCATCGACGCGTGGAAGGGGATGAACGGTCAGCGACCCGGGGACCCCGCCAAGTTGGCCGCAGCCCTGATCGAACTGACCGATTCGCCGCAGCCGCCGTTGCGGTGGGTCGCCGGCGTCGATGCGGTCGACGTCGCCGCCGACAAGGCACACACCCTGCTCGCCCAGGTCGACGCGCACCGCGCTCTGTCGACATCGCTGAATCACGACGACGTCTGACCGGGACGGATCGACGACCCGAGTGTCGACGCTCGCGCGGCGTTCGCTGCGTCCACCCCTTCGATGATCCACCGCGCCCGAGCTCGGCGACGCCGCAGATGAAATGCGCCTGCGGACCTGCGGTGGTGCTGGAGACAGGGGTGATAGAAACGTTCGTTTACGTCACCCACTTACTCGTCGCGCGGCTTGGTCAATGCCCAATCGTGTCTCTGGCTAGCGACCTGGTGCCCAGAAACGGCGTGAGGAGTTGGTCTTCGTCGACCACCTGCCGCAACTCGGTGTCCACCGTTGCGGCAGCTTTCCTGAATGCATGCTCGCCGTTGGCATTCAGGCGGATTCGGGATCCTCGCGCGTCGCTGGGGTCACGCTCGCGGTCGATGTACCCGGCGTCGAGCATTTGAGTAACAAGTCGTGAAATCTGCGGCTGGCTGCGAGAGACCGTGTGGGTCAGGTCCGGGACCCTCACCCACGTTCCGGCCTCGTTCATCTTTTCCATTATTTGGTAGGCGCTGACGCACAGATGGTGATCGCGGGCCAGTACTCGCTCAATTTTCGCCGTCGAGGCTTCGCATGCACGAACGAGGGCAAGCCAACGGTCTGCCAGCGAGGTGTTGTCTTCCACGCCTTCCAGGCTACCGCACCTCACTAGCAATAATGCATGCGCATGCATTACAGTTCACAGCGAAAGGAGCTCACATGACTCGCGCAACCTCTCCCCACAGTGCAAATCAGGCCGGATCGGTCGAATCTGGCACTGACACAACAACCCCCAGCTGGGCACCTATGGCCGTAGTCGGCATCGCCCAACTGATGGTCATGCTCGACGCCACGGTGGTCAACGTCGCAATCCCAAGCATCGGGCGGGATTTGACGACGAGCACAGCCGCCCTGCAATGGGTCATCAGCGGCTACGTGTTGATGTACGGCAGCCTCTTACTGTTCGGCGGGCGCCTAGCCGATGTTCTCGGACGCAGGCGAGCCTTCGTCACCGGGCTCACCCTGTTCGCGTTGACCAGTATCTGGTGCGGACTCGCGACCGCGGCCCCCCTCCTGATCTCGGGCCGGATCTTGCAAGGTGCAAGCGCCGCAGTACTGTCCTCCGCCGCGCTGTCGATTGTGATCAGTACCTACACCGAACCAGGCAATCGGCGCGTTGCTTTGACTGCGTGGAGCGGCCTCGGGGTGCTCGGCGCAACCCTCGGTGTTGTGCTCGGCGGCGTTATTGTCGATCTGCTGAGCTGGCGTTGGGTATTTCTGATCAATGTTGTGTTCGCAGTAGCCGCAGGCATCGCTGCGTACCGAGTCTTGTTGCCGCTACGCGCGACCACCGGACGTTCACTTCGTATCCCCACGGCGGCCCTCGTCAGCATCGGGCTCGCCGCTCTGACCTACGCCCTGATCGAACTTCAAAACGGTCTCAGCGAGCCACGCGTGTGGATTTTCTTTGCGGCCGCCGTAGTGATCTTGGGTGCTATTGGTTTTGTCGAAGCACGATCGACGGACCCGCTCCTCCCTCTATATCTACTCCGAATCCGGACGTACCTTGCCGCCAGTATTGGCTTGATGCTTGCTGCGGCGGTCATGATCAGCAGCTCGTACCTCGGGAGTCTCTATTTTCAAGACGTGCACGGTATGAGCCCGTTGCTCGCAGGCCTGAGCTTGCTTCCCATGGGCCTGGCGTCGTTGCTCGTCGCATTGATACTTCCGAAATTCATCGCATCTCAGGGGCCGGTACGCACGTACATCGCCGGTGTGGGAGCACAACTTATCGGAGCGGGCGTTCTCGCTTCCGGCCTCGACACCATCCCGGCAACGATTGCGCTTCTGGCGTTGATCGGTGCCGGCCTACCCAGCGCCTTCGTGCCGCTGTACGGAGTTGGGGCCAGCCACGTGGAACTCAAGGACTCGGGCGTGGGATCGGGACTTCTCAATACCTTCAACCAGACCGGCGGTGCCCTAGGAATCGCTGTGGTGGGCACCGTGATGGCGGCAGTGATCCGCGCGAACGGCGATACCTCATCGCAGACAACATTGGACGGAGTGGGAGCAGGCTTCCTGGCCGTTGCACTCGCCGCCGCAGCCGGTTTGGTCGTCGCAGTCGCACTCCGTTCCCTGACTCGACCGAAGGCAGGCTGAGTATGTCCACTACCGAGTACACAATTGAGTCGTCAGCAGCGGTCTCAGCCGTCGAGCATGCAGAAGCAATGGCCAGGGAACATGCCGAAGATCTCGGCGTATTCGCGACCTCGTTCTATGACATCGCCCGCGAGGAGGCCCAGGGAACGACCGGACCGCTCGCTGGTGTCACCCTCGGTGTCAAAGACATCATCTTCGAGTCCACCGCGCGGACCGCGGCGGGAAGCAAAGTAGAGCTCTCCCCATGGCCTCGAAATCAACCGGAAAGTACCGCAGTTTCGCGACTCAAGGCGGCGGGTGCAGTGGTGGTAGGAAAGACCACAACCATGGAATACGCCCTGGGGGTTCCAGATGTCATCACGAGTCGAAATCCATGGAACCCAGCTCGCTGGGCGGGCGGCTCCAGCTCTGGCTCCGGGGTAGGCGTCATGACCGACTGCTTTACCGCAGCGATCGGTACTGACACCACCGGTAGCCTACGAATCCCGGCAGCGTACACAGGGGCCACCGCCATCAAGCCAACGTTCGGATTGGTATCAACTGACGGGATATACCCGCTCGCACCATCCATGGACACCGTTGGCCCCATCGCGAGGTCCGTTGATCTGTGCGCTCGGCTCCTCGATGTCATGGCGCAGCCCAATTCGACTGACACGGGCGGGGATCGGAGCTACGCATCTGCCGCAACCGAGAGCCCGGGTGGACTCCGAATCGGCCGCCTCAATCTGGACCCGTTCGCAGACGACGGAATCGATCCGCTACACGGCCTCCTGTATTCGCAGACCGGGAACGTTATGAATGACCTTGAACTGGATACCGTGGAACTAGCGCTTCCTCAGTATCCGTTACTCAACGTGGTCGGAAATGTGCTGATGCTCGCCGAAGCACACGAAATCCACCGAGACACCCTCTCCAATCATTGGAAGCAGTACGGCCGCGGAGCTCGATGGGTCTTCTCGGCCGGATCCTCGATCTCATCGGCCGATTACCTGCGGGCCCGGAGGCTGCAGCGAGTACTCATGGCTGCAGTCGATGCTCTCTTCGACGTCAACGGTGTTGACGTCGTTCTCGCCGCTACCAACCATGTGGGCGCTCCGCTGATCGACCATATAAACCCACTCAATCCCGCGAGCTATTTGCCCTCGATGCACACGACAGCGTGGAGCGTCACCGGCCACCCCGTCGTAACACTGCCCATTGGTCTGGATTCGAACGGCATGCCGCTCTCCATGAGCCTCATTGCCCGACGTGGACGTGATCGAGACGCGATTCGCGTCGCTGCAGCTTTCCAAGCTGTGACCGACCATCACACTATGGAGGCACCCCGGTGAACGATCGCGCACTCATACAAGATCAATACACCGACGAGGACCGTGAGGCCCTCAAAACAGTACAAACCATCGCACAGACCTTAACCGGCATCCTCGGCACAGTTGATACCGATGTCGTGACTCAAGTCCAGTAACTAAGTGACAACCCCGACCCCGACCCCGCGCGCGCTCGCACCGATGCGGGTAGAGAATCTCGGCGAACTTCCATACCGGTCAGCAATGCGACAGATGCTGCAATGGCACGAGGATCGGCGCACGGGTGTGGAGTTGGATACGCTCTATCTGCTCAGTCATCCGCCTACGATCACCACAACCCGCCGCGGTCCCGGCCTAGATGAGCTCCCTCCCGCCACCGCAACGCTCGATGTCGTGAAGTCGGATCGTGGCGGACTGGCATCCTTCCACGGCCCAGGCCAGATCGTGGGATACGTCATCGCCTCCGTCGGAGCCCTTGGGCCAGTCGACTTCGTAGCAGCCGTATGCAATCAGGTAGCTGAAGCAGTCCGTCGTACTGGACTCGACGTGCGAGGACATAGCGAACTAGGACTCGACGCAGATCGCGGTGGGGTGTGGACTCCCAACGGAAAACAAAAGGTCGCCTCAATCGGCATGCGCGTCAGCGATCGCATCACGCGACACGGATTTGCGTTGAACGTGGACATTGACCTCGACGGGTTTTCGCAGATCTTGCCGTGCGGACTTCTACCGGGAGTAGTGACCAACCTCGAGCAAGTTGCCAGTCTGCAAAATCAGCGCGCACCTTCACGCGACCGGATCGTAAGCGCGCTTACCGCAGCATTCAGCCACTGATCTCGATTCGCTTCGAGGACGCGGTAGGCGCGCAAGGATCACATCCGAGGCCATCTCGTCAAAATCTCGACGGGCGCTAAAAATTTCCGGCCCGTACTTGTACGACCATTCGACGATGGTGCGACCGAGCACGAGCAAGCTGCCCCCAACTTCAGTGAGCGTGTAAGTAATCGTCTGGGTCCTGCCGTTGCACGCAGCGCGCTCAATGAGACCGTCACGCTCCAACCTCAAGAGAGTCTCTGACAGCACTTTCGCGGAAATCCCGTCGAGATTGTCCTTGATTTCCTTGAATCGGACTGCGCCTCTGTCGATCTCGCGAAGAGTGAGCATTGTCCATCGCTCGCCAATTCGGTCCAGCACAGGACGCGCTGGGCATTGGTAGGCAGCAGTCATTGTGTTCCCCCTGGAGAGTCCGAGTAAGAAATCTGTTGCCAGTCGGGCGAACGCACCGGTTACATAGGGCCCCTTGTCTCATGCGCGGCCGCTCACCCCCACCGCTCCTTCTGCTCGTACATACAGAGCACTGCGGCAGCAAGCAAGATTGTAACCACTACATAGTTACCTTCGCATAGCATCACGGCGATGTTTGCCAAATTGTCACCTTTGAAGTCGCTTACGCCCCCGGTGGTGCTGTAGAGCTGATGGACGCCGAGGGACCGGCGCGAGACGTACTTGCAAGCGGTCGAGACCGACGGCAAATCGCGGCGCGATGATATGGAAAATCAGGCAGGGAAGAGGTCAATTGGTGATTCCCCTCACATCGATTGATGATCGTTGATCGGTCAAATCCAAGAAAATATGCACAAAGCCTTTGCCGCTCGCTCCGCCAATACTAATGACGATGCAGCTGCCGTGAAACGTCATTTTGACTGCCTGGCAACGGAATTGATTGATCGATCCGCTAGAAGAATCAAGCCGACAGAGCTCGAAGCACGTCGGAGCGGGTGCGGAATCTCAGCCGATAGTTGGGAGTAGCCGTCACTTACTTGTAAGTAACTTAATTACGTTGAAGTGGTACAAAATCTCGCGTTCCATGGCGTCGGCGACACCCACTACGGATAGGACGCCCCATGGCAACAGCGACAACTCACTCCCCCCTCATCACGGCCGAGGCGATCGCGACGGCGACGGCCAACAGTGACGCATGGAAAGCTATCGCCACCACAGTTCGATTCGAGTTTGCAGGACACGAGCCCTTCGCCATCAACCCTGATGGTGAGCTCACGGATGAGCAAGCCACCCACACCTTCCGTTTGGACCAGGAGACGCTGTCGGCGCTAGCCACAGGCGATCTGAGCTTTCTACGAGCCGTCACATCGCGCCGCGTCCACGTTCTTGGGCCAATCATGACGACGTTCGCCATCGGACAAGCCCTTCAAGGACTCGGCCAGCTTCGCCAGCAGTCCTAATTCGCCCTCTCGCTGTACACCTCAATCCAGACGGAGACCCTATGACTGCCGCCCTCGCTACACCCCTGAGCCCCGTAATTGCTCCGTCGCACGACCATCCGCTGCTACGCGCTGACGAGAGAGCAACCCTCGCAACCATCAGCGAGTTTGCGCACGACGTGATCGCTCCCGGGGCAGCACATCGCGACGCGATCGAGAAAGGTGATCTTGCTTGGGATATCGTGGAACAAGGGCATGCAATCGGACTACTTCGCATGGCAATGCCCCAGGAACTCGGTGGCCATGGTTTGAGTAACCTCGCCGTTGCCTTCGCACTCGAAGAACTCGCAGCCGCAGACCCTGGAATGGCGCTCGTCTTCGGTGCAACGGGCCTGTTCCAAACACCGCTGCTGATCTGCGGAAACACGGAGCTGCAAGAGCGCTACCTGACAAAATTTCTAGGCCCTGCCCCGGTCCTCGCATGCAACGCTGTCGCCGAAAAGCTCAACGGAACCGACCTTGTTCTTCCTCAGAACGCGCCGTACGCACAATCGATGACTACTGCAGTCAGGGAGGGTGATTCGTACCTACTGACAGGAACCAAGCGGTACATCACCAACGCGCCGGTTGCTACCTACGCCACAGTAATGGCCAACATCGACGGTCACCCAGGATCAACCGGAATGACCTGTTTCGTCACCGACCTCGAACAGCCGGCAGTGATACGGGGCGAGGTGCACGACAAGGTCGGGTACCGTACCGCTCCCGCAGGCGAACTCATCTTCGACGGTGCACGCGTACCGGCCGAGAACATTCTTGGCGACGAGCTCGGAGGCTGGGACCTCAACGTCGCCATCGGAAACATCACCAGGGTGACTTGCGCGTCGATCTCCACCGGCATCGCCCGCCACGCTCTGCAACGCGCCATCGACTGGTCCAGCCAGCGCCTACAGAGTGGTGCCCGCCTTTATGAACATCAAATGTCTGCACGGAAGTTTGCCGACATGGCTGCCCGGGTGTCAGCTTCTCGCGCCCTCTACATCGACGCGGCAGTCAAATCCGACAACGAAATCCCCACTCCAGCTTACGAGCCGGCGGTAGCCAAACTAGTTGCCGACCGCGCGGCGATCGACAACGCGGATGCTGCTATGTCGCTGATCGGTGCCCAAGCCTTCCAGCGTGAAGACGGAATGGACCGCGTGCTGCGCGATGCGTACGGGCCGCGAATCTACGAAGGTAGCCCGGAAGCTCTCGCCTTGGTCATCACCGGGGAGCTATTCGGTGCTAGCGAGCAAGTCGCTTATCTATGACTACTATCCCCTCGACGGGCCCGGTCGTTCTGAGTCCAGAAATCGTTGCCCCAGACAGTGCCGGACAACGTCAAATCGATACAACCTCTCCTGAGGGCCTACGGGTCGTCACGGTTGCCGGCGAGAAGCTTTCAGCGTTCGACCTTCACATGATCTACACGTTCCGATATCGCCAGTACCGCGCCCGTAGATGGGTCAACACCGAGCTGGCGGACAACCTCAACTTGGTGAACGAACCGTATACGCAGGCCCATGCGCAGCAAGATCTCCACACATTGGTGATCGAGTCCGATACTCAGATACTTAGGGGCTACGGGACTCTCGCTGATAGCCGCGACAATCCGGGCATCGACCTCGATAGTTCGGCCCATCAGAGGTTCGTAGTCGAGCGCGACTACAACATTGATCTTGCCGACCACCTCGATCCGCGCGCCCGAGTTCGCGAAGGCAAACGGCTGATCCGCGACTATGCGATGCCCCGCTCGAGCGCGGGCGCGTCCGTCCCCTGGTGGGTGTACTACGCATGGGGCCGGGGGTGCGCACAATTCCTCCACTCGAATCAAAACGCAGCCATAGTTGGGGACGGCAAGCTGAACGGGGCAATCTCTCAACTTCGACTTCTGGGCTTCAGCGTGCAGGTGCTCCATGAGACCACGCCAGTGCCGCCGGCCGACGACGATCTTTTCGCCCCGATGTGGGACCAGAACGAACGCTCCTATCCGTTCGTTCTCACCGATGAGGCAGGCACGCTCGACGACACTCTCGATCTACTTGAGTCCATCCTCCGATCCGGCGACCCCACAAGCCTGCGCCTGAAACTGTCCGAACGAAGAGAAGGAGTCACACGATGACCACCGCCACCACCAAGCCGTCACCGGTCGGCGACACGGCAACCTTCTCGGCCGCGACAGTGCTCACCAGAGAAGAGTTCTACAGCGGCCTGACCACTCGTAACCGCGGCCTCATCTCGGCATCGCTGCAGCATCGAATCAGTAAGACTCGAATTCTCGTTGCAGGGTGTGGGTCTATCGGCGGTGCAACCATCCAGCCGCTCACACGCATGGGTTACCAGTATTTCTCCCTCGCCGACGTTGGGGAGTACGAGCTGAACAACCTGAATCGACAGCACGCTTTCGTCGACGCGCTCGGCCACAACAAGGCAAACTTCGCGGCTGAGACAATCACTCGCATCAATCCACATGCTGAATGCGTCGCCCACACCAGTGGTATCACCGTCGACAACGTCGGGGACCTCGTCGCAGAAGCAGACGTGATCATCGACGGTGTCGACGTGACCACTTCCAGTGGCCTCGAAGCCAAGATCGCCCTCCACATAGCTGCATTGGCGGCCCGCAAGCCGGTGATCACGGCGTGGGACATGGCGGGAATGCTTACAGCGCAATACTTCGACTACCGTTCCCTCTCTGAGATTTTCGCAGGTGAGGTGACGCCCGAGGAAGCGTCCCAGCTGTCGATATGGGAAGTCATTTTCCGGATTGCGCCCCGCCGGCACATTCCCGCTGAGATGTACCGGGAACTGCGGTGTGGGATGGCGACCGCTGACTACAGCGTCCCGCAACTTGCCGAGGCCGCAACTCAGTTCGGTGCCCTCGCAGTACACATGGTCAACGTCATCGTGGGGGGAGGTCGCCTGCGCAAGACCGTTGCAGTCGACGTGCACAACATCACCCGAACACTGCCCGGACAAATGGCTGCCACCGCACTCCGACCGGTGGAGTTCGTCCGATTCGCCACCTCTATTGGTGCCGGAAAGACATGGAACGGGTTCGCCCCATCCTCACTGTTTCGATTCTCCCGCCGTATCACCCAGTGACAAGCGCACTCTCGCACGCAGAGGACACTCAGATGACCACAATGAACCCCTCCAGCAGCATTGGCTCGGCTGCCCTGGCGTACACCGACATTCGTGAGCACGCAGTCAACGTCGGCCCCGCTGACGCATTCCGTATTGAACAGGCGGCCGCCCACCTGGCCACTCTGCACAGCCATCGCAGCCTGCACTCGCCTATCCTGCTACGAGACATAGAGGTTGCCGCCCTATCAGCTCTTCCGACTCATGTCACCGAGAAGCTGATCGAATTCCGCGATCACAGCAACAGCTGGGGAACGCTACTCCTACGTGGCATGCCCACGGGAATTGTCCCGGTCACCCCCGAGGCAGACGATTCCGAGGATTGGAGATCAGTACCAACGTCGAGCCTCGTTCAGCTCATGGTGATGTCAGTGATGGGACGCTCGGTCTCCTACAGTGACGAAAAGTCAGGGCACCTCATTCAAAATGTCGTACCTCGACGCGGATCCGAGACTCGGCAAGAAAACAGCGGTTGTGTTCTCCTTGAGCTGCATACGGAGGACGGGTTCCATCCAAACCCACCGCATTTTCTCAGTCTGCACTGCCTCCGCGGCGACCACGACAACCTAGCGGCGACAGTCACTAGCGGTGTCGGGGATGTCCTGCCTCACCTCGACGCAGCCGCAGTCGCCGAACTGCGCCGATGCAACTTTCGGACAAAATTCAGTACTTCCTTTGTCGACGACCCCACACGAGAGCAGTGGACTCTTCCACACGCAATCCTCACCGGGAACGGAGAAGTACCGGATCTAGTCGTGGACTTCAACGCAACCGAACCAATGACGCCAGCGGCGTCGGAAGCCTATTTCCACCTTAGAAAGGTCATGATCGACAACCTTGTCGGTGTTGCGTTGCAGCCGCAGGAGATGATCCTTGTCGACAATAGGCGAGCCGTCCACGGACGAACGTCTTTCATTCCCCGATACGACGGCACCGATCGCTGGCTTCGTCGTTCCTTCTCCATCTCTGACCTGCGGCCTCTACACGGCTACCTTCAGCCAGGACAGCGTTCGCACCAACCAGTCACGTAGACGCCAACCGATCTTCGGATAGGAAGTTCCGGGGAAAGGCAATCCGAACTGGAGAGCACAACGACGCACGGGACACTCTGCGACGAATAGCTTACCGAGCGTGGGGGTTCGGAGCGCTCAAATACGTACCGGTTCGAGCTCGATGTTCAGGTCTTGCTCGTCGCTGCAACTAGTCCACGCGCAGGTATAACCGCAACGCTTGCTCGACAAGAGCGCTTCTACTCCCCGCGCCCCAGTCACTGGCCAGCTGGTCAAGTACCGCCGCGTCAGCGTTGATCACTCCGGCGAGCGGCACCCGTGCACGGGGTGCGTTGTGTCGGCGGCGTATCGGCCGTCCGGCCTCCGCCCGTTTGAAAAGCCCGCCGCTGGAAGTAGCTGCAGATCGTTCCCAGTGGGCCTGCAACTCGTCCGCGTGTTGCTCCACAGCGTCGAGCACAACCTGCCCGTAGGAACGGGCCGTCGTCGGATCTACGCTGCGCTCCTCAAGGGTGAGTGAGCGAAGGGCACTGTAAATTTCTTCCGGCAGCGCGACTTCTGGCGGTGCGACGCGATTTGCGCCGATCGACGCATCTCGTCGAGCAGACTTCCGACGCGCGTCCGCTCGGCGAGCAGAACTTTGCTTTTCGTCGAACTCGGTTGTTGCCGCTTCGATCTGACCTGAACGCTTGGACGAAGGCTCTTCATCCAGCGCCACAGATCGAGGCTGTGGCGGCGCTTCAGCGGTAAGGGTCTCAGAGGCTCTAGACCGATCAACGGTAGCACCAGCGGTCTCTGCTTCAGGAGCATCCGCAGCATCTTCTCCGACCGAGCTCGCCGCTGCGGCATCGCCGACCAGATTCAAGGGTGGCAAGACGTCGTCTAGATCGTTCAGGGCGTTCGGATCAAACGCGGCGCGCCGCTTCCTCGCGCTCATGCGACACCGCCTTTGGTCCGGCTACGTTCCGCGGTGGATACGCGGCTCAGGATCTCTCGTGTCAAAGCTTGGTAGTCAGACGCCAGACCCGAGGGATCCCTCGACCACAACCGCTCTGCAGCTTTTCCTTTAATGCGGAGGCGCTGTAGACGATTCTTTTGATCAGATTCGGCTACGTCGACTAACTCCAGCGGAGTGAGGTGACGTGTTCGCAGATCGACGGCCGCGGCTCGGTCGGATCGAATGAAGGTCTCGAACGGATCTGCACCACTACCTTCCAAAAGGTCGTGGACTTGATCGAACACCTCACGATTACGAGCTGTCGCACGGGGGTTCGTGTCAAAGAGCACAACCCCCAGCAGCTGTATCTCAGAGCCGGCTTTACGGGCTCTGAGGTACCTGGCTGCAAGCAACTCAACTCCTGAAAGGCTGGCATCGTCGTCCTTTGTGGGGACGAGTAAGTACCGGGCCGTACCAAGCAGAGCTTCGAGCAGGGGCGCGTCACCTGGACCCGAATCGATAAGCACCAAGTCGTAACCTTCGGCGTCACACAAGTCGTTCAGCGTCTGAGTTAAGTTCCCCCGCAGATCAATTCCTGTCTGCTGGGCGGTTGCGGCAACGGACGCAACTACGGCGAGAGCCGGCCCACCGGGGATCACGTCCAAGTTTGGGCGTGCGTCGCGAATCGGCGTAAGAGGCTGAGCGAATTGCAACGCCATGCTCAGACCTCGCCCCTTGTCGCCATCCACGCCCAGGTCTGAAGATGTCACGTTGGCCTGCTGGTCTGCGTCGACCACGAGCACACGACGGCCAGCAGCAGCAACCATTCCCGCCACGGCTGAGACAATCGAACTCTTGCCAACACCACCTTTTTGATTGGCGACCAATACCGATCGTGCAGTTCCCGTCGTCGTCACACGCTCAAAGTACCGCATAAGGGCTATAGACACCGCCTCCGACACGCTCAGCGCACCGACCGGTCACATGGCTGCCTAGCACGCATGGCATCAGTCGTCCCGAACAGCTCTAAAACAAGCCTGGCTAGCAGCCCTACAACCTGTCCGTACGGCAACTAGTAAAATAGTTGTTTAACAAGCCTGGCATAGGGCCAGGATTAAGTTCTGAGTTACGCGCTTGTCTGAGGTCGTATCACCAGTTATACCAATGGAGACGTGGGCGGCTCTCTGCACGACCTTCTGTACGCTCCGTTTTAGAGCTCTACACAACACTTTTTATGCGACCCGCACTATGCGCTTACATGCGGCGATGCAAAAGACCGGTCATGACGCCTTTTACCCTGCCTACTTTACGGATCGTGCAGCCGCGTTTTATTCGGCCTTACTAATGGTCCGCGACCAACCCTGCTATATGGTCTTATGTATGGTCTTAGCTATGGCCTTAGGAAGGGCCTACGCGATAGTTGCAAGCATACCTGCAGCTAGGAGCGGCCATTGCACGACTAGCACAGCGCCAGGAACTGCCGACATCCATACTCTTGAGCCACCGTCACAGTAGCGTATACAGGGCAGACCGGACGGAGCGAGCGGCATGAACCATATGGCATTCCGCCCTCATTTGGCGCGCCCATGTAGCGCCTCGCGACTCCCGCTCATCAGGGCCAGACCTCGGCAGTAGCCATGAAACGCAGAGCAAGCACCGCCAAATCCACAAGGCTTTGATCCAGGTTTGCCCTGACAACATCGACAATTCGTGTACCCCGACACACCTCGTGACCTACCAGCGACTATGCAATTCGTCAGGTCGAGGAACCGACCAGCGAAAGATTCGAACAGGCATCCCGACAACCAGTATGCAGTCGGGCCTCAACGCGACAGGCGCAGTAGCCCGACCCAAAACGGATGAACCGAGCAAGTCACAGGCATGGCTGCTTTAGACGGCGAACGCGTCAAATGACACCGCGCAAGGGGAGCGGCGGATGGCCGTCCACGTCGGCAAACCATCTGCGGGAAGTACACCGAGTACTTAACCGCCAGGTACAAACCATCTTTGCACCTCCCATTACCAGGCCCGCCCTCTAGCTGTCCATACAGCCATACGTATGGGCTTACACATGGGACTAACCCGGCGTATCCCCGCCTTACACTTCAGCCAGAACGTAGTCTCACGCTCGACGACCAAGTCAGGATCAAGCAGGGATCGTGCCGCCCAGGGCAGGCAGTCGGTTTCGTCACGTGACACTGTGCGTCCTACAGAACTTGGACCGACGCCAGGTACGAATTGATGGGCCACCCCAAGCAGAGGTCACAACCGTCGATACGACAACCTAACCAGTCGGTGCGTCGAGCGTCACTGATGGCCGATGCGGACAAACCGCAGGGAGAAGGTGTTAGCGACGCCCGAACACCCGTGCGCCGATAGGTGCGGCTGTCAGCACAGTCCGCCAACACTCTCGGCATGAGACGCTGACACACCCTTTCTGCAGCTCAAGCTGTGAGTTGTACGTGGCTCTCAATCACACCTACCGAGGTCAACAACCGAGCAGATCAAGATTGGGCCCCAGCTCAGCCCAATGACATACCCGCGTCACCTCGCATTCCCGCTGGTGAAAAACGCGGCGCGAAGCGACATCTGATAGTCACCAATATTTTTCTAGATTTAAGCAATGTAAATTGCATTTTCCGCGCCGTTTAGGTCAAAAGACCAGATCAGCACGGTTTTGCTCTGCAGACATGTCGGTGACCTGCGCTAAACTGTAGATATGGACTACCGACCGGGCCGAACACCTGCGGAGACCCGTTCCGCAGGCATTTCGGGCACGGGCAGGCCGATGGCCGTCGAGCCGGAGATCCCGCCCGCCGTCGCGAAGCGGATCGCGACCGCTGTGCAATCCTCCCGATCGGAGGGAACGCGTAAGACCTACGCGGCGGCGTGGAGACGCTTCACCAGCTGGTGCGAGTCGAATGGTCACGTGACGTTGCCGGCCCACCCGGTCACCGTCGCCGCCTACCTCGTCGACGCCGCCGACACCCGCACCGAAGGAGGGGAACGGGCATACGCCGTCGCCACCTTCGGAACGTGGATCGCCGCGATCAACCATCAGCACCGGACGACCGGGCATCTATCTCCGTCCGCGCACGAACTGGTGACTGCGACCCTGTCCGGGATCCGGCGGGAGTACGCCGCGGCGGGGGACCGACCTCGCAAACCGCGGGATCCGTTGTTGGTCGACGACATTAAGCTTCTTGTCGGGACGGCCCGCGAACGTTGCCGGGGTTGGGCGGACGAGGTGCTCGAGCGCCGGGATTCAGCGATTCTCCTGCTCGGGTTCGCCGGCGCATTCCGGCGCAGCGAACTCTCGGAGCTCGTCTGTGGGGACGTGACCGTGCACCGGCACGACGGACTCCATATCCGGCTGCGGAAGTCGAAGACCGATCAAGAAGGCAGCGGAGCAGTGAAGGCGTTGCCGTACACCGAAAGCCACGAGACCTGCCCACCCTGCGCCTACGTCCGCTGGATCCAAGTTGTCGCCGCATTCGATGTCAGCGGCAGGCCATCAGTGATCCGGCTCCTTCGTAAGCGGGAACCGTTCGACAGACACGTATGCCCTGGGGGAGTACCGCGCACAGCCGCCCGCTCACCGCTGCTCCGGGCCGTTGCCAAAAACGGCAACCTCGGTGCCACCGCGCTGTCCGGAGCTGCGATCCACCAAACCATCCGCCGCCGCGCTGAACACGCAGGATTCGACCCGACCGCGCTGGCGAAGCTCGGTGGGCACTCGCTGCGCGCTGGCTTCGTCACTCAAGGCACCCGTAACGGTGCCGACGGATCTGCTATTGCGCGGCAGACGGGTCACGCCAGCCTCGACTCTGTCGAGGTGTACCGGCGCGAACACGCGCCTCTTGTAGGCAATGCTGTGACCGACATCGGGTTGTAGAACCCGATCATGCTGTGCCACAGCCAAAAGGCGACTGCCTAAGCAACAGCTGGGCCGGCTGGTCACCTAGTTCTGTATTCCATTCTTCAACCGCTGTGGTCCACGGTCTGCGACCCCTCGCGCGTCGTTCTGGCACTTTAAATTAGAGATAAACCTGCTGGCTGTGGGCCTGGGTCGTCATTCCATCGACACCCGAGGGACCCAGATGAACGTGAACTGTGCGCCGCAATGTTTGTCGACCTCGCCGCCGGCCAATCGTCGCAGTCCTGGGCTTAGGGAGATGAAGTCGTGGCTACCGGTAGAACCAGCAGTTGTAGGTTGGATTGCTATTCACAATGACAGACGGCGAGTCCGACATCAAGAACGGAAACGGTTCACCCGGTGCCAACACCGTGAACCCCGCACGCTCGTAGAATCCCGTTGCGCTGGGCTCACACTGACCCCAGATCATAGCCAAAGGGGTCCCAGGCAGTAGCTGTTCCACCATACCGAGCGAGACCGTCCCAACTCCCCGTCCACGGGCCTCAGGTACGACGACAAGATGCTGTACGTAGAGCACGTTGCCGCGTGCATACTGTTCGGCGCTGGCCACCAAAACGCCGAGGACAGATTCGTCCCTATCCACTGAGACCAAGACACCGTTCAGGTCTTCATCGAGAGACCAAGTAGACATGCCGTCGATGTACATACGGACAAGGGATTCAACGGTGTCCCTATCGCCACTAGTTCCATGCCGGACACTCACCCCTGCATCTAGCAACGCTTGCGCGTACCGGAGGTGCCGATTCCTGGCGTCGCTATTAGCTGCTGCTCTGAGTTGTTTTACAGGGCTCGAACTACGGCTTGACCGTGGCTCGCGCTTCTTCGACCGGCGTCCCCTTCCTCTAGACACAAAGCCAACCTTAATTCATCGCCGCCACACCTGTAGCTGTTGAGCCCGCGTGGCGTCCTAGTGAGCCGCGTCGAACGCCTCGACGATGCTCTCCGGGATTCGACCGCGATCGCTGATCTCGTAGCCTTCGTCAGCGGCCCACTGACGGATGGCGCGCGTCTGAGCGGGATCGCTCTTCGGAACAGAAGACGAAACCGTCGCCATCGATGGAGCGGCCGACGACGGCTTGCGCTTGCGGCCACCCACCCACCCGCGTGGCGTGCTCGATATAGTAGTCGAGTTTGCGGTGAAACTCCGTAGTGTTCTTCGTTTTGAGGTCGATCACGTATTCGACACCGCTAACCGCGAAATCGATAGTTTCGCCTGATTCGTCGTCGATGACCGAACCGTCGATGTCGTCGATCAACTGAGTACTCATATTGCTTTGCCATGGTGAGAAATTCCTTTTCTCTAAAGTGAACTTGTCATAATTCGAGACATCAGAATAGCGATAGCTTAGTAACCTGCTGCTGTGGCCCCACTAAAAGGTCAGCGTTCTGCGCCCACGCGACGATTCGACCCGAATTAGACCTCGGGGTTTTCGATCCATGTGGACGCATCTTGGATTGTTAATTCGCCCGCTCGTTCGCGTAGGAAGGCTCGTATCTGCTTCCCGGTGATCTGGGCGTTACGCATGGCTCGATGAAGGATGAATAGTGCGGGCGTATCGATGGCGAGGCCTGGTGCTGCGGTGAGCTGTTCTCGGTCGTCGTCCCGGTAGATGTGCGCTCCCCGAGCGGTGGGGTCGTGTGCAATCATCCGATTGACTAGCAACCACTGACGCGGAATGAACGGGGGTTTTTCCTCGCGTTCGAAGTGGGCAGCGTACCGCGCCAGCGCCATGACCTTGGCTGACTTCGCCCCTCTTGCGATTCCCGTTGCATCACCGATGGCGAGCCATTCATGCAGGTCAGGATCGGTAATTCGATAGTCTTCTCGTGGTTCGCGAGCGGGGTACTTTTTGTCCATGTCGAGGACGTCGTAACCGAATTCGCATAGAACGTCGCGTACTGCGTTCTGCAACTCTGCTCCGGTCGCTGTCAGCAGTGCCTTCATGTGACTGTCCGTGGCGTTTGCGGCCTTACTTTGCAGGTCTTCCATACGTTGTCTGTGTTCCGACTGGACAGCGGCGAACCGTTCTTCTTCGTCAGCTATCGCGTCGACCGCAGATCGTTCCTCGTATGTGAGCCAGTCGTAGCTTTCGACCCACCCCGGGAGATCCGGGAACTTGTCGCTGTCGATGGTGTGCCAGTGTCGAAGAGCTGCATCCCACCACGGCGTGAAGTCGGTGATGTCCTCGGGAACGAACCAAACCGCGCCGCCGTCGATATGGCGGTAGCGGCCTGCGAGCATCACGTTCGATGGTCCGAACGCCAACACTTCGATGGTGGGGTGGCTGTCATGGGCGTCTGCTGTCAATTGCAGTGTTGCGCCGATCTGTTCGTCCCGTGTGGAAGCGACCAGCAAGAGTGCGTCGCGGAGCTGGTCAGTGTAAGGGTCTAGATCCACTGTTCCGGCTGAAATCTGCGACCCAGGAACCGACCTGATCTGCAACCATCTGTTGTTCCCGCTCGCATCTGTGATGTTATCGACAACTTTGGTATACGCCGTTTTACTGGGGCGAAAGATGTGGAAGACAAAGAGGTTCTTGGGGATGTGCTGCCTGAATCTTGGGCCACTCGAAGGCGCAGAACTTCGAAAGTACTGAATAAGTGGACTGTCGGTGACTATGGCATCCCACTCTGTAAGATCTACCTCATCTAAGTCATTGATGAACTTATAGGTGCCGGGTCGTTGGTCAATCACATCCACCCATTGAGGCGGGAGTGGCGCTGCATCGAGTAGCTCAGTAGGACCGAAATATCGGTCCTCAAGCCACAGCAGGACGCGGGGGTGAGGTGCTGCGTTGAGAACATGAGCTACCGGAGGCATCGAGACCCTGTCTGATGGTGATGTGTGGAGTGTCTGTTGAGTTAATCCCCGAAGCGGGGCTGAAGCCCAAACACCTCGGGCAGGAGGTGCTCAGCTAGCTTGAATTAGATTGGGGGTGTTCTTGCTGGTGGGGTGTTCCCAATTCGGATGTCCAGAGGATACGGGCGGTGACGGTCACCCTCGTTGTCGGCGGGATATGAAGGAATTGTGGGTCTTCGGTCCCTGACTCGAAGTCCTGGTCGTAGCGGACCCGCTCTGCGGCCCACTCTTGGGCCAGGTCGAAGTCAATTCCCGCGCCGGGGTCGGCCCTGGCCACCTTTACGCGGCGTGGACGCTCGTGTGTTGGGTCATTCGCATGAAGTACGATTTCGACGTTGTGAGCGGTGTCTGCGCCAATGTTCTTGATCCGCCAAATCGGCTCCTCCGGACGATCGGAGATCCAATCGCAGGCCCACGCGACATCGCTGCGCTCCTGTGCTCTCGCGTCGATCTCTTTGACCCGGTTGTCTGTTGCTCTTGCTCGGTATCCGCCCCAGATGCCTGCAGAGCCGCCAATAAGGCCGCTGGTCGCGCCGATGACCCCGCCGAGGGGGCCCACCCAGTCCCAGCTCATAGTCCGATTGTAGTGCGCGAAGCGTTTGACACTCTTTCGGCTGCTAGGTCTGCCGGGTTCTTTTAGCCCCCGAACCCTGCGGAGTTGAAAGCTAGCTGGGTGCTCTCGGAGGTGACTGCTGTCAGGAAGGCACCTCCAATAGCGGAACCGATGCGGCGCAGCATGCGCAACCGGCCGTGGACGGTCGCAACATCTGGATCGCTTTGTGTTACTGCGCTTTCCACATCGGCAATTGCTCGTTCCGCGTCGGATCGTTCTTCGTCGTCGTCGATCTGCCTCGCTGCATTGCGTATCTGACTGATGGCTTTGACCACTTCGGCGAGGGCCGGATTGTTGGTTTGTGTTTGGGTGGACCTTGTACCTTGGCCGACCACACCATGGTTGGTTCCAACGCTGATGTTGTAGCTGTCTCTCGATGCGCGGTACACGTTGACGTCCACCGCGGGCACGTGACCGGAAGCCCGCCCAGCATGCAGTCGGCCGCCTGCCCAGCGAGGAGTGTCGACCATGATCACCGTGTCGGTGCGAGCGCTGGGCGAGTGCTGTCATGGCCAGCTTGAAGCCGAGATCATTCCTGCGCATGAACATGTTTACGTGCCGGTCCTGGCATCGGCTCCCGGCACTCACGCTATGCAGGCTGTGTGCTCCCTCGTTCGGCCACGCCACTATCAGCGGTGATACTGCGCCATCGATCGTCGATATTGATAGCCGTCCGCGCGCGTACGCCCAAGGTTCGCGGCGAGCGACCTGCGGCAAACTCTGTCTGATCCGGTCGGCCTCAGCCGGTAGCGTCACACCTGTGACACCGAGAGGCAGCACGGTGAGTGGATACAGCTATCAGTGGTCGCTGTTCGTCGATTGGTGCGCTGCGGCCGACGTCGAGGCGCTACCCGCGTCGCCGATCACGCTGGCGCAGTTCCTCGCTGAAAACCCCGCCGGCGACGCGGTCCAATTGCGCCGGGTCTCCGCTATTAACCGCGCTCACCTCGACGCCGGCCAGCCCGCTCCCGGGCGAGTCACGTCGATTCGGATCGCACTGGACTCAGCACGTAGCGACAGAACTTTTCGGCGTGCCGAGCAGAACCAGGCGATCGCGGCCGGACTACCGATCTCCGGATCGACAGCTGCACTGTTCGGCCGCCGCGACGCCGTTCTTCTCGTTCTTGCCGGAGCGGGTTTGTCCCACAGGGCAATTGCAGAACTTGACCGCACAGACATCACCACAGACGGCGACGGGGTGTGGATCGGCGGCCGCCACCGAGTCAGCATCGCCCCCAACGGCACCACCGGTGTCGAGCCGGCCACGATATGGGATCGATGGCACACGGTCCTGCAGTTTTCCGAGCGCTATCCCTCGACGACGCTGCTGGCAGAACATCTGCAGCGCAATACTTTTCCCGATATGACCGGGTTGCCGCAGCGTCGCGGTCCGGTCGCGGTGCCGATCGATCGGTGGGGCCACCTTCCCTTGCCGGTCACGGCGATGACCGCAGCAGAGGTCGGCGCGGTGATCGCCAGGCACCGCGCCGGCGTTTCTCCGCTGCACACCCCACGTCGCCCCGTCATCAGACCGTCCGACGGTACCGATCGGCGTGACCCGAGCGCCGCGCCGGAGCCGGTCTCTGCAGACCTCGACTCCCGGTACTACCGATCGGGTGTCGAGGCACGTCGTCGCGCCCACACGGCGCTGGCCGATGTACCGGACATGGTCGATGACGTCGAGGACCGCATCGAGCAACTCCTCGAACGCACCCTGCACCTCCTTGGCTCATCCGACAGAGCTGGTAGCACCTGACACGTTGGGCTTGAGATTCGGCGCAACGCGACTCCCACCGTCGAACACAGCGATCGGACCCCAACTCGTTGCCCCGCTCCTGCATACGCAAGGGACTCATATGGTCTCCCGCCCGCGCGGCCTGGTTGCCTTCACCGTCCCAGGGATGGCTGACTTCATCCGCCGTCAACCCAACGCACCGGTCATCTGACCCCAACGACCAAGGACGTCGACTGGGTCGACATCGAGCACGTCGCCCGCTCACGCAGCCCGGCATCACACAGCGGCGGCGGTATGTGAATCCAGTTAAGTCCGGCGTTGCAGCATCCAACTTCGCGGTGGGCGAGCGATGCAAATCCAGACCGGCGTGCCCGCGTCTTCCCCAGGTGGTGGACTGTGAAATACAGTTCGTCAGAGCGGGTCTGGTGGTCCTGTGTTCATCACGGCCAGGATGTAGTCGTGGTCCGGTGGGTCGGCCGGGTGATCATCAGCAATTGTGAACACCGACCGATCCGGTTCCGCCGGGGTGCGTGCGTCCTCCCGAGCTGCGAGCCATTCTCGCCAAACAATGCGTTCGGCGCGGTGGCGCACGATGCGGGCACGAACGGCCGACGTAAGCCCGTGACGATGGCCGATGTCGTCGAGGTCGACCGGCCCGACACCGATGTGGGCGTTCTCGACCGTGAGCAGGCCGGCAATGCGCAGATCCAGCAACGCCTCGTACCCGCTGGTGCGTCCGACCCCGATGGCGGTGAACAACTCGTCCGGAGTTAGAGGCTCCGCTGCGGCGACCACAGCGTCGTAGAGGACGCGGTGACGCCATCCGATGACACTCCACGCCGGGTGTACAGACTCCACCTCTACTGGCCCTGCCACGGTGTCCATTACCGCCGCTCGCCCCGCGGGCGTGGGCACCAACGCATACCGATCCGGATTCTGGCCCACCCCGCGCTCAATCAGCAACAGCGGTGAGCCCTCCATATCCCGCAATCGCTCCAGAACTGACCACACCGTTGATTCAGGAAGCATGCCAGCGGCGATGGACAGTGACCTCCCACCGACACCGACAGTGGGAACCCCTTCGACCATCTGCCCTGACACTGCTGCAGCCCACGACAGTGCTTGAACGACTGCATGGGTAGTCCAGCGATCTCGTCGGTGAAGGAACTCGGAAGCGACCCAGGTTTGGGCGTGGGTAAGCCACAAACGAAGTATCGGATCGTGGGTGCCCCCTGTGTGCTTTTGCTTGTGCCCGGTATCCCGGACTGGGTCGGGGAGTGCCGATGCGGCCCAGTCGAGGGCACGGGCAGTATCGCGGCGGATGGCGCGTTCGGGTTCGGCGTAGCGGGCGTACGCGGACCGCACACCCGCCCAAGCAGGTTCGGTGACGCGGGTGAGGATGTCGGCAGCGCTGGCACCGGAGAGGACTGCGTGGGTGATGACGGACTGGCGTGCTTCCGAGCGTGAGGGCCAGCGGCGGGTATTGATGCGGCCGCTGCTGGCGAAGTCGCGGACGCAGCGCGGCGGCGGACTGGAGCGGCAGAAACGCGGATGCAACCGGGCGTCATCGCCGCTGCCGAGGACCCGTTCAGCCGACGTCTCGGCTCGGACGTGGGCGTCGATGGGGCTTAAGGCCGATCGACCCGTTCCTCCGAGCAAGGCTTCGAGCCGCTGGAGTGTGCCGGCATCGGACCCGACGGTCAGGATGTCGGACGCTGTAGCCGGGTCGAGGTCGACGAGGGTGCGGTAGCCACCTTCTTTGCAGTGCGAGCCTGGCACGGTGATGCAGCCGGTGGAGTCGTTGGTCATCGGTGTGATGTCCAAGGTGGGAAGCCGTGCTGAGAGAAGGCGCAACAACGGACGCAACTCGTGGGCGGTGACTGTTTTTCCCGGTGCCAGCGGTACGAGTACGTGTCGGCCGCCGCTGGTCGATTCGTCGACTACTGCGCGGCCACCGCATTCGGTCAACCAGGCCAGCAGGCGCGTCACGTCGGCGACAACGGCGGCGTGGCCGTGATGTTTGGTGTCGAAGTCCAGGGCAACGATGCCGGCGCGCCCGCGTGAGAACAGCGGCACAGCCGATGGCAATGCTGGTCTTTTGACCGTCAACGGCCCTGCCGACACGTATTTGCCCGTCGTCGGGTCGTAGAGCCTCATCGATCGGCGAGCAGCAATGGCCGGTGCGAATCGATGCCATAGCCGGTCCGCCGTAACATCCGGACGGACGACACGAGCATTCAATCTTGTACCTACTTCAGGGCACGATGTACCCTGAGACCTGTCCAGCAAGACAGTCCCTTTCGTGGGGATGCGCAACACCGAGAATCGAGTTAGTAGCTCGTTTCTCTTACTTCGAAGACCCTCGGCCTGCACGCCGGGGGTTTTTCGTTTGTAAGGCGCTGCGCAGATGCAGTTTTACGAACCCACCGGTAGCCGGCGGGCTGAATTTTTCTACGCAGTCAGAGGTAGCACCCCCTGGTCACGATGGCGATTGAGCTCAAGGGCAAGATCTTCCCGATCACTCGCAATTGCCAGCAGATCCGAAACGTACTGGCTGAGGGAGGTCGCACCAGCCGAACTGCGCTGCGCCTCTAAGGACTTGATCAGCTCCGACGGGAGTCTGACGGTCAATGGTTTCCGGTCACCCTTACTGGGCATCGGCATGACGCGCCTCCTTCTGACTGGCTAAGTACGTTCCCAACCTGCGCCCCATCCTGATGCAGAATCACCTTGAGGTGTGGGTGACACGCCGAGAATGTCACCAGGAATTACACCTTTGTCATTCAAACGGTCTCCACGCGTTGCCCGGTCAGCACTCCCAGCGTGGTCAGATAATGGCCGTCGACCAGTGTCTGCGGAGGTGGGGGACACTATCTGGCATGGAGATCGCCCAAACCATCTCAAAGGCCCTGCCTCACCCGCGCTACCGACTGCCGTTTGCCGGAGACATCCTTGGCCTCGATACCACCAAGCCAGTTCAAAAAGAGATGGCAATGGCCGATGAACTCGGGGGGATCTACGAACGCAAGATTCTTGGCCACCGACTCGTCGTGGTCTCGGAACCGGAGCTTGTCGCGGAAGTCAACGACGAGGAGTACTGGGCCAAATTTCTGGCCCTGCCACATCGAAAGCTACGCGCCATCGGCGAAGACGGTCTGTTCACCGCGTTCAACTCAGAGCCGAACTGGCATCGCGCGCATGCCGTGTTAGGGCCGGCGTTCAGCAAAGGGGCCATGCGCGGTTACCACGAAGCCATGCAGGAGTCAGTGAACGAACTTCTGACCTCGTGGGATAGCGGATCGGGTCCGGTAGACGCCTACGACGAGTGCTCCAAACTGACCTTCGACGTGATCGGGCGTTGCGCCCTGTCGCATGATTTCGGCTCGTTTCGCCAGCCCGTACCCTTTGCGGACGCCATCGCTCGCGTCCTTCAATTTGTCAACAAGTCATCGAACGATGTGCCGATCATCCGCTCTGTCCTAGGTCGACGAGCGACGAGGCAGCATGATGAGGACCTCCAGTACATACGCCACACTGTCGACTCGCTGATCGAACAGCGAATGGCCCAGCCTGACTCCAGCAAAACGTCTCCGGATCTGCTCGAACATATGCTCAACACGCCCGACCCCCATACGGGCGACAGACTGACACTGGAGAACATCCGCAATCAGATCATCACTTTCTTGATCGCGGGGAACGAGACAACAGCGTCAACCATCGCCTTTGCGTTGCATTTCCTGAGCACCCGACCCGATGAGA
The DNA here is from genome assembly GCF_031456475.1 of Rhodococcus sp. 3258. Taxonomy (NCBI): domain Bacteria; kingdom Bacillati; phylum Actinomycetota; class Actinomycetes; order Mycobacteriales; family Nocardiaceae; genus Rhodococcus; species Rhodococcus sp. 3258. Next base: position 48,118 of record NZ_JAVDUT010000013.1, read on the forward strand.
TGCAGCGGATACGGGCCGAAGTCGACGCCGTCACTCCTGATGGCACCGACATCGAGTTCGAGAACGTGCCCAAGCTGCGACGGACACGACATGTGGTCGACGAAACTCTCCGCCTGTGGCCCGCTGCACCCGGTTACTTCCGCAAGGCACGTGAGCGCGGAGCAACTAAGCTGGGCGGGTATGAGGTGCCCGAGGGATGGGTTTTTGTTCTCCTTCCACAGCTGCACCGCTCACCGGAGTGGGGGCCAGAGGCACACACTTTCGACCCGGACAGGTTCGCCACAGGGCAGGCCAGCGACAGCAACCGCCGCTTATACAAGCCTTGGGGCACTGGTCTGAGAGCGTGTATCGGCCGCCAATTCGCCCTACACGAGGCGGTGCTTGCGTTGGCGTCCATAGCTCGTCGGTACGAGATTCGTGCAGACCCCGATTACCAGCTCGACGTGCGCGAAGCAGTGACAATGAGGCCACATGGCGTCAGACTTTCTGTTTCGCGGCGGTCGTGACTGTACCGTCGTCTGTCTAGGTCGATCAGGAAGGGGAACCTGTGGACATCGTGAACAGCTGGCACCTGGTGGAAACCCTGGTTCCAGAACAGATGACAGTCATCAGTACTGGGGGGAAGGTCCGAGATTGGACCAAAATTGATCGCTTGTCACCTGGTCCTGAGTTCGATCTGCATGGTTTTCTGGAACTCACACGCAGTTCTTGCGCCGAGCAAGATGTGATCTTCAAAGGCCGTCGGCGTGAAGCTCGCATTCGCGCAGTACCAGTTCTTGGGCCGTCAGGGGAAACCCACGGCATACAGGTCTGGGTGGGGGACCGGGAGGTCGAACCCGACCCTGTGCGCACCGTTTCCGGAATAGCCTGGCTACTCGAACGCACCGTCATTGAGCAGACAGTCGAGGCTTCCATGATGTCCGGCGTCTCTGCTGCCGATCACGTACCTGAACGAACACCGGCGGAGTACAACGCCAAGGCCGTCAAATTCGATGGGTCCGAGGAATTGTTCGCCCAGGCGCTGGTCCCTACACACGGTCAGAAGTGGGAAGGCCCAATGTCCGTTCTCCACGCAGATGGCCGAATCATGCGTTGGCATTGCTGGGGCAGGGGGAGAACTGACCCTCCCAACGTCGGCCTCAGGCTGCTATGGCACGACGTGACAGACACCACGGAACCCGACAAACCGACATTGGCTGAGCTGGGAATGCCGAGCGGACTCGAGAGCGGTGGAACACGCATCGCTGTATTTGACGGCCGAACCGGGATTTTGACGATGTGGTTACCCGAAGCTCCAACCTGGGTGAAATGGCGTGATCTCACAAGCGGCTGCGGCGTGTTGCACGACGACGACCGGACGACACTGTCAGATGCTCTAGAAAAGTGGACCCACGATACGGCTCCCGTGTCAGCTGATGTACGCATCCGTGCAATTGACGACGGCGACGTGGCCGGCTGGAAGTGGCAGCAAACCCGACTCGAGCTACGGCCCTACCCCGGACAACTTGGTGACCGTCTGGTCCTCGCGGTGCTCCCCGCGCTACAACCTTCCGACCAGCCGCTCGAGGTTCCCACTCCCTGACAGATCGTGATAGCTTCGCCCTCGGCATCTTCCACTCTCCCGAAGAGTTGAAGACTTCCTGTCGGCCGCATGGCCCTCAGACGCAGCCTTTGAGCACCACGTGGAACACATTTCACGTGGCTAACAAGCACGCGTCTTGGAGCCAGAATGTCGATCCAGAGTCAAGTTCCCAGTCAGGCCGGCTCGCCCCGTGGCCGCTTCCGCACACGCTCGTATGCCTCGCTGACCCGTTGCGTCGGGTACCCCAGCGCTTCCGCTATCTGGCGGGCGGCCGGCGCGCTCAGCTTGCTCTGCCCGCGCTCGAGCGCCCCGATGTACTGGCTACTGACGCCGATTTCACTCGCGAGCATCCCCTGGGTCAGCCCCCTGGATATTCGCAGATCACCGAGGTACTCCTCGTCCTCCGGCACTGAGACGAAGTCGCTGATCTCACTGCCGAATTCCTTAGCGCATCGAGCAAGAGTGTCTATACGGGGATGGGACTGGCCTCGTTCCCACTGTGAGTACGTCGTCACAGCGACGCCGAGAACGCGTGCAACCTCGGCACCACTCAGTTTGAGTTCAATTCGTCGTGCCCGCAGCTTGTCGGGTGCGAAACCACGCAACCGACGCCTCACCGATGGAACCTCACGAGAGGACACGATGCCACTTGCCCCAATTCGGTAGCACATAAAGCATGTTTCGCTGCTAGTGTATAGAACCAGTTGTTTAGACAACGCACAACGGTTCACCCCTGGGCGTCGACAGAGCAAGATTCGGCTTACAGGCGCACACCGCATCAACCGCAGCGTCTATACATCGCTGATACGCCATAGAAAGCGAGAGCCCAACTGGCACAAAGTAACTCGAATTAGCAGACTCCAGATGCGCCGTGATTGGTCGTCCCGAAACGCATCCGGAGTCCCCTCCACCCACAGAACAAAGCCCCAATATCGGGCTCAACTTGTATCCGCAGAGGCCCTCCCAGCCTATGCGGATCTAGCAGAACCGCAATCGGATCGGAGACACATATGACATCTGTCGCGCAACCGCGAACGTTACATCCGGGCTCCACCTGCAGTCCCGGCATCGCCCTCTGCACCTCTGTCAACGACCGTGTTGCGGGCCTGGCCGTGTGTTCGCTCCCAGCCGTGCCCCACCACAGCCACCACAGGCTGATCTGCGAAGAGACGGGCTCGGTGATCGGTGAATGGACTGACGCCGATGCGGCGTTCCTGGAACCACTCTCACGTTCTCCACTTCTCAGCCACGTGGCCTAATCCCCCAATCTCGACTGGTGCCTGAAAAGGCGATCAGTCGCGAGGGTCTACGCGGCGGACTCACTGCACTGAGGCCTCCGCGTAGCCCCTTACTTGGTGGTGGACCGGCGCGAGGGTCGCGCAGCGAGCGCATTTCATCATGTTCAGCGCTGCGCGACCCGCCGGGACATCCACCGAATTCCTAGACCTCCACTGCCAGAAAGGAATACGCCCGATGCCGTGGATTTTCTCGCAGCTCTGGTTCTGGATTGGCCTGCTGGGCTGACCGCTTCTCCAACCATGCCGGTGGGTGCCTGCGTTTGTCGATCGACCTGACACCCACCAGAAAGCCGCACCGAAGTTTCACGTTCCGGCGTCGTCGACGTCACAGCCCACGTTTCTCTCGGTTTTGACAGGAGTCGAAATATTGTCCGACAGAACTCGTTTCAGATCCATCGCCGCGATGATGGCCGTCGCAGCGTGCACGCTGTCGGTCAGCGCGGCACACCTGTTGGTGTCGCCGCCGACGGCCTCAGCCAGCCCCGATCAGCCGTGGCTCGACGAACTGGTCACCGACTGCCCCGCCCTCTACACCCTCGCCGTCCAGGGAACCGGACAGTCCTCGCCGGACGCACCGATCAAGGCCGACACCGGAATGCTCGGAACGGTCCTCGGCCCTGCGCTCGAGGCGGCTCGGGTCGTTGGGTCGTCCCTGGATCGGGCGTATGTGCCGTACCCGGCTGCGTTCGGCGGTGCCGTCCCTGGCGGGAAGCAGCCCTACACGGTCTCGGTGGAGGAAGCTGCAGCCAACCTCGAAGCTGCTGCCGAGAAAGTCATCTCGAGCTGCCCGTCAACCCGATTGGCCGTCGTCGGCTACAGCCAGGGTGCGCACGCCGCCTCGAATTTCCTCGAGGCGGTCGGCGCGGGCACCAGCGCAATCCCCGCAGACAAAGTTGCGGTCGGCGCGCTGTTCGGTTCGCCGACCAGAGGTGCCGGGTCGCCTGTCTTCCCTGGCAGCAGTAGCGACGACCCCTCACCAGCCCCCGGCTCGTCCGGAAATCATGTCGCCGAACTTCCCCCGGTCTCCGCCCCTGCACCCGCCGGCTCGGGAATCGGCCCGGCCAGCGACGTCGTCTCGAGCTACGGATCGCTCAGCGGGCGGGTGGCGTCGATGTGCCAGACCGGCGACCTCGCGTGCGATGCACCCGCGAACGCACCGATCGCGCGGGCGGTCACCAATGTCGCCGGCCAGGCAGAGGTCGGTGGTGACCCGTTCCGCGCCGTGTCGTCCATCGGCATGGCGTTGGCCTCGACATCGTTCGGCGTCGCGGTCGACGTCATCAACGAAGACGTCTCGGTCCCGAAGAACTCCCTCGAGAACCTCTCGATCGCACCGAAGAAGTCGCTCTCACAACGGTTCGCCGAAGCCTCGGACCCGAAGGCAACACCTCCGACCGGGCAGGAAGCGATCGCAGCGCTGACCAAGGTCGGTCTCGTTGCGGTCAATGCCGTGGTGTCGGTGGCGAAGAAGGTCATCACACCGCAGACCATCGCCGAAGTCTCCGCCGCCGGATTGTCCAATCCTGCAGCGGCATTCGCGGTGATCGCAGCCAAGACCGCCAAGGCCGTCATAGAGCTCGTCCCGCCTGCGACATCGAAGCGGGTAGTGCAGCAGGCATTCGACGTCGTCAAGAACGAAGTGACGGCCAACAAGGACCTGTTCGACCTCGCAGCGTTGACCTCCTACGCCAACACCATTGCCGCACATACCGGTTACGGCACTGCGGCGGCGACTCCACAGGGCGAATCGACGACACAGTTCGTCGCGGACTGGCTCGCGGCCGCCGCAGCCGACTTCGGTGACAGTTCCACCGATACGACGTCGACGTCATCGTCTCCGTCGAGCTCCACCACGACACGCACCGCAACGCCCACAACCTCGGCCGGCACTACCACGGCGACGCCCTCGACTCGTCCCTCCACCACGTCCGGAACCGTCACCTCGATTCCGGCCGCAAGCCCCGTCCAATAGCTCCACCTACACGAAAGGTCCACTTCTTCATGGGCACTCACAAGATTCCCACCCGGTCACTGACCCGAATCGCCACCGCCACGACCGCAGCATCGGTCATGGCCGTGTTCTGCTACGGCACCGCATCGGCCGCACCAGGAGACGCCCCGGCAACCCAGGGCGACATCACCACCGCAGCCCCGTCGACCCAGGGCCCGTTGACCTCCGATGCACCGTCCACACAGGGTGAACTGACCGCCCCCGCACCGCAGCCCGAAAAGCGTGTCTACTGGGTTGCACCGCCCGCGCAGTACGACCAGACCGAATGGAAGACCTGGGACGCGTACTACGACAACGACTCCACCAGCACCAACAGCGGCACGGCGACGACCTCGGACAACTCCGGTACCACGGTCGAGCCTGCAGAACCGGCCGCACCGGCTGAACCCGCCGCTCCGTTAAACGTGAACACCCTCCACGGCCCGACCGCTATCGAGGACCCCACCGCACCGATCGCGGCCCCGGACAAGACGGTCAAGATCGGTGACTTCTACGCCGATCAGCCCAGCTGGCTCTCCGACCAGGACCGTGACCGCACCAACAACTCCACGGCCGTCATCGAAGCGCAGGTGACCGACTTCTGGCGCTCGATCGGTGTCCCGACCGACCGCGCCCAGCGCCTCGGTGCTGCTCAGATCGCCGCAGGCGGCGCGGGCCTGGTCACCGGCGCTATCGCCGCCGGAACACCTGGAGCTGCGGTCGGCGCTCTCGGCGGCGGAACCATCGGCGGTATCGGCGGCGCTCTCGCCGGCGGGCTGATCCCGATCGCCCCCGGCATCGCACCGATCACCACCGGCGTCGCCGGGACTGCCGCGGGAGCTGCCATCGGTGCAGTGGTCGTAGGTGTGCCCTCGGCCGCTCTCGGCGGCGCAGTCGGTCTCGCTACGGGCGTTGCGCTCGGAACGACCTACGGTGCAGGCGATCTCGGCGAGCCGCAGAAGATCGAACTGCCGGACTTCCCGCAGCCCGCACCGGCACCCGCACCGGCACCCGCACCGGCACCCGCTCCGGCACCGGTCGTACCGGCTCCCGCACCAGCCCCGGTCATCGAGCAGGCCGCCCCGGTCTGGACCGTTCCGGACAACCCTGTCGACACCGCACGCGGATTCGTCACGACACAGATCGCCGGTGGCCAGCAGGCACTCGACACCGTCGATGCCGCTGTGGCCGACGCGACCCCCGCGGTGCAAGCGGCTGTTGCCGACGCAACGCCTGTGGTGCAGGCCGCGGTGGCCGATGCAGCACCCGCCTTCGCCGCCATCGACAACGCTCTCGCGGCCGCCGGATTGTCCAACCCACTCGCTCCGGCAGTGCCTGCCTGACCTACCCAGTGACCTGCTTCGGGAAGGCCGCGTTCCGACCGACCCGCACGCGGCCGGAACCGGCCTTCCCGAAGCTCCCACTCCACCCGAACCCCTCGCGCTCTCATCGAACGTCTCAGGGACACAGGAGAAAACAATGGCGACCGACAATCACCGCGACAGCACGATGCTGTTCCCTGACCCCCAGGAAAACTTCGACCACTCGCAGTGGCAGCCGGCCGCAGACTCCGCCGTGCACCCATCGACGACCCCCGCACCTGCGCTACCGGCGATGCCAGCAGTAGGCGACAACGATTCCCCCACAACCGATCCGGCACACGACCTCGGCACCGAACACGCCTACGCCGATGCCGACCACGATTTCGGCGACATCGCCCCCGAGACCGTTCCCGTTCCGTACTGGGTCGCCGCACACGTCCCGGCCGACCGCCTCGTGATGGACCAGCCGCAACGCCGGTTTCGTCGCCGTCGCACCGCACCCGCGCCGACTCCACCGGTCGACGACACGACATCGCAGCACCCGCCATCGCCCGCGCGCCCGCGTCGACGGATCTCCCCGACATGGATCGCTGCTGCCGGCGTCGCGGCCGCCGCACTGATCGGTGCCGTCGTCGTCGTCAACGGCCAGGACGACGCACCCGACCCTACGAACTCGACCGTGGTGGCTGCCCCGACCGCCGCACCGAGAGCGAGCACCACCGCGCCCACCAGCGCCGCCCCCGCTCCCTTCTGCACAGCTGCCAGCACCCCCGACGCCACGACCACCGACGCCGCCGGGGGACGCGGAAACGCGGTCGATGTCATCGCAGCGTTCGAGCACGCCTACTACGTGGAGCGCTCCGGTACGGCCGTCGCCTCCCTCATGGTCTCTCCGGCACCACCGGAACGCATCCAGGCCGTCATCGACCGCACCCCGGCCGGTACCGAGCACTGCGTGACGATCGCCGCCACCGACAACCCGGACGTTCATGCCGTCGCACTCGCACTGCGAACACCGTCCGGATCCGAATCGGCCATCGCCTCACGGATCACCACCGTGCGCACCGGCGCGAACTACGCCATCAGCAACGTCGAGGAGGTTCGGTGAGCACCGTGGTTCCCATCCGCCCGGGCAAAACCCCACCGCCGCAGCAGGTCTGCATCGTGGTCGGGTCGTCCGCCGGTGGTGCGTCCTCGACCACCACCGCCCTCGGGCTCGCGGCCGCCATGACCACGCCGAAGTTTCCGGTCGTGGTGGCCGACGCCACCACCGACGGCGGCAACCTCTTCGAGCGCGCCGCCGCGCACACCCTCGACACCCCGGTCACCGCCGGCCTACCCGTCAGCAGCGCCGCCACCACCTCGAACGCAACCGTGTGCGGACCTACCTCGGACCGCAGCGACCTGACCCTGATCGACAGCATTTTCGCCTCACGCAAAGCAGCGCGCATCTACGACGTCGGCACGGCGCTCGACGCACCGCGCGTGGCAAGCCTGCGAGGACAGGCCGTGCTCGTCCTGACCGCGATCGCACGCGCCGAACCACTCACCCGGTTACGAGGACGCCTCGAGCACATCCGTGCCGCCCACGGAGCGGATGCGCTCGCGCGCACCATCGTGGTCATCTCCCACACCATCCCCGCCGGAAGCGTCGATCTGACCGCCGTCCGCTCCGGACTGAGCCCTGTTCTCGGCGCATTGGTCGAGGTGCCCTTCGACAGTGCCCTGGCTGCACCCGGATTGTTCGATCACCGCCGCGTGGCCCCGGCCACGACGGCCGCATGGTCCACCGCTGCGTCTGCCGCGCTGGCCCTCGCACTCGCCGCCGCGGACCTCGAGACCGACCAGCAACGAAAGCGAGAGCAAGCATGACCGAAATAATCGACACCACCGACTCAGCGGCACAGTGGATCTCACCGTCGCTGTGGCTGCTCGGTGCCACCCGCGAAGCAGGGGTGAGCACCCTCGAACAGTTCTGGTCCTTCACCGCCGACAGCGAAGGATCGTGGCCACCGGGCGACGACCGCGAACGGGTCTCCCCGTACGTCGTCATCGTCGCACGCGACAGCTTCAAATCGCTCACTGCCGCACAGAATCTCGCTCTCGCGCACCAGCGAGGGGAGATCGGGTCCGGATCGGAGCTCCTCGGGTTGATCACCGTTGCATCGGCCCCCACCTTGGACAAGCCGATACGCCAACACCGCGACGTCGTCGGTGGGGCGTTCGAGCAGTCCTGGCACATCGGATGGCATCGAACCTTGCTCTCGGCGTCGGTGGATCGGCTCCCGCGCTGGCATCCCCTCGCCGCCGACGCAACCGCCCCCAACCCAGCGCTACCGACCGATATCCACACCGTCGGCATCGCCCTGACCAACGCCGTGCACGCACGCATCCCGTCGCTGTTCAGCGGACAGGTCGCTTCGTGAACGCCGCGCTCACCGTCGCCCGGAGCACCGTGACGCTGGCCGAAGTCATAGAACCCCCACCCATCGGGGTGCCGCCTTCGCAGACGTTTCGGTGGATGTTGCTCTCGCTCTGCGTCGTCTCGGTGGCGGCGCTGGCGGTCGGAGTCGGACGCATGGTGTGGACCTACAAACACGACGACGGCCGCGAAGCCGAGAACACGAAATGGCTGATCGGATCCGCGCTCGCCTTCGTAGCGTCCGTCGCCGCTTACCAGTTCATTGCCAGCTTCACTTGAATCCCCCGTTGCGCCTTTGCAGCACAACCGGTTTCGGACCGCAGCACTGATGCGACCGATGTTCACCGCTTCCCCGAATACGACACGAAAGGCTCGATGATCGCCCATGATTCTCGCAACCGCACAGGCCGTGCAGGACTTCTCGGTCCAGGCCATCGAATTCAACGTCACCGCCGAACTCCCGCCCGGTGCGAACGGACTGCTCAAACTGTTGAACTGGCTGCTGTGGGGAGTGCTGCTGGCCTGCATGGCCGCGATCGTGTTCTCGGGCGGAAAGATGGCCTGGGAGAAGTGGAACCAGGGATCGATCCAAGCCCCGAAGATTCTGCTCGGCGCTCTGGTCGGCGCGATCGTCTCCGGTAGCGCCAACGCCATCCTCAACGCCGTCGCCGGCGGATGACCGGGGCCACCGACGGCGGGACTGTCCTGGCCATGCCCGCCGATGTCGTCGAGAACATCAACACCGCTCTCGGGTGGATGCTCGGACTCGTCGCGGTGGCCTGCGTAGGAAAGATCATCTTCGTCGGTGCCCGCATGGCCTGGGATCACCAGCACACCCCCGGTGTCGAATCGCCCGTCTCGGCGGAGTTCTTCGCCGCAGTCATCGGCTGGATACTCGCCGCCGTCGCCGCCGGAGGTATCGCCGCGGCCCTGCTCGACTCCACCGGCACCGTCTCGAACGATCCGCAGCCCAACCCCAGCGTCGTCGACGACATCGAACGCATCAACCCACCTCTGAAAGGCGGACAATGACCATCGCCACCCACCCCCGCACGGGCCGTCGATACCTGGCCGCCGGTGCGGCCACCGCGATCACGGTCGGCCTCCTGCTGGCCGGTTGCGGCAGCGACGAGACCGAGCCGCCAAGCGATGCTCCCGCAGCACCGAGCATCGATATCCACCGGGCACCCGATATCGCGTCCTGGACCACAGCAGGGAGCATTGCGGTGCCCCTGGGCGCAGTGGATGGCCCGACCTCGTCCCCGGGAGCACCGTTCACCGGCTACACCCAGACCCCGCAAGGGGCAGCGCTGGCCGCGATCGACCAATCGGTCCAGCTCGCCACCGCCGTCGACGGACGATGGGCAGAGATCCTTCCCGCCGTGACCGTTCCTGGGCAGGGCCGGGACCTGTGGGCCGGGAACCGGGCGTTGGTCTCCACCAGCGGCATCGATCCCTCCGTCGCCCCCGAGATCGTCGGCTACACGATCGAGGAGTACTCGGCCGACGCCGCCGATGTCTCGATCGTTCAGCGCTTTCCCGACGACTCGCTGGCCTCGACCCTGACCCCGGTGACCTGGTCCGGCGATGACTGGAAGCTCACTCTCCCGGTCAGCGACACCAACCCGGTCGAGGATCTGGTTGCCCTTCCCGCCGACATCGTCGACCTGGAAGGAACCCGGCCATGACCGAACCGCACTACGACGAGAATCCCACGCCTGCAACGGAACCGACCGAGACGGAAGGCAAGCGCATCGGCACCGTCGGTTGGATCGGCGTCGGGATGGTGGTGGTCATCATGCTCGCCGGACTCGCCGTGAGCCTGGTGGTCCTCTCCCGCGACCAGGACACACCCCTGGTCCCCCTCGACGACGGCGGCACCGCGGCGCAGGTGACCCCGCAGGACACTGCCGGATTGTTCGAGCCCGATCCCGAGTTCGATTCCCTCGACCGGGTGGTCTACGTCCCGAAAGACCCGAACGGGGTCGTCCTCGAGCAGAAGACTCCCCCCGCCGGCCGCACGCCCGAGACCGCTCCGGAAGGGGTGATGCTCCAACGGGTGCACGGCAACATGGTGCTGCCGTTCTCCACCTCCGACGGGCCGACCGCTATCGATTCCTCCGGTGTGGCAACAGGATTCAGCCACACCCCCCAGGGTGCTGCGTTGGCTGCGGCGCACTACATCGCCTACTTCACCGGCGGAAACGACCGCATCGACATGATCGCAGCGTCGGGTCGGGCCGACGATCCGACCGGCACCATCGCGGAAGCCAAGCGCTACAACGCCACCGGCGTTCTCGGGTCCGTCGCGGACGGTTCCGCATACGTTGCCCTGCCCTCCTTGAAATTGAACTACACCGACGCCCTCACCCGCGTCTCGTTCGGCTACACCGCCACCCTCAAGGACGGCTCCACCCAGTACCGGCGCGTGTTCTCGGACTTCATCTGGCGCGAGGACCGTGGATGGGTCATCCAGGTCCGACCGCTGAACTCCCCGCAGGGATCCACCGTCGGCGGTACCGCCGACCAGACGCCGTTCGAGCCGGGGTGGCTGACATGGTGGTAACCCACACGCCCCGAACGCTTCTGGCGTACCTGCTGCGCTCCACGCTCATGTTCGTTGCTGTTTTCGCGCTGGTCGCGGGTAACGCCGGCATCGCGGCCGCACAGGACCCGCCGCCGGATGACCCGTCATTCGTCGAGAACGCCGCCACAGCCTCCACGTGCTCGAACGCCGTCGGGCTCGGCGTCTCCATAGCCAGTGAGATCGCAAATGCGACGGGCGTGACCGACGGTGCGCCGAGCTGCCTCGACGCGGTAGGTGACGTCGCGGCAGCACCGATCAACGCCGTCAAGAACGTCGCCGAAGGTGCGTTCGAGAAGGCAGGCCTGAGCTTCGGCGAAGCCGGCGGCGCGGCACTGAAATTCGCTCTGGGCTGGTGGATCGAGATTCCCGGACAGAACGAACAGGCGTACCAGAGCGTGCTGTCCACTGTCGGCGGCTACACCTACGACATCCAGCTGGCGTTCCTCATCGTCTCGATCATCCTGCTCGGCGGCAAGCTCGCCCTCGCCCGATCGGGAGCCATCCGGCAGGTCTCGGAGGAAGGATTCCGCCAACTCGCCCGCGCCACCATCATTTCCGGTTCCATCGGCTTCTTCGTGGTGATCGGCACCCGGATTTCGGACGGGGTGAGCAGCTGGTTCATCACCTCCACCGTCGGGGACGATCCCGCCAAGCTCGTCGAGGCGATGGTGCGTATCACGGTGTTCACCGGATCGGGCGGCATCGCAATGCTGTTCGTCATCGGACTGATCGGCATCCTCGGCGGTCTGCTGATGGCGTTCCTGCTCATCATGCGCATGGGCATGCTCGTCGTCGTCTCGGCGTTCCTGCCGATCGTCGCCGCCGCGGGTGGAACGCGGATCGGCGCAGGAGCGTACGACCGCCTGATCGCTTGGACGCTGGCGTTTCTGCTCTTCAAGCCGGTCGGCGCGTTCGTCATCGGGATCTCTGCCATGCTCTTCGCCCAATCGGCACCCTCGCAGGAAGCCGACGGCGGCATCATGACCGCCGTTATCGGGGCGCTCCTGCTGGCCTGCACCGCACTGGTGCTGCCGTCTCTGATGAAGCTGTTGCTTCCCGAAACCTCCGGCGGTGCAGGCGGTCTCGCAGCCGCAGCCGCTCTCACCGGTGCCGCTGTCCAGATCGGCGGCATGGCCGCTACCGGTGGTGCCAGCGCAGGCGCGGGTGCCGCCGGAGGCGCAGCGGGCGGCGCGGCCGGCGGCGGCGCAGTCGAGGGATGGGCTCCGTCGAGCTCGGCCGGATCGGTCCCCGCGTCCTTCGGTGTCGGCCCCTCCGGTGGAGGCGGCGGCGGAAGTGACAGCTCAGGACCGAGCAGCAGTGGATCGGACGGCGGAGGCGGCGACGGATCGATGCCCAGCGGTACCGGTGCAGGCGATTCCGGAGCAGAAACGGCAGGGCGGGCCACCGACGCCGGCGGACCGGCCGCCGGGGGTGGATCGGCCCCGGATTCGTTCGGGTCCGGCGTCGACGGAGCAGCCGACCGCAACTTGGGAAACACCGACGATGACAGGGGATTCCAGATATGAGTGAGGCCAGCAGACGCCCGACGACCTACGGGGCGTGGCGACTGCCGCGTTCGGGCGGCGCGTTCGGTGTGAGCTTCGCAGTGACCATCATCGGTATGGGCGTGGCCGTGGCCATGATCGCCACATACCTGTTCACGCGATCGTTGATGGCCTCTGGCCTGGTCGTCGCGGCCGGTGCGGTGGTGCTCGTGCCGATGGTGATGAACAAGGACGGGCAGAGCGGACACCGCCGGTTCTCCGGCTGGCGTTCGGCTTTGACCTCGAGCCGTCGCGGTGAAGACACCTACGCCTCCGGTGCCTTCTCGAAGGTGCCCGGGGGAATGTTGCGGCTACCGGGTGTGCTCGCCGGTACCGACCTCTACGAGGCCATCGACTCCGCGGGCCGCACGTTCTCGATGATCCACATGCCCGACAAGAACATCTACACCGTCCAGCTCGCCGCCGAGCCGCAAGGCGGAGAGAACTTCGACCAAGAACACCTCGACCGCGCGGTGAACAACTGGGGACAGCAGCTCACCGCATTCGGCGACGTCTCCGACATCCCGTTGGTGGCAGCAGTACTCGAAACCGTTCCCGACACCGGCACAGTGCTGATGGAGACCGTCCGTGGCCGCGTTCGCCGCGACGCCCCCGAGCTCGCACGCCAGTCGATGTACGAAACAGCCACCGGCACCGCCAAAGGCGGCGTCCGGATGGCCGCCCGCCTGGCCATCACTTTCGAGGCCCAGACCGACGAGCGCCGCAAGGACCCCGCCGAGCAAGCCGTGGAGATCGCCCGCCGCCTCCCCGAAATCACCTCCGCCGCAGCCGCTGCCGGGGTCATCTGCACCCCCATGACCGCCGACGAGGTCGCCGGAACGGTGCGCCGCTCCTACGATCCCGCGGCCCTCGAAGCCGTCGAAGCCGCTCTCTACTCCGGTCAGGGCACCGGCTTGAACTGGGCGGACTGCGGGCCACGCACGGCGTTCCGTAAACGCGATCGCTACCTGCACGACGGCGCGGTGTCGGTGACCTGGGAAATGCGGGCCGCGCCGAAACGCGCTGTCACAGAACGCGTCCTCGAACGCCTGATCCGCCCGCACGCCGAACTGCCGCACAAGCGGGTGACGATCATCTACCGCGTTCACCCCGCCGGCGAGGCCGCCGACGTCGCGGCCAGCGACTACCGCAACGCCCGCGCTCGCCGATCCGGACGCACCGGCCTGGACAACATGAGCGACGTCAACGACGAACGCGCCGCCAACCTCGCCCAGCAAGAACAGTCCCTCGGGCACGGCATGACCCGCTTCGCGGTCATGATCACCGTCACCGGACCCGCCGAAACGACCGACGTTCCCCGTATCGATGCCATCCTGCGCGACGTCTCGGTCCAGGCCCTGCTCTCGGTGCGGCGCAGCAACTACTGGCAGGACGCGGCATTCGCAGTCGGTCTCGGGGTCGGGGTCTCCGCACCCGAACACACCTCCCTGCCGCGCCTGGCCGACGGCTGATCCACGCCGCCCGCCACCACTGCTGCGTCGTCGACCGATCGAGAGGACCACCCCGGTGCCCACCACCCACGCCCGACCGCCCAAGCCCGCATCGACCCGCGTCGACAAGTACAAGGTCATGTCCGACGCCGACCGCGCCGCGCTCGAACAGCGGTGCGCGGCCGCGACCGGTATCACCGCCTTCTGGCTGCGTGCCCGCCTCAACCGCGACGCCAACCACCGTCGCAACCGGGACCGCGACCTGGCCTTGCTCGGTGACGGCACCGACACCGCGCGGTTCACCGAATCCGACGCACGCGGATTCAAAGGCGCAAGCAGTGGCCGCATGGCCATCGTGTTGCCGCCGGTCGAGTACCGCGGCACCACCAAGCAGGTCGCGGGGCTGTATCCGTGGATCTTCGGTGCCTCCGCCCCGATCCTCGGACCCATCCTCGGACCGCACCTGTCCACTGGAGCGCCGGTCGGCTTCTCACCGCTCGCCGCGAAAGAACGCGGCGCGATCACCGCCCCGGCGTGCATCATCATCGCGCTCAACGGATTCGGGAAATCGACCCTGCTGCGCCGCATCGCCCTGGGAGACATCGCCGCCGGTATCCGAGTGATGTGGCCCGGCGACGTCAAGCCCGACGGCCGCAAGCTCACCGAAGCGGTCTGCACCACCGGGGTCAACGAAGTCGGTTACGGCACAGGATCGTTGAACCCCCTCGACCCCGGCCCGATCGGAGTCGCCCTGGCCCGGTACATCACCATCGATCCGGACCTGCGACGCCGCTACGAGTTCGCACTGCACTTCCGTCAGGTCAACCTCGTACTGGCACTGTGCGAGATCGTCCGCCGTTCTCCGTTGCAGGACTACGAAGAAGCAGTCATCGACTCCGGCATCCGCCTGCTCTACACACCCGCCTCGGACGGTGGCCGCGGACACGACGTCGAGCGGCCCGCGCGCCTGTCGGACCTGCTCGACCTCGTCGACAGCTGCCCCGACGAGCTACAGAACGACGTCGTCGCGGACAGCGCCGAGGAATACCGCGGTCAGGTCAAACCACTGCTCCGGACCCTACGCGCGCTCACCAAAGGCCGGTTCGGAGAAACGTTCGACTCGAACACCACCGTCCGGATCGACATCGACAACCCCTCGACCTGCCTGGACATGTCCGCCGTCCCCGAAGGCGACTCCCTGATGCGTGCCGCCGTACTGGTCTCGGGCTGGTCGGAATGCTTCGCCGCCGTCGACGCAGCGCACCTACGCGCCACCAGCGGCAACGGCCCACACCTGGCGTTCTCCATCCTGATGGACGAGCTCTGGCAGGTCCTCTCGTGCGGTCCGACGATGGTCGACCGCCTCGACGGCGTCCAACGCCTCCAGCGCACCAAAGGCGTCGGCGTCATCGCGGTCAGCCACTCGGTGGCCGACCTCGAAAAAGTCGGTGCGACAGGATTCTTCGAACGCTCCCGCGCCCGCATCATCGGCCCCATCCCCCGCAGCGAAGTCGCCCGCCTCTCGGAGGTCATGCAGTTCTCCGAGCGGGAGAAGACGATGCTCACCAACTGGTCGGACTCGGCCGACCTGGGTTCGGCCGCGACCGCGATGACCGCGGCGCGGATCCGCTGCAAGCACTGCTCACGGTCGCTGCTCTACCTCGCCGGCACCCAGACACCGGAATGGGTGCACCAGGACAGCGAAGCGCGGTACTGCGACGCCGTCGACCCGCACGAGCACGTCGAGGACACCGACCGCATCGCCGAACCACTCGAAGCGGTCAAGCAGCCACCCTCCGGGATGGGGCACTTCCTGCTCAAACTCGGTGAGGGCGGCCGTCCCGGTGTCCCGTTCCGGGTGTGGGTGACCCCGGCCGAGAAGAAGTCCGGAATCCACGACACCGACGAGCGGCTCGACGCGGCCGCCGAAGAGCAGCGCCGTGCGGCGGTGACCCGATGACCGACTTCGGCGGCGGTGAACGCCGCAAGTACCGGATCGTCGACGACGACACCCGCGACGCCGCGATCGGCACCGTCTGCGATGCGATCGAGAAGGGAACCTCGTTCACCGCTGCCTGCAAGGTCGTCGCCCAGCACCTCGACGTCGCAGAAACGACGGTCCGCGGGTGGGTGAACGACTCCGGTCGGCGCCCGCGCGCCGATTTCGAGCAGGTCCTCGAACTGCGCCGCGCCCTCGAAGCCGCCGCCGAGCTCAACCACCGGCTCTCCGCCAGGCGCACCAGTGGGTCGATGTTCGGGACGGCGACCAGCTGATGGCGTCCTCATCGTCCTCCTCCTCCTCGTCGGCCGTGACGGGTGTGCTCGCGGCCGTCGTCGCGGTGATGATGAGCCTGGTCGTGATGATGGCTTTCCTCGCCCAGGACGAAGAAGACCAGGCCGCGATCGGGGCACTCGATTGCATGCCCGGGAGCAGAGCAACCGGACAGACGCAGGGCAACCTCCTTGCCGCGCCCGGCTCGTTCATCAAACCCGTCGACCCCGCCCAAGTGACGTTCACCAGCGGCTTCGGTGAGCGGTGGGGGTCGATGCACAAGGGCATCGACCTCGCCGGCCCGATCGGAACCCCGATCTACGCCGCCGCCGACGGAACGGTCAACGCCGCCGGCAACGCCTCCGGCTTCGGGCAGTGGGTCGTGCTCGACCACGTCATCGACGGCAAGACCATCTCCACCGTCTACGGCCACATCGACACCTTCACCGTCGCCGCCGGCCAACCCGTGCGCGCCGGACAGCTCATCGCCACCATCGGCAACCGCGGCCAATCCACCGGCCCGCACCTGCATTTCGAGATCTGGGACGGTGGCCACGCCGGCGGCCAGGCCATCGACCCCCTCGCCCAGTACGAAACCGCCCCGGCACCGGGACAAGCGCCCGCTGCGCCGAGTCCGGCACCAGCCGCCCCCGCTGACCCGGTCGACCAGCTCGCCGGCGCTACCCCAGGCGGCGGTGACCTCTCGACACCGACACCGGCATCGATGGGCTCGGAAGCGAACCTGCAGGTCGGCACCAAACGGCTGATGCGCGCCCTGGCCATGAAGTTCGGAGACCGGCTCGACTCCCTCGGCGGGTGGCGAGCAAACGGCGGAGCGGCCACCGATCACCCCGAAGGCCGCGCCGTCGACGCGATGATCCCGAACTACTCCTCCGGCGAAGGCGTCGCGCTCGGCAACGAAGTCCTCGACTACGTCATGGCCAACGCGGACTTCTTCCACCTCGAGTACGCGATCTGGCGTCAGACCATTCATTTCCCCGGCCAGGAGCCCTCGCTGATGGAGGACCGCGGCTCGGACAACGAAAACCACATGAACCACGTCCACATCACCGTCGACGCCTCCGGCTTCGACGACGCCGGCACTGTCTGGGGACAGCTACCCGGCGGTGGCGGAGCGGGATCGAACGCTGCGGCCACGACACCGGGCTGCACCGTCGCAGGCGGAGGCCTCGGCGAAGATCTCGCCGACGGATCGGTCCCGCCCGAGTTCGAACCGTGGATCCGCAAAGCAGGCGGGATCTGCCCGCAGATCAAACCCTCGCTCATCGCCGCTCAGCTCGACGCCGAGAACGGATTCGCCTACGGCGCAAACGCTCCCGTCTCCTCCACCGGTGCCGGTGGGCCCGCCCAGTTCATGCCGGGAACCTGGGCGACCTACGGCAAGGACTACGACGGCGACGGACGCGTCGACGTCAACTCCATCGGGGACGCGGTCATGGCCCAGGGCCAGTACATGTGCGATATCGCCAAGGCCATCGACGCCGGGATCGCGGACGGTCGCGTGTCCGCACCGAACGGACCCACCGAGCTGTACCTCGCCGGCTACAACGCCGGCGAAGGAGCCGTGCTCTCCTCCGGCGGATTCCCCACCGGTTCCACCGATTACGTCGTTCAGACCCGCCCGTACGCCGACAAGATCATCGCCGGCGAAGCCAAGTACAGGAAGCAGAACTCATGAAGCTCCACACCCACGCTCGCACCGCCCTGGTTCGTCCTCGACGACTCCTGATCGCTGCGGCCATCACCGCGGTCGCGGTACTCGCTGTCGCGGGCTGCGGTGGATCACCCGATTCCGATCCGATCCCCGAAGGCACCGACGCACACGTCCAGATCGACCCGCTCGACCCCGCGGGCCTCGATGCCCCCGGCGCTGCGACGACAGCGATGAACGCCATTCTGTCCTGGCAACCCGCCGTCGACGCCAGCAAGGCCGACGCGCTCGCCCGCGCACGGCCGTGGATCACCACACCCCTGATCGACACTCTCGATGGGCCACAGAGCACCACCGAGCTGCGCCCGGACAGGGAGTGGGACGCCTGGGCCCGCTCGAAAGACACCCTCACCGCCACCTGCTGGCCGGTCGAGGGTGCCACCGCCCCGCCGGCCGGAATGCGGACGGTGATCGTCGACCTCGAATGCCGGCAACGAGTGCTCCACGCCGACGGATCCTCGACACAGCGGCCAGTCGAACCGTGGCGGGCGACCGTCATCACCACACCGAACGGCTGGAAAGTCTCTGACTTTCGATATCGAGCGTGAGACTCGGGTGCGGTGTCGGCCTGGTTGAAGAAATTGTCGATAGCGGTGGCGGCGCAAGTCCTAATGAGTAAAGATACGCGTATGGCACTGGACATCCACAAGGTTAGGCAGCTCTGCAAAGATGCTAGCCGGAGTCTCGACAGCGCGAAACGCGACACCGAGCGCGTGATCAGTGACTTCCGAAACTTGGGCAGCGGGTTCACTGGCGACCGTGCATACTCGCGGGAATACAGCAACCTCGACTCGGCAGTGAAAGAAGCCGTACGCGCATTGGCCAAAGTCAGAAGCGCGGTCGACGATATTCATCGCAAAGTCTAGAACTATTAAGGGTGGGGAATGAGCAGTCCTTTTGATGATCTCGAATCGATCGCAAGTGACGCAGCAGCTAAACGAGATGCAGACGGGCGACGCGTCCAGGCGTGTGAGTCGTACTGCGAGGCGGGATTGAATGGATTTACTCAGGCTGCAGCCAAGGTTGGCACGTCGTTTGTTCAGCTCGAGATGGACTCAGTAGCAGCTCAGAGCGCTGGTATCGCGCTCGCGCCGTGGCCGACGACCTCAGTCGGAGGAAAGGCCGTGGCTCGGTACTACAGCATTTTGACCCACTCGGAATTTGATCACGTCTGGACTGCCGCAGATGGCTATGGCGTAACAATCACTCTCGATGGACAAACATTTTCCGAAGCCAAGGCATGTTCTGTTTCGTACGCCGCCGCCCTCATTGCACGACTCGTCGGATACGACACGGAGCAAGCCAAGGAACTGTTCACTGCGGCACTGCGGAACGAGCCTTACTCATACGGACAACGATAAACCGACCCACGTCTACGCACAGCTTGGCGTTGGCCATTGACTCAGCCGGTAACAATGTGCTGACGTAGCACACACCATTCAGAAAGCCTGGCATACAGGTAGACGTTGAACGTAAGTTGACCACCAGTCAACGCCTCGAAGTCTCCGCCTTCAGCTCCTTGCAGAGCTGGACCATCGCCAAAGCAGCCCAGAACATCCAGTCCAAAAAAGCCGTACTGTAGTCACGCAGTTCGGACGTTTTGTTGTGCCGCATGGCATATTTGTTTGCTATCTGAAACAAACTTTCATTGTCCTTCTCGGCCGCTGTGCCTTTCATTACGGTGTATCGGTCCGGTTCGAGAACAGCCATCAACTCACGTATCGCAGATATCTTGTCCTCGCGCGTCGAGGCCCGTGATCGGTACAGGCTGATGGCATGGCCGACTTGATCAGCAAGTGAGTTCGTCGGTTGCTCCGCTGCTTTGAGGAGGAGCTCGGCACGCGCATCGTCGGTCATGGTTACTAGACGGCCCACGTCTTCTCCGTCGGTGGCAAGCCGGTACGGAAGATTGGCGAGGACGAAAATCTCGTTTACCCGGATGCGGTAAAGCATTTGTCCCGTCCGGAGGGAGTGGTTCGAGTAGTGGTAGCCACACTGCGAGTAGTCATGGTAATGACGATTCCGTGGTCGTGCAGCGACGTCGTGCAGCAACTCCACTAGGTCGAGAAAGTCATCGTCGCTCCATTCTGCGGAGCTGTTGTGCGTGAGGTGGGGTGGCGGCCCGCCGTACATTCCTGCGAGCCTTTCCGTCAGTTCTTCCGTCAGATCATCGTCCACATCGACGCATCCGTCGGGTAGTTCCTGACCGAAGTATCCACCGGATTGCCAACGAGCCACCAGCGAATTGAACCGGCCCTTCGCTACCTCCCAGTTCGGGCTCACCGAAGTAGAGGTACTTCCAGGAGAGGGGCTACGGCGATGAGAAAAGTACGGGCGACGGGCAGTCTGTGAGGTCAACTCATCGGCACGATGGACGAGCTCGCCAACTACGGGAACGGTGCCAAAGACCCTCGATGTACCCCAGCTCAGAGCACTTGCGGCAGCGGCGTATTCTCTCGCCGGAGCAGAGCCAGCGAACGCTTCGGAAAGTAGAAACTCGTAGTCGGCGCGGAACGAACGCCGACTTGCCTCGGACTTCATCATGTCGATGGCCTCGGTGAGAAAAACTTCTCGCGGCCAGAGGAGCGCAAATTCAGGGTCGGTCAGATCAAGCTGGGGAGTCTCGTCCTCAGAAATTCCCGACACTCGTTCTCCGATCAGTTCCCCGCCTGCTGTCTCAGCTAGTTTAATCGACCGACGGTGTCAGCCCATAAAGGTGCGTTACCGCCGCCAAGCGCTCCACGAGAATCGTGGTTCCCGAACGGCATATTCACATAGGCCGTCTCTTCCCCATGATCTACGCGGGCAGCCATCCGTGGCGTGTCCTTCATTGCCCGTTGCGGGGCACACGACGTCTACCGCCTTTGCTACGTGCGCTCAGACCGGCCATTTTGTACAGTTGCTCCATCGGGTCCGTCGTGCGGGCAGCCCCGGTAGTCCATTCCCGTGGTCGATGCTGCGCTCAGCGTGGTGTGGATCGCGACGGAAGTCGTGCCTACCGGAGGACCCGAACATGCCCGCTAGATTCTCGAAAGTCGTATCTGCTCGCGACTCAAACCTCTTCCGCAGCCCCGTCGACCACGCCATGGCGGTCGTTCGATGAACGGCGATGTCAAAGACCCCACGAACGACACCGCCACCACGTGGCTACTGGGCGGAATTGCCAGTGCCGCAGTACTCGTCGGCGGCGGAGCGTCGATCTCTCTGCATCTGGGTAGCGTCCTGTCCGATACCGACCAGAACGTGCCGGCGAACCCCGCCGAGGTCGTCTCCCAGCTCTACACCGGCGATCTGGTGTGGCCGACCGGTGCCACCATCGTCGCGGTGTTCTTCACCCTCCTGCTGCTGGTGTTGCTCGGGGTGGCGGCGGTCGTCCTCGCGCGTCGCCGCGCCGGCCGCAGCCGCGTCGACGACGCCGCCAAATACCTCGCCTCCATCAAGGACGTCCGGTCGTTGACCGAAAAATCCTGCCGCGCAGCAGCAGACAGGCTCGGAACCCCGATCGAGAAGGGTTGCCCACCTGGGGTTCCGCTCGGTGTCATGGTCGGAACGAACGCCAGGCTGTACGCCGATATCGAATCCACGCACGTCGACATCTGGGGCCCGCGAACCGGTAAGACCACCTCCCGAGTCGTTCCGGCGATCCTCGCCGCGATCGGGTCGGTGCTGACCACCAGTAACAAACGCGACGTCGTCGACATCACCCGCGCATACCGCGCCGAGATCGGCACCGTCCGAGTCTTCGATCCCCAGCGGGTAGCGCACGAGCCCCCGACGTGGTTCTGGGATCCGCTGTCCTGGGTGCGATCGGAGACCGCGACCACAGCCGCGACGGATGACATCGACGACGTGCTGAGCGACGTATCGGTGCACGAACGCAAAGCCGCGGCGCTGGCCAAGCAGTTTGCCGTCGGCGCGGACGGACAAGCTGCCAGCAAGGACCCGTTTTTCGACCCCGAGGGTGAGGACCTGCTCGCGTCACTGATTCTCGCTGCAGCGACCTCCCACTACGGAATCACTCAGGTGTACCGGTGGGTGACCGACGAACAGAACCTCGAGCCGATCCAGCTGCTCCGCGAGGGCGGCTACTCCCTGATGGCAGACGGCCTCTCAGCGCACTACAACGCCACCCCGAAGCAACGCAGCGGCGTGTTCACCACCGCGAAGAAGATGATCAACTGCCTCAAGCTCAGCTCGGTGCACCCCTGGATCGAGCGGACCGGACCGGGCGATACCCGGCCCGAGTTCGACCCCGCTACGTTCGCGCGGTCGCAGACCGACACCCTGTACAGCCTGTCGAAGGAAGGCGTCGGATCAGTCGGGCCGCTGGTCACCGCCCTCACCGTCGCGGTCTGTGACGAGATCCTCGACTATGCCAGCGAGATCAAAGGCGGCCGGCTCCGGACTCCAGTCCTGTTCGCCCTCGACGAAGTCGCCAATGTCGTTCGCTGGCAGGAGCTTCCCGGCCTCTACAGCCACTTCGGCTCGCGCGGCATCATCATCATGTCCATCCTGCAGTCGTGGTCGCAGGGAGTGCGGTGCTGGGGCGAGGACGGCATGAAAGCGCTATGGTCGGCCGCGAACGTAAAGGTCTACGGCGGCGGCGTCGCCGTCGACGACGGACCGTTCCTGCGCAACATGTCCACCGCCGTGGGCGATCACTACGAACTCTCCGGATCGGTTTCGTCCGGACGCGGCGGCGGGTCGCAATCGCGGCAGCGCACCAAGGTGCGCACCCTGACCGAAGACGCCCTCGAAGCACTCCCCCGTGGCCGTGCCCTCGTGCGCTCGTCGGGCAACCTGCCGGTGCTGATCAAGACCGTGCAGTGGAGCAACGGCCCCTACGCAGACGCTGTGGCCGCCGCGCAGGAGCGAGCCGACAAGGCCGCCGACGACCGGGTCGACACCGTGCGACTCGACAAGACACCCGAGTTCAGCGGAACCGAAGCCACGCCGCTATGAGCGAGGACGATCCCGACTTCGATCCGCTGAGCGAGATCCCGCCACCCGACGAACCGCCGCCCTACGACGACATTCCAGTGTTCGAGGACGCCGCGCCGTTCGGCCAGGGGTCCGAGACGAGCGGCGACGCAACGAGATTCGAGTCGACGGAGCCGGAAGAGCTGCCACCGGGCCTGCAAGCGTTGGTCGAGCACAGCGTGAACAGACGCATCAGCAAAGAACTCGCCACCATCGCGGAGGCACAGTTCGAGGAAGCCCTGACACCCGAGCTGTACGAACGGATGCAGACCGCCACGGCACGCGCACTGGCGGCGCACCTCGAGGAAGCAGCACGTCGAGCAGAAGCAGACGCCGACAACGCCGAAGCAAAACCGGTGTACGAGACCCTGCTCGACTTCGTCGACGAGATGATCCGGCCGCACTATCGCCGCGAGGTGGTCGACGGCAACAGCAAGAAGTGGTGCCCGCAGTGGTGGGCGCACGGTGAGGCGTACCGCCGGCTCGACGCTCTCTGGCGAGCGTGGGAGCACCTGAGGCAAGACCCGAACACCGGCATGAGCGTGTGGTGGAGAGATCACGCCGACCACCACATGAGCAAGCTGTTCGACCCGCAAGGCCCGTTCTCCGCCTGCAGCGTCAAACACGGCCACAAGACGTCCCTGCCGCCGCTGCCCGCAGATCCGCCCGACCCGGCCCTGTTCGGCACCCCCGCAGATCCGCGAACCGCCGCCCCCGCACCTGAGCTCGTACCCGCCGCCACATCCGAAGGAGACGAACACCGATGACCCACCCCACCGACGCCCTCACCGACGACCTCGCCCGCGCCCTCCGCGCCAGCCTCCAGGTCGCCATGCTCGCTGGCCAGGACATCGCACGTCGACGCGAGAACCGACTCCGACAAGCGCAGCAGGACAGCGCACAGCGTGCCTCCGCCCTCACTGCCCGCCTACGTGCCGAACGCGCCTCCGCAGAGGCTCAACTACGGCCGGTGCATTCACCGCGCTGGTGGACCGCCGCAACCCCGGAAATCCTTGCGAACACCTACCGCACCGCGTACGCCTGGAAGGACCAATCACCGCTCGCCGCCGACACCCTCACCCGCCTCGACGAGCAGCTGGCGCAGCGGCACGGAATCGACACCAGCAAGCTCGGCGTCGACAGAGCAGCCATCGCGGACAAGGTCGAAGCGGTGATGAACGAACGCATCGCCCGCGAGAAGGCGTCCGAGCCGTACACCGAGCGCGGCTTCACCGTCGTCGACGACCGTCCCGCCGGCCGAGGATTCATTCCCACCTGGGACCTCCGGCAGGCCAGCGGCGAGAACGTCGATCGAGAGACAATCGACGCCGCACCCGCCCACTGGGCGGTCTACCTCGCCCGAGACAAAGAAACAGGCGATTGGACGCCCGAGTACTTCTGCACCGACTCCGACGCCGCCGGCCTGAACCGCCCGATCCCACCGCTGTATCTCGCCTACGAGGACTGGTGGTGGGAGATGGCCGCCGAGCACCAGATCGCGGAAATCCACGACCAGTTCATCCACAACGGCAGCGCCAACG
The DNA here is from genome assembly GCF_031456475.1 of Rhodococcus sp. 3258. Taxonomy (NCBI): domain Bacteria; kingdom Bacillati; phylum Actinomycetota; class Actinomycetes; order Mycobacteriales; family Nocardiaceae; genus Rhodococcus; species Rhodococcus sp. 3258. The sequence goes on from NZ_JAVDUT010000013.1 coordinate 72,839, forward strand.
GCATCGCCCACATGCAAGATCAGATCTCCCGCCGCTACGGCATCGACGCCCGACCGTTCGCCGGCCTGCCCGACGACCTCGCAGCCCGTATCAGCAGCGTCACCGCCGAACGCGACAAGGAACGCGCCGCCGACAAAGGCACCCGAGAGCGAGTCGACGCCGCCGCTGCCATCGCACAGGCCGACGCGATCGACAAGTCGGCCACTCGCCGCCAGACGATCGAAGCTACTGCGCAAAGCGCGCAAGAGCCCGCACCCTCACCGCGCGAAAAGCAGGACTTCGCGGACGCGTTGGAGTGGGCCAAACAGGCTGTACCGCGCGACGCCGAACGCTACGTCGACACGGTTGGCCGCCGACAGGACGCTGCCCGCGAAACCATCATCACTGGCTGGGAGGTAGCGCAATCGAAAGGATGGGCCGCCGACCACGCGCCCGCACTTGCAGCTCAGTTCGCGCAGAGCGAGGCATCGGCGAACCGCGAGGACTACCTCGCTGCCAGAACGGAACTGATCGGGGAATGGACGAACGCAGGACGTCCCCACGTCGATGTCATATCAGCGTTAGCGCCGCCTGCGGTCCCGTTCAAGTACGACTCGAAGGAACGCCGCGACGCACTGACGGCGACGCTGACCGCCGCCGGCGTCGATCCGGACGCCATCGCCGCCCGGCTCGCCGCTGATCGCGACAACGCCCACCCCATCGGCGCACCCGTCGCAGGCGCATCATCATCGCCGAAGGCCCGCAAGGGCGACCGCAGCGCCGGCGTCGAAGTCAGTACCGAGAAGGGAGATCGCTGATCATGACGAGGCGACTGCCGCCGCATCGAGCCGAGACAACAACGCGGCGTTAGCGCTCAAGATCCGACCAGGCAGCGGGCGGTTCGGAGTCGGAAGGGCCTGGTCTAGAAAGTCTCTGAGCCGAATGGGAACTGGGCTCTTAGTGCACGCAAAGCGCCATTGCGTGAGAAGTCTGACGGCGTCTGGGAATCCCGGCTTGCCTGCCATGCCTTCGATCAGCTGTAGCTCGGAAAGCGGCACTGCTGCAGGTGCCAATATTCGACCGTCAAACCTGCCAAGTGTGGTTTTGCTTCTCAGCTGCAGATCCAGGTCAGTGCTCGACAGGTTCGGGACACCCCCAGCGGGAAGCGCAATCAAGGGCATGAAGACAGTCTTAGGATGTAGTCCGAAATCTGCAGGCCCTCGGGCTATAAGCATTTCGATGGTGCTGGCAAGCTGCTCGAACTTTCCCCCAGGGGCTGCAAAAGTCCTGTCCATGTCAGCGGCGTACGAATCCACCGTTCCGAGTCCTTGGGCGAGGAAGAAATCCAACGCATGATTGGTGGCATCAACGACCAGGCACACGTTCCCTGCCTTAATCACCCAGTCACACGCTGACGCGGGAGATGAGCTGCGTTCGGTCCATGCCGCCTGCAGCTCACTCTCGGTGATTATCCGTTGCGCCATCCCGCTTCGACTGGCGATGTTGGACAGAACATCGCCTACTTTGCGCTCGAATACATGGTCCATGCCTTGGCTGAAAGCCTCTGCCGGGGACTTCGACTTGGGCGCTGGATTTTTGTAGCCGGGCAGTCTCGCGAAGGTGGACCAGTAAAGATGCGATCCGAAAAAGCGATCTATTGCCCATTGGTAGCGAAGCAGCAGGACGCTGTCGGCATCAATGCGGACGAACGGGTATTGGGTAAGTGTGTAACGCTGCTGGTGAACCGAACCGCGTACGCGGTCGGTGCGAAGCTTGATCCTGTATTTGTCCACGCTGAGTGTCATCTCATCAAGAAACCTGTTGACTGCGATGTCGGATGCGCCAGCCTCTCGCAACTCTGCTCGTGTGGTCTTCAGGAGCCCCTGTCGCGCACGCTCTTCGATAATTTTGCCTAGAACCAACCACTGGGTCAGTGGAACCTCGTGCGCCCTCTCAAACGCCTCTGATGGCGTTGCCCCGAGATCGGGATGCGTAACTTTGTCTGGCCATTTTGCGAACCAAGTGTCTTCGGTCTCTGCCCGCAGCACATGCGGACTCAACGTAATGTCTGCAAGTAGATTGGCAATTTCTTCAGGGACGGTCTCCCGCAATTTGGCGATGGTCTGCTCGAGATTGAGAGATCCATACTCGGCGCTCACTCGGTCCAGCGTCGCTGATGAGGCGAGCGCATCCTCGCTGAAGGGGTGTCGGTACTGCTCGGTGTGGATCGACAACAACAGATGCACCAGATTCGCATTCGTTGTCGGTTGGCCTTCGGACCCGGTGGCTGCACTTTCCAGGACTTCTCGCACAAGCTGACCTAGTGCGCGGGGGGTCAGGAGATGGTCACCTCCATTGACACGGGCCTTCAAATCTCGAGCCCACTGTGTGTCGATACTGTCGAGCAGCCTTGTTTGCAGCGGCCTCTCTTGATCGTGCAGCCACGCGATGTCGAATCTCGACCACAGTTTCGCGAGCATCTGTAACGCCTCGACGAGATCTAGCTCGGACAGCAGCTCCGCCCGCCTCTCGGCCTCGATCGGAGCCAACTCAGCGTCGGCGGCCATCAGCACAAATGGCTGACTCTTCATATGCTCTTCAACGAGGGCTCGATCTTCCGCGATATGGCGGGGCGCTGACGGCGTGGCTTTTGGCTTCGCTGGGCGGCTCTGGTTTCGGCGGCTGTTCTTCTTGGCCATTCAGTCATCCTCGGAACAGAGAGCAGCGCTGGATATACGCGACAACCACTCGATGGTGCGCTGTAGTACATCTCGCCGGGTCGCAGCGACGCTGAACCTTGTTTAACCTACCGATTGGTCCAAACGGTTCCGCCATCACCGCTTAGGTTCTAGCCGCGCGTGTCCGTTGTTCCCGTCGACTGCGGGAGATCAGCCTTTGGCTAGGTCCTTGATCCAGGGCTCGGTGTCGCGACCGCGTCGCTTGTCCACCGATACGCGAATGCGCGCAGCCGATGCTCGCTGGGCGTCGGAGACTGGGTCGGCTTTGCCGCTCTTGATACGGCTGTCGAGCGCAGAGAACTTAACTACCCGCTTAGCTTTGTCGCGCATATTCACAGCCTCCTGTTTCTGTCACTATTGTGCGCCTCCCCGCGTTCGTCGTCTACATCTCGACCATCGCCCTTCGTCGGGAGCCGGGTCTGACGGTGCAACGAGGAGGAGTGAAGTGACCGCGTTAACCATCTCTGCCTCGGTGTCAGTCGCCTCCTGTATGACGATCTCGATCGCCGCAAGCCCTACGTCTCGGTCGGAGCCTTTGTCTGACATGGCGAGGTTCAATGCCCACTCGGCTCTGTCCCACCACTCATCGCGTCTGGCTGCTTGTCTCGCAGTGTTGGAAGTGACCCAGGCCGCGCCGAAAGCGACGAACGCACCCAAGACTGCAAACAACCCTGCAGCTGGTGGACCAGTCCAGAATTCACGCCAGAACGGACTGTCCAGGACGAAGGGTGGAAGACAGCGGCCGACAAGAGCACCGGCACCAGCTGCACCGATTCCGACAACCACTACCCAGCGGACACGCACAGTCCTTGATTCGGGGCGCGGGTCGCTCATCGCTCCATCTCACTGCCTCCACGTTCCACGTCCTTGTCGCGATCCAAACGACGCGGTCGATTCGCTGATGCCCGCGTGGACTCGGCCTGCTGTGCCCGCCCGCCAGTTTCGTCGAGCCCGACTGTGTCGGCATGCTGTGCTTTGAGTACCTGTTTGATCTCCTCGGAGATGTCGGTCCGGGCGTCGATCTCGGCGGCATAGGCCATGCGTTGTTCACGCGCGGACAGCGTCCGGGGACGCTCGATCGACGCCACCGACTTGCCTGCAGGTTGGGTCTCACGCAACCGCGCATGGACAGAGTGCAGTTGCACCGCGGACATAGTCTCGACGGCGCGTGCGCGGGTCAGATCACCCGCCGCCCGGTGGGCGCTGGCGATCGCTTCGACGGTCTTGGACAGCTGTTGCAGTAGCAGCATGTACGCCGCTGTCGGGTCGTCGGTGGCGAGCTGCAGCATGATCAGCGCGGCCCCGCCGGCGGAGATTGTCTTCTTCGGTACCGGTGCTCGTTGGTGCGCCGAGATCTGCGCCGAGTCGGCCAGTGTTCGTGCCGCCGCTGCCAAGGGGCCGGGCGTGGTCTCGACCCGAGCCGACCATGCCGCGAACACACCGGAGGTGCGGCCGGCGGCGCGTGCCCATTGCGCGGTGTCGGTCGCCGGGATCGATGCGAGGTAGGTGTTCCATTTGCCGATGTCGGCGGCGGCACGGGCGACCAGCTTCGGGTCGATCGGCGCGCGTTCGCGTCCGTCTGTAACGGTGACCGCTGTCCCGCGACGCGTTGCCTTCCACTCGGCTGCAGCCGCTGTCCGGGCGTCCTCGCTCTGGTCCCATTCGTCACGCAACCGCGGCAGGGTGAGGTCTTTCGACAGGCGTCCGCCGCCGTACCAAACAGGTTTGATGCCGTTCGCTCGGTCGGTGGGTGTCGGTGTCGTGGCCACGGAGTAGCCGACCACCTCGCCGGCCGAACCCTTGTCGTAGCGGGGGCGCACCAGAAGCTTGTGTTCGCGTAGTCGGCGGACGAACTCGGCTTCGGTCTTCGACGCTGTCGCGCAGGCCCGCACCGTCCGCTCCATCGACTCGCGTGCAGTTTCCGGGGCACCGGCCCGCCGCGCTCGTGCAGCTTCGGCTGGCTTGATTCCCCGCGTGCCGCGCTCGGCTTCCCGTGAGGCCAGCACCACCAGATCGTGTCGCCGTTCGAGGACGTTGCACGCCGTCTGGGCACGCTTGAAGTCGTTGAAGGTGTTGACCTTCGTTCCGTCCTCGCGGACCGCCGATGCCGCGATATGGATGTGGTCGCCGCCGGCTGTGGTCTTGCCGTGGCGGATCGCTACCCAGCGTGCCGGTACGCGCGGTGAGTCCGCGTCGTCGAAGTCCATTTCCTTCATGAAGTCGGCGGCGATCGTCGCCCACTTCTCGTCCGACAGCTCGCCCTCCTCGGGGTTGAGCGAGAGGGAGCAGTGCCACACGTTCTGATCCGATGTCGCGTCCGCCAACGCCACAGATCGCGGGACTCCGTCGTCGATGGCAGCGTTCATCTTGCGTCGACTCGTCACCGACACCTCGGTACCGAACACCACACGCGCAGTGTCCAGTTCACCCGCCAACGCGATGGCGTCCTCGTGCGACAGCTCCCCCGCCGGGGCGGCAAACACTATGCTCTCGTGTCCGGCGACGACGTGTGGATTCTCGTGCTCGTTCGACTTACCCGGACCGGCTAGATACACCACCAGCCCGGTCATCTTCGCGCCCCGAGTGATGTTCGGTATCAACGTCCCACCAGATCGCGCGGCAACCGGTTCACCCGATCGAAGACCTGCCGCACCGCCGCAATCGCCGCCGTCGTTTCCGGTGGCACCTCACCCGTCGCGTTCGCCACTTTCGCGAGCTGGTTCAGGTTCCGCCCGAGAGCTGCGATGAGCTTGGTCGCGGCGAACAACTCGGCCAGATCCTCACGCGAGACCGTCGAACGCGGAGCTTTGAGAGCGGAATCGATCAACAGCCGAGCCACCGTCACCCCCTGCACGCGGGCAGCCGCCTGAACCGCCATCTCCTGCTCGGCGGTCAGCTTCACCACGTGCCGGTACTCCCGCCCGCCGACGACGTTCGACTGACGGGTGCGGAGCCACCCAGCTTTGCGTTCTGCCATCACCCGCTCCTCCCGTCCGCACCTCACATCGGCCCAGCGCAGCGACCCCAGACCCCGGGGACCACGCGTTCAGCGTGTCAGATTTCCGTCAGGAAATCCACACTTAGGGCACCTAAGTCATAGCTTGCTCCGCCTGGGGCACGCTGGTGGCTCGCGGAGCCTGCGGAGTGGGTCGCCAGGAAAGACGCTCAGGACGAGCGCCGCGAGTCCCGATTCGGCGCGCCACAGGTGCGCGGCCGGCGGTTGTCCCCGGTTGTGGATTCGGACCCGATTGTGGGTGCCTGAGATCGAGCGGAGCGGCCTGGGAACTCTCGGACATCCACATGAGGACCACGTCCGATCCCCAGCGGGGGCAACGATCCGTCGGGAACGCTCTGGCGTCGGAACCGTCTGGTATGTATTGCCGATGAGAACATCGCCCCGAGCGACATGCGATCAAGGCACGCAGATTCGCAGGCTCGCGGCGGCCGTGTCCTCCGCACGCGAATGCCGAATCCGAACTCGTGTGAAATCAGAGAGAGGTCGCGATGGAGGTTGATTGGCCACAGTTGGGCCGGGACAAGTTCGACTACATCGTCGAGGCACTTATCCGGAAGCAGTGGGACGGCTTGGCTACCGTCACCGTCCCCGACGGGCGTGGCGGAGACGAGGGAATCGACATCGAGGTTCGGCGCGGTAGCACGCTAGCTATCTATCAGCTCAAATACTTCTCCGATGGCTTCTCGGGCGATCGGAAGACAACCCGCCAACGTCAGATCAGAAATTCGTACATGAGGGCCGCTGCGCTCCAACCCGACGAGTGGTTTCTGGTTGTACCGGTCAAACTGACGCCCGGCGAACGAGGCTTCGTGACCGACCTCCAGGAACCGGGCGGACCACGCGTAGTTGTCTTCGATCGCATCGAGCTCAACAACCTGATGATCAACATGCCCGAGGTCTACAACTACTTGAGTCGCGACCAGATGCGAGCCAACGCCGAACTTTACGGACGGGAGACCGACTCGCTGTTCAACGGAATCGACGACCTCGCCGATCGCACACTGGCTTTGGGAGAGCTGGCGGACAGCACCATGGACCCATATTGGGGGTTGAACTTCCGCCGCGACGGCAACGAGTTCAGCTACGAGCTGACACCGAAAACCGCGGAATCACACACGAAGAGCCCGATCAAATTTACCGTCACCACCAGACTCGGACCCGAACACTCTGCGCTGGCCAAGGCACTCAGCAACACGTTCGACTTCGGTTCGTCCGACCCCGTCCTTATCCCGGCTGATGTCGTGCACAGTTTGAAGATCGATGGACCGGAATTCATCGCCGGCACACAAACCAATGTGACAGTCCAGATCAATCCCAACAGTGCACATCCACACATAGGTGCAACCGTTCAATTCGAGTTCGAGGACTCGGCCGGCAACAGCCGTGGTCAATACGAGGGCACCGTCACCCATATCGGGAGCGGTGGAGTCGGCGGCGCTCTCGAAGTCGAATTCTTCAACAGCCACCACACCGTGCGCGTCCTGCACTCCCTGACAAACACATCCGACCCGATCGACGTCACCAGCCGGTTTCACCTGCGACAGATCAGCCCTCAGGACGCGATCGCCGTGATCGAGATTAGTCAACTGTTGCGAGCTCCCGGCGGCGTTCTCAAGGTGTACTTCGAGGACGACTTCTTGATGTCGATGACGCACAACCAACCGGACACTGCATCCGATCCAGAACTCGATCTGATCAAGTCAATCGCCGAAGATCTGGCGGTCGTACAGCGGCACTGCAACAAATTCTTCAACCTCCCGGTCAACGTCACGACCAAGGAGCGAATCGACCTTCGAGTTGCTCGCCTGCTGATCGAAGGTCACGCTGTGGAAAGTCCAGACCTCAGCAGGATCACTCTCACTCTCAACGGCGACGACACCCCCGAACTGCGCGCAGCCCTGAGCGGCGAGCACCAGTCACTCCGCTTTGAGGGCAGCACCTACGGCATAAGCATTGGACGAAAGACCCTCGACATCGGACGCGTCTTCATCGCCGACCCCCAGGCGTACTTCATAGACCCCACCCCAGCGTTGACAGCGCTCGATAACGGAGTAGCCGAGGACGTAAAAGTCGAGCTTGCCCCCGGAGCAACCAGATACTTCCGCCTCATCCTCACGACCAACGACCGCCCTGATCTTTTTGTGAACCCGCCAACACCCTGGGACCTGCCCGGCATCGACCAACCACTCACTCCGATCATCCGATCATGACCGCACCTCCCTAGCCGTCAGACGAAGAAGCCCAACCGAATCGGCCCACCTGACATGCATCTGTCGTACCGATCCGATAGCGTTACTGGTGGATATCGGGCAGCCGTGCGGGCCGCCCGAGACCGCGTTCAGAACAGCGCCACGCATCGATTTGCGTGTGCGCTGCACGCCGTCTCCGAAAGGTCCGCACATGTCCAGCACTGCTCTCGATCCCACCACCGTTCGCGCCGCCGCCCAGGCCGCCCTCGACGCCCGACTCGGTCTCATCGACGCCATCGTCGCAGCACAGAACGAACGCACCACCGCCGCGACGAAGGTCGCCGAAGCACAGGCCACCGAACGTGCCGCTGCAGCCACCGAACTCGCCGCCATCAAAGCTGCGATAGACGGTGGCTGGTCCGCCGCCGAACTCCGCAAGGCCGGACTCAAAGTGCCCACCTCCGCCGCGGGCGGCAAGAAGTCCAACAGCACTACGCCCGCCAAGACGTCGCCGCGGCCGCCGCGACTCCAACCGTCATCGACTCCGGCGAAGAACGAGAACGACGCTCCCGACTCGGGCGGCACGGACGCCGAGCAGAACTCGTCCGAGAGCTACCCGAACGCGAGCTGACCGATGACGTACCTGGTCGGCTCTACCTGGGTTCTGGTGTTCGTCGGTGTCATCGCAGCAGGAGCAGCCGGGCTACGCCTGGCTCTCGCCGATAGCTGCGAGCCGATGGATCGAACCACCACCGCCCTGTCTGCGGCCGCTGCGGTGTGCGGACTCGCTGCACCCGCGCTCGTCGCCCTCGCATAACCGCTTCCTTGCCCGGACCTCTCGAAGGCAGACCTTCATGGACACCACCGATCCCCACTCACTCCAGCCGGCCGCAGAGTCCCCCTCAGCCGCGCCCTCGACTCGTACGCTGATCGAAGTCGAGATATCTACCCTCGACCAACACGGCGACCCCGGGTTCGTACACACCCGCGGCCACTTCCACTCCCCCTCGACTGCCGCCCGGTTCGCGGTGAGCCAAGCAGAAACCGTCGCGGACCTCCGACAGGTCGATACCGTCGCCGCGACCTTCACCCCGTCCGTCGACGACTCGCTCTGCTTCATCGGCACACCTGGTGAGATAGCGTGCGCTCTGGCGTCGATGTCGGCCTACGCAGCGGGTGTCCGGTCGGCGGAACTGCCGCCACCGGGCTACGTCACCACCTCGATCAAGGTCTGGACCGCCACACCGATCGAGCCGCTTCCCGGCGTCGACCCGGCCGACCTGATCGACGTCACCGTGCGCTCGACTCGTCCCGATCCGTTGCCGGACTCGACCACGGTGGCCGGCGACTTCCCCGCTCACTCGGCGCACATCTTCGCCGGCGCTCTCGCCCGTGAGATCACGATGCGCAGCGGTGGCCACAGCGAGGCGACCGTGAAAACGGTGCCCGGGCAACGCAGGCTCGTCGTCGAACACCCGGTGGAGGTCTACGACGCCGATGCCGCCGCTGTCGCCCGCTACACCCGGATCACGCAACTGCGGGCGAACATCGCGGCCCTCGATCCGGTGGCCGACGCCGAATGCGCTGTCGGCCTCACCGCCGAGCTGCACGTACTGGAAAGCCATACCCGCCGGTCGTTCGACGACGAATCGGGCGCAGTGGCGTGATCGATATCCAGTGGCACCTCAGCCTGGTCGGGCACCGCACCACCGCCGAGATCCCCGGTGTGATCGAGCGCCTGCAGGCGTGCGGGATCACTGCGGAGATCCTCGACAAGGTTCTCTGCGCGCCGGACTCGCTGCTGTACGCCCCCGAACGCGACGGCGAGGACTGGGCGCACGATTACGGCGGACCTACCGGTGCGGCACTGCTCACCGCCGAACTGCTCGCCTACCTGTCCCATCAGCACCGCCTCGCTGCCCTGATCCATCGCGATCTGATCACCGGGTTGGTGGCCACCCACCCCATAGACACCGTCGCGGGCCATCTCGGGATCGCCGAAGCCGCGGTGGCCCGTCTGTTTCTCGTCCCTCCCACCTCGCCGGCCACCGGTGACATACCGACCGAAGGACCCACACCATGAGCACACCCGACTCTCCCGCCCTGTCCGACCTCGACAGCATCGAACTCGCGATTCTCGCCGAACTGCGCTCACCGGAAGCGGTGGCGGCGTTCGAGATTCTGCACGCCGCCGTTCCGGTGGAGACCGGGTCGCGGTTCGCCGAGCTGCTGGCGATCATCAACGACATCTCGGGCCCGAACTTTGCCGTCGACGCATCGTTGAACCTGCTCGATGCGGTGCAGGACTCGGGCGACCTCGCGTTGGTCGTCGCGGCCGCGCCCACACTCGACGATCCGATCACCGCGCTCGCGCTCGCTCAGCTGTTGCGCACCATCCGCCAGGACTGACTTACGCCACCTGCATCGGTCCGCGAGACAGCCGAAAGCCCCGACCACGCATGATGGTCGGGGCTTTCTGCTGTTCGGCGGGGAACTAGTGCTGGGGCCAGCCGCGGACGAGCTTGTCGGTGCTCGCGTGCACGGCGTTGAAGGCGTCGACGAGGTATGTCAGCCACGACGCTGCGGTCTCCGGGTTCGGGACCAGTGTGGAGGGAACGGCGTTCTGGTCCTCGTCGGAGAGTTCGTTGAAGTTGCTCGGGTAGTCGGTGGTGTCGCCGTCGACGATGTTCGGTGCGCCGTCGATCTCGTAGGTGATCACGAATTGGAGCTCGTGCCGGTTCGGGGCGGTGAACTCGGCCGACAGTGCGAGCTCGCCCCACAGTGCCCGGTCGTAGGTGACGGCCCCGGAGTTGATCGCGGCCTGCAGCAGCCAGTGCGGCGTCCACAGTGCTTGCGGGGTACCGGGTTCGGGCCACTCGAAGTCGTCGTCGAGCACGTCGGCTTTCGCGAGGTCGAGGGTGAGTAGCGGGGCGGCCGGCGCGCGGGTTCCGTCGGCGGTGGGTGCGGTCATGGCCGGTGCCTCCAGGGTGTCGGTGTGGGTGTGGGTGACGATGAGGACCCCCAGGTCGGTGCCGATGTTCGCACTGTCTCCGAGAGCGTCGAGCAGCCGTTCGGCCAAGGTTGCCGCGTCCGCAGCGCGGTAGGTGCCCAGGGTGCTCCATGTCGCGGCGTCGTACGAGGTTTCCGATGCCGAGCACACCTGCACCGTCAGTGCGCCGCTACCGGTCGGGACGCGCTCGAGGTCGCCGGACGCGTCGACGACAGCTGCGATCTGCTCGCGGACGTGGACGGGCAGACCCGCATCGACAGCGGCACCGGTCGTGGGTGCGTTCGTGCGGTCCGGCGCGCCCTGTGGCGGACGTTCGGCGTGCTCACCTGTCTCTGTCACTGTCCTCGTCTTTCGATTGTGGCCCGCACAGCACCGTAGTGCCCTCGGCGTCGCCTCCCCGCAGACCGGTATCTCTGTGGGTTCGGTCAGGAGGTCGGTGGTTGCCGAAAGCTGTTGAGCCGGTTGAATGCTGCACGCTGCCGGGTGCCGAGTTCGACCATGTAGTCGAACAGGTCGGCTTCGGGTGCTTCTTCGGCGGCCTGGGTCAGTCGTTGGCCGGCGATGTGGAAGCTGCGGCGGTAGGACTGGGACAGGACGTTGTCGGCGTAGTGCACGGCGGCGACGGAGTGCGCGCCGGCGGTGACGATGCCCATGAGGCGTTTGCGTAGCGGTGCGTCTTTGGCTCCGTCGGCTCCGGATCGGATGAGTGCACCGGTGACGGAGGCGAAGTCGTGGGGTTGGCCGGCGGCGATGAGGTCGACGATGTGGCCGTACATGCGTGCGTGCGCGGGATCCTCGAAGTCCGCCGCGGTGAGCGTGCTGGTGATCCGCTCGACGTCCGCACCGTTGGCGTCGCCCTGGTTACGGACGTCCATCAGGGCGCACAGGAGCATTGCTTCGGGGTCGGTGGCCGGGTCGTAGCCGGGTTCGACCGCTGTGTCGAGGTCCTCGACGGGTGCGAGGTCCTCTACGGGTGCGAGGTCCGCGCGTGCCTGCGCTGCCGGGTCGTCGCCGGGTGTGGGGACTGCGCGTAGTGCGTTCATCGTCGGGCCTCGCGTTCGTGTCGGTGTCGGGTCAGAAGTCGTCGTGAACGGGTGCGGGATTGCTGGCGGCCACGCCTTCGGGGGTGGTCACGATGCGACTTGCTCGGCGTCGCCGTACGGGGTGTCGTTCTGTTCGGTGTCGCGCTCTGCTGCGAGTTCGGCATCGATCTGGCGGTCGATGTAGTCGGCGTCGGGGATGTAGGCGGGGACGAGGTGCATGGCGGTTCTCCTGTGTCGGTGGGGGTGTCAGGCTGCGAGTGCGTCGAGTCGGCCGATTCGGAAACCGGACCAGTCTTCGCGGTCACCGTCGCTTCGATCGACGACCACGACGGGCGCTTGGAGGTAGCCGAGCTCGGAGGTGACGAAGTGGCGGGCGGTGTCGTCTTCGGTGATGTCGACGATTCGGTATTGGAGACCGTGCTTGTCGAGCCGTCGTTTCGTTGCATCGCATTGGTCGCAATTCGGTTTCGTGTACACGGTGATCGACATGGCTGCCTCCTTCTCGGAATTGTTCTGTTGGCTTCTATTCTACGTCATAAATAGCTTTTGCACCAGGTGTAAATACAGTCATTTATGTTGCGCTATAACGTATTTCGGTGTTTTGTACTTACCCATTGCGATGCCCGACAGACCCCTCGAAAACGGGTGTGGATACGTGTATCGGGCTGCCTTTATTCCGTTCTTTTCGCTTCCGGGTGGCGCGGAGAAGAGACGGCGGCGCACGGCGTCGATGGTCAATGTCTGGCCGGTGCGAGTGTTCGCCGGGGAGCGCAGCGAGTGCGGCGAACAGTCGTGCTGGGCCCTGTGGGCCGGAGCGTGAGCGGAGTGAAGGGGTTGATCCGGGAGACGACGGGTGATGCATTCTCGTTGCGCAGTCAGACGGACCGAAAAGAACCTCCCTCTCTCGGTGTCGCTGCACTCGTAGCGGTGGCTGTGTTCGTGCTGGTCGGTAGGGTGCTGGGGTATGGAGCGCTCGCGGATCGAACATGCCTTGTCCAAAGCTGTGGTGAACGCTGAAGCGCCGCCGTCGGAGCTGGCGCTCGATGCGATCGTGGCCGGTGTTCGGGTCGAGGACACCCGTCCCGCCGCCGCCGAGGTCGATATGGTGTGGCCGGCCGATCCGACGTCCCTCTGAGCGCTGTTCCGCTCTTTCTCTGCCACGCCTGACCTCACCGCACCCGCCTGCTCTTCTGTCGTTGCTGCGGGTGGTGCGCGTTTGTCGGTGTGAGGGCTCGATGCCCGATGCACCGGCCCCGTGCCCGCGACCTGGATTGCCGGGCGTGACCACCTCGAACCGGTGGCCACGCTCGGCGGCGATCGTCAGGTGTAGCTCTGCACTGCGCCGATGTGAGCGGCGACGTAGTCGGGGGTGATGACCGCGCCGATCCCCCTGACCTCTTCCGGCGGCATTCCGGCGTTGAGGACACGCAGGAGAATTCCCGTCAGGCTCGGCAACGGCACGTTGGCTCGTTCGGCGGTGCGCTCGGCGGCCTGCAGTGCTGCGTGAGCTGCTACGCCGTCGCCGGTGCAGTACAGGAAGTAGGCGGCGATGGTGAGAGCGTTCGCGCGGGCGGTGCCACGTAGCGGGGCCGCGATGCGGGTGAACGCGTCGGCGGCGTCGGCGTCTCCGTGGACGACCATGGCCAGGAACGCGTCTCGGACTTCGAGGTGCCCAGTGGCCAGTACCAGGCCGACACGGGCGGTGAGGTCGGCGCTGGGGATCTCGCGGGCGTGGATGACGGCGGCGAGCTCGTCGAACGTGACGGGCAGGAAGTCGGCACCCATCGTGGCGGCGGCGGCGAGGGCGAGGGATTCGGGAATCTCGGTGGTGGGGGCGTATCGGGCCTCGAGGTCGGCGCGTGATGCGGCGATGACAGCTCCGTCTGCGGTGCGGGCGGTCGCCAGCTCGGTGGTGGCGGGGTCGGGGATGGTGCCGTCGGTGAAGCGGTCGAGGTCGGTGAAGGTCGTTCCTGCGGTGAGGCTGTAGGCGTGCAGGGCGCGGATGGTGCGGATTCCAGCGGCGGCGAGCGCGTCGCGGATGGCGTCGAGTCCGATCAGGGCTGCGCCTGCGTGGGTGGTGTCTGCGATGGCGGCGAGGATGACGGCGGTGACGGGGGTGTCCTGCCGGGTGAGCGCGTCGGTGATGATGCCTGCGGCGGCTTCTGCCTGGTGGGCGTCGACGCGGGCGGTGGGCGCGACCAGGTGCGAGCCGTTGCCATCGTCGGTCAGGGCGATGATGACGACGGAGTTGTCGGGGGTGAAACCGAGCAGGGCGGGGATGGCGGCGAGGGTGTCGGCGGCGGTGGTGAGGGACATGCGGTGTTGGGTCATGGTGATGCCTTTCGGGAGTGTGTGCGGGTTGGCTTGGGGTGGTGGGGTTTTCAGTGGCGTAGTTCGCGGCGGGCGGTGCGGCGGTCGCGTCGTGCGCTGGCGCGTTTGACGGTGCGGCGCATCTTCGGCTTGCCCTGGCGGTGGACGATGATGTCAATTTCGTCGGCGGCGGTGGGGTGTTGTGCTCGCATGACGGTCTTTCCCTGTGGTTGGTTGCTGCTGGGTCTCAGCGTGTGCGGGTGAGGTTGCGTAGGAAGCGGCGGATTCGTTCGGTGATGGACGGCGGGCCGGGTACGGCCACGTCGAACCAGTCGATGGTGTGCTCGTAGCAGGTGGGGCAGTCGTGGTCTTCGCATGGCGAGTTGTCGGGAGCGCCGCGTGTGTCTTCGTTGATGCACGGGAGGTCGGGGACGGCACCTGCGGGGCAGTTGTAGTCGCGGCAGTCGCAGAGCCTGCCCGCGTAGAGCCGGGTGTTGTCGTCGCTTGCTGCGTTGTGGTCCTCGTGCATGACGGGCCTCTTCCCTCTCGACTGGTGGCCGGACCTTCGCCCTGCCAATTTCTTTCGCCGTGGTGGCTGGGGAGAGAAACCAGTGCACGGGGACGACGGGGCAACCCTTCGGCCGGACAGTTTTCGTGGGAGCGCAGCGACTGCTTGACGAAAAGTGTTCGGAGCCTTGGCCGTAGCGCAGCGGAGCGAGGGGTTGAGCCGGCGGGCACGGGTGATGGATGCTCGGAGAAGCCACCTACGTCGAAAGAAATTGTTTCTTTTCGCTCTTTCGAGTGCGGAGCGCAGCGGAGTTCGATTCGGTGCAGCCCGTAGGGGTGCGTGTGGCCCGCCAGGGCCTGCCCGTCACGTGGCCGGCCGCTGGTGGTGAGACGCGAAACGCTGCCGGAGCTGGTGCTCTACGGCGGCATGGTGTGGGGGACGACTGTGAAGGTGATTGTGCGGGAGCGACGGAGGGTGACGACGCTCGGTGTCGCGGTAGCTCGTGGTTGTCGGTGGTCGAGTTGCTGCCGGGTTCGCCGGACTGTGGTTGTCGGTGGCCTGTGGCAGGGTCACCGCCTATGGATGCACAGGTGGCGGCCGTGACGAGTCGGTCGCATTTCGATGATTGTCCGCGGTGTAGTAGCCCGATTCCGTTGCCGCTGGACAACTTCTGTTCTCAGTGTAGGTATCCGTTGCGGGTCGATTCGGAGGAGCGGGCGGCGAGGCTTCATGCTGCGAATCTGCGGCGGCTCCGTCGGCGTCGTGGTTAGCGCGGTCAGGTGGTGGCGGGTACGAGGGTGTCGGGTTTGACGAGGTAGGGGTAGACGCCGGGTCCTGGTGTTTCGTTTTCGACGAGGATGAGGCCCTCGGGTTGGATGTCGCGGACGACGACGATGCCGGGTGCGCCGGGTGCGAGGTGGTAGCGGTCGCCGATGTTCACGGTCTCTCCTGTGCTGCTGCGGTGGTGTGTGTTGATTGTCGGTGATCGACGCCCATCCCCATGGCTACTGCGGTGGTGGTGTCGGTCATGTGATGGGTGTGATTGCGGCGGCGGGGCACCATTGCCGATCGAGGTTGAGTCGGCCTTTCTTGTTGCCGGTGGGGATCGAAAACGACACTTGCGCAAGCCAATCGCCGGTACCGGTCCGCGCCCAGGCGTACAAGGTTCCTTCGACGATGCTGTCCATGGCCAAGCCCTCGGCCCGGACTTTCAAGGGTGTGGTGTCGCGGAATCCTCCGCCTCCGGATCGTCCGATGGCGAGCGCGATATTGACGTTCACCGATTTGGGTGGGTCGACGATGCGGCGGGTGGGTGGCTCGAAGGTGGTGGGCCAGGCATCGAAGATGCCGGCCTCGTTGTCGGTGGTCATTGCGCGACCGCAACTGGCCGGTGGGCGGTGAGGTCGGCGGCGAGTGCGGGTGTCCAGCGCAGGCCTGTCTCGCCGAAGGTGGGGGCGGTGAGGGTGTAGCGGCCGGTGCGGTGCGGCGTCCCGCGGCCGTGGACGGTGGTTTCGAGGGTGATCGACTTGATGCGCCCTCTCCCCTGTTCGATGCCGCCGTAGCCGCAGACGGTGGAGGCGATCGTGAGATCGATACCGGGCATGTGTCCATCCGTCAGGACCAGGATGCTGGCATGTCGACGATTCCTGGCGAGCAAAGCCCTTGCGCGCGTTGGTGGTACGTCCCGCCCGTGCACGGTGCTGACGACCAGATCCAACCCGTCGAGACAAATGCTGGCGGCGTCGAGCGGGTCCCCTGCCCCTGGATCGACGAGGTGGACTTTCGCGAGGTCGCCGCCGTGTTCGTGGACGGCGAGCAGGCTCAGGCGGGGTTGGCCGATGAGGGCGACGTGGTGGCCGGCGGCGGATACTTCGGCGACGAGGGCGATGAGCATGGATCCGGCGCCGGTGACGGTGATGGCGGTTCCGCGGGTCAGGGATCGGCGTGGGAGTAGCGCGGCGAGTGGTGGGGGTACGGGCATGGTGCGGAGGGTTTTGCCGCGTACAGCGGCGCTGAGCGGTTCCGAGTCGTCGGCCTCGCCCGCGAGGTTCGTATCGCCTGTGGTGGGTGCCGCTGGTTCGGGTGCGGTGATGGTGGGGAGGTCGGCGGGTGCGTGGTCGCGCCGGCCGCCGGGGACGGTGGCCATGCGGCGACGTAGGACGTCGAGTTGGGTGGCTTTGTCGAGGCCGGTGAGGTCGGGGATTGCGTCGACGGTGGCCATGTGGATCGACCTTTCGCCGTGCCGGTGGGAGCTACCGCCAGGATAGTCGAACAGATGTTCGACTGTCGAACGTGCTGGTCAGCTCGTTCGGCGGGGAACGGAGACGCCGTCGAGGTCATCCTTGGTGAAGGTCCAGGCCAGGTGCCTGCACAGGCGCAGGGTGTGTTTGACCTGGTCGAGGGCATCGGAGACGGCAGGGTGGTCGGGGTCGTGGCCGTCCGCGCGGATGGCTGCGCGCTCGTCGTCGTCCATGTCTGGTTGGACGCACGGGGTGGCGTGGTGGTTCCGGCAACAGTCATTCACTCGAACGACTGGACGGCGTGTGGTTCGAACGAAAGCAGGGCCGCGCATGTGGTGCGTGGCCCTGCTTCGGTGTTGGGTGACGGTGTTCGCCAGTGCGCCTCTCGGCAGGTGGCCGCTCGTAGCGGCTGATGGTTGGTACCCGGGGCATTGGGATCGAACGCCGTCGAGTCGTACAACGACAGTGCTGTCGGTGGTATTCCAGCCCGTGCGGGAGGCAAAAAAGGGGGGGTCCCGGTCCCGTGGTGGGACCGGGACCCCGGAGAGCCTGGTGCTCAGTGGGTGCACCAGAAGGACCCGACCGGGATGGCTGCTCCCGG
>NZ_JAVDUT010000014.1:0-79173 GCF_031456475.1 Rhodococcus sp. 3258
CCTCGTTCACCCAGTCCGTGAAGACCGGGTCGGTGTCCGTCGCTCTGACTCGACAAAAGTTACGCCACCAACCCCACACACGCAAATCGGCAGGTGGATCGAGTTACCGCCGGCATCTGCGCAGGTCGGAGGAGCCGCGCGCATGGGTGCCTCGCATTCGGCCGACATCTCCCCGCGTGTGACGCCAGCCATATCTTGCGAACGGTCTACAGAAATCGCTTTCACACGCGGGACAACGCCAGAACGTGGTCGGGCACATCGAGGTTCGGTTCCACATCTTCCCCACGCTTTGCAGTGCCGACGTATTCACCGGTCGGAATCACACCCGCCCACACTTCACCTGCGGCAATGTCGGCCTCGTCGTCGATCGGTCCGCCGGTCCGCGCTTTCACCGATGCTTCGTACAGCGGAAGCGCCAACACGCTCGTCGCCGCAAGCTCTTTCCTCGTATGCGCCCGCAGATGTGTGCTTCTACCCGGAACGACCTGATCGACTATGGCGTCCAATGCCCGTGCCCGTTCGTCCTCGTCCTCCACTCGACGTGGCCGTCCCACGATGACGGCGCTTCGATAGTTCATCGAGTGATGGAACGCGGACCGGGCCAGGACCAACCCGTCGACGACCGTGACCGTCACGCAGATGTCCTGATCAGGCGCCTCCACCAGGCTTCGAGAGGCGACCGAACCATGGAGGTACAGGGTTCCCGCCCTGTCCGGCCCCTCCGGATCCAGGCCGAACACGGTCGGGAGCACACGTGGCACGTTCCCCACCAGTACCCCCATATGACAGAGGCGAGCCGATCGGAGCACGTCGAGCAACGCCGTCCGCTCCGACTGCGCACGCTGCCGACCTCGGACCACGGTGGTTCTGGATGTTGGGGACAGAAGTGTTTCGTCGGCCGTCATGCCACCAGAGTGCCGCCCCGTTGGCTCACTGTCATGGTCCAATAGGGAGCAATAACGCTAGGCCACTTTCTGCCATGAACAGGTGACGCACGATGACCTTGCCGCCGAATGCCCTGTCGATCGCGATAGATCGAGCCGACCACCGCACGTTGCCCGTTCAGGTAGCCGACGGTATCCGGGCGGCAATCGATCGCGGCGAGCTCGAGCCGGGCGTCCGATTGCCAAGTACCAGAGCACTTTCCGTCGAAATGGGTCTGGCTCGTGCGGTGGTGGAGAAGGCGTACGAGCAGCTCGTCGCCGAAGGATGGCTCGAGGCACGTCGCGGATCCGGCAACTACGTCCGAGATGTTCGGCATGCCGTTCGGTCGGACCACAGGCTGCACCGAGAACAGAAAGGCCAACCGACTACTCAGCGCATTTCGCTGCGCCCCGGAATACCGTGGACTCCGCCTCGCGCATCCGATGCGTGGAAGCGGGCATGGCGAGACGTCGGTGGCTCTCCCCCGCCGGGCGACTATCCCGATCCGGCCGGCTCACTCGACTTGCGGATGCGCATTGCCGACTTGCTCGGCCGTGCACGCGGGCTGCACACCACCGCAAGTTCGATCGTCGTCACCACGGGCAGCATTCACGGTCTGGACCTGGCACTGGGTGCCCTCTCCGCAAACGTCGGCGTCGAACATGTTCTCGCACTGGAGAATCCGGGATACCGGGCTGCTGCTGCCCTCGCTACACACCGCGGGTGGTCCGTTCACGACATCCCCGTCGACCGCGAGGGCCTCGTCGTCGACGAGCTCGAATCGGTTCCTCACGGCACCCCGGCCGTTTACATCACCCCCTCACACCAGTACCCCACCGGCGGACTCATGCCCATCGGCCGTCGGCGCGCCCTGGCGGACTGGGCACGAAATACCGGAACCACCATCATCGAGGACGACTACGATTCCGAATTCCGTTACGGCATAGCACCTTTGACGACGGTCACCGAGCTCGTTCCGGACCGTGCCGTCTACCTGGGAACGGTATCGAAGACGCTGGGCGCCGGCGTACGCCTCGGATGGATGGTGGCTCCCCCGTCGATGGTCGAGCGCATCACCGACACACGTCGCGCCATCGGCGACTTCCCGTCGGTTCCCGTCCAGCAGGCCATGACCTCACTGTTGCGCGACGGCGAATGGGACCGGTCCGTACGCACGGCACGTCGGATCTATCGGGCACGTGACCGCGTCGTCGCCGCTGCGCTAGCACCATTCGGCGAACTTCGGGGCGTCGGTGCCGGACTGCACACGGTGCTCGTACTCGACGCAGACGTTGCACGCGATATTGCAGCCGACTGCGCGGACAACGGAGTCGATCTGCCGACACTCGCACATTCGACGCGATCGCCGACCACCGATGGTGGCGTCGTCGTCGGCTACGGGTCGGTGGCGGACGATCGATTCGAGCGCGCGCTACGGGTACTGGTCGACGCTCTCGAGAAGAGGTCGGTCAGCTGACCCGCTCGATGCTCCCGCCGAGAGCGGTCAGGTTTTCCACGAATCGCGGATAGCCCCTGTCGATGTGGAACACGTCGTGCACTTCGGTAGTACCGTCCGCCACCAGCCCGGCCAGGACCAGCCCGGCCCCAGCTCGAATGTCCGAAGACCACACCGGCGCACTGGAAAGTTGGGGAACACCGCGAACCACAGCATGGTGGCCATCGGTACGCGCATCAGCGCCCAGTCGGATCATCTCCTCGACGAACCGGAAGCGTGCCTCGAACACGTTCTCGGTGATCATCGACGTCCCGTCGGCGACGGTCGCGAGCCCGATAGCCATCGGTTGCAGATCCGTCGGAAACCCGGGGTACGGCAACGTCGCAAAGTTCACTGCTCGCGGCCGTTCGTGCTGAACGACGCGGAAGCCGTCCGGTTCGCTGGTCACCTCGGCACCCGCAGACCGCAGCTTGTCCAGTACGAGCGAGAGATGTTTCGGGTTGACCCCCCGCACGCGAACGTCCCCGCGCGTCATTGCGGCTGCGATTCCCCACGTAGCAGCGACAATTCGGTCGCCAATGACGCGATGAGTCGTCGGCTTCAACGCGCTGACACCCCGGATGGTGAGGGTCGAGGTGCCTGCGCCCCGGACATCGGCACCCATCTCGTTGAGCATGTTGCACACGTCGACGATGTCCGGTTCGCGTGCCGCGTTGTCGATCACGGTCTCACCGGTAGCGAGCACAGCCGCCATCAGGATGTTCTCCGTCGCTCCCACAGAGGGGAAAGCCAACCTGATGTTCGCGCCGCGCAACTCGTCGGCTTCCGCAACGACGCATCCGTGTTGAATTTCGCTGCGCGCCCCCAGCAACTGCAGTCCGGACTGGTGCATATCCAGCGGACGCGACCCGATGGCGTCTCCGCCCGGCAATGCCACCACCGCTCGCTTGCACCGCGCGACGAGAGGGCCGAGGACACAGACCGACGCTCGGAACTGGCGAACAGCCGCGAAATCGGCGTGGTATTTCGGCATCGCCGGGGTCGTGATGTGGACGACCGAACCGTCGAGCTCCACCTCGCACCCGAGTCCGCGCAACACCTCCGCCATCAGCGGAACATCCAGGATGTCGGGGCAGTTGGTGATCGTGCTGGTTCCCTCGGCGAGCAGGGCCGCGGCCATCAGCTTGAGGACGCTGTTCTTCGCACCACCGACCGCCACCTCACCCACGAGGCGATTACCACCGTTGACCAAAAAGCGTTCACTCACTTCGACAGCGTAGCCAGCGGTACCGACCGGCACCCGCGCGGTACCGTAGCCGCATGGCCGTTCACCTCACGCGCATATACACCCGGACCGGCGACGACGGGACCACGGGATTGAGCGATTTCTCGAGGGTCTCCAAGAACGACGAGCGGCTGATCGCCTACGCAGATTGCGACGAGACCAACGCGAACCTCGGAGTCGCACTGGCACTGGGAAATCCGAGTGAAGCCGTGCGAACCGTCATCCGGACCGTTCAGAGCGATCTGTTCGACGCCGGTGCCGATCTGTCGACGCCTGTCGTCGACAATCCGGAATACCCACCGCTGAGGATCGATCAGAGTTACATCGACCGCCTCGAAGCCTGGTGCGACGAATTCAACGACGAGCTACCGGCGTTGACGTCGTTCATCCTGCCCGGCGGAACACCTCTGGGGGCGTTGTTGCACGTCGCGCGCACCGTGGCTCGGCGCGCGGAGCGGTCGGCCTGGGCAGCGGTTCATGCCTCCCCGGAAACGACGAGCGATCTACCGGCCAAGTACCTCAACAGGCTCTCGGACCTGCTGTTCATCCTGAGCAGGTACGCAAACCCGGAGGGCGACGTGCAGTGGGTACCCGGAGCGAGCCGCTCGACAGGTACCGATACCGACTGATTTCCGGCAAGCGACTCGTTCAGGCCGCCGGCCGACGGCGGCGCGAGCGCCCCGACGGGCGTGACTCCACCCAGGACAGGAAAGCGGTCAACGCACTTCTGTCCAGTGCCATTTCGTACTTCTTGCCGTTGTCCGACAACTCCAGCACAGCGATGTCCGGAGTCATGATGTCGAACTCGGTGTCGCGGGGGGCCCGTCGGTCCCCCACCTGAACGTCCTGTCTACCGAGCCGATGATCGGGCCCGGGCCGCAGACTGGACAGTTTGAAGAACACCAACGTGTTGTCGCCGTACCGAATGATGCCGTGTCGCCAACCGGCACCGCCCTCGGACGGCAGCACGCGCATGATCGCTGCCGTACCACCTCGCCGCAGCACTGCAAGACGATACGCAAAAGCCGCGACGAGCCCTGCGAGCAGCACAACCAGAATGATCAGAGCAATCAATCCGGAGTGCATCGCAGGTCTCGTCGCGGCTTCTCGTGCACCTAGGACCGCTCGACAGCGCGGATACGTCCCTTGGCCACCGCAATGGCCTCGAGGTCGTCGCCGTTCTCTGCCACTACAGCCCGTGCCGATTCGACATCGATGTCATCGGCGAAATCGGCGGACTCCGCCAGCACTGTGACGGTCTTACCCGTCACCGACAGGAAGCCACCGTGCACCGCAGCGATGATCTTCTCGCCGTCGGTCGTCGTGATCGACACCGTGCCCGCCTCGACCAGCTGGCCGAGGACAGGCTCGTGGCCGGCCATGATGCCGATCTCACCTTCGGTGGTCTGAGCACTGACGATGGTCGCAGTACCGGACCACAGCTTCTGCTCCACAGCGACCAGGGAGACCTCCATGCCGCTCTTCTCGGAAGAAGTCACGTCGGTCTACTTTCCGGCCATCTTCTTCGCGGCTGCCTCGACGTCGTCGAGACCACCACAGCTGTTGAAGGCCTGCTCGGGAAGGTGGTCGTACTCACCCTTGGTGACCTTGTCGAACGCCTCGATGGTGTCCGAGAGGGACACGACCGAACCGGCCTCGCCGGTGAACTTCTCGGCAACGATGAAGTTCTGGCCGAGGAACTTCTGGAGACGGCGTGCGCGGCCGACCAGAACCTTGTCCTCTTCCTGAAGCTCGTCCATACCGAGGATGGCGATGATGTCCTGCAGCTCCTTGTACTTCTGCAGGATGCGCTTCACCTCGTTGGCGACGCGGAAGTGCTCGGCACCGACTATGCCGGGCTCGAGGATGCGCGAGGTCGAGCTCAGCGGGTCCACAGCGGGGTAGATACCCATCTGCGAAATCGGACGCGACAGCTCGGTCGTCGCATCGAGGTGCGCGAACGTCGTGGCCGGAGCCGGGTCGGTGTAGTCGTCGGCGGGGACGTAGATCGCCTGCAGCGAGGTGATCGAGCGGCCACGGGTCGAGGTGATGCGCTCCTGGAGCTCACCCATCTCGTCCGCCAGCGTGGGCTGGTAACCGACGGCCGACGGCATACGACCGAGAAGGGTCGACACCTCCGAACCTGCCTGCGTGAAGCGGAAGATGTTGTCGATGAACAGCAGCACGTCCTGGCCCTGCACATCGCGGAAGTACTCCGCCATGGTCAGTGCCGACAACGCCACGCGCATACGCGTGCCGGGCGGCTCGTCCATCTGTCCGAAGACGAGGGCGGTGTCCTGGAGGACGCCCATCTCTTCCATCTCGAGGTGAAGGTCGGTGCCCTCACGAGTACGCTCGCCGACTCCTGCGAACACCGAGGTGCCCGAGAACTCGCGTGCGATACGGGTGATCATTTCCTGGATCAGCACGGTCTTGCCGACACCGGCACCACCGAACAGACCGATCTTTCCGCCTTTGACGTACGGCGTCAGCAGGTCGATGACCTTGATGCCGGTCTCGAGGATCTCGGTCTTGCCCTCGAGCTGATCGAAGGCTGGTGGCTTGCGGTGGATGCCCCACTGCTCGCCGTCGCGGCCGAGTCCGGGGGTGTCCAGGCAGTCACCGAGGGCGTTGAACACGTGGCCCTTGACGACGTCACCGACGGGAACCGAGATCGGCTTGCCGGAGTCGACGACAGCCGTGCCACGGACGAGGCCGTCGGTGGGCTGCATCGAGATGGTGCGAACCAAGTTGTCACCGAGGTGCTGTGCAACCTCGAGCGTCAGGGTCTTGGCCACGGTCGGCAGAGTGATCTCTGCGTTGAGGGCGTTGAACAGTGCGGGAATCGAGCCGCGCGGGAACTCGACGTCCACAACGGGGCCGATGACCCGAACGACACGGCCGGACTGTGTGTCCGCTCCGCTCGCGTTCTCTTGGGCTACTGCTGCGGTCATTGCTTAGTCACTTCCTGCGCTGTCGGCCAACGCGTTGGCGCCACCGACGATTTCGCTGATTTCCTGGGTGATCTGGGCCTGCCGAGCCTGGTTGGCCTGACGGCTCAAGGTCTCGACCAATTCGTTCGCGTTGTCCGTCGCTGCCTTCATGGCGGTACGACGCGCCGCGGACTCCGACGCTGCTGCATCGAGCAACGACGCGTAGATCCTGGTGCTGATGTACTTGGGCAGCAGCGCCGAGAGCAGAGTGCCTGCCTCCGGCTCGAACTCGTACTGTGCCTGCACATCCGCGGTCGGTGAGTCGGTCAACGCGTCCGCACCCATCTCGAATTCCTCGTCGGTGTACGAGATTTCGAGTGGTGCCATCCGGCGAACTTCGGGCTTCTGCGTGAGCATCGACACGAAGCGGGTGTAGACGATGTGCAACTCGTCCACGCCCTCGACGGTGCCTTCACCGTTGGGAGCCTCCACCTCGGTGCCCGAACCCGCCATGAACAGCTCGACCAGATGCCTACTGGCCTTCGCTGCATCGGCGTATCCGGGTTCCTGCGAGAAGCCCGTCCAGGCACCCTTCACGTCTCGCTCACGGAACGTGTAGTAGCCCAGGCCTTTTGCGCCGAGCACGTAGATGACCGGGTCCTTGCCCTCGGAGCGCAGGAGCTGGAAGAGCTCCTCCGTTTCCTTGAGGACGTTGGAGTTGTAGCCACCGCACATACCGCGGTCACTGGTCACGACCAGGACTGCAGCACGCTTGGGCTCGGGTCGCTCGTTGAGCAACGGGTGATCGAGCGAGCTCGATGCACTCGCCAGTGCGGAGAGCACCTTGGTGATCTCTTCCGCGTACGGCTTCGATGCGGCAACGCGGGCCTGCGCCTTGGTGATTCGCGAAGTTGCGATCAACTCTTGCGCTTTGGTGATCTTCTTCGTCGAGTTGACCGACTTGATACGGGAGCGAAGCTCGAGAATGCTTGCCATCTAGCTGTTCACGCTCCCTTCTGTGCTCGTCATGTCACCTGTCATCGCCGGCCTACTTGCTGACTGTCTTGCGGGTGACGTTGACCTGCTCCTGGCTGACCTCGTCGGCGTTCAGAGTGTCTGCCTCGGCCTCGTTGACGACGCGGTTGCCGTCCGAGTCCACGAAGCCGGCCTTGAACTTCTCGGTCGCTTCGGTCAGTGCCTTCTGGTTGTCGTCGTCGAGAGCCTTGCCACCGGCAATGCTGTCGTAGACGCCGCTTGCGTTGCGGTGCAGATCTTCGAGCAGCTCGGTCTCGAAGCGGCGAACATCGCCGACCGGAACGGAGTCGTACGTGCCCTGGCCTGCGAGCCAGATCGAGACGATCTGGTCTTCGACGGCAACCGGTGCGTACTGATCCTGCTTGAGCAGCTCGACCAGGCGAGCGCCGCGCTCGAGCTGCGCCTTGGACGCCGCATCGAGGTCGGACGCGAACGCCGAGAAGGCTTCGAGCTCACGGAACTGAGCAAGCTCGAGACGAAGGGATCCGGAGACCTTCTTCATGCCCTTGGTCTGCGCAGCGCCGCCGACTCGGGAAACCGAGATACCGACATTGATGGCGGGACGGACGCCCTTGTTGAAGAGGTCCGATTCCAGGAAGACCTGGCCGTCGGTGATGGAGATGACGTTGGTCGGGATGTACGCGGAGACGTCGTTGGCCTTGGTCTCGATGATCGGCAGTGCCGTCAACGATCCGCCACCGAGCTCGTCGGACAGCTTCGCCGAACGCTCCAGCAGGCGGGAGTGCAAGTAGAAGACGTCACCGGGGTATGCCTCGCGGCCCGGCGGGCGACGCAGCAGCAGCGAAATCGCGCGGTAGGCCTCGGCCTGCTTGGTCAGGTCGTCGAACACGATGAGGACGTGCTTGCCCTGGTACATCCAGTGCTGGCCGATGGCCGAGCCGGTGTACGGAGCGAGCCACTTGAAGCCGGCCGAGTCGGACGCGGGTGCGGCGACGATGGTGGTGTATTCGAGTGCGCCCTGCTCTTCGAGTGCAGCCTTGACGCCTGCGATCGTGGAGCCCTTCTGGCCGATGGCGACGTAGATGCAGCGAACCTGCTTCTTGTCGTCGCCGCTCTCCCAGTTGGCCTTCTGGTTCAGGATCGCATCGATGCAGACCGCAGTCTTGCCGGTCTTGCGGTCGCCGATGATGAGCTGACGCTGGCCGCGGCCGATCGGGGTCATGGCGTCGATCGCCTTGATGCCGGTCTGCAGCGGCTCCTCGACGGGCTGGCGCTCGAGCACCGAGGCAGCCTGCAATTCGAGGGCGCGGGTCTCGGAGGACTCGATGTCGCCGAGGCCGTCGATGGGCTTGCCCAGCGGGTCCACGACGCGACCGAGGTAGCCGTCGCCCACGGGGACCGACAGCACGTCTCCGGTGCGCTTGACTTCCTGGCCTTCTTCGATGTGCTCGTAGTCACCGAGGATGACGGCACCGATTTCGGTGGCATCCAGGTTCAACGCGACACCGAGGACTCCGCCCGGGAACTCCAGGAGTTCGTTGGACATCGCCGACGGCAATCCGGACACGTGAGCGATTCCGTCGCTCGTGTCCGTAACCGTGCCGACCTCCTCGCGGGAAGACTCCGGTGAGTAGCTCGCGGTGAAGTTATCGATCGCGCTACGGATCTCGTCGGAGGAGATCGTCAGCTCCGCCATAGTGTTTCCTGCTCTTCCTTCGAATGATCGCGGTATGAAAAGCCTCGAATGCCGAGGCAATTCTTCTCGTTACTGTGTCCGTGTCGGACTATTTGAGCGTCTTTCGCAATGCAGCGAGGCGGCCTGCCCCGCTACCGTCGATGACCTCGTCGCCGATACGAACGACAAGTCCGCTGAGCAGTTCGGTATCGACCTCTACGTGCACCGTGACCTGCTTGCCGTACGTGCGGGTCAAGGTTGCGGTCAGCTTTTCGAGCTGACTGTCGCTCAGTGGGGCTGCGCTGCGTACGTGTGCAACTGCGCGGTCGCGCTGTTCGGCGGCCAGATCTGCCAGTCCGTTCAGAACGTCGGCGGGTGCCGCCTTCCGTGGACGCGTGACGGCCTGCACCGCGAGCGCCTCGGTGACCGCGGTGACCTTGCCGTAGAGCAGACGACCCAGCAGTTCGCGCTTGGCCTGTGCCGGCTTGGAGCGATCCGACAATGCCTGCTCGAGCTGCGGGTTGGCAGCCACGATGCGGCCGAGCCGGAACAGCTCGTCCTCGACCGTGTCCAGCTGGTCCTGATCGGCAGCAGCGCGGAGCAGAGCTTCGCGTCCCAGCTCGACCAGCGAGTTCAGCAGGTCGCGGGCGGTGGACCAGCTTTCGCCTGCCGCAGCCTTGACGATGGTCGCCGTTGCGCTCGACACCTGGCCGGAGAAGACCTCTCCGGCCAGAGCGCTTCGTCGATCGCCCTCGACCGAGGAGTCGGCGAGAGCGGTACGCAACGTGCGCTGCGCGTCGAGAGTCTCGACGACGGCGAACAACTCGGCACCGGTCTGAGCGGCGACGGCCGTTGCCTCGCCGCCCGACGCGGACCCCAGAGCTTCGTGGGCGACCGACCGTGTGCGGGCGAGCGCCTCACGAGAAGTTGCGTACATGGTTCGACTCACTTTCCTGATGCGGAGTCCGCGGTGACGGAATCCAGCTCGTTGAGGAAGCGATCGATCGAACTGGAACGCTTCGCGTCATCGGAGAGCTGCTCTCCGATGACCTTCTCGGCGAGTTCGACGGCCGTACGTCCGAGGTCGCCACGAAGTTCGGTGACGATCTGCTGACGCTGAGCAACGAGCTGACTGTGGCCTGCGGCCACGATCCGATCGCTCTCTTCCTGCGCCTTTTCCTTCATCTCGGCGAGAATCGCCTGTCCCTGGGTGCGCGCTTCCTCGCGGATCTGCGCAGCCTCGGAACGAGCGTCGGCGAGCTGAGCGTGGTACTGCTCGAGAGCAGCCTTCGCCTCCGCCTGTGCCTGCTCGGCCTTCTTGATTCCGCCTTCGATGAGCTCGGAACGCTCGGAGAGGACCGTCTGGAAACGCGGTACGACGTACTTCCAGAACAGGAAGCCGATGATCACGACACAGACGATCGACCAAACGATGTCGTATGTTGCGGGCAGCAGCGGGTTCTGGGATTCCTCCCCCTCCGCCCCGGCTGCGAGCAGCGTTATCGCGTTTGTCATCGCGCTCTCAGAGAATGAAGCCGGCGACGAGGCCGATCAGGGCGAGGGACTCGGTGAATGCAATGCCGAGGAAC
Source organism: Rhodococcus sp. 3258 (assembly GCF_031456475.1). Lineage (NCBI taxonomy): Bacteria > Bacillati > Actinomycetota > Actinomycetes > Mycobacteriales > Nocardiaceae > Rhodococcus > Rhodococcus sp. 3258. The sequence goes on from NZ_JAVDUT010000014.1 coordinate 10,859, forward strand.
ATGGTCGTACGGAGCTGACCGGCCAGCTCGGGCTGACGAGCGGTTGCTTCCATGTTCTTGGCGACGACGAGGCCGAGGCCGATGCCACCACCGATCGCTGCGAGGCCGTAGCCGATGGCGCCGTATCCGCTGGCGGTGATTTCCTGCGCCTGGGCCAGAACTTCAAGGCTCATTCGGTTTTCCGTTCCCTTTCTTCGGTCCACATCCGGGTGTCGGAGGTGGCGGTGTAGCTAGTTCGGTCTGTTGGTCGGTCAGTGCGAGTCGGCGTGCAGCGACAGATCGATGTAGATCGCCGTCAGCAGCGCGAAGATGTATGCCTGCAGGAAGATCACGAGCATCTCGAACATCGTGAACAGGAAGCCCATGATGAGCGAGGGTGCGGCGAAGATCTTCAGGCCGGCGGATGCCTCGAAGAGGAAGAACTGCGTGGCGCTGAAGAACAGCACGAGCATGATGTGGCCGGCGAGCATGTTGGCCAGCAGTCGCACCGTCAACGTGAACGGGCGAAGCACGAAGTTCGAGATGAACTCGAGCGGGATCAGCAGCACGTGCATGGCCTTCGGAATGCCCGGGATCACGATCGTGCCCTTGACGAACTTGGCTGCACCGAACTTCTTCACACCGGCGTAGACGAACGCGATGTACGCGACTGCGGCCAACACGATCGGCAGACCGATGCGGGCGTTGGCCGAGATGTTCAGGAACGGTATGACCGCGCTGAGATTCACCGCGAAGACCGTGAAGAAGATCGTCATGATGACGGGCAGGAAGCGGCGTCCCTGTTCCTTGCCGAGGACATCCTCGGCCACGTGGATCCGGACGAAGTCGAGAGCGATCTCGGCGACGTTCTGGATTCCGCGAGGAACGATCTTGGGGCTGCGCAGAGCGATCAGCATGAAGACGATCAGCAGAGCCGACATCAGGATGCGGATGAGCATCAGCCGGTCGAGCTCGAACGGGGTTCCCTCGAACAGCACCGCGGGAGGAAAGAAATCGGATAGTGACGGCGGATGGAACTCCGCAGCCAGAGTGGTGACGCTCAGCGGTCTCTCCCGTGTTCGGGCCGCAACCGAGTAACGGCTGCGGTTCGATCGGACAATGACGATCTATCAAGTCGACGAAAATCGGCTCGCAATCGTCAGAGGCTGAGGCCCGGTCTTCATCGGCCAAGCGTCTGTCGGGTGTCGGCGACTCACGTCGACTCGGCAACTCTCAGGGCGAAACCCTACGTTGCCGAAGTCTGTGACTCCGGGCCTACTGTAAGGAAGCTCACGCTGATGGTTACCTGCGGGGGTCCAGTCCGGGGAAAAAGTCTCTTTCGTCCCGGTCTTGCCCATCGCTTGATGCAAACTTTATCAACAGAACTACGACGTTGTGTAGGCGGCCCTCAGCTTAACCGATTACGACAGCTTGTCGTACTACGACTTGTCGGGGTTCCCGTCGGCAGGAACGCTGTCGACGTAGCCCACCTTCGTCTTGACGACACCGAACACCTCCGCGCCCAGGACCACCACCAGAGCCCCCAGAATGGTCAGCCCGAGCGAATACCGGTTGTAGAAGTCCGCATCCTTGAGTGCCACGAGCACGATCAGCGCGATGACCATCTTGACCAACCACCCACCGAGCAACAGCGCTCCGACCGCCGACGCGGGAAACCGCGTGGTCAGAGCCACCGACAGCGCGGTCGTGATGACGAACCCGCCCCCGATGGCCACTCCGATGATCGATCCCCACAATCCTGGAGTTCCCGCAGCAGCAACCGAAATCCCCACGCTCACCACCGTCAGTACCACCAGGCCGATGAGGCCGTAGCGGACCGCGGCACGAAGCGGTGCGAATTGGTCGGGCATGGGCTGCGGGGTGAAGGTCACAGTTGTCGAGAGTACCCAGTGGCACCCGGTGGCCTGCACCAGCCGGGACACGACCGAAGAACCACCGAGCCGATCAGCGGCGTCGGACACCCCGGCGTTCGGATCCGGGCGATCGATCCACCCGCAGAGTGGGCACAGCCGTGACGACGAGCGCGAACACCAGACCGGCAGCGACGAGGAGCACCACGATGCGCCGGTCGAGAAGCGAGGATCCGACCGCACCGAACGCGAGCACACCGACCCAGAGGTAGATCACCAGGACCACCCGTCGATGCGAGTGGCCGATCTGCAGGAGTCGGTGATGGAGATGCATCTTGTCGGGGCTGAACGGACTTCGCCCGGCCCGAGTGCGGCGAACGACGGCGAGCAACAGATCGAGTATCGGAATGAGCATCACGGCACCGACCAACAGGAGCGGCGACAACAGACCCAGCAGATCGCGTGGACCGTAGGCCGTCAACGGAATGCGCCCCGAGGCACTCGTCGAGATCGTGGCCAGCGTCAGCCCGATCAACATGGACCCCGAATCGCCCATGAAGATGCGCGCCGGTTGGAAATTGTGCGGCAGAAATCCCAGGCAGGCACCGGCCAGCGCCGCCGCGATCAAGGCAGGTGGGTAGACGCCGACGTCGCCCCCCTGTTCCTGCAGCAGGCCCACCGAAAAGATGCAGATCGCGACCGACGAAATGAGGCCGAGTCCGGCTGCGAGCCCGTCGAGGCCGTCGACGAAGTTCATCGCGTTGACGATGACGACGGTGATCAGAACGGTCACCAGCCCGGCCTGAAGTTGGTCGAGCACCAAGGTGCTGCCCGGCTGGCCGGGCTCGCCGCCCCAGGGCTGGTAGAGCACAACCCAGCTCACACCCATGATGACCAGGACGCCGGCCGCCGTCACCTGGCCGACGAACTTCGTCAGTGCGTCGAGACCCCAGCGGTCGTCGATGACGCCGACCAGCACGATCACGAAGCCTGCGACCAGCGCAGCCGGAATGTCGCGGTTGTAGGCGACATCGAATCCGCGGGCCAACGCGGGCAGCTGCGAGGCGAACAGCAGCGCGGCGAGCATGCCGGCGTAGATGCCCACTCCCCCGAGCCGCGGGGTGGCCTGCACGTGGACGTCACGATCACGAGGAATGGCGACTGCGCCGAACTTGATCGCGGCCACTCGAACGCCACCGGTCGCGAAGAACGTGACGACAGCGGCCGTCAGGAAAACAAGCAGCAGCTCGCGGATCGGAACGCCTGCGCCCAGATTCGACTGGGCAAGCACCTCGACGCTCATGCGGAACGGACGGGCATGTCAGGACGCTCCTGGGACCAGGCTTTCGGCGGTGACACCGAGAACCTCGGCAATCTGCTCCGTGGGAATGGCACCGACCCGCAGGATTCGTGCGTGCTCACCGGTCAGGTCCACGATGGTGGAGGCCACCGCGTGGTCGGCCGGCCCCCCGTCGAGATAAACCGCTGCAGATCCACCGAGTTGTTCTCGCGCCTGCGTCACCGTGGTGGCGGGCGGACTTCCCGAAATATTTGCACTGGACACCGCCAGCGGACCTACTTCACGAAGGAGCTCGAGCGCGACCGGGTGCAGCGGCATCCGCAGCATGACGGTTCCCTGAGCATCACCCAGATCCCACGCCAGCGACGGTGCCTGCTGGACCACGATGCTCAATGCACCGGGCCAGAAGGCTCGAATCAGATCTCGGGTCCGCGGCCGGACGCTCTGCACCAGGCCGTCGATCGTGTTCCACGAACCGACGAGGACCGGGACCGGCATATCGCGTCCCCGCCCCTTGGCGCGCAGCAGGTCGGTGACCGCGCTGCCGTCGAACGCGTCGGCGGCGATCCCGTAGAGCGTGTCGGTGGGCATCACGACGAGTCGACCGGATTTGAGGGCACCGCGCGCTGCGGTCAATCCGGCAGCCCGCGCATCGGCTTCACGGCAGTCGTAGACGGTACTCACTCCGCCTATCCTTCCACCTTCGGTAACGAAGTGATGTCAGGTGCCGCCGGCTTGCCGCCTTGCCGCTCAGGCAGAGGGCGGCGTCGCCCGTGCCGCCACGACGAAGCGGGGGCGGCCGGCCAGGTCCGGATGCTCGGTGACCTGGGTGAAGACTCGTCGCCGAGACAACAGGGCAGCGACGCCCTCCCCGTTCGAGTCGTCGTGCTCGATGGCGACTCCGCCGCCGACACGTAGCCACCGCGCGATGTTGCCGATCATCGGCTCGATGACCGACAACCCGTCCTCGCCGCCGAAGAGCGCGATGTGCGGATCGTGGTCGAGTACTTCCGGATCGAGCTCGGCCCCGTCCGGAATGTACGGCGGGTTCGCGACGATCATGTCCACCGAGCCGTCGAGGTCGGTCAACAGCTCCCGAGAAGTGACGTCTCCGTGATGCAACGTGATCGGCGAATCACCCTGCTCGGCACGCAGATCCGCGTTGCGCCGGGCCCACGCCAACGCCGATGGATCGAGCTCGACGGCGTGCACGACGGCATCCGGGCGTGCGTTCGCGATGGCCAGCGCCAGCGCGCCCGACCCCGTGCACAGGTCCAGCACCACGGGCGGGTGATGGCCGACGTTCTCGAGAAAAGCGAGCGCCCACGCCAACAGCAACTCGGTTTCGGGACGTGGAACGAACACCCCGGGACCCACCTCGACATCGATGTTTCCCAATGACGTCGTTCCCGTGATGTATTGCAGGGGAATACGTTTCGCGCGCTGCTCGACTGTTCGGAAGTACGCCTCGACGAGCTCGGGCTCCACCAACGGCACCAACCCCAGCCGACCGCGATCGACTCCGACGAGGTGCGCGGCGAGTAGCTCCGCATCCACCCGAGGGCTCGGCACACCGGCGGCCTCGAGCATCGACGTCGCTTCGAGGATGGCTAGGCGTAACGGCTTGCGGCTCACTTGTACAGACTGCCACGGCGGTCCGACACCGGACTCACAGCCGCCCCAGCAGCTCCGACTTCTTGGCGAAGAACTCGTCGTCGGTCAGAAATCCCTTCGCATGCAGACCGGCGAGCGCCTCGATCGCAGCGGTGATGTCCGAGATGTCGACACCGGTGTGAGCAGGTGAACCCGACTGCGCAGACGCGAAATTCTGTGCCGCCGGCTGCGGCTGCTGCGACGAAGGCATGTTCTGCGGTGGCGCGTCGGCGGACCGTTGGTCGACGCGCGGCAGACTCGCCGCGGTGAACGTGCCGTACTGGCTGGTGAACTCCACCGAACCCGGACCCCCACCCTGCTGCTGTTGCACTCCCCCGATGGAGTGATCGAGGGTGTCGTACACCGCCAATTCCCCTCCCACGAGGACAGCGAGGCGACAAGATCCCGGAAACACCGCGTACTGCGATCCGTTCTGGCCACCGCTCGAACTCGGCGAACCCAGATCCGACGGCCACCACGAGCCCCCGCCGAAGGAAGTGCCGCCGAACGATCCCGTACCGGCATCTCTCGGCGGATAGACCTGATGCTGCGCCAACACGGCGGACAGATCGCGGCACAAACCGTCGACCCGACTCTTGAGGCCGTGATCGAACATGTTGCCCACCATCGTCATACCGCCGCGCATCCACTGCCCACTGCCGCCGAGCTCGGGAATGTTGAACTGCGCCATGGTGCCGCGGCCGTTGTTGACGGCGTCGAGCATGGTGCGGACGGCGTCGGTGGACACCCCGTAGCGGGAGGCGAGTTCGGTGACGGCGTTCTCGCCTGCGGGGGTCAAGGCCTGATTCATCTCGGGTGTGCCTTTCGTGGCGCGCGGGCGGGTCGAATCCGATCGCCAGGGTAGCTCGAGATTCGTTCGATCAGCAGCGTGAGAACCGAAAACGGTTGCCGCGCAATTACTCTGCTTGCATACGTGCGTCGCGGTCTGCCTTGGCGAGCGCGTCGAGCAGTGCATCCATGTCACCGTCGAGCAGAGCGTCGAGGTTGTGCGCTTTGAATCCGATGCGGTGATCGGTGATGCGATTCTCGGGGTAGTTGTACGTCCTGATCCGCTCCGAGCGGTCGACGGTACGCACCTGGCTGGCTCGGCCGGCCGAGGCCTCTTCGTTGGCTGCTTCCTCAGCGGCCGCCTGCAGACGCGCCGCCAGCACCTGCATCGCACGTGCCTTGTTCTGCAACTGCGATCGCTCGTTCTGACAGGTGACGACGATGCCGGTGGGCAAATGGGTGATGCGGACAGCGGAGTCGGTGGTGTTGACACCCTGACCGCCCTTGCCGGACGAGCGGTAGACGTCGATGCGCAGATCGGTTTCGTCGATCTGCACTTCCTCGACCTCGTCGGGCTCCGGATACACCAGAATGCCGGCCGCGGAGGTATGCACGCGTCCCTGCGATTCGGTGACCGGCACCCGCTGCACGCGATGGACGCCACCCTCGAACTTCAGCCGCGCCCAGACGCCGTCGAGCGGATCCTTGGTCTTGATCGACAACGTCGCGTCCTTGTAGCCACCCAGGTCCGAGACGTTCGCGTCGAGAACCTCGACTCGCCAGCCGCGGCGTTCGGCGTAGCGCACGTACATCCGCGCCAGATCGGCCGCGAAGAGCGCCGATTCCTCGCCGCCCTCACCCGACTTGACCTCCATCACGATGTCGTCGCCGTCGTGCGGGTCGCGTGGTGCCAGCAGATCGGTCAGCGTCTGTTCCAGGTGCAGAACCGTTGCCTCGAGCTCGGGAATCTCTGCGGCGAACGACGAATCGTCGGCGGCGAGTTCACGTGCGGCTTCGAGGTCGTCCTGAGCGGCGGTCAACTTGGTGTGCGCCGACATGATCGGTGCCAGCTCGGCGAACCTCTTGCCTGCCCTGCGCGCTGCGGACGGGTCGTTGTGCAGGGCGGGGTCGGCCAGTTGCTGCTCGAGGCCGGAGTGTTCGGCGAGGATGTCGTCGATGGCCGAAGGCTTGTCTGTTCTCGCCATGGTGACGACTCACTCTCCGAACGGGTGAAACCGGGTATGGACACAAAAAAGCCGACGCCCGCCCTGTAGTTCACAGGACGGGCGTCGGCGAAACAGCTAGCTGTCTGCGTCGGCCTTCTTGCCGGCGCGCTTGCCGTAGCGAGCCTCGAAGCGAGCGACGCGACCGCCGGTGTCGAGAATCTTCTGCTTGCCGGTGTAGAAGGGGTGGCACTGCGAGCAGACCTCGACGCTGATGCGCTCTTTGTCGGTGGTGCTTCGGGTCTCGAAAGTATTGCCGCAACCACAGACGACTGTCGTCAGTGTGTAGTCGGGGTGAATTCCTGCCTTCATGGTGTCCTTACCGTTCTTTGTAATGGTCGCCGGGTCGCCTTCGCTGATCGAAGACGTGAACCGGAACCGGACTCGGCCGTTGATTATGCCAGAGCGTGTATCTGCCCTGCTAATCGTCGGTACTTCTGTGCCGACAGATGCTTACAACGCGGGCACCTGCCCTCTTGTTCCCCGGACCCTCGGACCCGGGGAACACGGGATCAATCGTTGATGCCGCCGGGAGCGGTCTTCGAAACTTCCATCAGAAATTCGAGATTGTTCTTGCTCTTCTTCAGGCGATCGACCAGCAGGTCGATGGCCTGATGCGAGTCGAGACCGGACAACACGCGACGCAGCTTGTGCACCACCGCAGCCTCGTCCGGAGCGAGAAGAAGCTCGTCGTGACGGGTGCTGGACGGGTTGATGTCCACCGCGGGGAACACCCGACGCTCGGCGATCTTGCGATCGAGCTTGAGCTCGGCGTTACCGGTTCCCTTGAACTCCTCGAAGATCACGGTGTCGCCGGTGGATCCGGTCTCGACCATGGCCGTGGCGATGATCGTCAGCGATCCACCGTGCTCGATGTTTCGTGCCGCGCCGAGGAATCGCTTGGGCGGGTACAGCGCGGTCGAGTCGACACCACCGGAGAGGATGCGGCCCGAAGCAGGCGAGCTGTTGTTGTACGCGCGGCCCAGTCGAGTGATCGAATCGAGCAGGACAACGACGTCCTGGCCGGCCTCGACCAGACGCTTGGCACGCTCGATCGCCAGCTCGGCGACCGCCGTGTGGTCACCCGGCGGGCGGTCGAAGGTCGAGGCGATGACCTCGCCCTTGACCGAGCGCTGCATGTCGGTCACTTCCTCGGGACGCTCGTCGACGAGGATGACCATCAGGTAGCACTCGGGGTTGTTGATGGCGATCGCGTTGGCGATGGCCTGCAGAACGCTCGTCTTACCGGCCTTCGGGGGGCTGACGATCAACGCGCGCTGACCCTTACCGATGGGCATCACCAGGTCGATGATGCGCGTGGTCAGGATGTTCTGCTGGGTCTCGAGGCGCAGCCGCTGGTTGGGGTACAGCGGGGTGAGCTTGCCGAACTCCGGACGCTTGCGCGCGGCCTCGACCTCTCCCCCGTTGACGGTATCCAGACGCACCAGCGGGTTGAACTTCTGACGCTGACCCGACTGCTCACCTTCACGCGCCACCCGAACGGCACCGGTGACGGCGTCGCCGCGGCGAAGGCCGTTCTTGCGCACCAGGTTCATCGACACGTAGACGTCGTTCGGTCCGGCCAGGTAACCCGAGGTCCGAACGAACGCGTAGTTGTCGAGAACGTCGAGAATGCCGGCTACCGGCTGGAGAACATCGTCCTCGCGGATCTCGGTGTCGCGCTCGCGACCGCCGCCGCCCTCGTTGCCCTCGCCGCGGTCGCGTCCACGACGACGCTCACGGAACCGTCGACCCCTGCGACCGCGGCCTTCGCCGTCGTCGTCCTGGTTGTTGTCACGGTTGTCGCGCGGGCCGTTGTTGCGGTCCTCGTTGCGATTGTCGTTTCGGTTGTCGTTGCGGTTGTCGTTGCGGCCGTCGCCTTGATTGCGATTGCGTCCGCCACGGTCGTTCTGATTGCGGTTGCCGTTCTCACGGTTGGAGTCGCGGTTCGAGTTGTCCCGGTCGCCCTGGTTGCGGCCCGCATTGTCGCGATTGCCGCCGTCCCGGTCCCCCTGGTTGCGATCGCCCTGGTTGCGATCGCCCTGGTTGCGGTTGCCGTTGTCGGTGTCACGCGGTTCGCGCTCGGCACCGTCCTGGCGGTTGCGCTCGCCGCGGCTACGACGTGGGCGCTCCGCTGCGGCGTTCTCGCCGGAATCGTCCTGCTTGTCGGTGGTCTCCGCTGCAGCGGTCGACTCCGCGGTAGCGGGGGCCGATGCGGCCGTGTCGCCGCTGCCGTCCAGTGGCAACTGGTCGGGCGCACCTGCGCGGCGACCCGCGGCGCGGCGGCCCCGGGTGCGACGTCCGGCCTCGGGTGCTGCGTCCGACGTGTCGGCAGCCGTCGCAGGCTCGGGAGCAGTGTCGATTGCGGGTCGTTCGTCGGCAACCGTTGCCGACGCAGCAGCGCGTCGAGCCTTGGGAGCGTCGGCCTTCGGTGCATCGCTCTTCGGCGCATCGGACTTCGGCGCAGCGGACTTGGCCGGCGCGGTGCCCGATTGACGCTCGGTGATGGCCGCGATCAGATCGCCCTTGCGCATGCCGGAGATGCTCTTGATGCCGAGTTCGCCAGCGAGGCTGCGTAGCTCGGTGAGAACCATTCCGGACAGGCCGGCGCGACGGCGTGACGTTTCGGGCGCAGAGATGAGTTCCGTATCGGTCACGGAGGTCCTTTCCTTCCCTCGCTCGCTCGATGCGCAGCCGAGGGTTCGTTCCGCAGCTCGGCTTTCTGCCGAACTCGGATATTGCCGTTCATGTTCGACGCACTCCGCCGACGACACCATCGGTCCGGGACCGCAGCGAACTACGGGAAGGACCGAGCCAGGAGCGTCACATCACTCGGACGTTCTGAACTCCCCCGAATACAGTGACCTGATTGCCCTGACGAAACCGGCGTCTGAAGCGCACGATGTACGGACAGGGTTCACCATAGCGTCGTTGTCCTCGCTCGGCAAGAACCCTATTCGGTGTCGGTCATGCGACCGTGACTCCGTCGGCCACCTCGAGGTCGAGAACTCGCCATCCCTCGGCCAGCGCAGCGTCGCGCAGATCGGCCGGGAATTCTTCGGTGCACAGGGCCATGACGGTAGGGCCTGCTCCCGACACCACCGCGGCGATCGAGCGGGCGCGCAACGTCGCGATCCACCGGGTGGTGTCGGGCAGCGCCTGTGCCCGCTGGCCCTGATGCAGTAGATCCTCGGTGGCAGCCATCAGCAGATCCGGACGCTCGGTCAATGCGACGACGGCGAGCGCACTGCGACTGACGTTGAAGGCGGCGTCGCGGTGCGGCACCAACTCCGGCAGCAATCCCCGTGTGTGCGAGGTCGAGGAGCGCTCGGAGGGCACGAGCACGACGACCTTGATGCTGGGATGTACGTCCAGGCGCACGGCGGCGTACTTGCGTGCCGTCACACTGGCATTGGGCGGTTCGCTCCACGACACGACGGCACCGCCGAGGCAACTCGCCGACGCGTTGTCGGGGTGCCCCTCGAACTCGGACGACAACTGCACCAACTGACTGTCCGACAACGACAGCGCGGGGTCCACCTTCGACGCGAGTGCATTGGCCGCGGCGAGCCCGCCGACCACGGCCGAGGCCGAGGATCCGAGACCTCTCGAATGCGGAATGACGTTGCGGCAGTGGACATTCAATCCATCCGCCCACACTCCGGCCGCTTCCAGACCCCGCTCGATGGCCCGCACGACGAGGTGCGTCGGTCCCCACGGAACGTCCGCCGACCCCTCACCGTCGACGTGGATCGACAGGCCCGACGCCGTGGTCGTGACCTCGATCTCGTCGTACAGGCCCAAAGCCATTCCGAGACTGTCGAATCCGGGGCCGATGTTGGCACTGGAGGCCGGCACACGCGCGGTCACCGTGAGCCCGATGGGAAGCGTCTTCGTCATTGCCGGAGATTCCGTCAACTCAGGCCAGCTCGAGCGCAGCCGCAACAGCGACGGGATCGACCGAAATCGGTTCCACGACAGGCATTCCCGACAGTGCAGTGTCGGGATCCTTGAGACCGTTGCCGGTCACCGTGCAGACAACGGTCAGGCCCGGCTCCAGCCACCCTTCCTTTCGAGCCGCCAACAGTCCGGCGACGCTGGCCGCGGAGGCCGGTTCGACGAACACGCCCTCGGTCTTCGCAATCAACCGGTACGCCTCGAGGATCTCCTCGTCGGTCGCGGCCCGGAATGCTCCGTTCGATTCTTCCTTGGCATTGACGGCACCGTTCCAGGATGCGGGTGAGCCGATCCGGATTGCGGTCGCGATCGTTTCCGGGTCCTTCACGGGCGCACCGTGAACCAGAGGAGCGGCACCCGCGGCCTGCACGCCGAGCATCCGCGGCTTGCGGGTGGTGAGGCCGTCGCGGAAGTACTCGGAGTACCCGCGCCAGTACGCGGTGATGTTGCCCGCGTTGCCGACCGGTAGAGCATGGATGTCGGGTGCATCGCCGAGGGCGTCGCAGATCTCGAACGCCGCGGTCTTCTGCCCCTCGATACGCACGGGGTTGACGGAGTTGACCAGACCGATCGTCGGGAACTCGGCCGTGGTCTTGCGCGCCAGTTCGAGGCAGTCGTCGAAGTTGCCCTGGACCTGAATGATCTTCGCGCCGTGCATGACTGCCTGAGCCAGCTTGCCCATCGCGATCTTGCCCTGCGGAACCAGTACGGCACAGGACATGCCGGCCTTGGCCGCGTAGGCCGCAGCGGACGCCGAGGTGTTGCCGGTGGACGCGCACAGCACTGCTTCTTGCCCACGGGCGAGCGCGTCGGTGACGGCCATGGTCATGCCGCGGTCCTTGAACGAGCCGGTGGGGTTGAGTCCCTCGACCTTCAGGTGCACTGTGCAGCCGGTCAATTCGGACAGGTGCCCGGCGGGCAGCAGCGGGGTGCCGCCCTCGCGCAGGGTGACGGTCTTCCAGTCGGGACCGATCGCCAGACGCGAGCGGTACGCCTCGATCAGACCGGGCCAGGGGGTGTGGACGCTCATACTGTGGTGCCTTCCAATCTGAGAACGCTGGCGACGTGGACGACCACGTCCAACTGCTCGAGGGATGCAACGGTGTCGGACAGTGCGGAATCGGCCGCGAGGTGCGTGACCACGACGAGCCTGGCCCCGTCACCCGCGCCGTGCTGGCGCACGGTGGAGATGCTGACGTCGCGCTTGGAGAATTCGGCGGCCACGGTAGCGAGAACGCCGGGCTTGTCGGCCACCTGCATGCTGACGTAGTACCGGGTGAGGATGTCACCCATCGGGGCCACCTTGAGCTTGGCGTACTTGGACTCGAGTGGGCCGCGGCCTCCGTAGAACTTGTTGCGCGCGGCCATCACCAGGTCGCCGAGCACAGCGGACGCCGTCGGCGCGCCGCCCGCACCCTGGCCGTAGAACATCAACCGGCCTGCGGCCTCGGCCTCGACGACGACGGCGTTGAACGCGCCGTTCACCGACGCCAACGGGTGATCGAGCGGAACGAGTGCCGGGTAGACCCGGGCCGAGATGCGCTCCTTGCCCTTGGGCGTGGTGATGCGCTCGCAGATGGCCAGCAATTTGATGGTGCAGTCGAGAGACTTCGCGGTCTCGAGGTCGTCTGCAGTGATCTTGCTGATGCCCTCGCGGTAGACGTCGCCGGCCGTGACCCGAGTGTGGAACGCGATCGAGGCGAGGATGGCCGCCTTGGACGCGGCGTCGTAGCCCTCGACATCGGCGGTCGGATCGGCCTCGGCGTACCCCAGTCGCCCTGCCTCGGCGAGGGTTTCGGCGTAGTCCGCACCGGTCTCGTCCATGGCCGAGAGGATGAAGTTGGTGGTGCCGTTGACGATGCCCGCGACCTTGTTGACGCGGTCGCCTGCCAACGACTGCATCAACGGCCGCACCACCGGAATGGCTCCGGCGACAGCTGCCTCGAAATACAGGTCGGCACGCGACTTCTCGGCCGCGTCGGCCAACTCTCCGGTGTATTCGGCGAGCAGGGCCTTGTTCGCAGTGATGACGGACTTGCCGTTCTCGAGCGCCGACAACACCAGCTTGCGTGGGATGTCGATACCGCCGAGCACCTCGACGACGATGTCGACGTCGTCGCGACCGACCAATTCGGCCGGGTCGTCGGTGAGCAGTTCGGCCGGTACTCCGCGATCGCCGTCGATCCGACGTACCGCGATTCCCCGAATCTCCAGTGGCGCACCGATTCTGGCCTCGAAGTCCGCTGCATTCTCGGTGATGATCCGGACGACCTCGCTACCGACGTTTCCGAGTCCGAGTACGGCGACGCCTATCGGCTTCGATGTCATGGCTGAACCTCCAAGCTGAGCAGATCTTCGATGGTTTCCCGCCGCAGGATCAGGCGCGCACGCCCGTCCTTGACCGCGACCACAGCGGGCCGCGTCAGCAGGTTGTAGCGGCTGGACATGGAGTAGCAGTAAGCACCGGTGGCTGCGACGGCGAGCAGATCACCGGGCCCGACGTCGGCCGGCATCCACGTGTTCTTGATGACGATATCGCCACTCTCACAGTGCTTTCCGACCACGCGAGCCATCACGGCGTCGGCGTCGCTGGTACGCGAGACCAAGCGGCAGTCGTACTCGGCCTGATACAGCGACGTACGAATGTTGTCGCTCATACCGCCGTCGACACTGATGTACCGCCTGCGGGTGGCGTTGTCGACGGTGACGTCCTTGACGGTGCCCACCTCGTAGACCGTCACGGTGCCCGGCCCGGCGATGGCTCGACCCGGCTCGACGGCAATGGTCGGAACCGGCAAACCGGCCGCGGCCGACTCCGTCTCGACGATGCTCGCCAGCTTGGCCGCCAATTGGTCGACGGGCGGCGGATCGTCACTCGGTACGTACGAAATACCCATGCCGCCACCGAGATCGAGCGTCGAGATCTGCGAGGTCTTGTCCACGCCGAACTCGGCAACGATGTCGCGCAGCAGCCCAATGACCTTGTGCGCAGCCAGCTCGAAACCGTCGACCTCGAAGATCTGCGAGCCGATGTGACTGTGCAGCCCCACGAGACGAAGGTTGTCTGCGGCGAACACCCGACGGACGGCTTCGATCGCCGAGCCGTCGGCGAGCGAGAAGCCGAACTTCTGATCCTCGTGGGCGGTCGCGATGAACTCGTGCGTGTGTGCCTCGACGCCGACGGTGATACGAATCAGCACGTCCTGCACCACACCGGCCGAACCGGCCACGGCGTCGAGACGGTCGATCTCGATATTGGAGTCGAGAACGACGTGCTCGACTCCGGCACTCACTCCGGCCTCGAGCTCGGCCACGGATTTGTTGTTGCCGTGCATCGCAATTCGATCCGCCGGGAATCCGGCAGCCAGGGCGATGGCCAGCTCACCGCCCGAGCAGATGTCGAGCGAGAGACCCTCGTCGGCCACCCAACGAGCGATCTCGCCACACAGAAATGCCTTGGAAGCGTAGTGAACTCGTTCGGGTGCCCCGAACGCAGCGGCCATCTCGCGGCAGCGTGCGCGGAAGTCGTCCTCGTCCACGACGAACAGTGGGGTGCCGTACTGCGCCGCGAGGTCGGTGACCGACACCCCCGCGAGCCGAACCGTGCCGTCGTCGCCGCGTGCCGCGTTGCGTGGCCACACCTGTTCGGGAAGCGTCGTCATGTCCGACGCGGCGCTCGGACGCTCGGACATCGACTGCTTGGCTGGGGCATCGGCGTGCTTGGGCCCTGCCGGATGTGCGCTCACATGCGCTCCGGTGCGCTGACACCGAGCAGTTCGAGGCCGTTGGCCAGAACCTGTCGGGTTGCGTTGCCCAATGCCAGTCGTGCGGTGTTCACAGGTCCGGGCTCCTCGTCTCCTTGGGGAAGTACTCGACACGCGCCGTAGAACCGGTGGTAGGCCCCCGCCAGTTCTTCGAGGTAGCGGGCGATCCGATGTGGTTCGCGTAGTTCGGCGGCACTGGCCACCACCCGCGGGTACTCGCCGATCGTCCTGATCAACTCGCCCTCCTGCTCGTGCGTCAGCAGGCTCAGATCGGGATCGTCGCCCGAGATCCCCAGTTCGGCGGCATTGCGCGCGAGCGATGCCAACCGGGCGTGGGCGTACTGGACGTAGTACACCGGGTTCTCGTTGCTGGCGCTGGCCCACAGGGCGAGGTCGATGTCGATGCTCGAGTCGACGGACGACCGGATCATGACGTAGCGCGACGCGTCGACGCCGATGGCTTCGACCAGATCGTCGAGCGTGATGACGGTGCCTGCCCGCTTGCTCATCTTCACCGCGACGCCGTCGCGAACGAGGTTGACCATCTGCCCGATCAGCACCTCGACGGTCTCGGGGTCGTCGCCGAATGCAGCGGCGGCGGCCTTGAGTCGACCGATGTAACCGTGGTGGTCTGCTCCGAGCATGTAGATGCACAGGTCGAATCCGCGCTGACGCTTGTTCTGGAAGTACGCGATGTCGCCTGCAATGTAGGCAGCATTACCGTCGCTCTTGATGACGACGCGATCCTTGTCGTCGCCGTACTCGGTGGACCGAAGCCACCATGCACCGTCTTCCTCGTACAGGCTCCCCGAGCTCTTGAGGTAGTCGACCGATTTTTCGACGGCACCGGACTCGAAGAGTGAGTTCTCGTGGAAGTAGACGTCGAAATCGACACCGAATTCGTGCAGGTTGGCCTTGATGCGGTCGAACATCAGCTGGGTACCGATCGACCGGAAGGTCTCGTCCTGCGCCTCGGGTGCCAGCGCCAGCGCTTCTGGCTCCTTCGCCAGCACCTGCTGTGCGATCTCGGCGATGTACTCGCCCGCATACCCGTTCTCCGGTGCCGGCTCTCCCTTGGCCGCGGCGATGAGCGACCGGCTGAAGCGATCGATCTGAGCGCCGTGATCGTTGAAGTAGTACTCGCGAGTGACCTCGGCTCCGTGCGCGATCAGGATGCGTCCGAGGGCATCGCCGACCGCAGCCCATCGGGTTCCACCGAGGTGCACCGGTCCGGTGGGGTTGGCCGAGACGAACTCGAGGTTGACCTTCTTGCCTGCCATCGAGGATCCGTTGCCGAACTCGGCACCGGCGGCCAGCACGCGGGCAACGATCTCGCCCTGCGCTGCGGCAGCCAGCCTGATGTTCAGAAAGCCGGGGCCTGCGACGTCGGCACTGGCGATCGCGGCGTCGGCCGCGAGCGCCTCGGCGAGCCAGCCGGCGAAATCACGGGGATTGGCTCCGGCCTTCTTCGCCACCTGCAGCGCCACATTGGTGGCATAGTCACCGTGCTCGGGATTGCGGGGACGCTCGACCGTGAGCTTCGCAGGGAGAACGGATGCGTCCAGGCCGCGGTCGGCAAGCACCTTGGCGGCGGTCGCGTGAAGCAATTCGGCAAGATCGGCGGGAGTCACAGGTAGCCATCCTATTGGCTGGTGTGCGGCATACTCGCATCCACTGCCCGTCCGAGCGCGGGGCCACCTGGCCGATGCGGTCCACACGGGCTCTGAGCACGCTCTCAGACAGAGAACGTACAGTAGGGGCGCTCTGCGCGGACGACCGTCGAGTACGGCCGTCACCAGCAGATACGTACCACCAGCGCTACCGACCACCCACTTTTCCTCGACTGAGAGAGCAACCACAGCGATGCCAACGGGTCCCGACAAAGGCAGTCAGAACAAGTCGGCTGCGAAGGCAGACAAAGCCATCAGTGCAGCCAACAAGAAGTCAGCTCGCAAGAAGCAGGGCGGTGTCCCCGCCGCCAAGGGCAGACAGATTCCCTGGCTGACGGTTGCCGGTGTCGTTGTGGTCGTCGGACTCGTCGTGGGCCTCGGGGTCAACCTCTACCCCAAGTACCAGGACCGCGCCGAGGCGCAGAAATTCGCGCCCAGCGAGAGCAATCAGGATCCGTCGACGGGAATCGACGGCGTCACCATCAAGGAATACCCGGCAGCCCTGCACGTCGGGCGCGCGCAACGCGTCGCCTACGACCAGACGCCGCCGTTCGGTGGACCGCACGATGCGGTGTGGGCCACCTGCACCGGCATCGTCTACCCCGAGGCCATCCGCACCGAGAACGCTGTGCACTCCCTCGAACACGGAGCGGTCTGGGTGACGTACAACCCCGACGACCTCAACGAGGACCAGATTCAGTCCCTCGCCGACCGCGTCGACGGGGAAACGCAGATGATGATGTCGCCGTACCCGGGCCTCGACACTCCCGTCTCGCTGCAGTCCTGGGGTCACCAGCTCAAGCTCGACAGCGTCGACGACGAGCGCATCGGTCAGTTCATCTCGGCTCTGCGCCTCAACCGATTCGCCTACCCGGAGGTCGGTGCCAGCTGCGCATCCGTGCCCGGAGTCGGTGACAACGCGTTCGATCCCGACAACCCGCCGCTGTTCGACGCTTCGGCCCCGGGTGCGGACGCCGTTCCGATGGACGGCGCAGGCATCACTCCCGACGCCAGCGAGACCAGCGGCGCAGGCGGAATGCCGAGCGGCCTGCCCGGCGGAGCACAGTTGCCCGGCGGAGCACAGCTGCCCAGCGATCTCCAGGTGCCCGCGAGCTGATGACCGAATCGACAGTCGACTCGGTCGACGGCGTCCCCGAGACCAAGCGGAGCCAGCGCACTGCGCTGGTCGCCTTGGCCGTGATCGCCGTACTGGCGATCGGATTCGCGCTGGGCTTCCTGGCGCAGAATCCGTTCCGCAGCGGTGACAACTCCCCCGCAGCAGATTCGGTCGACGTCGGATTTGCCCAGGACATGACGGTGCACCACAACCAGGCCATCGAAATGGCCGCGGTCGCGTTGACCAACGCGCCCGATCAGGCCGTCAAGAGCCTGGCGTTCGACATGCTCACCTCGCAACAGAATCAGGTGGGCCAGATGCAGGGCTGGCTCGCATTGTGGGACCGCGCGCCGATCTCGACCGACGGCTACATGACCTGGATGACGGCCGACGACTCTCACGGCCATTCGATGGGCGGCATGTCGATGGAACCGGGATCCTCCGATCCCACCAGAGCCATGCCCGGCATGGCCAGCTCCACCGAGCTCGCCGCACTACGCCAAGCGACCGGAACCGACGTCGACGTCATGTTCTTGCAGCTGATGCTGCGTCACCACGAGGGCGGCCTGGCGATGATGGAGTACGCCCAGACACACGCGCAGTCTCCTGCGGTGATCAACCTGGCAAAGTCCATGGTGGCAACGCAGACGAGTGAGTCGACTCTGATGAAGCAGATGCTCGCGGCGAAGGGTGCGCAGCCGCTGCCCGAGGGGTGATTTCGGCTCGCGTTGCACATGCGCTAGTCTTTCGTACAGCCCAACAGGCACGCCGGCTGAAGCCGGTGCGCCCCCGTAGCTCAGGGGATAGAGCGTTCGCCTCCGGAGCGAAAGGCCGCAGGTTCGAATCCTGCCGGGGGCACACATCTTTCACGCATGTCACTTCTCCGAGGTGACTGCTCGAACGAGACGGACTGTTCACATGTCCGAGGATCTCCCCGATATCGACACCGTCATCGACGAGCTGTATTCACTGGCACCCGCCGACTTCGTGTCGCACCGATCGGCGTATGTGACCCGGTTCAAGAAGGCCGGAGACAAGTCCGGTGCCACTCGTATCGGCGGACTCCGTAAACCCACTGTCGTGGCCTGGTTGGTGAACACACTCGCTCGTCAGGACGAATCCGCGGTCGCCGAGTTGTTCGACCTCGGTGCCGAACTCGAACGGGCTCAGCAACGCGGCGACGGTCATCGACTGCGTGAGTTGTCCACCGCTCGAAGCGCTTCGATACGCGCGCTCACCGATCGAGCCGTGGTATTGGGTCGCGAACGTGGCGTGACCGTCGGCGACAACGCGGCGCGCGAGGTTTCCAACACCCTCAATGCCGCAATGGCCGATCCGGAGATCCGCGACCGGGTTCGTGCGGGCCGAACGGTGGTGGCCGAGACATACAGCGGCTTCGGCCCCGCGCTGCTCTCGCTCGTTCCGGATCCTCCTGAGACCGAGACCGAGACCGAGGACGACGGCGAACCGGACATTGCCGATGACGCGCCCGAGTCCGCAGCGGAATCCGATGCCGAGAACGAAGCCGAGTTGCTGCGCCAGGCGGAACACGATCGCCTGGTTGCCGAACTCGACTCTGCCGAAACCGCATTCGATGCCGCACGTGATGCGGCCGACGCTGCCGACCAGGGCACGGAGCGCGCTGCGTCCGAACGACGCAGCGCGACAGCAGAAGTCGAGAGACTCGAAGCCGAGCTGGAGGCCGCGAGAGCCACAGCGAAGGCAGCGCGGGCCGCGGAGAGAAAAAGCGTCGAACAGGCAGAGTCGACGGCGGAGGCGCTCGAGGCGGCCCGGGCACGCGTGGCCGAAGCCCGGTCGGCCCTCGACGAACCGAGCTGACCTACCCTGGCGGTATGACCACGCGCTGGCAAGCCGAGAACTCCGCCGACGACTCCGCCCGGTACATCGAGCGATTCGATCGTCTGGCCGAACGCGGCGTGGATCTGCACGGTGAAGCCCGCATGGTCGACGCGGTGGTCTCCCCCGCGTCGGACATTCTCGACGCCGGCTGCGGTACGGGCAGACTCGGTGCCGAACTGGCGCGACGTGGCCACCACGTCACCGCCGTGGATCTCGATCCGATTCTGGTCGAGAAGGCGCGTAGTCACCCCGAACTCGACGTGCATCTCGCGGATCTGACCACGCTCGAGTTGAATCGCACGTTCGACGCGGTCGTCGCGGCCGGCAACGTGTTGGTTTTTCTGGAGCCCGGCACCGAACGTGCTGCGCTCGAACGCATCTGGGCACATCTGAACGACGGCGGAGTGTTCGTCACCGGCTTCGCCACCGACCGGGCATACACGGCCGACGAACTCCACGAGGATCTCACTGCCGTCGGATTTTTCGTCGAACATCGGTTCTCCACCTGGGACCTGCGGCCCTGGCGCGCCGACGCGGACTGGGCCGTCACCGTGGCACGAAAGCCTGCTCTGCTCGCTTGAGACGAATCGAGGCCGGCCTGTGCCGGCAGGCCTCGTTCGAACGAAGCGAGCGCCGCGATTCCAAGTGCGGGTGTCGATTCGTTCCTGGGCGGGAAGACTGTCGCTCATGAAGGAACACATAGCGCGGTTGCGGGAGTCGTTCTGGTTCATTCCCGCCGTCCTCGGAGTTCTCGCACTCCTACTGGCGCAGGCGCTCGTCAGCCTCGATCGCTACCTACTCGACACCCGCGTGGACCTGACGGGTTCGTTGCTCTATCACGTCGGGGCGAGTGGCAGCCGGGACATCCTCGGGGCGATCGGTGGCTCGATGCTGGGGGTGGCCGCCACGTCGTTCTCCATCACCATCTCCGTCCTCGCCACGGCCAGTTCCTCGTACGGCCCACGCCTGGTGCGAAACTTCATGGCGGACCGCGGGAATCAGGTGGTTCTGGGTATCTTCGGGGCGACGTTCCTGTACTCGCTGATGGTGCTGCGGTCGATTCGTTCGATCGAATCCGATGGTTCGGTGTTCGTCCCGGACATCGCCGTCAACGTGGCCGTCGCGCTCGCCGTCGTCGACGTGGGCGTGCTCGTCTACTTCATCCACCACATCGCGCAGTCGATTCAGGTGGCCACCCTGTCCGCGAGAGTCCGCGACGAGTTGTCGGAATCCGTCGACTCCCTCTACCCGACGGATCTTCCCGACGACGCCGCTTCGATCGACGGCATCTCGAAACCACCTGTCTACGTGACGGTCCTGGCCGAGACATCCGGGGTGATCATCGACATCGACGAGGACGCACTGCTGGGCATCGCGAGCGACAACGGCACGCTGATCGAGATTCATCGGGTCCCGGGCGAGCACATCGTCTCCGGCGAGCCGCTCGTCGACATTCTCGCCGATCGCTCGGCCGACATCTCCGACGCATCGATCGACCGAGTCCGCTCTTCTTTCGACATCGGTACCAGTAGGACGCCGCGCCACGACATCGCGTTCGCCGTCGAGCAGATGACGGAAATGGCGGTCCGGGCGCTGTCCACCGGGGTCAACGATCCCTACACGGCGCGTAACGCCATCGACGATCTCTCCGTCGGACTCGTTGCACTGGTCCAACGGCCGGCACCGTCACGCGGACGGCGTGGAACCGACGGAGAGGTGCGACTGATCGTGCGGCGGGTGGCCGTCTCGATCCTGATCGACCATGCGCTCGATGCTGTGCGCATCTACGGGACCGGCAGTCCCATGGTGGTCCAGGCCGGAATTCGTCTCGCCGAGAGGGTCGGCCGCGCGGCGCGCTCCACCGACGATGTCGACGCCGCGCTGGCGCAATTGAGCCTGTTGGACGCCGCCCTGACCGTCGACGAGACCGACAGCGCGCGCACAGCCGATGCCCGCGAGCAGATTTCGCGGACTAGAGCAGCGATCACCGATCGGGTACCACTCGCGGTACTTCGCACCGTCATTCGGTAGACGCTCGAACCGGGCACCGTGGGAGGATGGTGTGTATGCCAGCACCGTCGCCGCTTCCCCTCGACCCCATTGCAGAGGCCCACCGTCAGTGGACCAAGCACGGGTGGTCCGATGCCGCCGACGGTATGGCCGCGGTCACCTCGCTGATGCGCGCGCAGCAGATCATGCTGGCCCGGGTCGAGGAAGCGCTCAAGCCGACGGGACTGACGTTTTCGCGCTACGAGTTGCTGACGTTGTTGACGTTCACCAAGAACGGCGCGCTACCGATGGCGAAGGCCAGTGCCCGACTGCAAGTGCACCCCACCAGTGTGACCAACGCGGTGGACCGCCTCGAATCGGTCGGCTACGTGCGCCGGATTCCCCATCCCAGCGATCGACGGACAACCCTGGTCGAAATCACCGAGCAGGGGCGCACGTTGGCGGTCGAAGCCACCGAGCGCCTGAACACGCTGGTGTTCGCCAAGCCCGGGCTCGCGCGCGACAAGCTGATGGCGCTGGTGCGCATCCTTGCGGAACTGCGTTCGGATGCAGGCGATTTCGACAGTGATGACATCACCACATCGTTCTGAGTTCGATGGTGACTCGTCACAAGACAATGGCACAGCCGTACCGTTCGTGGTCCAATTGCTCCGGGAACAGGTCGGAGTCGGTCTGCTGAAGGGCGGGGCGGGGTGTTGGTGTTGGGGGTCGGAGCGGGTGCGCACGGTGCACGCGCAATTCTGACGTATCTGGACAGCCCCCACCGCACACCCATCGTGTCGCGGACGGTGCGCCGCGCTCCCGGGCAGTCGCTGGCCACCACGATCGCCACCGGCGTCGACGCCATCCATTCCATCGCCGCGACGATGTCGCTCCCGGTCCAGTTCTCTGCCATTGCCTACCGGGTGGCCACCGATCCCGGCACGGTCGCCACCCGAGGTACCGCTCGCACGGCCTCACTCGTTCCGGAAACCGCTGCGCAAGTGAGGTTTCTACGATTCATCGGGCTGGTCCCCAATCACGGCGTCACCGTGCTGTGCGACATCGGTAGTACCGGGACCACGGTCACCGTCATCGATCTCGCGTCCACTCGCACCCTCATGACGCGGCGCACTGCCACGTTCTGCGGCGACGATCTCGATCACTCGGTGCGCCGGCTGCTCTCGTCCAACGGCGTTCGCGTCGGAATCGACGCCAGCCGGTCCATCAAGGAGCAACTGAGTGTCGATTCCGTCGTCAGCACCACGGACCCAGCCGGCACTGCACGGCATGTGCTGACACGGCGCGACTTCGACGATCTGATCGCGGGACCCGTCCGTTACGCGGGCATGCTGGTGGAGCAGACCATCGAATTGTCCGGTGCCAGACCGCAGTCCATCGTTGTGGTCGGCGGCGGCGCGAACATCACCTCGATAGCGCGGTCTCTCGAACTACGGACCGGCCTGACGACCCTGGTGCCGACCATGCCCGAGCTGGTCTCGGCCCGCGGGGCCGCCCTCCTGTCCCCCGACAGGTAGGACGGCCCCGGGAGTGGAGCCTGCGGAACGACCGGTCGGGGTGGGAGTGGAGCCTGCGGAACGACCGGTCGGGGTGGGAGTGGAGCCCGCGGAACGACCCGAAAGCACGCGAGTGGAGCCCGCGGAACGACCCGAAAGAGCGGCCAGCACTACCGGTGCTGGAAGTTGGGCGTGCGCTTCTCGATGAAAGCCGACATGCCTTCCTTCTGATCCTCTGTGGCGAACGTCGAATGAAACACGCGGCGCTCGAACAGAACTCCCTCACGAAGGCTCGACTCGAACGATCGGTTCACTGCTTCCTTCGCCATCATGGCAACCGGTAGCGACATCTCGGCGATCGTGGTCGCGGTTGCGATGGCGTCGTCGAGGAGATCGGCGACCGGCACGATGCGCGAGACCAATCCAGCTCGCTCGGCTTCCTCGACCTTCATGTTCCGGCCGGTCAGGCACATCTCCATGGCCTTGGCCTTGCCCACCGCACGCGTCAGGCGCTGCGAGCCACCGATTCCCGGAATGACGCCGAGCTTGATCTCGGGTTGTCCGAATACCGCGGTGTCCGAGGCGATCAGAACGTCGCACAGCATCGCGAGTTCGCAGCCGCCACCGAGTGCATAACCGGAGACCGCGGCGATGAGGGGCGTCCGCGCCGCGGCCAGTCGATCCCACGCCGCGAAGAAGTCGTCGAGGTACACGTCCATGTAGGACTTGGGCTGCATTTCCTTGATGTCGGCCCCGGCCGCGAAGGCCCGTTCGGATCCGGTGATCAGAATGGCACCGATCTCGGAATCTGCATCGAGTTCCTCGACCACCGACACGACCTCACGCATCAACTGAGAGTTCAGCGCGTTCAATGCTTTCGGACGGTTCAGCGTGATGATGCCGACGCGTCCCCGGCGTTCGAGCAGGATGGTTTCGTAGTCGGTCACTGAGCAGCTCCGTTCGAGCGTTCGCGGATGTCGTTGATGATGCCGGAGAAGTCCACGTCGGTTCCGCCGCCGGACGTTTCCTTGAACCGAGCGTAGAGCTCGGCTGCCCGAAGTCCGAGTACTCCCTCGACCCCGTTGTCGCGCAGTGCATTCGCAGCCAGACCCAGATCCTTGTCCATGAGGGCCGCCGCGAATCCGGGCTTGTACTCGTTGTTCGCCGGGCTCGTCGGAACCGGACCGGGCACCGGGCAATTGGTCGTCAACGCCCAGCATTGGCCGGACGCAGTCGATGCCACGTCGAAGAGCGCCTGATTGCTCAGACCGAGCTTCTCGCCCAACACGAAGGCCTCGCTGATGGCGATCATCGATACGCCGAGAATCATGTTGTTGCAGATCTTGGCGGCCTGACCATTGCCCGCCGGCCCGCAGTGCACGACCTTGCGGCCCATGACGTCGAGAACGGCAGCGGCGGAGGCGAAATCGTCCTCCGAACCACCGACCATGAACGTGAGCGTGCCTGCGGCCGCTCCCCCGACACCGCCCGAGACCGGAGCGTCGAGGCTACGGTGTCCGGCCTCGTGCACCAGCCGGTGCGCGGCATGCGCGTCGGCGACGTCGATGGTCGACGAATCGATGAACAACGTCCCCGGTGCCGCGGCCGGAAGCAGGTCCCCGTACAGCCCGAGTACCAGTTTTCCGTTCGGCAACATCGTGATCACGAAGTCGGCTCCGGCGACGGCCGCAACCGCGGACTCCACCACAGTGACGCCGTCCTTCGTGGCCTGCTCCAGCGCCGCGGGAACAAGATCGAAGCCCTGCACCGTGTACCCGGCCGCAGCCAGGTTGGCGGCCATCGGTCCACCCATGTGCCCGAGGCCGATGAATCCGATCGTCTTCTCGCTCATGACTGCTCACCTTCTGTAAGTGCTTTCGACAGACCGAGTTCGGCGTCGCCCAGGGGCGCGAAGTATCGGTCGACATCCTCGGCAGTGACATCCGCCGACGTGGCCGGCTGCCACTGGGGGTTGCGATCCTTGTCGACGACCTGCGCCCGAATTCCCTCGACCAGATCGTGACTGCTCAGCGACGCGACCGACACGCGGTACTCCTCGTCGAGCACGGCCTCGAGGGAGGGCAGCGTCGCCGCCCGTCGCAGCGACCGCAGCGTCACCGCAAGAGAAACCGGCGATTTGGACGCGATGTCCTGTGCGGCCTGCTGCGCCTCCGGCACCGGCGATGCAGCCAGAGCGTCGACGATGCCCTGAATGTCGTCACCTGCGTAGCACTCGTCGATCCATTCCTGCTGAGTCGCGACGGTGGATTCCGGAGCCGACTCGCTGAACGTGTCGACGGCCTCCCCGACGCTGACCGTCTCGAGGGCGGTGTAGAACTCCTCGAGCTTGTCCGACGGAATGTAGTGATCGGCGAATCCGACCGCGATGGCGTCGGCCGCATTCATCCGCGCCGTGGTGAGCGCGAAGTGGGTACCGGTTTCGCCGGGCGCACGCGAAAGAAGGTAGGTGCCACCGACATCGGGAATGAATCCGATGCCGACCTCGGGCATCGCGATCTTCGAACGTTCGGTCACGATACGGGTGTTCGCGTGGGCCGAGAGCCCGACGCCACCGCCCATGACGATGCCGTCCATGATCGCGACGAAGGGCTTAGGGAAGCGGGCGATCGCGGCGTTGAGCACGTACTCGTCGCGCCAGAAGTCCTTGCTTCCGCTGCCGCCGTCCTTGGCGTCGTGGTAGATCGAGACTATGTCGCCGCCCGCGCACAATCCGCGCTCGCCGGCTCCGGTCAGCAGGACGACGTCGACTCTGTCGTCGGTTGCCCACTGCGTCAACGCCGGAGCTATCTGCTGAACCATCGCATGCGAGAGTGCATTGATGGCTTTGGGGCGGTTCAGAGTGATGCGACCGATCCCGCCCGAAACCTCCAGTAGGACATCGCTCATGCTGCACCCACGATGGAGCGAGCTACGACCACGCGCATGATCTCGTTGGTACCTTCCAGAATCTGGTGGACCCGAAGGTCGCGAACGATTTTCTCGACACCGTACTCGGCGAGATAACCGTATCCGCCGAGCAACTGCAGCGCCCCGTTGGCGACCTCGAAGCCGGTATCGGTACCGAAACGCTTGGCCATCGCGCACATCTCGACCTTGTCGGCTGCATTGTTCTGCAACCCGTCCGCTGCTCGCCACAGCAGAGTTCGCGCAGCTTCGAGCTCGGTCTTGAAATCCGCCAGTCGAAACTGCAGGGCCTGCGAGTCGAGCAACCTGGCGCCGAATGCGTTGCGGTCGGCGAGGTAGGACACGGCCTTGTCGAGAGCGGACTGTGCGCCGCCGATCGAGCACGCGGCGATGTTGATGCGTCCGCCGTTGAGCCCGTTCATCGCGATCCGAAATCCGTCGCCCTCGCCGCCGAGCAGGTTGGCAGCCGGAACGCGGGCACCTTCGAAGATCACCTGGCGGGTGGGTTGAGCGTTCCATCCCATCTTTTTCTCGTTCGCTCCGAACGACAGTCCCGCCGTGTCCTTCGGCACGATGAACGCCGAGATGCCGCGGGGACCCGGCGCTCCGGTGCGGGCCATAACGACGTACACCTCGGAAGTGCCTGCGCCGGAGATGAACTGCTTGACGCCGTCCAGCACGTACTCGTCACCGTCGCGGACGGCCTTGGTACCGAGCTTTGCCGCATCGGATCCAGCGCCGGGTTCGGTGAGGCAGTAGCTACCGAGCTGGTCCATCGAGCACAGCCCTGGAAGCCAGCGCTGCCGTTGCTCGTCGTCGCCGTACGTGTCGATCATCCAGGCGACCATGTTGTGGATGGAAATGTAGGCCGCGATGGACGGGTCACCGGTGGCGAGTTGCTCGAAAATGCGCACCGCGTCGACGCGGGTCAGGCCCGATCCGCCCACGTCTTCACGAATGTAGATGCCGCCCATCCCGAGAGCAGCAGCCTTGCGCAGCACGTCCACCGGAAAGTGCTTCTGCTGATCCCATTCGACGGCGTTCGGTGCGAGGAACTCGTCCGCGAAATCACGAGCAGTGTCGTTGATGGCACGCTCGTCCTCGTTCAACGTGAACATCGTCGATCAGTCCATGTTCGGAATGACGAAGTGATTCTGCGCAGCTGCTTCCTTGGTGCCCGACGGCCAACGCTGAGTGACGGTCTTGGTCTTGGTGTAGAAGCGGATGGAATCCGGTCCGTGCTGGTTGAGATCGCCGAATCCCGAACGCTTCCAACCACCGAACGTGTGGTACGCGATCGGCACCGGAATCGGCACGTTGACTCCCACCATGCCCACCTGGACGCGGGAGCAGAAGTCGCGAGCGGTGTCGCCGTCGCGGGTGAAGATCGAGACGCCGTTGCCGTACTCGTGTTCGGACGGCAGACGCAGCGCGTCCTCGTAGTCCTTCGCGCGCACGACGATCAGGACCGGTCCGAAGATCTCTTCCTTGTAGATGCGCATGTCGGTGGTCACCTTGTCGAACAGCGTTGCGCCGGCGAAGAATCCGCCCTCGTGGCCCTCGAGACTGAATCCGCGTCCATCGACGACCAACTCGGCACCCTCGTCCACACCGATCTGGGTGTAGTCGTTGACGCGCTTGAGCGCATCGCTACCGACGAGCGGGCCGAAGTCCGCGTTCTCGTCGTCGCTGCGGCCGATCTTCAGTTTCGCCACTCGCTCGGTCAGTTTGGCGACCAACGCGTCGGCGGTCTCCTCACCGACGGGAACCGCGACGGAAATCGCCATGCACCGCTCGCCGGCCGAACCGTATGCGGCTCCGAGCAGAGCGTCGGCGACCTCGTCGAGATCGGCATCGGGCATCACCAAAGCGTGGTTCTTCGCTCCACCGAAGCACTGTGCGCGCTTGCCGTGCTGCGCCGCCGTCTCGTAGATGTACTGCGCGATGGGCGTCGATCCGACGAAGCCGATCGCCTTGACGCGATCGTCGGTGAGCAGCACGTCGACGGCATCCTTGCCGCCGTTGACGACGTTGAAGACGCCCGGCGGCAGACCTGCCTCGAGGAACAGCTCGGCGAGCTTGAGGGGCACGGACGGATCTCGCTCGGACGGCTTGAGAATGAAGGCGTTACCGCAGGCGATGGCCGGGCCGGCTTTCCACAGCGGAATCATGGCCGGGAAGTTGAACGGGGTGATGCCGGCAACGACACCGAGCGGCTGACGCATCGAGTAGACGTCGATACCGCCACCCGCACCCTCGGTGTACTCACCCTTGAGCAGGTGCGGAACACCGACGGCGAACTCAACGACCTCGACGCCACGCTGGATGTCGCCCTTGGCGTCGGCGATGGTCTTGCCGTGCTCCGACGAGAGCAGCCGCGCGAGTTCTTCGGTGTCGCGGGTGACGAGCGCGAGGAACTTCATCAGCACCCGAGCGCGCCGCTGCGGGTTCCACTTCGCCCACTCACGCTGCGCCTGCTCGGCGTCGGCGATGGCAGCCTCGACCTCGGATACGTCGGCCAGGGGCACCCGGGCCTGCACCTCACCGGTATTGGGATCGAACACATCCCCGAACTGTCCGGAGGTGCCGGCGACATGCTTGCCGCCGATGAAGTGCGTGAGTTCGCGAGCCATGGGTGTCCGTCCTCGAGCGTGGAATTAAGTACGCTCATCCTATAGTCGGATGTCCATGTAAGTCCAGGAGCGGTCACATTCGGTCGTAGAACGCGCGCAGATCAGCGCAGGCCCGGCTGACTTCCGCCTCCGTCGAACCGTCGGCGCGAAAGATTCTGCGCAGGATCAGCGGATCGAGATCGTCCGTCGCCGGAGCGAACGACACCTTGGGAAGTTCGGGGAACGCCGCACGATCGCCGAACCAGTCGTCCGGGTCGAACTCCTCGTCGCTGTCGCCGACCCCCTCGATCAACTGATCCAGATCGACCCCTCGCAGTGTCAGGATCGTCCCCGCGGACGCGTCGATGTGCTCGGCGGCGATGTACATCAGCGCTGCCGCGTGTTTGCACGGCCACCCGTCGTCGGGGCACGAACAGTCGAAATCCAGTTGCCCCTTGTCGTGAGGAAGCAGCACCGACGCCAGCGCCTGAGGAATCGCGTTGGACGCGAGTTCCGCCAGCATGCCGGGGTTGGATCGCACTCGGCCGACGAGCGCGGCCACCTCGCCTTCGGTGAGCGGCTCGACACTGACCGACGCCGAGAACGGCTCGAGCTGACTGCCCTGCACCTCACCGTAGATCTGCCCACGTTCGACGCCGAGAGTGAGCACCTGACCCTGGCGGGCATAGGTCCGACCCCGTGCGATCCGGCCCGGATCGGCGAGATCTTCCATCGCGGCCACGAAGTGCCTGCCCCACCAAGTCTGCCCGAAGGCTCCGCGCTTGTTACGAGACTCTATGCCGCCCTTGGCTTGTCGACGCTTACCGTACTGCGAGAAGTCGGCCATCACTCCCCCACCGCGTCTTCGCTGAGACGAAACAGTTCCTGCAGTTCCGCAGTGTCCATCTCGGTCACCCAGCTCTCACCGGTGCCCACCGCCAGGTCCGCCAAGTCCTGTTTGGACACCAGCATCGAATCGATGCGTTCCTCCACGGTGCCCACACACAGCAGCTTGCGCACCATCACATTCTTGCGCTGGCCGATACGGAAGGCGCGGTCGGTCGCCTGGTTCTCCACCGCCGGATTCCACCAACGATCGAGGTGCACAACATGATTGGCGGCAGTGAGATTGAGCCCGGTACCACCGGCCTTGAGCGAGAGCATCATGATCGGCGGACCGTCGTCGCTCTGGAACTTCTCGACCATCTCGTCGCGCTTGCCCTTGCTCACGCCGCCGTGCAGGAACGGCACCTGAACTCCGAAACGCTCGGCGAAATACGGTGCCACGAGCTCACCGAACTCTCGAAACTGCGTGAACAACAACGCCTTCTCGTTGTCACCGAGAACGGAATCGAGCATGTCCTCCACCAATCCGATCTTTCCGGAACGGTGCTGACCTCGCTTGAGTACCGACGAGCCGTCGGACAGGAAATGCGCGGGGTGATTGCACACCTGCTTGAGGCGAGTGAGGGCCGAGAGCACCGCACCCTTGCGCTTCATGCCCTTCGCGTCGGCGATCTGCGCCATCATCTCGTCGACGACCGCCTTGTACAAGGCTGCCTGCTCGGCAGTGAGGTTGGCACGCACGGTCATTTCGTTCTTCTCCGGCAGATCCGAGATGACAGTGGGATCGGTCTTGACGCGACGCAGAATGAACGGAGACGTGATGGCACGCAGCCGCGAGACCGCGTTCTCGTCGTTCTCCCGCTCGATCGGCACCGAGAACCGCTTCCTGAAGTCCGACGGCCGCCCCAGCATGCCCGGGTTCGCGAAATCCAGAATGGACCTCAGCTCGTCCAGCCGGTTCTCCACCGGCGTCCCGGTGAGCGCCAGTTTGTGATCGGCCGGAATGGCCAGCGCCGCCTTCGCCTGCACGGTACCTGCATTCTTGATGTGCTGCGCCTCGTCGAGAACCACGCGACGCCACGTCTGTGCGGCCAACTGCGCGCGGTCCTTGGCCATCAATGCGTACGTGGTGACGATCAGGTCGTGCTCCGCGATCGCTCGATCGAGCTCCTCGTCGCGTAACCGCGTCGGACCGTGGTGCACCAGAACACGCAGTGCAGGAGTGAATTTCGCGGCCTCACGTTGCCAGTTACCGACCACCGACATCGGGGCCACCAACAGCGTCGGAGTCACGCTGTTCTCGTGGGCGAGCAGCGTGAGCACCTGCAGTGTCTTGCCCAGACCCATGTCGTCGGCGAGCACGGCACCGAGACCGAGCCGGCTCATGAACGCGAGCCAGTCGAGTCCGCGTTGCTGATAAGGCCGCAGAGTCGCGCGGACGCCCTCGGGCACCGGGATGGTTTCCGGAACCGCCCCGGGTTCGAGCAACGTTGCCGCCCAGCCGGTGGCGCGGATGTCCTGGACCGGAGCCGGAGGCGGATCGGCCAACGTCATCTCACGCATCAACGTGCTGAGCGCAGTCCCGTCACCGTGATGCTCGGCGACGTACTTCGCAGCCCGCGCCAGCTGTCCCCCGTCGGCGAGCACCCATTGCCCGCGCAGCCGGACGAGGTCGCCCTTCGAGACGGCAAGCCGGTTCATCTCCGCCTCGGTGAGCACCATGTCGCCCAGCTGCAGTTGCCAGTCGTACGACACCAGCTCGTCCATACCGACGGCACGATCGGCCGCAGCTTTGGTCACCGCGGGTGACTCGACCCGCAATCGCATCGACGGATCCAACCTGGTCCACGCCCTCGGCAGCAGGACCGTCGTGCCGGTGGCCTGCAGCGCAGTGGCACCGTGTTCGACGAGATCGATGACCACCGACGTCGGCAACAACAGGTCGAGGGTGCCCTCCTGGGTGGGCAGATCACGCAACCTCGGATAGGCAGCGACGGCCTCGCCGAGTTTGCGTACTGCCGTCGACAGCAAGGTCGCGTCGACCTTGCGACTCATCGGGACCGGACGCGGCGCCTCCCCGTCCGCGCGCAGGCACACCTGAAGTGTCCAGAACGACTCGACGGCATCGTCCGCGGCACCGTCGGCATCACCCGTCTCGCCGTCCTGATCGTCCGGTTCGAGCAGGCGCAGCACCAGCGCCGGTTCGTCGACGGTGAGGCTGGCGCGCCAATTGTCGAACAGCATCGAGATCTTCTGCGTCCCATCGAGATACGGATCGTCACGCACGAGGGCAGACAGCAACGGGTGCTCGGAATCGGGCTTGCCGAGCACCGATCTGACGATCGGGTCGGTGAGCTCCTCGACCATGTCGTCCAGAAGCTTCTTCGGTCGTTCGTTCGCCCGCTGCACCGACGGCATCGCAACAGCGAGCTCGCTGAGCCAGGCGCGTTGACGCTCGCCGCCGACCAGCCGCCAACGCGGCCACCACTGGCCGTCCATCAATTTCAGTGCCGGCACCACTCGTCCGGCCCGGACCCACCGTTCGATGCCCTGGGCGACGTGGCCTAGGAACCGGAGGTCGCCGGAGATCAGCGGGTGGGCCGACGGGGTGCGGAGCAACAGGTCGGCCGCATCGTGCGGAGCCAGCGCGATCGCCGGAAGTTCGACCGGATCCCGAGGGGTGGCGCGTCGAGTGGAGTCGGGAAACGTCACGCGGGCGCGATGCCGGAACGTGCGGGTGAGCACGTGCGAGTGTGTCGCCGGTAGGTCGGGTTCGTCTCCGGTGCTGATCTCGTCGTCCCAGAGCAGCAATCCGGCACCGGGAGACCAGAGACCGTGCAGCATCGGTCCATCCAACCAGCACGCACCGACATACCCGGCGCCGATGTGTCATCGATGTGTCATCGATGAGGCACAGTGGTCCCATGATCGCGTACGGCTTCGACGAATACGGCGGCCCCGACACCGAGACATTTCTGGACCTCCCCGTGGCGGAACCGGGATCGGGACAGCTTCTCGTGGCGGTACATGCCGCGGGGGTGAATCCCGCAGATTGGAAGGTGCGGGCGGGTAATCGCAAGGACACCGTGCAGATCACCTTGCCTGCGGTGCTGGGTCGGGAGGTGTCGGGCACTGTTGTGGGCGTCGGCTCGGGAGTGGACGGGTTCTCGGTCGGTGACGAGGTCTTCGGGGCGACGGCGTCGGGTCACGGCGGGTATGCGCAGTACACGCTGCTCAATGCGGCCGGCACGGCACACAAGCCCGAGGCCGTGTCCTGGTCGGTCGCGGCGACACTGCCGGTGGCGGCCGGGACCGCCTTCGACGCACTGCGAGGGTTGGCGCTGACTGCAGGCAACACGGTTCTCGTTCTCGGCGCAGGCGGCGGTGTGGGTTCTTCGGTTCTGCAGCTGGCGCGTGCCGACGGTATCGACGTTCTCGGGGTGGCGAGCTCGGGCAAGCGGGAGTGGATCGAGAGCCTCGGTGCGGAGTTCGTCGAGTCCGGACCCGAGTACGTCGGTTCGATATCGCGGCCGGTGCACGGCATCGTCGATCTGGTCGGCGGGGACACTCTTCGCGCGGCCGCTGTGAAGACCGGCGCCCCGATCGTCAGCGTGGCCGACCCGGTGCTCGCCGCCCAGTGGGGTGGGTCTGGAGCAGTGCGCGAGCGCACCACTGCGGCGTTCACCCGATTGGCCGATCTGGTCGTGACGGGCGTCCTTCGTCCACGCATCGATCACACGTTTCCACTCGACCGCGCAGGCGAGGCTCTTGCGCTCGTGGAGAACGGGCACGCACTCGGCAAGGTCGTCATCGAGGTCCGCTGACACCCGACCGTGTCGGGCGGTGTCGGTACCGTCCGGCACACTGCTGTCGCGAGGTACGAGAGTCGGCAAGATCGAAGTTTCACGATGGGGCGTGTGTGAAGAAGCTGTGGGTAGCGGCGGCGTTGGTGATCGCCGCGATCGTCATGGCGACGTTCGAATCCTGTGACCGGTCCGACATACCGGGATTGGCTCCCCCACCCCCGGCCCCGGGCAGCCCCACCCGTGCCCAGATCGAAACGCTGTTGGATCGGGTGGCCGTCGTCGCCGCACGACCCGATCCCCGTGGGTACGAGCGCGGATGCAAGAGCGGTGAAGGGTGCGTGTTCGGACCGGCGTGGACGGACGACTACGACGGACCGGGCGGGCACGACGGGTGTGGAACCCGCGACAACGTGCTGGCACTGTCGATGACCGAAGTCGAGTTCAAGGCCGGCACCCGAGACTGCGTGGTGCTCTCGGGCTCCCTGGACGACCCCTACTCCGGTGAACGGTTGCAGTTCACCAAGTCCGACGCCGGCAAGATTCAGATCGATCACGTCTATCCGTTGTCTGCCGCCTGGGACATGGGTGCCGACGGATGGGCAGCGGACAAGCGCATTCGTTTCGCGAACGACATCGCGTTCAATCTGCTGGCGGTCAACGGGCCGGACAACCAGAGCAAGAGCGACAAGACGCCGTCGCAGTGGATGCCGCCGAACGCGGCGTACCACTGTTTCTACGCGGGTAAATATCTGTCGGTGGCGGCCCAGTACGAGCTGCCGATCACCGAGGCCGACCGCCGCGCCCTCGCTTCGGTGGCCCCCAGCTGCTGATCCAGCGATGCGAACGCGGGCGGTAAAGTCTGGCCAATGGCAACGACGTCGTCGCGCAGCTTTCTCGACCGTGACACCCAGCTCTGCATGTCTCTGTCGGGAAGGCCGAGCAATATCGGAACCCGCTTCCACAACTACCTGTACGACGAACTGGGATTGAATTTCGTCTACAAGGCGTTCACCACCACCGATCTCGCGGCCGCGGTCGGTGGAGTCCGTGCACTCGGCATCAGGGGATGCGCGGTCTCCATGCCGTACAAGGAGGACGTGATCGAGCTGGTCGACGTCATGCACGAATCTGCGAGCGCGATCGCATCGGTCAACACCATCGTCAACGAGGCGGGCGTGCTGCACGCCTACAACACCGATTACCAGGCTGTGGCCGATCTGCTCGCGTCGAGCGAGTTCTCGACCGATTGTTCGGTGGCCGTGACCGGCAGCGGCGGTATGGCCAAGGCAGTCGTTGCCGCACTGCGGGATTCGGGTTTCACCCGCGGCACCGTAGTTGCTCGCAACACGTCGACCGGTCCGGCTCTCGCCGAGGCGTACGGATACGGCTGGTCGGCCGAGTCCGTCGGAGCCGACTTGCTGGTGAACGTCACCCCGGTGGGAATGGCGGGCGGCCCCGCTGCCGATTCGACTCCCTTCACCGAGTCGCAGATCCATGCGGCACAGGCAGTGTTCGACGTGGTCGCGATGCCGTCGGAGACACCGCTGATCACCGCGGCGCGTGCGGCGAACAAACCGGTGATCACCGGCGCTCAGGTCATTGCCCTGCAGGCAGCAGAACAGTTCGTTCTCTACACCGGAGTTCGCCCGACCGACGATCAGATCCAGCGGGCGTCGGAATTCTCCCGTCGCTGACTCACAGGCGTTGCCACGCAGGCTTGTTCGCGTAGGCGTGGCGGTAGTAGTCCGTGAGAGCGAGGGACGCAGCAGCTGCCTCGTCCACCAGTACCGTCACGTGTGGATGCCACTGAATCGCGGACGCAGGACAGCGTGCCGACAACGGCCCCTCGACGGCCGCGGCCACCGCGTCTGCCTTGGATTCTCCGGTAGCGATGAGCACTAGATGACGCGCCTCGTCGATGGTGCCGAGGCCTTGCGTCAGCACGTGGTGCGGCACCTCCTCCGGCGAGGGGAAGAAGCGCGCATTGTCGACCCGAGTCTGTTCGGTGAGCGTCTTCACCCGGGTTCTCGACCGTAGTGACGACCCGGGCTCGTTGAAGCCGATGTGTCCGTCGGTGCCGATGCCGAGAATCTGCACATCGATACCACCGGCCTCCGCGATCGCGGCGTCGTATCGTCGCGCTTCGGCAGCGCTGTCGACGGCTTCACCGTCCGGCGAGAACACCGCGGAATCGTCCAGATCGACGAGGTCCACGAAGTTCTCGCGAATGAACGAAAAATACGACTGCTCAGCAGTTCTGGGTAGCCCTATGTATTCGTCGAGCAGAAACGCTCGACACCCAGCGAAGGACAGCCCTTCCTCGCGATGTCGGCGGGCCAGCTCGCGATACGTGCCGACGGGACTCGACCCGGTCGCCAACCCGAGGACGGGGCCCGATCCCGGGACCGAGTCGGTTCGCACGACGCGCTCGACGATGTCGGCCGCGGTTCGGTCCACGTCGGTAGCTGTGGGGAGTACGACGATCTCCATCTAACTTTCCTCCTCGATCGCGCGTCCGCCGCGAATGACCTGCACCGGCTCGAAGGATGCGTCGACCACCAGCACGTCCGCTCTCGATCCGGCGACGAGAGAACCGGTTTCGGCCCCGATCCCGATCAATGCTGCCGGGGTGGTTGCCCCGGCACACACTGCGTCGAGCAATGGCACGCCGGCGTCGAGGACTGCGCGGCGTACCAGGTCGAGCACACTCGACGTGCCGCCCGCGATCGGGGCCGACTCGGGATCGTTCTCCCGCGACAGGCGGGCGACCGAATCGTGCACGGTGACATCCAGCGGCCCGAGCCGGTAGCGGCCGTCGGCCATTCCCGCTGCAGCCATCGCGTCGGACACCAACGCGATGTTCCCACCGCCGACGAGATCGAACACCGCTCGCACGGTCTCGTCGGCGAGATGTACTCCGTCGCCGATCAATTCGAGCACCATCGACCCTCGCGCCGCGGCAGCCAAGCATTCGCTGACCGGCCCCGGCGACCGATGATGCCAGGTGGGCATCCCGTTGAACAGGTGCGTGGCACCGAT
Source organism: Rhodococcus sp. 3258 (assembly GCF_031456475.1). Taxonomy (NCBI): domain Bacteria; kingdom Bacillati; phylum Actinomycetota; class Actinomycetes; order Mycobacteriales; family Nocardiaceae; genus Rhodococcus; species Rhodococcus sp. 3258. The sequence continues at coordinate 46,776 of NZ_JAVDUT010000014.1, forward strand.
GGCACCCTCTCCGAGGGCGTCGATTGCGCTGCGAGTGGTGCGTGCGTCGGCGTCGGTGTGCCCGATGCTGGGGACGATGCCGTTCTCTCGCAACATGTGTCCGACGGCCGTGAAGCCGTCGACTTCGGGAGCAAGTGTCATCGACCGTACCGATCCCCGCCCGGCGTCGATGATGTCTGCCAGCAGACCGGTGTCGCCGCCACGGAGTGACGCGGGGTCCTGCGCCCCGCAGCGGGCAACAGACAGGAACGGCCCTTCGAGGTGGACCCCGGCGATGTCCCCCGACTCGTACAGATCGGCGAGCGTCGACGTCTGCTCGACCAGTCGCCCAGGGGATGCCGACACCAGCGATGCGAGCATCGTGGTGGTGCCGCGGCCACGGTGGTGCCGTACCGCGGTCATCAGATCGGCACGGGCAGAATCCGGGAACGACGCCCCGCCGCCACCGTGGCAGTGCACGTCGACCAGCCCCGGCAGGATGGTCGAGTTCGATTGCGGTGGGGCCTCGTCGGGCCACGCCGCCACCGGACCCACCCAGGAGATTCGATCGCCGGACAACGCCACGACGGCATCCTCGATGACCGCATCGGGTGTGACGACCCGCCCCCTGAGCGCCGTCGTGATGAATTCGCTCATGCCCGGCCGGGTTCGAGCACCGCGTCGTCCTCGCGGCCGGGGGTGCGCAGGTTCCACTTCTTGATGACGAAGCTGAACAGGAAGTAGTAGATCACCGCATACACCAGGCCGATAGGAATGAGAAGCCATGCCTTCGTAGCGATTCCGTAGTTCAACAGATAGTCGATACCGCCGGCAGAGAAGAAGAAGCCGTCATGGATTCCCAGGGCATTGGTCAGTGCCATGGAGGTTCCGGTCAGCACGGCGTGGATGATGTAGAGCGGCCAGGCGACGAACATGAACGAGTACTCGAGCGGTTCGGTGATGCCGGTGACGAACGCAGTCAGACCGGTGGACAACATGATTCCGCCGACGATCTTCTTCTGCGACGGCTTGGCGTTGCGATAGATCGCGAATGCAGCGGCAGGCAGAGCGAACATCATGATGGGGAAGAAGCCGGTCATGAAAACTCCCGCGGACGGATCTCCCGCGAAGAATCGGTTGAGATCGCCACGCACCAATTGACCACTCGCGTCCTGATAATCGCCGACGAGGAACCAGACGACCGAATTGAGAATGTGGTGCAGTCCCGTCGGAATCAGCATGCGATTGGCGAAACCGTAGATTCCGCTACCCACCACACTGTGGTCGGCAACGGTGTTTCCGACCCAGTTCAGTGCGCTGTAGAAGAGCGGATAGACGAACGACATGACGACGGCGACGACGAGGCCGGTGACAGCGGTCAGGATGGGAACCAGACGTCGTCCGCTGAAGAAGCCGAGGTAATCCGGCAGTTTCTGGCGGTAGAACCGCTGCCACAGAATGGCGGAGAGCAAGCCGATGACGATGCCGGCCAACACGCCGTAGTCGATCACGGCCGGATCGCCGTTCGCGTCGACTTTGCCTTCCAGTACCACCGGTGACATTGCGGTGAAGACACCGTTCATCACCATGTAGCCGACGACGGCGGCGAGGGCGGTCGAGCCGTCCGACTTCTTGGCCCAGCCGATAGCGATGCCCACGGCGAAGATCAGAGGCAACCAGGTGAAGACCGCCTGTCCTGCAGCGGAGATGACGGCCGCCGCGGTGCCCAGAGCACTGAATCTGCCGAGGAGGTCGTCCTGGCCCAACCGCAACAGGATTCCCGCCGCGGGAAGAACCGCGATGGGCAGCATGAGACTGCGCCCGAATCGCTGCAACCCGGCGAGAGATCTGGATTCCTTCTTCGGTTCGGCTTCGGCCGAGTCCGTCTTCTTCAGGGTCATGGCGACCTTCTCTTCGAGGCTGGTCCGGCAAGGGAGTTCTACTGTTGTGACCGGATGACATCAGGGGTACTGTCCGGTCATTACCAGTTGTAGTTTGGCCAGGTGACGACCACATGTCAACCCGGAGATGTGACCTCGCCGACATCACTGCACACGAGAAGGAAGCGGGAACAGAACATGGCCAAGGCGGACGCGATCGTGAAGGGCCTCGGCGGTGCCGACAACATCGTAGAGATCGAAGCGTGCATCACCCGGCTCCGTACCGAGGTCAAGGACGGGTCGCTGGTGGACGAGGCTGCGCTCAAGGCAGCCGGTGCGCACGGGGTGTTCCACAAGGGGACAGCCGTGCAGGTCATCGTCGGCCCGGAGGCCGACACCCTCGCCGAGGATATCGGCGACATTCTGTGAGCGGGACCTCGACGATCTCCAGTCCTGTTGCCGGTCAGGTCATCTCGCTCGCCGACGTCCCCGACCCGGTCTTCTCTTCGCAGATGGTGGGCTCCGGGGTCGCCGTGCGCCCGGCGGCCGGTAGCGGGCCCGTCGAGGTGCGGTCTCCGATAGCCGGCAAGATCCTCAAACTCCACCCACATGCGTTCGTCGTGTTCACCGACGACAAGGCGGGAGTGCTGGTGCACATCGGCATCGACACCGTGAAGATGAAGGGCCAGGGTTTCGAACTCGTTGCAGCAGAGGGCGATCGGGTCCAGTCCGGCGATCTCGTGATCACCTACGACCCTGCGGCGATCGCGGAGGCCGGATACTCCGACGTGATTCCCGTGGTCCTGATGGACTCCGAGCCCGATGCCGTCACGAGCGCGGCCGTCGGAACCTCGGTGGCACAGGGTGACTCGCTGTTCGTGTTGCCCTGAGCCTAGCGGCGCTGCGTGGTGCGCCGCTCCCCCTGCACCTCCATCGAGAGTTGGTACCGGTCGCACCGGTACCAACTCTCCGTGTGCTCGATCGGTTCGTCGCCGCTGAACGACACTCGGTCGAAGTACAGCACCGGTGCGCCGCGTTTGGTCCCCAGCAGCGTGGATGTGTCACTGTCGGCGGCTGTCGCTTTGACGGTCTGCTCGGCTCGATCGATGGTCAGGCCGTAGTGGTTGCGCACGGCCTCGTACACCGACTGACTCAGATCGTGGTCGATCAGCCCCGGAAGGAGTTCGGCCCGGTACCACCCGTCGTCGACACTGACCGGCTCGGCATCGGCCAGCCGTAGCCGTTTGATGTGGTACGTCCGATCACCGTCGACCAGGCCCAGAGCACGAATCGTTGCTGCCGAGGGCTTTTCGAGTCGCGCGAACAGGACCACCGTCGTCGGCGTCAGCCCCTGGGCACGCATCTCCTCGGAGAACGACGCCAGGTGCAACCGCGACTGCACGGTACGAGAAGCAACGAACGTCCCTTTCCCACGTACCCGAACCAGATGTCCGTCGTTGACGAGCTGTCCTATCGCCTCGCGTACCGTGATGCGACTGACGCCGTAGTCCTCCATCAACCGACGCTCGCTCGGCATCAGATCCCCCGGCGAAAGCTCCTTGGTGCAGCGGTGCAACAGAATTGCGCGTAGCTGTTCGTGCTTCGGGATCTGACTGTCCCTCAGGTGTACGGGCATCACCACTGCGCCGGCCTTTCGATCACTCGCAGAACCAGCGGTACGGACTGGTCCGGTCCAACCAAAGACTACGTCACGACGGCGATACCGAGGAAGCATTCGCCCGGACTCAGCTCTCCGATGCCTCGAATCCGGTCGCGTTTGTTGCCGACGTGGCGACGGGTTAGCGTCGTGCCATGACGGAGTCGCCGAAGGACAGCGTGGAATTGTCGAATGCGTCGGATTTCCCGGCACTGTGGCCGGTGTCGACCCGATGGGACGACAACGACCACTACGGCCACGTCAACAACGTGACGTATTACGCATACTTCGACACCGCAGTGAACGGGTGGCTCATGGAAACGACGGGTGTGGACATCAGGACTCTGCCCGCGATCGGCGTCGTGGCCGAAACCTCGTGCCGCTATCTGTCCGAGCTCAGTTTTCCCGATCGCCTTCAGGTCGGTCTTGCGGTGGAGAAGCTGGGCACCCGCAGCATCGTCTACTCGCTGGCCTTGTTCCGAGAAGCCGAGGACGACGCACTGACATTGGCCGCTCGGGGACGGTTTGTTCACGTCTACGTCGACGCGAACTCCCGTCGCCCCGTCCCCATTCCCTCCGAAATCGAAACCGCGGCACGCACTTTGGTGATCGGAACGTCAGTAGACGCCTGAATCTAGAGCCCGATTTCGTCGGCGCGCTGCAGCGCTCGGGTGACGATGTCGTCGATCAGCGTCGTGGTCGGCGCGCCGCCCACGGCGCGGTTGCGTGAATCGGCTTCCATCCGGCGCATGACGCCTTCGGCGATGATCGACAACTTCCACAGCGCCAGCACTTCCCAGAATCCGGCATCGGTCACATCGCGGCCCGTGTTGTGCGCGTAGGACTCGACCAGCTCCGCCCGGGTAGGGAAACCGGGCAGAGTCGATGCCATGAAAGGACCGGCAACCCCGTCGTCCGCCTGAGGCCAGTAGGCGAGCAGACCACCCAGATCCGCCAACGGGTCTCCGAGCGTGCACAACTCCCAGTCGACGACGGCAACCACGCGGCCGTCGTTTCGAGCGGTGATGACGTTGCTCAGATGGAAGTCGCCGTGAACCAGCGTCACCTCGTGCTGCTCGGGGATCTTGGCCGTCAATCGTGCTGCGAGCGAATCGATTCCAGGAACCTCCCGGGTTCGGGAGGAGTCCCACTGCGTGGTCCACCGCGCGATCTGACGCGCAGCGTAGGGCTTGCGGCCGGCGAGGTCGGCAAGACCCGACGACTCGAGGTCGACACGGTGTATGTCGGACAACGCCGCGGTCAGACCGAGTCCGACACGTCGACGCTGATCGGGGTCCAACTGTTCGGCAGCCGACACCGAGTCGACGACGACCCCGTCGACGAAACTCATCAGGACCAACGGAACCTCGGAAATGGCTGGATCCTGCGTGATCGCAATCATTTTCGGCACAGGGACCGGCGAATTCTGCAGACCGGAGAGAATCCGGTGCTCGCGCACGACGTCGTGAGCCGACGCCAACAATTTGCCCAACGGCGGCCGGCGAAGGACCCACGCACTGCCACCGGCGTCGCGAACCGCGTACGTGAGGTTGGACTGGCCGTTACCGATGCGCTGAAACGAGAGCGGCGATGTTGCGCCTATCCCCAGCTCCGCGATCCACGTCGACACTGCATCTTCGTCCAAGCCCACCACGCCCATACAAAACCCTCACTTCGTTGTGCGGCACCGTTGCCGACGGACATCACCGGTTCGGGTGATCGTAACGAAGCGGTGCCAACGGATGCCGGTGGCACGAGCACAGACGGTCAGCTGGCGCGACCGAACGCGGAGATCAGCGCCGGAGTAGCAACGGCAGCGGCCTCGTGCCGCTTGACAGCAATTTCGTCGATTTCGCCGACGAGCAGTGCAGTCATCGACTCGGGCTCGGCACACCAGACGGACGAGATGTTGTGCACCTCCGCTGGCGCGAACAGTCCACTGGTGGACAGCGCGTCGATCCATTCGGCAACGGCATCGGCCGTGGGCTCCGGCATCACCGTACGGTCCAGCGAGTCCGCCTGGAACTCGTTGCAAAAGAACGCGCGGACCATATCGAGCTGCCCCTGCGACATTGTGGTCATGTTCTTCTCCTTCGAGTTTCCGACTTCTGTTGGTGCCGAATGCCCGTTCACGAGTTGCGATGAGCCGACCAGACCGTGTTCAGATCGTTACCAACTTGGCCGTAACGGGGGAATACGGTTTTCCGATGCGGCTGAAACTACGCCCTTTTCGACGGTCTCGCCCAGGGTGAACTGGACTATGTGACCATAGTCACACAGATCGGCCCATCCGATCAACGACTTGCAACGAATTCATAGTTCGCATTTCAAAATACTGTGACAGGAGACAAAATCCGCACAGAAGTCCAGGTAGGCGGGGTACGACACTCGAGAGCAACTACTCGGAGGCCGCAGTCGAGTAGCCTCCTCTACACCGCACTGGACCACACACTCCGACCGATCGGTTGGTTGCAGGGTCGAATTCTACTTTCGGATCGGTTTTTCGGCTGTTTGCAGACTCCAGGAATTTGACAGATCGCCATTACTAGGTTGCGGCTACAACAATAAATCGACGCTTCTTCGTCGTGATCCGACCGTTACCGCAGATGCTCAGCCGGTTCCCACGATGCTCACACCTCACGCTCAGCCGACTGCGGCAGTCTGGCGTCCATGCGATCACCGAGTCTCGACAGCGGACCGATCCGGTCACCCCGTGGAGCCGGCAACGAGAGCCGTTCGGCGAACACGACCGAGCGAGCGCACCGGCGGGCGATCCGCACCCGGCTGACGGTGTCGGGCCTCTGTGCGGCGCTCTTGTCGGTACTACTGATGTGGGTGCCGAACATGGCACCGGTGTGGCCCGTCTCCACGAGCCCGGCTGCCGCCCTGGCCTCGCGAGCACTGAACACGATCGACGTCACCGCCGTGCTGACCGTCCTCGCCGCCCTCACCGTTGTCGCCCTGGTCCGAAAACTGCCTTACGGCATCGGAGTGGTGATTGCCTGCGTCGTCGGCGCGGAAGTGACCACAGCTCTGGTGCGTCACCTCGCGGCGTCGTCGACAACGGCCACCGACCTTCCGAGCGGGCAGCTCGTCGCTGTCACAGCGCTGGTGGGGGCCGCGTCGATGGTGGCATCGGCCACGTGGCGGCCGATGATCCTCGGGCTCGGAACCGTCGCCGCCCTCGCTGTCGGAGCGGCACAACTGGTCGTCGGGTCCGTCTCCCCCGTCGGGATTGTCAGCGCACTGCTGATCACGGGCATGTGGTGGCCGGCGTGCTCGGTGGTGATGCTCTTCTCACCCGCAGCCGCTGCCCGCGAGGCTCGAAACCCGTTCGATACCGCTGCCCTCGTCGCCCAACGCAGAATGGGACGCTTCCGTTGACACGGAAGCGTCCCATCCGGGCCGAGACGGCGACCGACTAGAGGGCCTTGAGCTCCTCGGTCACCTCGGACACCGACTTCTTTGCGTCGCCGAACAGCATCGACGTGCCTTCCGCGAAGAACAGTGGGTTCTCGATTCCGGCGAAGCCGGACGACATCGACCGCTTGAGGACGATGACCGACTTCGACTGATCGACGTTGAGAATCGGCATCCCGTGAATCGGGCTCGACGGATCGTTGCGCGCCGCCGGGTTGGTCACGTCGTTCGCTCCGATGACCAACGTGACGTCGGTGCGTGAGAACTCGTCGTTGATGTCGTCCATTTCCTTCATCGCGTCGTATGCGACGTCGGCCTCGGCGAGCAGCACGTTCATATGTCCCGGCATGCGACCGGCGACGGGGTGAATGGCGTACTTGACCTCGACACCCTTGGACTCCAGCAACTTGGCCATGTCCTTGACGGCATGCTGTGCCTGAGCGACGGCAAGGCCGTAGCCGGGCACGACGATGACCTGGTTGGCGTAGGCCATCTGGATCGCTGCGTCTGCCGCCGAGGTCGCCTTGGCGGTTCCCCCGCCTGCACCGGCCGGGCCTGCAGCCGCGTCGCCGCCGCCGAATCCACCTGCGACGATCGCCGGAATGGACCTGTTCATGGCCTTGGCCATGAGGTTGGTCAAGATCGTGCCGGACGCGCCGACGATCATGCCCGCCACGATCATCGCGGTGTTATTGAGCGCCAGACCCGCAGCCGCAGCAGACAGACCGGTCAGAGCATTGAGCAGCGAAATGACGACCGGCATGTCCGCGCCGCCGATGGGCAGTACCACCGTGAGACCGAGGATGCCTGCCAGTACGAGAACCGCGACGATCCACCACTGCGACACGCCGCCGCCCGGAGTGGCGTTGATGCCGATGACCACTGCAGCGGCCACAGCGCCGATCAGCAGCAGAGCGTTGAGCGGCTGCTGCAACTTACCGATGGTGATCGGCGAGCCGGGCAGAGTTTCCTGCAGCTTCAAGAAGGCGATGAGAGAGCCCCAGAACGAGATGGAACCGATGATCGCCGCGAAGAGTGAGCCGATGACGATATGCACCGTCGGCGACTCTCCGTGGTTGAAGTTCGAGAATCCGGACGTGTCGAGGAACTCGGCCCACGCGATCAGTGCGACCGTGCCACCGCCGACGCCGTTGAACAGAGCCACCAGCTGCGGCATCGCCGTCATCTTCACCCGTCGCGCAGGCGGGATTCCCAGCGCCACGCCGACGACGAGTCCGACGATGATCAGGATCCAGTTACCGGTGTCGCGAATGGATATCAGCGTGGCCACCACGGCGATGAACATGCCGACCGCGGCGATCTGGTTGCCCCGCACGGCGGTCTTAGGTCCGGTCAGACCCATCAGACCGTAGATGAACATGCCGAAGGCGACGATGTAGAGAATGTTGACGAGATTGTCCATCAGGAGTCAGCACCCTTCGAGGTCTTGGCGGGCACCGGCTTGGACTTGAACATGCCGAGCATGCGGTCGGTGACCACGAAGCCACCGATGACGTTGACGGTTCCGAACACCAGCGCGACGAACAGGATGACCTGCAGTCCGATGGACGGGTCGTGCACCTTTCCAAGGACGACCAACGCGCCCAACACTACGATGCCGTGGATGGCGTTGGTTCCCGACATCAGCGGGGTGTGCAAGGTGTTCGGCACCTTGGAGATCACCGCGAAACCGACGAACCCGGACAACACCAGGATCGCGATGTTCGCGAGAAGCGGGGTGTACATCAGTTCTCCTTCTCACGTGTCACGCAGGCACCGGCGAGCACTTCGTCGGAGAAATCCGGAGCGAGTGCGCCGTCGACCAGCATGAGCTCGAGCAAAGCCGAAATGTTCTTCGAGTACAGCTCGCTGGCGTGCTCGGGCATCGTGGCAGGCAGGTTCAACGGCGAGCAGATGGTGACGTCGTGCTTGACGACGGTCTGGCCGGGCTCGGTGAGTTCGCAGTTTCCGCCGGTCTCACCGGCCAGGTCGATTACAACGCTGCCGGGCTTCATACCCTCGACTGCGGCGGCCGTCACCAGACGCGGTGCGGGACGGCCGGGCACCAACGCCGTGGTGATCACGACGTCGAATCCCTTGATCGCCTCTTCCAGGGCACGCTGCTGCTGGACGCGTTCGTCCTCGGTCAGCTCACGCGCGTAGCCGCCTTCGCCGGCAGCATCGATCCCCAGATCGAGCCACTGCGCGCCGACGGAACGGACCTGGTCGGCTACCTCCGGTCGCACGTCGTAGCCGGTGGGTCGACCACCGAGACGCTTCGCGGTGGCCAGGGCTTGCAGGCCGGCCACACCGACACCGAGAACGAGCACAGTCGCCGGCTTGACCGTTCCGGCGGCGGTGGTCAGCATCGGGAAGAACCTCGTGGACTCCGACGCGGCCAACAGAACGGCCTTGTACCCGGCGACGTTCGCCTGAGAAGACAAGGCGTCCATCACCTGAGCGCGGGAGATACGCGGAATGGCTTCGACCGCGAACGCCTGTACTCCGGCGGCCTTCAGCGCGCCGATGCTGTTCTCGGCATTGCGTGGGGCGAGGAAACCGATGAGCGTCGAGCCCGACTTCAGCCTCGAGATCTCTGCGTCGGTGGGCGGCGCGACCTTGACCACGACCTCCGAGCCCCAGGGATCGCCGATCGTGGCCCCGGCTGCGACATAGAGCTCATCCGGGATCAGAGCGCCGAGTCCGGCACCCGATTCCACGACGACCTCGACGCCCTTGCCCGTGAGCGCGGCAACGATCTTCGGGACCAGAGCGACACGTCGCTCACCTTCCCCCGATTCGCGGACCACACCGACGACCGTCGTGGATCCCGAACCCTTTTCAGTGCTCTGCGATGTATCCAAATCTCCGTCTTCCTGCGTTGAATGGTGCCCACCGATCGGCCAATGGCTCGAAATCTGCGACGAGTGGACGAACCCATGCGACAAGGCACGAGGTTCCTGATAGTAGCCACAGGTAATGGAGCGCGGGTAACCCAGAACACAGTCCGATTCGTTCTGAATCGAGTCCGTTTCGACATTTCGCGACTACAGGGCGAGCAATTGTGATGCACGCCATACAGGTCAATCCGTGATGATCGGACCTTACAGTGACAATCGTGGAATCTTGCATCTTCTGTGCCATCGTCGCCGGCGACGCACCTGCCCACCGCGTGTTCGAGAACGAGCACACCGTCGCCTTTCTCGATATTCGACCGATCAGCAGGGGCCATGTTCTGGTGGTTCCGCGCGAGCATTCCGCAGACCTGACCTCCACCGGACCGGACCCGGCTGCCGAGGTTTTCCGCGTCGGGCACACGCTGGCGCGCGCAGTGCGCGAGTCCGACCTCCGCGCCGACGGTGCAAACCTGGTGATCAACGACGGCGTCGCCGCATTCCAAACCGTCTTTCACCTGCATCTGCACGTGGTGCCGCGCTGGGACCGCGACCGACTGAAGTTCGCGGCGGGGTTCGTCACCCGTCGCCTGCGTGAACCCGAGCGGGTGGCCGAGGCAATTCGATCCGGAATGGCCAGGGTCGCCGGGGAGCAGACCTCGTGAGGTTGTTCTTGTCTTCGTATCGATTCGGCGGCCATTCCGACGAGTTCGCCCGTCTCACCGGCCCGCCCGCCGATCTCGCCGTCATCGCCAATGCGGCCGATGCCTGGCCCGCCGCTGCCCGCGAATCCTCGCTCCGCAGCGAGTTCGGGCCCTTACGCGCCTTGGGATACCGGCCGTCGGAGTTGGATCTGCGCGATTTCGCCGGGAGACCGGCCGCATTCGAGCGCGCCCTGGCAGCGTTCGACGCAGTCTGGGTCCGCGGTGGCAACACGTTCGTGTTGCGCGCTCAGATGGCTCGTTCCGGTGCGGACGAGGTCATCCGCGGGCGCGTGCGGGCCGACACCATCGCCTACGGCGGGTACAGCGCGGGAGCGTGCGTCGCTGCGCCGTCGCTGGCCGGGGTCGAGGATGCCGACGACCCGAACGCGGTACGGCCGGTCGCAGGCATCGATCCGGTGTGGAGCGGGCTCGGTCTCGTCGACTTCTCCGTCGTCCCGCATCTCGATTCCGTGCTGGACGAGCAGGATTCGGGGTGGGCGACGCTGCGCCGTCTGCGACGCGAGGGGATCGAAACTCACGGACTGACCGACAGCCAGGCAATCGTGGTCGACGACTCCGGGACGACAATTCTGGGTGCGTGAACCGTGATTTGTGACTGTGCGACCCGTGATCAGCCCAGGCGAGCGAGCGGCGCGAGCCGGTCGAGGGACGACCACGCGAGAGAGCAACGGCGAGCAGTCATTTCGTCCGCATCGAGGACGAGCATGTCGAACAGTCGGCGGGGTGCTGCACGCCACGAGTCGGCGATGGCCGCGACGGTCGCGCTCTCGAACATCCCGGATTTCAGCAACGCGTGCACCCACTCGTCGACCTCGCCGCGGTGAATGCGCTCGATGGTGTCGTATTCGACTCCGCCCCCGAGGAATTCGTACGAGAACATCGCCGCCACATAGTTCCAGGAGTCACTTCCGGGATCGATCATCGTGCAGCCTCCTTGTCGACCCGCACCGCATGGGGTGCGAGATGCGCTGCGCTGGACGCTAGCGCTGCGAACTACAACATTGCGTGTCGACGACGCATCGATCTGGTAACGCCTGAGGCTGGTGTTACTGATGTGACTCGGACATTCTCGGAGTCGTCCTCGTTCACGCCCCACTGCGAGTCGTGACAGACTTGAGTGGCGACGGTCACATGTACGACGTGAGGAGAACCGGATGTCGGTGACTACCGATGCAGATGCCCACCTGAGCGAGCTCGAAGCGCTGCTTCCCGCCGGTGCCGTGGTCACCGACCCCGACATCACCGAGGGATACCGACGCGACTGGGCCAAGGACCCCGACGCGGGTACCCCATTGGCCGTGGTCCGCGCGCAGTCCACCGACGACGTCAGAGCCGTCATGCGGTGGGCCACCGAACACGCGGTGGCGGTCGTCCCGCGTGGGGCCGGCTCGGGCCTGTCCGGTGGTGCCACGGCCGTCGACGGCGGGATAGTGCTCACCACCGAGCTCATGCGCGAGATCACCGTCGACCCGGTGACCCGCATAGCCGTCGTACAACCCGGACTGCTCAACGCCGAAGTCAAGAAAGCAGTCGCCGAACACGGTCTGTGGTACCCACCGGATCCGTCGTCGTTCGAGATGTGCTCCATCGGCGGCAATGCGGCCACCAATGCCGGCGGGCTGTGCTGCGTGAAGTACGGCGTCACCACCGATTACGTTCTCGGACTCGAGGTCGTCCTCGCCGACGGTACTGCCGTCCGACTCGGCGGACCACGCCTGAAAGACGTTGCCGGACTGTCCCTTGCGAAGCTCTTCGTGGGATCCGAGGGCACCCTGGGCATCATCACCGAGATCACTCTTCGATTGATCCCGGCCCAACCTCCGGCCAGCACCGTGGTTGCCTCGTTCGCCTCCGTGCACGATGCGACGACTGCCATTCTGGCCATCACCCGTACCCTGCGGCCGTCGATGCTCGAGTTCATGGACCGTGCGTCCATCGGTGCCGTCGAAGACGCCATGAACATGGGACTCGACCGCGAGGCAGCTGCGATGCTCATCGCTCGGTCCGACTCCCCCGGTGCCGATCGAGGGCGAGAGATCGACATCATGGCCGCAGCATGCACCGAGGCCGGAGCCTCGGATGTCTTCACCACCGACGACCCCGACGAGGGTGAGGCCTTCGCTGCCGCACGTCGATTCGCCATTCCGGCGGTCGAACGACTCGGCAGCCTGCTGCTCGAGGATGTCGGTGTTCCGCTGCCTGCCCTCCCGGCTCTCGTCGACGGGATCGCCGAACTGTCGAAGAAATACGACGTGTTGGTTGCCGTCATCGCGCACGCGGGAGACGGCAACACCCACCCGCTGATCGTTTTCGATCCCGAGGACGCCGACATGACCCGTCGCGCCAACGTCGCATTCGGAGCCATCATGGATCTGGCAATTTCGTTGGGCGGCACCATCACCGGCGAACACGGCGTAGGTCGCCTCAAGAAGGCCTGGCTGCCCGATCAAGTCGGCGAAGACGTCATGGAACTGACCCGGCGAATCAAGACCGCTCTCGATCCGGCCGGAATCCTCAACCCCGGTGCTGTGCTCTGATCAGAGCGGCTGACGCCGCACGTGCGCGCAGTGTTTTCGGGTCGTTCCGCAGGCTCCACTCCTGCCTCGTAGCAGAAGTCGAGTTTCCGCCCACGACCCCGAGTCAGACGGTGAACCCGTCCGCCACCGTCAATACCTCGTCGAGGATTTCCAGTCCCTGACGAATCTCGTCCTCGGTCGTCGTCAGCGGCGGCGCGATCTGCAGACGGTTGCCTGCGACGAAGGGCCACAGACCCCGTGACTTCGCCGCGGCGGTCACGGTGCCCATCGCCGCCGCATCCTTGCCCGACGCGGCGAAGGGCACCAGCGGCTCCCGCGTCGTGCCGTCCTTGACCAGCTCGACGGCCCAGAAGAATCCCTTGCCGCGCACCTCACCGACGCTCGGATGCGATTCGGCCAGCTTGGACAGGCCCGCACCGAGTACGTCCTCGCCGACGTGACGCACGTGAGGAAGGATCTTGTCGCGCTCGAACACCCCGATGGATGCGACGCCCGCGGCACACCCGAGGACGTGACCGGAGTAGGTCAAGCCGCCCGGATACGGCTTGTGGTCGAACTGCGAGGCGATCTTCTCCGAGATCACGACCCCGCCGAGGGGCACGTATCCGGAGTTGACGCCCTTGGCGAAGGTGATCAGATCCGGTGTCACATCCCAGGCCTGGCACGCGAACCATTCGCCGATTCGCCCGAACCCGACCATCACTTCGTCGGCGATGTAGACGATCCCGTACTTGTCGCACAGTGCCCGAACGCCGGCCAGATATCCGGGCGGCGGGATCAGCACACCGTTTGTACCGACGACCGATTCCAGGATCAGTCCGGCGATGTTCTGCGCGCCTTCGAGCACGATGACCTGTTCGAGGTGCGCCAGCGCTGCGGCTGTCTCGTCCTCGGGAGTCGTTGTGCCCCAGGGCGACCGGTACGGGTACGGCCCGAAGAAGCGTACGACGTCGACGTTGGTCGGCTCGGTACCCCATCGCCGCGGCTCGCCGGTGAGACCGATAGCGACTCCGGTTCCGCCGTGGTACGAGCGGTAGGCGGCAAGCATCTTCGTGCGTCCGGTGTGCTGGCGCGCCAGCCTCACCGCATGCTCGACGGCTTCGGCACCGCCCGTCGTGAAGAACACCCGTTTCAGATCACCCGGAGCGCGTTCGGCGATCAGAGCGGCGAGTTCACTGCGCTTGTTGTTGGCCACGGTCGGAGAGATGGTCGTCAGAACCTGGGCCTGTTCGACGATGGCGGCCACCACGTCGGGGTGTTGATGCCCGAGATTGACGTTGACCAACTGGGACGAGAAGTCCAGGTACCGATTGCCCTTGTCGTCCCAGAACCACGACCCCTCGGCACCCTCGACGGTGATCGGGTTCAGTTCGGCCTGCGCCGACCAGGAGTAGAACACGTGATCCATCTACTTGCCGCCTTTCTTCGGTGTGACACTCACCGGAGCGTACGACTGGCCGACGGCAACAGTCCCGTCGCCCGTCACGACGTAGCCGTGACAGATGTGCGAATCTGCGGGATGATGCTCTCTCCGTACGCTTCGAGCGTCGCTGCCTTGGCGTCGTGCTGCAGGTACACCGAGAACTGGTCGACGCCGAGCGCCTCGAGCTCCTTCAGCTTGGCGATGTGATCGGCCGGGGTGCCCAGTAGGCAGAACCTGTCGATCACCTCGTCCGGAACGAATTCTGCGTGCGAGTTTCCGGCTCGACCGTGCTCGTTGTAGTCATATCCTTTGCGCGCCGCGATGTAGTCGGTGAGTGCCTGCGGAACACCGCCGCCGTCACCGCCGTAGCGTGCGACGATATCGGCGACGTGATTGCCGACCATCCCACCGAACCAACGACATTGATCGCGGGCATGTTCGAGCCCGGCCTCGGTACCGTCGGTGACGTAGGCGGGAGCTGCCACGCAGATCGAGATCGAATCCGGATCTCGGCCCGCCTTCTCGGCCGCAGCACGCACTCGGCCGATCGTCCACGCAGCAATATCCGGATCTGCCAATTGCAGAATGAATCCGTCCGCTACCTGCCCGGTGAGCTCGAGGGCTTTCGGTCCGTACGCCGCGACCCACACCTCCAGCGTCGAATGCTCCGCCCACGGGAACTGCACCGTCGTCTCACCCACCCGGGCGCTGCGCCCGTTGGCCAGATTTCGGATCACCTCGATCGAGTCTCGAAGCGAGGCAAGTGTTGTCGGCTTCCCTCCGAGAGCGCGGACCGCGGAATCACCCCGACCGATGCCGCAGACGGTTCTATTGCCGAACATGTCGTTGAGAGTCGCGAACGTCGACGCCGTCACGGTCCAATCGCGGGTAGCCGGATTGGTGACCATCGGACCCACGGTCACGCGCCTGGTCGCGGCCAGAATCTGGCTGTAGATGACGTACGGTTCCTGCCACAGCAGATGCGAATCGAACGTCCATACGTGCGAAAACCCATGCGTCTCGGCCTGTCTGGCCAGATCGATCACCCGCGACGCCGGCGGATTGCACTGCAGCACCACCCCGATGTCCATGCTCAGATCAGATTCTGTGACAGGTCGCGGCGAACGAAGCGGCCGTGTCCCGCAGTGCCGGAATAGGATCCACTGTCGACGATGACGCGCCCGCGAGACATCACGGTGTCCACGTGGCCGTCGATCTCGAAACCCTCGTACGCCGAATAGTCCATGTTCATGTGGTGGGTTTTCTCGACCCCGATGCTGGTGTGCCCGTTCGGGTCGTAGATCACGATGTCGGCATCTGCTCCGGGGCTGATGACGCCCTTCTTCGGGTACATGCCGAACATCCGGGCCGGGGTGGTGCAACAGACGTCCACCCACTTCTCGAGGGTGATCTTGCCGCTCTTCACACCCTGAAACATCAAATCGATCCGATGCTCCACCGACCCGATTCCGTTGGGAATCTTGGAGAAATCGCCGATTCCCATTTCTTTCTGGTCCTTCATGCAGAACGGGCAGTGGTCGGTACTGACGGTTGCCACGTCACCGGTGCGCAGGTAGCGCCACAATTCGTCCTGATGGCCCTCGGCCCGCGACCGCAGGGGCGTCGAACAGACCCATTTGGCCCCCTCGAAGCCGGGTGCACCGAGTTGTTCTTCGAGCGAGAGATAGAGGTACTGCGGACACGTCTCGGCAAACACGTTCTGCCCGTTGCCCCGAGCCTGCGCAATCTGTTCGAGAGCCTGCTTTGCCGATACGTGCACGACGTACAGCGGCGCTCCGGTGACGTCGGCCAGCATGATCGCTCGATGCGTCGCCTCTTCCTCCAGCTGCCACGGACGCGATGTCCCGTGGAAGTACGGGGCCGTGTCGCCGCGTGCGATGGATTGGGCCACGAGGACATCGATGGCAATCCCGTTCTCCGCGTGCATCATCAACAGCGCACCCGTTTCCGCCGCCGACTGCATGGCGCGCAGGATCTTGCCGTCGTCGGAGTAGAAGACCCCCGGATACGCCATGAACAGTTTGAAGCTGGTGACACCCTCGGAGACCAACTCGCTCATGGCTTTCAGCGAATCATCGGTGACGTCGCCGATGATCTGATGAAACCCGTAATCGATCGCGCACCGACCAGCGGCCTTGTCATGCCACTGCGCCAGAGTGTCCTGGACGCGTTGGCCGGGAGTCTGGATGGCGAAATCCACGATGGTCGTCGTACCACCCCACGCCGCTGCACGCGTTCCGGTTTCGAAGGTATCGGAGGCGAACGTGCCCCCGAACGGCATCTCCATGTGCGTGTGTCCGTCCACGCCGCCCGGAATCACGTACTTCCCGGTGGCATCGATGACGACGTCCGCCGATGTCTTCAGATCTGCGGCCAAGGACACCGAGCCGGGTGCCAGCACTGCGACGATGGTCTCACCGTCGATGAGCACATCCAGTTCCTGTGCGCCGGTGGTGGATACGACAGTGCCGCCGTGCACGAAGGTGGTGGCCATCAGGGTTGCACCAGCGGGCCGTAGGCGTCGGGTCTACGGTCGCGGTAGAACGCCCATCGGTCGCGGACCACTTTGATCAGGTCCATGTCCAGGTCCCGAACGACGATCTCGGACTCCGAATCCGACGCCACCTCGCCGACGAATTTGCCCTCGGGATCGACGAAATAGCTGGTGCCGTAGAAATCGTCGTCGCCGTACTCGGATTCGATTCCGACGCGGTTGATCGCACCCACGTAGTACTCGTTCGCGACGGCGGACGCGGGTTGCTCGAGCTTCCACAGATAATTCGACAGACCCCGTGAGGTCGCCGAGGGATTGAAGACGATCTCGGCACCGGCGAGTCCGAGAGCACGCCAGCCTTCGGGGAAATGCCGGTCGTAACAGATATAGACACCGATGCGGCCGACGGCGGTATCGAACACCGGCCACCCCAGGTTGCCGGGACGGAAATAGAACTTCTCCCAGAATCCGTTGACGTGGGGAATGTGATGCTTGCGGTATTTACCGAGATACGTGCCGTCCGCGTCGACCACAGCAGCGGTGTTGTAGAGCAACCCGGGCTGCTCCTGCTCGTAGACGGGCAGGATCATGACGATCCCGAGCTCTTTCGCCAACGCCGCGAACCGGTCGACCGTCGGGCCCGGTACGGATTCGGCGTACTCGTAGAATTTCGCATCCTGGAGCTGGCAGAAGTACGGACCGTAGAAAAGCTCCTGAAAGCAGACAACTTTCGCGCCCTGCTCGGCGGCAGACCGAGCAAACCCCTCGTGTGCCTCGATCATCGATTCTTTGTCACCGGTCCACGTGCTCTGGACCAACGCAGCTCGAACTGTGGACATCATCGGCACTCCATCTCTCGCTGGCTTGCACCCTCAAGGTATTTTGCGCCGTGTTACGGGATCATTCGTCCGGTTTCGTATGTATTAATCGTGCACAGTTCTCGGCGAACTCACGAGTTCGAGTTGGGCAACAACGCGCGGACGGCATCGATGGTGTCCGCGGTGGCAAGGTTCTTGTCCGGTCGGTATCGCAACACTCGGGCGAAACGCAGCGCCACCCCGCCCGGATAGCGCGAGCTGACCTGCACTCCGTCGAGTTCGATTTCGACTATCAACTCGGGCCGCAGGTACACGGTGTGCTGATCTCGCTCGCGTTCGTGCTTCGGGAATTCCTCCGTCTGCCACTGCAGCAGCACATCGGTCAGGCCTTTGAACGTCTTGCCGACCATGATCGGTTCACCGCCGTCGGGATCGCGGGCCCCCAGATGCAGGTTGGACAGAAAGCCCGTCCGTCGGCCGTATCCCCACTCCGCGCCGAGAACAACGAGATCGAGAGTGTGTTCGGGTTTGACCTTCTGCCAACTCTTTCCGCGCCGGCCTGCCGCATACGGGGCGCTCAGGGCCTTGAGCATGACTCCCTCGTGCCCGGCATCGAGCGCAGCATCGAAGTGGGCAGCCGCCCCGTCGGCGTCGGGCCGTACGGCACTCGGAATCCGATGTCCCGGCGCCACCTTGTCGAGCGCTGCGAGACGCTCTTCGAGTGGAGCGTCGAGCAGATCGACGCCGTCGAGATGCAGACAGTCGAAGAAGTAGGGCTGCAGCAACAATTCGTGTGCGCTCTCGGCACCGAACCGGCTCATCGTCTCCTGGAACGGACGCGGCCTGCCACTGTCGTCCAGTGCGAGTGTTTCGCCATCGAGGACCACCGACTCGCAGGGAAGTGCACGGACCAGTTCCACCAGCTCGGGCACACCGGCGGTGATATCGCGCAGGGTGCGCGTGTAGATGCTCACGTCGGATCCCGAGCGATGCACCTGAATTCGGGCACCGTCCAGCTTGTACTCGACCGTCACATCCCCCGCCAGCTGCTCCCAGGCACCCCGAAGAGACTCCGCCGGCGACGCCAGCATCGGGCGAACCGGCCGACCGACTTCGAGTCGAAAGGCGTTCAATGCCTCGACACCACCGGTCATGGCGGCGACGGCAGTGGCAGACAATCGACCGGACAGCATGAACGCGCGCCGCACCGACGCCTGCGGCAGAGCTGTGGCAGCGGCGACAGCGTCGACCATGATGCCCTCGAGCGCACCTTGCCTCAGCTCGCCCGTGACCAACCTGATGACGAACGCACGCTCGTCGGCAGTGGTCCGCGAGAACAAGTCCAGCAGCAGGGCCGAACGTCGCGCAGCCGAACCAGCGCCCGACGTCGCCGCCACCTCGGACAACTTCTCGTCCACCTCGGCAACCGTCAGTGTCGACTCCGAGGCGGACGGGACATCCAGATCTGCGAGTGTGCGCCAGCCGACCCCGATCCGTCCCTGCGGCAATTCGCCCGACAACCACGACACCGCCGGTTCGATGTCACCCGCCTGTGCCTCGGACAGCACAGCACCGAGCTCCTCGATCTTGACCTTGCGCGAACGCGTCGCGGCCACGGCCCGAGAGGTTTCGACAATCCTGGACATCAGCACTCATCGAACATAACCGCACCCACCGACTGGCCTACCCAACCGGGTCATTCCGCAGGCTCCACTCCTGCCTGACATTCAATTGTTACCGCTGTGACTCCAGCGGCCGGTGTTCTTGCTGTTACGTTCGATGCATGCCTGTGACGTCCCGAGCAGGAGTGAAGCCTGCGGAACGACCCGGCGGCGGGCCGGCGACGGGTCAGCTGAATCCCACCACCCGGTCGCCCCAGGCAGCGCGCATGTCTCCGTCGGGATCGTCGACGAGCGTGTCGGACGTATCGATCACCAGAGTCCATCGATTCTTCTCGGTGTACGGGGCCCAGTGCTTGGACGCATCCAGCGCGGCCGGTACTCCGTACCGCGCGAAGGCCAGCCACCGCCGCTGCATCCGGGCCGACACCGCCATCGCCGGTTTCCGACCCCCCAGCCAGAAGGTGGGATCTCGGTTGAGAGTTCCGAAATTGCCGAACACGTACGGCAGTTCGGTCGCGTGGCCGGCCCCTACTCGCGCGGCCTTGAGCATCGGCGTCGCGTGATCGAAACGGTACATCCAGGTCGGCGAATGCCTACTGTGCCCGTCGGCGATCCACAGACTCGGCATGACGAAGCCTGCGTCACGCGAGATGGCCTGAGCCCCAGCAGGTTTGTTCCTGTCCGGGTAGGCGGCCATGATTTCTGCGATGCGCGAGGCGGGCATGTCCGCGTGATCGTGCGCGATGGCCCGGAACATCTCCGAGACGGTGTCGGATGTGATCGGCATCAACGGGGACTTCATGAACCGGAAGATCGAGGGCTCGTCGTGATTGGTGCCGATGATCAACGGAATTCTGTGCGACAGACCTTTCTGGAAGGCCGCGACCGGATAGCGGGGCACGATGTCTCCGTCGACGACGGGCGAAAGCCCCAGTGTCCCAGGCACTGTGGTCGGAATCTCGTAGCAGAGGGTGTCCCCCGCGGTGACCAGTCTGCTGAAGTGCATCTCGAGCAACTCGCCGACGTCCTCGCGGTCGACCCCCACGAGCTCGAGGAACCGGGCGGCCACCGCAGCGCCGCGTTCGGGACCGTACACGGACGTGGCCGGGGCACTTTGCACGATCGCTCGATGAAAGAGCCCCTCGGCCTTGGGCGAGGTCATCAGAGTGGTGACCGACGCGCCCCCGGAGGACTCGCCGAAGACGGTGATCTCGTCGGGGTCCCCACCGAAGGCGGAGATGCACTCCCGGACCCAGTGCAGCGCCGCAATCTGGTCGCGCAAGCCGAGATTGGTCTCGAAGACGTGTTCGTCGGTGGAGAAGGACGACAGATCGAGAAAGCCGAATGCGCCGAGACGAAAGTTGATCGAGACCACGACCACGTCGCCGTTCTCGCTCAGATGTCGCCCGTCGTACACCTGTTGCGCGGACGAACCGAGCGAATACGCGCCGCCGTGGATCCACACCAGCACCGGACGCAGTTCGCCGTCTGGCCGTGGTGCCCACACGTTGAGCGACAGGCAATCCTCGGAGATCGACAACGACGGATCGATCGGGACCGGGCTGTCGCGGCCCTGCAGTGCCATCGCACCGAAGTGCAGACCGTCGAGCACGCCGTTCCACGGCTGCAGGGGACGCGGTGCTCGAAACCGCAACTCACCCACCGGCGGCGTCGCGTACGGAATACCCCTCCAGGCGACTGTCGGCGATGCGTCGGCCGCAACCGGGTAGCCGAGAACGTCGCCGTACGGCGTGCTCACACGCACGGTGGAGTCGGACGTGGTGTCGTCCATCGCACCTCCCTTCGGGTCGTTGCTCAACGTACCAACTCCATCCCCGACGCCGGCCCGCTCGAAACCCCCGGCAGCGCTCCCATCGAACCGAGGAACGAGTCATGAAGAGAATTGGATCCGCCCTGGCGGCGGTCGTCGGAGTGTGCCTGTTGTCTGCCTGCGGTTCGGGCGGCGGAGGTGACGGACCCATGGCGACGGTCATCACCGACCGCCCCCAGCCGATCACGGCGGTTCCGACCACCGACCGTGGCCTGCCGTCGAGCAGTGTGCCTTCCACGCCGTCCTCCACGACACCGTCCTCCACGACACCGTCCAGCACCACGAAGACCACGCCGAGTGCCGTTGCGCAGCAAGCGAACCCGACACAGTACGCGGGCAAGGCTCCGGGCTGGTACTACTTCACGAGCCCCAGCGGCAAGTTCGAGTGCGGTATAGCCGTACAAGAGACGTCGATCGCCGGTTGCCACGGCTCGCTGCCCGACTCGGCCCCCGAGGTGACCGACAGTGCATCCTCCGACCGGGTGAAACCCAATTCCGTGCAGATTATCGCCGGCTCCCCCGCGAAGTTCGAGAGCCTGGGCGATCCCAAGTTCCACCGATTCGACGGACCCGCGGCGGCACTCCCGTACGGCGAAGAACTCACCGTGGCGGGTAGTGGATCCACCAACGGGCTTCGATGCAGCGTCGACGAGCAGACCGGAGTCACCTGCACCGATCAGGTCGGCCACGGTTTCACCGTCTCGGACGACGATTTCGACCTTCGCTGACGGCGTCGTTCGCGCGGCGAAAGACCAGGCGTAATGTCCCAGGACGGTACGACAATCCCTGCCGTACGGTCTCCCCAGCGGCCGGCGCCCGCGCGCGGCCAGAAGGTGCATCACACATGAATCAGACCTCGGACCGTCACACAGCGAAGGTCATCGGCGTCAGCGTCGCCGCCGCTGTAGGCGGCTTCCTGTTCGGCTTCGACAGTTCGGTCATCAACGGAGCTGTCGATTCGATCGAAGACCACTTCTCTCTCGGCTCGTTCACCACCGGCTTCGTGGTTGCGATCGCCCTGATCGGCTGCGCGATCGGTGCCTGGTTCGCCGGTAGCCTCGCCGATCGCTGGGGCCGCAAGAAGGTGATGCTGCTCGGCTCGGCCCTGTTCGTCATTTCCTCGGTCGGCTCCGGGTTCGCGTTCAGCGTTCCCGATCTCATGCTCTGGCGTGTGCTCGGCGGTCTCGGCATCGGCATCGCGTCGGTCATCGCACCGGCCTACATCGCCGAAATCGCGCCCGCCAAGTGGCGTGGCGCGCTGGCCTCGCTGCAGCAATTGGCGATCACCATCGGTATCTTCGCTGCCCTGCTGTCCGACGCCCTTCTCGCAGGTGCGGCCGACGGAGCCTCCAACGACCTGTGGTTCGGTGTCGAAGCGTGGCGCTGGATGTTCCTCGTCGGTGTGGTCCCCGCTCTGGTCTACGGAATCCTGGCCACCCTGATCCCGGAGTCACCCCGCTACCTGGTGGGTCAGCATCTGGACGAGGAAGCCGCCGCGGTTCTGGCGAACATCACCGGCGAGCTGCATCCCGACGAGCGAGTGCACGAGATCAGGCTGACGCTGCGCAAGGAGGCCCGATCGTCGTTCGCCGACATCCGTGGCCCCAAGTTCGGTCTGCAGCCGATCGTCTGGGTGGGCATCACGATGGCCGTCCTGCAGCAGCTGGTCGGCATCAATGCGATCTTCTACTACTCGACGACGCTGTGGCGGTCGGTCGGGTTCACCGAGGACCAGTCGTTCACCACCTCGGTCATCACCGCGGTCATCAACGTGGCCATGACGTTCGTGGCGATTCTGTTCGTCGATCGCATCGGCAGGCGCAAGCTGCTGATGGCGGGGTCCATCGGAATGTTCGTCGGACTCGTCATGGCGTCCGTCGCCTTCTCGCAGGCGACCGGCAGCGGCGACGAGGTCAGTCTGCCGTCGCCGTGGGGTGCGATCGCGTTGGTCGGGGCGAATCTGTTCGTCATCTTCTTCGCATCGACCTGGGGACCGATCATGTGGGTCATGCTCGGCGAGATGTTCCCCAACCGGATGCGCGCCATGGCTCTCGGTATCGGCACGGCTGCGAACTGGATCGCCAACTTCGCTGTCACGCTTGCTTTCCCACCACTGACGTCGTCCGTCGGACTGTGGGTCATCTACGCCGGCTTCGCGCTCTTCGCTGCGCTGTCGTTCCTCTTCGTCAAGTCCAACATCCGCGAGACCAAGGGCATGGAGCTCGAGGACATGCTGGGCTAGACCCAGGCCGAGGTGAAGGGGCAGTAACACCGGCACATGGTGACCGGTGTTACTGTCACTGACGTTCTGACACGGGGTGTGTCCGCCGATGCGGATGCTGAGATCAAACCCGCCGAACCTGATGCAGGTAATACTGACGAAGGGATGTCAAGGCGATGACGCCTGTTGTATCTGCGGACCCGGTCCGCTTCACCGATCGACTCTGGGACGCATCCGCGCACATCAGACGCGCGATCGACGATCTCGAATTCCTCCGCCGGCTCGGTGCGGGAACCCTTCCCCTCGACGCGTTCCGTCGATATCTGGAACAGGATTCGCTGTATCTCGGTGGCTACGTGAAGTCGCTGTCCCTGCTGGCAGCGCACGCGCCGACACCGGTGGCCGGAGCTTTCTGGGCCGGCGCTGCAGCGAGCGCGATGGACGAGGCCGCCTCGCACGAGGCCATGCTCACCGGAGACGTTCTTCCCTCCTCCACCGAGAAGCCGACGCCTTCACCGGCATGCCTCGGCTACACCTCCTACCTGACGGCCGTCGCCGCGACCGAGCCGTATCCCGTTGCGGCGGCAGCTGTTCTGCCGTGCTTCTGGATCTACGCCGACGTCGGCCGCTCGCTCGCCGGAGCGGCGACGGCCGTGCTCGCACGCGATCCCGGTCATTCCTACGCACAGTGGGTGGCCAACTACGACGCACCCGAATTCCATGCCATCGTCGATGCCGCAAAGGGCTTCGTCGACGACGCGGCCGACTCTGCGACGGAACTGCAGCGTGAGCAGATGATCGACGCCTTCGTCGTTGCGTCGAGGTACGAATTGATGTTCTGGGACAGCGCATTACACCCCACTCCGTGGCCATCGACCGAGAGCCCGGTGCACGCATGAGAACGTCTCGACTGCTCACGGTGATGGTGGCGACGGTCCTCGCAACCACGGTGATGGCCGGCTGCTCGCAGTCGACGGATTCCGACACCATCCGTTTCGCCCTCGACTGGACTCCCAACACCAATCACACCGGCCTCTACGTCGCCCTTCAGGAGGGCTACTTCGCCGACGCCGGGCTCGATGTGGAAGTACTGCCGTACAACAACACGGCCGCAGACACGCTGGTCGATGCAGGCAACGCCGAATTCGGTATCAGCACCCAGAGTTCGACGGTCTTCGCCAGATCGGCCGGCGCCCGGACCGTGTCCGTCCTCGCACCACTGCAGCACTGGGCCACCGGCATCGGAGTGCGTGCGGATCGGGACGATATCGCGAGCCCACGCGCACTCGACGGCAAGGTCTACGCCGGTTTCGGTGAATCCGGCGAGCAGGCCGGACTCCGCCAGGTCATCGAGAACGACGGTGGCACAGGCGAATACGAGACCGTCGTGCTCGGCACATCGGCCTACGAGGCGGTGTACTCCGGCACTGCGGACTTCACCGTGTCCTACCTCGCGTGGGAGGGCATCGAGGCGGAGCACAGCGGAACGCCGATGAAGTACTTCGATTACACCGATTACGGGTTCCCCGACGCCTACGCCATCACCATCAACGGGAACGAACCGTGGCTGGCCGCACATCCGGACGAGGCGAAGAAGTTCGTGCAGGCGCTACAGCGTGGCTACCAACTCGCAGCGGACGATCCGGACAGGGCGGCTCAGGATCTGATCGACGCCAATCCCGGTACGTTCACCGACGAGTCGTTGGTGTTCGAGAGTCAGAAGATGCTCGCAGAGAAGTACATGAAGGATTCCGCGGGCGAGGTCGGACGACAGAGCATCGACACGTGGACCGCGTACTCGAAGTTTCTCTACGACAGCGGGGTACTCACCGATCAGAACGGTGCACCGCTGAGCGCCGAACCGGACTGGTCCACCTATTTCACCGATGACTACCTCGGCGATCGATGAGCCGGTGACCGCCGAGCGAGAAACGTTCTCGCTCAGCGGTGTCCGAGCTTCGTTGCGGTGGGCATGGCCCGCGGTGACCGTCGTCGTCCTGTCGATCGCGGTGTGGCAGATTTATGTCGAGGTCAGCGGCATCAGGCCACAGGTACTGCCCTCCCCCGGCCGCGTTCTCACGCAGGGCTGGGCCCAACGCGAGGCGATTGCCGAGAATGCCGCAGCGACACTGCAGGTGACACTCGTCGGGTTCGCAGTCTCTCTCGTGCTGGCCTGGCTGCTCGCCATCGCCGTGGACTTCTCCCCGTGGCTGCGCCGTGCGTTCGTACCCTTGTTCGTCGTCTCGCAGACACTGCCGATCATCGCCATCGCACCGCTGCTCATCATCTGGTTCGGGTTCGGACTGTTACCGAAGATTCTCGTGATCGCACTGGCGACGTTCTTTCCCATGGCCATCGGGCTCATCGAGGGGTTCGCCGCCGCAGATCGCGACGCGCGAGCCCTCCTGGCCACCATGGGGGCCGGCCGCTGGCAGCAGTTCCGCTACGTACGGCTGCCGTCGGCACTTCCTCGATTCTTCACCTCGCTTCGCATCGGCATCACCTACGCCGTCGTCGGTGCGATCTTTGCCGAATACGCAGGAGCCACAGCAGGACTCGGTATCTACATGAGTCAGCAGAAGAATTCGTTCCGTACCGATTTGGTTCTTGCAGCCGTTGCCGTCACCGCGGTGATCAGCGTGCTCCTGTTCGTCTCGACGTTCGTGGTCGAACGCGTCGTCGCCCCGTGGGCACGTCAAGGGTCGGCGGGGCACAATGTCTGATCTCGAGCACAGCATCGACATCTCGGCTCTGAGAAAATCGTTCGGCGGAAAACCGGTACTCGACGGCGTGTCGTTCGGCGTCCGGCCCGGTGAATTCGTGTCGATCATCGGTCCGAGCGGGTCGGGCAAGAGCACGGTGTTCAACATGCTCGCCGGCCTCGATACACCCGATTCGGGCTCGGTCCGAGTCCCGCCGTGCGCGTACATGCCGCAGAAGGACCTGCTGTTCCCGTGGCGATCGGTGCTCGACAACACCTCGCTCGGCCTCGAAGTACAAGGCGTCGCCAAGAAGGAGGCACGAGCGCGGGCACGCGAGTTGTTCCCGGTGTTCGGTCTCGACGGGTACGAGTCCGCTCGCCCGTCCGAACTGTCCGGGGGCATGCGGCAACGAGCAGCACTGCTGCGCACCGTGGTGCAGGGACGGTCGGTGTTGCTGTTGGACGAGCCCTTCGGGGCATTGGACTCGTTGACCCGTAGTGACATGCAGGCCTGGCTGCAGCAGGTCTGGTCGGAGTTCAGGTGGACGGTGCTGATGATCACCCACGACATCCGCGAGGCGGTCTACCTGTCCGATCGGGTGGTGGTCCTCTCGCCACGACCCGCCCACGTTCGACGGCAGGTCGACGTACCGCTGCCTCGACCCCGGGAGCTCGAGATCGTGACGACGCCACAGTTCGCCGCCGTCGAGAAGCAGTTGATGGATGTTCTGTCGAGCACGCCGAACCATTGACCGAGTCGATGCAGGGATCAGTCGACGCAGGGGATGCCGCCGTTGCTGTGCACACCCTGATCCGGGGCGGCCGGTAGATCCTGGGACGGCTCGGGTACGGCTACCTCGAGCGGTGGTGGTGCCGGATCCGACGTCGGATCGAGGGCTGCGGGTGCCGGCTGCGCGGGACCGATCAATCGCGCTGCCTCGGCTCTGATGGCGTCGACGTCGACGAGATTGACGTCCTGACCGTCGACGGTGTCGTAGCCCGTGATCGGCAGCGTGTAGAAGTCGATATCACCCTTCATGACGGCACCGGCTCCCCCGGCAAGGCCGATCGGGTCGAGGCCCGCGTCGATGACGATGTCGTTCTTGGTACCCGCGATCAGCGCACGCAATTCGCTGATGTTCGCCAGCACGCCGGATGCGCTGAGCTTGGCCATCACCCCGGCCACGAACGCCTGCTGCCGCTTGGTTCTGTCGAGGTCACCGTTGTCGAGTCCGTGCCGTTGACGCACGAAGGACAATGCCTGAGTCGCGCTCAATTCCTGCGCACCCGCAGGGAAGTCCGCACCCGAGTACGTATCGTGCACCGGGTTGTTCAGGCAGACCTGGATCGGGCCGACTGCCGTCGCCACGTCGTAGAAGCCCAGAAGATTGACTTCCGCGAAGTGATCGATCGGCACATCGAGGAGATCGCGAACGGCCGTCAGCGTCGAGCGGCGGCCCGCCTCGCGTGCCCGACGCTCACGCTCGGCCGCGTCGGTGACACCCTCGTCGAGCAATTGGGTGTCGGCATCGGCCTTGGCGAGCCCGTAGGCCTCCTTGATCTTGCGCTTGCCGTACCCGGGAACGTCGACGTAGTCGTCGCGCGGTATCGACAGCGCTGTCGCTCGTCCACCGCCGGCCGGAAGATGCACCAGCAGAAGCGTATTGGTGTTGTATCCCCCGACGTCGCTGTCACCGGCATGCAGGGTGTCGGTGACGAACGCGGCCGGCAGATCGTTGCCGTCCATGTCCTTACGACTGTCGAGCCCGATCAACAGAATGTTGGTGTCGGCACCGTTGACATCCGGATCGTTGTTCGCGATACCGTCGAGCGCATCGGAGGTGGTCAGTCCGGTGGTTGCCTCCCGGTAGACCGCGAATCCGACGCCACTGACTGCGACGGACGCCACCGCCGCCGTCGCGACGAGCACCCGGCCGATCCGCAGCGCAACAGCGTGGTCGCCGGACGGACGCGCCAACCGGTGGCGTCCTGGTCCACGTTCGATGCCGCCACCAGGGCCGTTCGGTTGCACCCTGACAGGCTACTCGGCTCTCACACGGGCGAGATCGTGCCCAGACGCCGCGCGAGCTCGTCGACGGCCGAGAATGCCGCGTCGAGGCTGGCCCGAGCCTGCGGAATCTTCGGTGCCAGACCGGCAACCCGCTCGGCAAGGGTCAGGTCGATCGGGACGAAATGCACGTCCATGCCCAGTGCAGCGCCGAGAACCTGCCGCAGCTGCCCCGTGGTGTGGTCGATCGACGCTGCCTCCGAGCCCGGGGTGTACTCGTTCCCCCGACTGGTGACCACAACCGCAGGCTTGCCGACGAGTGGTGCTGTGTCGCCGTCGAACGGCACCGTGATGCCGGGAACGTGCACGTAGTCGATCCACGCCTTCAGCGTCGACGGGATCGACCAGTTGTACATCGGCGCACCGATCAGTACGACGTCCGCGGAGATCAGTTCCTCGATCAGCTCGACCTGAAGAGCCTCGGCTGCCGCGTCCACGGTCTCGTCGGCAGTCCGCAGGTGCGGTGCCCAATGCAGTGCCGAGGTCGGCAGATGTGGCAATGCATTGACGTGCAGATCACGGCGAATCACCGAATGATCGGTTCCGATGGTGTGCCACGCGTCCGAGAAGTGGGCTGTCACCCGACGGCTGATCGAACGGGACAGGTCGGCAGACGAATCCAGGTGCAACAACTGCGGCACTGAAACACTCCTCGGATGGTGGGTGTCCCGAGCCTAGGCGAACCGGACGCTCCTATCCTGGTCGGATGGACTTCCGATTCGTCACCCGCGCGCTGAGTTCGCGCTCCGCCGCACGAATCACGACGGCACTGCACGAGAACACGGACACGGACGTCGATGTCCGTCTCGGCGGAGTGTCGGTGGACCTGGACGACTCCGCGCGCGCTGCGGTGCTCGAACTGCTCACCCAGCTGGCCACCGCCAGGGCTGTGGCCATCGGAACCGTCGAAGAACTGCTGACGACCTCGCAAGCGGCAGAGGTACTCGGTGTCTCCGACACCTACGTTCGGCGCTTGGCCGACGCCGGAGACCTACCGATCGAAATGCGTGGCACCCACCGACGCTTCCGGCTGGAACACCTTCTGCGACACCGTGATCGATTTCGCTGACGTGCTGCGGTGGCCGATCAGCCGGCCTCGCGCTCGAACTGCTCGGACTGCAATGTCATGAGGTCACGAAACGCGTGGCCGGCCGCACGCCACAGCTGTTCCGCATCGATGTAGTCCACGCCGCGAAGGTCGACGTCTCCCAGATACGCCCCGACGTCGACCGACAGCATCCCGATCACCGACGACACCTCTGCATCGAGGTACGTCACCCGCGTGTTCTGGAGTTCTCGAAACTGCGTCGAGAAGAACTCCGCCGGAATTCTCCGATCGACGAACTGTGCGATGAGAAAAAGGAAGCGGGACGAATGAGCGGATGCCGCTCGGTATGACTGCTCCATGGTGAATACCTCTCCCCACGGTCGACAGCACCCCTCGCACTGTCGACCGTCGAGCTCGCTGAGACCCGAAACCCGATGCACAGACGAACTCTCGAGCATCGATTCGACCCAGCGATTGAAACAGGGAGCTCGTCGTACAAGCGCTAGGTTAATCAGACACTTCGACGGTTTCCGCACGTTGCGCGAAGTTGGTGAAAGCTCACAAGATCACCGCGTTCACCTGCTAGTTCTTACTGAAAGGAACCGAGAGGGGCGCGATCGGGAGTGTCCAACTGCCAGAACTGCCAGCCGTCCCGCTCCTCGACATCTCCACTGATGTGCGTGGCGACGGCACTGGCGGCGACGGACGGGTTGTCGAACCGTCGACCCTCCATCGGCCCGGCCGTGATTTCCAGGCGCTGAGTCTGCGGGTCGAATCGCCCACTGAGCCGGTATCCCTCGCAATCGGCCACCACCCGTACCCGGTTGTCGATCACTTCCTCTTCGACGACGACCTTGGACTTCCGCGTTGCTTTGACCCTGGGCGTGCGAACCCACGTCTGCTCGGGTCCGACGTCGACGGACGTGTCCAGGGTGGCGCTCAGTCCCAGCAGTTCCCAGCGTTCACTGCCGTGAGCCACCCTGTCGACTGCAATGGCGTGATGCCCGGTTCGCGTCCGTAGCGGCGAATCCTGTACCCACAGATCCACTTCTCCACGAATATCCGACGCCATCTCCTCGGAGGACACCATGTAGAACCGCGGTTCCTCGGTTGCCAGGTCCACGAACACCCAGTACGACGACCCCGTGTCGTCGCTCTCGAGCGACTCGTCCTGTCTGCGGGCTTTCCAGTCGCCCGTCACCTTCGATCGCACCCGCACGATGCACGAGGACTTGCCGTCCATAGACCAGACCTGAACGGGATTGCGACGCGAGGTGGTCAGACGCTCCGCGCGTCCACCGCGCTGCGCGACGGTTCTGATGAAAGCCTTGATTCCCCGGTCGGATGTGTCTTCCACGGTTTGCCGCCTTAAGCCTCGAGCGCCCCGTACTTATGAAGAGAGGTGTTGCGACGGGTGGCGCTCGCACGACTCGGTTTCCCTCAGCCTACTGCGTCGATGCGTGCTCGAGTAACTACCGGAATTTCGCCGTTCGGCTGCCGGTTACCGTGGAGACATCGAACACTGCCAGGAGGTACCGCAATGCCGGTGACGATCACCCATGACACCGCCGCCCACCGATTCGAGATTCACGTCGACTCGGAGCCGGCCGGGTACTCCGAGTACTTCGAGTCGAACGGCGTCCGAACCTTCCACCACACCGTGACACTGCCTCGGTTCCGCGGCCGAGGGCTGGCCGCCGCGCTCACCGAATACGCACTCGACGACACCAGCACGCAGGGCCTCCAAGTGGTCCCTGCGTGCTGGTTCGTGCGCGACTTCATCGACGCAGCCGGCGATCGATATTCACATCTAATCAAACGATGACCGGTCAGCGATTTGCCGAGACGAATCCGGACCCGATACCGGATTCAGAACTGTCACCGTTTCCGGGTGTTCCCTCGTCGTTTCCGGGTGTTCCCTCGTCGTTTCCGGGTGTTCCCTCGTCGTTTCCGGTAGTTGTCTCGTCCGATTCCTGAACGGGTTCGATTTGTTCTTGTGCCGCAACACTTTCCGCAACCCGCTCGGCTGCTACGCGACACCGTTCGTAGTTCTCGACACCCCGGGCAACCCGTTGTCGATGTTCACTCAAGACATATTCGTAGTACATCTGTTCTCCTACAGAAAGAATGGACGCCTCACACGGAGCACAGCCGTGCGGCGCAAAATAGTCGACGTGTCGTTGTCGAGGCTCATCGGCCTCGATCCGCGAAAGCTCTACTCAGAGAGCGTGATCGGCAATAGCCACGGACCGCGTGTAGACGACGCCCCGGCCTGCCCGCTCGAAATTTGCTGCCATTGTCCACCTCCACGATCGATGCGGCGTACCCGTACGACGATCATGCACTGCCGAGGCATCGAACTCCACTGATTAAATTCGGCACTCGAGAATTGTTGTGCAGCTAGGCGTTCCAGGGGCACTCGAACGAGTGGTGGAGTGTGGCCCGACTACTTCGATTCGATCGGTCGGTAGGCCTTCCCGGTATTCGCAAACGCGCGCGCGTTTGTCAGGTGCGCGCGGTCTGGTGTCGCTGTTCTGCTCGCGTGTGGCAAACGCGCTCGCGTGTGCGAACGGAGTGGGGTGGCGTTTCAGCGGGCGACACGGTTGGGGATCACCGATCCCCTTTGTCTGCGCGATGCGCTCGCGTATGCGACGGGGGGTGGGTGTTGCGAGTGAACGTCCGGCACTGTCGGAGGCGACGTGGTGCCGGCACCTCTGGTGCTATGCGAATGCGCGCGCGTTTGTCGGGTGCGCGCAGTGTGGTGTCACTGTTCTGCTCGCGTGTGGCGAGTGCGCGCGCGTTCGCGCCCCGGGGGCGAGGGGGCGGGCGGTCCGTATGGCGATGATGGGACTGGGGGTGCAGAAGTCGATGCCTGCGCATTCCGGCGCCTACGCATTCCGCTTGACCGCCTGAATCCTGTTGCGGCTGTGCATGGTTTCGAATGCAAAATGCCCCTGACCGTGAGGTCAGGGGCATTTTGGGATGTTGTGTTCGGCGGTGTCCTACTCTCCCACACCCTGTCGAGTGCAGTACCATCGGCGCTGGAGGGCTTAGCTTCC
>NZ_JAVDUT010000015.1:0-45058 GCF_031456475.1 Rhodococcus sp. 3258
GGAGGCCGTCGGAATCCCCCCGGCGTGGCGGCCCGTTTGGTACCCCCGCGGTTTGGTGGGGCTACACCCTTGTGGGGGTTTTTTGGGCCCCGGGGGGAACCAAACCCCCCCACGACAGGATGGTGTGTCGACCGGTGAATTCACGGCCGAGCACCGGTCTTCTTCAGTGACAGCATTGCCGAGGAGAGGAACCCCGCATGGTCGGTCGACTTCTGTTCGTTCACGGTGCCGGCGGATTCGTCGACGACGCGGAGCTGGCGCACGGGTTGGCTGGAGCTCTGCGTCTCGAACTTCGGATGCCGGAGCTGTCCGACACCGCCATGGGTTTCGAGGACTGGGCCGAACCGGTTAGGCAGCACCTGGACCGACTCGGACCCGACGATGCGGTGATTGCGCATTCCTTCGGCGCATCGATCCTCGTCAGGGTCTTGACAGAACATCGCCGGGAATGGCCCGCGCGGGCCATTCTGTTGGCGATGCCGGACTGGACTCCGCGTGGGTGGGACATCGCCGACTACGCGTTCACCGACCGAGAGCCCGAGACCGACCTGATGCTCGTCCACTGCCGAGACGACGACGTGGTTCCCATTTCTCATCTGGCGCTGAACTCGAAGGCGCTCCCGTCGGCGACGGTGGTCGAGTTCCCGACCGGTGGTCATCAGTTCGACGGCATGATCGACGCCATTGCCGCCGAGGTCCTTTGACCGAGCGTCCCCGCGGGGACGCTTCTACTGGCTCCGGTCCTCGTAGTCGATGAGGAGGCGGGCTCGGTCGCACATGCAGACTGGGTGTCCGCTCACCGTGCACCGGACACAGCGCCTTCGTAGAGTCCAGTCCCGAGTGGACGAGAGGCGTCCGCTCACCGGTAGTCGTGGTCGATTCCCGTTGCCCATTGCGAACATTCGACGGCGATCACGTCGTCCCTCCCCCGCAAGAACTCCCGCGCCCCCGAGTCTCCCGACGCCGATGCCGCGGCCTCCTCGAGGTGTCGACGCGCCAGAACGACCGGGTGACCCGGACGGCCGTCGAACACTGCCCTGGCCAGACCCGTCCGCGGTGCGGCGTCGAGAACGGCGTGGACGACCTCCGGTCCGACGTCGGGTGTGTCGACCACGTGAACCACCACGTACTCCGCGTCCGATGCGGCCGCCAAGCCGGCGGTGAAGGATGCGCTCATTCCCTGCTCCCAGTGGGGAGCGTGTACTGCGGTGGCGCCATCGGGCACAGTGACGTCGGCCGCGCCCAGTACAACGATCACCTGGTCACAACCACCATCGGTCAGTGCCTGCACGGCCGTGCGAAGCCACAACCCGTCGTGAGCGAGCACTTTGGGCGATCCGTATCGCGTTCCGGCACCTGCGGCCAGGACCACTCCCACGACAGCGTCGGACATCGTCGCTCCTTCAGTTGTTCTGCCGAGTCTTGGATGATCGCACAACACGCGCCTCGAGCGCGGCGGAAACTTTGTGCTCGCTCGACTGGCGGCAGCGGTCGCAATGACCGATTCTTGGTGCACTTCTCCTGCAGCGTCGCAGGAATCCACCCTGTTGCGTCCGCGAGGTGCCCACCGATGTCCGTCAAGCCCATCACACGCAAGCGCGTCCATCCCGTCGACGAAGTGCTTCCTGTTCCCAAATTGGCCGCGTACGGGTTTCAACACGTGGTCGCGTTCTACGCCGGTGCCGTTCTCGTACCGATCATCATCGGCAGTGCAATCGGGCTGACCAACGAACAGCTGATCCATCTCATCAACGCCGACCTGTTCACCTGCGGTATCGCGTCGATCATTCAGTCGGTCGGGTTCTGGAAGATCGGTGTCCGGCTCCCACTTCTGCAGGGCGTCACGTTTGCCGGTGTGTCGCCGGTGATCGCGATCGCAATGGCCAACGGCGGCGGCACCGAGGGGTTGCTGTACGTCTACGGTGCCGTCATCGTCGCCGGTCTGGTCACGTTCTTCATGGCACCGTACTTCAGTAGGCTGCTGCGCTTCTTCCCACCGGTGGTGACCGGAACTGTCATCACGATCATCGGCGTCGCGTTGCTACCGGTAGCGGTCAACGATGCGGTGACCAATCCTGCGACACACGAACAGGATCCGACCAACGGTCGATGGATGGCGTACGCGATCGGCACGCTGCTGATCATCGTGCTGATCCAACGGTTCTTCAAGGGCTTCATGGCCACCATCGCCGTCTTGCTCGGTCTGGTCATCGGCAGTGCCGTCGCATTCATGTTGGGGGACATGAACTTCGACGGCACCGCGGAAGCATCGTGGGTCGGATTCACCCAGCCCTTCCTGTTCGGTGTGCCCAAATTCAGTGTCGTCGCCATCATTTCGATGATCGTCGTCATGCTCATCATCGCGGTCGAAACCACCGGCAGTGTCTATGCGACGGGTGAGATCGTCGGCAAGCGCATCAAGAAGGACGACATCGCTGCCACGCTGCGGGCCGATGGAGTCGCCACCGTCATCGGCGGCACGTTCAACTCGTTCCCGTACACGGCATTCTCGGAGAACGTCGGCCTGGTCCGACTGACCGGTGTGCGTAGTCGGTGGGTGGTCGCCAGCGCGGGCGGCATCATGATTCTGCTCGGTCTGCTGCCGAAGACGGCGGCCGTCGTCGCCTCCATCCCGCCACCGGTTCTGGGCGGTGCCGCACTGGCCCTGTTCGCGACGGTCGCCGTCGTCGGAATCCAGACTCTGTCGAAGGTGGACTTCACCGACCATCGCAACTTGATCATCGTCGCCACCAGTCTCGGACTGGCGATGCTCGTCACCATCCAACCCACCGTTTCGCAGGGCGTACCGGATTGGCTCGAGATGCTGTTCGGCAGCGGAATCGTCCTGGGCGCCGTCTCTGCCATCGTCCTCAACGTGCTGTTCTTCCACATCGGAAATCGTGGTCAGGCCGTGGCCGGCGGTCCGGGTGCAGGTATCACCCTCGACCGGGTCAACGAGATGTCGGCCGAGGAGTTCGCCGCCACGTTCGGCGGTCTGGTGCAGGGCACCCCGTGGGTCGTCGAGCGTGCGTATCAGCAGCGCCCGTTCGCCGACGCCCACGGTCTGCGTGAGGCATTCCAGGAAGCCTTGTTGGCCGGTACCACCGAGGAACAGATCGAGCTGATCAACAGCTACCCCGACCTCGGCAGCGAGGATGCGACGGGCACCCTCAACGCTGCCGATCACGTCGGATTGTCCAACCTCGAGGAGGACGAACACGAGAACATCGTTCAGCTCGCCGCCGAGTATCGGCGACACTTCGGATTCCCGTTGGTGATCTGCGCCCGAGAGACCGAACGCTACGATCGAGTTCTGGCCAACGGATGGTCGCGGGTGGAGAATGCGGCGTCGGCGGAGCGATCTTTCGCGATGATCGAAATCGCCAAGATCGCGAACTATCGGTTCGACGATCTGGTTGCGGACGCCAACCCCATCGCGGCCGCGCGGTTCGGCCGGATCAACGACTTCAGATAGCGAGCGAGATGTGCTGCACGAATGGATAGGACTCGACGGGTTCAACAAGCTCTCCGATCGACAGGCGATGCATGCACTGTTCGAGTGCTGCGCGTCCTCGATCTGGGCCCGTCGAGTCGCCCAGGGTAGACCGTTCGCCAGCCGAGACTCTTTGTTGGACAGAGCAGATCGGGTACTTGCCGAGCTGCCGGAGGCCGAGATAGATCATGCACTCGACGGCCATCCCCGGATCGGGGGCACTGCGGACAACCCGTCGTCGAAGCGTGAGCAGGCCGCAGTGACCACTGCGGGCACCGAAGTACGCGAGAAGCTGGCGGCGGGAAACCGCGCGTACGAAGACAAGTTCGGGCACGTGTATCTGGTGTGCGCGACCGGCAGGTCGGCCGAGGAGTTGCTCGCTATCCTCGAGGAGAGGCTCGACAACGATGCCGAAACCGAAAGACGGGTGCTCCGCGTGGAACTGGCCAAGATCAACCGAATTCGCCTCGGCCGCGTGCTGGGACCGACGCAGTGACCGGGCTGTCCACGCACGTGCTCGACGCCACGGCCGGCACACCGGCGGTCGGCATGCGCGTGCGGCTGTTCCATTCCGAACAGGGCGAGATATCGACGGGCACCACCGACGGAGACGGCCGCATCGGTGAGGTGATTCCCGGACCTGTCGAACCGGGCGTGTACCGGCTCTCGTTCGACACGGAATCGTATTTCGAGGCGACCTCGACCCCGAGCTTCTACCCCGAGGTGTCCGTCTCCTTCACCGTCACCGACCCCGACGCCCACTATCACGTGCCGTTGTTGTTGTCCCCCTTCGCATATTCGACCTACCGCGGGAGCTGACATGACCGACCTGACCGGAAAGATCGTTCTGGGAGCCAATCAGTACGGCAAAGCCGAGAACCGGGTGGTGCGGATCTATCGAGATTCTCCGCGGCACGAGATTCACGACATCAACGTATCGAGTGCGCTGCGTGGCGATTTCTCTGCCGCACACCTGGCCGGCGATCAGTCCGCCGTTCTGCCCACCGACACCCAGAAGCAGACCGCGTACGCGTATGCCAAGACCAAGGGTCTGCTCCACCTGGAGAGCTACGGGCTCGACCTCGCCCGTCACTACGTCGACGACGTCGAGCCCGTCGACGGTGCCCGTATCGAACTCGAGGAGTACGCCTGGGCGCGTGCGGTCGTCGACGGCGTCGAGCACGACCACACGTGGACCCGCAAGGGCGAGGAAATTCGCACCTCGGCCGTCACGGTCGAGGGTAAGGGCGAGGCGCAGCGAACCTGGGTCGTCAGCGGTTTCAAGGAGATGGTGATTCTCAAGTCGACGGGTTCGGAGTTCCACGGCTTCCTCGAGGACGATCTGACGATTCTCGAGCCCACGACCGACCGAGTGATGGCGACGTCGCTGACAGCGCAGTGGCGCTACACCACAACCGATGTCGAGTGGGATGCGGTGTACGCGGGCGTCAAGGCCGCGATGATCGAGCGATTCGCCAACCTGCAGTCACTGGCTCTTCAGCAGACCCTGTACGCCATGGGCGAGGCGGTACTGGAGAAGTATCCGTTCATTGCCGAGATCTCGATGTCGGCCCCCAACAAGCACCACTTCGTCTACGACTTGGGCAAGTTCGGCATCGAGAACAACCTGGAGGTGTTCAACGCCGACGATCGGCCCTACGGTCTGATTCAGGCAACGGTCGAACGAGAGGACGCTCCGGACGCCGGAAGTGCTTGGCGCACATACTCCGTCGTCGGGTAACACATTGTGCTCACGTGTGCAGTGCCGCGGACCATTCCACCAGCGGGCTCAGCGCGCGCCAGGCGTCGCGTACTTTCGTTGCTGCCTTGGGGCTTTCGAGCCACGCGGGTGAGCCGAAATGTTTGCCGGCAGTCAACGTCTTGTGCCGCAGCAGATCGATGCGCGGATGGTCGACCTCGTAGCCCCGCGGCTTGGTCTTGAGCGTGTCGCCGCCGATCTCGAACCCGGATTTCTTCAGAGTGGCCAGTAGCGTCTCGAGTTCGGCTCCGCGTACGTCGTCGTCGACGGTCTTGCGGAAACGCGCGATCGAGTCCGGGGAGCTGTTGTAGAAGCCGCCTGCGACGAACAATCCGGCGGGATCGATCTGGACGTAGTAGCCGAGACTGTCGCCCCGTGCGACGAACCCGCCCTGGTGACTCTTGTACGGGGTCTTGTCTTTCGAGAATCGAACGTCCCGGTACGGCCGAAACAGTTTGGCGCTCCCGAATTCGGGTTCCAGATACGACAGCAACGCGGTCATCGGTGCCTTGACGGCACTGTCGTAGACGTCCTTGTGTTCGTTCCACCAGAGTTTGCTGTTGTCGGCTTCGAGGTCTTCGTAGAAGTCCAGGGCAGTGAAGGGGATTCCGGTGAAGCCTGCAGTCATTTCCCCATTATGCAGCGCCGTGGGCCGACGCCCGAGGCATGGATTGCAGGGCGAGGTAGACATCCAGTCTGTCCGCAGTGGAGCCGAGATCTCGCCCGAGCAGTTCCTCCACGCGTTTGATGCGATATCGGACGGTGTTCAGATGGACGTGCATCGACTCTGCGGTTCGATGCCAGGACCCCCCGTTGGCCAGAAACTCCCGCAGCGTGTCGGTCAGGTCGGCGTCGGTGCGTCGGTCGTGCTCGAGCAGCGGCGCGAGGACATGCTCGACGAACGATTTTCGTACGTCGTCGGGAAGCGCCGACATCATCGATACTGCCGAGGTCGGCTTGGTGCCTGCGGTGACCGTCACCGCCGCGGATCCCTGCCTGCTGAGTTCGAGAGCGTGACGAGCCGACCTCAGTGCGCCGTCGATGGTCAGCCCGGTGGCCACGGCGCTCACGCCCACATGTATTCGGCTGGGTCCGATTCCAGAGCGCAACCGGGACAGCCGAATGCGGATGGTCTGCGCGAACAGTGTGTCGTCGGTATTGACGACAGCGACGATGTCGCCGTGCGCGCTGCATCCGACACACCCACCGCCGAACGAGGTCAGGGTGTCGCCGACGACGGATCGGAGCATCTCTCGCAGGTCGACGCGACCGCTGTGGGCAACTCTGACGACGACGAGTGGCCTGTCGGGGTCGACTCCTGCCTGGCGCAGCCTCGTCAGTGCCTCGAATCCGGTGCTGTCGTGTTCGATCAACGCCACCGCTTGGTCTGCGATCTCACGCCGTACCAGCCGTCCTTCTTCACGCCGGGCACGGTCGAGCGCGGCGATGGCTGCGAGTTGCCCGAACGCCTCGGAGACGTCGGGAGAGAACGAATCCATGTCTCCGGCCACGGCCAGGAACCATCGCGTGGTGCGCTGTACGAGCGATGGCCCGACGCCGAAGACACTGTAGGTCGATCCATCAGCGAGAACGGTTGTCGTAGGAAGCGTTTCGGACGAGAGTGCCGCGTGCGTCAAGGTGTCGACATCTGCGTCGGACAAAGCAGATGCCTCGGTGACCAACCGACGCCCGGTGGCGGTGTAGATCAGACACGCCATTCCCGTTTCTCTGGAGATGTGCAGTGCCAGTTCGTCGAGGGCTCTGCCGTCGGCGACCGCGGTGAGCAACTGGCGTTGGCGCACGAGCGAATTGTTCAGCGAGGCAATTCGGTCACCGGTGACCCGGCCGACGAGAAATTCGGTGACCTCACCGAACGACACGGTGTCGGGAACAGCGAGGAGCGGCAGACCGTGTCGCTCGCATGCGTCGACGAGATCGAGCGGAATGTGTCCGAGCAACCCCTCCCCCGCGGCCAATGCCGTCGCACCGGATTCGGCCACCGATCGAACGAACACTTCGCTGTCGTCGGGCGTGCGCCGCCATACGAGTCCGGTGATGACCAACTCGCCGCCCGCGATGTATCGGGACGGGTCGGGTAGGTCGGTGGTGAATGTCCACCGCAGGGTACGTCCGAGGGCGTCGCGATCGGAGGTGAGCAATCGGATGCCCAGGTGCGAGGCATCGAGTAGGTCTCCGACGTACATCGCTGAACCTCCCGCCTCGTGTGTTCGGCCGTGCCGGAGGCAAAGATAAGCGCGGGGTGTTTCCGCCGAGTTTCGGGCGTATCGCGTGAGCACCGAGATCGGTAACAGAAAGTCACTACAGTTCGAGAAGGCGCACCGGGCGGTGAATCCGGGCCGGCGAGAATGAGGTGAACGAAGCCATGGATCTCGGCACTGTCGATCGTGTTCTGCTTCCCCGCTCGCGTGCGGATCTGCCGCCGGGCAGCGCGGACGCCGCGGTAGTTGCGGGCGGCACGTGGCTGTTCTCGGAGAAACAGGACCACCTGACCACCCTGATCGACATCACGGCCCTGGGATGGGAGCCGTTGATCGTCGACGAGAACGGACTCGGGATCGCAGCGACGTGCACGATCGAGACTCTGGCTCGATTCGAGTCCGCCTTCCCCGCAACCACCTTGTTCCCTCGGTGTGCAGCCGCCCTGCTGGCCTCGTTCAAGATCTGGAAGACCGCCACAGTCGGCGGAAACGTAGCGCTCGCCCTGCCTGCCGGAGCCATGATTTCGTTGACTGCCGCCCTGGACGGCGTCGCAGAGGTGTGGTCGGCACACGGCCCCGAGCACGACTACCGTCTGCCTATCGACCAGCTGGTCGTCGGCCCCCAGACCACGGTGCTCCGACCCGGGGATGTGCTGCGCAGCATCGACGTTCCGCGGCACGCCCTCGAGTCGAGAACGGCGATGCGCACGCTGTCGCTCTCACCTCTCGGCCGATCGGCGGCGGTGGTGATAGGACGCGTCGACCCCGACGGCACATTCGTGTTGACCGTTACCGCGTCGACCGTTCGTCCGTTCGTGCTTCGGTTTTCGGCCGTACCGACGGCGCACGAGCTCGACGACGCCCTTGCCGACACTATCGGTCCGCAGCACTGGTACGACGATCCCCATGGTGCGCCGGATTGGCGTCGACACATCAGTTGCGCTGCGGCGCAGTCCATTCGCGAGGAGCTGTCATGATCGTCGACATCAACGGCGTACCGACCGAGGTCGCCGCGCGACCGGGTCAATGTCTGCGCACCCTGCTCCGCGAACACGACCGTTTCGAGGTCAAGAAGGGCTGCGACGCCGGTGACTGCGGCGCATGCACGGTCCTCGTCGACGGAGAACCGGTGCACTCGTGCATATTTCCCGCCTACCGCGCGGCCGACAGGTCCGTCACCACCGTGGCCGGGCTCGGCACCCCGGAGGATCTGCACCCGATGCAGCGCCGGTTCGTCGAGGCCGCCGGATTCCAATGCGGGTTCTGTACGGCCGGGATAGTCGTGACCGCGTCGACCCTGACCGCGGACGACAGGGACGAGCTGCCGGCACGATTGAAGGGAAACCTGTGTCGCTGCACCGGGTATCGCGCCATTTCCGATGCCGTGTGCGGGGTGGTCAACACCGAGAAGGTGGCAGACGGTCCGGCATGCGGGCGTTCGCTCGAAGCCCCCGCGAGCACACGGATAGTCACCGGAACCGAGCCGTACACGCTCGATCACTCCCCGCCCGGGTTGCTGCACGCCAGCGTTCTCGGCAGTCCGCATGCCCACGCGCGGATCGTCTCCATCGATACCACGGCCGCGGAGCAGGTTCCGGGCGTGCAGCTGGTGCTCACCTCGAAAGACAGCCCGGCGGTGGCATTTTCCACGGCCAGACACGACAGCCGCGTCGACGACCCCGACGACACCCGGGTACTCGACACCGTCGTCCGGTTCATCGGCCAACGTGTGGCGATCGTGGTCGCGGAGTCGATCGCCGCCGCACAGGCGGGCTGCCGCGCCCTCATCGTCGAGTACGAGGTGCTACCCGCCGTGTTCGACCCCGAGTCGGCATACGCCCCGGACGCACCGAAGATCCACGGCGACAAGGACGCAGCGGCTCGGATCGCCGACCCGTCCCGAAACCTGGTGGCCGAACTGCACGGCAGCACCGGTGACGTCGACGCTGCAGTACGTGATGCAGCAGCGGTGGTCACCGGGCGATGGACGACTCAGCGAATTCAGCACGTGCACTTGGAAACTCATGGCACCATCGGTTGGCTGGACGCCGACGGCCGGCTTCATCTGCGCACCAGCACCCAGGTTCCCTACCTGGTGCGCGACGAAATATGCGAAATCTTCGGCCTCCCCCGGGATCGTGTCCGCGTGTTCACCGCACGGGTGGGTGGCGGCTTCGGCGGCAAACAGGAACTACTGACCGAGGACGTCGTCGCCCTGGCCGTTCTGCGGACCGGTCGGCCGGTGCAGTTCGAGTTCACCCGCACGGACGAGTTCACGGTCGCACCGTGCCGACACCCGTTTCGCGTCGACGTCACCGCCGCCGCGAGCGCCGACGGCGTGTTGACCGCACTGTCGATCGACGTGCTGACCGACGCCGGGGCGTACGGCAATCACAGTGCCGGAGTGATGTTTCACGGGTGCGGCGAATCGGTTGCGATCTACCGGTGCGCCAACAAGAAGGTCGACGCGAAGACCGTGTACACCAACAACATTCCATCGGGTGCCTTCCGCGGCTACGGACTGGGGCAGGTCATGTTCGCGATCGAATCGGCCATCGACGATCTGGCCCGAGAGCTCGATATCGACCCGTTCGAGTTCCGCCGCCGCAACGTCATCGTTCCCGGCGACGAGATCGTCGCCGCGCACCTCGAAGGCGACGACCTGCAATTCGGCAGCTACGGTCTCGATCAGTGCATCGACCTCGCCGAGAAGGCCATCAGGCAAGGCAACGGCGAGCCTGCGCCGTCCGGCTGGAAGATCGGTGAGGGAATGGCGGTGGCCATGATCGCGACCATTCCGCCCCGTGGCCACCGCGCCGAGGCCACCGCGTCGCTGCTGCCCGAAGGTGGCTACGAGATACGCGTCGGAACAGCGGAGTTCGGAAACGGGACCACCACCGTCCACACCCAGATCGCGGCCAGCGAGCTGTGTACGTCGGTCGACCGTATCCGCGTCGTGCAGTCCGATACAGAGTCGGTCACGTACGACACCGGTGCGTTCGGCTCGGCGGGAACTGTGGTGGCAGGCAAGGCGCTCTACGCGGCGGTGCGTGGGTTGTCGGCCCGCATCGTCGAGGTCGCTGCCACCGCGACCGGGCACCGCCCTTCGGACTGCACGTTGGGGCCCGAGGGGGTGCGATGCGGAGATCGCTTCGTCCCGTTGGACGACGTACTGGCATCGGCGGGCGGCACGTTGACGGCGAACGGCAACAGCGGCGGACTCCCGCGATCACTGGCGTTCAACGTGCAGGCATTTCGGGTGGCGGTCGACGAAGCGACCGGTACGGTCGCGATCCTCCAGTCGGTGCAGAGCGCCGACGCAGGCACCGTGATGAACCCGCAGCAGTGCCGGGGTCAGGTCGAAGGCGGCGTCGCGCAGGCCATCGGCAGCGCACTGTACGAGGAGATGCGCACCGACGGTGCGGGGCGAATCACCACCGACTCCATTCGTAGCTACCACGTTCCCCAGTTCGCCGACATTCCACGAACCCAGGTGCTGTTCGCGGACACCTACGACCGATTGGGCCCGTTCGGCGCGAAGTCGATGAGCGAGTCACCGTACAACCCCGTCGCCCCCGCACTGGCCAACGCGATCCGTGACGCGGTGGGAGTGCGCTTGCACCACTTGCCCATGTCCTCGGACCGCGTCTGGCGAGCGGTCAACGATCGTAGAACGTCTGCAGAATGATCGTGCTGCGCGTCTGCACGTGCGCCGTGGCGCGAATTTCCTGAAGTAGATGTTCGAGGGCGCGCGGCGACTCGACGCGCACCATCAGGACGTAGCTCTCTTCGCCGGCAACCGAGTGA
The DNA here is from genome assembly GCF_031456475.1 of Rhodococcus sp. 3258. Classification (NCBI taxonomy): domain Bacteria; kingdom Bacillati; phylum Actinomycetota; class Actinomycetes; order Mycobacteriales; family Nocardiaceae; genus Rhodococcus; species Rhodococcus sp. 3258. The sequence continues at coordinate 11,279 of NZ_JAVDUT010000015.1, forward strand.
CACGACTCGATGGCGGTCAGATGCTTCAATCGCGCGGGGGCGTCGTCCGGGCGAGCTGGATCGATCGGAGTGATCGCGACGAACGCCGACAACGGACGCCCCAGAGCTTCGGGATCGACCTGCGCCGTGTAACCGCGAATGACTCGTCGCGACTCCAGGCGTCGAACTCGCGACTGAACAGCCGACACGGACAGAGACGCCTTCTCTGCCAACGTCGCCAACGTCGCGCGGCCGTCAGAGATCAATTCGTCGACGATCAGGCGGTCGACGCGATCGAGGTTTTCACTCACGTGCGCAATCTAGCTCAGATCCCCGCCGATGCCCCTCTGCCCGCACGAGACATGACCCTCTGCTCACACGAACAGCGGGGGCAGGGCCAGAACCATGACCGCCGACCAGCTGACATGCGTCAGGATCGGTGCCAGAATTCCGCCCGACGCGCGACGTTGCAGCCCCATCACGTAACCGAGCAGCACGGCGGCGAAGCCGAGCATCGGGTTGCCGGACGCGAGGGTGGCGATGGTGTAGACGACCGTCGAGATGATCACCGGATGTTTGACTCCGATGGCGGAGTACAGGGCTCCTCGGAAGAAGATCTCCTCGGCGACACCGTTGAGCAACGCGATGAACACGATCAGTACCAGCGACCCCACTCGGGCGTGTGCGAGCACGTTCTCGGTGAAGTCGGCGAGCGGCGGAATCTGGCGGACGACGAGGCCGCCGAGCATGAACACGCCACCGACGGCGAGACCGATGAGGATGGGGGTCACGATCGGCCGCCGGATGGACCCGCCCACCTTGATCCGTCCGAGGTGCAGCGGCCCCGACAGACATCCACCGACGATCCACACTGCGGCCAACACGAGCGTCAGTGCGTAGAACGACGGGTCACCCGGTTCCACCTTCAGCGAGAAATACAGCACCGTCGCCCCGATCACCAGTGTGATCAGCACGATGATGCGCCGTTTCCTGAACGCCGCGTCGGACTCTCGGTGGTCTCGCTCGACAGGATCGACCAGAGCGGACTTCATCACGTTCAGCGCGGTCGTCGACCACGTTGCCATCATGCCTCCTCGGTATCGGTCAGTCGGCGCACGACCGACTTCGCGCGTCGGTTCACACTCGCAGCCACATCGAGGTTGGTACGCACTGCTGCTGCCACCGGCTTCGATGCCAGCAGTCGACGGCCGCCCAGAGCCTCGACCAGACCCCAGGTGCGGTCCGAGGACGCGGCCACGCCGTGCCGCCGGACGCCGAGCGCATCTCCGCCGCTCCATGCTGCGTCGGTGTTCGCCAGTCGCAGCGGGTCCTTCAGTGCACAGACCCCGGGCGGCTCGCCCACGGTTCCTCGCACGCTACGGGCCATGGCGTCTGCGATGGTGGTCAGACCACGGGGCGGATCGGGGACGAGATCCCGAATCCGGCTCTCCGACGTGGTCATCGTGTTGTGCAGTGAACCGACCAGATCCTCGGCGAGCCCGGCGGGCACAGGAATGATCTTTCCGATCACCTTGCCGGCGAGTGACGTCGGAACGAGCGGTACCGGTATCCCGATACGCTGCAGCCCGGCGGCTTCGACGTAGGCGAACACCAGGTCGCGGTACGGGACCACGTCCGGGCCGCCGATGTCGTAGGAACCTGCTGGGACGGTGTCGGTATCGGCCGACGCCACCAGGTAGTGCAGTACGTCGTCGACTGCTATCGGTTGAACGGGCTCGGCGAGCCAGCTCGGCAACGGCAGCACCGGCAGGCGGTCCGCCAGATAGCGGAGCATCTCGTACGACGTGGAGCCGGCACCCATGACGATCGCCGCTCGCAACCACACCAGATCGATACCGTCCACCGTCAGCGCCTCACCGACGTCGGCGCGACTGGCCAGGTGCTCCGACAGGTGGGCGTCGTCGGGGACGAAGCCGCCCAGGTACACGATTCGACGCACTCCCGCTCGTGCGGCGGCCGCGGCGAACTGCTCGGCGGACGTCCGGTCCTGGGCACGGTAGTCGGCTTCGCCGATCGCGTGGACGAGGTAGTAGGCGACATCGATGTCGCCCGACTCTGCGAAGGCCGCGGCACAGGATTGTTCGTCAGTGACGTCGAGCGACACCGCGGTCACGGAATCGTAGAAGTCGAAAGTGCGCAGGTTCTTCGGAGTCCGAGACCCGACGACGACGTCCGTGTCGTCTGCCAACAGGGCCGCCACCAGCCGAGACCCGATGTACCCGCTGGCACCGGTGACGAGGACTCTCATGCGTCGAGGCTAACGGCAGTCGGGGCGTTGCGTCGGTATGGCATTGTCGCTCCTATGGCTCTCGTGTTGGCAGGTGTGGTCCTCCCCGACCCTCTCGGTACCGAAACGGTGCTTCGGCGAGGAGCCGCAGTGGCGCGGGCCGGTGTGAGCTGGATGTTCACCACGGCCGATTTCGCGCTTACCCTGCCCGGCAGAATCGAAGCACTGCTGAGCCGTATAGAGACATTGATGACACGAATCGACCATGTGATCGATTCGGCCGATGCCGTGGTTGCTCATGTACAACGGACGACCGGTGCCGCGGACACCGTGGTCGCGTCGGCATCGGCCGCCTCGCATACGGCGTTGGAGCTGATCGAGATGTTCGATCCCATCGCCAAGAAGTCCGAGCCGATGGCGCGACGCTTCGTCGACAACCTGTCCGACGCCGAGGTCGACGCAGCGATCGCCATGGTCGATCAGCTTCCCGGACTCCTCGACCACATGGAAGCTCTACTCCCCATCCTCGCGACCCTCGATACGGTCTCCCCCGAGATCCACGAACTTCTCGGAGTGACGAAGGACGTCAGGCGCGCCGTCATCGGCATCCCCGGATTCAAGTTCTTCCGCAACCGGGGCGAAGACAAGTTGAACGACGAGCTGGAAGACGAACAGCGGTAGTCGCTATTTGACGAACGCGAAATCTTCACCTGCGTGGAAACGGGCCAGGGTCTCCGAAATGGACCGCCGTGATGGCGGATGAAATGCGAACGCGTGCAATGCTGCTGCGACGTAGGCGATTTCGGGTGACTTGATGAAGCCGATCCCGCCCAGCGATTCGATGGCAGCCGAACTGCTGCGCACCAGTGCGTCACGAATCGCGATGCGGTTGAACAGCAACTTCACCGAGATGTCCTGTCCGCGTTCACCTTCGTCGAAGGCACGGGCCACGTTCTCGATTGCCGCCATGGACACCTCGAGTTCGGCCGCCGCTCGAACGTAGCCTTCGTAGTCACCCTTGTCCTGCTCGATCATCCGCTCGAGCAGAGAGGTCGCTGCGCCGATGTAGTTGGCGGAGATCAGCATCCCGAACCAGAGGTAGCCGGTCATCTCGTGCACGCCATCGGGATCGTCGTCCTTGTTGGGTAGGACGAGGCTTGCCGGTACTTCGACGTCTTCGAGCAACACTTCCTCGCTCTGCGCGCCGGCCAGAATGTCGGTGGTCCAGAACGGCTTCACACTCATACCCGGAAGGCCGGCCGGAATCAGCGCGACGGCACGGTCACCGGAGTCGATCTCGACGCTGCAGGTCAGCAAGTCCATCGAACGTGCCAGACTGCACGGCTTCTTGCTTCCGTTGACGATGTAGTTGTCGCCCTTCTTCACGGCGGTCATCGTCGGAATGAACACACACCCGCCGGTGACGCCCTCGGAGAACCCGGAAGCGACGATCGCCTTCTGGTCGACCAAGCCCTTGATCAATGCTCGGTCGTCGTCGGTGGCACCACGAGCGAATTCGGTCAGGGACGCGAGTGAGAGATGGTGCATCGTGGTTCCCGCGCCCAGAGAGGGTGAGCGAGACCCGATGGCCCTCTGCGCCCGAACCGCGTCGATGGCCGGAGCACCGAGACCACCCAGTTCGCCCGGGACCACCAAGCCGGTACCGCCGAATTCCCGAAACTTGTCGATCGCGTCCGAATCGCGGGACTCCAGTCGGTCCAGTGGGGTCGTGTCCAGATAGTGCAGCAAACCCGGCATGTACTTCTCGAGCGTTTCTCTTTCGCGCACCATTAATCCAGTCACTGTTCATCTCCTTGTGTCACTAATCGATTGTGTGTCACTGATTGATTGCGGCGTCGTCCATTTTGTACCATCAGTCGACCTGGACAAATCAGTCGACAATCAACATGGACAGCGGTAAAGCAGGTGAATTCGCGCTGGACCCCGACAATACCCCGCCACCTGCAGCGATAAACTAAAGGTCTCGTAAAGTTTGCCCATCGAAAGAAACCGAAGTTATTTTTCGGGGCGTATTTACCAACCGATTTCCGTCGCAAGAGCATCTTTTGAAACGCTGAATATTCTTCTGCCGAATACCAATCGCCCGCGCCGCCCGCTCCGAATGAACTCATGAATTCGCGACAATCCACAATCGACTCTGTGAGGAGTTCTGGTACACGATGGTTGTCAACAGATTGATGAAACGACTCGGCGGAGACGAGCGCGTGGATTTGCTGCGCGCTGTTCGAGACGCCGATGTGGTCCCGTACTTCCGCAAGATGGAATCGGCCGTTGCACCGGTCGTTCGCGTCGAGGGCCGGGACAAGATCATGCTCGGATCCAACAATTACCTCGGCATTGCCGACCATCCCAAGGTTGTCGAGGGTGCCCAGCACGCGCTCGACACATTCGGCAGCGCAGTCACCGGAAGTCGTTTGCTCAACGGCACTCTGGACCTCCACCTCGAACTCGAGCACGAGATCGCTCAGTGGCACGGAACGGACGACGCACTCGTCTTCACCACGGGCTACCAAACGAACCTCGGAACGATCAGTGCGATCGTCGGCCCCGGTGACACGGTGATCGTCGATTCGGCGGCCCACGCATCGATCCGCGACGGCAGCACTCTCTCGGGCGCGTCGGTGGTCAAGTTCAAGCACAACGACATGGCCGATCTCGAAGCCAAACTCCAGCAACCCGTCGTCGACGACGGAGCCGTGCTGGTGATCGTCGACGGTCTGTACTCCATGGAGGGCGACCTGGCACCGCTCGACGTCGTCTCCGAGCTGTGTATCCGCTATCACGCAGCGCTGATGGTCGACGAAGCCCACAGCCTCGGTGTCTACGGGCCCGAACTCACCGGAGCGGCAGAGCTGTTCGGCATCACCAAGGACGTCGACGTCACGATGGCGTCACTGTCGAAGAGCCCCAGTTCCACCGGCGGGTTCGTGACCGGCTCGAGCGACTTGATCGACACCCTCCGGGTCAAGGCCCGCGCCTTCCTGTTCACGACCTCCGGTGTGCCTGCTGCGGTGGGTGCCGCATTGGCTTCCGTCCGCCTGATCCGAAGCGACGAGGGCAAGGATCGGGCTCGGCGCGTACTCGACAACGCCGAGATCCTGCGCGGCGGACTGCAATCGGCCGGCCTCGACGTGGCAGGCCGCTCGTCCACACCCCACGGCGATACGGCCGCCCCCATCGTCTCACTCCACATCGGCGACGACCTCGTGGCCATGAGTCTATGGAAGAACCTCTACGACCGCGGCATCTTCACCAGCGCCGCGTTGCATCCCGCCGTGCCGAAATCCGGCGCCATACTTCGCCTGTGCGTGATGGCAACGCACACCGAAGAACACCTGTCGACCGCCACGGAGCAGATCATCGAGGCCGTAGCGGAGCTGCCCTCATGAGTGAGCGCCACCGCGGCGTGCGTATCGCGGTCACCGGAGCCACCAGTGACTTCGCGGCCGCGATTCTCCCGAGGCTGTTCGAGGATCCCGAGGTGGACGCGGTCGTCGGGATAGCCCGTCGCCCAGCCCGAATCACGCACTCGAAGTTCACCGCGATCCGCTCGGACATTCGCTCTCCCGACCTCGAGGAGACGTTCGCCGAGTGCGACGTCGTGCTGCACTTGGCGTTCGTGGTCGAGGAGCTCAAAGACAAGACCGAGACCCACGACATCAACCTGCGCGGGTCACGCAACGTCATCGATTCGGCATATCGAGCAGGCGTGGGGAGAGTGGTGATCGCGTCCAGCATCAACGCGTACGGTGCCGACATAGCTCCGGAGCCGCTCACCGAGAACAGTTATCCAGCAGGCGATCCCAATCGCTACTACTTCTACGACAAGGCCGAGGTAGAACACTATGCGGAGTGGTGGCTCCGTAGGCACCCCGGTGAGATGGCCATCTCCATGTTGCGGTGCACGTACATCGTCGGACCCGACTTCGCCAACGACGGGATCGACCAGTTCACCGGGCCGATCGGTGCATTCCCGGAGGCGGATCGAGCCTCGTATCAATTCTTGTATCAGGACGATATGGCCGACGCCTTTCACCGCGCGGCCAAGACCGACCTCGTCGGTCCGTACAACCTGGGTCCGGTGGACTGGGTCGGCGTACGTGAACTCGCTGCGATGCAGGGCCAGTTGATGTTCGACGTTCCACAGAAAGCGGCGACGCGTATCGCGAACATCGCCTTCGCCCTGGGCCTCACGCCGTTCTCCGGGCAGTGGGTCACGCCCGGAGAGCCCATCGTCGATTCGACCGCGCTCGGTGCCGCCACCGGCTGGGCACCCACCCTCACCTCCCACGAGGCTGCCGCCGTGATGATTCTGCTCCAGGGCAAGTCGCTGCTGAGGAGTCAGGACGCCCTCGAACGCGACCTCGCCTGCGAGGCAGCGTTGCGGCCGGCCTCCGACGCGGTCGCGCTCGCCCGCGCAGACGTCGCCGGCCTCGATATCGTGCACCGGCAACTCGACATCGCCGGCGGGCGAGTGCACATCGAAGTACACCGATCGGCGACGGTCACCGACCAGTCGGTCGTGCTGGTTGTCGATGCCGGTCTGCATGCCCGCTACCTGACACCCCTGGCGGCCGAGATCGCACGGGCAGGCGTCGACGTAGTGGTATTGGATCTCCCCGGCCACGGCCTGAGCACCGGGCTGCGCGGTCGATCATCGGCTACCCAGACCGTCGACGCGATCGACGCCGCATTGCGCTTTGCTCGCACGCACCTCGACACCGCCCCGGTTGCGCTCCGCAGCGGAGTCCGGCACGCGACCGACACCGTGGTCGGCGGCCTGCGCCGGCGCGCAACCGGGTGGACGACACTGGAGGAACCGATGTGCCCCGACGGACTGTTGCCTTCTCGAGTTCGCGTGGACGGCACAGCTGCGCTTCCGTTCGTGTCCACTGCGGCGGACGCTCTGGCCTACTGCGCCAGGACGATCGGACTCAGCGCCACCAGCTGAGCCTGCTGCGAACGCGCGCGAACCACGATGCACCGTCGTGGTCCGCCGCCGAGGGCCGGCCCGACGTCACAGCCGACTCCGCGTCGTGCTGTCTTTCCAGGCGGTCGACCTCGGCTCGATTGGTACGCCACCGGGACACCCACGTCTCGACATCCACGGGGCCGAGCGGCACGATCGGCGGGGTAGGAAAGCGAATCCAGTCGACGATGCGAGCGTTGAGCTCGTCCAACACGTCTCGTACGGACTCCTCGCGCCGGAGACCGATCAACGTCGAGGGCAGCCGCTCGATCTCTTTGCGCAACGCCAACGCCGTGGGCAAGAGCGCATCGACCGGCAGGTTCTCTCGCCTCAGATAGCCGCGAACCCACCACAGTTCGTCGTCGGAATCGCCCATCGGGATGGGTTTACCGGTGCCGTCGAGTCCTTCGAATGCGCCGGCGTCCTGCGCCTCGCGGATCTGTTTGTCGACCCAGGACTCGAACGTGACTCCTGGCTTCTTGCGTTCGGTCACTCTATCGACTGTAGAACCGGCCGCGCGCGTTCGCCAGGTGCGCCCGAGACGAGTGAGCCCCGATCCCCTGCAGGGGTCGGGGCTCACTCGAATGCGTCGGCTCAGCCGTATTCGGCGACCAAGCGGTCGAACTCGTCACGGTCGATCACTTGAGGCTCGTTGATGGCCAGCGCTTGGGCGTACTTGCTCGCCAAGTGGTAATCCCGGCCGAGTGGACCGTGCTCGGCGTCGTCCTCGTCCGATTGGATGCTTGCACCCGGCGGCACCTCGTTCTGCAGGCCGTTCGTCTTGCTGCCGAGCAGTGCGTCGAGTTTCGCGGAAATCTTCTGCATGATCTCTTGGTCGTCGGTCATGGCCACCGGGTACCCGAATCGGGCGAAACGACACCGCAGCGCAGAGCTTCGCGCTCCGGGGTTACCTGTCGGTGCCTCGGGGCATGATGGTGGGATGGCCACGCACAGTATCGGCACCGACATCATGGAGAAGCTGTCGCGGCCGACTCGCGAGTGGTTCAACGGCGCATTTCCGGCCCCCACGTCGGCGCAACTCGGTGCGTGGTCGTCCATTTCCAGCGGATCGCACACCCTGGTGGTCGCGCCGACCGGCTCGGGCAAAACACTGTCGGCATTCCTGTGGGCCCTCGACGAGCTGGCCCAGCTGGGTGCGGACAGCACCCGCAAGACCAAGGTGCTCTACATATCGCCGCTCAAGGCTCTGGCAGTGGACGTCGAGCGCAACCTGCGAGCTCCGTTGGTCGGCATCACCCAGACGGCCAAGCGTCTCGGTCTGAACCCGCCGGAGATCTCCGTCGGAGTCCGCTCGGGCGACACCAGCGCTGCCGATCGCCGGACCATGATCAAGACTCCGCCGGACATTCTGATCACCACTCCCGAGTCTCTGTTCCTCATGCTCACCTCTGCGGCGCGGGACATCCTGGCCGAGGTCGATACGGTGATCGTCGACGAGGTGCACGCCGTCGCAGGCACGAAGCGTGGCGCGCACCTCGCAGTGTCCCTCGAGCGGCTCGACGCGATGCTGGACAAGCCCGCGCAACGCATCGGCCTGTCCGCGACGGTGCGCCCCCACGAGGAAGTGGGCCGATTCCTCGCCGGTGCCGCTCCCATCGAGATCGTCGCTCCACCCGCTCCGAAGACTTTCGACCTGACGGTTCAGGTGCCCGTGGAGGACATGACCGAACTCGGCGTCACCGACCCGAATGCGGACACCTCCGCCGCTCCCCCGGCTCAGGGATCGATCTGGCCGCACGTCGAGGAGAAGATGGTCGATCTCATCCTCGAGCACAAATCGTGCATCGTCTTCGCCAACTCGCGCCGGCTCGCGGAACGACTCACCGCGCGGCTCAACGAGGTGTACGCCGAACGTATCGGCGGCGGAGTCGATACCGAGCACAAACCACCATCTCAGGTGGGCACCGCATCCGACGTCAACCACGGTGCCGATCCTCTGCTGGCACGGGCCCACCACGGCAGTGTCAGCAAGGATCAGCGCGCGCTGATCGAAGACGATCTGAAGACCGGTCGTCTGCGCTGCGTTGTGGCCACCAGCAGTCTGGAGCTCGGAATCGACATGGGCGCAGTCGATCTGGTGGTCCAGGTCGAGGCACCGCCGTCGGTGGCCAGTGGCCTGCAGCGCGTCGGTCGCGCCGGCCACCAGGTGGGCGAGATCTCCAAGGGCGTGCTGTTCCCCAAGCACCGCACCGATCTCATCCATTGCGCGGTCACCGTCGAACGCATGACGTCGGGCAAGATCGAGGCCCTCTTCGTCCCGGCCAATCCCCTCGACGTCCTCGCCCAGCAGACCGTCGCGGCGTGCGCACTCGAACCCATCGACGCCGAGGACTGGTTCGAATCCGTCCGTCGCACCGGCAGTTTCGCCACCCTGCCCAGGTCTGCCTACGAGTCGACACTCGACCTGCTCTCGGGCCGTTACCCGTCGGACGAGTTCGCCGAACTACGGCCACGGCTCGTGTGGGACCGCGACGCCAACACTCTCACCGGCCGTCCCGGGTCGCAGCGACTGGCCGTCACGTCCGGCGGCACCATCCCCGACCGCGGTTTGTTCACCGTCTACATGGTGGGCGAAAAGCAGTCTCGGGTAGGCGAACTCGACGAGGAGATGGTCTACGAATCGCGAGTGGGCGACGTGTTCGCACTCGGTGCCACCAGCTGGCGCATCGAAGAGATCACGCACGACCGGGTGTTGGTCAGTCCCGCATACGGCCAACCGGGCAGGCTGCCGTTCTGGCACGGCGACGGCCTCGGTCGACCGGCCGAATTGGGCCGGGCCCTGGGCGAGTTTCTGCGGAGCACCACCGACCGCAGCAACCTGGCCGAGCGGCTGAGCACCGACGGTCTCGACGCCAACGCAGTCAACAACCTGATCGCTTTGCTCGACGAACAACTCGAGGCCACCGGCCAGCTCCCCACCGACAAGACGATGATCGTCGAGCGATTTCGCGACGAACTCGGCGACTGGCGATTGGTGCTGCACTCCACCTACGGTCAGCAGGTACACGCGCCGTGGGCCCTCGCGGTCGGCGCGAGGCTGATCGAGCGATACGGCATCGACGCCGCCCCCACCGCATCCGACGACGGCATCATCGTCCGGCTACCCGATACCGACGACCAGCCGCCCGGCGCGGAACTGTTCGTGTTCGAGCGTGACGAGATCGCCGACATCGTCACCGAGCAGGTCGGTGGATCGGCATTGTTCGCGTCGAGATTTCGCGAATGTGCCGCTCGCGCACTGCTTCTGCCCCGCCGCAACCCCGGCAAGCGGGCACCGCTGTGGCAACAACGGCAGCGTTCGGCACAGCTGCTCGACGTCGCTCGTAAATACCCCACGTTCCCGATCCTGCTCGAAACCGTGCGCGAGTGCCTGCAGGACGTCTACGACCTCCCCGCCCTCGAAGACATCCTGGCCCGCATCGGGCGACGCCAGATCAGGATCGTCGACGTCGAGACGCCGTCACCGTCACCGTTCGCGAATTCGTTGCTGTTCAACTACGTCGGCGCTTTCATGTACGAGGGCGACAGCCCGCTCGCCGAACGCCGGGCCGCCGCACTGTCTCTCGATTCGGCGCTGCTGGCCGAGTTGCTCGGACGCGTCGAGCTGCGAGAGTTGCTGGACGACAGCGTCATCACCACCACCGAGCTCGAGTTGCAGCGACTGCCCGAGGACAGACACGCCAAGGACATCGAGGGTGTTGCGGATCTGCTGCGGCTGCTCGGTCCGCTGACCGCCACGGAAGTCGGACAGCGCACCAACGGCGACGAATATCCGCAGTGGCTCGCCGAGTTGGCCGATGCAAAGCGGGCAATGGAAGTTTCGTTCGCCGGCCAGAACTGGTGGACGGCCATCGAGGACGCGGCTCGCTTGCGCGATGCACTCGGTGTTCCGCTACCGATCGGCACTCCCGCCGCGTTCATCGAGCCCGTCGACGACCCACTCGTCGACCTGATCAGCCGGTACGCCCGAACCCACGGACCGTTCACCCTCGACGACGCAGCAGCGCGGTTCGGCGTCGGTACCGCCGTGGTGCGTGACGTCCTGCGCCGACTGGCCGTCGACAAGCGCGTCGTCGAAGGCGAATTTCGTCCCGGTGCCACGGGCAGCGAATGGTGCGACGCGGAGGTTCTTCGGCGATTGCGGCGGCGATCTCTGGCGGCGGCACGGCAGGAAGTCGAACCCGTGTCCACCGCCACGCTCGGCCGCTTCCTGCCGGCGTGGCAGCACGTGGACAGTCGTCGGTTGAGCGGGATCGACGGTGTGGCAACGGTCATCGAACAGCTTGCGGGCGTGCCCGTTCCGGCGTCGGCGTGGGAATCTCTCGTGCTCGCCTCCCGGGTGAGCGACTACAGCCCCGCCATGCTCGACGAGTTGACCTCGACCGGCGAGGTGTTGTGGGCGGGCCACGGTGCAATCTCGTCCAAAGACGGTTGGGTGAGCCTGCACATGGCCGATACCGCGCCGCTGACTCTGGTGCCCGCCGCCGAATCCGACCTGTCCGAGTTGCAGATTCGCATTCAGGACGCAGTCGCCGGCGGCGGTGCGTACTTCTTCCGCCAGCTCTCCGACACCGTCGGCAGCACCGACGACACGGCTCTGCAGGCTGCGCTCTGGGAGTTGGTGTGGGCCGGACGACTGAGCAACGACACGTTCGCGCCACTGCGAGCGCTGTTGAACTCGACGGCCACCCGCTCCGCCCCGAGTCATCGATCACCGCGTCGAACCCCGCGCCTGCGTTCCTACCGTCAGTTCGAGCGGCCGTCTCTACCCACCCGCACCGGCCCCCCGACGGCCGGCGGTCGGTGGTCACGGTTGCCCGAACTCGAACCGGACCTCACCGTCCGGGCTCATGCCACCGCAGATGTACTTCTCGAACGCTATGGCGTGGTGACGCGTGGTTCGGTCATGAACGAAGGGGTCCCCGGCGGGTTCGCCACGATGTACAAGGTGCTGACGGGGTTCGAGGATTCGGGTCGCTGCCGACGCGGATACTTCGTCGATTCGCTGGGCGGCGCTCAGTTCTCCACCTCCGACGTCGTCGACCGTTTGCGCAGCTACGACGAACCGAAGAAGAACGCCACCGCCGTCGTACTCGCGTCCTGCGATCCGGCCAACCCGTACGGCGGAGCACTGCCCTGGCCGAAGGCCGGCGGCGAAGACACCGACGACACGACGAAGCACCGGCCGGGTCGCAAGGCGGGAGCGCTGGTCGTACTTGTTCGTGGGGAGTTGACGATGTTCGTCGAACGTGGCGGGAAGTCGGTGCTGACCTTCGGCGACAACACCGAGGACATCGCTTCTGCAGCAACGGCATTGGCGACCACGGTCAAGCGCGGCGGGGTGGACAAGTTACTGGTCGAACGGATCAACGGTCACGACATCCACGGCACGGACTTCTCCAAGACGTTGACCGCGGCCGGTTTCTCGGCGACTCCCCGCGGACTACGCCTGCGGCGCTGAGGCACCGCACCACTGACGAAGAAGAGAACCGAAGAACGAGAGAGGACGTAGATGCCCGAGGGCGATACCGTCTGGCGCGCCGCCAACACTCTGCGGGCAGCGCTCGAGGGCCAGCAGCTCACTGCCTGCGACATTCGTGTACCCCGTTACGCCACAGTCGACTTCACCGGCGAAACGGTCGAGTCTGTCGCGTCGAGGGGCAAACACCTGCTGATCAGAGTGGGCGGCTACTCGATCCACTCGCACCTGAAGATGGAAGGCACCTGGCACGTTTACGCACTGGGGGCTCGCTGGCGTCGTCCGGCCTTCCAAGCGCGGATCATTCTGAACACCGAGAAGGCGCAGGCCATCGGATTCGAGCTGGGCGTGCTGGAGATCCTCGAGAACGAGGACGACGCTGTCGGCTATCTCGGACCGGATCTACTCGGACCCGACTGGGACCCAGGTGTCGCCCTGACCAATCTGGAGTCGGACCCCGGCCGACCGATCGGCCTGGCCCTGCTCGATCAGCGCAACATAGCCGGACTCGGCAATGTCTACCGCAACGAGATCTGCTTCCTTCGCGGAGTCGATCCCCGCACGCCGGTCGAGGACTCCGGAGACCTGAAGAAGATGATCGACCTGTCCTTCCGCACCATCACCGCCAACAAGAATCGCAATCAGCGCGTCACCACCGGGGATCGTCGCGCGGGCCGTCACTTCTGGGTGTACGGCCGTGAGAACAAGCCGTGCAGGCGGTGCGGTACCACCATCGAGTTCGGACTGATCGGCGACAACCCACTCGAAGAACGGCAGATCTACTACTGCCCGCACTGCCAGAGATGACCGGCCTTCACAGAGCTTCGTCAGGTGAGACCAAGCCTGCTCACAGCTTCGCCGATCACCATGGATCGTATGTTGACACTTGCGATACTCACCCTGCTGGTCATGGCTGTCTCCGGCGCGACGGCTGCTCGCGCACCGCGGACGCTGGTTCGGGTTCCGTGACTCAGAGGGTCCGGACGGGTTCGAGAATTTCCTGACGCGCTTCGGGGGCGACGACGCGCAGGGCGTCGGCAGATTCGTCGTCCGGCTGACGCTGCGACGCGATCTCGGCCTCGACCCGAGCCCGGTACGTGTCGACCTCACGGTCGACCGTGGCCTCGTCCCACCCCAGGATCGGGGCGATGAGTGCGGCGACCTGACCCGCGCAGTTCATCCCACGATGCGAGTACTCGATGGAAATCCGGGTGCGCCGCGACAGCACGTCCTCGAGGTGCAGTGCGCCCTCGGCCGCAGCGGCATAGACCACCTCGACCTGCAGATAAGCGGGCGCGTCGGTCAACGGTTGCAGCAGTTCGGGTTTGCCGTCCGCCATGGCCAGCACCTCGTCGATCAGCGAGCCGTATCGGTCCAGCAGATGAGTCACTCGGTGCGGATGCAGCCCGTGTACTTCACCCAGGTGCGGGGCCTGATTGACCAGGGCGAAGTAACCGTCCGCGCCGACGAGCGGCACCTTCTCGGTGATCGACGACGCCACCCGCGCCGGGATGTCCTCGGCCGCGAGATCCACTGCGTCCTCGGCCATCACCCGGTAGGTCGTGTACTTGCCACCTGCGATGGCAATGAGTCCCGGTGCCACCCGCGCCACCGCGTGCTCACGGGACAGCTTGGACGTCTCGTCGCTTTCACCCGCCAGTAGCGGCCGCAATCCCGCGTAGACGCCGTCGATGTCGTCGTGCGTGAGCGGCGTGACGAGCACCCCGTTGACTTCGCCGAGGATGTAGTCGATATCGGCTTTGGTCGCGGCGGGGTGCGCGAGATCGAGGTTCCAGTCGGTATCGGTGGTCCCGATGATCCAGTGCGCGCCCCACGGAATGATGAACAGCACGGACTTCTCGGTGCGCAGAATGATCGCGGCTTCGCTGACGATGCGATCGCGCGGCACCACGATGTGCACACCCTTCGAGGCCCGTACTCGGAAGCGACCACGCATGTTCGACAGCGACTGTATTTCGTCGGTCCACACGCCCGTGGCGTTGATCACCACGTGCGCACGCACCTCGGTGGTGGCCCCGGTCTCCGAATCTCGCACTCGCACACCGGAAACACGGTCGGCTTCACGGAGGAACCCCACGACCTGAGTGGATGTACGCACCACCGCGCCGTAGTGGGCTGCCGTTCTGGCGACGGTCATCGTGTGCCGCGCGTCGTCGACGACGGTGTCGTAGTACCGAATTCCGCCGATCAGCGATTTCCGCTTGAGGCCGGGCGACATCCGCAGGGCACCCGAACGGGTCAGATGCTTCTGTTGCGGAACCGATTTGGCACCGCCCATCCGGTCGTACAGAAAGATACCCGCCGCGATGTACGGGCGCTCCCACCCCCGATGGGTTAGGGGGAACAGGAATTTCAGCGGTTTGACCAGATGCGGCGCGAGTGTGGAGAGCGAGAGTTCACGTTCGTGCAGCGCCTCACGGACGAGTCCGAACTCGAGTTGTTCGAGGTAGCGAAGGCCACCGTGGAACATCTTGGACGAGCGAGAGGACGTGCCCGACGCGTAGTCACGCGCCTCCACGAGCGCCACCTTCAGGCCTCGTGTTGCGGCGTCGAGCGCGGCACCCGAACCCACGACGCCACCGCCGACGACCACGACGTCGAATTGTTCGCGTCCGAGCTGGTCCCACGCCTCCACCCGTTGGGTGGGTCCGAGGAACTTCGTGTTCGATCGGTTGCTCACTGGACGCTCCCTGTCCTCGAAAATTCCTCGCGATGTCTCCCACGTCAGGCTACCGCCCCAGGTCGGCCGAGCGCAGAACCAGCGCAGGCTGGTCGCGGTTCAGCTCCGCCGTGTCATCGACGCATGTGCCGCGCTCAGCCGCCGCACCGCCTCGTTCAGCACCTCCGGTGTGGAGCCGGCGAAGCTCAACCTCAGCGAGTGGCGGAAGTACTCGGCCGACGTAGACGTTGCAGCGCGCACGAACGCGCTACCCGGCACGAACGCGACGCCGTGCGCGAGCGCCACAGCGAGCAGCTCGGTGGTATCGGTCCCGTCACGAAAGGTCGCCCATGCGAACATTCCACCTGTGGGTCGCGAGACGTCCAGCGCCGAACCGAATTCCCCGGACAGAGCGCTCGTCAATGCGTCTGCGCGACAACCGTACTCACGCCGAAGATCGGTCAGGTGGGCCGCCAGCCACTCGGTGTCGCCCAGCAGGTCGGCCGCCATCAGCTGTGTCAGCGAGGAACCGCACAGATCGGCACCCTGTTTGAGCAGTTCCACCGCCGCGCACACTCGGGGCGGGGCAACGAACCATCCCACGCGCAGAGTCGGCGCCAGGATCTTCGACGCGCTCGACAACCTGACGACACGATCGCTGTGACACGCGATCGGCAACGGGGACGGTCCGGATTCGATTGTGTCGAACCAGATCTCGCCGTACGGATCGTCCTCGATGATCCAGAATCCGTACCGGTCGGCCAGGGCCGCGAGTCGGCGACGGCGAGCCTCGGTCATCGTCACGCCGCGGGGGTTGTGAAAGTTGGCGACCGTATGGACCACCGCGGGCCGCAGGCCGGCGAGCAGCCGCGCTTCGAGCTCGTCGACATCCATCCCGCCATCGGTGATGGGGATGGATTCGATCTGCGCCTCGGCAATCGAAAACACCTGCAGCGCTCCGGTATACGCCGGTTCGTCGACCACCACGACGGCACCCGGGTCGATCAGCGCCTGCGCGAGCAGTGTCAAGGCCTGCTGCGATCCGTGCGTCACGACGACGGATTCCACCGGAACGGTACCCCCTTCGCGTGCGAGGGTTTCCCTGGCTGCAATGACGCGGCGCAGGGCTCGGTGGCCGGAGGTCTCGCAGTACTGCACTGCGTCGGAGTGTCGCAGCACTGCGTCCGCTGCGGCAGCGATGCGGTCGACCGGTATGAGATCTGTGGCCGGTAAACCGCCGGCCAGGCTGATGATCTCGTCGCGAGCGGTCAGGGCCAGAAGGTCGCGGATGGCCGAGCTGTCGAGTGTTGCGGTGCGTCGGGCCAAGCCGGCAAACGGATGAATCGAAGACACGAAAGAGACTCCAGGGCAGCAGGGACGGGAAGAACGGCCCGCGGATCCGCAGAGTCGAAGAGAGAGCGGACGGGTGTGTCCGCTCTCTCGACTATGTCATGTGCGTCCGAAATATGAAACGCGTTTCTCACATTGCGAGATCAGTCCAGATCGTCGTGCGCCATCAGCTGGCGCGCGGCCTCGATGACCGAACCCGACAGCGACGGATAGACCGAGAACGTGTTGGCCAGGTCGTTCACCGACAGATTGTTCTGCACGGCCATCGCGATCGGAAGAATCAACTCCGATGCGCTCGGAGCAACCACCACACCACCGATGACCACACCGGTGGCGGGGCGACAGAAAATCTTGACGAAACCACGCTTGAGACCACTCATCTTCGCTCGCGGGTTGGTCGTCAACGGCAACATCACCGTGCGTGCCGGTACGTCGCCTGCATCGATCGCGGACTGTGCGACGCCGACCGATGCGATCTCGGGCCGCGTGAACACCGCCGACGCCACGGTCTTGAGCTTGATGGGACTGACGGCCTGGCCCAGGGCGTGGTACATCGCGATGCGTCCCTGCATCGCGGCCACCGACGCCAACGGCAGCAGACCCGTGCAGTCACCCGCCGCGTAGATGCCCGCGACCGCAGTACGAGACACGCGGTCGACACGCAGGTATCCACCCTTGTCGAGCTCGATCCCGACCTTCTCCAAACCGAGTCCCGACGTGTTCGGGACCGATCCGACGGTCATCAGCGCGTGGCTGCCCTCGACGGTGCGCCCGTCGGACAGCGTGACGACGATACCGTCGTCGGTGCGGACGACCGAGTCTGCGCGGGCATGCTTGACGAGGGTGACGCCACGTTCGTTGAACGCGTCTTCGAGCACAAGGGCAGCGTCCTCGTCCTCGTGCGGGAGGACGCGATCGCGGCTCGATACCGCGGTGACCTTGACGCCCATCTCGGTGTAGGCCGAGACGAACTCGGCACCGGTCACACCGGATCCCACGACGACAAGGTGTTCTGGCAGTGCTTCGAGGTCGTACAACTGCCGCCAGTTGAGAATGCGTTCGCCGTCCGGCTCGGCACCCTTGACGACGCGGGGGCGCGCTCCGGTGGCGACGAGGACGACATCGGCGTCGAGAATTCGCTCCTCGCCGTCGGCCAACACCGCCTTGATCTGGTGCGAGGCCAATCCGACGTGCGTGTCGATCATCTCGGCGCGACCGGCCAGTATTTCGACGCCCACCGAGGTGACCCGGTGCGCGATGTCGGTGGACTGCGCCTGCGCGAGGCTCTTCACTCGCGAATGAATCTGGGGCAGCGCGACCGCTGCCTGTGATGGGTCGAGTGAGATTCCGAGGTCGCTCGCGCGACGCATCTCGGTGCGAATGCCGGTCGAGGCGATGAACGTCTTCGACGGCACGCAGTCCCACAGAACGCACGCACCACCGATGCCGTCGGAATCGACGAGCGTCACCTGTCCGCCGTGCTGCGCCGCCACCAATGCTGCTTCGTACCCTGCCGGACCACCACCGATGATCACAATCCGGGTCATTGATCCTCTTCTCGCGTGCTGAAATCTTTGTACTGTGTCACGTCAACGGTATTGCAGTGTCCGGTTCCGCGCGTCGGTAAGGCTAGCTTCACTCCACCCGCCGCTCGGCGTACCTGCGACGACGCACCGAAACACCACCACGGGGCGTCAACGGGCGGCGATACGGTTTAGGCTGGCCGACGTGCCAATTTATGCCGCCTACGGATCGAACATGCATCCGGAGCAGATGTTGCAGCGTTGCCCCCACTCACCGCTGTCGGGAACCGGGTGGCTGCACGGGTGGCGCTTGACCTTCGGCGGTGGCGACATCGGCTGGGAGGGCGCGCTCGCCACGATCGTCGAGGACCCGGACTCACAGGTCTTCGTGGTGCTCTACGACGTCTCCGATGAGGACGAGGAGAGCCTGGATCGGTGGGAGGGCTCGGAGCTCGGCATCCACCGCAAGATCCGGCTGCGCATCGAGACCGGAGGCGAGCCGGTCCTGGCGTGGCTCTACGTTCTCGACGCCTACGAGGGTGGCCTACCGTCGGCACGCTACCTCGGGGTCATGGCCGAGGCCGCCGAAATTGCCGGTGCCCCAGCCGAATACGTGCGCGACCTACGCACCAGGAACAGCCGCAACGTAGGACCGGGCACCACGTCGTAGAAGTTCGCGGTCAGCGGCGACGACAACCGCCCGACCGCTAGTTCGGGTCCAATGCGATTCCGGTCATCACTTTCACACCCACGGCCAAGGCTCGCTCGTCGAGGTCGAATGTCGGCTGATGGATGTCGAGTTGCGGACCGGTCCCCGACCACACGCCCAGTCGGGCCATCGCTCCCGGCACGTTCTCCAGGTACCACGAGAAGTCCTCGCCGCCACCGGACTGCGCCGTGTCGGCCAATGCTGTCGGGCCGACTCGGCCGATGGCCTTCTCGAAGGTGGCCGTGGACGCCGGATCGTTCACCACAGGCGGTACGCCGCGACGGTAGTGCAGCTCGAAGCGCACCCCGGTCGGTGCCAGCAGACCGGTGACGATCTCGGAAACGAGCGGCTCGAGCAGCGCCCACGTTTCGTGGTCGCCGGT
Organism: Rhodococcus sp. 3258; assembly: GCF_031456475.1. Classification (NCBI taxonomy): domain Bacteria; kingdom Bacillati; phylum Actinomycetota; class Actinomycetes; order Mycobacteriales; family Nocardiaceae; genus Rhodococcus; species Rhodococcus sp. 3258. The sequence goes on from NZ_JAVDUT010000015.1 coordinate 30,640, forward strand.
CCGTACTGTTCCGGTGAGCATGCCGGTCTGCGGAATGGCGTTGGGGGCCTGCCCCGCCACGACCGCGCCCCAGACCATCACTGTGCTGGTTCGCGGATCGATTCGTCTGCTCAACATGCCGGGCAGCCCGGTGATGACGGTGCCCAACGCGTAGACCAGATCGGTCGTCAGATGGGGCCTCGACGTGTGCCCGCCCGGCGAGTCCAGACGCAATTCGACGGTGTCGGCGGCGGAGGTGATGGCCCCGACACGCACTCCCACCTGCCCCACCTCGAGCCGAGGATCGCAGTGCAACGCGAAAATCTTCGACACCCCATCGAGCGCTCCCGCGGCAACAGCGTCGAGTGCACCGCCCGGCATGACCTCTTCGGCAGGCTGGAAGATCAGCCGAACCCCGTACTGCAGGTCCGGCAGCGACGCCAGCGCTAGTCCGGTCGCCAGCAACACCGTGGTGTGGGCATCGTGCCCGCACGCGTGGGATACGCCGGGAACCGTCGACGTGTACGGCGCACCGGTGATCTCCTGCAGCGGCAGCGCGTCCATGTCCGCGCGCAGCGCGACGCGCGGGCCGTCGGGACCGATATCGCAGATCAAGCCCGTACCGCCGGGCAGAGGTTTGGGTGACAGGCCTGCCGCCGACAGCTGCTCCATGACGAACGCCGTCGTAGCGAATTCACGACGGGCCAGTTCCGGATGGGCGTGAATGTGCCGACGCCACAGGGACAGATCTTCTGTGTGAGCCTGGATCCACCGATCGATCGCGGCTTCACGTGAACTCATCCGAACTTCTGCCTCTTCGCCTGCGCTCATCCGAACTTCTGCCTCTTCGCCTGCGCTCATCCGAACTTCTGCCTCTTCGCCTGCGCTCATCGCTGCACCGCGGATCGAGCGTTCACACCGTCGAGCAGACGCGCCCGGGTCTGTGGATCGGCTGCGGCGCGAGCGGCCGTTCCGGCGAGGGCGAGAGCACCGTCGAGCAGTGCACGGTCGGCGGACTCGGTGACACACGCTGCGGCGAACTCCGGTTGATGCGTCACCGCCCCTCCGGCATCGAGGCCGACGACGGGGTGGATTCCGGGTAGAACATTCGTCACGTTTCCCATGTCAGTGCTGCCCAACGGGCGAAATCCTTCCAAATCCGGTGCCAAGGGCGACCGTCCCAATGATTCGATTTCCTGACGAAATGCCGCCACCAGCCACGAATCCGGGGTCAGGGCCGCGTACGTCGGCGACACCGTGCGGATTTCGTGTGTGCATCCGGTGGCAATGGCACCCGCCTCGAAACAGGCGAACGTCTTCTTCGTCAGCGCCTCGAGTGACTCGGTGCTGTTCGCGCGAAGATAGTAGAGCAGCTCGGCATGTCCGGGCACGATGTTCGGCGCGACGCCGCCGTCGCTGACGATGCCGTGCAGTTGCTGGCCGGGCGAGAGGTGCTGGCGAATGAGCCCGAGCGCCACCTGCGCGACGGTGACGGCATCGCCCGCGTTGATTCCCCACTCGGGGGCGGCCGACGCATGGGCCGCACGGCCGGTGAATTTGACGGCAACGTCGGCCAATGCCAGCGACGTCGCGCCCACGATGTCGAACGGGCCCGGATGCACCATCAGTGCGGCACCGATGTCGTCGAAGACGCCGCGCTCGAGCATCAGGACCTTGCCACCGCCCGTTTCCTCGGCAGGGGTGCCGAGCACTCGGACCGTGATGCCGAGCGCATCGGCCACCGGCGCGAGCGCCAGGGCGGCACCCACCGCGGACGCGGCGATGATGTTGTGTCCGCAGGCATGACCGATCTCGGGCAACGCGTCGTACTCCGCGCAGATTCCGATCACGAGTTCGCCGCTACCCACCGACGCGGTGAATGCGGTGTCGATGCCGGCGACCCCGGATTCGATCTCGAAATGGTGGGCGCGGAGCGTGTCGAGGACCTTCGCAACGCTGCGGTATTCCTCGAACGCCAGTTCCGGTTCTGCGTGAATCGAGTGCGACAGCGCAACCACTTCGTCGGTTGCGTGAGCGAGCGCGCGGCCGATCTCCTCGCCCACGGCGGCACTGTTCGGTTCGTCGATCACGAGAGACAGTGTGTCACTAGCGCGGCGGCGTGTCGGAACGGCTGTGCCGACTCCGAGCCCGAACAGTGCCGGACGGGGCTAGTTGCCGAAGCTGAAGTTGCTGTCGTCCGTCGGCGTCGTCAGCGCAGCGAGCAGGTCCACGTGCATCCGCCTCTTGATGCCGGCCAGGTTCGCTCCCCGGGTGCTGGTCAGCGCCGCCGCCTTGGCAACGGCGTCGGAGACCACCGATTCCTCGGACGCGGTGGCCTCGACGATTCCTGCGGCCACCGCATCGGCCCCGCCGTAACGACGGCCGGTCAGCATCGCCTCGACGGCGGTCTGCTTGGGCAGCCTGGAATTGATCAGGGCAGACATGCCGACGGTGAACGGCATGTTGAGGTTGACCTCCGGCAGGCAGTAGAAGCCTCGGTCTGCGCGCTGGATGCGGAAATCCTGCGATGTCGCGAACATCGCGCCGGCACCGAACGCATGGCCCTGCACCGCTGCGACCGTGGGCATCGGGAACGCCAGCAGCCGCGTGTAGAGCGTGTGCACGCGGTCGAGGTACCAGGTGATCCGGTCCAGGTTCGCGAACAGCCAATCGGTATCGAGTCCGTTGCTGTAGAACTTGCCTGCCGAGGTGGTGACCAGCGCGGCCGGACCGGTCGATGCCTCGACCTCGTCGAGCAGTGCATGGACGGCATCTATCCAGTCGGGGTGGAACCTGTTCTCTGGATTGCCCGCGCCCTCCTGGGCACCGAGGAACAAGATGTGGACATCACCGTCGCGTTCGAGATAAGGCATGCAGCGGATACTACTCGGCGGTAACTTCCCGGTCGCACCGTCTCGGTTCCACATCCATCGCAGCGATCTCATACTGTTGTTCATCGTGGCAACTTCCGACGCACGAGCAACCGATCCCGTGACCGATCCCGATGCGGCGGCGCGCACCGCCGCCGATGCTCTCGCTGCAGCGACCGGCATCGACACCCATACCGTCGCCATCGTCCTCGGCTCCGGCTGGCAGGCGGCCGCAGATGTCGTCGGCTCCCCCACCGCGACCGTGCGCATGGCCGATCTCCCCGGCTTCGCGCCGCCGTCCGCGTCGGGCCACTCCGGCACGATCACCTCGGTGGACGTGGGCGGAACCCACACTCTGTTACTTCAGGGCCGTACGCACGCATACGAGGGTCACGACCTCCGACGCGTCGTGCACCCGGTGCGCACCGCGATCGCGGCAGGCGCGACGACCGTCGTCCTCACCAACGCCGCCGGCGGCATCCGTGAAGGCATGAGCGTCGGCCAACCGGTTCTGATTTCCGATCACCTCAACCTGACCGCCCGTTCGCCGCTCGTCGGCGCCGAATTCGTCGATCTCGTCGGTGCCTACTCACCCGAACTCCGCGCTCTCGCGGCCGAGATCGATCCGTCTCTCGAGGACGGCGTCTACGCGGGACTGCCGGGCCCTCACTACGAGACGCCTGCCGAAATCAAGATGCTGCGCACGTTCGGTGCAGATCTGGTGGGCATGTCGACGGTGCACGAGACGATCGCCGCCCGTGCAAAGGGTGCTCGTGTGCTGGGAATTTCGTTGGTCACCAACCTCGCTGCCGGCATGACCGGAGAACACCTCGATCACTCCGAAGTGCTCGCTGCGGGCAAGGATTCGGCAGCTCGGATGGGCGCTCTTCTGCACGAGTTGGTCACCCGACTGTGATCGAGGATCTCACCGAGCGTGTGCAACGCTGGATCGCGGGAGATCCCGATCCGGCGAGCCGCGACGAACTCGACGGCCTCTCCGATTCCGAACTCGCGGACCGATTCAGCGGTCCGTTGACCTTCGGCACCGCCGGCCTCCGAGGGCCGGTGCGCGCCGGCCCGAACGGCATGAACGTCGCCGTGGTCGTGCGAGCGACCGCCGGTATCGCAGCGTGGCTGCTCGGGCAGGGCCTCGGCGGATCCACCGTCGTGGTGGGCCGTGACGCGCGCACCGGTTCGGAACAGTTCGCCTTCGCAGCGGCGGAAACGTTGGCCGCGCAAGGATTTTCGGTGGTCCTTCTGCCTCGACCACTCCCCACGCCCGTTGTCGCCTTCGCCGTACGGGCGCTCGATGCCGAGCTGGGGGTGCAGATCACCGCATCGCACAACCCGGCCGCCGACAACGGGTACAAGGTGTATCTGCGGGGCGGGTCGCAGTTGGTTCCGCCGAGCGATGCCCAGATCGAGGCGCTCATCGAAGCCAGCGCAGATGCAGTCGACGTGCCTCGCACAGCCGTCGAGCCCAGCGGCTCGGACATCGCGTCGCGCTACCTCGATTCGGTTGTGAGACTGCCCCGTTCGAGATCACGCGATGTTCGTATCGCCCTGACTGCACTGCACGGCGTCGGCGGAGAACTCGCCGTGGCGGCACTGCGCGGCGCTGGGTTCCGCGACATCCGGGTGGTCGAGGAGCAGTTCGAGCCCGATCCGTCCTTCCCGACGGTGACCTTCCCCAACCCGGAAGAGCCGGGTGCTGCGGACGCGGTTCTCGCGCTGGCGGCCGAGACCGACGCCGACCTCGCCGTGGCACTCGACCCCGATGCCGATCGCTGCGCAGTCGGAGTCCGAGACGCTCACGGTTGGCGGATGCTGACCGGGGACGAAACCGGCGCTCTGCTGGCCGACTACCTGCTGCGTGACGCACCGCCCGGCTCACTGGTGGCCAACACCATCGTGTCCTCGCAGCTGCTCTCGGCACTGGCACCGGCCCGCGGCGCGCGCTATGCCCGCACACTGACCGGTTTCAAATGGCTCGTGCGCGCCGGAGACGGCCTCGTGTACGCCTACGAAGAAGCGATCGGTCACTGCGTAGATCCGAATGTGGTGCGAGACAAGGACGGGATCTCTGCCGCCGTCGTACTGGCGGACCTCGCGGCAGCGCTGAAGCAGGACGGACGCACGCTACTCGACGTACTCGACGACCTCGCCGTCGAATTCGGAGTCCACAGCGGCGCGCAGGTGTCGCGCCGAGTGCAGGATCTCACCGACATCGGGGACATGATGCGCCGACTGCGCAGTACGCCGCCGACCGAGCTGGCCGGACGCACGGTGACCGTCATGGACTACGCCGACCGGGACGACGAGTTGCGCACCGACGCAGTCGAAATCGCGGGATCCGGGCTCCGGGTCATCGTGCGGCCGTCCGGGACCGAACCCAAGCTCAAGGCGTACCTCGAGGTCGTCGAGCCCGTCAGGGACCGGCAGGATCTGGCAAGGGCGAGAGCGACGGCGGACGAACTCCTGGCCCAGCTCTCCGCGTTCGCAAAAGAGCTGTAACTCAGAACAGTGCCGACTGCACCGCAGGCAGATCGGACGTGAAGGCCCCGAGCTCGATGCGCCGACCCTTCAATGCCGCCAGATCCGCGACGTAGGTCTGCTCGTCGACCGAGGCGATCACCGCCTGCCCGACGCATGTCCTGATCTGCAGTCCATGAGAGCCGGTTGCGACATCGGCGGGGTAGGCAACCCGAGTATCGTTCTCGCTCAACGCTTCCCGTCCCGTGGGCGGAGTCCACCGCTCCGCGATCGGCCGGCATCCGCCGATCGCGGCGTCGGTCAACAGCTGACGGACCTGCTCCGCACGCGCGACAGTGCCTGCCTCCAATCGGTCGAGATCGAGTGGCACGCACAGCGATGCTGCCTTCGTCGCCGACCGTACGGCCTGCCGTAGTCCGAGCCTTTCGGTCACCAGGTCCTCGGCGACACGCACGGCCTTGCCGTCGTCCGCGTGCGCAACGTACTGCGCACAGATAGCCCCCTGCTCGGCCAGCCGACCCCATTTGCGAGTCTGCGCGGCTGTCCCGATCTTGAAGGTGCCGTTGGCAAATGCCGCCAGGTAGAGCCAATGCGGTGCCATGACATGCTTTTCCAGATCACGCGAGACGAATCCGCTGCGGTGCACGGTATGAACGAAACGAAACACGTCCTTGTCCGCGCACCGTGCGCACTGGCTCGACCCGACGGCCGGCTCTCGGCCCGGGCACGGAACGTACCGCGGCGGCCCGTCCGCAGTGAATGCCGTTCGGCCCGTGCAGTATCGGTCTGCCGCACCGCCGAGAGCGCGGTAGCTCAGTGTGTTACCCACCAGCTCCTGGAACTCGACCTGCTCGGTCTCGATATCGAGCAGGCGCAACCGCGGGGTGTCGGGCCCGGCGGAGGGCCAGGACACCCCGAGCGCGAGCAGGGTTGCACCGGAGCGAATCAGCGGGGTCCGAACTGACGGTCGCCCGCGTCGCCGAGGCCCGGGACGATGAAGGCATTCTCGTTGAGTCCGTCGTCGATGCTCGCGGCAACGAGTCGCACCGGGAGTCCCGACGCTTCGAGCGCTGCGACACCTTCGGGGGCGGCCACGACGCAGATGGCAGTGACATCGGTTGCGCCGCGTCCAACGAGCAGCTCGATCGTGTGCACCATCGATCCGCCGGTCGCCAGCATGGGGTCGAGCACGTAGACCGGAGTCTGGGACAGGTCGTCGGGCAAGGACTCCATGTAGGGCACCGGCTGATGCGTCTGCTCGTCCCTGGCCATCCCGACGAACCCGACGCGAGACTGTGGAATCAGACCGCTCGCCTTCTCCACCATGCCGAGACCGGCACGCAGTACGGGCACGAGCAGCGGCGGACGAGCCAACCGGGTGCCCTGGGTGACTGCGACGGGAGTACGTACCTCGAACGTGTCGATGTCGGCGTCCCTGGTGGCCTCGTACACCAGCATGTGGGTGAGCTGGCGGAGCGCAGTTCGGAACGTGGCGTTGTCGCTCCGCTCGTCCCGCATGGTGGTGAGCAGGGCGGCGGCCAGTGGGTGGTCGACCACGTGTGTATCCATGTCTCACAGGATAAGGCCCAGCACCATGAGGCCCACACGATGAGCCCCACCGGAGGAGATCGCCGAGACGCACGGCGAACGGCAAGTCGTGGGAACCGATGTGCCCGCACTCGCGTCGAACCAGTTGGGCGTCGCATTCGGCGACTGCGCGAACGCACGCGATTTCAGGGGGACTCATGGACGAACTCGTCGTCGAGACCGAGGGGGTGCTCGCCTACGGCGCAGCGGCGTCGACCATGGCCGAGCAGATCGCGGCGGCCGGCGCTGCCGCCGCTGCCTGCGGGCCCGCCGTGTTGGCACCGGTGTTCGGCCTGATCGGGCAGGAATTTCTGGCCACCGTGACCGGAACCCATCTGGCGCATACCGATGCGGTCGTTCGCCTGGCGGGAGCTGTGGCGAGCCTCGGTTCTGCGGCCACCGATGCTGCGGTGTCGTACGCCCGCACCGACGACGCAACCGGGGCGGCCGTCACGGCCCGTTCTGCCGGTCGCGCACCGGACGCTCGGTAAGCGGCGATGATCGATCTACTCTCTCGCCCCATCGTCGAGCTGCTCGGTGCCTTCGGCGGCGGTACCGTTCCCTCCGGAGGCCCCGCGGATGTGTTGCGACTGTCGTCGGCTGCGATCGAGGCCGCCCAAGGAATCGGCCGCATCGCGATCACCGAACTTGGTTCGACCTGGAACGGCGAGGCCGCGGACGCCGCACTTCGGTACGCCGAGAACGCTCATGCGAGTGCTCTGGCCCTTGCCGATCACGCGGACGATATCGCCGCCGTCGTCGATCGGGCATGTCGGGATACCGAGCAGGGTTTCGTCGAACTACAGGCAATAGTGCAGTCGTTCGTGGGCATCGCCCTCTCCGCAGGACCGATCATTGCCACCCCGATCGGGCAGACGATGCTGATCTCGGCCGCGATCGAGCACCTCGAGCGTGCCCTGGCGGTGGTCGCGCGTGTGCGCGCCGAACTGGCCGTGCACGCTGCGACAGCCGGCGAGCTGGCCTCCCCGCCCGCGGTCCCCGCACCCATCGACTCCGGCCCGGCAGCGGTGCCGGGCTCGCCCTCGAACCTGATGACCTCACCTGCAACGGCTCAGGTGATCGAGACCGGGGAGAAGCTGGCGAAGACGTTCGCGCAGTCGCTCTCACAAACCGGCGGCACGCCGGACTCCCCCGGAGCCGGTGGAGCACAGCACTTCTTGGGCAATTCGGCGATGGATTCGCCCGGCGCCGGGGACGCCGACCGAGGAGTAGAGGTGCGATTGCCCGACGGGAGCACCGTCACCGCCCCCAACGCCGAAGCCGCAGGTGCCGTTCGCAGCGCGCTGACGCAGCAGGGCGTCCCCTACGCCTGGGGCGGTACGACGCCGGGCACCGGACTGGACTGCAGTGGGTTGACCCAATGGGCGTACGCACAGCAGGGCGTCGACATCCCCCGGCTGGCGCAGGAACAGGACATCGGCACATCGGTGGCGGCCGGTGACGTACAGCCCGGCGATCTCGCGGTGTGGGACGGCCACGTAGCGATGGTCATCGGCAACGGCCAGCTCGTCGAGGCGGGAGACCCGGTGCAGGTAGGACCGATCAGAACGACCAACAGCGACATGGCATTCAAGGGCTTCTACCGCCCGACCCAATAACGGTCGGACCGAACGAGAGGCAGACCGAATGAGAGGAAGTCGATGACGGACGCGAACACCACCGTCGTCAGCGCGGTATCGGCAACTCGATCCGGCTCGGTATCCGTTCGCGCCACCGAGCATGGAGTGCCGATCGCAATCGCTATCGACGAACGTGAACTACGTTACGGGGGAACAGCATTGGCGTCGACGATCCTGGATCGATGCACGCGGGCGACCACAGCCGCTCGGGCACAGCGCCGAATCCGGTTGGCCGAGGACGGGGTTCCCGCCGACATCCTCGATCGCCTGGGTCTGCCGACCGACGCCCGAGTGGCCGCCGACGCGAACGACGATCTGGCCCAGGATCCGGCACCCACGAGTTGGTTGCGACCGGTATGACCCACTCTCACCCCACCGATCTCGACACCGTGATCGACAAAGCCCGACACCGGCTCGACGGATTGCGTGAGACACAGGAGCGCGTCGACCACATCAGGATTCGAGTGGCCTCGCCCAACGGGCTCGTGACCGTCGTTGCGGACGGTACCGGGGCCATGGTCGGCCTCGATCTCGCGGAGGATCTCGGATCGGTGACTGCCCGCGAACTCGCGTCGACCATCGTTCTCACAGCTGCCGAGGCGGCGTCCGCAGCGTTGGACCAGCGCGAGACCATCCTGCAAAGTCTGCAGGCTTCGTTCACAGACTCCTGAGATAGGCTTCGCGCCATGGCTGGAGACATCATCCCGATCGAACTCGGTCTGACCGCCGGTGACTTCTCGACACTGTGGGCACCGGAGTGGCGAGAAGGCGACGACGAATGGGAGGCATTCCTCGGACACGAGGAAGATCTCTACGGATTCGCCACGGTTGCCGAGCTCGCCGCATTCGTCCGATCCGACGACGACAACGACCTCGTCGACCACCCGTCGTGGCCGGTGGTGTCCGCTCTCGCGGCCTACGAATTCGAGCCGGACGAGCTGCATCGGTTCGACCTCGTCGCAGTGCCCGAGCTGGTGGCTGCAGACCCCGAAGCCGACGTTCTCGCCGAACTGCAGGCCACCTTCGACATCGTCTCGTCCATCGGTGATGTCTGCGAACTACGGCCCGTCACAAGCTTTTTCGGAACCAATCCGTTCGTCGGAGCGGTGGCCGGTGGCGTCGAGAACTTTCTCGGCCGTGAAGGTGCCGAGCTGTGGGACCGCATCGGCGCAGCAGTGGCGAGGCATTGGGACGAAGTCCTCGACGCAGTCGATTCCATCGTGACCTCCCCCGACGTCGACAGCGCCGCCGTCGCCGTCGCCGAGGCGGAGATCACCGCGGCTGCGGAGAACGCCGTCGATGCAGACGACGCAACGGACGACATCGACGACGACACCGAGGACGACGAGTCCGACGACGACGCAGAGAGCGACGAGGACGACGTCGACCGAGATCCCATCGCCGCTGCCGCGGCGGAAGAGACGTTCTGGACCACCGTCGGTATCGATCCCATTCGCATCATCACGTCCGACGACACGCTGTACACCCTGCGTTGCTACCTCGGCGACAAGCCCGTCTTCCTCGGCCGCGGTGGCGCCATCAGCGTGTTCGGGTCCGAGCGGTCGCTGGCTCGCTATCTCGCCGACGATCACGATCACGATCTGGCGCAGGTCAGCACATACTCCGATGTTCAGACCGCCGCGATCGACGGCTCCCTGGACATCACGATCACCGACGACAACGTCTACGTACTGCCCGGACTAGCCGACGACCTTGCCGACGGGCCCACCGCAGTGGACGTCGACCAGCTCGATCTTGCCGTCGAATTGTTCACCGATGCAGCCGATTTCGCCGGGGACAGCTCGGTGGACGAGGCCCTCGCCACGTCCACACCGTTGGGCTGGTACGTCTCGTACACCCTCGAGCCCAGTCCCGATCGGCTGGCCCCGAGCGCACCGTTCGACGTCGAGGCCGAGGCCTGGCGCGCCCTCGAGCGAGAGTTCGAGAGCCGTCTCCGCAAGAAGTAGGGCGTTCTCGCCCGGCCACGCGCCCGCTCGTCAGCCGATCAGCACCGCGTAGCCGGGTTTGATGACGTCGTCGATCAACGCCAATCGCTCGTCGAACGGCAGGAATGCGGACTTCATCGCATTGATGGTGAATCGCTCGAGGTCACTCCACCCGTAGCCGAACGTATCCACCAGTTTGACCATCTCTCGGCTCATCGAGGTGTCGCTCATCAAACGGTTGTCGGTGTTCACGGTGACGCGAAACCGCAGTCGTGCGAGCAGGTCGAAGGGGTGCGTCGCCAACGATTCGACGGCACCGGTCTGCACATTGGAACTGGGGCACAACTCCAGAGGCATCCTGGTGTCGCGGACGTACGCGGCCAACAGACCGAGTGACGGCGTGCCGTCGGAGTTCGTGGTGATGTCGTCGGTGATCCGTACTCCGTGTCCGAGCCGGTCGGTTCCGCAGAACGCCACCGCTTCCTGGATGGACGGCAGACCGAACGCTTCGCCTGCGTGAATGGTGAAGTGCGCGTTGCTGGCTCGCATGTATTCGAAGGCGTCGAGATGGCGGCTGGGAGGGAAGCCCGCCTCGGCCCCGGCGATGTCGAAGCCCACCACCCCGCGGTCACGGAAACGCACCGTCAGTTCCGCTATCTCTCGTGAACGTGCGGCGTGCCGCATGGCCGTCAGCAGGGTGCCTATGGTGATGTTCTTGCCCCGCACCTTGGCTGCGGAGATGCCCGCCTCGAAACCGGCGAGGGTGTGGGTGACGACCTCGTCGAGGGTCAGCCCGCGTTCGAGGTGCTGTTCCGGCGCGAAGCGCACCTCGGCGTACACGACGCCGTCGTCGGCCAGATCCTCGGCGCATTCGCGCGCCACCCTGAACAACCCCTCGGGGGTTTGCATGACGGCCACGGTGTGCGCGAAGGTCTCGAGGTAGCGCTCGAGCGATCCACTGTCCGCTGCGTCGCGGAACCACTCCCCCAGAGCGGCACCGTCGGTCGCGGGTAACCCGTCGTATCCGCATTCGTCGGCCAGTTCGAGCACGGTCTGCGGTCGGAGTCCGCCGTCGAGATGATCGTGGAGCAACGCCTTCGGAGCCGACCTGATGGACGCGAGATCGAGTGGCGCACTGCCACCGATCGAGGACTGAGTGTTCTCCGCGGTGCTCATGTGTCGACGGTAGCGCGCGTCGTGCGCGGACGCGCGCCTGTCATCGCCACTCGGCGAGTCCGCGGATTCCCCCGACGTCCGCCACTTCCGCGACCTATTTCGTTGCATTGTTACTCCAATGAAAACTATTCCGTCGATACACAGCGAATCGGCGACGGAAATCGTAGTGTTCATCCATCACACGCGACCGATTCTGTCGGGTCCCCTTCCGACGCCTCGGTCGACTCGAACCTCGGAGAGACCTATGTCGATTGCGGAACCGCCCAACACCATTCCGGGCAAGGGACTCAACACCGGCGCGCTCGGGTTGGTCGGCAACATCGTCATCGGACTGTCGGCGGTGGCCCCGGCCTACAGTCTCGCCGCCACCCTCGGCTACGTCGTTCTGGCCGTCGGCGACAAAGCACCGTCGATGTTTCTCATCGCCTTCGTTCCGATGTTGCTCACCGCCTTCGCCTACCGCGAGCTCGGGCGCGACACACCTGATTGCGGGACGTCGTTCACCTGGGGTACCAAGGCCTTCGGGCCCTGGGTCGGTTGGATGGCCGGGTGGGGGCTGGCCGTCTCGGCGATCATCGTGCTGGCCAACGTCGCCGAGATCGCAGCCATCTACCTGTTCGAGTTCCTCGGCCTGTCGGACTTGGCGGAGTCGACCGCGGCCAAGGTCGCCCTCGGTTCGTTCTTCATCGTCGCGATGACCTACGTGAGTTTTCGCGGCATCCTCGTCAGCGAACGCATGCAGAACGTGTTGCTGGTCGTCCAGTTCGGCGTACTCATCGGAGTGTCGGTGACGGCACTGGTCAAGGTGGGGACGGGTACGGCCGGTCCGCAGGCCATCACGCCGCAATGGAGCTGGTTGGTGCCCACCGGGGTGACGATGTCCGACGCGGCCCAGGCCATCATCCTGTGCATCTTCATCTACTGGGGATGGGATGCCTGCCTTGCCGTCGGCGAGGAAACGAAGGACTCGGAGAAGACGCCGGGACGGGCCGCAGTGATCACGACGCTGATTCTCGTCGCGACCTACGTGCTCGTCGGATACGCCGTGCAGTCGTTCGCCGGGTTCGGAGACACGGGTATCGGTCTGAACAACCCGGACAACGTCGATGATGTGCTCACCATTCTCGGCGATCCGGTCGCCGGCTCGATCGTCGCGTCGCTGCTGCTGTTGACGGTGTCCATCTCGGCGCTGTCCTCTACACAGACGACCATCCTGCCCACGGCCCGCGGAACACTGTCGATGGCTGTGTACGAGGCAATCCCCAAGCGGTTCGCCAGCGTGCACCCCAAGTACATGACGCCCGGCTTCGGCACGCTCGTGATGGGTGCCGCAGCCCTGATGTTCTACCTGGTGCTCACCTTCGTCAGCGCCAACGCGCTGCAGGATTCGGTGGCATCGCTCGGACTCGCGGTCGCGTTCTACTACGGCATCACGGCATACGCATGCACATGGTACTTCCGTCGGACACTGTTCTCGTCCGCCCGAAACCTGTTCATGCGCGGCATCTTTCCACTTCTCGGCGGGCTGTCCATGACGTGGGCGTTCGTGCAGAGCGCAGTCGACATGATCAAGCCCGACTACGGTTACACCGTCTACGGTCCGATCGGCGGAGTGTTCGTCCTCGGTGTCGGCATGCTGGTACTCGGAATCCCCCTGATGCTGCTGTGCTTCGTGGGTAACAAGGATTTCTTCCAGGGCAAAACACTCACCGCGTCCACCGAAGTCAAGGTTCCGGACACTTACTAGAAGAGAAGGACCGAAACTCATGAAGATCACCGTCGGCTACCTCGCCACCCCCAGCGGCGACGACGGCGTAGCCCTGGCCACCGCCCTCGCCCGCGCCCTCGACGCGTCCATCGACATCGTGCTGGTCATGGCCGTCGACGAACCTGTCATGGAAGGCAGTGGACCGTATCGAAAGATCCTCGAGGCCAAGGCAAAGGGCTGGGTGGACGACGCGGCCGCCCAGGTCCCGTCGGGTATCGAGGTGACCACGCACGTGCTCAGCCACGAGTCGTTCGCCCGCGCCCTGATCGACTTCGCCGTGAACTCCGATGCCGACATGATCGTTGTCGGCGGTGCCAGTGACGGCCTGCTGAACCGACATTCGATCGGCTCGGTCGCCGGTCAGCTTCTGCACGCCTCGGAAGTTCCGTTGGCACTTGCCCCTCGGGGTTACCGGCTCTCCAGCGCACCTATCACCGATCTCACCGTCGCCGTCCCCACCCGGTCATCCGCCCCGAACCCGTTGCCGTTCGCTTTCACTCTCGCCAGCGCTGCGCACGTGCCTCTTCGATTGGTCTCGCTGGTCTCTCTGGAATCGACCGGAACCCCGAGCGACGAGACTTCACTGGACACGCGTCGACGGCAAGTCGCTGCCGCACAGGAGAATCTGGAACTCGCGGCCCGCACGCTCCCCGGCATCGAGGGCCTGGAATCCGTGGTGGCCGACGGGTCGACACTGGACGAGGCCGTGGGCAACCTCGAGTGGAAGCCGGGCGATGTGTTGTTGCTCGGCTCGAGTCGACTGGCGACCCCCAAGCGGGTGTTCCTGGGCTCGAGTGCTGCCAAGATTCTGCGTGCTGCCCCGGTGCCGGTGGTCGTCGTTCCGCACGAGTGAGCGGCTTCGCCGCATGTGATGCTCCTATGAGTGTCAAGTGGCAGTTTTCTGGGTGAGAAGTTGGAACATTTCGCGGGCGACGGCTCGTTTGAGGCAGCGGATTATGT
>NZ_JAVDUT010000016.1:0-31797 GCF_031456475.1 Rhodococcus sp. 3258
ATAATCCGCTGCCTCAAACGAGCCGTCGCCCGCGAAATGTTCCAACTTCTCACCCAGAAAACTGCCACTTGACACTCATAGGAGCATCACATGCGCGTAGCGCTCTCGCACCGCCGGCGTGGGGTCTGCCTCGTATGTCTTCGAGGTAGCCTGCGCCCAGGTCGGCGGCTCACTGGTCCCGGCCAGAGTCCATGCCGCCTGGCGCGCTGCCCCGTCGGCGACGTATTCACCGGGCTCGGGTACGGCCACCGGCACCCCGAGAATTGCCGGGGCCAAGGCTCGGAGCGCCGCGGACTTGGCACCGCCGCCGATGAGCAGCACACGCCGCACGTCCACTCCCTGTGCACGCAGGTAGTCGATACCGTCGGCCAGTCCGCACAGCAGTCCTTCGACGGCCGCGCGAGCGAGATGGCCCGGAGTCGAATTGTTCAGTCGTAGTCCATGAATCGCTCCGGATGCATCGGGGAGATTGGGCGTCCGCTCGCCCTCGAAGTACGGCACCATCACCACACCGTCGCTCGTCGTCGACAGAGCCAACCGCGACAACTCGTCGTGATCGACGCCCAGCATTCGCGCCGTCGCATCGAGGACACGCGCCGCGTTGAGCGTGCACACCAACGGCAGCTGACGCCCGGTGGCGTCGGCGAATCCGGCGACCAGGCCCGAACCGTCGGCCGCGGCTGCGGTGGTCACCGCCGAGACGACGCCGGACGTGCCTATCGAGATCACCACATCACCGGGCTGTGCGTCGAGGGCAAGCGCCGCCGCGGCATTGTCTCCGGTACCCGGGCCGATCAGCGCCCCGGCGGCAGTGTGGCCTATCGCCTCATTCGGCGCAGCCACGCGGGGCAGCAGTGGGTTGCGGCCACGAAAGCCCAACTGCAACAGATCCGTTCGATACTCGTTCGTGGCCGCCGAGAAGTATCCGGTGCCGCTCGCATCGCCGCGATCGGTGGCCAAGGCGTCGAGCCCCGACGCGCCACCGAGCTGCCAGCCGATCCAATCGTGCGGAAGGCACACCGCCGCAGTGCGATCGGCGTTGTCGGGCTCGTTGTCGGCGAGCCACCGCAGCTTGGCGACGGTGATCGAGGCCAACGGAACCACGCCGACCGCGTCGGCCCAGGCCTGACCGCCGTCGCCACCGGTCTTCTCGCCGAGCTCCGCGATCAGATCCTCTGCCGCCTGGGCCGATCGAGTGTCGTTCCACAGCAATGCTTTACGGACCACGGATCCGTTGTCGTCGAGGCAGACCATGCCGTGTTGTTGCGCGCCGACCGACACCGCAGCGACATCGTCCAGCCCGCCGGCGGCGTCGACGGCCTCGTCGAGTGCTTCCTTCCACCGCTGCGGGTCGATCTCGGTGCCGTCGGGATGACCGGCACGGCCGTGACGCACCAACTCCCCGGTGTCGGCATCGCGAACGAAAACCTTGCACGATTGGGTGGAAGAGTCGATTCCGGCAACGAGAGCCACGATGAGCTGGTCCTTTCGTACGCAAGTGTGACCTACGACCCTACCCGCGGGGAGTGGTCGCCTCGGTCACCAGCGTGCGTGCACAGGCGATGGCCTGCGGGGTGGTGTCGAAGACGTGTCGAGCGTCGTCGTCCTTGGTGGTGAACACACCCAGGGCTGCGAGGGGACGCAGATGCTCGGGCTTGGCACCGGAGATCAGGACGGTGATGTGTCGGTGTTCGAGTTCGGTGATGGTGTCCTTGAGAACCATGGCACCGGTGGCGTCGATCGTGGTGACTCGGGACATGCGCAGGATCACCACTTTCACGTCCGAGACGTCGGCGAGTTCGAGCAGGAAGCTGTGCGCGGCACCGAAAAACAGCGCACCGTCGATGCGGTACGCGACGATGTGTTCCCGCAGCAGGTCTCCTTCTTCCTTCGAGACCGCATCGAGTGTGTTCAAGGGGACCTGCTCGACCGTGGCCGATCGCGCAACGGCCCGGAGAGCCAGGACGGCAGCGAACCCGACGCCGACCGCCACCGCCGTCACGAGATCGAAGACCACCGTGACGAGGAAGGTCGCCGCCATCACCACGGTATCCCCGCGGCCGGCGCGGGTGATCGCCCGGATCGACGCGGTCTCGACCATCCGCACCGTGGTTGCGAGCAGCACTCCCGCCAGGGCCGCGAGCGGGATATCGGCAACCAACCCCGCCGCGGAGTACATGATGACGGCGAGGATCACCGCGTGGGTGAGGGCCGCAAGCCTGGTGCGGGCACCGGATCGAACGTTGACTGCTGTCCGGGCGATCGCACCTGTGGCGGGGATGCCCCCGAACATGGGTGCGGCGATGTTCGCAAGGCCCTGTCCGAACAATTCCCGGTCGGGGTTGTGGCGAGCGCCGACGCCCATCGAGTCCGCGGCCGTGGCGGACAGCAACGATTCCAGGGCAGCCAGAGCGGCGACGGCACACGCCGGGGCCAGCAACGCCGTCTTGTCACCCATGTGGAAAAAGCCCAGGCTCGGGGCGGACAACGACGACGGAATGGTGCCGATGCGGGCGATGTCCAGATCGAACAGCTGGGTGGCCACGGTAGCGGCAGCAACCGCGACCAACGAGAACGGGATCTTCGGTGCCAGGCGGCCGCCGACGAGCATGACGATCGCGACGGTGATCGCCACAGCGGGGGTGAGGATGCTTGCATGCGCGACGAACGAACGGACAGCATCGAACGCGGACTGCCAGACCTTGTCACCTTTCGCGTCCGTGATACCCAGCGCCGACGGAACCTGTTGCAGTGCAATGACAACGGCGATGCCCGCGGTGAATCCTTCGATGACGGGCGCGGGCATGTACCGCACAGCTCGGCCGATTCCTGCTACCGCGAGCACCAACAGAATGATCCCGGCCAGCAGCCCGACCGCGAGCACTCCCGTCGGCCCGTACTCGGCGACGATCGGGACCAGCACCACCGTCATCGCACCGGTCGGACCCGATACCTGAAACCGTGAGCCACCGAATACCGCGGCCACGACTCCCGCGATGATGGCGGTGGTCAGTCCCGCCGCTGCACCCAGCCCGGTGCTGACTCCGAATCCGAGCGCGAGGGGCAGCGCCACCAGCGCCACGATGAGGCCGGCGAGAAGATCCGAACCGGGTGCGCGCAGCGCGGGCTTCCACTCGCTCCATCTGGGTAGAAGGGCGGAAACCGCCCTCAGGGCGTCGTTCATGCGGGTGCGTTTCGTCGGTTCGGACATGCGACGCTTCCTGAAAGTTCATCGTTCTTGATCCAGTTGATTGCTAAGTTTAGCAAGTAATGAATCAGATGCGGCGAGATGCTGCACACCTCCCTCGAACATCGGCTCAGGTGCGCGATCCGGACTCGCCGTCCAGCAGTTCCACCTGGTTGGCCACCACGCCGGTCAATATCTCCCGGGCCACCACGAGGAGGTCCGCCACTTTGGGCGATGTCAGCGTGTACGACACCGACAATCCCTCCCGAGTGCCCTCGATGAGACCCGCGCGACGCAGAATCGACAGCTGCTGCGACAGATTCGCCGGCTCGATGCCCACCTCGGGCAGCATCTCGGACACTGCGTGTTCGCGTTCGCTCAACAGTTCCAGCACTCGAATGCGCGCGGGATGAGCCAACGTCTTGAAGAAGTCGGCCTTCATTCGGTACAGCGGTCGTCTCGAATCCGTGGCCATGACGTCCTTCCGCTTCGCCGAGCACTGCGCAGCAGGCTACTTGCGAACACTAGCAATCAGCCACCGAGAAGGACGACCTCAGTGCCCCTGCCGAAACTCCGCTACCTTCACTGGCATGCGCGGAGAACCCGAGGAATCCGTCGACTTCAGGCTGACCGTGGCCACCGCGGCCCTGGATCTGTTCTCGGTCAAGGGCTACGACTCGACGACGGTGGACGACATCGCGGTGGCGGCCGGAATCTCGCGTCGAACGTTCTTCCGGCAGTTCCGCGCCAAGGAAGACGTCGTCTTCGCCGATCACGAGATTCTGCTCGAACAGGTCGGCGCTTTGCTCGCGTCCAACACCGGCGACCCATGGCAGGCCGTCTGCGATGCCGCCCAGTTGGTGTACGAGCGATTCTCGGACTGGAAAGAGATGTCGCGGCTGCGATATCAGGTGGTGCATCGAATTCCCGCCCTCCGCGATCGCGAGATCGTCACCGTGTTCCGCTACGACCGTCTCTTCGTCGAATACCTGCAGCGGGCGCTTCCCGACCACCCTCATCTGGAGATCCTGCAGTTCTCCGCCTCGGTGACCGCGACCCACAACTACTTTCTACGACGGATGATCCGCGACGGCCTACCGACGTCCGTCACCGACCTGCGCGCAGCGTTGGCGCAGGTCCGCGCCCAATCCTCGGGAGACGTCGTGGTCGCGACATTCCCGCGGGGCACGTCCGTGAACACCGTCGCCGACGCGTTGGCCCGCCACCTTCCGGAGTGACACCCACCCAAGATGGCACTCAGTGCCGTCTTGGCGAGCCCCACCCTTGAATCGGGGCCGGTCCGGTCGTACACTGAGGTGAAGCTTGGCACTGAGTGCCCTTTCTGGGCAGTGCTGTACCCCCGACATCGCGAGGAGCGTGGCCGACATGGCCGGAAATCCCGACTTCGATCTCTACCAGTCACCCGAGGAACACGAGGAGCTGCGCGCAGCGATCCGGGCCCTGTCGGAGAAGGAGATCGCCCCGTACGCCAAGGAGGTCGACGAGGACTCGCGCTTCCCGCAGGAGGCGCTCGATGCCCTCAACGCGTCCGGCTTCAACGCCGTCCACGTTCCCGAGGAGTACGACGGTCAGGGTGCCGACTCGGTTGCCGCCTGCATCGTCATCGAAGAGGTCGCCCGCGTCTGCGGCTCATCCTCACTGATTCCCGCCGTCAACAAGCTCGGCACGATGGGCCTCATCCTCAAGGGCTCCGAGGAGCTCAAGAAGCAGGTCCTGCCCTCGCTCGCAGGCGGCGCGATGGCGTCGTACGCACTGTCCGAACGCGAAGCCGGCTCCGACGCCGCCAGCATGCGGACCCGCGCGAAGGCCGACGGGGACGACTGGATCCTCAACGGCTCCAAGTGTTGGATCACCAACGGCGGCAAGTCCGACTGGTACACCGTCATGGCCGTCACCGATCCCGACAAGGGTGCCAACGGCATCAGCTCGTTCATCGTGCACAAGGACGACGAAGGATTCGTCGTCGGCCCCAAGGAGAAGAAGCTCGGCATCAAGGGTTCGCCCACCGCCGAGCTCTATTTCGAGAACTGCAAGATCCCCGGAGACCGCATCATCGGTGAGCCCGGTACCGGGTTCAAGACCGCGCTCGAAACCCTCGACCACACCCGGCCCACCATCGGCGCACAGGCCGTCGGCCTCGCTCAGGGCGCTCTCGATGCAGCCATCGCATACACCAAGGACCGCAAGCAGTTCGGCACGTCGATCTCGAGCTTCCAGGCCGTGCAGTTCATGCTCGCCGACATGGCAATGAAGGTCGAAGCTGCCCGCCTGATGGTCTACAGCTCCGCGGCACGCGCCGAGCGCGGCGAGAAGAACCTCGGATTCATCTCTGCCGCAGCGAAGTGCTTCGCCTCCGATGTCGCGATGGAGGTCACCACCGACGCCGTCCAGCTCTTCGGCGGTGCCGGCTACACCACCGACTTCCCCGTCGAGCGCATGATGCGCGACGCCAAGATCACGCAGATCTACGAGGGCACCAACCAGATTCAGCGTGTCGTCATGTCGCGGGCGCTGCTCAAATGAGCAACATCGAACTCGTAGGCGTCATCGGCGGCGGCACCATGGGTGCCGGTATCGCCGAAATGTGCGCCCGCTCCGGTAGCTCGGTGCTGATCCTGGAAACCAGCCAGGGCACCGCCGACGCCGCCGAAGCACGCCTGGACAAGTCGTTCGCACGGGCCGTCAAGTCCGGCCGCATCGACGCCGACGCGGCCGAGAAAGCCCGCGCCGCAATCTCGTTGACGCTCGACATCAACGATTTCGCCGATCGCGACCTCGTGATCGAGGCGGCACCGGAGATCGAATCACTGAAGCTGGATCTGTTCGGCAAGCTCGATTCCATCGTCAAACCCGAAGGAATCCTGGCGACGAACACCTCGTCGATCCCCGTCATCAAGATGGCCAACGCGACGAAGCGACCCGACCAGGTCGTCGGAGTGCACTTCTTCAACCCGGTGCCGGTACTACCGTTGGTCGAAATCGTCGTCAGCCTCCTCACCAGCGAAGAGACCGTCGACGCCGTCACCGATTACGCGGCGAACACCCTGGGCAAGAAGACGATTCGTGCGGGCGACCGTGCGGGATTCATCGTCAACGCGCTGCTCATCCCCTACATGGTCTCGGCCATCCGGATGCTCGAATCCGGCTTCGCCAGCGCCGAGGACATCGACGACGGCATGGTCAACGGTTGCGCCCACCCCATGGGACCGTTGCGTCTGACCGACACCGTCGGCCTGGACGTCACCCTCGCGGTCGCAGAATCGTTGTACGCCGAATTCCGTGAGCCGCATTACGCTCCGCCCCCGCTGCTGCAGCGCATGGTGGACGCGGGAATGCTGGGTCGCAAGAGCGGCAAGGGTTTCTACACGTACTCCTAGCCCACAGCCTTGCTTTTCCGGCACGCCGCCCCCTTCCGGATCAATGCGGCATTCAGCTACTTGAAGTAGCTGAATGCCGCATTCATCCGTTGGCGGGGATGGTGTGGAACTTGGGGGATGGCGTGAGCCAGGGAGAGACCCGACTCAGTTTGTTTGCGGGCGACTCTGGGCATTCGGCGTGGAGACGGAATCGAGCAGCAGGTTCCCCACGCAATGAATACCAGGTTCGGAGACGACCCCATCGTGAGTGATCAGTACACCTTCACCAATCCCGTCACGCAGTACCGCCAGGACGGATTCCCTGAGCAGCACCAGGATCCGCCCGGTCTCGCTGCCGATCTACAACCCCTGGCCGACCACGGCGAGCAGACGTACCGCGGGTCCGGACGGCTGACCGGCCGTAAGGCCTTGATCACCGGTGCCGACTCCGGCATCGGCCGTGCGGCCGCCATCGCCATTGCCCGCGAGGGTGCCGACGTAGTTCTCAACTACCTGCCGTCGGAGGAAAAGGACGCTCAGGACGTCGCCCAGCTCGTTCGCGACGCCGGTCGCACCGCCGTCCTGGCACCGGCAGACCTCACCGATGAGAAAGCTGCCCGCGCCCTCGTGCACACCGCCGTCGACGAGCTCGGCGGCCTGGACCTGTTGGTCAACGTGGCAGGCAAGCAACAGTTCGTCGAGGATCTGGCGGATCTCACGTCGGAGCAGTTCGACCAGACCTTCAAAACCAATGTGTACGCACTGTTCTGGATCATTCAGGAAGCAGTGCCGCACATGCCTGCCGGCTCGACGATCGTGAACACCAGCTCCATCCAGGCGTACACACCTTCGCCCGGACTGGTGGATTACGCGACGACGAAGATGGCCATCAACACCATCAGCAAGGCTCTCGCCCAGCAGTTGGCACCCAAGGGAATTCGCGTCAATGTGGTTGCGCCGGGACCGTTCTGGACACCGCTGCAGGCAGCCGGCGGTCAGCCGACCTCGGCGCTGCCGGAATTCGGCAAGGAAACACCGCTCGGACGCGCCGGGCAGCCTGCCGAGATCGCCGGTGCGTACGTCTATCTGTCGTCGGCCGAATCAGGGTACGTCACCGGAGACACCCTCAACGTCAACGGCGGAATGCCGACGCCGTAGTCGCTGTGCGCTCTGCGTGAATGGACCATTCACACCCGTCCGGGCTCGTGAATGGTCCATTCACGCGTTCGGGAGACGTCAGTCCTTCGGGCCACCGGCTGCGTAGACGACCTGACCCGAGATGAAGCCGGCACCCTCACTGACGAAGAACGACGCCAGGTGGGCGATGTCGTCGGGATGTCCGACGCGGTTGACCGGAATCTGCGACGCCGCAGCAGCTTTGAAGTCGTCGAACGACATTCCGACCCGCTCGGCGGTGGCTGCCGTCATCTCGGTTTCGATGAATCCGGGGGCGATGGCGTTGGCGGTGACACCGAACTTGCCGAGCTCGATGGCGAGAGTCTTGGTGAATCCCTGCATGCCGGCCTTGGCCGCGGAGTAGTTCGCCTGACCGCGGTTGCCCAGGGCCGAGGTGCTCGACAGGTTGACGATGCGACCCCACTTGGCGTCGATCATGTGCTTCTGCACTGCACGCGTCATCAGGAACGAGCCCCGCAGGTGTACGCCGAGCACGGAATCCCAGTCCTGCACCGTCATCTTGAACAGCAGGTTGTCGCGGGTGATGCCTGCGTTGTTGATCAGTACGGTCGGTGCACCGAACTCGCTCGCGATGCGGTCGACTGCAGTCTGCACCGACTCCTCGTCGGCCACGTTTGCGCCGATGGCCACGGCCTGCCCACCTGCGGCCTCGATCGCGCCGACGGTGTCGCTGCACGCGGCCTCGTCGAGGTCGACCACCGCGACACCGAAACCGTCCTTGGCCAGTCGTTTGGCCACTGCTGCACCGATACCCCGGGCACTACCGGTGACGATGGCCGTCTTGATCTGATCGCTCACGAATATCTCCTGACACAACGCCGAATCGAATTACCTGTCATCTGTTTCTACCAACCCCGGCGGCGCAGTCAGTACGCAGCCACCGCTCCGTCGAGTGCTTTCTGCATTCCCTCTGCCACCACCCGGGTGATGTCGATCGGTTTCTGGGGCAGATCGGTGATGGGCGTATCGAAGTAGACGCTCGCCTGCTTCACTTTCGCCGAGCCGGGGCCGTAACTCAGTCCGATGCAGATCAACGTCGGCTCGACGCCGAGTTTGCGGGCCCGCATCGCGATGTGGCCGATTCCGCTGCCGACGTGTTGCACCGTCGTCGGATCCTCGAGGTTGCAGGTGCCTTCAGGGAACACCGCGAGGTCGTCGCCGCGCTTCATTCTTTCGGCACTGATGTCCATCATGCGGTTGCCTGCCGCACTGACTGCCCGCATCCCGTGATTCTTACCGCGAAAGACGGGAATGCCGCCCATCATGTCGATTCGCTTGCGCTGCTTGGGGTCCTGGAACAATTCGTCCTTCGCGAGCACTCTGGTGCGCCCGATCACCGGACGCAGCGGCGACGCCCAGGCCGCCGCTGCGAGGGTGTACGGATCACTCTCGGTGAGGTGATTGACCGCGATGAGCAGACGCGTGTTGTCGTACACCAGACGCCGCAGCTCCTCCCGGGCACCGTCGGAATACGACACCCGCGGGCGGAAGCGTCGGGCGAGGGCGGCGTACGCCAGCCTCGCAACCTGACGATTCTGCTGATGACGCAGATAGAAGTCGTACACCGTCTCGTCGTTCTCGAGAATTACCGCAGGCCGATCCATGACGCGAGCTTAGCCTCACTCGCGCGAGGAGCCCATAGCCCGGATGCCGACGATCAACCCGACCGCCGCGGTGGCTGCGGCTGCGACGACACCTGCCATCACCGTCGAACTCGCGAAGTCTCCGGCGAACAGTGCACGTTCGGCGTCGACGAGATATCCGAGGGGGTTGATGTTCACCAGGAACTGCATCCACCCCGGGGCGGCCGTCAGCGGCAGCATCGTGCCGGAGAGGATGAGCAGCGGGAACATCAATGTCTGCTGGATGGACCAGAACACCCAATCCTGTCCGCGCACAGCCAAAGCCAACGCGTAGGACAGCGCGCCGAGCCCGACGCCGAACACCCCGAGCAGCACGATTCCCACAGCGGCACCGATCGGATTCACGGACAACCCCAGCGGCAATGCCACCAGAACGATCAACACGGCCTGTGCGGCCAGCGGCACCATTTCCTTGAACGCGCGCCCGACGAGCAGCGCCGATCGCGGCAACGGAGTTACCAACATTCGCTCGTGAGAACCCTGCTGCAACTCGGCCAGCAGATTCGAGCCCGTCATGGAGGTGCCGAAGATGGTGATCATCGCGAGAACACCCGGCACGAACCAGTCCCAGACACTTCCGTCGCCGAGACCGGGGACATCGGTGAGCAGTGGGCCGAACAGAGCGAGCAGGATCAGCGGTTGGACGAGACTGAAGATGACGGTGAACGGATCGCGCACCATCGGCCGCAATTCCCGACCCATCACCAGAGTGCTTCCGGAGAGAACGTTCATCGGAGTTCTCCTGCCACGCTCGAGTTGTCGAGCGCTGCGGCACTTTCTCGAAGACTACGGCCGGTGAGTCCGAGGAACACGTCGTCGAGAGTCGGTCGGGTCATGTCCGCAGTATGTACGTGAATACCGTGTAACTCGCTCCGCCGCAACACTTCCGGAAGAACGACTTCGGCGCGTCCGACACGCAGGTTCAGCCGCGAACCCGATCTCGTGACGTCTCTGATGCCGTCGATGCCGTCGAGAAGCGGAAGAAGCGCCGACGCGTCGGACACGGTGAGAACGATCAGATCGCCTGCCAGTTCCGATTTCAGCGACGCGGCGGTGTCGTCGGCGATGACGGTTCCGTGGTCGACGACGATGACCCGCTCGGCCATCGAATCGGCCTCGTCGAGGTAGTGGGTGGTCAGAACGATGGTCGTGCCCATCTCGCGTCGCAGCCGGAGGATGTGATCCCACAGGTTGGCCCGACTCTGCGGGTCCATTCCGGTGGTCGGCTCGTCGAGGAACAGCAGCGCCGGTCGATGCACCAGCCCCAGGGCAATATCGAGTCGGCGACGCTGTCCGCCGGAGAGCGTCGAGACGGTGCGCGAGCGCAGTTCGCCGAGCTCGAGTGCGTCGATCAATTCGTCTGCGCGAGTTCGTGATCGCTGACGAGTCATGCCGTAGCACAGGCCTTGCACGACGAGTTCGTCTCGCACGCGCTGGTTGTGTCCCGCGCCGTTTCCCTGCCCCACGTAGCCGAGACTGCGCCGGACACTGTCCCGGTCCCTGCCCACGTCGAACCCTGCGATCCGGGCCGAACCCGACGTCGGTGCCAGCAGTGTGGTCAGCATTCGCAGCGTGGTCGACTTGCCCGCACCGTTGGGGCCGAGGAGAGCGACCAGTTCTCCCTCACCGATCGTCAGATCGATGCCGCGCACCGCCTCCACGGTCTTCTTGCCCTGCCGAAAAGTCTTGGTCAATCCCGATGTTTCGATCATCTCGTGCGCCCCTCGTCGTATCGGTGAATCCGTACGAGAGGAGACGCTAGAAACGATCGCGGTCAGCTACGGTCCGCGATGCCCGGCGCGAGCGAACTAGCCGAACACCGGGAACTTGCGCTTGCTGGCGAGCTCGTCCATGCCGGCCTGAATACTGGCGCGGACCTCGTCGTATTTCGCGTCGACGTAGGCCTCGTCGTCACAGCGCGACGGATCGTGGTCCAGCTCGACCGGAGGCATGAACCGGGTTCGGATCTTGGCGGGCAACGGAATCTGCGGCAGCGCGGCAGGCGCGATGATCCACGGCAGCGAGATGGCGATGGGAAAGACCTTCAGGCGCGCAAACCTGTCCAGTCCGAGCACTTTTGCGAGCTTGTCGCCTCGAATGAGCACCGGCATGGCGTCGGCGCCGCCCACGGTCGCCACCGGCACGATGGGCACACCCATCCGGATCGCAAGCTTGACGAAACCGGTTCGACCACCCAGTGTCGCCTCGTCACGCTTGCTCCACGGCCGCAGCGAATCGACCTCACCACCGGGCCACACGATCACGTCTCGGCCCTCGGCCAACGCCGTCGACATCGAGTCCGGAGCCGCCGGTAACACTCCCATGGACCGAAAGACTTTGCCGATCAACGGAAATGCCATCAGCGCGTCGTGCGCAGTGCCGTGCAGGATGCGCTTGTCGCCGAAGTGTCGCCACCACTGCGCACCCACCGTCCACGCGTCCCACACGAACGGCGCACCCGAATGCACTCCGACGACGAGAACCGGCGACTCGGGAATCGTCTCCCACCCATCGATCTCCATTCGGAAGTAGCGATCCATGACCCCGTTCCAGAGCTTCTGCTGACGGTCCATCGCCACGGTGTTCTGATCGTCGAGATCCCAATCTCCTGCGCGGTCGGCGACCACGGACCCGAGGCCACCCGACGCCTTCGCGCGTCGCTCCTTCATCTTCAGCCGGGCCGCTGCGGCATAGCGCTGCGCTTGCTCGCGTAGAGCGTCCTTCGAAGGCTTGTCGGAGCTGTCCCCACCCACTACGTGATCCCCATCACTCATACTCGCACGGTACTCCACCACGAACTCCAGGTCCGACGGCCGTGCTCGGTATCCCCGCGCGGGCACTGAGCTGTCCGTTATGGTCGAATCTCCAGCCGAGTGAACGAGGTACACAGATGGATCCGATCGAACCGGCGTACGGGACGACTCCCCTACTCCTGATCGCCGCAGCAGCCGTCGCAGTTCTGCTGTTCCTGATCATGAAGGTGAAACTGCACGCCTTCGTCTCGCTGGTTCTGGTCAGCGCCGTCACCGCCGTCGCAGCGGGGATCCCACTGGCAGACGTGCCGTCGGCATTGCTCTCGGGCTTCAGTTCCACCCTCGGTTCGGTCGCTCTACTCGTCGCCCTGGGCGTGATGGTCGGCCGACTGCTCGAAATCACCGGTGGCGCTCAAGTATTGGCCGATACTCTGATCAACCGATTCGGAGCCAAGCGCGCACCGCTCGCCCTCGGTGTCGCCGCGCTGATCTTCGGCTTCCCCATCTTCTTCGACGCCGGACTCGTCGTCTTCCTACCGATCATCTTCACAGTTGCCAGGCGTTTCGGCGGGTCGGTGCTGCTGTATGCACTGCCGACCGCAGGCGCGTTCGCCGCGATGCACGCCATCGTTCCCCCGCACCCCGGTCCCGTCGCCGCCACGGAACTCCTCGGCGGAGATATCGGTTCGGTGCTTCTCGTCGGCGTCCCCGTCGCAGTCGTCTCCTGGTTCGTCGGCTCCTACCTGGTCGGTACCCAGCTCGGCAAACGATTCGTCACCGCGCCTGCCGACCTCTTCGCCGACGGCGCAGCCAACTCCGAAGAACACGACAAAGAGATGGCCGGCCTCCGCGACCCGGCCCCCAAGTTCGGTGCGGTGCTGTTCATTCTGTTGACACCGCTCGTACTGATCTCGCTCAACACCGTGGTCAACACTCTGACCACCTCGGGTGTGCTGACCGGAGACGAGACCTGGGCAGCGGCCCTGACTCTCATCGGGCAGACGCCCATCGCGCTGCTCATCACCTTGCTGTTGGCCCTGTTCATCCTCGCGCCCGGACGATTCCCCGTCGCCGACGGTGCCAAGTACATGGACCAGGCCCTCGGTCCGATCTGCTCGATCATCCTGATCACCGGTGCCGGCGGCATGTTCGGCGGAGTACTTCGGGCCAGTGGCATCGGCCAGTCTCTGACCGCCTCGTTGTCCGATCTCGGACTGCCGATCCTGTTGCAGGCCTTCCTGATCGCCACCGCGCTACGCGTCGCGCAGGGTTCGGCCACCGTCGCCTTGACCACCACCGCCGGGCTGATCTCGGTGCAGGTCGCCGAGCTCGATCTGAGCAATTTCAAGATCGCCCTGCTCGTGTTCGCACTCGCCGCCGGAGCGACCGTGCTCTCCCACGTCAACGATTCCGGCTTCTGGCTCGTCAGCCGCTTCTTCGGCATGGACGAGAAGACCACCCTCAAGACCTGGACCGTCATGGAAACGACACTAGGACTGGCGATCTTCGCCCTCGCGTCGCTGCTGTGGGTGGTGTTCTAGCGGGCTTCTCCTTGGTCGCCCTCGAGCACACATCCCCCGGACGGAAGCTCCAGAACGAGGACGTCGTGTCCCTCTCCGGTGACAACTGCGGTGAAGACCGTCTCCGCTCCATTGATCGACACCCACCAATTCATGTTGGCACCGCGCACACGCGGCACCTGCCGATACACCGCTCGTGCGTCCTCCACCACGGAGTAAGGGTGCAGCCTCCGAGCGGTCTCGATGACGGTACGACGGACATGGTCGAGATCGATCAGGTCGTCGTCGTCCGACAATTGCGACGGACGAAAGTCGAAGAGTGCGAAAGGTATTCGGATGACCGGGAGCGTCGCCGCATGTGCCATCGATCCGTCGGATAATTCGGGGTCACGCCACTCGAGCACACCGTCCACAAACGTGGGTACTACGTCGTCGTATATCGGAGATCCGGACTCGACGCTGCGGTACAGAGCTGCGATGTACTCGGTCAGGGAGTCGAACCACGGCGCACCCTGGTCGGCGGAATCGTACGAAAAGTTGCGGATACATCCTCGACGCAAACCCGGACGAGTATCCACGTAGGTAGTTCCACCGGCGCCATCCTCGGCAAACGGGACATAAGCAGGGACGAACATCTCCGCCGTCTCACCTGCTTGCTGGGCGCGAACGAGATCAGGCCAGTCATCGCCCAGATCATCGATCGGATGTGGATTTTCGAGGCTGAACGTGTGCCGGGCCAGAACTTCGTCCAACGACAATAGATTCGAATCCGGCAACACCGAGCCAACCGGGACGTGGTCTGTACCCGAGGGAACGTGCTGCCCGTCGTGCAGCCCGTAGAACTCGCGCAACTCATCCGGCCACGGGGTCGTCGCACGTTCGGCGGCTTCACGCTCACCCAGGGCCCGCGGAGCCCGAATCGACGCAGCGGTGACCGGCGCGCGCTCCTGGAGGGCCGCCATGTATGCCGTCCACACTTCAGTGAGAGTCACGACGCCAACCTAGTCGCGGGTGAGAGCTCCCGCCGAAGAGACCGTCACTTGATTATGCTGCCGCTGTGAGCGATGCGAGTCAATCGTGAGTGACCGCATTCGGTTCGACGGAGTGCTCGAGCCGTTGACGTGGGGCAAGAACACGTACACGATCATTCGTGTACCGACTCGATTGGTCGAGGCCGCGGGGCGGTGGCCGACTCGCCGGATCGACGGTTCGATCGACGGACTGAGTCTCAATCTCGGTCTCAACAAAGCAGATTCGACTGTGCTGTCCGGGTCGTTCGTCTACGTCGGTGCAGGTCTCCAGCGTCGGTTGGGCGTCGCTGCCGGTGATCTGGTGTCGTGCGAATTCTAACCGGCCGACCCCGATCTCGTTCCGGTGCCAGAGGATCTGGCGCGTGCGATGGAAGACGCGAGCTGCACGACCGTATGGGAGCGGAAGAGAGCAAGCGACCGGCGTCGGTTGTTGATGCCGATCGACAATGCTGCGCGACCGCAGACCCAAGCAGAGCGCATCACGCCCTTGGTGAGCTCGTTGACGGAAAGTGAACAGACGGAGGGCTGACACCAAGGCCGGTCGTCACTGCACCGGAACGAGGATTCTCCACGCCCCCAGTGCGAGTGCGCCGACGGTGACGACGAGGAACAGTCCGACCCAGACGATGCCGGGCAGGAAGGTGAGCCGAGCCAGTTGATCGGCGTCGGAGTCCCGCGCCCGTCCGGCACTTCGGGATTTCTGCAGTTCGAGAACGGGGCGCGGACCGGCGATCAGCAGGAAGAACGTGATGAAGTACGCCGCAGCGACCTGCTGTTCCCCGGTACCCCACCAGGACACGACGAACAGCAGCCCACCGACGGTGACGAGAGACAGCAGTCCGTAGATGTTGCGAATCATCAACAGCATCAACGCAATCGAGATGATGCCGATCCACAGCACGGCCGACGCTCGCTGTGTACCCAGCACCAGAGCGGCTCCGAGTCCGAGAAGAGACGGACCGACATAGCCCGCAAAAGTCATGGCGATGACACCGAGTCCGGTGGGCTTGCCCTTGGAGATCGCGACGCCGGACGTGTCCGAATGAAGCCGAAGACCCATCAACTGACGCCCGGTGATCAACGCGACGAACAGATGCGCACCCTCGTGCGCGATGGTCACCACGTTGCGTGCAATCCGCCAGGTCTGCGGCAACACGACGATGACGAGCGCCGCCAGGGCAGCCACTTGGACGATCCACACGGGTGGATCAGGACTCACCGCGGAAATGCGGTCCCAGAATTCGTTCACACCCCAGTATGCGGCTTCGCCGCAGTGGTGCGGTTATATGCCGCTGGGGGCACATGGGAGTCAAGGCCTGCGGAACGACCCGCAGGCCTTGTCGCACCACTGCCGCAGGCACCTCAGGACGCGCACGCCTCGGCCTTGGCGCGTTCGCGGGCCAGCGAGCGATCTCGCATCTCCTCGAACTTGGTGGCCTGGCGTTCGAGGTCTTCGAGGAACGCGGCGAGTTCTTCACGCTTGTTCTCACCGCGGGCGGTGAAGTCGTTGCGCTCGAACACTTGCCACTTGCGCAGCACGGGCCAGACGACGTCTTCGAGGTGCTGACGCAGGTCGTAGATGCCGTGCTTGGCCATCAACACACCGTTGCGGCGGAAGTTCGGCATGCCGGCACCGGGCATGACGAAGTTCGTCACGATGTCGGAGACGGCCTGCAATGTCTGATCCGGCGAGATGTCCATCGCTGCGCCGGTGATGTTGCGGTAGAAGATCATGTGCAGGTTCTCGTCGGCGGCAATGCGCTGGAGCATGCGGTCGGCGATCGGGTCGTCACAGACCTTGCCGGTGTTGCGGTGCGAGACACGCGTCGCGAGTTCCTGAAACGTCACGTACGCGACCGAGTGCAACAGACCGACCCCTGCGCCGGCGGGCGACGCGTACCCGTTGGTCATGTGGATCATGCGGGCTTCTTCGAGGGCGACGGGATCGACGCCGCGGGTGACGACGAGGTAGTCGCGCATGACGATGCCGTGGCGGTTCTCTTCGGCGGTCCAGCGGCCGACCCAGGTTCCCCAGGCACCGTCCTGGGAGAAGTTCTCGGCGATCTCACGGTGGTAGGACGGCAGGTTGTCCTCGGTGAGCAGGTTGGTGATCATCGCGGCCTGCGCGACGTCGGAGAGCTTGGACTGCTCCGGGTCGTAGTCCTTGCCGCCGAGCGCGGCGAAGTTACGGCCTTCGTCCCACGGCACGTAGTCGTGGGGATGCCATTCGCGCGCCATCGAAATATGACGGTTCACATTGTCCTCGGCAGTGGGCACCAGCTCCTGCAGAAGCTCGAGCTGTGTCAGATCCCTGGCCATTCGACATGCCTCCTCGCATTGACGTCAGCTCACGAGCCTAGGTCGATACGGGCGACTATCACGAAGCCTCGCCGAAACTCTGTTACAGGTAGCAACCGATCTTCGAGACCGGTCGTGCTCTGTCACAGCATCACGAGTGAGCCGCTTCCATTCCGGGGAGGCTCGGCGAACGGAATACCCATCCGCGAAGGGCGAGGAATCGAGCGGCACCGACCAGACCGCTGACGGCGATCACAGCCAGAACTTGAACGTACGTGGCGGCGGCGGGAACGAGGAGGTGGACTGCGGCCAGCGCGGCGGTACTCAGACCCAGCCCGATCAGGGCGAGTCCTCCCGCTTCCCACTGGGTCTGGAACCAGCCGACGCGGTCGGCGGCGTGGAAGGTGTGGCGACGGTGCAACTCGTTGGCGAGAACGGTGCTCGCCGACGCTCCCGCCAGATTGGCGGGGAAAGACCCGAACGACGCGAGAGCGACGAACAGCAGTGCATAGACGCCGTTGCTCGATACCCCGACGATCACGAAACGAGCGAACTGGGCCGGCACAGTCTCACCGAACAGGCGCGCCCTGCAGTCGGGCTCCGTAGGCGCTGACAGTGCTGTGCTCACGAGGTCTCCAGTTGTAGAACCGGAAGCGTCGACCGACGCTTCGAATCGATACAACTCCGCGTCTGCGCGAATCGGTGCCAGAGGTGACCGAGGTCTCAGACCGTCGAGGAACTTTCTTCCCGTTCACGCTTCTTGCGACCGAGGTCGATGTTCAGCTTGTCGGGCTTGATCGACGCGACGAACAACACCGCGACGAGCACGACCACCACGACGATGGTGATGACTACCACCGCGATGCCGAAAATTGCCAAAATACCGTTCATGTCCTGCCTCCCGTGTCAGGCAATACGGTACTTGTCGTAGACGGGCCGGTCCACGCCCGCCCCTACAGCCCGTTTCCCGGCCGTCAGCTGACCAACCGTTCGACCGCGCGCATCGGCAGAGAGAGCCAGGTCGGTCGATTGCGCGCTTCGTACAGAACCTCGTAGACCGCTTTGTCCAGTTCGTATGCGCGCAGCAGATCGGCTTCGTCGCGTGGATCGTGGCCGGCCACCGATGCGTACCCATCGAAGAAGGCCGTGATGCTCCGCGCAGCCCACTGCTCGGCGCGTTCCCGTCTAGCCGGGTCCTCCGGCAGGTCGACGAGGAGGTGGTTGGCGGCATAGTCGAACGACCGCAGCATTCCCGCGACGTCGCGCAAAGCACTGTCCATTTGTCTGCGCTCGTCCAGCGTCTTGGCCGGCTCTCCCTCGAAATCGATGAGCAGCCACCGTTCGGGGGTCCCCAATACCTGCCCCAGATGCAGATCGCCGTGAATGCGTTGGACGGTGGTACTGCTCGACGCCTCGGCCCGTGAGATCAGGGCCGTCGCGGCGGGGATGTACTGGGCGATCTCCGGAACCACTCGCGCTACTCCGGAGATGCGTTCGAGGATTTCTTCGACGGCCGTCGATTCCACGGAACGTTCGGCGGTACCCAAAACCGACGCGAGGTCGTGGTGTACCTGCGCGACGGCAGCGCCGAGTCGATGCGCGTGGGGAGCGAAATCGGCGGACAAATCCTCGATCGGTGTGTCGGGGGAATCGAACACCTCGCGCACGCTGGCCAGCGCAGTGGTCCATCCCTCGGCAGAATTCGCGGCGAAGTCCTGGATCATCCCCAGCGTGGTCGTCTCACCGCCGACCTGCGCTTCGAGCCACCCTCGCAGCGGTGCCACGTTGACGCTGCCGGCCTCGGCCAGCGCACGGTGCAACTCGACGTCCGGACTGATTCCGGGCGGTACCTGACGAAACAGCTTGAGCAGCAGCAGATCACCGAGAATCACCGACGTGTTGGACTGCTCTGCACCCAGAACCCGACCGCGCATGCCCTGCGGCACGCTCGAACCGTCGACGACCTTGAATTCGATACTGCCCGTGGGGTTCTCATCGGAGAACGCGTCACCGTACAGGGCGATGATCTCCGGATCACGTAACCCGTCGAACACTGCCACCTCACCGGGCACCGGCAACAACCACGGGCGTAGTTCCTCGGGCACCTCGGTGCGGAAACCGAGGGGCACCTGATAGGTCTGGGTCACCGACGTGCCGTCTTGGACGAGGTCCACCTCGACGAGCAGGTGCTCGGCGGCGAAATGCGGCTCGTCGTGCAGTACGTCGCGAGCGACGATCCGTACGGCACCCACCGTCGAACCCTTTGCGCCGAACCATCGTTGACCTGGCAACCACGACACCAGTGCGTCCTCGAGCAGGTGTCGAACAGCGTGTGCCGCGCTCGAGCTGGAACCGACCATGAGTATCTCTCGCCGCCTTCGGGGAGTTGCAGAGCGTGTGACCGTGCCGTGTCCGAACCTACCCACTCGGGGCCGCCGTCACACCCCGGCGGCAAAGACACCCGAACGTTATGCAGGTCGTACGCCGATGCATCGACATGCTCGTACAGTGGGGACATGTCCGCTCCACTGACCGCCCACATCGACGTGCATCGTGCCGGTGATCGACTGAAAACCCGTGTGTCCTGGCTCGACTCGAAGCACTCGTTCTCTTTCGGTCAGCACTACGACCCCGAGAACACCCACCACGGCCTGTTGTTGGTGAACAACGACGACATCGTCACTGCCGGGCAGGGATTCGAAACGCATCCGCACCGCGACACGGAGATCATCACGTGGGTGGTGCAGGGCTCTCTGGTGCATCAGGATTCGATCGGGCACTCCGGCATCATCTATCCCGGACTGGCGCAACGGATGAGTGCGGGCAAAGGCATCATGCACTCGGAGAAGAACGACTCCTGGAGTATCGACGGCAATCGGCACACCGAACCCGTCCGCTTCGTACAGATGTGGGTGATGCCAGACAGCCCCGGCACCGCACCGGGCTACGAGCAACTCGAGATCGACGACGAACTGCTGCGGGGCGGACTCGTCACCGTCGCGTCGGGAATGAACCGACACCGTGGTCAGGCGGCCATCGGCATCGGCCAGAAGTCGGCCGCGTTGCACGCTGCGCGACTGACACCGGATTCGACCGTGACCGTTCCCGACGCACCGTTCGTGCATGTGTTCGTGGTCCGCGGCACCGTCTCGATGGAGGGTGTCGGAGAACTGTACGAGGGTGACGCGGTACGCATGAGTTCCACTGGCGGACAGCGAATTACGGCCTCGGAACCAGCCGAGATCCTGATCTGGGAGATGCACTCGCGACTGGGCGGCTGACAGGAACGCTCGATGACAAGTTGATCACGGGGGCACGTGGCGTCTGCGCGCACGGTAGAGATCTGCATACACTCCGAGCGTTCACGATCGCCGATCTCGGAGGTATCAGACGTGTCGAATGACTATCCCCCGCCCGGAAACTATCCTTCACCCGGCGAGTACCCCCAGCAGGGCGGATATCAGCAGGGTGGATACGAGCAACAGCCGGTAGCGCCGAAGAACACCATCGGCACAGTGGCGCTGGTTCTCGCGATTCTCGGTGTGCTGTTCTCCTGGACCATCGTCGGCGGCATTGTTCTCGGCCTGATCGCGATCGTCCTCGGCTTCATCGGTCGGTCGAGGTACAAGAAGCGCGTCGCCACCAACGGCACCGTGTCTCTCATCGCGATCATTCTCGGTTTCGTGGCGGCGGCTTTGTCGATCGTTCTCGTCGTCGTCGGCGTCGGCCTGTTCAACGCAGTCGGTGGACAGGACTTCACCGACTGCATGACCAACGCAGGCAGCGATACTGCAGCGCAACAACAATGCGCCGACGAATTCCAGCAGAACGTCGAGAACCAGTACGGCGACTCGACACCGAACTGAGTCGCGGCCGATTCACTCAGCCGCGGACGTCCCGTCGACGCAGCGCGGTGCTTCCGGCACCGCCTGCGGCGGCGGCGATAACGACGAGCCACAGCGAGGGCGTCACCGAGAACTCTCCGCCTGGCAGTTTGGGCAGGTGGGTGAACGGCGAGATGTCCTGTACCCACTGCGGCAGCCCCACCACCGCCCCGATCTGCCCCAGGGCAACGAAGCCGCCCAGGACCGCCCACAGGACGGTCGCGAACCCAGGTACCGCGCCGAACAGAGCCACGCCGATGGCCGTCACCACCCACACGGCCGGGAGCTGACTCAGTGCACCGCCCACGACGGACGGCAATTCGCCCGATACATCGCCGGTCGCCGACCCGTACGTCAGCCCGATGGTGAGGCCGACGACCAGCAGTAGCCACACCGGGCCGAGGACGGCGAAGAGTAGATACCCCGCCGCCCACCGACGGCGCGAGATACCGGTGGCCAGCACGATCTCGGCCAGACCCGACTCTTCCTCGCTGTGCAGACGTAGCACGGCCGACGCGGAATAAGCCGCCACCATGATGCCGACCATGCTCAGCACGACGGCGATGAACGACTGTTCGATCGTGGTGCCGCCGAACTTGCCCAGTGCGTCGCTGATGGCGGCGCTGCTGCCGAGTTGATCGCCGATGCCGTCCGTCGACGATCCGATCGCGATACCGAACAGGGCGAGGCCGACGGTCCAGACGACGGTGGTTCCGCGCGAGAGTCGCCACGCGAGGGCGACGGGACCGGACAGCGACGGAACGGCAGCCACCCGGCCGCGGCGTTCGGCCCGCAGACCACTGCCGAGATCGCGTCGATTCGCTGCCACGAACGCTGCGGCGACGAATGCCGTAGCGGTCGCCAGCGACAGCAACAGCGGCCACCACCGTTCGTCGGCGAACGGTCGCACCTGCGCCGACCACCCGATCGGCGAGAACCACGACAGGGTTCCCGAACCGATGTCGCCGATCGCTCTGAGAACGAACGCTGCGGCCAACACGCCGAGGGCATATCCGCGAGCCGCGCGAGCCCCGGACGCCACCTGTGCTGCCAGCCCCGCGCAGCCGACGAACACCGCACCGACGACGACGATCGAGCCACCGAACGCGACGCTCCCGGCCACCGGCAGACCGAATGCCCACAGCGAGACGAACGACAGCATTCCCGTCGCCATCACACCGCCGCCCGCCAGGAGCACGGCCGCTGTCAACCCTGCAAATCTGCCCACTGCAGTCGACCCGACCAGCTCGACACGACCCGCGTCCTCCTCACCGCGGGTATGCCGAACGACGGTGAGGATCGCCGCCAACGGAACGAGGGTCAGCATCAGTCCAGCGCGCCACGACACCAGGGCACCGAGGTCGCTACCGAAGATCGGCCCTACGAGAGCCGCTTGCGCCGGCACTGCCTCGGTGCCGAGATAGAACGTTCGACGGTCTGCCGCCGTCGGATACAGCCCCTCGAAGCTGACCGCGTACAGCAGCGGGAGCGCTCCGAGCAGAACGACCCAGATCGGCAACACGAGTCGGTCGCGGCGTAGATACAACCGCAGCAACGCCGCTGTGCCGCTCAGACTGTTCATGCGTAGTACCTCAGGAACAGCTCTTCGAGAGTCGGCGCGGAGCTGATCATGCTCTGCACGCCTGCGTCGGCCAGGACGTGCATCACCGCAGCGAGCGCCTCGTTCTCCACCGTGCAGGTAATCGTGGACCCGTCCACGGTCACCCCACTGACCCCGGAGAGCCTGTCGAGATCGCCGGGTACTCGATCCACAGTCATGGTCATCGTCGTGCGGGTGAGGTGCCGCATCGACGCCAGGGTCCCGGTGTCCACCGTGCGCCCGTCCCGGACGATGGTGACCGAACTGCACAACGCATCCACCTCGGACAGGATGTGCGAGGACAGCAGCACCGTGACTCCGCGTCGCGCAGCATCTTTCACGCATTCGGCGAACTGCTGCTCCATCAGGGGATCGAGACCGGAAGTGGGCTCGTCGAGGAGCAGCAGCTCCAAGTTCGATGCCAGGGCCGAGATCAGAGCGACCTTCTGGCGGTTGCCTTTCGAATAGGTGCGACTCCGCTTGCCTGGGTCGAGGGAGAACCGTTCGATCAGCTCCGCCCGGCGGTCGGAATCGATACCGCCGCGCATCCTGGCGAGCAGATCGATCACCTCCCCGCCGGTCAACGACGGCCACAGCGTCACATCTCCGGGAACGTAGGCCAGCCGTCGATGCAGTGCGACGCCGTCTGCCCACGGATCACCGCCGAGCAACCGGACCGTCCCCGACGTCGCGCGCACGAGACCGAGCAGGACGCGGATCGTGGTGGATTTACCCGACCCGTTGGGGCCGAGAAAGCCGTGCACATCACCGGTCTCGACGTGCAGGTTCAGGCCGTCGAGGGCCCGGACCGAACCGAACGTCTTCACCAGATCGTCGACTGCGATGGCGTCGGTCATTGCTCGGCCTCCAGATAGGTGTCCAAGATTCGGGAATCGGTGAACAATCCGTCGGTGTACAGCTCGAGTGCCGGCAGCATGACCTCGTCGCCGAGCGCGCTCAGAGCCGCACGGAAATCGACGTCCGGGCCGGCCATCTGCACGTACAACAGCAGACCGCCCACGTTCTGGCGCGTCAGGAACCGGGCGCGCGCCGCGGGGTCGCGGCTGGGTGTGAATCGGCCGTCGCGTACTCCGTCGTCGAGGTACCGGACCGCGTCGTCGACCATGTGCTCGAACAACTCTCGGGCCAGAGCTCCGCCCGAGGAGAAGCTCCGCACGATGTAGGCGACGAGCGGTGCGTACTCGTCGATGCGAGCAAGCTGTTCCATCACCCCGGTAGGACCGGCCGAGGCGGCCTTCGATTCGCGGATCGTACGCAGGACGTACTCGTCGCACGCTGCCCGAAGTCCGTCCTTGGACCCGAAGTGGTGGTTGAGCAGCCCGGGTGAGACGCCGGCGGCGCTGGCGATGGACCGCACACCGGCGGTGAAACCCTGCACGCCGAAGACGTCGATCGCGGTGTCGCGGATCCGCGCGCGAGTGGTCAGATCCTCCGATGCTGAACGCATGTACAGCACATTAAACACCCGTTCAATCGAGCGCAAGAGTGTAAAGATGGATACATGACTTCAGTGGTGAACTCGGGCATCGATCTCAGCTACCAGGACGAGAACACACGCGCGCAGGACGACCTCTTCGTGCACGTCAACGGCAAATGGCTGGAGGACTACAGCATTCCCGCCGACCGCGCCGTCGACGGTGCGTTCCGGACGTTGTACGACCGCGCCGAGGTCGATGTACAGACCATCATCGAAGAATCGGCGGCCGCGAATCCGCCCGCCGGTAGCGACGCACAGAAGATCGGCGACCTGTTCTCGAGCTTCATGGACGCCGACCGGGCCGAACAGCTCGGCACCACCCCGATCGCCGACGAGCTCGCCGCCGTTGCCGATGCGACCGACTTGGTCACGCTCGCAGGCGTTCTCGGCTCTCTGCAACGCACCGGAGTCGGCGGCGGTATCGCCCACTACGTAGACACCGACGCCAAGCGATCCGACCGCTACCTGGTGCATTTCAGCCAGTCGGGAATCGGCTTGCCCGACGAGTCGTACTACCGCCAGGACGAGTACGCCGACATCCGCGCGAGCTACATCGCGCACATCGCGAAGATGTTCGCGCTCAGCGGCGTCGAGTACGACGCGCAGACGGTGTTCGATCTCGAGCAGAAGATCGCCGCGGGCCACTGGGACGTCGTCGCCCGGCGCGACGCCGAGAAGAGCTACAACCTGGTCCAGTTCGACACTCTGGTGCAGAACGAGCCCGGATTCAATTGGACTGCATGGATTTCCGGCCTCGGCGGCACCACCGAACAGTTCGCCGAGATCGTCGTGCGCCAGCCACCGTTCGTCAACACGTTCGTGTCCCTGTGGACGTCGGAGGACATCGAGACGTGGAAGGCGTGGCTCGCGTGGCGCGTCGTCCATGCCCGGGCTCCGTTCCTGACCAGCGCACTCGTCGACGAGAACTTCGCGTTCTACGGAACGACGCTGACCGGAACCGAGGAGAACCGCGAGCGCTGGAAGCGCGGCGTCTCGCTCGTACAGGACGTCCTCGGCGAGGCCGTCGGCAAGCTCTACGTCGAACGCCACTTCCCGGCGGACTCGAAGGCACGCATGCAGGTGCTCGTCGACAACCTCACCGAGGCCTACCGCCGCAACATCTCCGAGCTCGAATGGATGAGCCCGGAGACGCGCCGCAAGGCCTTGGACAAGCTGGACAAGTTCACTCCCAAGATCGGCTACCCCGACCGCTGGCGCGACTACTCGAGCGTCGACATCACCGCCGACGATCTGCTCGGCAACTACCGCCGCGGTTACGAGGCCGACTATCAGCGTGATCTCGACAAGCTCGGCGGTCCGGTCGATCGCGACGAATGGTTCATGACGCCGCAGACCGTCAACGCGTACTACAACCCCGGGATGAACGAAATCGTCTTTCCCGCAGCAATTCTGCAGCCGCCGTTCTTCGACGCCGAGGCCGACGACGCAGCCAACTACGGCGGGATCGGAGCCGTCATCGGGCACGAGATCGGGCACGGATTCGACGACCAGGGTGCCAAATACGACGGCGACGGCAACATGGTGGATTGGTGGACCGACAGCGACCGCACCGAATTCGGCAAGCGCACCACAGCCCTGATCGAGCAGTACAACGAATTCGAGCCGAAGGCACTGCCCGGCCACAAGGTCAACGGCGAATTCACCATCGGTGAGAACATCGGCGATCTGGGTGGCCTGTCCATCGCCGTCGCCGCCTACGAGATCTCGCTCGAGGGCAAGGACGCACCGGTGCTCGACGGCCTGACCGGGTTGCAGCGCGTGTTCTTCGGCTGGTCGCAGGTATGGCGCACCAAGGCACGAGATGCCGAAGCGATCCGTCGTCTCGCCGTCGATCCGCACTCGCCGCCGGAGTTCCGGTGCAACGGAGTCGTGCGCAATCTGGACAGTTTTCACGAAGCGTTCGACGTGCAGCCCGGTGATGCGCTGTACTTGGACCCGGGGAAGCGCGTCAAGATCTGGTAACACGTGAGTGGAACTTCGTAGTCTGCTACGAGAAACCACTCACATAGGGCGGGACAACGGGGAGGACAGTCGGATGAGGGAATTCGTACGGTGGATCGCGGCGCACGGGGTCATCAGGTTCGGGGCCAAGCGTGCCGCGGCCGCCGGTGACCGGCAGGCCATGCTGGTCGCCGATCCGGCGACGCGGGCAAACCCGACGCCGGTGTACGAGGAACTGCGGGCGACGGCACCGCTGGTGAAGACCCGAATCTCCAACATCACCGTGCATCACCGGGTGGCGTTCGCGCTGCTGCGCTCCGACGATTTTCGGGTCACCCAACTGGGCGGCACGCTGCCTGCACCGCTGAAGTGGGTGGAACGCCACACCCGTTCCGGTGCCCTGCATCCGATCCTTCCGCCGTCCCTGCTGTCGGTCGAGCCGCCCGATCACACCCGCTACCGCAAGCTGGTGTCCTCGGTCTTCACCGCCCGGGCGGTAGCGCAGATGCGAGATCAGGTGCAGGAAACCGCGGACGCGCTACTCGACGAACTGACCGACGGCAGCCCTGTCGTCGACATCGTCGACCGATACTGTGCTCGCCTTCCCGTCGCAGTCATCGGCCGCATCCTCGGTGTTCCGGAGAAGGACAATCAGCGCGTCCTCGAATTCGGCGAAATGGCGGCACCCAGCCTCGACATCGGTATCTCGTGGAGCCAGTTCAAGCAGGTGGAGCGTGGCCTCATCGGTTTCGACGCCTGGCTCTCGCAGCACATCGCCGAGCTTCGCCGCAACCCCGGCGACGATCTGATGAGCCAACTGATCGCCGCCGAGGACGAGGGCATCGGCCTGAACGACGAAGAGCTCAGGGCCACGGCAGGATTGGTATTGGCGGCCGGGTTCGAGACAACCGTCAATCTGCTCGGCAGCGGCATCCAACTCCTGCTCGATCATCCGGATCAACTGGCTGTGCTGCAACAGGATCCATCGCACTGGCCCACCGCGATCGACGAGATGTTGCGGATGGAATCTCCCGTTCAGCTGACTGCTCGGGCGGCCAAGCACGACGTCGTCGTAGAGGGTGTGCCGATCACGAAGGACTCACTGGTCGTCCTCGTGCTGGCCGGTGCCAACCGCGATCCGCTGGTGTTCGAGGACCCCGACCGGTTCGACGTCACCCGCGACAACGCGGGTAAGCACCTGTCGTTCTCCGGCGGACGCCACTACTGCCTGGGCGCAGCTCTGGCCAAAGCAGAGTCGGAGGTGGGTCTGAAGACGTTGTTCGACAGGTTCCCCCACCTACGTTCGGCAGGCGAGGGAACCCGTCGCGACACGCGCGTATTGCACGGGTGGGCAACACTTCCGGTGGATCTGGGCGAACCCGTCAGGACAACCGCAGGCCGGTAGCGGAGTCGAAGAAGAACAGTTCGTCGAGCACCGGCTTCAACCGGACGGTCTCGGCGAGGGCGACCGACAGCTTGCGATCCACCCTCACCGAGATACGTCCCGAGGACGTCGTCCACTGACCGTCGGCGTTGGGTGCCGAGGCGTACACGAACGACTCCGCACCCAATTCCTCGATCAATTCGACGGTGAGCCGGAGTCCACCCGCATGTTCGCCGACGAGCTCCCACGATTCCGGCCGAACCCCGACGACGACGCGGTTGCCCGCCGACGACGGAACAGGGATCCGAACGTCTCCGAGGACCGCAGCGCCCTCGTGCACGGGAGCGTCGACGAGGTTCATGCCGGGAGACCCGATGAACCCGGCGACGAAGGTGTTGACGGGGTTGTCGTACAGCTCCCGCGGTGCGGCGATCTGTTGTAACTTGCCGTCCCGCAACACCGCAACCCGGTCACCCATTGTCATCGCCTCGACCTGATCATGGGTGACGTACACGGTGGTGGTACCCAATCGCTTCTGCAGTCCGGCGATCTGGGCCCTCGTCGACACTCGCAATTTGGCGTCGAGGTTGGACAGCGGCTCGTCCATGCAGAACACCTTGGGTTGACGAACGATGGCTCGCCCCATGGCCACACGCTGCCGCTGCCCACCGGAGAGCTTGCCGGGCTTGCGATCCAGCAGCGGCTCGAGTTCGAGCATCCTCGCGGCGTCCAGTACGCGAGCCGCTGTGTCGGCCTTGCTCATTCCCGCGTTTCGCAGTGCGAAGCCCATGTTGTCGCCGACGGTCATGTTGGGGTACAGCGCGTAGTTCTGGAACACCATCGCGACGTCCCTCGCCCGTGGGGCGAGCGAGGTGACGTCCACTCCGCCGATGTCGATGTGGCCGCTCTCGACGGATTCGAGGCCGGCCAACATCCGTAGACTCGTCGACTTTCCACATCCGGACGGCCCCACCAGCACGATGAACTCGCCGTCCGCTATGTCGAGTTCGAGCGTGTCGACGGCGAGAGAGTCCGCGCCCGGGTATCTGTGCGAGACACCCGCATAGTGAACGGTCGCCATTACTTCGGCAGCTTCGGGGTGATCTGGCGGTCGATGATCTGCTGCAATTGGTCCGAGATGGACGCGAATGTCGTTGCGACATCGGTATTCTGAAGAGCGATCTGCTCGAGACCGCTACCGATGATCTTGTCGCCACCGGGCACGAACACGCGGGCAGCGTCCTGGGATCGGGTACGCGCCAACTGGTCGACGGCCGTCTTCGCGTTCGGGTTGGCCTCGAGGAACGCGATTTCCGACGGGTCCTGCTGCGCCGACTTGCGGACCGGCATGTACCCGGTGTTCTGCGAGAAGTAGGCCGTGTTGGCACCGTTGGTGACGAAATCGATGAACTTGAGTGCGTTCACCTTTCGCTCGTCGGAGATCTTGGCCGGGATGGCCAGACCCGCGCCGCCGGTGGGGCATCCGGGCGCACCGTCGGTGGCCGGCAGGAAGGCCGTACCGAACTCGAACGCGGCACCCTTGGTGATGGTGGACAGGTCTCCGGTGGAGGCGATCGTGGAGGCGAGGATGCCCGCGGCGAAGTCGTTGGCGATGTCGTTGGAGACCGCCGCGTACTTCTTGGTGTGGATCATGTCCTGCAGGAACTTGCCTGCCGCAATGGTATTGGGGTCGTCGAACTTCAGCTCGAACTGATCGGAGTACGATCCGCCGAACGTCCAGATAGGTCCCTCGAACGTCCACCCGAGATAGTCGACGGCGTTGCCCCAGCCGTGGGCGAGCTTGCCGTTTCCGACGACGGCCTGGATGCGCGGACCCCACTCGTCGAATTCCTGCCACGTGGCCGGTCCGCGATCGGGCAGGCCGGCTGCCGACCAGACGGCCTTGTTGTAGTAGAACAGCGGGGTGGAGCGAGCGTACGGCAGAGCCCAGTGGCTCCCGTTCCAGTTGTAATCGGCAAGAAGCGAATCCACGTAATCGGACTGGTCGACCCCGGCCGCAGAGAAGTGCTTGTCGAGGGGCTCGATCGCACCGGTGAGTGCGTAGTTGAACCACCAGACATCCGAGAGTACGACGACGTCGGGCACATCGTTGCCCGAGAGCGCCGCGTTGAACTTCTGCGACACCTCCTCGTAGTTCTTGCCGCCGTCGATGAGATTGACCGTCAGTCCGGGGTTCTGCGCCTGGAACCGCGAGATCAGCTCCTTCTCGAATTCCTGGGACTTGCCCGGGTGGTTCGACCAGAAGTTGATGGTGTTCGCATCGCCTTCGACACCGCCGCCGCCGGACGAGCCCGATCCGGGACCGCTGCACGCTGCGAGGGCTGCGGCGGCCGCAGCCGCACCGGTGAGCGTGAGGAAGCCACGCCGATTGATGATGTGTGCCATGGTGTTCGACTCCTGATAGTGAGGTGGATCAGCCCTTGACCGCACCGGAGGTGAGGCCCTTGATCATGTGGCGCTGCAGGACGAGGAAGACGAGAAGAATCGGCAGAATGGTGAGCACTGTCGCGGCCATGACCGCTCCCCAGTTGGTGTAGCCCTCGCTGTTCTGGAGCAGCGTCAGGCCGACCGGGAGCGGAGCAACCGACGAGTCGTCGGACATCAGGAACGGCCAGAGGTATTCGTTCCATTCGGTGACGATGGTGATGATCGCGAACGCCACCATCGTCGGACCCGACAGCGGCAGGATGACGCGGAACATCAACCGCACCGGGCCCGCGCCGTCCATGCGCGCGGCCTCGATGATCTCCGGTGGCAGCGACAGGAAGTGGTTACGCATCAGGAAGGTACCGAATGCAACGCCTGCCAGCGGAATGATGATGCCCTGAAACGAATTTCGCCAACCGAGCTCGGAGATGAGCGAGTAGTTGGAGATGACGGTGATCTGGTTGGGCACCATCAGCGCGGCAATGATGACGAGGAAGACGATGTTCTTGCCCGGAAAGCGCAGGAACACCAGGCCGTACGCACTGAGCACACCGAGGACGAACTTGATCGACG
Organism: Rhodococcus sp. 3258; assembly: GCF_031456475.1. Lineage (NCBI taxonomy): Bacteria > Bacillati > Actinomycetota > Actinomycetes > Mycobacteriales > Nocardiaceae > Rhodococcus > Rhodococcus sp. 3258. The sequence continues at coordinate 30,356 of NZ_JAVDUT010000016.1, forward strand.
CGACCGCCGTGGTGATGACGATCGAGTTGCGCAGGTACGTGAAGAACGGCACCTCCGTCGTCGCCTCGTTGTAGTTCTGCGGATGAAAACTGCTGGGCCACCACGTGACCGGCTGAACGTAGATGTCCGGGCGGTCCTTGAACGAGGTGACCAGAATCCAGAACAGCGGCAGGCCGATCATCAGCAGGACGGCAACCATCGCCGCGTAGCCGAGGACATTCGCGCTGCGACGCGTGCGCTGCGGGTCCCGACCGAGCGAAGGCTTTTCCGGGACTGCAGCATCGGGCTTGCTCACCAAGGTCATCGCTGATCGTCCCGATCCATGATTCGTACCTGTACGAGAGTGACGATCAACAGCACGAGGAACAGGATGGTCGCGACGGTCGCCCCGTAGCCGGCCCGAAAGTTGCGGAACGTTTCCTCGTAGACCTGGTAGACCATCGTGGTGGTTCCGGTGCCCAGTGGGCCACCGCGCGTCATGACGTTGATGATGTCGAAGACCTGAAGGGAGTTGAGCAACACCGTGATCGAGAGGAAGAACGTCGTCGGACGCAGTTGCGGTAGAAGCACTTTCCGGAACGTGGTCCAGCGGCCGGCCTGGTCGATCTCGGCCGCTTCCATCAATTCCTTGCGCACGCCCTGCAGCGCCGCGAGATAGATGACGAAGGTGTAGCCCAGGTTCTTCCACAAGTAGGTGACGGTGATCATGACCATCGCCCATTTCGGATCCTGATAGAAATCCGGGACCGCACCGAGGCCGAATCTGCGCATCAGGTCCTGGACGAGTCCGAAGTTGGGATCGAAGACGAACTGGAATGCGATACCGATCGCGGCACCGGAGATCACGTACGGCGCGAACACTGCGGAGCGAACGAAGTTGCGGCCCCGCAGTTTACGATCGAGCAGCAGCGCGAGTATCAGACCGAGCACCAGCGAGCCGACGACGGCGGCCACGGTGAACACGACAGTGTTGCCGACGATCTGCCACGTGTCGTCACGGGCGGCCCACTCGCGGTAGTTCTCGAATCCGACGAACGTGGACGTGGGCGAGGACAGGTTCCAGTCGAAGAACGAGAACTGGAAGTTCTCCACCAACGGGCGGTACGTGAAGACCGCCAACAGAACCAGGTTGGGTCCCACGAGAATCAGGAACAGTGCGTAATCGGTCCACGGCCGCGAGAAGAAGCTCTTCTTGCCTGCCGTGGGCAGCACTCGTTCGGTTGTTGCACTCACCGCGAGGACTGTGCTCAGTCGCGGCTAACGAATGGTGAACGCGGCCCCAACTGGTGCCGTCACGCAGACCAAATGCTGCGCAGTGGTGGGGGGGTTTTTGGGGGGGGGGGGGGGAAAAACACCACCACCCCCGCCCCCCGGGGGGGCCGGCCGGCCCCGCGGGGGGGACGGGGGCGGGGGGGGCCCCGGGGGTGGGGGTGGTGGAGGGG
>NZ_JAVDUT010000017.1:0-2439 GCF_031456475.1 Rhodococcus sp. 3258
TGTGGTGTAGTGGCGTGTTCTAGACCCGAAGCGGAGTGATCTACCCATGGCCAGGTTGAAGCGACGGTAAGACGTCGTGGAGGACCGAACCCACTTAGGTTGAAAACTGAGGGGATGAGTTGTGGGTAGGGGTGAAAGGCCAATCAAACTCCGTGATAGCTGGTTCTCCCCGAAATGCATTTAGGTGCAGCGTCACGTGTTTCTCACCGGAGGTAGAGCTACTGGATGGTCTAGGGGGCCTACAAGCTTACCGAAATCAGCCAAACTCCGAATGCCGGTGAGTGAGAGCGTGGCAGTGAGACTGCGGGCGATAAGGTTCGTAGTCGAGAGGGAAACAGCCCAGATCGCCAGCTAAGGTCCCTAAGCGTGTACTAAGTGGAAAAGGATGTGGGGTCGCGAAGACAACCAGGAGGTTGGCTTAGAAGCAGCCACCCTTGAAAGAGTGCGTAATAGCTCACTGGTCAAGTGATCCTGCGCCGACAATGTAGCGGGGCTCAAGTACACCACCGAAGCTGCGGCACTCACACAATAGCCCGCTGAATCCTTGCGAGGGTTCAGCCAGGTGTGTGGGTGGGTAGGGGAGCGTCGTGCAGCCATGGAAGCATCGGAGTGATCCAGGTGTGGAGGCTGCGCGAGTGAGAATGCAGGCATGAGTAGCGAAAGACGAGTGAGAAACTCGTCCGCCGAATGACCAAGGGTTCCTGGGCCAGGTTAATCCGCCCAGGGTGAGTCGGGACCTAAGACGAGGCCGACAGGCGTAGCCGATGGACAACGGGTTGATATTCCCGTACCCGTGTAACCGCGCCCATGGTGAATCAGTGACACTAACCACCCTGAATCCAGATGACCGATCTCTTTCGAGAGTGAGGCGTGTGGTGGATGCGTGGGACCTGATCTGGTAGTAGCCAAGCGATGGGGTGACGCAGGAAGGTAGCTGGGCCAGTCAGTGGTTGTACTGGTGTAAGCCTGTAGGGCGAACGGTAGGCAAATCCGCCGTTCATGAAGCCTGAGAGGTGATGCGTAGCCGATTGAGGCGAATTCAGTGATCCTATGCTGCCGAGAAAAGCCTCTAGTGAGTTGTTACACGGCCCGTACCCCAAACCGACACAGGTGGTCAGGTAGAGAATACTAAGGCGATCGAGATAACTATGGTTAAGGAACTCGGCAAAATGCCCCCGTAACTTCGGGAGAAGGGGGGCCCCTGCCGGTGATCACTCTTGCAGTGTGAGCTGGTGTGGGCCGCAGAGACCAGTGAGAAGCGACTGTTTACTAAAAACACAGGTCCGTGCGAAGTCGTAAGACGATGTATACGGACTGACGCCTGCCCGGTGCTGGAAGGTTAAGAGGACCGGTTAGCCAGTAATGGCGAAGCTGAGAATTTAAGCCCCAGTAAACGGCGGTGGTAACTATAACCATCCTAAGGTAGCGAAATTCCTTGTCGGGTAAGTTCCGACCTGCACGAATGGCGTAACGACTTCTCAGCTGTCTCAACCATAGACTCGGCGAAATTGCATTACGAGTAAAGATGCTCGTTACGCGCGGCAGGACGAAAAGACCCCGGGACCTTCACTACAGCTTGGTATTGGTGTTCGGTTCGGTTTGTGTAGGATAGGTGGGAGACTGTGAAGCGGTGACGCCAGTTACTGTGGAGTCGTTGTTGAAATACCACTCTGATCGTATTGGATACCTCAACCTCGGACCATGATCTGGTTCAGGGACAGTGCCTGGTGGGTAGTTTAACTGGGGCGGTTGCCTCCTAAAATGTAACGGAGGCGCCCAAAGGTTCCCTCAGCCTGGTTGGCAATCAGGTGTCGAGTGCAAGTGCACAAGGGAGCTTGACTGTGAGACTGACAAGTCGAGCAGGGACGAAAGTCGGGACTAGTGATCCGGCACCGGCAAGTGGAAGCGGTGTCGCTCAACGGATAAAAGGTACCCCGGGGATAACAGGCTGATCTTCCCCAAGAGTCCATATCGACGGGATGGTTTGGCACCTCGATGTCGGCTCGTCGCATCCTGGGGCTGGAGTAGGTCCCAAGGGTTGGGCTGTTCGCCCATTAAAGCGGCACGCGAGCTGGGTTTAGAACGTCGTGAGACAGTTCGGTCTCTATCCGCCGCGCGCGTAAGAAACTTGAGGAAGGCTGTCCCTAGTACGAGAGGACCGGGACGGACGAACCTCTGGTGTGCCAGTTGTTCCACCAGGAGCACCGCTGGTTGGCTACGTTCGGAAGGGATAACCGCTGAAAGCATCTAAGCGGGAAGCCTGTTCCAAGATGAGGTTTCTCACCCCCTCGAGGGGGTAAGGCCCCCGGCAGACCACCGGGTTGATAGGCCAGAACTGGAAGTACAGCAATGTATGCAGGTGACTGGTACTAATAGGCCGAGGACTTACCACAAAGAAGCTACGCGTCCACTGTGCAATATCTGAAACAACACACGAGT
>NZ_JAVDUT010000019.1:0-1312 GCF_031456475.1 Rhodococcus sp. 3258
CATGTGATGCTCCTATGAGTGTCAAGTGGCAGTTTTCTGGGTGAGAAGTTGGAACATTTCGCGGGCGACGGCTCGTTTGAGGCAGCGGATTATGTCGCGTTTGCTCTTGCCTTCAGCGAGTCGTCGGTCGCGGTATTGCTGGGTGCGGGTGTCGTATTTGAGGCGGGCCATGACGATGACGTGCAACGCTCGGTTGGCCTGCCGGTTGCCGCCGCGGTTGAGTCGATGGCGGGTGGTTTTGCCCGAGGACGCGGGTAGGGGTGCGACACCGCAGAGGCTGGCGAATGCTGCTTCGGTGCTGACGCGGTGGGGGTTGTCACCGACGGTGATCAGCAACTGTGCTGCTGTTTCGTAGCCCACCCCGAACCGGCCGACGAGGTCTTCGGCGGCATCGTCGATGAGCACTGCGAGATTTTTGTCGAGTGCTTTGATGTCGGCGTCGAGGAGCTGGATCCGTCGCGCCACCGACCGCAGTGCAGTCTTGATCGCCGCGGTCAGTGCACCTGGAGTGACGGCGGTCGGGCGCAGTGCTGCGCATGCGTCGATCAATGCGACTGTGGTCAGACCCCGGAGCTGTTCTCGAATCGGTTCGGGCGCGTTGACGACGGCAGATTTGAGACCTGTGATCGCCTCGGCGCGAGCTTTCACCGCGGAGCGACGAGCGTTGTGCAGGAACCGAATTGCCTCGACGTCCCCGTCGTGGGTCTTCGGAATCGTGCGAGCCAGCCCGGCCGCAGCGATGCGAGCAGCACTGTAAGCATCGAGCGGATCGGATTTGCCGTGAAAGCGCCGCGAGCGGCGGTCGGTGCGGTCGACATCGACGACCTCGAGGCCCGCTGCGAGAAGGACCGTGGTCAGCGCGGAGCCGTAGCTTCCGGTGCCTTCGATTCCGACTCGGACGACGATGCCGGTCCCGATCAACCATGCCAGCAGTGCGCGGTAGCCGGCGCCGGTTGCCGGGAACTCTCGATCGCAGACTTTGCGGCCGAGGTGGTCGATGATCGCCGCGTGGTGGGTGTCTTTGTGAGTATCGATGCCTGCAATGACGGTGAGGCTGACATCGGGTGGGTTTTCGGTCATGCTGGACACTGGTTATCCCTTCGACAGGTGACCACGCACCGGCCGGGACGGCGGACAACACAGTGACGGGACTCTTTGGTCAGGCTCCTATCAAGTCACTCCGCCCACCGGTCGCGTGTGAACGATGTCCGTCGAGGCGAAGGCCGACACATCACATGAAAGACAGCCATCGGCGTCAGAGCGGAAACGAGTCATACCTTCCACCTCGACGAACAACTCCAGTATCACTGAG